>CAVUXE010000035.1:0-342751 GCA_963745235.1 uncultured Spirochaetota bacterium | reverse complement strand
ACATCGCGCGCGTCCGAGGGTACCACGGATTCTGGAATCGTGTCCGCAGGCTGGCCAAGCGTTCGTGTGCCGTGGACCGTGCGCCGCTTTTTGCGCGCGCACTATTCGGGAGGGGTTCCTGTCCCGGTGAGATTGTGACGAACGGCATACATCGCGGCTTCCGTTCGATTCACCGCCCCGGTCTTTTCCAGGATTTTTTGCACGTGGTTTGCCACGGTGTGCAAGCTGATGAACAGCCTCTCGCCTATCAGAGCGTTGCTCAGCCCTTCCGCGAGCAGCCGCAGAACTTCCACTTCTCTTTCGCTCAACGAATCTCGATGCGCCGGCCGCACGGGCTTGCGTTGGAGCTGGCTCTGTAATCTCGCCAGTCTCTCGATGAGCCAGGGGAAGACCGCAGTGCCTCGCGATCAGAGCCGCCTCATGGCAAAGACTCGCGGCAAGCGCAGGATCACGACTCTCTGTGCTCTCGACAAGAAACTGCGCATAGTCCCAGCATGTGTATGCCAGCTCGAGCGTCAATCCCTGATTTCGGCAGAAAGTTAGGGCCGCGTTGAAATGGTCACGTGCTCGCGTGTGATCTCCCATCGTGCCCGCCAGCAAAGCCAGGAGATGATCTGCCACAAAGCCCTGGTACGGGCAGACGACCAGTCCGCGGAACGGGAGTAGCTCCGTGTAGTGCTTTCCGGCAGCTTCGCCATCCCCCCGTATGACCGTAATAAGCCCAAGTCCGGCGTGGAGATGCACAAGGTCTCCCTTACGAAGGCCGCCCCTCGAAAGGAGATCTCGTGCGGCGCTTTCTGCGCCTTCAAAACGTACGGCTTCGCCAGTGAACCAGGCGATCAGGGAAATCAGAACGATGAGCCAACCCTCCCAGTGGAAAACGATGTAGGCGTCGGCCATATGAGCCTGTTCTTCCACTTTACGGAGGAACTGAGCACCGTGGGCCGCATCGCCTTGCTCAAACTCCAGGAGAGCCCTGTCCGCGAGGCTCCAGATGGCGTAAGGAACGGGTCCAGCAGCGAGCGCCTTCTCGTTTATCTCGCGAGCGGCCGCAAGCGCTCCCTTTTGGCGCTGCACGGCAAAGCGGAAGCCCAAGTTTACAGTAGCCAGTTTGCGGATGTGCACGCCACGGCGCTCTCCCAAGGCCCTGACAGAATCAGTCAGCTTCTCAGCTTCGGCCAACCGTCCGAGGCCCAGCAATGATTGAATATCGCTTCCCAGCGACACCAGCTCGATCCAGACGTCTTCGTATTCCTGCGCAAGCCGGGTGGACTCCTTTTCCAGCCTGTGCGCTTCTTCGAAGTGCAGCTCATCGCATTCCACGCGTCCGCGGTTCATCAGCGCTGACAATTCCTGGGGGCGGTCCCTGGACTGCCTTGCGGCGCGCAGCGCACGGTCGAACAGCGAGGCGGCTTTCTGATAGTCACCTGTAGCGTGGTAGACGGCGAGACCGTATTTCCCGCCAAGGGCCTCAGCGCGCAACGATCCGGGACCCGCCAGGGCAATCGCTCTCTCGAGAAGCCCTGTTGCGTCTGCGCCCTTTTCTGCCAGGATCAGGGGCTGCTCCAGCATACGGACCGCGTTGTCCCTGTCTCCGCTCTGCTCGAACAGGTCGAAAGCCCGTGTATAAGTCTCAACAGCCTCTTTATACCTGCCCACGCCATGCTGGCATTGAGCCAGACCGAAAAGCAACCGGGCGATGTCCTGCGCGCTCCCTGTGCCCTCAGACAGGTGGAGAGCGCAACCGAGCTGCTCAAGGGCATCCTCGAAACCGTGCATCTTCAAGGCGCGCTCGCCCGCCAGGCTATAGTAGTGAGCCGCGCGCTTCATGCCTTCCGGTCCAGCGCGGTCAAAGTGACGAGCCAGCTCTCCCGCGTGAGTTTCGAGATCACGGGCGTAATGCCGTTCCAGCACCCTTCCTATCTCCAGATGAAGCGCTGGTCTCCGGTGGACCGTTATTTGCTCAACGAAGACGTCCTGGACCAGAGCGTGCGTGAACTTGTAAAGACCGGGCTTTTCTGCATCTGCGATGACTATGCCGTGGGCAATTGCCTCCTCAAGACCCCGCTCGAGGGCCGCTCGTGTCATCTTTGTGGCTTGGCGAAGAATTGCAGACTCGAACTCTCGTCCAGCGAGAGCGGCAAGGGACATGACATCCTGGCACGGCGTTGAGAGCCTCTGGAACTGGCCAAGGATTGCCAGGCGGATCTTCTGGGGGATGTATTTCTCCCAGGCACCTGGGCCCTCAGGAGCTCCGATGTCCAGGAACCCTTCGTGCTTCAGCAGGTTCGTGACTTCACCGACAAAAAGAGGATTTCCCTCCGTTCGGTTCAAAACCGCGCGAAGGAGCTCTTGCCGGCGGTGCGGCAATACCGCGGATCTTCAGGTACTCGGAGATGGCCGCCTGGTCCCAGCCGGAGAGACAGATGCCGTGAAAGAAAGCCTTGCTTGCCAGAGCGCCAATTGCGGGCCGGAACTCAGCCCTTGAATCCGCCGCGGGTTCGCGGTACGTGCCGATAATCATGAGGTTCTGCGCGCGCATTTCCGACGCCACGACTTCGAGCAGCTGGAGCGACGGAACGTCAGCGCAATGAATGTTATCCATGATCAACAGCAGGGGCCTGCGCTCGGAAATCCTGCGTATGAGAGCCGTTGCGGATTCCAGTATCAGGAGCCTGGCCTGGTCAGACACAGGCATGGGCATTGCCTGCTGAGAGTCGGGGTTCCGGAAGGCTTCGAAAAAGATGCTGGCCAGTCCTTCCGGTATTCCATTTTGCCTGATCTCCCCTCGCGGCCGGGGAAGCATTTTCAGAAGTCCTCTGAGGGGTTCTTTCCAGGGCCAGTAGGGCGGGATGTACTGCCCGTCATGGCACTGTCCCCAGAAAGTTATGAACCCTTTCGACTGGGCCACGGCAGCCCCCGCCTCGGCGAGCCTCGTCTTCCCGATCCCCGGCTCGCCGCTGAGTCCCAGGAAGGTTCCGTTTCCAGACTTTGCTTCATCCAGAAGGCGAGATATGAACGTCAGCTCTGATTGACGGCCGACGAGCATCTGCTTACTCGCCGCCGGGCTGTCCTTGGAGCCTCGCGACGTGACTTGCAAGGTCCCCTTGCGCACAGACGTAAAGTAATACCGGTGCAGGAGCAAGGTAAGGGAAAAATTCCATCCCTCCGCGCGGGGGAGGCGATCTCGCGAAAAAGCTGGTGCGACGGCTCTCTTCCCCACCCCCAGTGTGAGGATCGGCTCCATGGCTTGACAGAGCCATCCGGTGATGTAAGCTGAAAATTGAATTTCGCCACCCTGAACTGGTTGACCTGCAACCCTGTCATTTACCACAAGCCAACAAGAGGAGCGGAGAGGAGGAAGTGCATGAATACCCGACCGATCATTCTTGCCGCCTTTTTGAGTTCCCTGGTCTTGATCCTGTCTGGAGGTTGCGTCAAAGGGAAAGAAATTCCGAAAGATATAGGCTTGGGAACCTGGGTCAACGAAAAGATGTCGATTCAGAAAGAGGTCGACACCGCTGACGGATGGAAGCAGTACCTGCGCCTGTCTGACTCAAGTCCTCTTTATGAAGGCACGGGAAAAATAACCAGCGAATGGACGGATTCAGAGGGTAACATTTGGATGAAGGTTCTCTCCTCAGGCAAAGCCCCCGGTGACAGCAAGTTTGAGATATTCGCCGTACTCATGAAGTATAGCAAATCTGGAACAGTGCGAGAGTCGGTATCGCTGTCGCCTAATAGCGACGAGGAGCTGAGGAACCCGATCTATCCGAGCAGGATTGATCAGCAGGATTCCACGTATTTGATCCTCTACCACGTGGAGAAGTAAGCGGACACAAGAACGACAGAAACGTCTCTACGGCCTCGATTGCCGACCCAGGACGCACCAGGGCCGCAAGACCCCGCCGCAAGAGGCGGCGCTGCTTGCAGCAAACTCCGCCAACCATTGGTATATGCTTAAAAATATGCAGAAACTTCTTGACAACCCGCGCAAATGTGCTTAGACTTATGCACATCCGGGGGCTGAGTGGCCCCGGGAAAGGAGTCTGCCGTGCAGAGGCTAACGTCACTGATATGATCGGAGTCGGCAAAAGAGGCCGTCTTCCGAAATACTGCACAGGAGGCGAAACATGGACCGGAGAGTCAGCCTGGTTCTGGCAGTCGTCGCGGGAGCGTTGGGGTATTCTCAGACAAAGCTGACTTTCAAGGGGACGAACTACGCATCCCCCTCTGCCGAAACTCATGCCTATCGACAAGGACCACGCCGTGCTGCTCGGAGAACAGTATGGCATAGAAATTAACGACCAGCCGGCGTTCAATAACCTGTCTACCCATTTTTCCGTGATCGCCTACTTCGAAAAGGGGTGGGGTGGCGCTTCCACGGGTATGGGGTGTACGCGGACAAGGATGGCGACACCATGATGGTGGAGATCTGGGATTATCCCACGGGCGCGGATGCAGGCAAGGCAAAACTGCTCGGGGGGACCGGGAAGTTTTCCGGTATCGAAGGGACAGCGGACTTTGTCAACGAACGCCCGAGAGCGTGGCCGGAGACCACTGGCAGGCTGATCTGCCGGGAAGTCTGGAGTCTTTCACTCTGAAAAACCCTCTCTAATCGCGCTGCGTTCGGAGGTGGGACATCGTTCCCGGGCTGCCGGTCGTTGCGGAGGGCGAAAGAGACTGGGCGGCAGAACCGCCCCGTCTCGGCCGCTGAAGAGCCGCGCAGCCAAGATTTTCCGACAACGTTTCCCCGAGCCGGCTCTTACATCTGGTATCGCCTTCCAGGTCCAAAAAATCATTGACAGGCGACAATCGCAAAGGTAGCATGTTGCCGATCCCCGACCTCGTCGTTCTAAAGCGAAATGCCACGAACCTCAAGGCGGCAGGGCGATCCGGGAAACTGGGTCGCCTCCCAGTGTGGAAAGGGGAACTGCCTCCACTCATGCTGGCATTCAAGGGGATTGCTTATCCAAAGTTTCAAGGAGGAAGTCCTGAATGCCGTGCATGCAAGGTTGAACTCTTCGACGTAACTGATCCCCCGTCACAGGTCCTGGTCTGATCGCCCGGCAAGCAGACGAAGCTATCTGGTCCGAAGAACGATCGACTCCAGCCGTTAGCAGCTTATGGTTGGGCAACAGGAACTCTCTCTGGCAAAAGTTTTTTGAAAAGGAGCCCTCATGAAACAATTGCGTCTTATTGTTGTGACGATTCTCCTCGTTTCCGCAGCTGGGTTTGCTGCTTTCGCGGAGGGAATCACGCTGGAAGTCGGCGCTCTCGGCGCGGCACTCAACGCTTTCTCATCTGCGCAGCAAAAGCCGGGCGCCGCTACGGCAATCACGAGCAATCTCAATCTGGTCCCAGACCCCTACATCAACGGCTATTACACACTGAAGCCAGATGATTCCACGACGCTGAGGCTTGGCCTGCGCGCGGAAGACATGATGGGCACCATTTCCCCTTCCTTTGTGAACTTTGCCCGAGCGGAACCTTTTGTGGACTTTCTCTCCGGGCCTTGGACGCTGCGTGTCAGCCTTCCTTTGTATTTCATCGGCACTGACGCGACGAATGATCCCGCCTACGCGGAGATCAAATATCTCATGGACTACGCCTACAAAGGGATCTCTCTTGGGACGTTCTTTGGGAGCGGGATGAACACTTTTCTCTTTACAAACTACGAGAGTATCGCATACAAGCTCTCTTTCGACAAAACCACGGCACTGGTATTCTCCGTGAGCACTGAAATCGGGCTCTCTCCAGCATGGCTGTACGATGTAAATCCGCAAGTGAGCTTCATCTACGGACCCTGGCAGCTCGATGTGCTGGAAGCCGTCTATTTTTCCGACCAGGGGAGCACAACCCCTTCATTCAGCGATGCAGGCTATAACCTGCGTCTGTACACGTATCCCAAGCTGACGTTTGACTTCACAAGCATAGGCCTTCCCGGTCTCAAGGCATATTTCAGAGCATCCTTGTACACCTACCAGAATGTTCCCAATGGAAGCACTCCGGGCTCCGCCTTTTACGGAGGCCACTCCGGTTCCGCCAAAGCGCTAGGATCCAGTCTCTATCCCGGAATCATCTATGCTACGGGACCTTTTTATGTGGAAGCGGTATTCAAGATCCACAACTACGACGACTCGAACACCGACGGACTTACAAATGTGAACCCAACCTTCGATCTCTCGGTGAAAGTCTCGTACACGTTTCACTTCTAGTTCCTCATCCCAAACGCTCCAGAGCGCGCCTCGGCCCCGCGGGGCGCTGCTCGCTTCGTTGTCTTGCGATGATGCGGAACCCTGGCTGAATTACCATGACGCGGAACGATCCTTCTCGTTCAAAGACACGGGGAAGCGGGGAAGGGCATCAAAGACTGGCTGAGCTGGCTGCGTCCGCGGGCTTCTCGCTGTTATGACAACGTAGTACTTCTGGGCGGCGAGGGATTCGGACCCCCGACCTTCTGGGTGTAAAGCAAAATCCTATTCTCCCGCGCGCTCCCATTCCACTCCCTGTCTTTCCCGCTACAATGTTACGCACGATTTTCAATGCGCTCACATTCCCGAATAAGGCTTCGAATCAGCTTCGATTGAGCCTCGAAGAGCCGGGCAAAAAAAAGCCCCCGATCTCTCGAGGGCCTCTTCAAGCGCCGCGGCGGTACTCTCAGGTCCCGTCGATGCGGCCCAGATCCATCAACGCGCGCTCGATCGTGCTGAGGTGTCGGTTCAGCTCCTTCGAAAGCCTCTCGATCACATACAAGAGCGTCGAGTCTTTGCTCCGCCCATCAGCCAAAGTCGCGAGCGTTTGAATCTGTTCCTGGAGCGCGAGCGCCTCGCCGAGCGAATCATTCGCCTTCTTGATTTCCGCCGCGCGCGAGTCCCCGTCTGGGGTGGTGTCCTCAGTGATCTTCGAAAGCAAGCGAAGAGCGACGGGCTTGCCGTCTATGTTCTTGTTGACCATTGGTGCACTCCTCTTGAAAGTGCGCTCTTGCTTTGAAAGTGCCGTGGAAGCCGGGCAAGAGACACCGGCGTGTCGGGAGCTACCCTATCCACGGCAGCCCCATAATAGGACTGCCGCTGCCCTCCTTTCAATCCGTGGAAATGCCGACAGCGCGATCCCCTGGGGGGATCCGCTTCTTCTTCGACGCTAGCCCCAGGATCTGCAGTACCAGAGCGTTCAGGGAGAGATCTCTCTCGAGCGCCTGCCGTTTCAAAGCCTTGTGCACCGTATCGGGCACGTGTCGAACCTGTAGCGTCATGCCATGAATGTACAGCACTCATAGCAAATCTGTCAAGGGGCGCTTTTGGCCTGGTAGAATCATGCGGCAGGCCCCGCGAAAGTCGCGCCTTGCCCCCGCCACGCGCAAAGGAAAGGGGCCCGGACGGCCAACGGCCGCCTTCAGGCCCCGCGCACGGTATGCGCCTGTTTTAACGGGAAAGCCGGGAGCTCTGGCAACGCCAGGCCCGGCTTCCCTGCAGATCCGCCCCATGAAGCCGCTCGTCGCAACGGCCAGGAGCGGTCCTGTTTCAAAAGGACCCGCGAGGGTTTTCGCTTGTCCGCCAACGGCGGGGCTTCCGCCCTCACGGGTGTTGCGCCGGCCGGGGACCGTGAAGAACCCGGACCAGCAGAGGGCCGGGGACAGGGGAATCACTACCCTGCCCCGGGGTGAGCGCTTCGCTTGCGGCAGCGCCCGCCCCGAACTATTCCGGGAGCTCGCCCGTCTGCGCTCCCGGCTTCGATGCCCTGAAGCTCGGCACGAGCTCGACGTGCGCGCCGCGGTGCGGATCATGCACGATCTTGCGCTGCATGCCAGGCGCTCCGGTCGTGACGTTCTCCACCGAGGGCGTCACCGTGGAGACTTGGCCGCCGGCAGTGGGCACGTTGGTGAAGGTTGCGCGAGCCGGGATCCTTGCCAGGCTGGCCGGGTTGGGCATCGGAGCTCGAGGAGTACCCCGCGCCGGCAGGCTCGGCGAAGGCTGCCGCGGCGCAATGGTCGCTGGCTGCCGTGCGATCGCTCCGCCCGTCGCGCTCTGCTCGAGGGGCTCCGTGCGCCGCTGCTTGATCTCTGCGAGCAGGGGTTTCATTCGGGGTAGTACCCGCTGCCCTTCACGGGGATCTGCTCGCCGTTCACTCCCGCGGGGTGGCCGCCCTCGTGCGAGCTCCCCAGTCCGGACGGTCCGCCTCCAGGTCCCGAGCTCTGCACGCGCGGGATATCCACGACGCGCGCACCGCCTCCCCCTGTCGTGACGATCTGCCGCGTCACCGGCGTGCCGTCCGCGCTGACACCGTCTCGGGGAAAACCGAAGTTGCCATTCTTGTCTGCCATTGACTACCTCCTGTAGTTCATCATGAAAAGGAACGCCGCGTCGGCCTCGCTCAACTTCTCGGGCTTCGGCTGCCGGCGCTTGATGTTGCCGTCCTGGTCGAGCTCGATCCGCGGATCGGAGCGCTGGAGCTGGGCCAGGTCCGGCGGGATCCCCGCGAGCTCCTGGAGCTTCTCCGTCTCGGCCGCGGCCCGTGCGATCAGACCCCGGTCCCTGCGGGACAGTGACCGCGGCCAGGCCTGTTGCTTACCCGCATGTACGGTGGATCCGCCTTCCTCGGGCTCCGGGTCGAAAACCACTTCAGGCAGGACCTCTTCCGTCGCGTCGGAGTTGCCGGGCGATTCCCCTGTCTCCGCGCTCGCTATTTTTGCCACCGTGGCAGTTTTACGCGAGGGCCGGCGAGGGTCCGCCCCCCTGAAGAATGGCAGCCCGATTCCAGCCATATCATGCGCCCCCGGTGCGATATAACGGGTCCATTCCTCTCCGATCCACGGTTGTGGCGGTGCCCAGCTTCAGGGACTTCGCCGCCTTGTAGGCGCTCCATTCGCTCGTGGAGCAGTCTCTTTCGCGCTGGGCCTCATCGTCCGGCGTGATCGAGAAATCAATGTATGCGAAAAGGGTGCGCCAGAGAGCAACGCCTACCAGGTCGCGCGGCAGTTGAGGATGTTCCTTTGGGCGCTGCTTTATCGCTCCCGCGGCGACGGCGATGACCTCATACCCGCAGATCGCCATTTCAAAGCCCGCGTCTTTTTGGACGTAGTGTGCCTCGCCCGTCGCTTCGTCGATGATTTCCCGTGATCCTGGGCCGATGCTCTTGTAGAACACCCGTCCTGCAAAGAGCTCGGCGCCGACCTTGCCAGCCTCTTCGTCGTACTGGAAAAGCCGCATGCAGCGCTCGGGCTCGAAGCATTTCATGTGCCGAAAGCCGCCCCCGTCGAACGGCCGCCGAGGACAAGTCGCAAGCCAGGGCTTGGCGTGGAGATGGCCGTCATTGACGAACGTGTGCTGTTCGTCGATGATGGCGACGTAGGCCTCGCGGCCGGGCCGGAGAAAATTGCCCGGGTACAGGTCCGTGGTCCCGCGCAGCCGCTGCAAAGCCTCGATGCGCTCGAATACCTTATCGGCTTCGTCAGCGCGCCGTTCGGCGGCCCAGTCGATCAAACGTCCCGCCGGCATGCTCAGCCCTCCCTGTAGTAGCCGGAGCCCATAGCCGCGGAGATCCCTTCTTTGGCCGTCTCCTTGACGTTCGCCCGGGTCGTGCCCTGGTAGCTGCGCGAGTCGGCATTCATCCGCTTGATCATCCGCTCGCGAACCACCTCGGAGTCGTACTCGACCGTCGCGTCGAAGTGCGAAAGGTCGGGGATCTGGTCCGCCGCGGCATTCCCCACAAGGGACAGTCTCACTGTAGCGCTGTCCTGCCTGGTCGAGCGGCCAGGGCCTTCCCACCAGCGCGCGGGCCAGGTCGAGGGATCCCCGTCAGGGATCGGAACCTCAACGGCCGTGTCGCCATGGTACACGTTCCTTGCAACGATGGTGCCCATATTCACCCTTCCTTCGCCGCCGCAATGTTCGACGGCTCTTCGATTCGTTCGCACTGCGCTGCATGCTTCTCGGCGCATGAGTCGCAGACCCAGGCTTGCAGCGTGCCCTTGATCTTGAACTCGAAGCGTTCCGCGCGGCGGTTGCAGAAAATGCACGTGACGCCGCGGCTGTTCCGTTTCAGAAAGCGCTCCATGTTACGCCGCCTGCTTGAAGTCCACTTCGAGCCTGCCGAACAGCCGCGCCCACAGCTTCATCACGAGTGCTTTCATTCTCCCCCTCCCGTTACATACCAGATCGTTGAGGTCCATCAGTTTAACGGCTGCCCAATGCCCAGATCTGCCGGTGTCTGGTTGACTGCCACGCCCGCAGCGCCCAGCTGAGCCGCAAGTATCGGATCGGCCCGGACGGTGGTCTGAATCGGAGCCCATGGCGTCGTGGTTCCCGTATTTCCCGCAGCAACGGCAGGCGCCCTGGAGAAGAGGATCGCCGCGGGGGCCTCAGTGGGGAGGTAGGAGCCGACGGTGGCGCAGATCCGCCGCGGCAGCCCGTAGGCCCAGCCCAGCCCCCAGAACACCGAGTTGAGTAGCAGAATCAGAAAGGCCTGCCATCGCGTAGGAGTTGTCGGAGTCACGCCGGCCTCCCCGCTTCCGCCTCAGGGAAATCAGACTCTTCCTCCGCGCGCTCCCGGAGTATGCTCCGCGCAAATTCGCTGTCTGCTGCCGCAAGAATCTCTGCGGTAGGCACGTCGGCGCGGGGATCCTCAGGGAACAGGCTGGGTTCTTTCTCTTCAGGGAGGCCGCAAGCCGCCCCGTCAGGGAGGGCGGCTGCGGTCTCCTCTTTATGATCATTCTTAATATGATCATGTGTCGTTTTTGCCACTGGCATTTGCGCCAGATGCCCATGGGCGGTTTCGCCATATGGTATTTCCGCCATATGGCTTTTTTGCTCGGTGGCGGTGGAAAGTAGATCCACTTCCCTCTTTGCTTTCTCTACTTCCTGGTACCAGAGCTTTGACATGCGGCCGTGCAAGAGCAGGTGTCCGCCCTGGCCGTGGGGATTCTTGAGGTCGAGGATCCCGAGCTTCTGCAGCTGGTGCAGGCGGCGACTGAGCGTATACTCCGTGAATCCCAGGAGAGGAAGCTCTGTCAGTATCCAGGAGCGGTTGAGTCGGAAATAGTCGCGGTCCATGTAGCGCGCTACCTCTGGATTGTGGGAGTTAAGCTTCGAAATGAACGCTATCAGAAGCGCGTCGTCCCCGTCAATCTTGCCGTGCCAGCGCTTCAAAGCGAGTTGATCGATCACAAGGGAGTACTCCACCGTCAGGCTCCGGTGCGCTGCGCTTTCTGCGCGTCGCCGCGGCGGCTGTCGATGAACTCGCGCAGCGCTGAGGGCTCGAACCTGGTCGCCCGCTGCCCCACGCGAATGACGGGGATCTCTCCCGAGGAAGCGAGCCGCTTCACAGTCGGCACCGAGACGGCGAGGACCTCAGCCGCTCCCCGGTAGTCGAGAAGCGAGTCGAGTTTTTTCTGAAGCTCTTGCATACATCGCCCCCTCCCGAGGCACAAAAAAACGGGCCGACAGCAAACCAAAGGGAACGCTCTCGCGTCAGATGCCCCCGCATCTCTATCCCTTTGAGTTGCTGCCAGCCCGCCTCATCAGCGAGTAAGGGGAACTATCTCCCCCGACAGTCTCAAACAGTGTCATCCCTAACGTATCATAGCTTAGGGGACCGTGCAAGCATTTCATCCGGATCCCCATATCTTTTCTATGGCCTCAGACTTCAGCATTTCCGGCGCGAAGTGCTCGTAGTTCCCCTGGGTGCGCTCGTTCGTCCAGCCCAGAGCCGCGCGGATCTTCGCGGGATCCTCGCCGGCATCCCGTCGCAGCGTGGCCACGGTATGTCGGAATGAGTGCGGCTTGATCCCCCGAGCTCGCGCGTCGATGCCGACCTTCTCCCCGACCTTCACCTTCTTCATCGCCGCGGCGAAGTTTTTAGTCCACCAGGTTTCTCCTAAGCGCTCGCCCCAATACGCGCGCTCGATATCCGCGTAGCAGAAAACAAGTGAGTCGGCGCTTGCGAGCTTCGGAGGCCTCCCGTCCCAGAGCTCCATAAGCGCCGCCGCGGCGACTGAAGGAAGAGGGACAACGCGCGTGTGTCCCCATTTCGGAGCTCCGAGCTCGTCCCGAGATTTCCAGGCCTGGGCAATCTGAATAGCCGAGCGCTCAAAGTCGACGTGCTGCCAGCTAAGAGCGAGGATCTCTCCGCGGCGCATCCCCGTAGAGGCAGCCACGAGGAAACAGGTTTTCGCCTGCAGGTCCTCCCACGGCCCGAGGCCCTCGGAAGGAAAGAGCGCGCGCAGCTCGTCCGCCGTGAAGATCCCGGCTTCTCTGCGGTCCTCTTTCAGGTTGCCGACGCCGGCGGAGGGATCCCGCTCGAGGTCCTCGCGGAAGAGCGCTTCCTTGAGAATCGTTTTCAAGACCGCGAGGACCTTATTTGCGGTGTTCACTTTCGCGCCGAGCTTCCGAGCCAGGCGCGAGCGGAAATCGAGGACGTCGGCGCGAGTGAGCTCCACGAGCTGCCTGTCCGCGATCGCGTCGGTCAGAATGTACTTCTCCAGCCAGCGGCGCTGATTGTAGGCGTGGCGCTTAGTGATCTGGCGACCCTCTTCGATGAGCTTGCGGCAGTGCGGGCACTTGCCCCAGACAAAAAAAACCGCCGAGTATTCCTTGAGAGACCGTCGTGCCGGCGCCGTTCTCTCGATCTCGACGGCCTTTAGCTTCTGTTCGATGACGCCCAGGGCTTCGTTGTAGTCACGAGTCCCCGTGCTCTTGTAGGACCCCTCGCCGCGGAGGCGATAGTAGTAATAGCCGCCGTCACGCTTGCTCCGCTTGAAGAGGGAATAGACACCGGCATGTCTTCCCATGGAATTCAGTTTACAATTGAGCTTCGATTTTCGTCAACGTGTTTCTTTTCCGGGTCGAAAAATAGCCAGCAATTCTTTTTGCTATAGAAGAATGGGCGGCGAGGGATTCGGACCCCCGACCTTCTGGGTGTAAACCAGACGCTCTAACCAGCTGAGCTAGCCGCCCGGGCGAGCCCAGAGTATTCTGGCCCGGAGGGCTTGTCAACGTCGGGCCTGCGCGCTGTTGGGGCCTGCGCGCTCGGCCTCTGCGCCGGGCCTGCGGCACCCAACGGCCCGCGGTCTTGATCAACGGCGCTTGAGTCCGTATTCTTCCCGACATGCCTGAGAAGCTCAGGGTTGGGGTCATCGGCGCCACCGGAATGGTTGGCCAACGTTTCATCTCGCTTCTTTCGCAGCATCCGTGGTTCGACGTGGTGACTGTGGCGGCCAGCGAGCGCTCCGCGGGCAAGTGCTACCGTGAGGCGGTGGGAGACAGATGGCGAATGCTCACTCCCTTGCCCGGAGCAGGCGGCTGGGCTCATCGTCAAGAATGCGGCGCTGGTGGATGAGGTGAGCAAAGGGCTTGACCTTGCGTTCTGCGCCGTGGACATGCCCAAGGACGAGACCCGGGCGCTCGAAGAAAGCTACGCCAGGGCAGAGGTTCCCATCGTTTCGAGCAATTCCGCCAACAGGCTGGCCCCGGACGTTCCCATGATCCTTCCGGAGATCAACCCGGACCACTACGCGGTCATCGAAACCCAGAAGAAGAGACTCGGCACGAAACGCGGCTTCATCGTCGTCAAACCGAACTGCTCCATTCAAAGCTATGTGCCGGCGCTCCATCCCCTTCGCGACCTCGGAATCGAGAAAGTCTTTGTCTGCACCTACCAGGCCATCTCCGGGGCGGGCAAGACGTTCAAGGACTGGCCGGAGATGGAAGACAACGTGATGCCGTTCATCCGCGGAGAGGAAGAGAAGAGCGAGATCGAGCCCTTGAAGATATGGGGGAATGTCCAGGGCGGTCAGATCATCAACGCCAGGGACCCTGTCATCTCGAGCCAGTGTATCCGGGTGCCCGTGACGGACGGCCACATGGCCGCGGTCTTCGTTTCCTTCAAGAACAAGCCCTCCGCGAAGAAGATACGGGAGCTTTGGGCGAGCTTCGAGGGCACGCCGCAGAAGCTCAGCCTGCCCAGCGCGCCAAAGCCTTTCCTGACGTACTTCGAGGACGACAACCGACCCCAGACCAGGCTGGACCGCGACACCGGCCGGGGCATGGGGATTTCGATCGGCCGGCTGCGGGAAGACAGGATCCTGGACTACCGCTTCGTCTGCCTTTCCCACAACACGGTGCGGGGAGCGGCCGGCGGGGGGATCCTCAGCGCGGAGCTTCTAAGGGCGGAAGGTTACCTCGGCTCGCGCGGCAGCTGAGACAGCGGGAGACGGGCCGAGCGGTGCGTGCTCGCGCTCCCCCATGAACACCGGTGGCCGCTCGGGAAGCGCAGTCGTTGTCTCTTCTTCACGTATCCTCGAAACAGGAAGCAGCTTCTCCACGCTGATCGAGACCGCTCCGAGATCTTCTTCAACCCGGCCAAACACCAGAAAGGCCCAGCCTTCATCCAACAGGGGGAAGAAACGGGCGAAGGAGCCGGGGAACAGCACTGCTTCATAGATGGACAGCTCGTCCTCGAAGCTGACGAAGATCATGGGCTCCTGTTTTTTTGTGGTCACCTCCTTGCCTGTCACCAGGATGCCCGCCGTCCAGACCTTGTGTCCCCGAAAGACCGGAATGTCCGCAGAAGAAATAAAGGGTGAAAGGCCGAGACGGGAGACGATCCCGTGGATGCGCGGTCGAAACAGCTCGAGGGGATGCCGGGAAATAACGATCCCGAGGGTGCCCACCTCGTCCGTCAGCTTCACCCGGTCCGGGTAGTCCCCGATGAGCGGAGGAGCGGACGGCAGGAAACCCAGACCCTCTTCCTTGTCGATGTTCTGCCAACGGAAGAAAAGCTGGGGCCGCGTGAAGCCCTCTGAAACCGAATCAAGGGCGCCGGACCTGATGAGCACGCGGATATCTTCAAATCGACAGGGGACGCGCAGGAGAAAATCACGGAAACCGGAGTACGGGCCGCCACGCTCGCGCTCTTCCACAATGGCCTCCACCAGGGCTCGCCTCGCGTCTTTGAGCTGCCCCAGGCCGACACGCAGGCCTCCCCGTGACGGCTCCACGGTGTACTCCCATTTGCTTGCGTTCACGTCCGGCGCAAGGACGGCGAAGCCCATGCGGCGGCATTCATCCACGTAAGTCTGCCGCCCGTAAAAACCTCCCCCGTTGTTGATCACCGCCGCGATGAACTCCAGGGGGTAGAAGCGCTTGAGATAGGCCACGCGGTAGGACACCTGCGCATAGGATGCGCTATGCGCTTTGCAGAAAGAGTACCCGTCAAAGGAAAGGATCATGTCCCAGACCTTCGCCACGGTCTGCCCGCTCACCCCCCGCGCGCTGGCGCCGCGGAAGAACTTCTCCCGGACGTCAGGGAGCTTCAGGTCCCGGTCTTTTTTTGACAGGATCTTTCGCAGCCTGTCCGCCTCTTCGATGGGGAACCCCGCCAGGTCGATGGCCACCCGGGACACATCCTCCTGGTAGACCATGACTCCGAAGGTCTCCGCGAGGGTCTGCTCGATCAGGGGATGGAGGGGCTGGTACGGAGCGCCATGCAGGCGTTTGACGAAGGTCCGGATGTACTGGTTGGCGGCCGGCCGGATGATGGAGCTCGCGATGACGAGATTCTCATAGTCTCCCCGCCGCATCTTGGTGAGGAGCTGACGGGTGGCGGGAGACTCCACGTAGAAGACTCCCAGAGTCCGTCCGCTCGCAATGAGGTCCCGGGTGTCCGCGTTGGAAAGGGGATCAAAGCTTTCCCAGTCGTACCGCTCACCGTGGTTTTTTTCCACCAGCTCCAGGGCATCACGCAGGACTGCCAGGGACCTGTTGCCCAGGAGGTCTATCTTCACAAGTCCCGCGTCCTCCGTGGCGTCTTTCTCCCAGGCAATCACCGGGTACCCGAGCGGAGAGACCTGCACGTGCGTGTAGTCAGAGATGGGGCCGGGGGTGATGACCACCCCGCCGCAGTGGGTTCCGAGGTTGCGGGGGAAGCCGCGGATGCGGGCCGCCGCCTCGCGGACGTAGGGGGGGATGTCGTCCAGGCGTCCCTGGCGAAAGGCGCGCACAATGACGCTCAGCTCCTCCTCCGGCAGCCCCAGCGCCTTCGCCGGCTCCCGCAGCGCAGAGCGCGGACCGAAGGTGACATGGTTGGCCACCATGGCGGACCGGCCTTCGTATTTCTGAAAGACATATTTCAATGTCTTGTCCCTCTCGTCCCAGGGAAAATCAACGTCGATGTCCGGAGGGTCCTTCCTGCCCCGGTTGAGAAACCGCTCGAAGAAGAGAGTGTAGCGAAGCGGGTCCACGTGCGTGATGCCAAGAAGGTAGGAAACGATGCTGGATGCCGCGCTGCCGCGGCCGCACGTACGCGGGCACTGCTGGACGATGTCCCGGACAACCAGGAAGTAGGAGGCAAATCCTTTTTCCCGGATTACTGAAAGCTCGTAATCCAGCCGATCCCGTATGTCGGGGCGCACGCCACCGTAGCGGCGGCGCACCCCGTCATCGCACAACCGGGCGAGGAGCCGGAAAGCCTCTTCCTCTGAGAGCCCGTCGAACGCCGGGAAAACATACTGCGGGCTGATAATGCCGCTGGCGTCGGCTTCCCGCGCTATGGCCTCGGTGTTATCAAGCGCTTCCGGCACTGCGGAGAAGAACCTCTTCAGCGCGCCAGGCGGGGCGTACCGGTGGCGTCCTCCCAGTCTCTCCGCCTCGGGCAAACGCTCCAGCGTGGTGTTCAGGTCCATGGCCCGCAGCAGGGGATAAAGCGCTTCATCCGATTCGTCCAGCAGGACGGTTTCTTGAATGGCGGCGGTCTGCAGCCCGCGCTCCCGAGCAAAGCCCGCCAGGATTGAGAAAGGACTTCCGTAGGTGAGCTGGACATACAGCCCGGCCCGCTCGCGCTTCGCCAGACGATTGATGACATCCGTGTGCGGCGACAGGATGGAAAGGCCTTCCCACCCGCGGTCGCAAAGCGCTCCAACCGGGTCGAAAGAACCATCAGGATCCGTCAAAACCTCCGTGAGCACCCGGCAGATCCTGCCGTAACCGCGCCGGCTCATCACGTACGCGGTGAACAGCTCCCTCCCCCCTTTTTCTACGACGACGCCCGCGACGGGCTTCAACCCCGCCCTGTCCGCTGCAAGCAGAAAGAGAATCAACCCGTGAAAATTGTTGACGTCTGTCAAGCCTACGACAGAAAGGCTTCGCTCTCTGGCAAAACGGCAGATCTCCTCGGGGGAGTGACAGCCTCGAAGGAAGGAGTAGTTTGATCGAAAGTGAATATGGTGGGAGCTCATATACTATACAAAGGTATAGTATATTGGGCCGGAAAACGCAAGAGAAGAAGGCCGCAGCAGAAGTGCGGCGAATGTCTTGACGCAATTCCAGGGTAATGCTGATCTTGTTCATGGGAAGCCGAATGCAGCTCAAGCGCCAAAGTGTTGTTTTGCTTTTCATCCTGGTGGTCTCTTTGCAGCCCCTCCTGGCTCAAGGCAAATCCGGCCTGCAGGCGTTCCCCGAGCTCACCCCTCTTTCGTTGAGCGAGCAGCTTTCCACCATGAGGGAGCCCATCCCGATTGAGACTCTGATAGATGCGTCTCTGCAGTTCTCGGGAGCGTCGGATGATGCCGCGGCAGCGGACAAGGAGAAGCTTGGCTCCCTGATGCACAGATTCAGGGACGAGGTTGCAGATGTGACCGGACAGGCTGAGCTTGCGGAGAGGACGCTGACGTTCCTTCACAAGAACCTCCTTTCCACCTACTCGGAGCGTCAGACGCGGATCGACACTGCGCTGGAGACCGGCGTCTTCAACTGCGTGTCTTCGGCTGTCTTGTACCTGGTGTTTGCCCGGTCCGTCGGGCTTTCCGTGGGCGGGATCCGGACCACCGACCACGCGTTCTGCACGGTCCTCGTGGATGGAGAGCCAGTCGACGTGGAGACCACAAATCCGTATGGCTACAATCCGGGCACGCGCAAGGAGTTCAGCGACAGCTTCGGCAAGCTCACCGGGTACAGCTATGTGCCGCCCTCCAACTACCGTGACAGGCGTGTCATCGGAGAGCGGGAGCTGCTCGGGCTCATCCTGTACAACCGGGTCTCCGAATACACCGACGGCAGATACTTCCGAGACGCGGTGACCCCCGCGGTGAGCGTGTACGCCCTTCTCTCCACGGAAGAGTTCAAGAGGATCGCCACGCTTGCCCTTTCGAACTACGTTTCGTGGATGGGGACAAGGAGCGACTTCGCCCACGCCGTGCAGTTCATGGATGACGTGAAGGCTTCCTTCGGCGGGGGCATAGACCTGGATCAGCTCCGGCGGGAGATCTACCACAACTGGGTCGTAAGCCTGTTCAGCGCGGGCGCTTTCCAGGATGCGGACTCACTCCTGTCCCAACCCGCCACCAGGGCCGCGCTGGAAGACAAGGATTGGACGGACCTGTCAGTCTCCCTGGTGCAATTGCGGGCAGAGGCGGAATCCAGGAACGCGGGATTCCTTGCCGCTGCCCAGGTGGTGGTTGACGGCATGAGGAAGCTCGGCTCCCCGCCCCTCCTCCTGCAGACCTACGAGGCATATGTCCACAACGCGTTTGCGCAGCTCTACAATGCCAGAAAGATAGCGGATGCTCGGAGCGTGCTGGACCAGGGTCTGGCGGCGTATCCGGACAGCAGGCTTCTCGGGCAGGACAAGGAATTGCTGAAGAAGAGCCCGAGACCGTAGAAGGGCCGGCGCATGGCAAACGGGGTCCAGACAAAGATTGGCGTGCTGGGTGCGGGGGCCTGGGGCACTGCCGTTGCGAAAGTGCTGGCGGAAAAACAGCATCCTGTGGACCTCTGGTGCCATGAGCCTGACCTGGCTTCCTCCATCAACAGGACACACAGCAACCCTCTGTACCTGGCGGGGGTCACGCTCCCCCTGGTCAGGGCTTCCGCTGACCTCAGCGCGGTGGCGGAGGATAAGGACTACCTTTTCATCGCTATCCCATCCCTCCACCTGCTCACGCATGTAAAGAGAATCACGGGGTGCAACAGCGTGCGCGAAGGGCGCGTTGTCATCGCGGCTCTCACCAAGGGACTGATCGAAACGCCCGGCGGCATCAGGCTGGTGACGGAGGCCATCGAGGACTATCTCCCCGGCATGTACCGGAACAAGCTCGTGTATGTGTCCGGACCCAGCCATGCCATCGAAGTGTCCCAGGGAAAAATCACGGGCCTGATCAGCGCGTCACGCAGCGGTCGGAACTCCATCCGGGTGCGGGAGCTCCTGTCGGGAGGCAGCCTCGTTGTGTTCTCTTCTCTCGATGTGAGGGGCGTCCAGGTCAGCGCGGCGGTCAAGAACGTCGTCGCCATAGCGTTTGGAATGCTTGACGCCTTGAAAGAGACCTCGGACAGGTTCGGGGACAACACCGAGTCCCTTCTCCTTGCCGCGGGGCTGAACGAGATTCTTGCCATCGGGAAGGCAATGGGGGCCACGCACCCGGAGACCTTCACCTCCATTGCCGGCGTCGGAGACCTGGACGTCACGTGCCGCAGCGTCCACGGGAGAAACCGTCGCTTCGGACGGGAGATCATCCTCAAGAAGCTGATCGACAGTTGCACATCGATTGACCAGGTGATCGAAAGCCTGCCCCGGTTCGGCTACATCGCTGAGGGCGTCGTGACCTCAAAGTGGGCACACGAGCTGGTCGGCAAGCTGTCCTTGCCCATCATAGAGGGCGTCTATCGGGTGCTCAATCGGGAGGTGGATCCGCTCACCGAGCTCTCCAGCATGCTGGAGCGAATCACAGCCAGGTCAGCAGGAAGCGGCCGACGTGCAGCAAGGTTCTTCTCACGGGTGCGCGCGTTCGGTGCTCACCGAAGAAGCGAGCCGGCATGGTAGCGCTGGATTGGCTTGACGCCCAGCTCTCCCCGGATGAAGGCCCGGATCCCCTGCGCGTATGCGTCCGCTCCCGGCATGGTGGTGACAACGGGAACGCCGCGGGCGTTCGCCAGCGCGCGGATGGATACCTCGTCCTGCCGGGGACCCTTCCCTGACGGAGAGTTGATGATGAGCTGGATCTTTCCGCCGTTGATCATGTCCAGGAGGTTCGGCGCGCCTTCACTCACCCTGCGGACCACCCCCGTTTCTATTCCGTTTGCCTCCAGAAACCTTGCGGTCCCGCTTGTGGAAACGATGGTGAATCCGAGGACCTTGAGCTGGTGCGCAACGGAGACGACAAGCTGCGTCTTGTCCTTGTCCTTCACGCTGATGAACACCGTGCCGCCCACCGGGACGTTCTGCATGGCGCCGAGCTGGCTCTTGCAGTACGCCCTGCCGAAATCCGTGTCGATTCCCATGACCTCACCCGTGGATTTCATCTCGGGCCCCAGGATGATGTCCACCCCCGGAAACTTGGCGAAGGGCAGCACGGATTCCTTGACACAGATGTGGTCGGGAATGACCTCCTCCGTGAAGCCGAGATCAGAAAGGCTCATACCCACCATCACCTTGGCCGCAAGCTTGGCAAGGGGAACCCCGATGGCCTTGGATACGAACGGCACCGTCCGCGAGGCGCGCGGGTTCACCTCGATGATGTAAAGCTCCTTGCCCTTGACCGCGTACTGGACGTTCATCAGCCCCACGACACGGAGCTCCTTCGCAAGGACCCGCGTGTATCTGCGTATCTCCTCTATCATCCAGTGCGGCAGGGTGTGCGGGGGAAGCACCATGGCGGCATCCCCGGAGTGCACCCCGGCCTCCTCGATGTGCTCCAGGATCCCGCCGATCACCGAGATGCGGCCGTCGCTCACCATGTCCACGTCCACCTCGATGGCGTCCTCGATGAACCTGTCTATCAGGACAGGCCTCTCGGGGGACGCCCAGACGGCCCGGCGCATGTAGTGCTCCAGGCTGGAGTCATCATACACGATCTCCATGGCGCGGCCGCCCAGCACGTAGCTGGGGCGCACCAGGACCGGATACCCGATGCCATGCGCGATGCGAAGCGCATCAGCCACCTCCACCGCGCTGCCGTTCTCCGGCTGGCGGAGACCCAGGGTCCTCACCAGATCGGAGAACCTCTTCCTGTCCTCCGCCCGGTCAATCGAGTCCGGGCTGGTCCCGATGATGGGAACCCCCGCCTGCTCGAGCCCGACGGCAAGCGTGAGCGGGGTCTGTCCCCCGAGCTGCACGATCACGCCGTGCGGCTTTTCCCGGTCAACGATGTTCAGCACGTCTTCCCGGGTCAGGGGCTCGAAGTAAAGCTTGTCGGAGGTGTCATAGTCCGTGGAGACGGTCTCCGGATTGGAGTTCACCATGATCGTCTCGTAGCCGATCTCCCGCAGGGCGAACGCGGCGTGCACGCAGCAGTAGTCGAACTCGATCCCCTGCCCGATCCTGTTCGGCCCGCCGCCGAGGATCATGATCTTTTTCCGCTGGGACGGTCGAGCCTCGTCCTCCGCGTCGTAGGTGGAATAATAGTAGGGAGTGTGCGCCTCGAACTCAGCCGCGCACGTGTCCACGAGCTTGTAGGCGGGCAGGATCCCGCTGGAGGCGCGAAGCTCTCGAACGGCATGCTCGTCTTTCCCGAGCCGCGCCGCAATCTGCTGGTCGCTGAACCCGAGGCGCTTCGCGTCCCGCAGGTTCTTCTCCGTGATGGTCGGCTCGAAGTCCGCGATCTCCTTCATGTTGCGCAGGAACCACGGGTCCACGCGGGTTGCCCGGTGGACCCTGTCCACGGCCCATCCCCTGCAGAATGCCTCATGGATCTGGTAGAGACGGTCCGCGGTGGGCCGCGCCAGCCCTTCCTCCAGGCCCTCGTCGGAGACGCCGTTGACGCCGCCCAGCCCCGCGCGCCGGATCTCCAGCCCCCGGATCCCTTTCTGAAGGGCCTCCTTGAACGTGCGGCCGATGGCCATCACCTCCCCCACTGATTTCATCTGGATGGTGAGCGTGGGGTCAGCGGACGGGAACTTCTCGAACGCGAAGCGCGGGATCTTCACCACGCAGTAGTCGATTGTCGGCTCGAAGGAAGCGGGGGTGCTCTTCGTGATGTCGTTGGGGATTTCATCCAGGGTGTAGCCCACGGCGAGCTTGGCGGCGATCTTTGCAATCGGAAACCCCGTTGCTTTTGATGCAAGCGCGGAGGAGCGGGAGACTCGCGGGTTCATCTCAATGACCACCAGCCGGCCCGTTTCCGGGTGCACGGCAAACTGGATGTTGGATCCGCCCGTCTCCACGCCGATCTCCCGAATGCAGGCAATTGCGGCGTCCCGCATCCTCTGGTACTCCCTGTCCGTGAGCGTCTGCGCGGGGGCCACGGTTATGGAGTCCCCCGTGTGCACGCCCATGGGATCGAAGTTCTCTATGGAGCAGATCACGACAACGTTGTCCGCGCTGTCACGCATCACCTCCAGCTCGAACTCCTTCCAGCCGGCTATGGACTCCTCAATGAGGACTTCAGAGATCATGCTTGCAGACAGCCCGCGGAGCGCCATCTCATCGAAGGCCTCCGGGGTCGCAAACCACGGCCCCGCCGGTCCCTCCCAGTGTGAAGGAAGGCCTGATGATCAGGGGGAAGCCGATCTCCTTTGCCGTCTCTCGCGCGTCTGCAAGGGAATGAGCCAGGCCGCTCCTCGGCACCTCCAGGCCCACGCGCTCCATTGACTGCTTGAACAGCTTGCGGTCCTCGGCTTTCCGGATAGCCTCCCTGTCCGCGCCGATCATCCGGACCCCGTGACGTTCCAGCGTCCCGTTTTCCGCGAGCTGGATTGCGATATTCAAGCCGGTCTGTCCTCCCAGGGTAGGGAGGATGGCGTCGGGCTTCTCCGCCTCGATGATCTTGGAAAGGAAGGGCACGGTGATGGGCTCTATATAGGTGGCATCCGCCATCTCGGGATCCGTCATGATGGTGGCCGGATTGGAGTTCACAAGGACTACCCGCAGCCCTTCCTCCCGGAGGGCCTTGCAGGCCTGCGTTCCCGAGTAGTCGAACTCGCAGGCCTGCCCGATGATGATCGGCCCGGTCCCGATGATCAGGACGGAGTGGATGTCGTTTCGGCGGGGCATCTCCTCATGCCCCCCGGTGCGCGCCCATCATGTCCGTGAACCTGGTGAACAGGTAGGCGGCATCGTGCGGCCCCGGGCTCGCCTCGGGATGGTATTGGACGCTGAAGAACTCCATCCCCTGGTTTTCAAGACCCTCCGTAGTCCCATCGTACAGGTTGACGTGCGTTGGGCGCGTCCCCGGATGGGCGATTGAATCCATATCGACATTGAACCCGTGGTTCTGCGTGGTAATGGCAATCCGTCCGGTGCTCGTATCCTTGACGGGGTGGTTGCCGCCATGATGACCGAACTTCAGCTTGTACGTGCGTCCCCCGAGGGCCAGCCCAAGGATCTGCTGCCCCAGGCAGATCCCGAAAATGGGCTTCCTGCCGATGAGCTTTCGAACGGTTTCGACGACGTAGGTGACCGGCTCCGGGTCTCCCGGCCCGTTGGAAAGAACGATACCGTCGGGCCGCATTCCGAGCACGTCTTCGACGCCGGCGAACGCGGGCACGACAGTCACGCGGCAACCGGCGGAAACCAGCCTGCGAAGGATGTTGTACTTGACGCCGCAGTCAATCACGACAGCGTGGAACTCCGCCGGGCGGGGCGCCGCGTCTCCGAAGGCCGGCTCGGTCCATTCGTACGGGGCCTCACAGCTCACTTCCGCCACCAGGTCCCTTCCCACGATGCGTGGCGCATGCTCCAGCTTGCGCGCAAGGGAGGCGCGGTCGAGATCCTGACTCGAGATGACTCCGTGCTTCGACCCGTTGATGCGCAGATGCCTGGTCAGGGCCCGCGTGTCTATCCCCTGGATGCCGACAACGCCCTGGTCCTCCAGCCACTCCTGGATGTCCATCGTTCCGCGCCAGTTGGATCGCACGGCACAGGCCTCCCGGACAATTAACCCGGAGAGCCATGCCTTTTTGGATTCCCCGTCACCGGGGACGATTCCATAATTGCCGATCAGGGGGTACGTCATTGTGACGATCTGGCCCCTGTACGAGGGGTCAGTGAGGACTTCCTGGTAGCCCGTAATCGAAGTATTGAAAACGACCTCGCCGAAGGCCTCCCCGCGGGCGCCAAGGGATTGCCCTTCGAAGTATGTCCCGTCCTCAAGGAGTAGTGCGGCTTGACCCACCGGGGGCCACGGTAGCGGCGGGGCGGTGCTCTGTCAAGACGAGCATGGTTTGCGGTATAACAGGCGGCGGATGGAAAAGATGAGCTTCCAGGCGCACCTGCGCTATCTCCTGGCAACCGACGTGGCCGCTTTCCTCTTCGCCGCGCTCCTAGTCCTGCTTGCATCCCGGATCCGTGCGCTCATCTCACCCCTGGCCGCACTTGTGGTGATCCTGGCGCTTGCCGCGGCGTTCGGCGGTGACGTGGCACTCTGGCTGTACAGGGGAATCCGGTCCATAGAGTTGGACGAGCGCACAATCACCCTGTTTCGGGGGTGGGAGCTGAAACCTCAGGTCATCAACCGGGCGGACATCGCAAGCCTGGAAATGAAGAGCAGGTTCATGAGGCGCGTTGCCCTGGTCAGGCTCTCCCGTTTCCGCGTGGTGCGGATCACCGAAGAAGCATTCTCACGGGAAGCCTTCAGCCGTTTCCTCTCCCTGCTGGCAGGCTGGGATCAGAGGAACTAGCGGGCTGGGCTATGCGGCAGCCACGGCGAGCTTCCTGCCTTCTTCGAACGCCGTGCGATTGATGTCCACAAAACGAGGCTTGACGCACTGAGAAATGGCCTCCCCCCAGCTTTCCGTCGGGAGCGGGAGAGCCGTGGACATGGCGCCAAGAAGCACCACGTTTGCTACACGGGTATCGCAGAGCTTGTCACCCACGGCAACCGCATCCACGTACACCAGCCGGGGAAAGCGCCGTCGCAGCAACTCTTCAGCATCCGCGGGATACGAGGCCTGGCCGGAAGACACCGTCACGGGGACAATCGCCTGGCTCGAGACAACGGCAAGCCCGTCCGGGGCAAGGTAGCCTGCGAACCGAAGCGCCTCTATCCTCTCCAAAGAAAGCAGGACGCTCGCGCTGCCCTCGGGAACCAGCGGGGAGTAGACGCGGGCGCCAAACCTGATCTGCGCAACCACCGAGCCGCCCCGCTGCGCCATTCCGTGCACCTCGTTCGTCTTGACGTCATGGCCTGCAATCAGCGCCGCGCGCGCGGCAATCTGGGTGGCAAGGAGTATCCCCTGTCCCCCAACCCCGACCAGGACGATGCCGGTGACGGCGCTTTCAAGACTCATGGCATGCTCCTGAGGCGACCTGGAACGCGCCTTCCTTGCAGGTCTTCTCGCACATGGCGCAGCCGCCGCAAAGAAGCTCGTTCACCCTGATCTCATCATTCACCCACTCGATTGCAGGGCAGCCGAGGCGCAGGCACAGCTTGCACTTGCGGCACAGATCCTGATTGACCCTGCGCGGCTCCCCCGGGTTCTTCTTCGTGGACAACGGACACGGGGAGCTTGCAACGATGAGCCAGGGCTCATCCGACTCCACGGCCGTGCGGATTGTCTCAACCGTCGGCTTGATGTCGTATGGATCAACGGTCGCAATGTTCCTGATCCCGCATGCTCTGCCGAAGGTTTCAATGCTGGCGCTGATGGTCTGTTCACCGAGGAGCGTCCGGCCTGTTCCCGGGTGCTCCTGGTGTCCGGTCATTGCCGTGGTCCTGTTGTCCACCACGATGATTATGGAGGCGCCCTTGTTGTAAGCGATGTCGAGAAGTCCCGTGATGCCGGAATGGAAAAAGGTGGAATCTCCGACGATCCCCACCACCTTCCGCTTCTCTCCCGCCTTCTGCATCCCGTGCGCCATGGAGATCCCGGCGCCCATGCAGAGGATTGTGTCGATGCGCTTGAGCGGAGGGAACACTCCCAGGGAGTAGCAACCGATGTCCCCGGTCACCACGACATCGAACTTCCCGAGGGCGTAGAAGATCCCCCTGTGGGGGCAGGCGGGACAGAGAACGGGCGGCCGGGCCGGCAAGCCATCCGCGGCTTCCGCGCCGGGAACCGCGCGCGGTGCCCCTTGCCGTCCGAGGGCACCCGCAAGCCTGTCCGGGGAAAGCTCGCCAATGGCGGGGACAACTTCCTTCCCCTCGCAGGGAATGCCAAGAGAGCGCACGTGCTCCTCGAGAATCGGGTCCAGCTCTTCCACGACCAGGACCTTCCTCACTCCCGCGGCAAACTCCCGCAGGAGGTCATCAGGGAAAGGCCACACCCAGCCGATCCTCAACACCGACGCCTGCGGCGCAAGCTCCTTCACGTACTGGTAGGCGATTCCCTCCGCTATGATTCCCAGCGAGCGGTCCCCCCATTCGATCCTGTTCGCCCGTGAAGAGTTGACCTCTGCCTTCATGGCGGAAAGCCGTTCCTCCACCTTCTGGCGCATGGGCCTGCCGTACAGGGGAATGGGAACGAACCGCGTCGGATCCTTCACGAACCCGCCCGGGGGTGCCCGGTCCACCCTCTCACCAAGGGAGACGGCGCCGCTTGAGTGGCTGACCCGCGTCGTGGAGCGCAGGATCACAGGGGTGGAGTACTTCTCCGAGATCTCCATGCCCAGCAGAATGAAGTCCCGCGCCTGTTCGGAATCTGCCGGCTCCAGGATTGGCATCTTCCCCAGGCGTGCGTAGTGCCGGGTGTCCTGCTCGTTCTGCGAGGAGTGCATGCCGGGGTCGTCCGCGACGCACACCACGAGGCCGCCGACAGTCCCGATATACGAGAGGGTCATCAGGGGATCCGCCGCAACGTTCAGGCCCACGTGCTTCATTGTCACGATGACGCGAGCCCCCGAGAGGGAGGCTCCCGCGGCCACCTCCAGCGCTACCTTCTCGTTCGGTGACCATTCGCAGTAGATGTCCTCTTTGTAGCGGCTGGCAAACTCGAGGATCTCCGTTGAAGGGGTCCCCGGATATCCGGTGGCAACAGTGACGCCGGCCTCCCAGGCTCCCCGCGCGATTGCCTCGTTTCCCGACAAGAGGGAACGAGGCCGTGATGCTGTGCTCATTTCGATTCCGTTCTACTACCGGGTCGATGAGCTGTCAATCTTGGAACTGTATCCGAGACGTGTAAAAATATTCGTCGAAGCCGGAGAGAGAACCGAGGTGGGAATAGAACGGAAACTCCACCCTGACGCGATACTCCATGACGGATCGCTCGTATCCGTTGCGGCCGCTGAGACAGTCTTCCACCAGGCCCTTCATCTCCGCGAGCCTGGCTGCCAGCGCGCGCAGGGCCTTCTCCCGTGCCGCGGCGACGTCCGGGTCATCCCCGTGCATCTTCGCGAGGCTCTGGACGATCCGCCTCAGCTGCAGCTCGTCCCTTCGCATACGCACTCTCCAGTTCATGTGTGCGGGCGATCCTTCCCTGATTCCAGTATCGGCCAGGCGCCCGTTCACGTTGAACCGGGCTGGAGAATAAGATATGCTGCTGCTACACTGTTGGCAAGCGATCGAAGGGAGCGAGCATGAAAAAGGGCGTCATTCTGGCTTTCATAACCGTCGGTCTGTTGTCCGTGTCCACGGCCGCGTTTGCCAGGGCGGATATCGCCATCGGAGCGGAGGCGGCGTCGCAGAACTTCAACGATTGGGGCGGCAGGTTCGTCTTCCATATCCCGCGCGTCCCCCTGTATTTCGGGATCGGCGGCCTTGCTGAATCCGGCGGCTTTGCGCTGGACTTCACGATGGACTACTGGTTTGCGCACAGCCGCTTGTCGGGAATGCTCGACTACTACGTCGGTATCGGCGGTTACCTGGCCCTCGCCGCGGGAAACCAGTCCTCGTTCGACCTTGGCGCGCGGCTTCCCATTGGGCTGCAGGTATGGCCCGTGGGAAGCGTGCTGGAGATCTTCCTGGAGATCGCCCCGGCCTGGATACCCATCAGCAGCGGCGGCTTGGCCCCCTTGACCTTCCAGGTGCAGCCAGCCATCGGTTTCCGCATCTGGTTCTGAGCCCTGATGCCGCATCCGGAGCCGCAGCGGCGGTGAAGGTCGGAATTCTCGAGTTCAAGGACAACGCGTTCATCCGCGGCGTAGTCCAGCGGTTGTCGGACCTGGACACCGAGTTCATCCGTTTCGGGGAGCTGATCCACCCGCGTCCTTCTCCGTATCGGGTTATCATAGACAGGGTGAGCTTCTGCGACTCCTACCTGCGCACCGTCCTGCGCTATTGGGCGCGCGGCGGCGCATACGTCATCAACAACCCCTTCTTCACCCTCACCACTGACAAGCTCACGGAGCTCCTGCTGTACGATTCACTCGGCATCCGTCACCCCCGGACAGTTGTGCTTCCCCGAATCAACCACGCGGAGGATGTGAGGGAAATCGTCGCTCCGCCTGACTGGAATGAAGTGGAAGAGCGGGTAGGCTTTCCCTGCATTCTCAAGCCGGTGGACGGCTACGGCTGGCAGGACGTGTTTCGAGCGGAAACCCCGGTTGCCTTGCGGAGCCTGTACGAGTCCCTCTCGGACTCCCGGGTTCTCATGGTGCAGGAGCTCATCCAGCACGTGGATTACGTGCGGGCGTTCTGCATCGAGAGCCGGGACGTTTTTCTTGTCCGCTGGACGCCTCGCCCGTTCGACATGGCGGAATACTCGCTCCTGGGCAGGGGGGACCTGGCGGACGTCAGCGATGAGCTGGTGAAAAAAACGGCGGCGCTGACAGAGGCGCAGGGCCTTGATTTCAACACCGTCGAATGGAGCATCACGAAGGATCGCGCCGCGGTAGTGATTGACAGCTACAACGATGTGCCTGACGTCAGGCCGGAGAAGCTCCCCGCGCCCTGCTATGAGTGGGTGCTGGACAAGTTCAGCGCGTGCGTCCGCAGGAAGCTCGTCTCGGACCAGGCGAACCCGGTGATGGGCTCTCGCGCCGCCCCAGGGCTGACGCCATGATCCTGTGGACGAGCTGCGGGAAGCTGATGCCGACCATGGAACAGATGATGGGGAGGTCGGAATGCAACGGGTGCAGCCCGGCGAGCGGGTTCACTTCCATGAAGCTCACCCTTCCCTTGCCGTCCATCCGGATGTCGACCCTGCCCGCGTCCCGGCACCCCAGCGCCCTCCAGGCGGCAAGGGAAATGTCCGCGCAGGCCTGCGCTTCCTCGCCGCGGGACAGCTCGTAAACGACCCGCCGGTCGCAATCTTCCTTGTTCACATAGGTGTAGGCAAAAGGCTCCGCGCTGTCCCGCATGATCACCTCCATGGTGCCCACGGCCTCTGCCTCGGCACCGGTGCCCGTGATTCCCGTCGTGAACTCCCTGCCCGGCAGGTATTCCTCCACGAGGACAGGCTGGCGATATTCCTTCAGCAGAGCGCGGCACACCTCGCGAAGGTCCGCGGAGCTTTCGATCCGGGAGCGCGGCGTGACGCCCTTGCCAGTCCCTTCGGCAACCGGCTTGGCAAAGAGGGGATACGGCAGCGTCACGCGGTCAACGTCTGCCAGCGTCTGCACGATGGCGAAGTCCGGCGTGCGGACTCCGGCGTCGCGGACCACCCGTTTTGCCAGACCCTTGTGCAGACAGACGGCCAGGACCGCGGGATCCGAGAAGGTGTACGGAATCCGGTGCTCGTCAAGAAGCGCGGGCACCAGGGCTTCCCTGCCGAGCCCGTGCATCCCCTCGCAGAAATTGAACACGAGGTCCCATTTTCTGCCGGCGGAGAGCGCCCTGATCAGGCTGCGGAAGTTTCCTATCCGCTCGGTGAGAAACCCATCCGCGCGGAGCGCCGCTTCGACCGATTCAACGGTCTCTTCCCTGTCGAGCTCCGCCGTCTCCAGCTCAGAATAGCCAAGCGCGAGCCATTCGGAACGCAGGTCGTACGTGATGCCGACCGTCATGCTTCTCCCGTCGATTTCGATTCGACGTACTTCATGAGAGCCGCGTCATCGATGTAACCCTGAGAGATGGCGAGCTCTCCGAACATCCGAGGGTCGCCCGACTTCTGGACCTTGAGGATGTCCTCCACCTGCCACTGCTTCATGGCTCCTATTTTCACAAGAAACTCGCCGATCTTCTCTTTATCCGAGCGTTGATCTGTCATGTCAAATACCTCCCAGCGGACGTGGAATGTTTCTCCACCACGATCATGCAATTGCCCTGCAATGAAAGGCTCTGCCGCCTTTCGCGGGAAACAGACGCTTGCATATCCTATCTTCTCGCAAAGAAATGAATTTTGCAAACGCCGGACTGAACAGAACGCTACCCATCCCTGGTATGACGATGCTGGAGCCAATGCTCGATTCTTCCGCGCAGGAAAAAAGCCGGCGGCAAACAGAAGCGACGCTCCAGCGAAGACTGCGCCTGCCAGTATCCACTTCCTGTCCGCTGCCGAGCTTCCAATGAGTGAGCTGCCGAAGATACCAGGAAGCCTCGCCGCCATGGAGGCAAGAATGAAGAAGCGGAAACGCAGGGGCGACAAGCCGGCAACATAGCAGAGGGCGTCCTTGGGGATCCCGGGGATCAGGAAAAGAAGGAACAGGGCGATTTTCGAGCTCGGGGATCCGAGCGGCGCCTTCAGCCTCTCCACCCTTTCGGCGCTGAACAGCGCGTTTACAAAAGGGACGCCGAGGGATCGGGCAAGATAGAAGTCGATCGGGGAGCCAATCAGCACGCCGATGGTCGAATACAGCGTGCCCCGCCAGGTCCCGAAAAGATACCCTCCCGCGATCTGGACGGCTTCGCCCGGGATAACGAAGACAATGACGTGGATGACCTGGACACCGATGAAGACCATTGGCGCAAGGGAGCCGCTGGCGTGAACCCACGCCTCGAGCGTCTTCACCGATGTGAACAGGGTCCATACTTCGTGGCGAAACACAATCACGGGAACAATGATCACGGCCAGGAGGATAGGGAAGCCGGCCAGGGCCAGGATCCGCCGCATCCTCTGCCCGGCGCTGCCGGGTGATTCTTTCATGGAATCAGGCAAGGTACCTGCCGATTCTCATGCTGGTCTCGTCCAGGGATCGCTCGCTCTCATTCAGGTCGTCCAGCTCCCCGACAACGGCGTAGTTCTTGAAAACCAGGATGCGTCGTGACAGCTGCACCAGCTCCGGCATGTCGGAGGAGATCAGGATGATGCTCTTCCCCTCCTCCTTTGCCATCTTCCAGATGAGGTCGTGGATGTATTCCTTCGCGCCGACGTCCACCCCGACAGTGGGCTCGTCAACGATCAGGATATCGCAGTCCGCAACGAGCCACTTGCCAATGGACACTTTCTGCTGGTTCCCGCCGGAGAGGTTGTTCACCGTCTGGGAGGCATGGGGCGTCTTTATGTCCAGTCCCCGGATTGTCTTCTCCGCCTGGTCCATCTCCCGCGCCGGCCTGAGGATCCGCAACACCCTGCTCCGAAGGCGATTCCAGACAGTGATGGTGAGGTTGGTCGTCACCGATGCGCTCAGGATCAGGCCCTCTTCCTTCCGGTTCTCGCTCACATAGCCGATGTGGTAGCGATGCAGGCTGTCCGCCATGGAATCTATCCGTGCCTTCCGTCCCTTGACGAAGATGGCTCCCGGCTCCGAGCGATACTCCCCGATTATGGTCTTGGCCAGCTCGGTGCGCCCGGAGCCCACCAGGCCATACAGGCCAAGGATCTCACCCTCGTACAGGGTCAGGCTCAGGCCTTTGAACAGGCCGCTCTTCAGGTCCCGCACCTCCAGCACCGGCTTCTCCCTGTTCGCGGGCAGGAGCCCGCGCCACCTCTCGATGGTGCTGCGGCCGATCATCATCGTGATGATCTGTTCCCGTGTCAACTCGGAGCGCGGCCGCGTGCCGATCAACTTCCCGTCGCGCAGCACGGTGACCACGTCGCACAAGGCCATGACCTCTTCCAGCTTGTGAGACACGAATACGATGGTGACCCCCTGCCCCTTGAGCTTTCGCAGCAGCTCGAACAAGCGGTCCGCCTCGTGCAAGGTGAGGGACGACGTGGGCTCATCCAGGAGGAGCACGACGGCTCCGTCGGAAAGAGCGCGCGCAATCTGGGCGAGCTGCTTCTGGGCAGCGCTCAGCTCGGCCACGGGAGTTTCCGGAGGCAGGGTAAGGTCCACCATGGCCATGAACTCCGCGGCGTCCCGATTGAGCCTCTTCCAGTCGATGGCAAGCCCGCGGCGGTACCGGTCCAGCTTGTCCAGCATGACGTTCTCCGCGATGGAAGCGCGGGGGACCACCTGGATCTCCTGGTGGACGATGCTGATCCTGTGCTTGAGCGCCTCGAAGGTGTCGCGAAGCTGGAGGCGCCGGCCCTCCATCAGCATCTCCCCCTCGTCGGGGCCGTAGATGCCGCAGATGATCTTCATCAGCGTGCTCTTGCCGGCGCCGTTCTCACCCAGGAGAGCGTGGATGGTGCCGGGAGCAAAGGAGACACTCACCCCGTCCAGCGCCTTCACGCCGGGAAAGCTCTTGCTGACCGACCGCACTTCGAGCATTGCGTCTCACCCTTTCACGAAAGAGGGCCTCCGGCGCGTGGCCGGAAGCCCGTTCTGCGTGTCCCGGTACCTGCCTACTTTGTCAGGTACTTCTTGGTCATGTCGGCCTTGATCTGGTTGGTGACCTTGGTCAGATCGTTGTTGTATGTGGTCAGGTTTGCTTTGGTAACCATCACGATGCCGGCGTTGATGTTGTAAGCGCCCGGCCGGGGCTTCCATCCCTCGGACATGTACTTGAGAGCCAGGAGTGACAGGTAGCCGTGGCCGTACGGGTTCTGGGAGATGGTCCCTTCCAGGTACCCGTCTTCAATAGCTTTCATGGTCACGGGGTCCGTGTCGATGCCCACGCCGCGGATGTGTTTCTTGTACTTGGTCTCGTAGTTCGTGAGGATCTTGGACAGGGCAACGGTCGGAACGTAGCCGGTGCAGATGATGCCGTCAACAAAGCCGCCCGCGCCCGCGATGGCCGCTTCGATCTTCTCTACCGCTTCCTGCTCGCTCTTGATCCCCGCCACTTCAACGATCTTGATGTCGGGGTACTTCGCCGCAACCTGCTCGAATGCCTTCCTTGCGCAGCTTGGTGTTGGGGTCTTCCAGGACCTCCAGCACGTCCACCAGGGTGCCCTTCTTGCCCATCTTGCCGATCAGGAACTCTGCCGCCACCATTGCCGCGTCCTTGACGTCGGTGCGGACGGCGAAGCTCGCCGGCGTGGGCTCGAAGGTGGAAGCGCCGAAGTTGACGACCTTCCCGCCTCTCTTCACCACCTCGTCATACAGCCCGTTCGCCGCGCTGGCGTCGGATGGATAGACAGAGAAGAAGTTGTATCCTTCGGCTGCGAGCGCCAGCACGCCGGTGTTCTCGCTGTCCATGTTCCAGTCCGGACCCACCTGCTCCTTGACTGCGATGTTGTAGTCCTTCGCGAACGCCTCGACGCCGACCTTCACCGTGTCGAAGTACGGATGCGGAGCTGGGATGTACCACACGAACTTCGCCGGCGCCGCGCCGACGAAAGCCGCCACGAAAACCAGCGCCACCACGACTCCCAGAATCTTTTTCATCTCAAGCCCTCCTCTCACCTCTGGAAAAAAGTAACAGCGGAACCAACGGTCCCACCCTCTCACAGCTTCTTTGCCCGGCTGGAAACGCCCAGCCGGAAGTACTCCACCATCACGGCAAGCAGGATGATGACCCCGAGGAATGTCGCCTCGAAATAGACGTTCACACCGATCATGATCAGGCCGTTCCTGATGAGCGCCATGAGCAGCCCGGAGAACAGGAAGCCCAAAGCGCTGATGGTGCCGCCGGAAAGGGCGGTTCCCCCGATCACCGTCACGGCAAAAGACACGATGAGCCAGTCCCCACCGGTTGCCGGCTGGGCCGTTCCCATGCGGGAGACCCACAGGATTGCCGCAACGGAAGCGCAGACCCCGGACAGGACGTTTGCGAGCATGATCATCCGCCCGTCTTGATCCCCGAAAGACGCGCGGCCTCCACGTTCCCTCCCACCGCCAGGAGGCGCCGGCCGATCACCGTGTAGCGGAAGGCGAAAAACACGACAAAGAGAGCGGCCGCCATAAGGAACACCATGTTGGGGATTCCCAGGATGTCCCCCTTCCCCAGCAGGGTGAACTGCGCGGGAATCTTGGAGTACGGCCTGCCCTGGGAGATGCCGTTCACAAGGCCCTGGAAAATGAAGCTCGTGGCCAGGGTGACGACGAAAGAGTTCAGCTTGAACCGGCTGATGAAAAAGCCGTTGACAACCCCGCAGCCTACGCCGGCCAGGAGCGCAAGGATCACCGCCACCCAGACGGGAAAACCAAGGATCTCGATGGAGTGACCCAGGATGACCACGGTGAGGCCGCCGATTGCCCCGAGGGAAAGGTTCATGCCCCCGATGAGGACCACCATGGCCTGGCCGAGCGCGATGAACACGTTCTGCGAGGCGGCTCGCCAGACGTTGAACTGGTTGAACGGGGTAAAGAAGTTCTCCGTTGCGCTGGAAAACACGACAAAAAGGACAACCGTCGCGATGATTGCACTCGCATCCGTGCGACGAAGGAAAGAGCGGAAGATGTTTCTCCGACCGGGCGCCGGGCGCGTCGTCAACTCCACGAGACGCTCCTTTCAGGATACCCGGACGCCGTTGAACTCTGCCACCGCTTCGAACATCGCGGCTGCGTTCACGGCAGGCACGTCGGGCATGATGTTGTGGACCGCGGCAAAGACGAAGCCCCCTCCCGGGGACAGGATTCCCAGTCGCTCCAGGACATGGCGCCGCACCTCCTGCGGAGTCGCAAAGTTGAGCATTCTCCGGGTGTCTGCGCCGCCGCCCCAGAATGTGATATCATGGCCGAACTCCCGCTTCAGGACCACGGGGTCCATGCCCTGCGCGCTCGTCTGGACGGGGTTGAGCGCCTCGAAGCCGGCATCGATCAGGTCCGGGATAAGCGGGGCGATCCCACCGCAGGAGTGGAGGAACGTGCGCATGCGGCTGTGCTTCCTCACGTAAGCGCACAACGCGGCATGCCTGGGTTTGAAAAGCTTGCGGTAGATATCCGGCGCCATGAAGGGTCCGGCATCGAAACCCAGGTCATCTCCAAACCGAAGCACATCCGCCACGTCCCCAACGGCAGAGCATACCTTGTCGAGCGTTGAAAGATGTACTTCCATGAGGGCGTCCAGGAGCCTCTCGACTTCTCCCTGCTCGGTATAGAGGTCCATCAGGAAGTTGTCCAGCCGGCGCAGGAACGTGCCCCACTCGAACAGGTTGCAGCCGCAAACGATCATCAGCGCCCGGTTGCTGCCCCGCCGAAGCGTGAGGGCATTTTCTCTCAGCCGGCTCCAGAAGTCCCTCTCTCCCGCGTGGTCCCACGGGCTGTGCGCAAGGGCTGACCAGTGCACCTTCGCCATGGCTTTGGGCAGGTCACGGTAATCCGCGGGGTAGCCAGCCTCGTAGGGAAAGCAGGTCTGATCGAAAAAAGTCGCTCCCGCCGGCATGGAGGCTATCCGCGTCCCGTCCGGGTCGTTTACAGTGAAGCTCCCCTCCGGCCCCGGCTGTGGATTGAACCACCGCGGATATTCCGCCGCGCTCCCGTCGGAAAGCCGGGTGGGCTGCCAGTCATCATCACTGGCATTGAAGGTACGTCCTATGTCCAGCACGTCCACGCCGAGCCTCTCTATGACAGTCTCCTCGGGCTGGGCCAACTGCTGGACAACATCGTAGATCCTGCTGTGCCCGTTGCGCACGCCCAGGAGGCTGGCAAGCCGGCCGTAGGCGATGACAGAGATGCCGGAGCTCGGCGTGGCGCCGAGGTCCACCGGCACCCCGTCCGGCTCCCGGTGATCCATGCTGGCAAGCACTCTCTCTCGAGGAGTCATTCTCATGCGCTTTCTCAGTCCAGGTGGAAGACTTCATCCATCTCGGCCCACCACTCACCCTTTGCTCGGGTTTCCACAGGCTCCTGCATGGGGTTCATTATTGCCCACCACCTCTGTGTTTCCGGATCGGCGGCCATTCTTGCCATGTCGGCTGAAAAATCCTTTCCCGTGTACTCGAAATACGCGTACAGGAAGCCATCCCTGTAGAAGATGGAATAGTTGTGGATATTGCACTTCGTGATCATGTCGAGGACGCCCAGCCATGCCTTGGCGTGGTACTTCCGGTACTCCTCGAGCTTTCCTGGTTTCAGACGAATTACCTGGCCATGCCTGGACACGCGCCCCCCTCCAGATACAAGTGAAATTTTACTGAAAGATGAATCAGTGGGACCACATTTTATCCCTATTCAACCTGATGTCAAGAAAAAAATCACGATAAAAATACGATTTCCTTGAATTTCGTTCGTTGACAGGCGGAAAAAATGCTGATTAGATAAGGGCTGTCAAGTGAATTTCACTAACAAGTGAGAATATGCCAAGACCAAAATTGCAGAACGTGGCCCAAGAGGCAAAGGTTTCTCTTACAACCGCATCTCTCGCCCTGTCAGGAAAGGGAAAGATCTCTGCTGCCGTCCGGGAAAGGGTCGCGCAGGCTGCGCAGAAGATCGGGTACCAAAGACGGGAGCGCCGTTCGCCGGTCCCATCCCAGGCCCCGGGCACCGTGACGATCCTGCTGCCCGTTGATGACACGTGGGCTCACATTTTCTACTTCGTCCGCCCCATCATCGTGGAGATCGAGCGAAGCCTGATCCGTGAGGGCTTCTATCCTGTCCTGCTTCCGACTTTCTATTCCTCGGATGCGGAAGACATGGTCGCCAAGGTATTGGCGAATGAGGCCAAGGCCGTCTTCTCCATCCACTACGGCAATGAAAAGCTTTTCCGCAATCTGGAGGAGATGGGGATCCCGGTTGTCGTCGTGATGAACAACAATTACCAGGACACGCTGTATTCCGTGTGTGTGGATGATTTCCAGGGAGCCTACGAGGGATGTCTGCACCTGCTGCGGCTCGGGCACACCTCCATCGGATACATCGATTATCCCCGGCCCGAGCTTCCGGCTGTGGTCGTGGACCGGTTCTTCGGGTTTCGAAAGGCGGTGGAGGAGTTTGCCGTTCCCTTCAGCCCTGACCTCCGGCTGACAACCGACCTCCATGACCGGGAGCTGCTGCGAGCCGGTCTGCGCAGGTTGTTTTCCCTTCCCAACAAGCCTACGGCCCTCTTTGCGCATGACGATTATTTCGCGGCCCGCGTGATTGCGGAGCTCTCGGCGTTGGGCATGCAGGTACCCGGTGACGTGTCAATCATCGCTCCGGGTGACGTGCTGGACTATGGCGAGCCATTTGTGCCGCAGATCACTACAATGAAGATCAACACTGCGCTGATGGGGCAGATTTCGGCGGATCTCATCGTGAACAGGCTGCGCCGCCACCCGGAGGACATCCACGTGCTGAAGGTGAAGCAGCAACTGGTGGACCGAGGATCCTGCCGGAAGATGACATGACACCGGAGCCTGGTGGGTCGACATAGGCAGGCCAGGAGGGTTGCGGGATGTCCCGGGTATACGTGGTCAGCGTGAAGGTCGGCAACGCGCACGGACTCTGGCAGTACAAGCTCAGCGGTACGCACGACCGGATCATCCTGCATGGTCTACGACATATCCTGAGCGGGGCATGCCGTTTGCTCGGATTTGACGAGGCGGATCGCTCAGTCGTTTACCTGTTTTCCTTCTCCGCCGAAGCGTTTCCCGGCTACCACCTGTGCCTTGAGAAGCTGAGGGAGGTTCAGGGCCGTCGTAGCGCAGGATGCTATTACAGAGTCAAACAGTCCACCATCGGCGACTTCACGGCACAAGGGCTCTTTCCTTCCATCGTCAACACCTGCTACCTTCTCGCCTGGCCGGAGAAGATTTTCTGCAAGCTCGAAAAATCAATGACGGGCGGGATCGTGAGCTGAGATCGGATTGTGCGCGTGCATGCGCGGTCCGCCTCTGCCGCCAACTGCTCCTCGTCGACGCCTGTGATCCTGCCCTCGGAGTATACGACTTTCCCGTTCACCATCGTGAGGGCCACGGGGCCTGTCACGCCTGCTCGTGCCAGGAGGTTGGCCGGATCATGCGTCGCTCCCGCCAGCTCGAGTTTCCCGGCGTCGATCATGAAGAGGTCCGCGGCCTTGCCCGGCTCCAGGGAACCCACGTCGTCCCGGCCCAGGAGATGCGCGCCGCCAACGGTCGCTATCTTCAGCATTTCGTAGGGACTGGGGCAACCCCCGCGTTCCTTGCTGTGATACGCCTGCATGAGATACGCTACGCGCAGGCTGTCGAGCAGGCTCGAGCCGTCGTTCGTTGAAGAACCGTCGCAGCCGAGGCCCAGCCGTATTCCCGCGCGCAGCATTGCAGGCATGTTGATGATGGGGAAGCCGCCAAGCACTGCGGGGGCGGGGCAGTGCGAGAGCCCCGTCCCTGTAGAAGCCATCACGGGGAGCTCTTCCGGTTTCAGCTCCCATCCATGAGCAAACCAGACGTCGGGCCCGACAAAGCCGATCTCGCTGCACCATGCGAGGGTGCGTTTTCCCCAGCGAGCTTCCATGGGGCCATTCTCACCTTCGCCCAGATGGGTGTGGAGCCTGACGCCCCGCGACCGCGCGAAGGCCACGGATTCGACAAAGGTCTCCCGGCGGCAATTGATGGGCTGGCACGGAGAAACCGCGATCTGGCGCATGGAAAAACGCGACCCGTCGTGGTATTCGCGTATGAGTCGGTCGCAGTCGTCGAGAAACTCGTCAGTCGACTCCACCATCTCGTCCGGGATCGTGCTCCCCTCTGCCCTGGGGAGAGTATTCGCGCCACGACCCGCGTGGTAACGGATTCCGATGAGCCTTGCCGCTTCCATCTGCCGATCAACCAGCCTCTTGCCAGCGGCACGGGGGAAGCAGTACTGGTGGTCGAAGGCGCACGTGCACCCATGCTTGACGAGATCAGCCATGGCTATGAGAGATGAATAGTAGATCGCGTCGGAATCGATGAGCGTGAAGATCTCGTATATTTTCGCAATCCACTCGAGGACCGAGAGGTTGGGATAATCTACTGACACCAGGTTGCGCACGAACGTCTGGAAGAAGTGATGATGCGTGTTGATGAGGCCCGGGTATATGAATGCGCCTCGAGCGTCAAGGATCGACGCCCCGGAGGGATCGATGCCACTCTCGATGCGGGCTATCGCAGGGCCTTCGACCAGGATATCCGCGCCGCGCACAACCCTGTTCGCAGCGTCGCATGTCACGATGGCCCCGACGTTCCTGATTACGAGCTTCCTGGTTTCACCCACTGCAGACCCCTCACATGGAACGCGATGTCCCCTGGAGTCATATTTGCACACCTGGCCCAGAACAACCAGGACAGTAGCTCATTGCAATGTCGATTTGGCGCCTTTCCGCGCGACTACGTTCCGAGGAGGAGGGAAAAGAGATGCAGTTCATGATGAAGATGCTCATGGATGCGAACAAGGCATTCGAACCCAGCCCCGAGCTTATGAGCGCAATCGGAAGGCTCACTGACGAAATGATCAAGGCTGGCAAGCTGGTACAGACCGGAGGGATGGCCTCCAGCGCCAGGATCTCGAGGATCACGGCTTCTGGTGGGAAGTTGACCGTGACCGACGGTCCCTTCCCCGAAACGAAGGAACTTGTCGGCGGCTACGCGATAATCGAGGTAGAGTCCCGCGAGGAAGCCATCGAGCTGGGCCGGCGATTCATGGAGATCCACCTGAAGATCCTGGGCCCCGGGTTCATTGCGGATTCCGAGATCCAGGAAATGTTCCCCATGCCACTGCAGGCGCGAAAATGATGCGGGAGGAGAGCGCGAGGCTGGATGGATCGCCCTCACCTTCTCAGGAACGTCGCTTGGTTGCAGGATCCACCGCCTTCAGCATCTCGCAAAGAAGTCTGGCGATGGTGAGCAGTGGCTTGCGCGAATGGTAGGTTCGACTCAGAATGATGCCGCCCTCTACGGTTGCCGTTATTGCAGTTGACAACGACTCGGCCTCGGCTTCCGGGAAGCCGCGATCATGCAGCCTTTTCCTGACGGTCCCCCTGATAAGGTCATAGGCTTTCCGACAGGCTTTGTTCAGCTTCTCGTTTGTTGTCGCAGTCTCTGATGCGACAATCGCCAGGGAGCCTCCGGAACGGTAGCCGGATTCCATAATGACGGAAGACAGCCGCTCGACAAATGTCCGTACCGCGTCGGCAGCAGTCTGCTTCTCGACCGGGTTGACGCGGCTGTTCTCTTCAAAGCTACGCCCCACGAGGAGAATGGCTTCGGCGGCAATTTCGTCTTTCCCCCCGGGAAAATGGTAGTAGATCGAGCCTTTTGGCGCCTTGCCTCGGCGAACGATCTCGTTCAAGCCGGTGCCATGATAGCCCCTGTTTTCAAACAACTCTTTTGCTGCACGGATAATGCGTTCGCGCGATGGGAGATTGCGCAGTGGTTGTGCTGCTTGGCGCTTCGCCGTTTTCCCAAGCATCTTGAGCTAATAATAACACAGTAATTTTAGAAATCAAACTGAATAGAGTTTTTTGTGAAAGAGACGATACCGGGCGTGAGTACCGTCTCTTTCGCTCGCGGAAGCCTTACTCTGTATATTTTTTGACCAGCCTCTCCATGGCAGATGCATTTTTCGCGTTGATCGCGTCGTACTGCTTCAGGAAGGCGGAGCCTCTGTCAGTTTTTGAAAAGGCAGTAAAGATGTCCGCGGGAGGAACCGGGCAGAGCAAGGAACTTGAACTTGCCGGGGTAGGTTTGAGAGGCCTCATACCGCAGACCGTCCAGAGTGAGGTTGAATACGGCATCAATGCGCTTGTTCGCAAGCTTGGCAAAACCGTCTTGAATCCACGTCGCTGTGCTCACGTTGTCCCACGTGACCTTCGCCGTCTTGATGAAATCAGAAACTACTGCCCCTTGCGCGGTCCCGACTCTCAAGCCGCTCAGGTCATCCTGCGTCTTGATGACCGCAAGCGGGTTTTCTTTCCGGACAGCAATTCCCGGCTGGAATCGCACAAACGGCGCTGCGGGGTAAAGGAAAATCTGCGCTCTTTCAGGATTCTTCCCCACGACCAGCAGCGCATCAAGGTCGCCGGTCTTCAGCTGGCCGAGAAGCCTCAGCATGGGAGTTGGCCCGACCCACTCCACCTTCACGTTCATGGCCGGGGCTACGATTGTGTTCCAGTAGTCGACGGCCGCTCCAACCGGAGGTTTTCCGCCTGGCTGGCCAAGCACGAAGGGGCCGTTGTCAAAGTAGCCGATCTTGATCACCTGCTGTGCGCCGGCCGTCGCAAGGACAGCAACAAGCAGCACGCCCAAAGCCATAACTCTCTTAAGCATAAGAACCTCCCTTGTTCCTTCCCTTCACTGAAGGGCGTAGTGCGAGAATTGCCCACCCGGCCCCTTTCCGTTCTCCAGCACGAACTGCTGCACGAGCTCTTTCAGCTGTGTCGCCAGCCGTGTGAGCCCGGCTGTCGCATCGGACATCTGGCTCGCAGCCTCTGCAGCATGCTGGGTAAGCTCGTTCACGTTCTCCACAGCGCCGGCAACCTGGCGGGCGTTCGTCGTCTGCTCCTCGGTGGCCGCCGAAATGCTGCGCGACATTTCGGTGATTGTCTCCGTGGCCGCCGCCGCCCCTTCGATCGACTCGATCTGTGCTTGAATGTTTTTCGACAGGGCGGTGATGGACTCGTTCGTTCTCTGCGCCCCGGCGATAATGGCGTTCATTGCGCCCAGTGCGCCCTCAGCGATCTTCACGCCGTTGGTTACGTTGCGTGCGCTGTCCTCAATGAGCTTCTGAATCTCCCGCGTGGATGCCGCGCTGCGCTCGGCGAGCTTGCTCACCTCCTGCGCCACGACCGCGAAACCCCGTCCATGTTCGCCGGCTCGTGCCGCCTCGATGGAGGCGTTCAGGGAGAGGAGGTTCGTCTGGTCGGCGATATCGGAAATGACGGTCACAATATTGCCGATCTGCACCGCGTTCTCCGAGATTGATCGGATTGCCGTCACGGCAGCATTCACTGCTTCGACACCGGAATGCGCCATCTGGACGGATTCGCCGGACAGGCCTGATACTTCCTTCAGAGTGATTGAAACGGCGTCGGCAGAACCGCGCATTTGTTTCATGGCTGTCTCGGATTTTTCCACCGAACCGGCCTGATTCTGGGCATGTGAGGCCACCTGCTCGACGCTCGAAGTGAGCTCCTCTACCGCGGCGCTCGTCTCCTCGAGGGTAGACGCCTGACTTTGGGCTCCAGCAGCGAGCTCCCGGGCGCTGTCCGAGATCTGGCTGCTGGATCCGGCTACCTGGTCCGAAGTCTCCCGGATTTGAACCACCATGCCACGGAGCTGTGCGATCATTTCGTTGACCGCCTCCGCCAGGCTTCCCAGCTCATCCAGGGACCTGAACTCGACCAGGTTGCCGAGATCTCCCCGTGCGATGCGTCCCACCGCATGATTGATGGACCTCAATGGCCTGCTCACGAGCAGGCGGCTGATGAGGAACGTGGATAGAGCCAAGAGAATGATTATGCCAAGGGCAACCAGGATTGTCTGTGTCAGATTCGCCCGGAGTGCCGCTTTGATCGAACGGTCGGAAAGAAAAACATCGATACCACCGATGTTCTTGTCCTGGTAAAGGACGGGGGCCTGCAGGTGTTGATAGCCGGCTGCTTGGACAGCCTTCGCCTGGCTTTCATCGTACGGGGAGATCTTGCCCGTGGCATCACGAAGAGAGCCAAAAGTTCCCTGGTCTCCTCTTACGATGATCGCCTGGACGTCGTTGTCCGCCATTTCCAGCCCGATGAGCATTTCGATCGAAGCGTTGTCAAGGTTCCAGAGAGGCGTTGACAGGCTCGCGGGCAGCCTCTTGAGAAGCTGCCCTCCCCGCTGCTGCAGGGATGCGTTCAACTGGTCCCTCATCTGGAGCGTCGTGAAGGCGCCGTTCAGCCCCATGGCAACAAGAACGACAACCATCTGGACCAGTATGATCCTCGTCGACACCGAGCGGCGACGAGCCCCGCGAGTTTTCCCGCCAGGTTCGTGATCCAAGGAGTTGTTCATGGCTCTCCCCTCGTTGCAGGGCGGCAGCCGAGGTGCCCATCAGTCAAGAGCCCTGCGAATGCTCGCCCTTTGGATGCAGAGAAAATGCAACAATCATGCCAAGGAGGAACGGACAAGAGTTTTTTGCCGCACCTACTCGCAAACCTCCAAAAGGTCAACTCCGCCCGCCGCATTAAGGCGCAAATTATGACGAACGGTCTATTTCTACCGGGAGCTGCTTCACTCTGGATGTTCCACCGTTCCACACCTGTTCCAGAACCATGGAACAGATCACGCGGGCGATTGTTCGGGAAGCATCTCGCGGCCGCCCGATCCGCGCGGCCTGCCGCTACTGGGCCGGGAGGGCCGCGGCTGAGGCGGTCCTGATGGGTGCCGGATGCGGCTGGACAAGATGCCACGACTTGGGATATCCAGATGGCTGTCATTTCCTTGAAGCATTCAACTGACGCGTGGCAGGCGCAACACAATGTCGCAATTCCAGCAAACCCTGACGCTCTCTGAGTTTGTTCCGCCGCTCGTCTGCTTTGGCATGCTCCTGATCGGCCTGTTCATTTTCGCGTTCATATACTCTTTTGTCCGGGATCGGCTTTACCTGAGCATGTCCGTCCTGGCCCTTGGCGGAGCAGCGTTCGTTTTCTGCGAAGCGATGATCCTGCTGGTCGGCGGCTGGCTCGGAGAGACGACCCTTGGCATGCAGTTCCATCGCATGGAGCAGGTGGCCGCAACTCTGTTCTTCTTCGCCATTCCCAATATGCTTGGCAGCCTGCTCGCCTTCGGACCTCTTGGGAAGAAGGTAAACCGGGCGGTGATGATCGCCGGTCTCCTGCTGGCAATCGCGTTCACGTTCGTCGCCTTTGCGATGCCGGACCTGTACGTTTCCGTGACGCAGCATCGCGAGGATTGGATGATCAGGCAGGGCGACCACGGTCGGGGAATGCAGGGACTTCTGTACAGCGTACGGGACGGGGTCCTGGCCCTCTACATCCTGTACGCGGTCTGTTGCTTCGTTATCGACATGATCCGGCATAGCCGGCTTCGCTATCTGCTGCCTTCCTTCCTAGGGCTGCTCTTGGCCATCTACGGCGCCTCGATAGACGTCATCAGTACCCACACGGTCGAAAGCAGAGTCATTTACGATATCTTCCCGCACCTCCGGTATTCCCGATTCACCATCGGGATCACGCTCTTCATCCTGCTCTCAATGGCGGGGTCCCTGCGGCGCTTTCTGGACCTGGCGCGCGGCACGGAACTGGCCAACGAGCGCGCTCAAAAGGAGTCGGAGAAGAACCTGACCCAGAACCTTTTCATCCGGGGCGTCCTCAAGTCCAGCTCTGGAAAGCTCCTGGGGGACACCGAATCCCTTTCCCGCAGCATCGCCGAGTTCACGGACAATTCCCATGACCAGGCGGCCGCCACGGAGCAGATCAGCGCGTCCATCGGGGGAGCGTCCGGCGCCGCGCTCAGTGTGAAAGAGAGCGCGGAAAAGCAGCTCTCCGGGATGGAGAATCTGTCCCAGACCCTGGTAAGGCTCACCGGATCCACCGACGCCCTTTCCCGCACGGTGTCCCATGCCCTGACGATGATCGATGGGGTGTCCGCAAATGCCAGGTCGGGGGAAGAATCCCTTCGGACCATGAACGAGAGCATGCAGACAATCCAGGGAAGCTCCACCGAGATCACGGGGATCATCGAGATCATCAACGACATTTCCGACCGCATCAACCTGCTGGCCCTCAATGCCACAATCGAGGCAGCCCGGGCAGGGGAGTCAGGCCGCGGCTTCGCGGTCGTGGCGAATGAGATCGGCAAGCTGGCGGACGCAACGGCATCGAGCATCAAAAACATCGACAATCTGATCCGCAACAACGGGAAGGAGATCGGCAACGGGATGCAGAACACCGCGGTAGCGGTGTCGCGCATCAACGCCATCATCAAGGACATCGGCGGTATCGTTGCCGCATTCTCCGAGCTCTCCGAGCGCGCGGAAGACCAGGCGCAGGCAAACCAGGTGGTGAAGGAAAGCGCCCAACTTGTCAAAGGCCGCGCGGAGGATATCACGAGGGCCATGAACGAACAGAGCCTTTCCCTGGCCGGCATCTCGCGCTCCATCGAATCCATCAACGAGCTGTCGCAGACGAATGCAAGAAGGATCCAGATCATCACCGAATCCTCCCGCTCGCTCGTGGAAATGGTGAACACCCTGCGAGGGGAGATCGAAGAGTTCAACCGCAAGAACTCCGCTGTCTCCCAACGATGGCGTTGAAACTGTCTGCAGGTGGCCAGCGAAGCAACGCAATTTCCAAACGTCTCGCAGCGCAGTATCCTGAATATGACAATAGAATCACGGGATAGCGGATTTCACGGGCGGGAGGAGCACAGGCCATTCGACTCGATCACTATCGGATACAGCATGGATCAGGTTCCTCCCTCGCTCGCGCAGCAGCCGGCGCGGAGAGGGACCACGGCCGGTTCCATCGGTCCACGCAAGGCTCCGTGGCCTCCGGGGCCCATGCATGAGCACCCTGCGCGACCTCCAGGCGAAAGTCTTCGACAGGATCAATCCGGCTGTTCGATTCTCCGTCACCCGCTACGTCCTGTCCATCGGGTTCTTTGTCGCCGTTGTTGCTTTGGGTCTGATCTCCACCATGAACCTGGGGGTCGACCTCCTTCCCACTGTCAACATCCCGGTTGTCGTCGTGAACACGGTGTTCCCCGGCGCCTCCCCGAGCGTGGTGGAGGAGCAGGTCTCCCAGATCATCGAGAACGCCGTTTCCACGATTAGCGGCATCACTGTCATAAAGTCGACGAGCGTCCTGGGCGCCAGCAGGGTCATCATCAGCTTCGACCCGGGCACTGACCGGTTTGCCGACACCAACCAGGTAGCCGCGGCTGTCTCCGCTGCGGTGCAGACGCTCCCCAGCGGCGTGACCCCGCCGTCCGTGCAGACCTTCGACCCGAATGCCCTTCCCATCATCCAGTTCGGAATCCGCGCCTCGAGGGCGAGCCTGGAAGACGTGGGCATCTGGGCGCAGAACGACCTGGAGCCCGTGCTGCAGCGCGTTGACGGCGTCGCGAACATCCAGTTGGACGGTGCGCCGCAGCGTCAGTTCCAGGTCCTGCTGGACCCGAACAAGCTCCAATACTACGGATTCAACCCGCAACAGGTGACCGCTGCCGTCTCGGCCTCTGCGCTGAACCAGTCCATCGGCACGGTGGCGAGCAGCGGACAGACGATGACCTTCTCCACGGCCAGCGCGCCGCAGGACGTTGCCCAGATTTCCTCCATCCTGGTGGATGCCATCCGCGGCATCCGCGTACGAGACCTCGGGTCGGTCAGGGATGTCCCGCAGCCCACAACGTACGCCCGCGTGGACGGACAGCCGGTCGTGCTCGTGTCGGTTCAGAAGACCACGGACAGCAACACGGTTGCCGTGGCCCAGAACGTGCGGGATCTCCTTGCCTCAACCCAGCTACCCGCCGGGTACTCGATCGTCGTGAGCAACGACACCACGGAACCGATCAAAGCCTCCATCCGCTCCACCTACCGGGAGCTGATCATCACGGCCGTCGTGGTCGCGCTGGTCTGTCTCCTGTTCCTGGGGAAGCTCAACACCGCGCTCTCCGTGATCCTGGCGATCCCCATTGCCCTTTCGGCGGCGCCTGTCCTGTACAAGCTCGCGGGCTTCAATTTCAACCAGGTCTCACTCCTGGCCCTCATCGTTGCCATCGGGATCGTGGTTGATGACTCCATCGTGGTGGCGGAAAACGTGGAGCGATACCGGCAGATGGGCTACGGATTGAAGGACTCCGTTCTCAAGGGAGCAAGCGAGGTGTTCAGCGCCGTGGTTGCAGCATCCCTTTCCTTGATGGCGGTGCTGATTCCCGTCTCTTTCATCGGGGGGTTTGTCGGACGATACCTCATGCAGTTCTCCCTCGGGCTGGCGGCGGCGGTCTTTTTCTCTCTCCTGGAGGCCGTCCTTTTCCTGACGGTCCGTCTTGCGTACACCCCTGATTCCCGTCCCCGCTCCGTCATTCAGGCCATCGTCACGGCACCGCACCGGGTGGCGGAAGCGGGACTGCGGTGGCTGCGAGACCGTTATGCGGACACCCTGAGTGCCGCGATTGCGCGCGGTGGGTGGATCCTGGCGGGCGCCGTCGTCTTTTTCCTGGGGACCCTTTTCCTCCTGGGGCCGCGGATCCCCTTCAGCTTCGTTCCCCAGGCGGATTCGGGGGTCATGCAGATCAACCTGCGCCTTGCCCCGGGAGCCCCGATTGACGTGACAAACGCGGCCACGGGACGCGCAGAGGCCTGGCTGTTCAACCAGCACGACGTTCTCTCCGTCCAGACGACGGTGGGTTCGAATGGAACGGCCACCTTCGGGTCCAGTCCGAACATCGCCGGCATGACCGTTCAGCTGGTGCCGCCGCGGCAGCGAAGGAACATCTTTATCCTTGCAGCCGAGTATCGGAAAAATCTCCTTGCCTTGCTGCGGGACCAGCCGTCTGCGGGCATCTCGGCAAGCGCGGCGGGTGGGCTCCAGGGACAGGGTTCACGTGTTTCCTTTACGCTTTCAACCTCCGATTTCAACGCGTTGTCAGACGCCAACAACAAGGCGCTGGCGTTCCTCGCGGCCAACCCGCACGTGGAGGATGCCGCCTCCGACCTGTCGCAGACCACGCTGGAGAACGACTTCGTCCCCGATCCCAATCGGTTGAGCGGGACCGGCATCACACCGGGCGCGCTGGCTGACGCCCTGCAGACCTACACCTCCGGCATGCAGGCCTCAATGGTGCAGCTGGGCGGGATCAGCTATCCCATCATCGTGCAGATGGATCCGACCGAGCTCTCCGGCGCCCAGTCCCTCCTGAATCTTCCCGTCTACTCCTCTGCCCTGCAGAGCACAATGCGGACAAGGCAGTTCGGCACGTTCATCCTCAGCAGGATTCCGCTTCGGCTTGACAGGACCAACAGGCGGTATTCCACTGACATTGACCTGGACCTGGCCCCCGACGCTCCGCCTCCGCTTGCCTTCCAGAACCAGGTGACCGCGGAGATGAGAAGAGCGGACATCCTCGCCAACGGCGTCAGCTTCGACACGGAGAAGCGCTTCGGCCCCGCTGATCTCGCGGCGCAGCTTGCCGGCCAGGCGCCGCTCGCCTTCCTCCTGGCCCTGTTCCTCGTGTATCTGGTGATGGGCGCCCAGTTCAACTCGTGGCGCTATCCCGTGTACCTCCTTCTGCCGGTGCCGCTGGCCCTGGCGGGCGCGCTGTGGCTGGCGTGGGCGCTGAGCACCGGCCTGGACATCTTCGGGCTCCTGGGAATGCTGATGCTGATCGGTCTTTCGGCGAAGAACGCGATCCTCTACCTGGACTTCGTGGTGGAACGCATGAAGGTGATGCCCTTCCGGGACGCGCTGGTGGAGTCAGCGAGGCTTCGATTCCGACCCATCATCATGACTACCCTGACGGTGCTCGTGATAAGCTTCCCGCTCATTTTCGGGAGGGGCCAGGGCGCAGAGTTCGGTCAGAAACTGGGAGTCGTGATGCTGGGGGGAATCATCTCTTCAACGGTGCTGACATTCTACGTTGTTCCCGCGGCTTTCTATCTCTTTGAACGAAGGAAACATCCAGACAACGCCGGCCCCGTGAGCGGCTGAGTCATACCGTCACCCCGCAACCTGCCTGGCCCTTGCCAGGGGATACCCAGGCATCTGTGATATATTTGCATAACAGGCAGAGAATAGACAGAATAGAAGTAGACTCTTCCTTCAGGAGCATACGGGGATGACTCCAGTGGGGCGAGGCATTCTCCTCGCCTTCTCAAGCTTTCTTCTCTTTCTCTCTTTCGACCAGGCCGCAAGGGCCGACGCCATACCTCCTGCAGACGTCTTGATTGGCGTTTTTCCCCAGGGCCCCGACAGAGAGGGCTATCGATCGGTCATTGCGTCTGCGGTCAGCTACAAGCTCAACAGCCTCGGACTCCAAATCGCTTTCCTGCCCGCTGACGCCGGTGACAAAGACGTCGACACGGAGGCGAAGAAGGGCGGGGAGCCCGCGACCATGAGGTGTCACTACTCAGCGGACAACGGGAGACTGCTCATCTGGTTTGCATGGCATGAGGTCGGGGCGTCGAGCGCGCCTGTTGAGACCCGGGAAAGCGGAGCGCTCGACCTCCGGGCTGACGCTATCATCCTTCGAGCCCTGGACTCCCTGGTCACGGCCGTCCGCCCGGAAATCGACCGGCTGGCCAAAGCCAGAGCCGCAGCCTCAAGGGTTTCCCGGGCCCCGCCTGAGACTCCGAGCCCGATAGTGGCTGTTCCCGCCTCGGGGGGACCTGCGGCCGGAGCCGCTTCCACCGGTCCGGCGTATTCGTCCTCCGCGCCCCCCCGGCGCGTGGCTCTCACCAGCGGGTTTGCCCCGTTCCTTGCGTTCGGCCCTGCAAGCGCATACTTCTCCGTGGGGCTTCTTCCCTCCATCCTGGCAAGCATGCAGTTCCAGACCGCCGCCGGCAGGTTCTCCGTTGGCATTTACGCCGCCATGAACGCCTTTACCGCGAACGGCCTCATCGACACCGCGAGCAGCTACCTGATTCCTCTCGGTCCGGACCTGCGCTACGAAGCGGGCAGTGGACAGCCGTTTCTCGTGTACGCGCACGTGTGCGGAGGTCCCGCACTCCTGGTGATGAACACCGCGCGCAAGGAACTCTCTTTGACGTCACCGAGTTCGTGAAGAGCGGGCTGGGCGCCGGGGTCATGATCACTTCCCGCGTCGGGATCAGTATTGAGGCAAATTACGAGGTATATTTCGAGATGCCATACCTGATCATGGGGTTCTCGCCGACAGCGTTGCTGACGATTCTTCCGTAGGACCGATGAAGGATAAGGGATGAAAAGGGCGTTCCTGTTCCTTGCAGCTTTCGCGATCGTCCTGGCAATAGGCTCGTGCAAGCAGGCGAGCTTCTACGGCGCCCTCGGCGACAAGATTGCCACGCCTCCTCTCACCATTGCCCCGCGCAGCGCGTCCTTGTTTCTCGGCAGCACGATAACGCTCTCAGCCACCGGAGGCGTTCAGCCGTACGCATTCTCCATCGTCTCCGGCGTGGGCACGCTCAACAACCTGAACGGCTTGTTCACGGCCACCGCCACGGGGAACGTCGTGATTCGCGTCACTGACAGGATCAAGGGAACCAGCGACTCTTCGATCGCGGTGACCCCGACGGGCCTCCTCACGATCAACCCCGTCACTGCCAGCGTGGGATTGAACTCATCCATTCAGTTCGTGGCAGCAGGCGGCACTCCCCCCTACTCCTTCAGCCTTGGCGCAACAACCTCATCACCGACCATCAACGGAGCAAGCGGCCTGTACACCTCGGGGTTCACCAGCGGTGGAGCGGACCAGGTGCGAGTCACCGACAGCGCGGCGAGCACCGCCGCGGCGACGGTTGACGTCACTGCCACGGTTACGAACGTGGACTACACAATCCAGTCAGGCATCTATCCAACCGCTGGCACGGGCGGCCGGCCTATCCCCGGGGGGTACAGCTTCACAGTTCGAAACGGAGGAGTTGCAGCCGGAGGCCGCCCGGTGAACTGGTGGGTCTACCTTTCGAACACCGTGACTCTCAACACAGCAGGCACAATCCTGCTTTCAAGCGGCTCCACACCCGCCCTCGGGGCAGGAGCCTCGACAGCAGTTCCGATCACCGGGACCTGGCCCGTGGTACCCGTGCCAGCGGGGGCGACGCGGTATCTGTTTGTCATGATACAGGCGGACGATGATCTGAACTCGAGCAACAATCTCACTACCGCAAACGCCGTTGTCCTCAACCCGCCGAACGTGGACTACTCGGTGTCTGCTCCCAGCAGCACCGGCGGTCTTGTTGCCGGGCAAGCGGTTACCGGAAACTTCACGCTGCAGAACCTGGGCAGCGACGCCGGTGTCCTGTCAGTCGCCTGGACGGCGTATGTCTCCACGGACAGCACGGCAACGATAGATGCCGGGGCAAAGGCCATCGACTCTGGCTCCGCGGCGGCGCTCGGGGCCTCGCCGGCTTCCACGGTGGTGAGCTTTGCGGGAGTGTGGCCCACCGCTCCTGGGGGACCCTACTACCTGAAGGCCTCCGCCTCCTCACCGGAGGACATCAACACGGCCAACAACGTTTCGGTGAGCGGTCCTTACACGACCACCTTCGTCGACTACACCGTCACAGCGGTGAACAACCTTGGGGGAACGGGAGCGGGCCAGACCTTGAGCGCCAGCTTCGATCTGAAAAACATTGGAACAGGGGCAGGGTCACAACCGGTGAGCTGGACCGCGTACGTCTCACCGACCGCCACCCTCGGTGCGGGGGACGCCGTGTTGGCATCCGGCACGGTGCCGGCGTCAGGAGTCCCGGCGACCGTCCCCTTTTCCGCGCTGTGGCCGACTACGGCCGGAACCTGGTACCTCATCATCTCGATTTCTGCGGCGGACGATACGGTTCCCAGCAACAATACGGTGGCGTCAGCGGCATTTGTGACAACGCCGGCTCAGCCGGATTACACGGTGATCTCCGTAACCAACACGGGAAGCGCGCCGTGGATTCCCGGGGCACCTGTGCCCTTCACTTTCCAGATCAAGAACATCAGCACCCAGAACGGAACTCAGCCGCTGAGCTGGACCGTCTACGCGTCAACGAAAAACTTCCTGGACGGGTCTGCAATTCCGGTCGCCTCGGGCACCAACTTGCCTTTCGCCGCCGGAGCAACTGTTCCCATCTCGTCCAGCGGGCCGTGGCCGCTGAACTACGGTAATTATTACCTCATTGCATCGGTGACCGTTGCAGAGGACGTCAACCCCTCCAACAATTCGGCGCCGACGGCAGGAACGACGCCGGTAGGCATTTACAGCGAAACCGAGCCGAACGGCGACTATGTCGGATTGACAAACTACAACAATTTCGGCATAGCCGGCGGCGTTGTCATGAGGCCGGGCATGAGCATTCTGATCAACGCATCACTGCCGAACCCGGTGAACAACACGGACAAGGATGATATCTTCCAATTCAACACCGGCACCGCGAACGCAATCAACTTCTCCATGAGCTGGACGGGGAGCTTTGATGCCGGCCTGTTTCCGATGACGGGTCCAAACACGTTCCCCCCTGGTTCGGCTATCGGGATCACGGCCGCCTCGTCGCTGGCTCTGGGGTGGGTCCCAGACGCGCCGAGCGTCCCGCGCTGGATCGACGTCCAGGACGGCGTCGGCGGCACGTATGGGAAGGAGAACATTGGCCCCTACACGCTGGTGATCAGCGCGAACTGAGCAGGCGGCGGCGTGCCGCTCAGTGCCCTGAGCAAAGCAGAAACCGCCAACGACGCAGGCTACGCGCGCCTCACCGCAGTCCGTTCTCGACGAAGCATGGGATGTATTGCCTGTCCATCCCTTTGATGTGGTTTTGCAGCCAGTCCTTCAGGAAATCGAGGATTTCGGCTGTCAAAATGAATCCGTCTCCATCCGCGCCAAGTCAAAGTCCTTCTGGCCCAATGTCGGCGACACTCTCAACCAGCGTATCCGCAAGGTGCAATAGGGCAGCAAGGGAACTATGCGGCGACCTCACGGTTGCCGAGATGCAGGAGCGCATCCGCGCTGAATCTTCAGCGCCGGAAGAGCTTCGACCTGAGCCAGGCCGTGTAGGCGATCGGGTCCCCCGAGGCAATGACGGCACGCAACTCGTCCATGGAGCCGTCGAGCATGGTTTCGAGCCCGCGCAGGAACTCGACGCTGGATCGGATGGCGGCCTGTCCGTCCTCGCGGTACGGGTACTGGTCCATGGAATACCAGCCGTCGTAACCGACCTCCCGCAGCCAGAAGAGCAGCTCGAGGAACTCCGCGAAGTGCACCGCGCCAACGATCATGTCGTCGTCCCACGAACGGTAGTTGTCGTTGAAGTGCAGGTGGAAAAGCTTGCGGCCGTAGTCTGACAGGATGACCGCTGCCTCCGCCACGTTCTCGCCCCCGGCGAGCGAGTGGCCGGTGTCGATGGTGACCCCCACGTTGGGGAGGCCCGTTTCTCTTGCCACCAGGAGGGTGTCCGCGGCGCGTGCCCACGTGGAGTGCGTACGAGGCTCCTTCGGCTTGTACTCGAGAGAGAAGCGGATGTCCGGATAGGCCTTCGCCGCGGCTTTGACCGCCTCAATCGTCCAGCGCCGCTCCACGCGGTAGTCGGACTGGAAGATATAGTCGTAGCCGTCCTGGCCCGGCCAGAGATTGACGAGGGGGCACTTCAGCTTCCGCGCGAGCTCGGCAGCGGCCAGGGTCTCCTCGAGTGCCTGGGCGCGGATCGCCGGGTCCTTCGAGACGAAGGCGCCCCTGCCCCAGCGTTTCTGCGAGAAGTGGTCGGGGATGATCGAGACGCACTGAAGGCCGTGCCTGGCCAGGAGCCCGCCGATCTCGTCGACGTTCTCGCGCGTCACGTCCCACGTGCCCACGAGCTCGACGCCTTTCACGCCCTCGATGGCCGCGGCCTGCCGGATCATCTCCGCTTTGGGGAGCTGTTCCTTGTAACCCGAGGACAGGAACCTGTCGCAGGTGTTGCCCAGGTTGCCGAGAATGACGGAATACTTCATGTCGCTTCCCTCCTTTTCACACTGCGCCGCTCGACGAGCTTGCCGCCGATGAGCACCTTCACCGAAGGCACGTCTGCGTCGCCCCGTAGCCGCGAGACGAGGAGCTGGATTGCCATCCGGCCGATCTGGGCCTTGGAGACCTGGATGGTGGTGAGCGGCGGGTCGACGACCGCCGCAAGGGGGAGGTTGTCGAAGCCGACGATGGAGAGGTCATCGGGGACACTGATGCCGGTGTCGGAGCACGCCTTCAGGCAACCGCACGCGATGATGTCGTTGCCGCAGACAAGGGCCGTCGGAAGCCGCGGCCTGCCGGCGAGGATCGCCTTCATGTCATCGCAAGCCCCGTGATAGGTCTGGTCGACGGAGAAAACGAAGGACTTGTCCGCCTCGAGGCCGAGCCTGCCCAGCCCTGCGTAGAATCCCTCCTCGCGCAAGCGGATATTCCGCGTTTCGACCGCCGCGCGGACGAAGCCGATCTCCCGGTGGCCCATCGCGTGGAGGTGGGACAGGATGAGGAAAACGGAGTCCTCGTTGTTCATGTCGACGAAGTCGAAGTCCAGGAACTCATGGTAGGTGTCGAGGAAGACGAGGGGCTTGCGAAGCTCGCCGAAGGCCTCGACGTCCTGGCGGGTCAGCTCGGTCCCGAGGACGACGAATCCGTCCGGGGCCATCCCGAGGGCGACGTCGAGGACCTGCGCTATCGGCGCCGGCTTGAAGGTGACGATCTCGAGGGCGTATCCCCCGAGCTTCGCCTCGTGGCTGAGGCCTTCGATATAGTCCGCGATGAAGACGTCATGGTCGCGATTGACGGTGTGGCCGTGCCGAGCGATGTGGAGGAGGCAGAGCGAGCCGGCCCTGGCGCCCTTCGGGGCCGCATACCCGAGGTCCTTCGCCGTGCGGAGAATCCGCTCTCGCAAATTCTCCCCAGCGCCGGGCTTGTTGTTGAGAACGAGAGACACCGTGGTCGGCGATACACCGACTGCCGCGGCGATATCCTTTACGCGAACGCTCATCCCGTCGCCGACCTTTCTTTGGGCAATATAGGACAGCGTAGGGTCGAAAAGTCCATTTGTCAAGGATAACTGAATATTTAGTAAATGCATCTCTACTCTCCAAGCGATTAGCGCGGAGCGCTTCAGTGCATCGGCGCACCGTTTGGAGACCAGGTACTTGAAGAAATGCCTTGTTTTACTTATGCATCACTAAATTTCCCTTGACAGGGTGCATGCCAATGATAGACTCGCACCATCTTTGACCCGAAGAAGGAGGGACAAGATGAAACGAACACTGGTTCTCGTGGTATCGCTCGTGCTCGTCTTCATGCTCTCGGTGCCGCTCTTCGCGCAGAACTATGATCCCATGAAGTTCAAGTCTTCCAAGCCGCAATCGGCATGGAAGATCGCCCTGGTCCCCAAGGACGCCACGAACGCCTGGTTCGTTCGGATGGAGGTCGGCGTCAAGGAGTTCGCCAAGGCAACGGGGATCAACGTCTTCCAGAAGGGACCCCCGAAGACCGACGCTGCCATGCAGGCCCAGGTCATCGAGGACCTTATCGCCCAGGGCGTCGACGCCATCTGCGTCGTACCGGTCGATCCCTCGGCCCTTGAGCCCGTGCTCGGCGAAGCCCTTTCCAAGGGCATCGTGGTCATCGACCATGAGGGCGCCTCCCAGCAGAACTGCCTCTACGACATCGAAGCCTTCTCGAACGAGGGCCTCGGCCAGACGATCATGAAGGAGCTGGCCAAGATGATGGGGGAAAAGGGCGTCTACACGACGATGGTCGGCAACGTCACCAACGCCTCGCATAACGAGTGGGCCGACGCCGGCGTCGCCTACCAGAAGGCGCATTACCCCGGCATGACACTGCTCGCCGCCGAGCCGCGCGTCGAGATCATGGACAACCTCGACACCGCCTACCAGCGGGCCAAGGAGCTCTTCAAGAAGTATCCCAATCTCAAGGGCATCTTCGGAACCTCCTCGCTCTCCGTCCCGGGCACCGGTCGTGCCATCGAGGAGCTCGGCCTTCAGGGCAAAGCCTTCGTGACTGCGGTCGGACTGCCCAACGAGTGCGCGCCCTTCATCAAGGACGGAACCGTTGATGGCGTCCTCCTCTGGGACCCCAGGGACGCCGGCTATGCCCAGCTTGCGATGGCCGTCGCCGTCCTCAAGGGAGAGAAGGTCGCCAACGGTATCAACCTGAAGGCTCCGGGCTGGACGAGCATGAAGTTCAAGCCCGGCTCGACCACGGTACTCCAGGGACAGGGCTGGATCACGATCAACAAGGCCAACGTTGACACGTTCGGATTCTAGGCTGCGGCGTACTATCGCCGAACGGGTACTCCCGTACCATCTTCCCATGAGGGCGCGGGCGGGGCGTGATGCTCCCGTCCGCGCTTTTTATGATACCCTGCGGTCGCGGAGGCTCGAGGTGTCGGATGCCGTTCTGAGGGTCCAGGGGATCGTCAAGTCCTTCGGAGGAGTCCAGGCGCTCAAGGGGGTGAGCCTGGAGATCGGTGCGGGGGAGATTCACTGCCTCGCGGGCGAGAACGGCTCGGGCAAGTCCACCCTCATCAAGGTGATCTCGGGCGTCCACCGAGCCCGACGCGGGCAGAATTGAGATCGGCGGACGCTCCTTCTCCCGCCTCACCCCCATGGAGGCAATCGCCCTCGGCGTCCAGGTCATCTACCAGGATTTCTCCGTCTTCCCCAACCTGAGCGTGATGGAGAATCTCGCCCTCAACAGGGAGCTCATGGACAGCCGCAAACTGATGAACTACCGCAGGGCCCGATCGATCGCTGCCCGCGCCGTCTCCCTCATCGGCTTCGATATCGACCTCGACGAGCGCGTGGAGAACCTCTCAGTCGCGGACCGCCAGCTCATCGCGATCTGCCGCGCACTGCTGCAGAACTCGAAGCTCATCATCATGGACGAGCCCACCTCCGCTTTGACCAAGAAGGAGGTGAAGGCCCTCTTCGCCGTAATCAAGAATCTCCAGTCTCGGGGGATCTCGATCCTCTTCGTCTCCCACAAGCTCGACGAGGTCTTCGAGATCTCCGAACGCTACACGATCATCAGGAGCGGGGAAAACGCCGCCTCCGGCAGCACGCGGGATCTCGATCGAAAGACCTTCGCCTTCCACATGACCGGCCGGGAGTTTACGGAGGAGTCCTATCGCCTCGCGGGCCCGGTCGGGAAGCCTGTGCTGTCGGTGAAGGGCCTCACGCTGCGCGGCTGCTACGCCGACGTTTCCTTCGACCTCTCGCCGGGCGAGATCCTCGGCATCACCGGCCTCCTTGGATCGGGGCGGACAGAGCTGGTCGAGACCATCTTCGGCATCTCGAGGCCCGACGGGGGCACGATCCAGGTCGAGGGAAGGCCGGCGCGGATGCGCAGCGTCAAGGCCGCGATCCGCCGGGGCATCGGCTATGTGCCCTCTGACCGCCTCACGGAGGGTCTGTTCCAACCCCAGACCATCGAGCGCAACATCGTGGTCGCGGTGCTCGCGCGGCTCTCCTCCCGGCTCGGCTTCCTCAAGACGAAGGCCGTCGCGGAGACCACGGCGCGCTGGATCTCCGAGCTTTCTATCGCGACCAGGGACCCCTCCCTCCCGGTGCGGACACTCTCTGGCGGGAACCAGCAGAAGGCCGTCCTGGCCCGCTGGTTGGCCAACGACCTCAAGGTCCTCGTACTGAACGGCCCCACGATGGGCGTCGACATCGGCTCGAAGTACGATATCCACGCCCTGATGCGCAGGCTCGCCGCCTCCGGGCTCGCCATCATCGTGGTCTCGGACGACCTGCCGGAGGTGCTCGCCTGCACGAGCCGGATCCTCGTGATGCGGGACGGCGCCCTCGTCCAGGAGCTCGACCCGGCATCGACGACGGAATCGAGGCTGGGCGAGCTGTCCACCGGCGTGGCGTAGGAAGGGAGGTCGCGAGGGTGATCAATCCGCGCCGGCTGCTGGGAAGGTCCGAACCCTGGGTCCTGGCGTCCATCGTCGTCCTCAGCCTCCTGATCCAGGTCCGGTCGGGACAGTTCTTCACCGGCAACAACCTCGTGGACCTCGTGCAGGCCATGATCGTGCCCGGCCTCTTCTCCGTCGGCTGCATGATGGTCATCGTTTCGGGGGGCATCGACGTGTCCTTCACGGCCGTCGCCTCCCTCGCCATGTACGTGACGGACCGCGTCCTCCTCTCGTCGCACTACGCCGGCAGCGTCCTTCTCGCCTACGCGATGTCGGCCGGCCTCGGTCTCGTCATGGGGGCGCTCAACGGGTTGCTGATCGCCTTCCTCCGGCTGCCGACACTCGTGGTGACCCTCGGCACGGCGAGTCTCTTCACGGGCCTCATGTTCGGCGCCTTCTCGGCGAGCGCGTCCGACGTGCCCCCGGCCATCATCGCCCACAGCAAAGAGACCCTGTTCACCGCCGTGAACCCGCAGCTCGGCCTCACCTCGAACATGCCCTCCCAGGTCCTCATCCTGGTCGGCGTGCTTCGCCCTGGCCTTTCTCCTGCTGCGCTACACGATGGTCGGCCGCGGCATCTACGCCATCGGCGGCGACGAGGCGGCAGCGGAGCGGGCGGGCTTCAACGTTCGTGCCATCAAGATGTTCCTCTACTGCCTGGTCGGCGTCCTCGCGGGGATCACGGGCATCGCGCGAATCTCGATGATCGCGTACGCCGATCCCTCGACCGTGCTCGGGATGGAGCTCACGGTCATCGCGGCGGTCGTGCTCGGCGGGACCCGCGTCACGGGCGGGGTCGGCACCCTCACGGGCACCGCGCTCGGCGTCGCCCTGGTGATCATCCTCGCAAACAGCCTCATCCTGATGGGCATACCGACCTACTGGACCCGCGTCTTCACCGGCGCGGTCATCATCATCGGCACGGGGGTCACCGCTCGGCAGATCACCACGAAGCGGCGGCGCGAGCGCGGCCCCGCCCGAAGGGCACAGGCAGGCGCCATGAACACCACCCACGCGGGAATCCCCGCGCCTCCAGGCTCGCAAGAGCCGCGACCAGAACCTTGTGCGGCTCTTCGTCATGCTTGTCCTCGTTTTCGCGCTGATGACTGCGCTGCGGCCGGGACTGTTCCCCACACTCGCCAATTTCGGCTCGATGATGCGCCAGTTCCCCGAGTACGGCATCATGGCGATCGGCATCAGCTTGACGATGATCACCGGGGGCATCGACCTCGGCGTCGTCGGCACGGCCAATCTCTCGGCCATCCTCGCGGCGAAGTTCCTCATCGGCGTCGTGCCCGCGGGCGCGCCGCCCCAGGTGGTCCTGCCCTACATCGTGGCCGCGGTCCTCATCTCGCTGGCGACGGGGCTCGCCTGCGGCTACTTCGCGGGGATCCTGATCTCCCGATTCAACATCCCTGCCATCCTTGCCACCCTCGGAACCCAGCAGCTCTACACGGGCATCGCGGTCGGCATCACGAACGGTCGGCCCCAGAGCCGGCTGCCCCTCCTTTACTCGAAGATCGGCAACACGGAGTTCTTCAACCTCTTCCCCCTCTCCTTCATCCTCTTCCTCGTGATCGCGGTCGGCGTCGGCCTCCTCCTCTCCCGCACCCGCTTCGGCACCTACATGTACCTCTACGGGACCAACCCCAAGGCCGCCCGATACGCGGGGCTCAACAACGCCTCGATCCTGCGGCGCACCTACCTGCTCTCCGGGCTGCTCTCCTCCGTCGCGGGCCTCATCATGATGGCGCGCGCCAACTCGGCCAAGGCGGAGTACGGGGCCCCCTACACGCTCCAGTGCGTGCTCATCGCCGTGCTCGGGGGCATCGATCCGAACGGCGGTTTCGGCAAGATCACGGGCGTCACCCTCGCCATCCTGATCCTCCAGTTCCTTTCGTCCGGCCTCAACATGTTCAACCAGGTATCCAACTTCTACCGGGACGTGATCTGGGGTGGGGTGCTGATTCTTGTGCTGGTGTTCAACCGTCTCCTTTCCGCTCGCGCCGAGCGCCGGGCGTTGAGGAAGCGCGCAATCGCCTGACCCGTGGAGTACGGAAGGGGCGGGCCGCGGGGGGGCCGCGCGGCGCTCATTATGGACGAGTCTGTCGGCGCGGATCTCCCCGTCGTTGCCTGGCGAGCTTTACCTCTGCGCTTCAAGCTGGGTCGCCATAAAAAGAGCGAGCAAGGGAAATCGAACTCCCGACCTCCAGCATTGGGAAACCAGCCGGAGCCATTCTTTTGACTTTCCTCAACTCGCTCTGATTTGCATCAACTTGTACTAATTCCAAGTCCGGCATCCGGGACAGATTGGACTCACGGTCTTCCAGTAATTCTGATTCGTTTTTGCCCTGGCTCTCCACAAGATCCCGAGTTGCCTGTGCCGGCCTGGGCGGTTCTGCATATGCGGATCAAAAGCTCGGTCTTTCCCCGCCACTCCCAGGAGCCTGAATTGAGGCTAAACGCGCTGGGAAATCGACCCCGCAACGGTGTGCTCGATGAACGGAGCCAAGAGCTCAAGTCCAAAAACCTCACTGTGTCACTGCTAGAATTGCGAAAACGAGCACTCCCTGAGCTGCGGAGTCGAGACCGTGCTGGCAACAATAAGAAACGTGATTCTAATGCAGCGGTTGGCCCTTCGACGTCTCCGTGCTGCCGGCAGCAGCCGTCTTCCTGTCCGAGAATTTTTCGATCATGGCTTTGAATTGCGCCTTTTCCAGTACCTCGACCTCCAGAAGCTTTTCGGCTATTTCGTGAAGGAGACCTTCGTGGCGACGGAGCATGTCGGCGACTTTCTCGTACCTTCTGTCTATGATCCTGGCGGATTCCTCGTCCACGTACTGCTGGGTAGCCTCCGAGTATTCGCGCAGCGTTATGGCGTTGGCGTCTCCAAGTAGCTGGCCCTGTCTCCTCGCGGGCAGGAAGGTGTTGCGGAACCTTTCGCTCATTCCGAAGTCTGTAATCATTCGACGGGCAATGTCTCCTGCTTTGTCCAGGTCGTTCGTGGCGCCCGTGGAAACTTCATGGAAAACCAGCTGCTCCGCGGCCCTTCCCCCGAGCAGAACGTCGATCCGAGTGTTCAGCTCACCCTCGGTCATCAGGAAACGGTCCTCAGTGGGGAGCTGCATAGTGTACCCCAGAGCGCCAAGGCCACGAGGCACGATGGAGATCTTTTCCACTGAGTCCGCCCCCGGAGTCATATGAGCAACCAGTGCATGGCCTGTCTCGTGGTAGGCGACGATCTTTCGCTCCTTCTCGTTGATCAAGCGGTTTCTCTTCTCCAGCCCCGCGACCAGTCTCTCGAAGGCCGAATCGAAGTCAGGCTGCGTCACCTTTTCCCTCCCCGCCCTGACCGCCAGAAGCGCTGCCTCATTCACCAGATTTGCGAGGTCCGCTCCGACGAACCCGGGAGTCCTGCGGGCTACATCCCTGAGGTTCACCGAATCTTCCAGCCGCACCTCCTGGCTGTGAATGCGCAGGATCGCCTCCCGGCCGTTCAGGTCGGGCTTGTCCATGAGGACCTGCCTGTCGAAACGTCCGGGACGCAAAAGGGCGGGGTCCAGGACCTCAGGCCGGTTCGTGGCAGCCAGAATTATGACTCCGGTTCGCGAATCGAACCCGTCCATTTCCACCAGGAGCTGGTTCAGGGTCTGCTCTCGTTCGTCGTTGGCGGACAGTGCCTGTGCTCTGCTTTTCCCGATGGCATCCAGCTCGTCAATGAAGATGATGCAGGGTGCCTTGCCCCTGGCTTGCTGGAACAGGTCTCGCACCCGTGCCGCGCCAACCCCCACGAACATCTCCACGAACTCCGAGCCGCTGATCTTAAAAAAGGCCACGCCTGCCTCTCCGGCAACTGCCCGAGCCATGAGAGTCTTCCCTGTCCCTGGCGCACCGACAAGCAGCACCCCTTTTGGGATCTTTCCGCCGATGGCAGTGTAGCGGGCGGGATGCTTGAGGAAATCGATGACTTCGACGAGTTCCGCCTTCGCCTCCTCGGCTCCCGCCACGTCGTCGAATCTGACCCCTGTATTCCCCTCGGCCACCAAGAGGGACTTGTTCTGTCCGAAGCTCATCACACCGCGCCCCAGCCCGCCCATGCGCCGGGACAAAAGCCGCCAAATCAGGAACATGGCGCCAAAGGGAAGAATCCAGCTAATCAGGAAGCCGAGGATAGGATGGTTTTGCGGCAGGACCTCGTAGTATTCGACCTCCTTGGAATCCAGCAGCGCTACGAACCCGGGGTCCTGAACGGGGGCGGTCTGGTACTCCTTTGCGGGAGCACTGCCCGTCTGGGTGACCTTACCCTGCTGAGCCTGTTGCCGCAGAGCATCCTGCTGCTCCTTGGTAAGAGCGAATCCGTAATAGGCGCTCGGGGTCATTTCCACGCGCTTGATCGAACCATCCGTGATCAGCTTCTTGAAAGCGCTGAAATCGACCATCATGACCGAGGGCTTGGGGATCAGGAGGAAGTTCAGAGCCAGGACCAGAAGGACGGACGCCACTACCCCCCAAAGTGAGAAGTTCCGGTTGAGCGGTGACGGCAGTCGGGACTTGTTTGGATCTTTTACAAGCATTTTCTCTCCCAATTGGGGGCTAAATTAACGCCGAATAGTGCCGCGGCGCTTTGCTTCACCCAATTGCTTGACCATAATAGGCCGCGGCGAAGTTGAAAACGGCGAGAGAAATCGTTATCGCCGCATTACCCTTTCCCAGGATCAGCATGGGGAGGAGGTAATCGTTTCGGATCCAGATGCCGTTCAATGCGAGGACTGTGGCCTGGACAGGATAATATATCAGGCTCCTCGCCAGACATGGCCTTCGGCCGCGAACCTCCTCCTGACCAGAGCCGCGGCTCTTTCCTGGTGTCTGACTGCTTTCCATGCTGTCAGCCGTTCAGCGGCCCCAAGAGGAGTGACGTTTTCCTATTGATCATCCAGGCTGCCTCTTTGGCCCTCCGAACGCCCAGTATTCCTGACATGAGACAGCTCTGCGCCGCGTATCGAGACCACCTTCGGAATCACTGGCTGGCTCGGAAACCTCGTCGCCCATTCGCTCCTGGATCAGGGCAACGCAGCAGTTAGCGGGCTTGTTCGACCGGTAGCCACAACGCCAGAAAAGAGCAAGAAGCAGTTGACAGTTAGAATCTTTGCTTTCTTTTCCGCCACAGTCCCTCCTCATGAGTCCAATTCAAAATAGCGTAGACCCTCTCATTAATAATACTTGCCAAAACTCTCCTCGAACACCCTATCCGGATAGGGGGTAGGTAGATAAAAATCCTCTAGGGCACGCTTTGCGCTGAGGTTATGGTATTTCGCCGAGCGGGTAGATTGTGACTTCTGGATGCCCGAAGCCAGGGCTCGCGGGCGCCAAATGCGGTAGGTCAACTCGTGAGTTGTTCAAGACCAGCGTTCTCATCCTTGCTGATCAGTTGGTCCTCAGTCAGCTGCAAATCGAAATCCCTATTTTTTTACCCTTACAATGGCTACATTGCGTCTAGATCAAAAAGGAGGGTACATAGATGCCCGAATATCGAATGAAGGTTGCCCCCGATAACGTGGCCTATGCTGATGCGGAGAACCGGAAGCTCATTGTGGAGTTCGCCATCCCAGGAGCGCCAGCGGATACCATTGATCTCAAGATGCTGGAGGACAGCGTCCACCTGTCAGCGATAGCGAGGGACATTGAGTATGTTGCATCCTTGGCTTTGGGCTGGGCGGTGAAACCTGACAAAGCCGAGGCGACATACGAACACGGACTGCTTCGAATCGAAGTGCCCTTCAAAGACCCGATGGAAGATGCTGTGAAGGTCGTCATCAAGGTAAGTGGCGAAGGGACCAAAAAGATCGCAGGCAAGTGACCCCCCAACTCCACTCCAATACAAATAGCGCATCAATAGGTGAAGCAGTTTAATCGTGCCATCTGCTGAAAGTTGCGTTAATGGTCTTGTCCCGGTGATTCCACTATTGTTAGCCGTAGGCAAAGGAGGAAACTATGGCAAAGGCCCCTGAGTCTTCATACCCTGTCACCCTCGACATTGACTATCCAGAACGTCTCAATCGGCTGACCACGGCGTTCCGCATCATCCTCATCCTGCCAATCCTTGGCATTCTCCTTCTCATCAGTGGTCCTCACTGGAGTGGTGGTGGTTACCACCATTATCGTCATCTCGGCACATTTCCACTTCTTGCAGGTGGCATCATCTTCCTACCTACAGTCCTCATGATCTTGTTCAGGTGGAAGTATCCCAGATGGTGGTTTGATTGGAATGTCGGCATTGCGAAGTTTGCAGCTAGAGTTTCCGCCTTTCTTTGGCTGCTGACAGACAAATATCCTTCAACAGATGAAGAGCAGGCAGTCCATATCCACATTCCCTATCCTGATGTGCAGAAAGACTTGAAGGCGGGACTCCCTCTCGTCAAATGGTTCCTTGCAATCCCTCACTACATCTGCCTTATTGGATTGGTCATAGGAGTAGACGTCGTCGTCATCATCGCGTGGTTTGCAATCCTTTTTACAGGAAAGTATCCAAAGGGACTTTTCAACTATGTCGTGGGAGTGATGCGATGGGGCCTCAGGGTCGAGACCTACGCTATCTTGCTGACAACAGACATTTATCCACCGTTTAGCTTAGAATAGAGAGATGTTCCGACAGAAGGGTCTTTCTCAACGTGAGACGGCCCCCTTTTGACTTTCACTTAATAGGAGGCAAAGCGGTTGGAAAGAACCAAGTCCGCAGCCGTTGAGCCTGGGGGCGTGGATGAGTAAATGCCCGAAGGAGGTGCAAGGCAAGTTGAAGACGATCAGGGCTGCGATGCGGGAGGTCGCTCCTAGCTCCACTGGCGCAGGTCATCTGTGGCAGCAAAGACGTCCCCCTTCTCGATCATCTGGAGGGCGATTTTCCGGGCGAGCGCGATGTTCGCGGTCCCCGTGGAGCGAACCGCCTTAGGCTCCTCCCCGCGTCAACCGCCGACAACTTGCCGACGTTTTGACCTTCTTCCGTGATGCTCAAAAAGCCTTGGCAGCCTGACTTTCATTTCCACAACAACTTATAATGCGTAGTCCGGTGAAAAGTGCCATTGGATCCGGAAATAAAAAGCCACTTTCCCACTCAGCCAATCCGCTCGCTCAGACAATGCTGTAGTGGCTCTTTTCAGTCAACAGTTCCGGTCACCTCCTTGTGCACGTATCCCCCGGCGATGTGCTGTTCGTCGCTGAAGTCGATCCGAGGGGGGCATTCAAATACGGGGTGCTCTGAGCAAATGCAGTGGCGGCCTTCCACGGAGGTCGTTTTGTGTTGCCAACGGAGGCAGTCGCCAAAAGCGCTCATTCCTTCTCCTTCTTGGCTTCCCCACGATGAGCGTAGAGTTTGCGAACTGACTCCCCTTTGAGCTCAATGCGGTGAGCGGTATGCACGATACGGTCGCAGATGGCATCCCCAATGGTGGGGTCTCCGATAGCCTGGTGCCACTGGGAGACCGGAAGCTGGGAGCTGAACAGGGAGGAGCAGCGGCCGTGGCGGTCTTCCAGGATCTCAAGCAGAATGAGTCGGCTGGCTGCATCGAGAACCTCAAGCCCAAAATCGTCAACGATAAAGAGCCGCTTCTTGGTGAGCTTGGCCATCTCCCGAAGGTAGCTGCCGTCGGCCTTGCACAGCTTCATCTGCTCGAAGAGCTTTCCCGCGGGCCAGTAGCACACGCTGTAGCCGTGGATGCATGCCTGCTGACCGAACACGGAGGCGATGAAGCTCTTCCCGCATCCGCAAGGGCCTGTGAGAATGAGGTCCTGATGCTCTTCGATCCAATGACAGTCGGCAAGGCGCATGAGTTGGTTTTTCTCCAGATTCCTGTGCAAGCCGAAGTCGAGATCCTCCAGCCCTGCGCGATAGCGAAAGCGAGCACCCTTGAGAAGTCGTGAGAGCTTGCGACCCTGCCGCTGATCCCACTCGACGTCCACCAAACGGGAGATCAACTCGTCGGAGGTGAAATCCGCCTTTGATCCCGCTTCCATGGATTCCCGCAAAGCTCGCATCATGCCCCACAGTCCCATCATCTCAAGTTTCTGTAGCGTTGCTTGGTTGCTGTTCATCATGGACTCCTTCAGTTGTAGTACTGGCTGCCGCGAACGTTCTCATGATGCGGCAACGGTGGCAAATCCAACTGGGGCTGACGCTCTTCCTCGAGTCCCAGATCCAAGATGCTTTTGATTCGTTTGCCCGACTGAGTTCCTACCCGCAGCGCCTTGCCACAGGCCTTGTTCAGGCGTTCGGCGCCGTGAGGTCGTGCGAGGCTCAGGATACCCAGGCAACTGCGAAATGCCTGGGGCGGATAGGCGGCAGACTCCAAGACCTTGGTGATGATCGCCTCGGTCGCGGGCCCCACGGAACGCGCCCAACCCAGGAACTTTTCCGGGCTCCACTCCGCGTACCACCGGTGCGACGGGGGCATGTGCTCACCCAACGTCGTATAGCCGTTGGGTGTTCTGTCGCGCCGATGCTGAACCACGCGAACGTTGTCATAGTAGATGGCTACCACCCGATCGTCGTAGACGAGCTTCACTCGAGTGGGAGGGTCACGACGGCGAAGAGCGTAGGGGACGCTGTAATAGTGGCGATCCTCGCGCAACTCCACGTGGTAGTTGATCCCGACGGTGGCCTCGGTTGTCTCTTTCATCACGAAGGGTTCGGTGGGTAAAGGGCGCAAGGCACTCTTCTCCACGCGCTCGAACAACTCTCGCCTGCTGTAGGGCAGCCGGCTGAAGGAACGGTGATTGTGCTCTTCCAGAAGCTCGCGAATGGCCACGTTGACCTGCGCAAGGCTGAAGAAGACCTTGCCCCGAAGGCGGCAACTGATCCTCTGATAAACCAGCCGCACGGCGTTCTCCACCAACGCTTTGTCCCGGGGACGACGCACACGCGTGGGCACTACCACCACACCGTAATGGCAGGCAAAATCGTCAAAGACTGGATTCAGTCCTGGCTCGTAGGGGTCGGGCCGAATCACCGCGGTGCGGGTGTTGTCGGGAATAAGGGCCTTGGGGCTTCCGCCGAAATAGCGAAGAGCTCCTTCGTTGGCCCGGATCCAGTCTTCCTCCTTCTGGCTTTCCCGAGCCTCCACATAAGTCAGTTCGCTGGCTCCCAGGATCGCGACAAATTGTTCCAGCGGCCAAGTCTGGCCGGTGTTTCCGTTGATCACCTCAAGCTTGTCTCCTGCCCAGTCCACCAACACGGCCTCTCCCGCCTTGTACTCGATGTGCATGGAGACCTCTTCGCTCTTGCACCACTGGCGGAAGTGCAACCAGAACTGGCTGTACTGGTAGCCTTGGGGATGTTCGCCGATATACTTCTGCCACAACCATTCAAGGGTCGTCCCTTTCTTCTTCAGCTCAACGGCCATCTCGGGAAACAGCGCAACCAGTTCCACATAGCGTGAACCGTTCTGGGGCGCCTTCTCGGTTTCCAGACTTTTCTCAAGCTCACTGTCGGGCATTTGTTCCACCGCGCTGTAGTCAAGACCGCTGGCCCGAAAGGCACACAGGGTCCTGGCCACCACGGTTCGTGAGACTCCCAGAGCGCGAGCAATCTGCCTTTCGCTCAAGTCGCTCGTGTGGTTGTAGCGGATGATGTCTCGAACCTTCTTCACTCCCGTCCTCCTCCGTCCCATTCCTTCTGCCTCCCCCAACTGTTGTGGGAGAAGCATAGCAAGTAGCGTCTGGAGAGATTGGAGAGTGGGATTTCCGGGCAAGGGCCGAAAAGTGGCTCTTTTTCCCCGGAACGGTGGCTTTTTATTTCCGGAACGCTGGCTCTTTTAAACCGGAACGCCGGCTCTTTTCGGCCGGATTATGCACTTATAAAGAGCGAGCGAGGGGAATCGAACCCCCGACTCCAGCTTGGGAAGCTGGGGTAATGCCATTTTACGACGCTCGCTAGTCGAAAACTACGCTCCGAAATCTACACGATCGCCTCGCGAACTGTCAAGGTTGGCCTGCCCGGTGTTGGCCAGCCCGGCTGTCCCGCATGCCCGCCTTTGCCTGCCCGCCAGTCCAGCCGGCCTGTCCGTCCGCTTTGGCCGGCGGCCCAGCAGCACCGCAGCCGCGAGGCGTTCTCCTAGAAGGTCAGTTGCGCTGCCTTTTGCCGCGCTACTTCCTGGTCAAGGACTGTAAGGACCAAGTCACTCCCGTCGGGAACGACATACGGAACAGCAAGAGGACCGCCAGGATGCTTCATGGCAAGGACGTTCTTCCTGTCCGAGCCGGATACGATGTCGAGGCTGATATCAACGGCTATGGGCTCTTGAGGAAGGGAGTACTGGAACAGGCCGAACACGTTCCCTTTCCCGACGTCCCCCGGAGCGGTCATGGTCAGCTGGACCACCTGGTCGTAGCTGATCTTCTCCCCCGGACCAGGGTTCTGAGCGATGACGCTGCCGGGCGCCTTGCCCTGCGCCGACTTCTGGACGGTGAATGCAAAGGGTATGTTGGCTTTCGTGAGGTCTGAGACGGCTTCCTGGAAGTTCTTGCCGACGTAGTCCCCTACGCTCAGCATTGTTTCCCCCGTCTGGTCCTGGCTCACGACGAGCTCGAGGTAGGTTATCCCGGAGATCGGCGTTCCTGGCTTCGGGCTCTGTGCCAGGATCTTGCCAGGCTGGGTGCTGCTTTCAAACCTGTACAGGATCGGCTCCTTGATGATCAGGTTCGGGCTGTGCGTTGCGAAGAGGGTCTGCAGGTGGATCTTCACATCGTCCAGGGTCATCCCAACATAGTTCTCCACCTTGTCGATGACGGGACCGCGGCTCACGCGCAGCGTGACTCTCTTGCCGGCTTTGACCAGCGTTCCCGGAGCAGGCCTCTGGGAGATGACGATGTTGCGGTCATAGCTTGTGGAGTACTGCTCCTGGATGTCAGGGTACAGCTCCTTGCTCTGCAGGTCGGTGAGGGCATCAAGGACATCCTTGCCTTCGAGGTTCGGGACGAGCGTCTCGTCCTGGCCCCGCACCGCAATGGAGAACGTGACTGCCCCGATGAGAAGCATCAGTCCGATGATCCCGACAAAGAGGAAAATCGTGAGCTTCAGACTCCGCGTTTCCGCTGAATCTTCCGCGTTCGGCACGACCTTCCGGACGAATGTCACCGTCCACTCCGCGGCCTGCTCGAGCCAGACGCGCACCTTGCTGATGAAATCCCTCATATCTCCCCTGCTCAATTGCCCAGGCGGACGCCTGGCAGATCCGGGTGGCCGTGAAGAAACGATTGCCAGTCAAGCGGTTTCTTGAACTGCAGCTGGAGCCGCTCGATCCGCAGGACGCCCTGCCCGGTCTGGACAAGGATCCCGTTCTCCTCGTCCGCGGCAAGCACCTCGCCGGGAACCGGCGCGCCTGCCGCACGGACGAGCGTACCCGGATGGACAACGGTTTTCAAGAGCAGGAGTGAGCTTCCGTTCAAAGTTGTCCGAGCTCGCGGCCACGGATCGTAGGCGCGAACTTTGCGCTCGATCAGGGAAGCCGGAGTGTTCCAGTCCAGGAGACCGTCCTGCTTGGAGACAAGCCGGCAGTAGCTCGCCCGGGATTCATCCTGGGGAACGGCCGCGGGAGGGTGTCCGTCGGCTATATCCCCGGTCACCTTCAGGAGAAGATCGGCGCCGATGCGGGAAAGGGCATCGGTCAGCGAGCCCGTCGTCTCGTTCCCATGCAGGGGGACTCGAACCTGCGCCAGGGTATCCCCTGTGTCGAACCGCATTGCGAGCTTCTGGACCGTGACGCCAGTTTCACCGTCTCCTGCAAGGATGGCAGCCGTGATGGGGGAAGGCCCCCGATACAGGGGCAGAAGAGAGGGATGGAGGTTGATGCCGCCGCGAGGAAACAGGTCAAGGAACTTCTTCTTGAAGATTTTTCCGTACGCTACGACGACCAGGAGGTCAGGCGCCAGTTCTTTCACCGCCTCGATGGCCGCCGCGTCAAGCGAGGCAGGAGTCAGCACAGGTACCCGAAGACCCAGTGCCGCCTCCTTTACGGCGGACGGGCACGGAGTGCGCCCGCGGCCAACCGGCTGGTCTGGCGCCGTCAGTGCCGCAACCACGCGCAGCTCGCGGGCAAGGTTCTCCAGTGACGGTACGGCCATGGGCGGCGTGCCGGCGAAAAGGATGCGCATCAGACACCGACTTTGCTGTCGTACTCGGCGAGAAGTCTCTGTCTTTTCTTCGGACCTACGCGGTCAATGAACAAGATGCCGTTGAGGTGGTCGAGCTCGTGCTGGATCACGCGGGCCAGGTATTCCTCAGCGCTGAGCGCGAACGGCCTCCCCTTCTCGTTCCAGGCCTGCACGCGAATGGAGCCGGGCCGCGTCACATCGGTATACAGGCCGGGGATGCTGAGGCAGCCTTCCTCCATGGTCACCTCATCGATGGAGGTTTCCAGGATATCAGGATTGATGAACACGCGGGGGGAGTCCCCGGGCACCTTCGTGACGAAAAGGCGCAGGAGCTCACCCACCTGGACGGCGGCCAGGCCGACTCCCTTGCCCCGTTCCATCGTCTCGAACATCCCGGCGACGAGAGCGCGCACTTCGTCGTTGATGTCCGGAACCACAACCGAATGTTTTTTCAGCAGCGGGTCGCCCAGTTTTATGATGTTCAGCATCGGGTCTAATCGCTTTCCACGTCAATAGTAGTAAAAACGGCCAATTGAGCCAAGTGGAAGCGATGGCTACAGGAGCGCCTGCGGGTCCACGTCGACCTCGACATACACTCCGCCGGGCGCTCGCCAGGTTTCCAGAACCCGACTTACGCGGGAGTGCGCTTCGGAGAACCTGAGCGTGCGCAGGATGGTGTGGTACCTGTAGTTGCCCGAAATCCTGGCCAGGGGGCACTCCGCGGGACCCATGGTCTCGGCAGTCTCCGCGAGCCGGGTGGAGAGCTCAGCGGTAAGCTCGTTGATTGCCGCGAGCGTCTTTTGCCTGTTCCGCCCCCGCAGGAGGACACGGATGAGCCTGCTGAAAGGAGGAAATCCAAGCTGCCTCCTGGCCTGGAGCTCTTCAGCGTAGAACTCTTCCAGCTTCCCCTGCTGTGCCAGGCGTACTGATGGGGAGCCTGGCCGGAAAGTCTGGATGAGCACTTTGCCGTCCGGTAACGCCCTTCCCGCCCGACCTGCAACCTGCACAAGCAGGCTGAACGTCCTCTCTGCGGCCCGGAAATCGGGGAGCTGCAGTCCCGTGTCCGCGTTGATGATCCCCACAAGCTTCACACCGGGAAAGTCCAGCCCTTTTGCAACCATCTGGGTCCCGACGAGCACCTGGACCGCGCCCTTTCTGAAGTCGCTCAGCAGCTGCTGGAGCACGCGCTTCTTTCGCACCGCATCCGTGTCGATGCGGCGAACGACAAGCTGGGGGAAGTTGCGCGCCAGCTCCTCCTCAATTCCCTCCGTTCCGAACCCCGAGTAGCCCACGTCAAGCGAGCCGCACGTGGGGCAGACAGTGATGGGAGCCGCTGATGAGCCGCAGTAGTGGCAGATCATCCTGCCGCGCTCCTTGTGATACGTCATCGCCACCGAGCAATGAGGGCATGCCATTTCGTACCCGCACGAACGGCAGTGAAAGAGGTAGGAAAATCCGCGCCTGTTGAGGAACAGGATGGCCTGCCGACCCTCGGAAGCTGTCCGGGATATCGCATCCAGCAAGGCCTGCGAGAGAGGGCCCTGCTGCGCGCGCATGTCCACGATCTCCAGGGAAGGCATTGCTCCCCCGCTCAGCCGATCCGGCATGCGCAGGGGAACCAGCTTTCCTTCTCCCATGAAGTGATACGCCTCCAGGGACGGAGTTGCGCTGCCCATGACGAGACGCGCCTTCTCCCGTGCTGCGCGGTACATCGCGACCTGGCGGGCGTGGTAACGGGGGGTCGTTCCGGACTTGTAGGCGCCTTCCTGCTCCTCGTCGATCACAATGAGACCGAGCCTGCGCAGGGGCGCAAAGACCGCGCTGCGGGCGCCGATAACCACGTCCACATCGCCGCCCATGACCCGAAGCCATTCCGAGAGCCGCTGCGACGGGGTAAGGCCGGAGTGCAGCACTGCAAGGCGGCTCTTGTAGGTCCGGTGAAATACCCTGACCACCTGGTGCGTGAGGGAAATCTCGGGAACGAGGTAGATCACTCCCTTGCCGCGGGACGTGACGCTCCGGGCGGCGTGCAGGTAGACGTCGGTCTTCCCGGAGCCCGTGACCCCGAAGAGATAGAACGACCCGCCGTCGGTGGCCTCTATTGCTCGAACCGCGTCTTGCTGCTGGGGAGCGAGCTCATGCTCCAGCACATCATCTTCGGGGGGAAGATCATCCGATTCGCCCTCCCTGCGTCCGCCGGGAAGGATGGTGAAGAGAGCTTCCCCCAGCGAGCACATGTACATGCGCGCCATCCACCGGGCGAGGTCCAGCGTTGCATCATCCACAAGCGCCTGCTTGTCTATGACACGCTTCACGCTCTTGATCTCGCCAACTCCCTCCGGAGGCGCCGCGGGGGTGCTGACAACGAGGCCGGTGAGCTGGCGTGAGCCGAATGGCGCGCTCACCCGGCATCCCACCATGACCTCCATGCCGTCAGGGACGCTGTACGTGAACTGGCGCTTCACCGGGAGATTGAAGGCCAGCTCGATGTATCGGCTCATTTCTGGGCGGGAATGAGGGTCTTCAGGAGCTTCAGGTCGTCCCAGACCGGCTTGCGCAGGGTGGAGTCCCGCAGGACGGCGCTGGGGTGATAGGTGACCACAAGGGGGATGCCCTGCCAGTGGTGGACCTTCCCGCGCAGGCCCCCGAGGCTCGCCGTGGTCTGCAGGAGCGTGTGAGCCGCGATCCGCCCCAGGCAGCAGAGGGTGAGCGGCTTCACGACGCGGATCTGCCGTTCGAGGTACGGCAGGCACGCGGTGATCTCTTCCGGATGCGGCTCGCGATTGCGCGGCGGCCTGCACTTGACCACGTTCGCAATAAAGCATTCTTCCCTGCTCAGCCCGATGGCCGGGATCCACTTGTCGAGGTAACGCCCCGCCGCCCCGACAAAGGGCCGTCCGGTTCTGTCTTCCTCCTCTCCGGGCCCCTCCCCCACGAACATCACCGGCGGCCGCAGGCTGCCCTCTCCCGGCACTGTTGTCTTTCTCCCTGCGCACAGCTCGCATTTGACGCAGGCGGCGATTTCCGCGGCAATGATGTCAGGACTGTCGTCAACGGGAGTGCCTGCGGTTTGCGCCACCTGAACAGGCTGCGGCTGAGCTTCTGTACGTGAGGGCTGGGGCCGCGCCACTTCTGCGCGTGGCGCCTCGGGCCGGGGCGCTTCCGCACGTGACGGCTGGGCTCGGGGCGCCTCCGCCGTCTGCGTCACCGCTTTCTGCGGCTGGGTCAGGACGAGCTCAGGATGGCTACGGGAAAACCCCGTGCTCACGTAGTCCTGGAGCAGGTTCAGCGCCTTCCAGAGACGGGGCAGGGATTCCGTTGACCTCTTCATAGAGCACCCTTTCGAGGAACAATCCGCGCGCAGGAGCGGTTCCGCCGGCATTGGATCGAAGACGCGAGTCGATGATCCGCAGCATCTCGGGAGCGCCCAGCCCCTGCTCGTCCAGCATGAGAAACGTCCCGATCACCGACCTCACCATCTTCCAGAGAAATGACGACGCGGCGATCGTGTAGACAAGTGTGTCCCCCTCCACGTGGAACGAGGATACCATGACCTGGCGCACTTTGGAGACGTTGGCATCCCCTTCGGCGGAGAAGCAGGAAAAGTCGTGCTCACCGACGAGCACGGATGCCATCTCGTTCAGGCGCTTCAAGTCGAGCGCGCGCCTGACCCAGTGGCGATAGTTTCGAAGGTGCGGGAGGAGGATGGGTCCGTTCACGATGTAATAGCGATAGACTCGCAGCCGCGCTGACCTGCGCGCGTGGAAACCGGGCCCCACATCCTCGCTCGCCACGACGCGCACGTCGCGGGGGAGAAAGGAGTTGACCGCATCGCGGAACCGTTCCGGGGGGATGGAGTGGATGTCCGTGTGGAAGTTTGCAACCTGGCCGGTTGCATGGACCCCGGAGTCCGTCCGCCCCGCCGCCAGGACGTGCACGGGATGGCCGTGCATCCGTCCCAGGCCGTCCTGCATCACCCCCTGGACGGTGCGGCCTTTCCTCTGGAGCTGCCAGCCCAGGAAATCGGTCCCGTCGTATGCAACGGTCAGCTTGATGTTCCTCTCCGGCGCGACGGGCGTTTCAGTCATCTGCTCCCAGGTCCGCGCTTTCGGTCTCCGGCCTGAGCCGCGCCAGCTGTTCTCCCATCTGCTCGTAGATCTCCTTCGCCTTGTCCAGGAGGACCGACGGCTTGTTCTTGGAAGACTTTCCGACGCCGAAGATCTTGGCCATCATCCGCCGGGCGTTTTGCAGCTCGAACGCCCTCTTTTCGGGATCATGAGCCGCGCCGTAGCGGAAATCCAGGTACGCGGCAAGGTAGATGACCCCGTAGTACCCGTAGTTCTTGTCGAGGTCCGGGCCGAACGCGAGGTTGGAATCGAAGGCCTCCTGGCCGGCGCTTTCCCTTTCAAGGGCCATGCGGTAGTAGAAGCGGGCCTTGCGGTAAAAGAGCAGCGACGCGTAGTCCCAGTTGTCGCCCGGGAACTTTGCGTGGAGGTCTCCCAGCAGCCAGGCGGCCCTCAGGGAGCACAGCGCGGACTTGTAGGTGGGGTTCGCTTTCTTGTCGTGGAAGTCGTAGCAGGCGGCGGCGAAGAAATAGCTTGCCGTTCCTTCGAACAGCGTCCGCGGCGCGGTGAAGTCCAGCTGCGGGAAAAGCAGCGCGGCGCCCTGTCGCCTTTCCTCGGTATTCTGCTCCGCCTTTCGCAGGTTCTTTTCCGGAGCCGTCTCGAAGTCCTGGGCAAAGGTGGAAAAATAGCAGATCGGACAGACCGTCACCGGATACAGGAGGGGAGATACCTCGCCGAACTTCTTGGACGGCTCGTAGCGGCGCCTCAGCTCGGGGTCGAGGTCCCCTGCAATGAGCCTTCCTCCCCCGGAGAGGAGATCTTCCCGGAAGAACTTGGTGTCACAGACAGGGCACACCGTCTGTTTCTTCTCGAAGAAAGTGAGCTTCTGGGCTTCCATCACCGGGGGTCTCCCTCGATGAGGACCACGGCGAGCGCGTTTTCTTTCTCGTGGGAAAGAGAGCACACGAGCCGGCTCCCTCCAAAATCCTTGAACGCCGCTTCCGCCCCGCCCGTGAGCATCATGAACGGCTTCCCGTGGGAGTCGTTGAGCACGGCGATGTCCCGGAGGGCGAAATGGCGGAGGCCTGAACCGATGGCCTTTCCGAAAGCCTCCTTGGCCGCAAAACGCGCGGCCAGGGACAGGATCCCCGTCTCCCCCCGGGGAAGCGCGGCGGCCAGCTCCTCGGCATGGAAGAACCTCTCGTAGAGGCCTTCGATTCTCCGCCACCTGCGGATGCGTTCCACGTGAACGACGTCGATGCCAACTCCCAGGATCACGGCTGCACCTCCTATCGACCCGACGAGGCCAGATCCACGGTCACCTCCCGCGGCGTCCAGTCCAGGACGGAGAAGCCGGGGGGCGCTTCGGGCCGGGGGTGAAGCGTGTACTGACCGGCCCTGTGGATGGAGGAAAAATCGATGAGCAGGCTCACCTGCTCCGCTCGGACCCCGTCCAGGGCGAGCTGCGCGCCCTGCAGCGACACCATCCCCAGGGGCAGGGTCGATTTCAGGGCCAGGTGCGGCCCGATGTCGGAGCCGACAATCGGCACGCTGTCAAAAGTCCTCGCGCCGATGGACTCCTGGATGATCGCGTGGAAATCCGCGGACGGGTCCCCGACAATCCGGACCAGCGAGCTGGGGGCAAGTATCTTGACGCGGGTGGTGAAGCTGGTGGCGTGGCCCGAAAGGTCAATCTCCTCCGTTGACAACGATGTAAGCGTCTGAACCCGGCTTCGCGCGCCGCGCACCAGCATGGTCGGCGGCGTCACGCTGGACTGGACCATCTCGTACCCGTAGGCGGGGGACCCGCGCAGATCCGGCGAAACATTCACCTTTCGCTCCGCAAGCGGCTCCAGTGTGAACGCGACATCCTGGGGCTCGACCTTGATCTCCAGCGGCTCGACGTTCGCCGCGGTTCCCCGACGGGAAATCCTGACGGGCGCCCGAAACACACCCTGGCTCTTATGGGACTCGAGGTCCGCGGTGGCCTCAATGTCCTCCTCCAATATCGGGTAGATTGCATCCTCTGAACCCCGAAGCGTGATCCGCACGGTCTTGGGGTACGGGGATGCTATCGCAAGACCCGGCGGGGTGCTGACCTCCAGGGGAACGCTGAAGAAGCGCTCCGTCATGGTGTTGACCCGGTGGAAGAGGAACAGGATCACGGCGGCGGTGAGACAGATCACCTTGACCGGAAGGTCCGACAGGAGGGCGTGCAGGAATCCCCTGCTGTTCATGGGGACTTCCCCTCCGGCCTGGTCAGGGGCAGCAGGCTCCTGATGCCGGCCTCAACCTCGGGGAGGCCGATGTTGTAGCGGATATTGCCGTCCTGGGCCAGGGAAACTGCGCCGTTCTCCTCCGAGATCACCACCACCAGCGCATCGCTTTCCTCCGCCAGGCCCAGGGCTGCCCGATGCCTGGCGCCGAACGCGCTTTCCACGTCCTCCCGCTGCGAAAGGGGAAGGAAGCAGCCGGCAGCGACGATCCGGTCCCCCTCTATGATCATGGCACCATCGTGAAGCGCGGTTCCGTCGTAGAAAATGGTCATGATCAGGTTGGTAGAAATCTCCGCATTCAGTATGGTGCCGGTCTGGACGATGTTCTTCACCCCGACCCGGCGCGGAAGGACAATCAGAGCGCCACGTCGACGGGCTGAGAGGAGCTGGACGGCGTTGAGGAGGCTTTCCACCCGCAGCGTCCCCGCCCTGGCCCCCGGGCGAAACCACTCTCGGCTGCCGATCTGGGTAAAGATCTTTCGCAGCTCCGGCTGGAAGACGATTGCAATTGCAATAACGAGGCCGGGCACCAGGACATTCAGGATCCACAGGAGCGTAGTAAGGCGCAGAAAGAACGACACGGCATAGATCAGCACCATCACGATGGTGCCCTTGAGGAGCTGCACCGCGCGGGTCTGCACGAGGATCTGCCAGCTCTTGTAGAGGAGGTAGGCGAGCATGAGGACGTCCAGGACCGGCCGCACGACCTCCCGCGCGACCCACGTGTTCAGGAGCTGATCCACCGGCTCTCCCTTATGTCCCGATCTTTCGCACTGACTCTATGATCTTTACCATCTCAACCGCATCGCTGACGTCATGGACACGGATGATGTTGGCACCGTTGATGATTGCGAGGGTGTTGGCGGTGATGGTGCCAATGAGCCTTTTCTCCACGGGCTTGTCCAGGATCTCCCCGATGAAGCTCTTTCGTGACAGGCCAATGAGGATGGGAAAGTTGAGCGATTTCAGGGACGCGAGCTCTTTGATGATGCGCAGGTTGTCCTGGATCCGTTTGCCGAAGCCGATGCCAGGGTCGATGATGAGCATGGCGGGATCTATTCCGGCGCCAATGGCCGCGGCAATTGGCGGCTGCAGCTCGCGCAGGATCTCGCTGATGGTGTTCTGGTAGTGGGGCTGGCGCTGCATGGTCTTGGGCGTTCCCCGCATGTGCATCAGGACCACCGGCACCTTTCGCGCGGCCACCAGCCTGGCCAGGTCCTCGCTGTGCCTCAGTCCGGAAATGTCGTTGATGATGTCCGCCCCGGCGTCCAGGGACCTTTCAGCAACGTCCTTCTTCCTCGTGTCGACGGAGATCATGACCTCAGATTCGGAGCGCAGAGACTGCACCACCGGAATGACCCGGCGAATCTCCTCTTCGAGAGGAACCGGGTCGGAGCCCGGACGCGTGGATTCCCCGCCCACGTCGATGATGTCGACTCCGGCGTCAATCATCTCCCGCGCGGCTTTCAACGCGTCCTTGATGGTGACAGCCCGGCTTCCGGGATAGAAAGAATCAGGGGTGCAATTGAGGATCCCCATCACGTAGGTCTTGCTGGTGAAGTCGAGGGTCCGGGTGCCCCAGGACATGATGCGCGCGCCGGTGGAGATGCAGGCGGCGATCTCCGCGGCAATGCCGTCCAGTCCAAAAGGCTCTCCCTTCAGGCTGGTGGCCAGCACCCGCAGCGTGTGCCTGCTGCCGGAAATCACGACGTCTGTCTCCCGGACGGTGAACTCGTGAGCCTCCTTGCGCATCGCAATGGCGCCGCCCAGGTTCTCGATCCTGGTCTTCATGAGGTTGGCGGCCCGGGTGTCAATGGCTTCAAGCTTCACGGTGCAGTAGAGAAACATGTCGGAGATCTTCTCGATCTCGTCGTCCGACACGTCGATCTCGGCAAGATGCCTCTTGAGATCATTCGCAGAGCCGATGGCTATGGGATGCGCGTTGGTCTCGGACGAGCGCAGGTAGGTCGACGCCACGGGGGGATTCTAACAGCGCGCTTCCACGAGGGTCAAGGTCGGCGCTGTTCCCGGCGGGGCCGCGCAGGCGCTCACTGCGGGAAAACTACGTCGATGAGGCGGTTGAGGTAGAGGAGAAGCAGTTGCCGCTTTTTCGCGTCCGTTATTGTGAGCCCTGGCGCGGCTGTCGGCTGCGCCGCGGCCGCCCCCGGAGTTGCCCCGGGCGCCGGCGGCGCGCCGGGGGCAGTCCCCGCTGGTGCAGCGGCGGCAGCGGGCGCGACGGGAGCCGCGGCAGCGGGCGCAGGGGCAAGGAGCTGCCGCAGATCCGCGGGGGACAGCACGTCCTGGTTGGAGGTAAGGAATGTCCTGTACACAAGTCTGGAGTTGGCCAGTCGGGAGAAAGGAACCGATCCTTTCTGATCCACCAGGCCCGGAGAGACCGAGCCGCTCACGGTCACAGACTCGTCCTTTCCCTCCACGGAAACCGTTCTGCTTCCCTGGACCTGCGCCGTTCCGTCAGGGTTGACCGCGGTAACCACGGCGGGGATTTCCGTCTTGAGACTGAGAACATCCCGGCCGGTCGTGCTCCGAGAGCCCGTTGCGCGCACCTGGGGCAGAAAAGAGAACAGGTTTCCCGACTCTCCGCCGGAAAACTCGAGGGTGAGATTTTTCGCGTCGTTGCTCGAAGACGTGAAGGAAAGCGAGGAGGAAGCGTCGATCTGGATGATCAGGACGTCACCGACGGCGGGCCCCCGGCCTCCTGAAAGGTAGCCCTTGAACCCGGGCGACCACAGGCTTTCTGCTCCCGCGCCAAATGCGGCTGCAAGCAGGAGCAAGACCGCTATCCGTACGCCTTTCACCGACGCTCCTCCCGGAGTGCGCTTGCGCCGCGGGGCTTCCCCCCGGCGCTAGCGCAGCTTCTTCTTGTGCCGGTTGGCCCTCAGCTTTTTCTTCCTCTTATGGGTGGCAATCTTGTGTCGCTTTCTTTTCCTACCACAGGGCACAGGGCCTACTCCTTTCGACTCTGGTGCCGCGACAAAGCCGCAGCTCCCAACATTGTCGAAGCACTATGCGCTTTTTGCCGGGCAGTGGTCAATAGGCAGGGAGGAGGGGAGAGACGAAGGCTTCTATTGCCGCTCGGATTTTCGGCGCCTCCGACGGGTCGAACCAGATCACGCCGCGAACGGATTTGAAGAACGTGAGCTGGCGCTTCGCGTATCTGCGGGAGTTCCGCTTGATGAGGTCACGGGCATCGGCCAGGGTCGCGCAGCCGCTTCGCATGCCAAGAATCTCGCGGTACCCGATCCCGCGCATGCCAGGATCAGACGGCCCGTACCCCATGGACAGAAGCCCCTTGATCTCTTCCAGGAGCCCTTCGGAGAACATCCTGTCGACTCGCTGCTCGATCCGCCGGTAAAGCTCATCCCTCTCGCGCGTGAGGCCCAGGAGAAGGAACTGGAAATCAGTTCGCAGGGTCCGTGGCCAGCGAAAAGAATAGACTGACTCCCCGGTGGACTCCAGAACCTCCAGGGCCCGCGTGATCCTGTAGGTATCCGCGGGGGGGATGCGATCCGCTGCCTCAGGGTCGCGTTCGCGCAGCATGCGCGCAAGAGCATCGCGCCCTTCCACCCGCGCAAGCTCTCGAAGCCGCTCACGCGTCCGCGGGTCCCCTTTGGGTGACTCCGGGCAGGCCATAGAGGAAGCTCGTGATATAGAACGCCGTGCCGCCGCAGACCACGGGGACTCTCCCCCGGGCGCTGATCTGCCGGACAAGGTCCTGCGCCGCCTTCACGAACTCACCGGCGTTGAACTGGTGGGACGGGTCCACCACGTCTATGAGGTGGTGCGGGAACCTGTCACGGAGATCCCGGCCTGGCTTTGCGGTGCCCACGTTCAGATGGCGATACACCTGCATGGAGTCGGCGTTGATGATCTCGAAGCGCTGATCGAAAAGGGAGGGAAGGATTTCGGACTTTCCCGCGGCTGTCGGTCCGAAGAGGACGACGAGAGGAAGGACTCTGTCAGCCTTCCGGGTGCCGATACCGGACCTTTTGCGTGAGGATCTGCTTGAGGGCCGTGGAGACGATCTTCCCCTTGTTCGCATCCAGCTCGTCATCACCCGCGAGGTTGATTTGAATACTGCGCTTCATGGCCGCGCAGGTCATTTCATAGACATTGCCCTGAAAGCTCTCGAGAAGGTCCAGAGGTAACACCATATGGTCTCAATATATGTTTATAACAGCTTTTATTCAAGGAGCTCCTCGGTCGCCGCAGAGCCTTGGTCCTACGCAAAGCCGCGCTCGCGCCGCGCAAAGTCCACGATCACATCCGCGACCTGCTGCTGATTCAGCCTCTCCGTGTCCACGACAAGCGCGGAGAAATCGTAGCGGTCCACGTCATACCCGTAGAGCCGCTGGTACCGGGCCCGATCCCTCTCGTCCCGCGCTTCGGTGCGCGCCCGCACCGCGGCGGGATCTCCTCCCTCACGCCGGGCAATCCGCGCCGCGCGCACCTCGAGGCTGGCCTTGAGATACACGGTGAGCGCGGTGTCCCGCAGGAGCCATATCGCCAACCGGGAGCCAAGCACGCACCCCCCCATGCGCGCAAGGTCGACCTGCATGCGGTCGATGGTGAGGTCGTACTGGGGATCCGTCTCCGCCTTGAGCGCAAGCTCCTCGAAGCTCATCCCGCTGTCCCGCGCCAGGTTCTTGAATGTGTAATTGATGACGCGCAGCCCGAGCTTCTCCGCCACAAGGCGGGAGACGGTGGTGTTGCCGCAACCGCTCTTGCCTGAGATGGCAAGCCGCAGGTCGGAGCCCGCGTTCTGACTGTCAGGCACGGGTTCGCCGGGGGGTTTCACTCGACATTCCGCAGCTGCTCCCGAATCTTTTCCAGCGTGTCCTTGACCGCGATCACCGCCTGGTCGATCTCGAGAGTGACACTTTTCGAGCCTATCGTGTTGATCTCCCTTCCGAGCTCCTGACAGATGAAGTCCAGCTTCTTTCCCTGCTGCCCCGTCTGCCCGAGTGACTCCACGAGGCTCTGGAGATGCGCCTTCATCCGCTGGACTTCCTCGTTGATGTCGAACCTCACGAGCTGGACGGCCGTCTCCGCCAGGATCCTCGACTCGTCGATTCCCTCATCAAGGAGCTCCCGGAATCTTTCACGCAGACTTTCCTTGATCTTTGTCTCCATCTCGGGGACCTTCCCCTCGATCGTCGTTATTTTGCGCTCGACCTCCGCGGAGAGCCTGCGAAGGTCTGCCCCGGTCTTTGCCCCCTCGGCCGTGCGCGACTTCTCAAAGTCTTCAAACACCCTCTCCAGCAGGGGCAGCAGGGTTGCCCACGACGCTTCGGGGTCCTTTCTGCTCACCGTCTTCAGAACGCCGTCCAGGCCTATGAAATGTGCCAGGGCTGGCTTCTCCTTGATCCCGGTGGTGCGCCGCAGCTGCTCGAGGGCGGTCATGTAGGCGCGCAGGCGGCCCTGATCGATGAGCACCTCGGTCCCCTCTTCCAGCTCGACCACCGAGAGATAGAACTCCACCTTTCCCCGCTGGATGCGGGCCGAAAGGAACTCCCGTACCCGGGGCTCCAGCTGTTTGAGGCTGTAGGGAAGGTTGATGGAGAGATCCAGGAACCTGTTGTTGTAGGACCGTATCTCCAGCACCATCTGGAGTCCGGGGTCCCTCGACTCCCCGTGGCCGAACCCCGTCATGCTGGTCATGGCCTGACTCCGAGGGAATGAAGGAGCTCGCGCCCGAGCTTCCAGTTGTCCCCCGCCCCCATCGTAATGAAGAGGTCTCCGGAGGTCAGCTCCGACAACAGGAAGGGAATGGACTCCCGGGGATCATCGAAGTAGCGCACGTTGCCGTGGTGGCGCGACACCTCGTTGAAAAGGTCGCGCCCCGTGATACCTCCCTCGTTCGGCTCACGGGCCGAGGCATAGATCCTGTGGAGAACAACCATGTCTGCATGGGAAAAACAGGTCCCGAACTCGGCGAGCAGCGAACGGGTGCGCGAGTACGTGTGGGACATGAAGTCCACAATGAGGCGCCGCTTCGGGTAAAAACGCCGCAGCCCCTCCAGCGTGGTGGCGATGGCGGTGGGATGATGGCCGTAGTCGTCCATGAAAAGGATTCCCGCAGCCGCGCCGACAATTTCGCTTCGCCTCCTGCTTCCGCTGAACTCCGCCAGCGCCGCCGCGGCCGCCGGGAGATCCATGTCCGCCGTGCCCGCATGCTCCTTTGCCCAGAGCAGGCTGCAGAGGGCCAGGGCTCCAGCCGCGTCGAGGACGGAGTGCGCGCCCGGGATCTTCAGAGTGAACCTCTGCGGCCACCCCGAGAGAGTGAATCCGCTGCAGCCGTCCCCCGTGCTCTCATCCACGATCTGAAACGGTCCGGCGGCCGTGCGGCCGTAGGGGACAGCCTCCACGTCCTTCCTGCGGGAAAGGATACCGGCCGCGGCGGAGCTTGCCCCTGGTTCGTCCGCGCAGTAGACGAGCTGCCCTCCAGCAGGCAACAGCGCCCCATATTCCTGAAAGGCGTTGAGCAGGTCATCCTGGCCCTTGAAGTAGTCCAGGTGATCCGGCTCGACGCTGGTGATGAGGATTCGCGCGGGCCGGAAGTTGAGAAAATGGCGCCGGTACTCGCAGGTCTCCGCGACAAGGAATCGATCCCCCCGCATGATCGTCGACCTGTTGCCGAACGCAGGCACCTCCGCGCCCACGAGGACGGTTGCCGGCATGCCCCAGGCGGCCAGGATGACTCCGCACATCGCGGTGGTTGTCGATTTCCCGTGAACGCCGCTCACGCCGCTTGAGTCGGACAGGCGTGAAAGCTGTCCGAGAGCCTGGGGGTAAGAGATGATGGGGACCCCGCGCGCCGCGGCAAGCGCGAGCTCGGGGTTCTCTTCCGCGCGGTATGCCGCGGAATGGACGACGAGCTGTGCGTCCTCCGGCAGGTTTGCCGCGTCGAATCCTTCCTTGAACGGGATGGAAAGCCGATGCAGGACCGCGTCGGTGTAGAAAGTCTCTTTTGTATCGGACCCTGTCACGCGGGCGCCACGGGCGCAAAGAACTTCTGCAAGAGCGGCCATGCCAGTTCCCTTGATGCCGACCATGTGAACGCGAAATCCTTCGAGGGATTGCGGGAGAAGCAGCTGCTCGGCCAACCTTGCCTCCTGGGCGGCCCTGCACGGGGATGCATGCCCCCGGGTAAAAATGAGGGCTGGAAACACCAGACCTTGTGCTCCCAGCCCGCTATCTCCTAGGGGATTCGAACCCCTGTTGCCGGGATGAAAACCCAGTGTCCTAACCCCTAGACGAAGGAGACCCGATGGTCGGCGCCGCTCGCCGTTCGGCGCTCGCCCCGACCGGCTCACGTATAGCCTTGATGAACGAGCTTTGTCAAGAGTTGAACACAATCCCTTTGCGGGATACTATGCTCCGAGACACTTGGAGGAGGCCACCATTCATGGCGAAGGTCAGCTGGAACAGGACGTGGAGCGAAAAGATGCGGAAGAAAAGCCGCGGGAAAAAGGGAAAGAACAGGTTGCGCAAGAAGAAGTAGGGACGACGGGCGCCGCGCCAGCGGCGCCTTGAGAGACGGCCAGTGAGCGAAGTCGCCAAGAAAAGCTACACGCGAGGGGCGCGCATCTACCTCGAGTCCGAGGAAGAGAGCGGAGAGGTCTTTGTCATCGAGAAGGGAGAGGTCGAGCTCTCCGGCTTCGCGGAGGCGAAGCGATTCCGCTCCACCCTCGGCCCGGGAGACATCTTCGGCTTCACATCGTGCCTGTGCAGGCGTCCCCGCATGGAAACAGTGGTGGCCCGCACGGACTGCACGTGCGCGGTCCTGGGGCGGGATCGCTTTCTCGAATCCGTCCAGGCGAACGCGGAGCTGGCAACGCGCGTCATCTCCTACTTCGCGGATGAGCTTCGAGCGTATGACGACATGGTAGCCGTGCCCTCGGACAAAGCCGCGCCCTCGGACGAGGAAGCGCGGCTGTTCGAGCTGGGGATGCATTTTGTCAACTCAGGCCGGGACGCCTACGCCCTTCACGCCCTGAGCGCGCACATTCAGCTTTTTCCGTCGGTCCCCAACGCCCGGGAGGCGCAGAAAGCCGTCTCCGCGCTGAAAGAGAAGGGGGTAAAGGCTCCGCCGTTGAATCAGCGCGGGCTCGCGCGCCGGTACTCCGACGGCCAGCTGGTCTTCTGCGAGCACGAGCCGGGCAAGGAGCTCTACATCGTCAAATCGGGGAAGGTGGAGATCCTGAAGATAACCCCGCCGGATGAGATGCTCCTTTCCATCCTGCGGGAGGGAGACATCTTCGGCGAGCTTTCCATCGTCTCGAGCAAACCGCGAAATGCCACCGCTATTGCCATCGGTGAGACGGAGCTTCTTCCGGTTGCGCGGGAATCCCTTGCGGCCCTCTTCGAGAAATCACCCGTCACCATCGCCAGGATTCTCACGGCCATCAGCCAGAGACTCTGGTTCACCTTCATACGGCTGCAGTCAAGCTTCTATGAGAACCCGCTGACCCGGGCGTACGTGCTCCTGGAAAACAAGCTCCTGGAAGAGCGAATCTCGCTGGGAAGCACCAAGGCCGTGACGCTGCCGCTGGGAATCGGGGAGATCCTGGCCATGGCGAGGGTCCCTTCTGAGAAGCAGCAGAAGCTTGCAGAGGTCCTCACTGATGACCCAAACCTCAGCTTCCAGTTCCGCCAGGTTACAATCGAAAACCCCAATGTCCTGCAGTCCAAGGCCCGCTTCTTCCGCACGAGAGACCACCTGGGGAGCCAGCAGATGAAGGGGGAGGCGGGCCCTGCAAGCCCGGCCACGCGTCGCAAACCAGCCCCGGCAACCACGGCCCGGGAAGCGAAGAGCACCATCGGGCTGGATTCTCACGAGCTTCGCGTGCCAGCGGACAAGCTTCCGGACAAGTAATTGGGGGGGTACTCGGCGCCCCTCTTAGGGAGTCAAATCGTTTCGCACCTCGACGCCCAGCGACATCCTGCGCGCGCCGGCGGCACGGGCGATGTCCAGCACCCTGATGACCAGGTCGTACCGCAGCCCCCTGTCACCCATCACCACGACGGGAGAGCCAGGCTGCTGCGCCAGGATGCGTGAAAGCCGCTGGCGCAGCTCGTCGTACATGACTCTGTCCTTTCCCAGGTAGACAGCGCCGGCTGAGTCAATCGTGATGCGGATGCTCTTTTCCGGCTGCGCCTCGGCAGTGCTCGTTGCGGGAAGGTTCACCCGCATCCCCGACTGGATGATCAGCGGCGTAGCGATCATGAAAATGACGAGGAGGACAAGCACCACGTCCGTGAAGGGGGTGATGTTGATCCCCGCCATCAGCCCGTTGTGGCGCGTTCTCGGGTTGCGCATGGTCAGCGGGTAAGGAGATCCGTCATCTCCGAGGCGCACAGCTCCATGTCGTTCACGAACTGGTCAATGCGCCGAACGAAGTAGTTGTATGCGATGACCGAAGGCACGGCCACTGCAAGCCCCGTGGCCGTGGTAATGAGCGCCTCCGCCACTCCTCCAATGACAACCGCCATTCCGCCGGCCCCCATTGCGGAGATGTCACGAAACGCCCTGATGATGCCGAGGACCGTGCCGAAGAGACCGATATACACGGCTGTGTTCCCGATGGTGCCAACAACGCTCGTGAGCCGCGAAAGACGGGAGGCCTGGACGGTCACCGCCCGCTCCAGCGTGCTTGCGAGAAGCTTCTCGTCGCGGGAGCGCAGCTCCAGTCCCGCCATGGCCACGCGCGCGAAAGGCGCCCGCGTCTCACGGCAGACCTCGATGGCGCCCTCCCTGTCCTTGCGCTCGATCATCGCCTGGATCCGACGCATGAACCCGGCGCGGCTCACCTTCATCATGCTCCAGTATGTCCAGAGGCGATCAATGATGACGGCGAGGGAAAGCAGCGAGCAGAAAAGGAGCACATACATTGTCACTCCGCCGGACGCGAAGATCTGCCACAGCGTTTTGCCTGCAAACATCAGGTTTCTCCTTCTTGCCTTACTCGTTACGAACGAGGATGAACTCCACGCGGCGGTTCTTCCACCGGTTGTCGAGATCCGAGAACGGCACCACGGGCTCGGCGCCGCCGATTCCCACGGTGGAGATGCGCGCCGCCGCGATCCCCTGCGCAATCAGGGCCGTCCTGATGGCCTCAGCCCTTGCCTTCGACAGCGGGATCAGCTCCTGCTCCTGCTCCTTCTTGGCAGCCGCGGGGTTGTCGAAGTTCACGAGGTTCGCGTGTCCCTGGATCGTGATCTTGTACTGGCTGTATTTCTTGAAGATCTCCGCGAGCCGGGAGATTGTCGCGATGTTCTTCGCGGCCTTCTCCGGCTCCACATGCGTAAAGTCAGCCGTGTTCGCCTGGAACGTGATGCTGGGGATCCTGATCTTGAGGTTGTCCCCGTCGCGGATGACCAGGATGTCAACCGGGATCGTCTTCGTGTAGGTGGCCGTGTTGCCGAGCACATCCTTGATGGTGAAGGTGAGCGGATAGTCCTCCGCTGACTGCACGAGCTCTCCCGTATCCGAGAGGCCGTTCCAGATGATGTTCTCTGACGGAGCGCCTTTTCCGGAGAAAGAAGCGAAAGGATGATTCTCCGGGTCGAGGATCTGAATGCTCCAGGTGTCAATCGGGCTCGGGTCGTTGACCTTGATGCCTATGTTGAGCTCGTTGTGGTAGCCCGTATTGTCGGGCGCAAAGGGAAGCGGCCCGACGGAGAGATCCACATTCGGCGGACTGGCGTTCAGCACGAACGGCGCGGTCCGGGTGTCCGGCAGATTTCCCTTGAAGTAGTCCACCTGGAAGTCAGCAACGTACGAGCCGTCCGGCGCCAGGGCGCCGGCCGCGTCCTTGCCGTCCCACGCAACGGACTGCGGCACAGGCGCCGCTCCCGTGAAATCCCTGACCGATGTACCGGCGGAGCTCACCATGGAAAGCTTCCAGGACCTGATCCCTTCCGCCAGCTGAACGATCGGCGTGAAGTTGACGGAGCTCGGCGTGCCGCCGGGCGTTGGAGAGAACCCTGTGGCAGACGCGGTAATGAAGATGGGCGTGGGCCGGGTGTCGATCTGAATCCCCTTCAACTCCTTGACGGTCGAGTTTCCGGCCTTTGTCTGGGATTTGACGATATAGGTGTACGTGCCGTCAGGGCAATGTTGCCGTTGTCGTCCTTGCCGTCCCAGGCAAAATCAACGGCCATGCCCTTCCAGAACCATCCCCGGACACGCTCATTCTTGGCGTTTCGTATCTCCCCTTCCCAGAGGTCTTCGTTGCTGGAAGACTGCTTGATGCTGATTGACTGCAGGCGGCTCGTGCCGTCCGGAGAGAACAGAGTGGCGTCAGCGCTGAGGTCGATCTGCGGGAAATGGTTGTCGATGAAGAAGGGATTGCTTTGCGCCGTGGGATGCGTGCCGTTGGAATACGCGACTTCCAGCTCCGCCCCATACTGTCCGTCAGGCGCCCTGGCCCCTGCGTCGTCTATGCCCGCCCATGAAATCTCCTCCGGCGGCCGGTTGGAGCCCTTGAACGTCCGCACGACATCACCCTTGGAGTTTTTCACCCGAACCACGAAGCTCTCTATGCCCGTTGTCACGGCAAGGGACGGGATTATCTTTATCCTTGTCCTTGTTCCGCCGCCGAAGGGTGAGAAGTATGCGACATCCGTGGAAACTCGGACCGGCTTTTTCTGGGTGTCGATTCTCAGGGTGATCGGCTTGGAGGCCCCGGTGTTCCCCGCCCGGTCGGTGGCGGAAAGAGCGTAGGTGTACTCCCCGTCAGGAAGGAGCGTGCCGTCGTCCGTGCGGCCGTCCCACTGGAAGACGGGGTCAGCCGTTCCGCGCCACGTGAGGATCCTCACGTCCTTGCCCTTTTCGTCCTTGAAAGTCCCTGTCCAGGACGTCTCTTCCGAGGTGTCCTGGTGGATCTTGACCGTGTTGCGCTCACTGTCGCCCGTTGGGGAGAAGACCTGGTATTCCGCTGTTGCGGCGGCGGTGGGCGGTGTCGTCTTGATGGTGATGAGCGGGGAGTCTGCCGTCGGGTTGTGGCCGTTCAGGTACACGACTGCGAGCCTGGCCTTGTAACCGCCGTCAGGAAGCTGCTTGCCGCCGTCATCACGCCCGTCCCAGACGACCGTCGAGGGGACTTTCGACTTTTCTGAGAAGGTCCTCTGCGTGGTCCCGCCGGCGTCCGTGATTGCGAGGCTCCACTGGTCGATGTCGGTCGTGACGGGAACGCCCAGAGTGAAAGTAACATCCTTCTTGGGGCTGCCCGTGCCCGGGGAGAAGTAGGCGTTGTCGATGGAGAGTTGGATGGGTGTCGGCTGGGTGTTGATGATGATGTTGTTCAGATCCGCCGAGCCCACGTTCAGCGCCCTGTCCGTGGCCGTCACGTGGTAGCTGTACACGCCGTCTGGCGCCAGGATGCCCTTGTCGTTCTTGCCGTCCCATGTGAAGTCAGGCGGCGCGGAATCCTTCCAGGTGAGGGTGCGGACAGTCGCTCCCGCCGCATCCCTGATTGTCCCTGCCCACATGTCTTCCTTCGAGCCTGTTTGATGGATGGGGAGATTCCCCTTTGTCCCTTCCCCTGTTGGGGAGAAAATCACGTACGGCGCGCTCACCGTTATCCTGGGCGGCACGGTCTTCACAATGGCCGTCCCCAGCGGCGTTTTGCCGATGTTGCCGTTGTCGTCCCACGCCTCGACGTAATAGCGGTACGTGCCGTCAGGAACCACCGTGCCCTTGTCCGAGGTCCCATCCCACCTGACGGAAGGAGGAATGGGGATTCCCTGCTTCACATAGACAAGGCGCTTCAGGAGGTTCCCCAGGTCCCTGTTCTCAGGCCTGTCCTCCTTGTTCTGGATTGTGCGAACCGGGTTCCCTGAGGAATCCTGGATGACAAGCCGGAACCCCTTCACGTATCGCTTTGAGGTGATGGAAAGGGGAAGGACAAGATCCACTTTTCCACCCACGAGAGTCGGGGAGATGTACTTCTCACCCGAGGTTTCCAGGGATATGGCGGGAGGAGTCTTCACGATGGAGCCAAGGGGAACGTTGACTCCGGCGCCGAACCCCCACACGCTGTTTTGCAGGGGCACAGCAGCGATGGTCGTGCTGACATCGCTCCTGTTCCAACCCCGCTCCGTGGCGTTGAGCGCCCCGATGTTCTGCTGGATGTTGGTGGAGAAAGTGAACGAGATGCCGAAGCTGAACGGAAGTGAGCGCGCCGGCTCAATTCCCGCCGCTTCGCGAAGGTCGTAGCTGTACGCCCCGCTCAGCGTCACGACTTTGAAGAGCAGGATGTCCCCGCCAACAGTGGCCCTCATGTCGACCAGCGAAGGGAAGCTGAGGTCGGGACTGAAAGAAAGCACCACGGGGTCTGTCTTCACAAGGGAGAAATGGGCGCCGATGGCCGGCGTGAACGCCGGCGGGTTGCTGAGCGACCCCGGCGAGCTTGAGTCGCTGTAGCCTTTCCCGATGTTCAGGAATGCGATCCCCCACCGGAAATCCCTGAGAAAGCCAATGTCACCCGCAAGATTGAGAAAGCCGAGGTCAAGGCCAAGACCCCAGTCGCTGCCGAACTCGAAACCCAGCCCGGCACCGACATAGAAATCCGGGAAAAGATCCTTGGCGAACGACAGGGTCACTCCGCCCATGGGGCCCCAATCGGGCGATCCTGAAAAGTTCGCATTGGTGAACCGCCCCGTGGTGGAGAAGACTCCGGCCGCGGAGGGGATTGTGATCCCGGCGTTGATGAAGTTCCCGCTCCAGTTGAGAGGGCTGACCCCCGTCAGTGCGAGATAGCTCAAGTCCAGGGTCACCCTCTGTTTTCCCGCGCTGACCGCGGGATTGAGGACCGTTCCCTGCGGCGCATTGAGGTTCGCCGTCCCGCCCATGCCGGCGAGGAACTGGGGAGAATAGAAATCAAGAAAGCCGCTCTCTGCGTGGGCGGCCGCCGCTGCGACGGCGAACAGGGCGACGATGATCACGCGATGGAACTTCTTGCTCATGGGGCCCTCCCGACGGCAATACTGTATAGCGATGTCATGGCATTTTCAACGCCGCACCACGCCACGTGTGTCAAACTCTACGGATTGCGGGCAACTCCGGTCAGTAATGCGAAAGATGATTCGCATGTCGAATCTCAACGACACCAGGAAGGGACTGTCATGGAAATTCGACCCCGTTTTCCTTTCATGGATGACTTGAGCGCTTGCACGCCTGTGATACCTTCAGGAGTATGGAAAACAACGTGCGGACCAGGGCTGCTGCCGGGCGTCTGCGGTACGCGGCAATTCTCGTGCTTTTCCTGGGACCAGCATCCCTGTGGGCAATTCCGGCCGACAGCGAGCTGTTCACCGAAGCAGAAAGCCGCTTTCTCAACAAGAGCTACACGGCGGCACTCGTCCAGTACGACGAGTTCCTTCAACAGTATCCTTCCTCTGACCTCCTGGCCGACGTGCAGTACCGCCGCGCGGTATGCCTCTATCAGCTGGGCAACTACCAGGCGGCAACAGACCTGTTGACTGAGATTTCCCTGCGCTATCGCTGGACGCGCTACCTCGACGCAGTCCCCTTGTGGCAGGGGTTGTCGCTTTACCGGCTCTCCCGGTACACACCGAGCCTGGTTTCCCTCAATGAATACCTGACCACGGGCAAGGATCCAGAGCTGGTCCCCCGGGCGCTTCTCTGCAAGTCCCTGGACCTGGAGGCGTTGCAGAAACTGCCCGAAGCGGAGGATGCCGCACGCCAGCTCCTGAAAGCCTATCCGCGGTCCGAAGCCGCGGGGCCGGCTCTCGTCCTGCTGTCCTCCCTGCTCGCAAAGGAGAAGTCCTGGGACGCCCTGGAGCAGCTCGCCGCAAGCGCTGACCTTGCGTCTCTTCCGGCAGATCTGAGCCAGGAGTTTCTCTGGAACCGGGCGGAGGGCCTTTGGGAGAACAACCGCCAGGCGGACGCTCTTGCCATCTACATGGACCTGCGGAACGCACGACCAGACATATCGGTGGCCGCCTACCGCCGGCTGTTCGCGGCGGCGGAGTCGAAGACGGACCTGCCCCGGATGGAATCACTCGGGCAGGAAATGGAAAGCCACTTTGCCCGGGACGCCGCAAGTCATGATGGACATCTGGGCCGGGATCGGCGTCGAATACTACAAGAAGGGAAACCTTGACGCGGCGTCCCTCTACCTCCGGAGGGCCTGGGCCCTTCGCGCCTCCTACAAGGTTGACAGCACGGTGCCGATCTACCTCGCCAGGATCATGCAGGACCGAAAGGACAGCGCCGGGGCAAAGGCCCTCCTGCAGGATTACATAACCCAGCCAGGATCCGCCTCGGAGGCGGCGGTGCTTGCATTGGCGGCCCTTGCGCGTGACTCCGGTAAGCTTGTGCTCGCAGAAAGCATCCTTCAGCGTTTCCTGAGTGAGCATCCGAAATCTCCCGACACCTCGCGCGCTGCGGCGCTTCTTGCCGATGTGCAGCTTCAGGAAGGCAAGCTGGATCAGAGCGCGGCCCTGGTCTCCAGGTATCTCCCGACGGCGGGGAGCACCCGGCCGGATTTCCTTCGCCTGCAGGCGGAGATCGACAGGAAGAAGGGGGACTTCGCCGGGGCTGCCGGCGCGCTGCAGGAGTACGCCCGGCTTGATCCCCAGGACGTGGACGCCACCGTGGACCTTCTGGAGATGCAGTTCCTGGCAAAGCAGTACCAGGCGGTTCAGCAGGGAGCCCCGGCGGCCATTGCTCCCGCGGCGTCCAGGAGCCCGCGGAACGGCATCCTTGCCTCGTATCTGCTCGGGCTCAGCCAGGTAGCCGTGAAGGATTACGCCGGCGCCGTCCAGACTCTCGGAAAAATTGACACGAACTCGGCCCAGGCGAACGGGCTCGGAATGATCGTGCCGTACCTGGGGTACTACCTGGCGTGGTCATATTCGAAAACGGCAGATTTCAAAAACAGCGCGGCAACCGCTGACGGCCTGGCCGCGGCATATCCGCTCCATGCCCTCACCCCGAAGATCCTCTTCCTGGCGGGGTGGAGCCATTACAACCTCGGGGACTTCGACAAGGCAGCGGACTATTTCTCCCGGGCTGCCCAGGCGGAAGGGGACAAGAGCTCGGCGGACAAGGATTTCTACCTTTACGCAAAGAGCCTGATGAATGCAAAAAGGCTCACGGAAGCCTCCAACGCCCTGCAGGGAATCATCAACTCCTCTCCGCGATCTTCCTTTGCGGACAGCGCCCTCTTCGACTACGCGGGCGTCCAGGCGCTTTCCGGGTCACCCTCAGGCGCTGTGAGTGCTTACCGGGACCTGGTGAGTCAGTTCCCCGCAAGCCCCCTTGCGGAAGAAGCGACGTATCGACTGGCGGAAACGATGTTCAACCAGCACGACTACGCGGCCGCGGCAACCGCGTTCACGGATTACCGGCGCAAGTACCCGAACGGGCGGTTGCATGATGCCGCCCTGTACTGGGGCGGCGAAGCGGCCAGCAACACCGGAGCGAAGTTCGACGCTGCGCTCCTCTGGGAGCAGCTTGCCAACACGTATCGAACGAGCCCCTTCCGTGCCGCCTCGCTGCGGAAGGCTGCCGAGGTCTACGCGGCCGCCAATGACCTCAAGCATGCCCTGGATCTCTACACCCGGTTCATTTCCGACTACCCGAACGAGGCCCGCCTCGCGAAGGCGGACATCGCGGCGGAAAAGCTGCGCTACCAGGTCCAAGGCCTTGACGCCACGGAGGCTGACCTCAAGACGCGCATCGCGCATTCCAGCGGCGATGCCCGCCTGCAGGCAACTGTCGACCTCGCACGGCTGTACATCTACAGCGGAGACAAGAAAGTCGAAGAGGGGTATCAGATGCTCCAGCAGGTTGCCGCGCAGGCAAGCGGGGCCATGGCGGCAAACGCCCAGTACCTCGAAGGTGAATACTTCTATCGCAGGAGTGACCTGATGGAAGCGGCAAAGAGGTTTGTAGCGGCCGCTGCCACGGGAGCAGGGGATCAGGATTTTTCGGCATCCGCCCTTTACCGGGCTGCCGAAATGATGAAGCTTGGGGAGCGGCCGGATCAGGTGCAGGCGCTGGTGAAGAAGATGACAGACAGCTTCCCCTCGTCGGCGTGGACGGTCAAGGCCAGGAAGCTGCTGGAGGCGGGGAAATGAGCAGACTGAGCGGATTCTCCTTCGTCATGATGGTCCTCCTCCCCGCTTTCGCCGCGGCGGCGGACCAGCCCTCGGCCCCCGAGCTTGTCCTGCCGGAGGTGACCCTCGACATCAAGGACCTGAGCGTGGAAAACGTCCAGTCCATGCTGCCGCCAGCCGAGGCCCCGGTCATCGTGAAAACGGACGTCCTTCTGCCGCCAGCGCCGGAGCTGGCCGTGGAGCCGCCGGTCCGAAGCCTGGCAGTGGAAGGCGCCGATCCCCTGGGAGGACCTGCCAGCCCTCCCCGCCCGCTGGCAACGCAGGCAACCCTTGGAATCGGATCGCAGAACCGGGTGGTCGGTGACCTCAACGTGACCACGACCGGCCAGAACGCCCAGGCCAGCCTTTCGTTTGCCCACGATACGGCGGATGGCATCTCGGGGCAGGCACAGGGATCTGGCTTTGACACGCGGACCGACTCGATAGCGGGAAATGTGTCCGGCCGACTCGGGCCTTTCAACGGAGGCTTCCAGGGAAGCTACGCTGAAAAAGAGATGGGACTGCAGAACCAGAGCACCGACTACTTCTATCGGCTGGGCCGCAACCTTGACGGCACCGCCACACTGAGCGTGCAGCCCCTGGACTGGCTGACCGTGGACGGATCCGTCACGGGGCTCACCGACTCTTTGACGCTCGCCGGCACGCGTAGCGGGTCCGGGCCAGGCAAGCGAGTACAAGGGGGCATCGCACCTGTCGGCGAGCGCGCACTCCGGGATATTCACCGCCGGGATATCCGGCGACTACAGTTACCGCCTGGCGCACCTGTACACCGGCAGTGACGACCAGGTTCAGCGGCTGAACACGGGACTTTCGATGGCCCTGGATTTCCCCGGGTCGCTCCTCCTGGAGGGCTCCATCGCATGGTTCCTGAGCTCCCAGGGCAACAGCTTGCTTCCTTTTTCGATCCATGTGACCGGGGCGCCCTTTTCGGCCCTCACCATCGATGCCTCCTTTGGCTACAAGGTGGTCACCTATGATGCAGGTGACATTCTTGCCCTCAACCCGTACCTTATTCCTGTGAACCTCGTGGATGACAGCGGATGGTTCTCAGATGCGAGTGTCCAGCTTGCCCTCGCTGAATCGTTCAGCGTGAGGGCCGGGCTCTCGTTCATGAGCAGCACCAACATGCTGACATCGGATGCCTTTGCGGGAGGCAGTTTCTATCCCGTGCCTGGCGGATCCGGATCCACCACGGGTCTCTTCCTGGTCGACCAGCGGGCCGCCAACCGGCTCACCGGCGACGCAGGTGTTCGGTGGACAATCACTCCGGGCGTCACGTTGAGCGGCAGCTGGAATCGAGAGCTCATGGACAGGCCGTCCTTCGTTGCGGTGGACGAGATAACGGCGGAGGCGATTGCCATGGAGACCACGGGAGCGTACGGGGGACAGGTCGCCGTGACAATGCTCACCGGGCTGCCTCCGTCCGCCCAGCTCCCTGAGCTGGACGTTGGAGGATTCGTGCGAGTGTCGGAGCCCGCCCAGCTCCGTCTGGACTTGTATGACCTGTTGTGGCCGTTGCTGGGCGGTGATCGCTTTGGGCCGAGCCTGTACCCCTACGCGGAGCCCGGGTTCCGCGTGGTGGCGAGCCTGAGATTGAGCTTCTAAGAGAGCTGAAGATGAGCAGCGCAGCACAGCAGATGATGGACCCTCAGCACAGCGATTCCAGACGCCTCCTTGCGGCGTTCCTCGTCGCCGTGCTCCTGCACATTCTTGTTTTCGTATTGTTTGCGATTGTCCGCCTGCAGAGCCCGTCGAACCTCGCGCCGGTGAGCGTGGACCTCGTGCCGGGCACGCTGAGCGGCCCCGCTCTTCCTGCCCGGACAACCCCAGGTTGCGGCAACCGCCACGACGCAGTCCCGAGGCGGCAGCAGCCAGGGTTTCGTGATTCCGACGCCTCGCCAGAGCACGAGCACGGGGCCGACCCAACCCAGCGGGCCCGCTTTTCGAGCGGCCGGACCGAGCAACTTCCAGGCCGGCGGCGCTCAGCCGGCGACATCGCCCGTGCAGGAGCCTGTGTTTCCGCGCGTGAAAGCCTCGCAGGAAGGGGGCGCCGCCGCAACCGGCGGAGGAGCCCCGACGGGCGCGCCCGCGCGCGGGGTGCTGGTGGAAGGCGGAGGGCAGGCTCCCGCGAAGGGCGCGCTGGACCTGGGCTCCCTGGACAAGTCTCTTGCGGCAGGGGCACAGGGATCCGGAGGCCAGGAGGAAGCCGCCTCCGGAGGCGGTGGCGGGGGAGGCGGAAACGCGGGCCAGGGTGGAGGCGGCACGGGTGACCTGCGCTTCCAGTGGGACCAGCCGGGCGCAGCGAAGGCCCGCAAGCTCCTCGCGTCTCCGCAGCCAAAGATCCCGCAGTGGGTGAGCAAGGAGGGTCTCAGTCTCACCGTCCTGGTCACTTTCACGCTCACCCCGGATGGGCTCCTCAGGGACGTCAACGTGGAAGCGTCGTCCGGATACAACGAGGTCGACGCAGCTGTGGTGGAGGCCGTGCGACTGTGGCGGTTCAGCGCGGATCCTTCTGCCGGCACCATACACGGGCAGCTTCCCTACGCCATCCGCGCGCGATAACGGCGCATCCCGTCTTTTGTCAGCCCGGCTCACCGTTGCTTTTTCCTCAAATGTGATGGAAAATGGCGCGGTATTCATATGAAATTCTGAGTGTCGCATCGACAGGAGGCCAACCATGTCCTTCAGGCTCAAGGAAGCTGTATACAAGATCAGGTGCCGGGAACCCGGGTGCACCTTTGCGTCGGAGTTTATCGTCAAGGAAAATTTCATGGGCGTCACCGAGGCGGACGTGGACTCGGAAGCCTTGAAAATAGCCAAAAACATGGCATTCATAAAGCACGACGCACTGCACGGCAGAAAGCACCAGCTTGCGAACCCGGAGATCTTCAAGGTCTCAGGATCCTACGAGCGCCTCGGAGGCCTGACATCCGGCTCGGTGTTCACTCAGCCCGTGGAGGGCGCGGAGGCCGCGGGCGACACACGCACTTTCAATCGTGGAGACGTTATCCTCGACAAGGGAGAGGGCATCGCGGTGGCCTGCGAAATAGTACGCGGGTCCGCCCAGAACGCGGGACTCCCCGGCCTCAAGTACCGGCAGGGATCCATGGCCGGCTCGGCAGCCATTTTTCACCAGAAAAGCAGGCCAGCGGACATCGTTGCCGCGGAGGACAACACTGTTGTCGCCTTCCACGACGTCAAGGAGCTGACAAGAGCCAATCCCGCTCGCGCCCGCGAGCTCTACGACCGGGCGCTCGAGGACGTGTTCAATGTCCTCCTGCATCTGGAGGAATATTCGGGTTCACTCGAGAAGAAGCTGAAAAAGCTGGCGTCTCCGAAGCCGGTACGCCCCGCCGCGCGAAAGAGGGCAGCGACACCCAAGAAGAGGCTGCGGTCAAAGGCTCGAAAGGCATAGCCTTCACGCTGAGGAGCCTCGCTGGAAATCCCTCACCCGGCGAATAGCAGAATTTTACAAAACGGGCACGAATCATACAATACGCCCGGTGATTCCGGATGCATGATGAAGCCACACGGACACGAACAACGCCCGAAAGAGAGGTGGACGGTGGCGACATATCAGGAGCTTTCTGAGGCAATCCAGAAGGGCAACGCAAGCGCGGCGAAGGAGCTTACATCCTCACTTCTTGCGGCAAAGCAGAGCGCCGGGGAAATCCTGAACCAGGGACTCCTGGACGGGATGGAGAAGATCGGCCGGCGGTTCAAGGCAAATGAGGTATACATTCCCGAGGTTCTCATCGCTGCCCGGGCCATGAACCAGAGCATGGAGATCCTCCGCCCCGAGCTTGTGAAAGCGGGCATAAAGCCAATCGGGAAGATGCTGCTCGGCACGGTGAAGGGAGACCTGCACGACATCGGGAAGAACCTCGTGAAGATGATGGCGCAGGGAGCGGGAATGGAAGTGGTGGACCTGGGGATCGATGTCTCGGCGGACAAGTTTCTCCAGGGATTGAAGGACAACCCGGACGCCAAAGCCATCGGGATGTCGGCCCTCCTCACCACGACGATGACGGGGATGAAAGACGTCATTGACCGGTTCCTGAAGGAAGGGCTTCGCGACAAGGTGCAGTTCCTGGTGGGCGGGGCGCCGCTCACGGACCAGTACGCCCGGGAGATCGGCGCTGACGGCTATGCAGCAGATGCAGCCTCAGCGGCGGAGAAGCTCAAGGCCATCGTCGGCGCGTAGGCAAGGCATGCCCGTCAAACGCATCCCCCGGAGCGGGCTCTGGCTGCCGGGGGCTCTTGCAATCGTGATCTGCATCACCCCTGCCCTCTCCTGGGCGGAACAGGCTGACGCAACGACCTCGGCATCCAGGACAACCGCGGAAGCGCCGAAGGAAGGACCGACCTCCGCTTCCCGCGCCACCGTGGATGCAACCACGTCGGCCTCACGGGCAGAGCATGAGGCACCCGGCGCCGGCACGGCTGCCACCGGCTCTGCCTCGCGAGCGCCCAGGACGCAGCGGGAGCTTTCGGGCACGCTCTACAACTTCGCGGCGGGGCCTGCTCTCCGCTTTTGCCTCCTGGCGGCTGCGCTGGGAATCCTGTACAGGCTGCGGCAGTTCATACGGCTCACCAGACGGCGGCCCGCGCGTGGGCCCCTTTCCCCACGACCCGCCGTGGCCGCTTCTCCTCCCGCGCGGCGATCCCTGCGGTCAATCCTGTTCGTGGGACCCGCCGGGCCGAAAAGCCTGTCCCACCCGACAATGAGGACGGTCAGCCTCATCTTTCACGTCCTCCTGTTTCTCGTTCCCCTGCTCCTTCCCGCGCACAACATGATCCTGTACCACAGCATTCATGCGCGGCTGCCTGCCATCCCCGCGCAGCTCGCCGACTGGCTTACCATTATCCTTGTCCTCCTCGGCGGCTTCTTCCTTGTGCGCCGCCTCGCCGTCCCGCGGGTGCGCGTGCTTTCAACCTTGTATGACTACCTGATCCTGGTGCTGGTCCTTGCCCCGTTCGTGACGGGCCTGATGCTCTACCACCATGTCTCCTCTTCACGATGGCTGATGATTGGACACATCGTCGCGGGAGATGCGGTCCTCCTGGCAATCCCTTTCACGAAGCTGGGCCACATGCCGTTCCTCCTTTTCTCCCGGTTCTCCGCCTCGGGGGAGTATGCATGGAAGCCGGCCAGAAGGGCCTGGGGAAGGGGCGCATGAACGAATCCACGAAAGACGCCATCACGGCGCATCGCATCTCGCGTGTTCTCACGAGGAACAGGGAAATGATCCAGCTGTCCCTCCAGGCGTGCATGCACTGCGCCCTTTGCGCTGAGAGCTGCTTCAAGTTCCAGTCAAGCGGCGGGGACCCCGGCTACACCCCTTCGTACAAAGCCATCAACTCGATCGGAAAGATCTACCGGAAAAAAGGCAGGTTGTCCGAAGCGGAGTATCGCGCGATCAATGAGCTGGTCTGGGACCGGTGCGTGCTGTGCATGCGCTGCTACTGCCCCGTCGGGGTCAGCATCCCGTCACTGATAGCCTGCGCCCGCAGCGTCTGCAGAGAAAGAGGCGTCTTCCGCACGTACGACGGTGAGCGAAACGCATGACGCCGAGGAGGAACCGGAAATGGTAAAGGCAAAGCAAAAGCCCCTGGAAGAGATATTCGCGCTGATACGGGGCTACAAGGAGAAGCGGCGCCCGCGGGACGTCCTCCAGGTGCTCACAGTCGGCTGCGGCGGCTGCACCTCGGTCTGCATGGCGGGAGGGCAGAGAGAAGTCCTGGCCCTGAACGAGGAGCTGACGGAGCTTTCCCGCCGGGAGAAGGTACCCCTCCAGTTCTCCTGCGTCACCGTGGAGCGGCAATGCAACGCGCAGTTCCTGGAAGACATCACGGACCTCGTCCAGAACGCGGACTGCATCCTTTCCGGCGCCTGTGGAGCGGGCACGCAGAACCTGGGAGACAGGTACCCGACCAAGCCCGTTTTCCCGGCGCTTGACACAATGTTCATCGGCGTCGACGTCGACGTCGGGCTGTACGAAGAGCGCTGCCGCACCTGCAAGAGGTGCGTCCTGGGTCTCACGGGAGGCATCTGCCCCCTCTCCCGCTGCTCGAAGGGAGTCCTCAACGGCCCGTGCGGAGGCACGCGCTCCGATGGCGAATGCGAGCTGGGCGGCGGCCTTCGCTGCGCGTGGAACGCAATCTACGACCGACTGCTGGCCCAGGGAAGGGTCGACGACATGATGGAGATCCAGCCCCCGAAGGAATGGCTCGAAAGAGGACAGGGAGTGCTCGTCCAGCGGGGATTCGAAGAGCGCTACGACCCGCGATTCGACAAGGACAGCGCATGAAAGCCGGAAGCAACCTCGAGAAGGTCCTTTCCGAGGGCCATTTTGCAGTGACAGCGGAGCTCGGACCGCCCCGGGGCACCGACACCGCCGTTGTGGAGAAGAAAGCCGGCCAGCTTCGCGGCTCGGTGGACGCGGTGAACGTCACGGACAACCAGAGCGCAATGGTCCACATGTCCAGCATCGCGTGCGCGGCGCTCCTCGTGAGGCAGGGCGTCGAGCCTGTCATGCAGATGACCTGCCGTGACCGCAACCGCATCGCAATCCAGAGCGACATCCTCGGGGCCTCGGCGCTCGGCGTGAAGAACATCCTGTGCATCTCCGGAGATCACCACAGCCTGGGTGACCAGCCGGGGGCCAAGAAGGTCTACGACATAGATTCCACCCAGCTCGTCGCCGCCGTAAAGAGGCTGCGGGACGAGCAGCGCGTGCTCGGGAACGACGAAGAGGTGTCCGGGAAAGTTCCCCTGTTCATCGGCACGGCGGCAAATCCATTTGCATTCCCCTACGAGCTCCGGGCTCGTCTCCTGGAAAAGAAAGTCAACGCGGGGGCGGACTTCTCCCAGACGCAATGCGTGTTCGACGTGGCCCTCTTCGCGGACTGGATGGAAAAGGTCAGGGCGCTCGGGGTGCACACCAGGTGTCGGATCCTTGCCGGGGTAATACCCCTGAAGTCCTTCCGCATGGCGCGATACATGGTGGAGAACGTGCCCGGGATAATCATCCCCGAGTCGATCCTGAAGCGGATGGAGGCGGTCCCGAAGGAAAAAGGGGCGGCTGAGGGCATCAAGATCTGCTGCGAGATCATCCGGCAGCTGAAGGACATCGAGGGGGTGGCCGGCGTCCACATCATGGCCATCGAGTGGGAGCATCGCGTCCCGGAGATCGTGAGCCAGGCGGGGCTCCTTCCCCGGCCTGCATGCGCCGGGCCGTACCGGCGGATCGCATCTGAACCACGGCGGCCTCCGGCCGACAGGCGTTTGACTTTCATCGATCGCCAGACGAAATTATCCCTGACTGTATGGCAAATCGAGCGAGCGGTTCGTTTGAAGTGAAGCTGGTGCCCCAGGATTCAGACGAGTACATCGGCAGGATGTCAATCGACAAACAATTCCGGGGAGACCTCGAAGCAGTCAGCAAGGGCGAGATGCTGAGCGCGAGCACGGAAATCGAGGGGTCGGTCGGTTACGTGGCCATGGAACGCGTGAGCGGGACGCTGCATGGCCGCCGCGGCACCTTCGTGCTCCAGCACAGCGGAACCATGAATCGGGGCGAACCGCACCTGACCATCAGCGTCGTGCCGGACTCCGGGGCCGGCGAGCTTGTCGGCCTCACGGGTTCCATGACCATCACGATCATCGACGGAAAGCATTCCTACGATTTCGAATACAAGATCCATGACCGCGGGTGAGCCCCGCGCGGGGACACCAAGGGAGCCTCAGCCGGTCGAAGCCCCATTCCACTGCACCGGCATCTTCTTTCCCATGACCTTGTTCCTGAACCTCACCGCGGGATGACCGAAGCCGGCGACGGCGAAGATGCGCTCGTGTTTCTGCAGCCCCAGTCCCCGACGTATCTTGCTGTTCGCGTTGAAAATCATCTGGTTCCCCACGAGGTTGCGGCATGCCAGCCCTTTCACCTGCGCGTACAGGGCCATTGTGTACAGGACATACTGCGCGCTTTCCAGGGACAGGGGAATCCGCCTGTCGCCCACGATGCAGACCATGTCGGGCGGCAGGGTAGCGAAGCCCTTCCCCCTGCCGATGACTGTGCGCAGCTTGGACTCGGCCTTTCTGAACTCTTCGCGCACAGGGCGCGGAGCCAGGAGAACCAGGAGGCGGATGAGCCGCGGGCGAAACACCAGTCGATATATCCGCCTTGAGAACCGAAACGCGGCCTCGCCGAAGAGCGAAATGAGCGCAGGATCATCGATGATAACGGATCTGAAATCAAAGTTGTGGGTCGGAGCGCAGGCTCCATAGGAAACAATTTCCTCCAGCGCCGCGCGGTCCACCTGTCGGTCAGCGAAGTCCCTGATTGTCCGCCGTTCCCGGAAAAGCTCGTCCAGTTGTGCGGCAGACGGCAGGAGAGCGGGCTCAAAGCTCACAGGGGAAGCTCCGTCCCAGGACAGAGCTTTCTGAGCGCACATGGCAACGCATTGTGTGCAGGTGCTGCACAGGACGCGCTCGATCGCGACCTTCTGTTCGACGAGCGACACGCAATGCTGGTGACAAATCTGCACGCACGAGCCGCAGCCGGTGCACTTTTCCCTGTCAACGACGACCATGGGAGTCCTCTCCTGCGCAGATGACATTGACAGCATGTTGGAAGACAGTCAATCTTGGCTTGGGGAAGGCGGAAACATGGAAGAGATGAAATACCAGAATGAGCTCGAGTTCGTGGTGAGGGACTACGAATGCGACCTGCAAGGCGTTGTCAACAACGCCAACTTTCTCCACTACATGGAGCACGCCCGACACCAGTGGCTCGAATCCCTTGGAATAGACTTTGCCGCGCTCCATGAGGATGGAATCGACCTCGTAGCAGTGCGGATCGAGATAGACTACAGGCATCCCCTGAAAAGCCGGGACAGGTTCGTCGTGCGCTCCGCCTTCCACCGGGAGGGCCGGCTCAAGCTGATCTGCAGCCAGGACATATACAGGACGTCCGACCAGAAGCTGATTGCCCAGGCCCGAGTCGTCACGACGGCCCTGCAAAACGGGAGGCCGGCGCTCCCCGCCCCTGTCATGGAAAAGATCGAGAAAGTCCTGCCTTCGTCAGCCTAGCACCTCGCGGACTTTTTCCGCGAGGTCGCTCATCGAAAACGGTTTTGAGATGAAATGAACTCCCTTGTCCAGTATGCCCTGATGGGCAATGACATCCGCCGTATAGCCTGACATGAATATCCATTTCAATCCGGGATTCGTCTCAGCGAGCCGTCTTGCCAGCTCGAGCCCGTTCATCTGCGGCATCACGACGTCGGTGATCAAAAGCTGGACGGGCTTCTTCAGCTCGGCAACCTGTTGAAGCGCCTCAATCGGAGTGCCGGCACTGATAACCGTATACCCCAGACTCTCGAGCAGCGTTCTGCTGATCTCCAGGATTGCCTCTTCGTCTTCAACCACCAGTATTGTCTCGGTTCCCTTGGGCATCGCTCGGGCGCCTCCTCCGGCCGGAGCATCTTCGGGCTGCTCGGCGACCCGGGGCAGGTAGATCCTGAATGTCGATCCCCGCCCTGGCTCGCTGTACACGTTGATAAAGCCGTTGTTCTGCTTGACGATGCCGTACACGGTGGCCAGGCCAAGCCCCGTTCCCTTTCCCACTGCCTTTGTCGTGAAAAACGGCTCGAACAGGTGGGAGAGCGTCTCTCGGTTCATCCCGCTCCCGTTGTCGCTGACCGCCAGCATCGCGAAGTTTCCGGCCACAAAGCCCGGGTGCGCGGAACGATACTCTTCGTCGATCGTCATATTTTCAGTCTCAATGGTGAGCTTCCCCACGCCACTGATCGCGTCACGCGCGTTGACGGCGAGGTTGGCCAGGACCTGGTCGAGCTGGGAAGGATCGATCCTGACCTTCCCCACGTCATGGCCCGGCATCCATGCAATGTCGATGTCCTCACCAATGAGCCGCTGGAGCATCCGCAACGCGCCGCCGACGGCCTCGTTCACGTCCACGACCCGGGGGCTCACCGTCTGCTTGCGCGCGAAGGCCAGCAGCTGTCCGACGAGGTCCGCTGAGCGCCGAGCCGCCTTGCCCACCTGCAGCAGGTTTCGGTGAAGGGGGTCCCCTTCTTCCGTCTGCCCCAGTGAGATCTCCACGTAGCTGCTGATCACCTGAAGCATGTTGTTGAAATCGTGCGCCACCCCGCCGGCAAGCCTGCCGATTGACTCCATTTTCTGTGCCTGTCGAAGCTGGTCCTCCAGAAGGTGCTCGCGCGTGCTGTCGCGCTTGACCGCCACGAAGTTGACGATGCCACCCTCAGGGCCGCGCACCGGTGATATGACCACGTCCTCCGAATAGCGAGTGCCGTCCTTCTTCTTGTTGATAAAATGACCCTTCCAGGTATTCCCGCCGATGATCGTCTCCCAGAGGTTCCTGTAGAAATCCTTGTCGTGCTCCCCGCTTTGCAGAATGCGCGAATTGCTCCCGATCACCTCGTCAAAAGAGTAGCCGGTGACGGTCTCGAACGCGGGATTGACGTATTGAATCATCCCGGCGGGGTCGGTGATGACGATCATCTCCGCGGCCTGCTCCACGGCCGAGACCAGGAGCTGATGCGCGGCCTCCATCTTCTTGCGCTCCGTGATGACATCGAAGATGGCCACGAAATGTTCCTCGCCCGGTCTGTACACGGAGATGGAAAACCACATATCCAATGCCGCGAGATAGGTTTCGAATCGCTCGGGTCGGCCGGTCAGCGCAACCCGCCCGTACGCTTCCAGGAGCTGGGGATCCGATTCCCGGATTCCGGGGATGACCTCGGACACCTTTTTGCCGGTGACGTTCTTCAACCCTGTCAGCGTTTCGAAAGCGCTGTTTACCTCGAGGTAGATGAAATCCTGCGCTCTGCCGTCCGTGAAGAGCATCCTGCAATAAGCAAACCCGTTCAACATGTTCTGGAAAAGTGAGCGATAGCGTTGTTCACTCTCTTTCCGGTCGGACAGCGCCTTCCTTTGCGCGAGCGCTATGGCGATCTGATCCGCGGCGCTTTCAAGAAATGAAATGAGCTCTGGGGTGAATCGGTTGCGGCCCCGGTCGTTCAGCTGAAGCAGTCCAAGTGTTTCATCACTGCTCTGCAGAGGTATCAAAGCGACAGATTCATAGCCTTCCCGGTTGCACCGGTTGCGGGTCCGGCCCTGTCGGTCCTGCTCCGACGTCGTGGCCAGCAGCTCGGTGGTGCTGTTCGTGAAGAAGCTTCCTTTCGGGGTGAAAAACGGAAGCCCAGAATCGACGCGACCGCGCAGCACGGTGCCGCACATGCACTGGAGAACCGGGCTGAATGATTCATCCCGGACCAGCTCCCCGCCGATGTCGCGCTCACAGAGATACCTCTCTGCTTCGACAAAATCCGCCGGGAACCCGCGGGTCTCGAAGTACGGGAAATCGTCCCCTTCCTTCAGTCGTACACCGACCGCCTCGCAGCCGGTCCACCTCTGCATCAATCCCGTTATCTCTCGAATCAGCTCGTGCGTCACGCTCTGCGTGTTGAGCAGTCGCAGCAGATCAACCGTCGTTTCCCGCTCGCGCCGGGTGCGCAGCTCCGCGGTGATGTCGCGAAAGACCAGGACCACGCCGACAGTCCCCCCAGCCTGGTCCCTGATGGGAGCGCCGCTGTCCGCAATTGCGCGCTCCCTGCCCGCCCGGTCTACCAGCAGCGTGTGATTTGCGAGACCCACCACCACGCCTTCTCGAATCACTCTGCTCACCGGGTTTTCAACCGGCAGCCTGGTTTCTTCATTCAGAATGTGGAAGACTTCTTCCAGCGGTCTGCCGCGGGCATCTTCCTGCGGCCATCCGGTCAGGGACTCGGCAACCGGGTTCACGAACTGCACCTTTCCTTCCGCATCAGTGGCAATGACTCCGTCCCCGACGCTCAAGAGCGTGATCCGGTAGCGCTCCTCCGCCACGCGTCGCATTGCCTCGGACTCGAACCGGGATCGATATCGATTCTTCTCGTTGCGCTGCCAGATGGCCACCACGGCCGAAGCGGCCCCGGCAACGAGCACCAGGATCAGCGCCAGGATGAGAAGCGAGCGGAACCGCCAGGCCGCCAGCACCTCCGCGGCATCTTCCTTGGCGACAATGAACCACGACGAGCCGGGGATGGCTTTCAACATCGCCACGACAGGGACGCCGCGATAGTCCTTCCCGTAAAACGCGCCTTCCCCTCCCGCTACCGCGGCGACTGCCGGCAGATCCGTGCGGCTCACCGGGAGCCGAAGGGCGAGCGCGGTGTGTTGCTGTTGGCGCAGCTCGTTCAAGTACAGCACGCTGTCTCCGTCCCGCCTCACAAGCAAGGTTTCCGCGGTCCGGCTCGACAGTGGCCATGACTGGATCAGAGGATAGAGGAAATCCCTGGCCTCGCAGCGCAAGAGGACCGCGCCCACAGCGCGGATGGTTTCTCCCTTCCCAGCGAACAGGGGCGCAATGACATCGAGGTAGGGCCCCGGGCTGCCAGCGTTCTCCTGGAGATCGCTCAGCTTCGGCCGATGGTCGCGCAACGCGTCGGCAAGGGTGTGAGTGGTTTGTTCGCCCGACGCCCATGGATGCCCGCTCAGGCTGAGGCGGACTTTCCCTTCGCCATCGACCAGGAGAATATCGGCGTAGCCGCCATACGCCTGGTAGGAACGAAACAATGTGAGAATCTGGTCGCTACCTTCGCTCGGCGTGCCGTCCATCCAACGGGACAACGCCGCGGAATTGAAGGAGCTCTCTACCAGCTCAGCGGCATCCCCGAGCCTTTCGGCGCGCCACTGCTCAATCTGGTTCACTTTCAGATTTGCAATCGTGTTGAGATTCTCTCTCGCCGTCGCCTCCAGAGCGTCTTTTTGGGTGACGTAGAACCAGGCGCCACCGGCAACGAGAAACAGCAGGGAGGCGGGAATGAGCCAGTGAGGAATTATCCTAGCCGTTCCATCAGGTTCGGTCATTTGCCGTCACAAATGCTCGCGCGAGCCGGATTACTTTGCTTGAGAGGGATTGTGCTCCATTTTATCCACAAAAGTCAATATACCTATTTACGCTAAAAGGGCTGACACCGCCCTTTCGATGAAAGCAAATGTGGCCGTTGGGACAAATCGGGCCCGGAATTCAGGTTGCTTGAAATGAAGCCGATACTTTGATCAGCGATGATTCGCCAGGAGTCTGTTTCAAGAGTCGAAGTCATCCTCGCGGTTGACGGACCACTTGCCGGAGAAGCGGTCGAGGATTTTCATCGAAGAATGGTAGAGCTGGCCGCGGGGAGCTTTCTCACAATAACCCTTGATCTCTCGCGAACCACGACAATCAACTCAACGGCAATAGGCAAGCTGATTTTCTTCAGCAGAAAACTGGCTGAGAACAGAAAGATTCTCCGGATCCAGGGATGCAGCGAAGGGGTTTACCGCATATTCAAAGCCCTGCAGTTGGACAAGCTGATCAAAATGGAAATGCAATCCCGGGGACAAGCAGGGGGCGCGGGCTGACGGGTCCTGGAACGCAACCGCGAATCGAGGGTGAGCTACTTGCCGACCTTCGCGCTCATCACGATGGCCATGAAGCTGAGATGGTCTCGCGCGATTCGTGCGAACCCCGCTTCCCGTAACATGCGAGTGAGCTCGGCTTCCGAGTAGACTTTGACGTCCCCCTCCCTGCCGAAGCGGGCCATCCAGTTCCCGAGCTGCCTCAACGGCGCGGGAGCATAAACATCGGCGACCACGGCGTGTCCGCCCTTCTTCAGTACTCGCCTGATTTCCGAGAAAGCCTGGGCCGGATCCGTCCAGTGATGGATCGAATCGGTCGTTACGACGAGATCGAAGGTACCAGCCTTCCAAGGGAGTCGCGCGGAGTCTGCGACTTTCAAGTCGGCGGTCTTCCCAAGGCGTTTCCTCGCCTCGGCTATCATACCGGGCGACAAGTCGGCTCCAGCCAATTTCAGCCGCGGGCGCTGTAGCGAGGCGAGAAGTCCCCCTGTTCCACAGCCCACATCCAGGACCGAGGCGAACTTCCACGTCTGAGCTACTTCGATCACTCGCTGGTATTGGAGGCGCCCGTGGGCTCCGTAGTAGTGGCGATCGTATCTGGGCGCAAGCCTGTTGAAGAACTCTCTGGATCTTGCCTTGAGGTCTCGCATCTGCTGCTGGGGTAGCACAGGCGGCATGTTCAGGTCAACGATCGCATTCAGTCCTACTGCCGCTTCTCGCCGCGCATATCTGCTGGATAGTCGCATCCGTCGCGCGGCATCGTGGGTAGCTTCGCGAGGGCGAGACTCCCCTTCAGGAATTCCTTGACAGCAGTTTCGAGACGCCGGATAGTTGACCTCAGGCGGTCACCCTTCAGAGGAGGAACGCTATGGCAAAAGGTGCCCTTTTCATCCGTTGGGGCTTCCCAACGCCCGCCCTCGCAGAAAAGGCCGTGAAGGCGTTTGCCGAGGCCACCGAGTACTGGAAGCGGAAACAACAAGAGCGAATGATCGACAGTTTCGAGGCCGTATTCCTCGACTACATCGGCGGCGATTTGAGTGGCTTCCTGTTGGTTCACGGAGACCGCGACAAGCTGGCCAGGATAAAGATGGATCCGGAATTCGAGAGCCGAAACATCCGTGTCGCCCTGCTGGTGCCCAACTTTGGAGTTATCGACGCGTTCGTCGGAGAAGAACTTCAGCGGAGAATGGGAGACTACCAGAAGGCCCTTGCCGAGGTCAGGTAGAGTCTGACGGAGCCTGCCCAGCGGCGCGTTTGGACCGCCTGACGTCGCTGCGCGGGCTGTTGTGTTCACAAGCGAACCGATTCGGGAGGGACGTGATGGTTCAGATAGCCGTCGACAAGGAGATCTGCAACGGGTGCGGGGCATGCAGCCGCGTGTGCATCGCCCACGTGTACAAGCTCTCGGAAGAGAACGTCGCCCAGGCCGCGTCCAACTCCTGTTGGAAGTGTGGTCATTGCGTTGCTGCGTGCCCTGTTGGCGCGATCAACCACAGCGAGTATCCACTTGCACTTTGCCCGCCTATCGACTTCGAAGTTCTTCCGAGCTACCAGAGCCTGGTCGGATTGTTTCAAGAAAGACGATCTACCCGCGCCTTTCGCAATAGCGCGATTCCGCGCGAGACCTTACGGGATCTTCTCGAAGTCGGCAGGTATGCCCCGACTGGCAGCAACAGCCAAAACGTCGACTGGCTTGTGGTCGACAACCCGCAAACGATTCAAGATCTGAGCAAGCGAACGGTGCTGTTCCTCACGAAGATGTCGCGATTCCTGAGAAACCCGCTGGTTCAACTGTTCTTCCGCGCATCAAGAGGGCGGGAGTATGTCGCCGCGGTGAAGGGATTCGCCCTGAAGCTTGCAACGCTCAAGACACGCGAGGACGCGGGGGACGAACCGATCTTCTTCCGAGCTCCTGCGGTCGCGATCGCGCTCACTCCGAAGAGCGATGGCTCGGCGCGAGACAACGCGATTCATGCCCTGTACAACGTAGAACTCGCCGCCCGACGAATCGGTCTTGCCACCTGTCAGATGGGCTTCATGAAGTTCGCGCTCGACAGGAATACGTCGTTGCGAGACAGCCTTGGCGTTCCAGAGGGGAGCGCCCCACAGGCTGTCCTGGCAATAGGCTATCCGAAAGTGACTTACCACAGGACGCTTCCGAGAAGAAAACCTCAAATTACCTGGCTGAACTAGGCGCTCTGCAATACGGAGGGCCAAGCGCAAAGCTTGGCTCTCGCCTTTGGCCTGTCGATGCGAAAGGTCTTGGAAGGAAGCTTTGGAGGGTGGCGGAATGAAAGTCTGGAAAGTCGCAGGGATGATCCTGATCGCCGCGGCACTCGCGATGACGGCCGCCTGCTCCAAGGCGTCCGCGAGCCTGGATGATGGACTCCGATCGCTTGTCGCGCGGCAGGTCAAGGATGGCAGCGGAATAAAGAACTGCGCTCTCACGATTGCGAATGGCGACGGCTCGTTTGAGTGGTCAGGCGCGTCGGGGATGGCGACGGGCCAGGCGCCTATGACGAAGGACACGCCCATCTACATCGCGAGCATCACCAAGCTGTACACGGCCGCGATCGTCATGCGTCTTTGTGAGCAGGGCCTGCTCGCACTCGACGATCCGATGGCAAAGTATCTTCCGAAGGAGCTCGTGCAGGGCATCCACGTCTACAAGGGTCAGGACTACTCGACCCAGATCACGATCAGGCAACTCCTGTCGCACTCGTCGGGGATCGCGGACTATTACGACCAGAAAGGCGCGGACGGCAAGAGCCTGTTCGAGATCTTCGTGGAGAACCCCGACCGCCGCTGGTCTGTTGATCAGACGATCGAGCGAGCGAAAAAGGACCTCAAGCCCAGGTTCCCTCCTGGCGAGAGAACTTTCTATTCGGACACCAACTTCCAGCTTCTGGGGAAGATTATCGAGGCAGTTGCAGGCACGTCCGTCCAGGCCGCGTATGGGCAGCTCATCTTCCAACCGCTTGGTCTGAAGCACACCTACCTCGTCGGCTACGGCGGAGATCAGGTCCTGCCGTCGGCGCTGCCCGGCGGAGGTGTTCTCCAAGAACACGAACATCACAAAGGTTCGCTCCAACGGATCATACTGGGCCGACGGAGGAATTGTATCGACGGCCGAAGAGATGATCGTCTTCCTGAAGGCCCTGAACGAGGGACGAGTCGTCAGCCGAAACAGCCTCGGGCAGATGCACGCCTGGCGCAAATGGCGCTTTCCGCTCGAATACGGCTTGGGCACGATGCTCTTCAGCTTCCCGCGCCCCATGCGCACATTGATGCGGATGCCGCCATTGTGGGGCCATTCAGGTTCGACGGGTTCCTTCCTGTTCTACTGCGATGCCTCCGACCTGTATCTGGCAGGGACGATCGACCAGACCGATTCTCAGACCAGGCCCTTCTTTCTGATGTATCAGGCCATCAAGGAGGTCGTGAACCATCGGGGAAGAACCAAAGGCGGGAAACAGGTGGGTGACGCCGTAGATCTCCGACGAGATCCGCGCCGTCATCACCCGAGGTGGGCTGCCCTGAAAGGTCCGTTTGCGCCACTGAGCGCACGGAACCCGAAGGACCGCTTTGCTTCTACACGCCAGCGTTTCGCCTGAAGATTTCCATACTCTTTCTTACACCATCAACAAGCGCCGTCGGACAAACGGGTCCAATGATTTTTTCAAGCTCTTCGTTGCTCGCTCTCCTGGGGAACGGAAGTGGCGCATCGACGTACGTAATGAGGTCTTTGGCCCGCGGCTCAGCGGTCTCAATGGCTTGTATCACATCGCCCATATCGATGGCGGCTCCGCCCAGGTTATAGGTATCCGCCCCCTCGTGATCCGCGCGCGCAGCGCGAATGAACGCTTTCGCCGTGTCGTCCACATACTGAAAATTGAACTCGCCACCGTACGATATCTCGTACCGTTCATGCTCGACAGCCGCCTTCATTGCGAGAGTGGGCGTGGAAGTTATGCCTTTGTCTCGCAAGGGTCCGTATACGACGTAGGGCCTTATGCCAATGCTGGAGATGCCGTCCGAATCAAAATAGACTCTTGCGCTCCACTCGTTCGCCTGCTTATACACACCATAGAGGGAATGCGGAATCAGCCGCGCGCCATGCTCGACGCAGATTTCCGCGTACTCGTCCATTCTCCCGTATACTGCGGTGCTGCTTGAATAGACGAGCGATCGAATTCCGGCATTCTTTGCAGCCTCGAAGACATTGATGGTCCCTTCGACGTTCACACGAGCGCCGCGCCCCGGCTCTGCACGGCAGAAAGGCAGCTGCATCGCCGCCAGGTGGATTATGAGTTCAATTTTGTTTTTCGCGACACATTCCTTGAGTAGCTCGGCATCGCCGATATCTCCGCGTATGACGTGCACCTTGGATATCTCGTCTGCCGGCATGATAAGCTTCAGTTTCTCCAGGCTTCCACTCCGTGCCAGCACGTACACCTCGCTTCCTGATTCGACGAGGTTCTTGACAACCCAGCCTCCGATGCACCCCGTCGCGCCAGTTACAAAGAAAGTGTCATTCACTTTTTCCTGGCTCCTTCCTTGACGAGGCCATAATATCCCCTCTCGACGTTGAACAGGTGTTCTTCCATTGCCCGCGCGGCCTTTTCCGGATTCCTCTCCCGCAAGGTTTCCAGGATGTTCTGATGATCTCGGATGGATGACTGCCTGATTTTGAGATACCTGTTCGTCTTTTCGCGCATCATCAAGTTGAGCTTGTTGATAGATTGGATGAATACGGGAAGGATCCGGTTTCTCGACGCTTTCAGGATCAAACTATGGAGCTGAAGATCGAGCTCGAAGAACTCGTGGGTCTTTCTAACGGCTCGCGCGGCTTTTGTGATGTTCGATTCGATTTCGACGAGCTCCTCGTCAGTGATCAGTTCGGCGGCCATCCCCGCAATCGCCGACTCCAGAACCCTTCGAGCCTTGTAGAGATCGCGGTAGAGCGTCTCATCCAGGGTGAAAACTATGTCGAGATGTTCGACGACGCTTTCGGGCTCCAGTTTGTTCACGAAAGCGCCCGAGCCCTGTCGAATTCTGATGATACTCATCATTTCCAGTGATTTCAGCGCCTCCCTCAAGGACGGCCTGCTTACTTTCATCAGTTTCGAAAGCTCCCTCTCGGTTGGAAGCTTATCCCCCGGCTTCAGACTGCGAACGCGGATCAGTTCCAGGAGCTTCTGAACGATTATTCCCGTCGTACTCTTCTTCTTCTCTATTTCGTAGTCGATGACTGCACCCGGCATTATTTCGCCACCCAGCCGCAATCCACCAGCAAGTCGGTGCCTGTAATAAACGAGGCCGCGTCACTGCCCAAAAAGTAGATCGCCTCGGCGATCTCTTCCGGCTCCGCCCAGCGCTTGAACGCCTGTTCCGCCTCCCTGTTCTTCTTTACCTTCCCGAACGCCAGTCCGGTTCGCGCCGATTCGAGCTGTATGTCCGAACGAAGCATCGGGGTGTCAACAGAGCCGGGACTTACGGAGTTCACCCGGATATTGTAATCCGCAACTTCCCAGGCAACCGCGCGGGTAAACGCGATCACCGCGCCTTTCGTCGCTCCGTAAATGGCATGCTCGGTCTGCCCGACGTGCCCGGAAACTGAGCCGAGATTCACGATCGCCCCGCGCCGCTGGCTCTTCATGATTGGCAGTACATGTTTGCAGAAAAGGAACGTTCCTCCGATGTTCACATTGGATACCATGACGAACTCATCGAAGGAGGTATCCTCCAGGGGTTTTACAACCACGATGCCCGCGTTACAATTGAGCACGTCAATCCTGCCGAACTTCCCTGCGACCTGGTCGATGAACCTTTCTACGTCCGTTGCGCGGGCAACGTCTCCACAGAAATCGAGGCACTCGGATCCGTTTTCGCGAAGCGACTGGCCAACTTCCACTATCGCGCCGCTTTTGTCGAAGAGAGCAACCGCATAGTTCTCTTTCGCGAATTTCAACGCCGTGGCCTTTCCTATGCCGCTGGCCGCGCCGGTAATGACTGCCACCTTTTTGTCGACCATCCTCATCGCCCCCTGGTTCCGAGAATTTCACGAGCTTCAATGGGCGTTGCAATTTGCCTTCCCAGCAGCTGCGAGATATCTGCAATTTCCTTCACCAGATCATGCGTCGTAGAAAGAGCGCCATGGCGGCTGTAGGGATAATCCTCCGTGCCAACCCTGACGTTATCTCCGTTCATTATCGCCGCGACCAGAATGTCCATCTGCCTGGCGTCCATGATGCTGACGGCAACTGCACAGTTCTCCGGCATCTGTTTCCTTCTATAAAGATACTCCTCCACAGTGGGAGGGGACCACGTGCCGCCAGGCCATCCGAAGAACATCGTGGTCACATACGGCGGATCCAGCAGGCTCTTTTCGATCAGGCGGTTCAAGTTCCAGATGGAGCCCGAATGCCAGACCTCGAAATTCCGGCTTGACGCCGTAGGTACGGCAAGCGGCTGCATATTCTTCGAGCTCCGGCTTCGTATGCAGCATGTTGCAATCCACCTCGGCAAACGCCTCGTCGTGGTGATTGAGTATGATGGATATCATGTCTGCCTTCTGATTCATGACGTCCATCCGGTCCCGCAGAGGGATGCTCGACATGCCGCATTGGATCAGGATATCGCTCCGCTTGCGGACCTCCGCCATCATCCCGACCCACTGCCCTTCGCCATGAGCATGGAGAACCGACGCCCCGTTCTCACGGCACAGCTTTGCTTCCTGCGCGATTTCCGTCGCTGTCCGGGGGTACGGCACGCTTGGCGTGAGCCAGCAGATATTCGGCGTGGCTATGATGATCAATGGTTTCATTTGCTCACTCCTTCACTGTCATGATTCGCTTGTCGAGGCGAGTCAGTTTGCGGCAGCCTGAGTCGGTCACGACATAGCAATCCTCGACGCCGATGAGGAAGCCTTCGAAGCTTTCCCACGCCTCGATCTCGAAAACCATGTTCTTCTCGAAGTCGCGGTCCTGCGAACCCATCGCGCCAAACAGGTGCAGGTCCTCGCACTCCAGGCCGATGCTGTGGCCGATGCAGAATGCCATCCCCTCGGGATATTTCCCCTTGTACCAGTGCACGGCTTCCTCGCCGAGCTGCCTCATCGAGACGCCCGGCGTGATGCGGGCCTCGAAGTAGCCCTGGAACTCGAGCAGGCCTTCAATGAGAGCCGCGGCCTTCTCCGGAACCTTCCCTACGACGACGTGCGCGTTCACGTCAGCGACGTAGCCTTTGCACACAGCGCCGAAGTCCAGGCGGACAATGTCTCCCTTTCGCACGACTGTGCCGATACCGGGCGCTTCCGGATCGGAGCCGCCGATGGACAGGGTCATGTGGTTCCACCCGTCGGCTCCTTCCTCGAGCATCGCCCTCTTGCCGAGGTTCAGGAGGTCGTTGTCGGTCATGCCTTCCCTCAGGGCCTTCACGCAGCGCATGATCGCCTTCTCCGTGATTTCCGTTGCTTTCGTGATGTACTCGATCTCCTGGTCGGTCTTGACGATCCGCATGTCCTGGAAAGCGGCATCCGCTTCGACCAATTTCGCGTTCGCCTTGTTTTGTGCGAGGACATCGAGGAGAAACTTCGGAGCGGTGGATTCCACGCCGACGCGCTTGTCGATGAGCCCCCACTTCTTGATCTTCAGAAGGAGGGCGCTCTGGACGTCCTTCGGGCTGCTGATCCCGACGCTGTCCGCGACCCAGCACAGCGCGGGGACGCTCTTGAACACGTCCCAGTTGATTACCGTGCCTTCCCCCTCGCGCCGGATCATCGCAATGTTGGGGTACTGGTTGCTCAAGGCCTCCAGTATGGGATTGGGCGCGCTGTGGAGGACGGGCAATCCGCTCAGGTAATAGACATTCTCGGGAGAGCTCGCGATGAGGAGGTCCAGGTCATATTTTTCCATGATCCCGGCGCTCCTGCTGCGGTCATATCCGACGGGTTTCATCTTCTTCACCTCGGGCAGCTTCGGGTTGATTGGTATCTGCTCGGCAAGCCGTTCCAGTATGCCGAATGTGAGGCCCTTGTCCGCGAGCTCCACGATCTCTCTCCGTTCAACAGGCCTGTGTTCAATGGCCGAGAGATAGCCCGCCAGTATGCACTCGATGGCGCTCATCGAATCGATGGGAGTGAACTCGGGTTGTGTATCTTCGAGGACGCATTTCGCGAAGTACTCGTCCTCGTGTCGCACCGAAATGGGATAGTAGCCGGGGAAGGGCTTGTGCTCGATGTCGGGCTCGTACATGACCTGCTGATGCTCGCCCATGTCCTTCGAAAAGGAGTAGATCCGAACCGGCTTCTCCCATGCATGGTTCTCGAAGATGCTCCCCGACGTTCCGAAGATCTCGAGGCTGTTGAAAGGGGGCGTCATCTGCGTGAAGCTCACCGCGATCTCGCCGACCGCGCCGTTGTCGAAATGCACGATCGTGAACGCGTTGTCTTCCGCCTTTTCCGGCAGGTTGATCGCCTGCTTCGCGAGCACCGCGGTAATCTTCGTGCACCTGCTTCCGAGGATGTACTCGAGGGCCGCAAACTTGTGCGCGCCCATGTCCATGAGCGCGCCGCCGCCCGCCTTGATCGGATCCCCCTTCCAGAAGCCGCTCATGCTCAACCCGGGGATCTCGTTGACGCCCTCGTATGCCCTGACCACGAGGACGTCGCCAATCAGACCCTTCTGGACGGCGTCATGGATATAGGTGTGCGCCGGGAGAAACCGGTGATTCTCCGCGATCATGAGCTTGACCTTGTTCCTCTCCGCGGCCTCGATCATGTTCCTGCACGCTTCCACCGTGGTGGCCATGGGCTTCTCGCACAGCACGTGCTTGCCTTTCTCCGCGCACCGCACGACGATCCTCTCGTGGTATGCATGGGGCACCATCACGAGAACCGCGTCGATGTCCGATTCGAGCATCGCATCAAGGGTCTCGTAGACCTCGAGATGGCCTTCCTTGAATCGCCGGGCGATCTTCCTGGCGTTGTCGATGTTCGAGTCGAAAATCGCCGTGAAGCGCAGGAGCTTCGAATCCTTCACACCGCTCGCGTGAAAGGTGAAGGCGCTGCCGCCGCCTACGACCCCGAGTTTCAACTGCTTCATGATTCTCCCCGTTCGGATCGCGCACGTTCGTCGAGCTCGTCCAGGAAGAGTTCGAACACTGACTGCAGCTTGACGGCACCATTCTTGGTTCCCTTGTACGTGATGTCACCGTCCATGTGGGCCGCGCCGGAATTGACCTTCCCCATCACCAGGTCCCGCGCAGTCACGAGACCCATCTGGATCGTGATGTCGGGGGAATCGATGGTGCCCGCGTACACGGCGCACGCGCCCTTGTTGAACGTCACGGCGAAGCGCTCCTCGCCGATCTGCAATTGGAAGGAATGCGTGAAATCCTTGAGCTCGAACTGGAGCTCGTCAACGTGATTGCACACCATGCAAAACAGCCGAATGCAATCTTCCAGGTCTCCCCTTGTCAGTTTCGCGTCCCGCGCCTTCGCGGCGACGGAGCGAACGAAACCATCTCCAAGTTCGGCAGTATGGTCCGCGAGCAGACGCATTCCCGATCCCTCCTTCTTTCCGCACTTGTCAACGTGTCGACGACCGGGCAATCCCGGGGCCTTCACAGCGCGGACACGGTATTCAAGAGACGCCGTATCTCCGTGTCGCTCAAAGCCGAGGTCGGCTCATCCATCTTCTCCAGGACCACCCCGGAACCTCTCAGCATTTTCTTGAAATCGATCGCGCTCTTCGCCTTCTGCTCGATCAGGTCGCAGACGGCGACCCTCTCCACAGGGGCCGCGATATGCTCGCAACTCGGGTACAGCATGTTCGTGGCATGGACGCCCGCTCCGATCATTCCTATTCTGACCTTGCCCATTTCTTTTCCTCTTATCTTCAGTATTTCAGGGCGCCTCCGGTGATGCCCCGCGTCATATACCTTTGCGCGAACATGAACAGCAGGATCATCGGGACGGTGCTGATAAGAGACGCCGCGAGCGTCAGTTGCCAGTGAGGCTCATATTGGCTGACAAATCCTGCGAGGTACGGTGGTAGTGTTATTTTTTGCCTGGTTAGAACGGATGCGTACATGAGCTCAATGTAGCTGTACAGGAAGACGAAAACTCCCGTCACAGAGATTCCATTTCCGGCGAGGGGAATGATGATCTCTCGAAATGCCGTCAAGACGCTTGCACCCTCGATCCACGCGGATTCCTCAAGCTCGACAGGAATGGTGTCGAAGAATCCCTTCATGAGCCAGATACCGACGGGAAGCTGGAAAAGCAGGTAGATGAGCGATAGGCCGCCATATGTGTCAATCAAGCGCAGCGATCTGAGGATGAAATACCACGGGACGAGCAGCGCGATCGAAGGCAGCATTCGCAGAACGAAATAGCCAAGGTACACCCCTTGGCTCGCCTTGGACTTGAGCCGGGAAAAACCGTACGCGCACGGCAGGCTGAAGAGGATCACGGCAAGCGACGCCACGGTGCACACAATGAGGCTGTGGCCCATGAATGGCCAAATTGATTGGGCTCCGAAACGAGCTCCGAAGAGGATTTCCCCGTAGTAGCTGAGTGTGATCTTCGTGGGTAGCAGCGTGCTGAAACTCCCCGACGCCGCGGTTGACATCACAATCAACTCGTACAGCGGACCGACCGTCCATACCACGATGAGAAGAATAAGGAATGATCTCAAGTATTTGTTCATAGGTTTTCCTGCTTGACGATCAATCCACGCAGCACAGAAAACGAGAGGGCGACAGTGAAGACAAGAACGACGAGGCTGATTGCTGCGCTGTATCCGTACGCGAGGTTCTTGAAAGCCGACTTGTAGATGTACGTGCTCAGGATGTCGCTGGAGGACCCTGGCCCGCCGCCGGTCATGACCCAGACATAGTCGAACGTACGGAAGGTGTCAATTGCTTTCAGCGATATCGCGACCTGATAGATCGGCCTCATCATGGGAAGCATAATCATCCAGATGAGGCGAAGACCCGAAGCGCCGTCGATTCTCGCCGCTTCGATGGTCTCGGCCGGAAGCCCCTCGAGTCCGGCAAGCAGGATTAAAAACATCCACGGTGTCCACGCCCAAATATCGGTGATAAGCACCGAGATCAGCGCCATCTTGGGATCTCCCAACCAGTCGACTCTGAGGAGGTGCAAACTGTTGGCGACGTTGTTGATGACCCCAATGTCGTAGTTGTACATGAATCGCCACAAAATAGCTGCGGCGGTCGGTATGACCACCATGGGAAGGATGATGACCGCGCGGAGAACTCGATTGCCGGCAAATTTCCCGTTGCACACGAGCGCCATGGCGAAGCCGATGACGAAATTGAAGAAAACGACGACGACGACGTATTCAACGTTCCGCAAGAGTGAAAAATAAAAATCAGGATCGCTGAGGACCTTCCCGTAGTTGGCCAGCCCCACATAGCGATTCGTGTCGGCCAGCAGGTTCATATTCGTGAAGCTGATCTGAACGCCTCGCGAAATCGGCCATACCAACCCGACCAGCGTTATGAAAATTGCGGGAAATGTCAGGAGCCAGTACGTTCTGCGCTGCCGCTGCAGTATCACATTCGGTCTCCTCTATGATGAGGTCAAGGCGGAGACGTGTCGCTCCGCCTTGACTGTCTGTCGAGTCGATTAGAAGTAGCCTGCCTGGTGCATCAGCGCCTCCACTCCGTCGCCGGTCTGTTTCACAAACTGGTCGGGAGTGATCTGGCCACTGAGAAGCTGCTCGTGAGCCTTTCGAAGCACGTCACGCGCCGGATCGGTCTGCGGGAAAGCAGGACTCGTCGGCCAGAACGTCCCAATGGTCTGAACCGCCGGTATGTAGGCGCCCGGGACCACGCTGTGGCTTACGAGCCACTGGCTAACGTCGAGCATTCCGTTTCCGACGGGCAGTTTCGCCTGCTGGGTAGCCTGGATCCGCAAGTTCTCATCGGCAGCGGCAAGGAGGAACTTCACAGCTGCGGCCTTGTTCTTGCTGTTCTTGTTCAATTCCCATGCCCAGACGGACATCAGCCCCTTGTCGTTCGGGGATCGATCCATGAACGAGGGAATCCAGGAGAGCGGCAGCCCATATTTCTTTTCGAAATCGGTTCCCTTGTACAGAGGCCAGTTGTCGACGTTCCAGGTGAACGACATGGCCGCCTTGCCCGTTGCGAACAGTTGCCCGATCTCGGTGAGCTCCATTCCCAGGACACCCGGCGAGCATACCTTCCACGTGTTGATCAAGTTGTAATCGAAGGTTGCAATATCCTTCACGATCGGCTGATTCTGGGGTTCCGCCGGACCCCAGTCCGAGTGCCCCTTCTGGTCGAAATAGCCGAGTCCCGCTCGGAACATTTCCTCTTCGAAGACGGTGTTGCCCTGGTCCCACTTGCCGGCCATCACGTAACCCCAGAGGTTAGTCTGGCCGTCGCTGCCCGCACGGGTGAAGAACTGAGCCACATCAACAAATACCTTCTTGGTCGGGAAGTTGAGGACCCCGGTGCTGTCCGGCTGCGGCAGGTCGTATCCGTACTTGGCCTTGAATGCCGCTTGCTCATTGGGATCCATGAAAAGATCTCTTCGGGCGTAGCCGATTTGAGCGTTGATGTGAATGGGAATCCAGTACAATTTGCCGTCCGCTGAGGCGTTGGCCACGACGTTCGGATAGAACTTGGCTTCAAAGCCCGATACGTCCACGCCAGCGCTCTGGAGGTACGTGTCCAGGGGTTCGCCGTATTTCTGCAGGAGAGGCATGAGGGCGTCCCACGCGAGGTAGACATCGTATGTCGCGTCCCCGGAGCTTGCCGCAAGCATTTGCTTGTCACGCAACGCGACGCCCTGCCCAGGAACCGCCACGACGTTGATGCCTTGTTTGGCAAGGTACTCCTTCAAGAAGGGCATCAAACCGTCCGTCGTGATCCAGCCGAGGCTGGTTGCGACGTTGATCGTGACCGGCTTCGCGGCCGCTCCCGGGGCGTTTTCATTCTGGCCTCCCGCCCATATCTGGCCTCCGGCGCAGACCAAGAGAACGAAAAGACTGAGAAGCGGGATTAGTTTCCTCGCTTTCATTAGTAGCCTCCTTGACCAATGCTCCCTGACCCTGTTTTCCTGTCGCGCAGTAACACTGCGCATTCAACGGGTACTCGTCACCTCCTTTCCGCTTAAACCTTTGCCATCCCCTGGTTTTCTCTCCATTTCTCCACCAAGACCAGAAAACAAGCTCCTTCGATTTCCCCAGAACGATGGCCTTCGAAATATCGGGGGTACACCCCGTTGGACGCCCGCTTTCGCAGTGCTTGCCCGGCCTTTGGTCCAGATCCTTGCGGCCCCAATTGGTCAACTTATCTTACCACTTTGGAACTTAACACGGTTGCTGCCTCCAGTCAACTCAAAACTTCAAAAACAGAAACCGTGGCCCCAATACAATTCCCACGGTGGCTTACACGGCCGCCGCGGGTCCGCCGCGAAAGCCCGCCAGCTCGACCTCCCTCCGCGCGCGGGCGGATTCCTGGATCGCGAGGTCCATCCTGAGTACTTCGCGGCCGCGCTCTGCGGTGAGCGACGGCGCCTCAGACCCCAGGATCGCAGAGATGAAATTGGCCGTCGAACCCCGGAACCCAGCCGCCCAGTCCGAGTCCACGTCGGTGTACTCGGTCCACCTGTCGTCCCGGAAGAGGCGTACAGGCGCCCCGCCGTGCACGTTTCCCGTACAGCGCATCACCATGAGGATGCCCTCGCTTCCGGTGACCTCGAACCACTCGTCGTTCGCGTAGTAGCGCGATGGGATGTGAAGGGCGGTTCCATGCGAGTAATCGCAGGAGCCATACTTCGGCGCCCCCGCGTACTTCCACATGATCTCGGCGGGGCAATCGAGAAAGCCATCCACTGAGTCGATCCACGCGAAGACCCGTTCGATTTCCCCCATGAGGTACCAGGCCACGGACCACATGTGGTGGCCATGGTCGAAGGTCTGCATTCCGTAGCCCCGCCGGTGCTCGTCCTTTCGCCAGTCCCAGGCCGAGTCGGGTACGTCCCATCCGCCGCTCGAGCCGGAGATGAATTTGATCCGCATGCTCGTCGGTTCGCCGATTTTTCCGTCATCGATCATGCGCTTTGCGAGAACGAGGGGCGGGTAGAATACGTAATTCTCGGAGAGCTTGAATATCTTTCCGCCTGCCGCCGCGGCGGCAGCCACCATGCGGTCCGCGCTGTCCATGTCCACCGTCATGGGCTTCTGAACGCAAACATGTTTGCCCGCCGCGAGGGTTTCGAGGGCCATCGCCTCATGGCAGCGCTGGGGCGTGACGATATCCACTGCGTCCACGTGCGGGTCCGCGAGAAGTGCGCGATAATCACTGTGCCACTTCGCCGCCCCCCACTCGCATGCCTTTGACTTTGCCTTGGCCGCGTCTGCATCACAGACCGCCGCTATGATCGCACGCGGGTCGGCGCGGTAGCCCGCAGCGTGAAGGTCGGAGATGCGCCCGCAGCCGATGATGCCAATCCTCACGCTATCCACGTCTTTGCACTCCGTCACCGGCGGCCTTTCACGATCAGGGGCGTTGCAAGGACTTTCATGGCTTCCCTCCGAAAAAGTTTACCCCAGTGGCGTTGATCATACTACATCCGTATTGTGTTTATGTCAACCTTTTCTTTGCTGCACTCTCCCGTAAGGACGTTGCATGAAACCTCAGGAGCTCTCCTTTATCGCCGCGTGTTCCCTCGATCAGCATGAATTGCAAGCATCCTCTTGAGAAATTATCGGGGCCAATCTCGTTTGCGCCTTGTCACCGGCATGAGACACGTGAAATCAGGCCACGGCGTTATCGGATTGTCTGGATGAGAGCGAAGCCAAAAATCGGTCCCCCATTCCAATCGTCACGGCTCTTCAGCAGATCGACCCTGGAATTGGGCCATAAAGTTTCTTTGGGAACCGGGATTCTACAAGTCACTCACCGACGAGTCATTCCTTGCCGTTGCTGCCATCCCATCCCGCAAGTTCGGAGATCTGGAATGCTACCTTTCGGATAAATGACCCGAACCGCGCGGCCCGCTGTGTCGTTATTCGGTTCACGGGCCCCGAAACCCCGACTGCGCCAATAGGCATACGCTCGTGATTGAGAATTGGAGAAGCGACGCAGCGGATCCCGTCAACATATTCCTCGCTCTCGATTGCGAACCCGGCTTCTCTCACCGCCGCGAGCTCCGCCTTCAAAGCCGCGGCGCTCGTTATCGTATGGCTGGTGTATTTCACGATCGGCCGTGGCAGGAAGCTTTCAGTCTCCGCTTGAGGAACGAAGGCCAGCAAAGCTCTTCCAAGAGCAGTACAAAACATGGGTTCTCGAGCCCCAATCTGGGTATTCACGGAAAGCACCTCGGTGCTTGCAATCCGGTCAATGAACACAATTTCTTTTCCAACCGCGACGGCGAGGTGCGTTGCCTCCCCCGTGTGCTCCGCTACCTTCATCAGAAACGCGTGTGTCGTTTCGTGGATGTCGAAGGTCCGCAGCAGCGAGTCATACAGTCCATATACTTTCAACCCGAGGGTGTACTTCTTGGTCACAGGATTCCGCAACAGGAACCCGCGTCGTTCGAGGGTTGTCAAAATGCGATGAATCGTAGCCTTGTCCCATCCAAGGCTGAGCTTGAGGTCATTCAGGCCGACAGGTTGAGTTGCCTGCTCTACGAGCTCGAGCACGAACAGCCCCTTATCCAGCGATTGAATGATGTGGGTGTCTCTCGGTGATACCCCCGCCCTTTTGGCCGCGCGCATCTCTTGTGCTGCTCCTTTGCAAACGCCCGCGGGGAATGGTAGCAAGACTTCTCTTCCCGATCAAGGCCGTTGTTGGAGATCGGGGCAATCCATTCGCCATCCGTTCCGCCAAAGGCCGCCCGTCTGGAATTGGCCTGCTATCTATTGACTTTAAAACAAAGCTATTGTATCATGCTCAATATCAGATTTCTGCCGGGGATTCTGGAGGGATTTGCCAATGAGAGTTGCCGTCGTCAACGAAACGAGCTCTGCCGACCGTAACAGTGACATACTGGCGGCTCTCGCTGATCGAAATCTTGAGATAGTCAACTGCGGAATGAGACGGAATGGCCAGCCCCCGGAGCTCACATACGTCCATACCGGCTTTCTCAGTGCACTTCTTCTGAATTTGCGGTATGTGGACTTTGTCATCGGCGGCTGCGGAACTGGCCAGGGTTTTCTGAACTCTGTTCTCCAATATCCCAATGTTGTTTGCGGTCACATGACGACTCCTCTCGATGCGTGGCTTTTTAATCGGATCAACGCTGGCAACTGTATTAGTCTCGCACTCAATCAAGGCTATTCATGGGGCAGCATCGTGAATCTTGAGCTCATCTTTGAAGAGCTGTTTTCAGGTCACCGGGGGGACGGCTACCCTGCTAACAGGAAAGAATCGCAGCAACAGTCTGTTGAACGTTTGAAAAGAGTTACCGAAGCCACCCACCCTGGAATGGCGAGAATAATCGGTAGCCTTCCCGCCGAAGTTGTAGACCCCTCACTGAGCTTCCCCGGCATCATGGAAATAATCGAAGCCGCACCTCCCGAGAGCCTGGATCTTGTAATGGCAATCAAGTCGCGACTGGCGTCGACTGCGGGGAAACTTGACTAAAGAGATGAACAGTATGCTCATGGCCCGCAAGGCGCGGGCGGAAGCGGTGGCCGCTGCTGGCGGCGTTGAAGAGGCGCTGGAGCTCGGCACTCTATCGCAATTTCAGGATATTTCCCTTAGCGAGGCCCTTGTTCTTGGACTCCTGGTGCAACATGTAAGCAAATATATCGGTGTATTTGGACACGGCACGACCGATTTTGGCGAAGCGCTTCGAATATACGAGATGGCGGGAGTCGTCAAGGTGTTTAACGTGAGAAGCGAAGTGGAGGCGTCACATGCAGCCACTGCCCTGCGTTGGGATTACGGCGAAACTGCAGCAGTTTTCACATCGATTGGACCTGGAGCGCTCCAGGCTCTCGCAGGTTCCCTGGTCCCCCTTTCAAACGGGCTAGGCGTCTACTACATTTTTGGCGATGAAACCACGCACGACGAGGGGTTTAACATGCAACAAATCCCCCGCCATGAACAGTTATCTTTTCTAAAGCTGACGTCAGTCATGGGCACCGCCTATTCTTTGCACACGGGTGAAGCGCTTCCAGCCGCCTTGCGGAGGGGAGCGAATGCGGTATTCAGTCCGGAACAGCCGAGTCCCTGTTATTTCTTGCTTCCCATGAACGTCCAGGGGCAAATCATACCGCAGTTCAACCTGCTGGAGTTGCCGCACACGCCGCATGCCCCGAAGCTCGTCCCAGCCGACAAATCCTCATATTGGCAAGCCACTGAACTGATAACGAAGTACAATCGCATTCTCGTCAAAGCGGGGAATGGCGCGCATAGCGTAGATCCGAAGCTCCTCGAGGAATTCCTCGAGCGAACAGACGCGGTCTTCGTTCATGGACCGTCCGTGGTCGGAGTCTTGCCGGGATCGAATATTCGGAACATGACAGTCGGAGGAGCAAAAGGATCCATTTCTGGCAACTGGGCAATGGAAAAAGCAGAGCTTGTGATAGTGATCGGAGCGCGCGCCGTCTGTCAGTGGGATTCTTCAGGAACAGCATGGAAGAATGCAAAGGCTTTTATAGCCATTAATACCCGTCTTGAAGACGCCACTCATTACAACAAGAGCCTACCCCTGATCGGCGACGCGGGATCCGTGCTGGCCGCTCTCCTTGAGATTCTGAGGGAAGCCAAAATCAGCAAGTCGGGTCGCGATTCTTCTTGGTTGTCGGAATGCACGGCGCAACGCAAGAAGTGGGATTCATTTCGCGAGCGCTGCTATCAGGTCCAGGGCCTGCACGATCCGAAATGGAATACAAGAACTCTTACCCAGCCTGTTGCCATTGAAACTGTTGTCGCGTTTGCCCAAGAACACGACGCGGTAAAATACTTCGATGCCGGCGACGTTCAAGCAAATGGCTTTCAGATTGTCGAGGATGAGACCCCGGGCAAAACAATTACCGATACAGGCGCGTCCTACATGGGTTTCGCTGTGAGCGGGATCCTCGCATCGGCGTTTGCAGACTCCCCGCACTATCCAATTGCATTCTCCGGAGACGGTAGCTTCATGATGAGCCCGCAGATTCTCATCGATGCGGTAGAGCATAAGTTGAGGGGAATGATAGTGTTGTTTGACAATCGCAGGATGGCCGCAATTTCTGGACTGCAGCTGGCCCAATATGGCCAAGAGTTCCGCACGGACGACTCGGTCGCAGTTGACTACGTATCCTTGGCTCGCTCAATTGATGGGATAAAAGGCATATTTGGTGGATATACGCGTCAAGCGCTTGAAGCCGCCCTCAGTGAAGGCTTTGCGTACCCGGGTCTTTCGCTCGTGCATGTTCCGGTGTATGCCGGTCCAGATGAGCTTGCGGGCCTTGGTGTTTACGGCGCGTGGAACGTCGGACCTTGGTGTGAGCAAGTTCAACGCGAAAAGCATTTCCTGGGGCTCTAAAGGGAGATGAGCAATATTCAGCGACGACACCCCTCATAGATGAAGAGGATGGGTCGAAGCCATTTGAAGCGGTCAATTCGGCATGTCTCTCATGTCGTTGCCACTGACTCAAGATTCTGATCCATGGGAGCTCTGGAGGAAACAGGCATGAGCACTGTCATGAGTGCCGGCGTCAGTCGGCAGGAAGTTATCCGAACAGCTCTCATCCGCCTCCTTGAAATCAAGGATTCCGATATCAGAGTCATGATGGTGGAACAGGCGCGTGATGCGGTGGACAAGGGGATTCACGCGGGGGGAGCCTTTTCGGCAGTGGTTCCCCTTGTAGCCTTGTATTACGGCGGGTTCATAGACGTTGACATCTGCAACCCCACCCGCCCCGACCAGGATCTATTTGTCCTTAGCAAGGGTCATGCCGTAGCCTCGATGGCCAGCGTCTACGCTGATCTAGGGTACTTCGATCGATCCGTGCTGAAAAACTCTCGATCTTCCGAAAGCATCCTCAAGGGCCACCCCGGACCCCTTCTTCCCGGTGTTCATGTGTCGACAGGCCCTCTCGGCCAGGGTCTCTCCGTTGCGGAAGGCTTCAGCCTGGCGGGCCGTCGCGGCACATGCTTTGATGTCTATTGCATGGTCGGGGACGGCGAGCTGCAGGAAGGCCTGACGTGGGAGGCAGTAATGTTCTCGGCGCACAAGCGCCTGGACAACCTTTGCGTGCTGGTCGACAACAACGAAGGGCAGCTGGATAATCCACGACAACTGATCATCCCTATGCGGAACATCGATCGGTGGTTGGGCTCTTTCGGATGGCGAGTCATTGATGTGGACGGGAACCAGTATTCACCCATAGTTGAGGCACTCCGGAAGTTCAAGTTCGGACCGCGTGACGGCCGTCCTACCGCGATCATCAGCCGGACCAGCAAGGGGTACGGAAGTTTCTCAAGCTTCTTCGTCGGTCATAAGGTGGAAGTGTCCGATGCACTGGCCGAACAAGAGCTTGCCGCGCAGAAGCTGCGACGAGAAGACCGAATGGCTCGGTTCGTCCGCTTCTGGTCTTCCTTAGGCGAAGTGCCAGAATCTGAGGAGCTCCGGCTCGAGATATCGGCCTTGGCAAAACGAATGAACCTGGACCTTTCTGCAACCCATGATGGGCATCCGGTAGTTCGGGCTGGCACTGCCCAGGTCCGAACGCGAAAGGCTGCGCCTCGGGACAAAAGGATCGCGTACGACCCCTCGCTTCTCCCTGTGCTGGATGCCAAGAAGGAATACAGCGCGAGCACCATCGTGACTCAGGCGATGAAGGCTTTTGCCCGAGACCCGCGAGTGGTTTCAATAGACGCAGACCTTTCATCTACCAGTGGTCTGGAGGCCGGCGTCGGCTGGGTCGACACGGAGAGGGCGCTCAACGTCGGGATTGCGGAAGCCAACATGATGAGCATAGGCGAAGCGTTCGCAGCTTTAGGCTGCAATGTTTGGGTCAGCACTTTCTGCCCTTTCTTCGATTGGAAAGTGATGAGAAGGATTGCCATCGGCTATCAGGAGCGGCAGGAAACGATCGCCAAAAACGAGGGGTGGCTCAGCATGGGCCACGGCATCGACTTGACTTTCCTGGCAACAGCGCCAAACTTCGAAACCAAGACGAATGGAGCCACCCATATGGGCAACGATGATGCCCTGGTTTTCGGGGAGCTCGCTCATCTCAAGGTCATCGACGTAAGCTGCCCTAACATGCTGCTCGGATTGATGAGATGGGTCATGGAAGGCAATAGAGGCCTGAATTACGTGCGCATTCCGCGCTCGCCGTCTTGTGTTTTATATCCAAACGATTTTCATTTCGAATACGGAAAAGCTTATGCCCTGAAGGAGAACGCAAAAGACCAGGCCGTTATCATTTCCAGCGGACGTGGAGTATATGAGGCCATGGCAGCATCACAGATTCTCGAAGACGAAGGGATCTGCGTTGGGGTGATCGACATGCCGTCTGTAGATCGTGAAAAGCTGATGACGCTTTACTCGTCGGGCAGACTGCTCGTCGTAGCGGAGCAGAACAACGGCATCCTTTGGTCGGCTCTTTGCCGCTTGCTGATGACCTGCCGGGACAGCATAGACACCCGGCAGATAGTCCCCACCAATACGCTGAGCGAGGATAGGACTCCCCTGTTCATACATTCGGCCACCTACCAGCAGCTTTTGGATCGGTTCGGACTTGGCGCTTCACAAATCGCTGCCACAATCAGCGCAAGGTTGAAGGCCCCGCGCCGGTCAGCAACGTTGGAACGTTAAGCAGGGCCGAGCGGTCTTCCAGGAAGAGCTTTGTGCCTTGCATGAAGCGATCCGTCTCGCCAGAGCTCTCTCACCGCGAGTCTATGATCCGATGTATCCAAGGACTCGGTCTTCACGTACCTCTGGTCGGCTTCTGACCAGAAACGAACCTACCAGACATCGCCCTTGTGTAAACAGCACTCCGATTCTATATAAGCACATTAAATACAAGTGAGCCGCGCCAGAGTCGAACTGGCGACCCACAGCTTAAAAGGCTGTTGCTCTACCAGCTGAGCTAGCGGCCCGTGGGGCGGTTGTAATGTACGCGGATGGTTTTTCTTTGTCAATTCGTTCTCCGAGCGCGGACTCCGTGCGCGCTTCCCGCTCGACTTGCTTCAGATCCGCAGGTCCAGGCTGAATGTCATTCCGGACTCCGGCCTGTCGCCCAGGTGAGCGCCGAGCTCCTGTGTGAAGATTGCCATGTTCCAGTCGAAGATGAGCAGCTTCACTCCCCCGCCGATGGTGAGGTATCCCTGGTTGACCCCCCCACGGAGGGTGAAAACGTTCATGAGACGAATCTCGGTGCCCGCGTGGAGAAGAGTCCAGAAATCAGCGGTCCCGTCGATTGCCCCGATGATGTTTCTCATGTCGAAGCTGATGCTGGGGTCGAAGAAGTAGTTCGTCCGCCCCAGGTCAGGGTGGAAGCTGAGCCCCACTCCCACATCCATCGGAATGACGTAGGTATTGGCCGGGGAGCTTCCCGGCGGGAATCCGCCGAAGGACGCGAGGTTGCCCGTGACGGATCCGAAGCTGTTCGAAGAGTAGTTGAACTGCGTCCCCCCGAGGTCCCTGATGGACAGCCCGACTGAGAACCAGCCCAGCTCAGCGATTGCTCCCAGGTCCAGCCCGATGGCTGATCCGTAGACGGTTGCCGCGGAGCTGAGCGCGGCCCCCACGTCCCCCCCGGAGGTCAGCGCGGTGAGAATGGAAAGTGCGTTCGAGTTGGCGATGGGGGTGTGGATCCGGATCATGGGGCGTATGTCCGCTCCGACGTGGACCTTCATGCCTCCGCCGAGGTCGAACGGTATCGAGAGCCCCCCAATGAACCCGAGGGTTGCCGAGAGGTCTCCCGTGACTCCCAGAAGGGTCGGCCCGAAGAGCGAAGAGTCAAGGATGAACACCGCCCCCAACCCGAAGCCGTCCCCCACGTACCCAACGCCCAGGGAGGAGCCTGCTCCGATACCCCCCGTTGTGACCTGCGAATTGATGAAGTTGATGAGGGACGTCGGTGTCTGCGCGCCCGCCAGGTTCTGGGCTATCTGCGAAATGAGGAGGTCCGGCCGGGAATAGATCCACGAGTCGCTGGACAGGACGGTGAAGCCCCCGCTCCCCCGTGAGAAACCTGCAGGGTTGTAGAAGAAGGAGTTGAATCCCTGGGTGTTCGCTATGGCGGAGCCTCCCTGGGCCAGCGCCACAGGGGACTGAGGAACAAAGGGCTCCTCGTTGATCTGGACCGCAAACGCAGATACGGAGCCAAACAGAATGATCATGATCCCGGAAAGCGCTGCGCTCCTCATTCGGTACGTCGTGGTGGGCTCCCTTGCTTTCAGGATGGCATTGTCGCGCCGGCAGAGGAAAAGATGTTCTTGATGTTCTGAAGGTTGGTCGCGTTGTACGGCGCTATGGGCGTCGAGAACGGATCAATTGTGCTGGTGGGAACCGAGTTCGGCTGATTGTTCAACAGGAGGTACATCTGTTGTGTTGCATTGGCGGTCCCTCCGCCGACCTCGTAGACCATGGATTGCATCATGTAAGCGACCGCGGCCTTCTGGGCCGCATCCCCCATGTTCACTCCCGGCGGCACAGGGGCGGGTGCGGGAACAAGAGTGGCCCCCAGGGTCTGATACGCAGAGGCCGCGTTGAGGAGGCCGTTCACCATGGCCGCAAACGCCACGGGATCAGATGCGACATCAAGCGGGACGATTCCCTGAAGGAGTTGCTGGATTGTCTGGCCGCTGCCGGTTCCCGAGACGACAACGTTGACCACATTGTTGACGAACGTGTCTCCCGACGTCGTCTTGAGATTGACATCGCTGTAGAGGGCGGCAGCAAGCTGCTGGTCAGCAAGCGGCACCGCGGGATTTGTGTACGTTGCCTGAAGGTCGCTCTCAATGGTGCTCGTGGCGCCGGGGTCAGCCTTCAGGGCGCTGACGACCGCCGGGGAGGAAAGATCCGCATCCAGCTTCATCAGGCCGGCGGTGCCGTTCTGGAAGTAGTCGTACTGGGCGGGATTGGGCGCAGGCACCTTGTCCAGGCCCTTCAGCAGATTGACCCCGAAAAACGCGGAGCAACCCGCCAGGAGCAGAAAGGAAGCGAGTGTGCATGCTTTCACCGCGCGGAACCCCATCCAATGACCTCCGTCCCATTCAATACAACACCGACGCACTTGATGATTGTTCGTATTTGATTATAGCTCAGGGCAGGATCATTTGCCAAAAAAGGTCAGGCCGGATCAGGCCGGAGAGACAAACGAGGCTTTGCAGACTTCCCCGGGAGCGGTGAGCCGGGCGCGGACGATGCTTCCCTTGAGGTTCTCCCTCGGCGCGTCATCAATCATGACCTTGAGGTAGTTCCCTGAGACCCCTCGGGCGGGGCAGCGGGCCTGTGCGGCTTGGGCCTGTCCTTCTCCCGCTGGCGCCTCCCCGTCGCACTCCTCAACAAGCACTTCCACTTCCCTTCCCATCCATGTCCGCGAGTAGCTGTCCAGAAGGTTTCGAGAAATGCCGGCAAGCTCTCGGGCGCGCTCATCGCGGAGGCGCTGGGGCACCGGGGGACGGATCCCGGCCGCCGCCGTGCCGGGACGGGAGGAGAATGGAAAGACGTGCAGCGCCGCCAGCCCGACAGTCTCGATCAGCCGGACGCTTTCGAGGTGATCTTCCGCGCTCTCGCCAGGGAATCCCGTGATGAAGTCAGCTGCTATGAACGGGTTGCCTCGCGCCTCGCGAAGCAGCCGCACACCGTCCAGCACACGGGCCGCCTGGTAGCGGCGCTTCATTCGCGCCAGGACCCGGTCCGATCCGGACTGCACAGGCACATGGAAATGAGCGCAGACCCTGGCATTCGACAGGCTTCGAGCGAGCTCATCCGTGAGGGACTCAGGTTCCAGCGAGGACAGGCGGAACCGTAAGCGGTGCGTCGAGTCAAGGAGCTCCCGGATGAGCCGAGGGAGAAGGACGTCCCTGCAGCGGTAGGAAGAGATGTTGACTCCCGTAATCACGACTTCCCGATGCCCCTGGGATTCAAGCTCGGCAGCGCGGCGCATCACCTCTTCGACGTCCAGGCTCCGTGAAGGCCCCCGCGCCTGCGGCACGCGGCAATACGCACACCAGGAGTCGCAGCCGTCCTGCACCTTGAGGTAGGCCCGGGTATGGAAGCTGAGCCGGCTGACGCGGAAAGCGAAGGGGTCCTGCGGCGCAGGGCTGGAACCCTCGCGAAGCCGGGAGAGACCGGCCTGAATGTCCTCCGCCCGCCCGACGCGTTCCGCCAGGGACAGGAGCTCTCCCTTTGCCGACTGCGGGACGACAAGGATGTTCCCAGCCAGCGAGGAAAGGACTTCCGCTTCCAGTTGGGCAGAGCAGCCTGTTACAATGAGGAGCGATTGCGGATGTCTTCGTGAGAGACTGCGCACCGCCGCGCGGGACTTGTGATCCGCGCGCCCGGTCACCGTGCACGTGTTGACTACATACGCCTCGGCATCATCGTCCGCTGATACGACGACATGTCCCTGTCCGCGGAAGGACGATGCAAGAGCCTCTGTCTCGTATTGGTTGAGCTTGCACCCGAGGGTGCAAAAGCCGATCCTCATCCGCCATTGAGCTTCTTGTCGACCCTGTCCTTGCCCCTCTGGGCATCCACGAGGTTTGGATCAAGCTTCAGGGCATGTCCGTAGGCATCAGATGCCCACTTCCAGTCCCCTGCCAGCTCGCGGTCCCAGCCCAGGCGGGACCACCACTGGCTGTTGTTCTGCTCGTAGTACAGCGCCGTGGAGATTGCGATGTCCGCGTTCTGGTACTCCTTGAGGCTGACGTAGACTTCCCCCATCAGCCAGTAGACTCTGGCAATGCGGTCACCGTCCGGCCGCAGCGCGACATACTCTTCCAGGTTCTTGAGGGCGTCCGTTGTCTTGCCAAGAAACGCCTGCGCCTCCCCCACGATCTCGATGACCCTCGGGTCGTTCGGATTGATGTCGAGGGCCTTCTGGCCGATGTCCAGGGCGTCTTGGTATCTCTTCAAGCGCAGGTACGACCACCCCATGACGACATGGGAGTCTATGCTTTTCGGCGACTCGGCGAGCTCCTGCTGACAGACCTTGATGGCGTCCTCGTACCGGTTGGCCCTGTAGAGCTCCAGCGCATCAGGCTTGTCCTGGGCAAAGGCCGATGCACCGGAAAACAGCAGGCCGGGCAAGCAGAAAGACAACGATGCCGCGGCACTTCATTTCTGTCCGCCCCCCGCGCCGCCCTGGCCGCCGGAAACGCCCGGGGGAAACGGCGGCTTCTGTTGCTGAGGCTGCGGCCCTCCGGGCGTTCGGTGGACCTCCGGGTTTCGGGGTGCCTCCGGAGCGCTGCGTGACGGGTCCGTGCCGGTTCTTGGCTGGGCGCCGGGCGCGGCTGAGTTGCCTGCCCTTGGCGGCTCTGCGCTTCCCCTTGGCGGCTCTGCGCTTCCCCTTGGCGGCTCTGCGCTTCCCCTTGGCGGCTCTGCGTTTCCCCTTGGCGGCTCTGCACTTCCCTTCGGCGCTTCAGTGTTTGCTCGTGGCGCTTCAGTGCCCGGCGCAGCTGCGCCGTTTTTCCTGGCGGGCTCACCGCTCATGTTGCAGTTTCCATTGAATTTGCAGCCGCTCTCAACTACAAAATCCGGAGTTGTGATGTCACCATCCACCTGCGACGTTGAAAAGAGCTCCACGCGCGAGTGGCCCCGGATGTCGCCCTTGTGCCTACCCTTCGCGGAGACAACGTCTGCCTCCGTTGTGGCCTCCACGTACGCCTTCTCCCCGATGTACAGCGCGCTTGTGGACTTGATTTCCCCCTTGAACTTTCCCTTTATCATCAGCGGCTTCTTGAATGTCAGGTGCCCCTCGAAATCGATGTCCTCCGCGAGGATCGTGTCTATCTCGTGCTCGTCAATGTCCTTGATCCTGACCTCAGCCATGCAAGTCTCCGTTCATGTCTCCTAGCCTATCTGCCGCCTCCTGACATGTCAAGGCAATTGCGAATCGCCGATTGCCCCCATCACGGAAGCCAGGGATTTCGAGAGCCGGGAGCGCATTTCCTTCGTGTAGGGGTTGTATCGCTGCAAGTCCAGGAAAAGCTGCCAGGGATCGTTGCAGGTCTGCTCTACTATCTCCAGGAGCTTGTTGAATCCCACGGTCCCGATGGAAGAGCGGCGGATCCCGAAGTCCGAGAGCACGCGCCCGATGTAATGCGCTACTCCCTGCGTGAACGCAGCCTCCCGGTCATGCTCGTCCGGAGACATGACCGACACTGCCAGCCCCATGGACGTGAAGAACGCCCGCCACCGCTCTGTCTCCGAAATGGCCAGGCGCGCGGGACACAGGATGAGCGGAAGGCCGTTCATCCCGTTCCTTGCCGAATCCGGTCCGAACATCGGGTGGGTCCCCAGGACCGATACCGAGTCAGGAAGCAGCCGCTGCATCAACGCAACGGGGTAGCTCTTCACGGAACAGGTGTCCATGACGAGGGCGCCGGGTGAAAGGCGCAACCGAGCCCTTTCCAGGACCTCTTCCAGGGAAGATATGGCGACGCAAAGGGATATCACGGGGAGAGAGAGGAGCTCGTCCTCCCCCACTCTTCTGACTCCCCTGGGGACAAGGCGCGCGGGGTCTCGCGAGTACGCGCACACGGACGCGTGGCCCGCCAGCTGCTCTGCCCAGAAATACCCGAACCTTCCCAAGCCATACACGCCGATGGTCATGCACGCGATTATTGCAGTTTTCCGGGAAAAAGTTATACTGTCGGGCACACGGAAAATAAAGGAGCCCACCATGAACTTCATTGAAGAAATGCGCGCGAAGGCGAAATCCGACCCGCGCAGGCTCGTGCTGCCCGAGGGCTATGAGCCGCGCACCCTGAAGGCGGCCCGGCTCATCATGGACGGGGGCTTCGCAAAGGAAGTCACGCTTCTGGGGACCGTGAAGGAGATCGAAGCAGAGGCCCGGAAGCAGGGCGTGAGCCTGTCCGGGTTGATCGTGGAAGAGCCCGCTACATCGTCCCTGCGGTCAGGGTATGTCGACGAATATTTCGAGCTGCGCAAGGCCAAGGGGATCAGCCGGGACGAGGCTGAGAGAGTTTTCATGGGCGACACCCAACACTGGGGGGCCATGATGATGCGCAAGGGAAGAGCGGACGCCATGGTGTCCGGCGCGGACAGCGAGACGGCAAAAGTCCTCCGCGCGGCCCTCACCATCGTCAAGACGAGCCCCGGGATCAAGACCGCCTCCTCCTGTTTCGTGATGTACCTGCCCGGCTCGAAGTGGGGAATCGACGGCCACATGATCTTTGCCGACTGCGCCGTTGTGCCTGACCCCACGCCGGAGCAGCTTGCAGACATCGCCCTGTCCTCCGCGCTGTCCTGCCGGACCTTTCTCAAGGCGGAGCCCATGGTGGCCCTGCTTTCATTCTCGACCAAAGGGAGCGCAACTCACGCCCTCGTGGACAAGGTGACATCCGCCCTGGCCTTGGTCCGCCAGAAGGATCCCCGCCTGATGGTCGACGGAGAGATGCAGGCAGACGCGGCCCTGGTGCCCTCGGTGGCGGCAAAGAAGGCTCCCGGGTCGCCCGTTGCCGGCAAGGCCAACACGCTGATCTTCCCTGACCTGCAGAGCGGCAACATCGGCTACAAGCTGGTCCAGCGGTTTGCCGGCGCGGAGGCCTATGGGCCCTTCCTCCAGGGGTTCGCAAAGCCGGTGAGCGATCTCTCGCGGGGGTGCTCCGTGGACGACGTGGTCAACACCTCCGTGGTGACCCTGGTCCAATCGCAAAAAGGATAGTTGATCTCTCGAGCCCCCCGCACTATCATGCCCGGACCATGAGAGTCGCGATCATCGGGTATGGGAGCATGGGGCAGGAGGTGGAGCGCGTCCTGCGCTCCCGGGGTCACGAGATTGCGGCGCGAATCGATCCGAAGCAGGACGCCGCGGATGCCCCGTCTCTGACGGAGGAAATGGCCCGAGGAGTTGACGCCGCAATCGAGTTCTCCCATGCGGAGGCGGTCCTGGAAAACGCCCGCATCTATGCGCGCTTCGGCGTGAGCGCCGTGGTCGGCACCACGGGGTGGTACGGGAAGCTGGATGAGCTGAAGTCCATCGTCTCGGGCGGGAAGACCGGGCTCGTCTACGGCAGCAACTTTTCCATCGGGGCGCACCTGTTCTTCGCGCTCGTGGCGGCCGCCACGGAGCTTTCCAATCCTTTCCCTGAATACGACATCCTGGGCTGGGAAGTGCACCACAGGAGAAAGAAGGACTCTCCGTCCGGCACTGCGCTGAGCCTGGCAAAGATCATAACGTCCACGCACGCCCGCAAGAAGAGGCTGGTCACGGACAAGCTGGACCGGGCCCCCGGGCCGGAGGAGCTTCATTTTGCCTCCGTGCGGGGAGGCGATGTCCCGGGCATCCACACCGTGCTCCTGGACTCCCCCTTTGACACCATCGAGCTCACTCATTCGGCGCGGAACAGGGTCGGGTTGGCGGTTGGGGCCGTCCGCGCGGCTGAATGGATCCAGGGGAAGACGGGCCTCTTCGAAGTCACTGATTTCATCCAGGACATTTTCGGGAGGAAGACACCATGAAGCTGGAAGGCGTTTTCACCGCGCTCGTCACCCCCATGACGGATGACGGGAAAGTGGACGAGAAGTCGCTGCGCAGGCTCGTTGACTTCCAGATAGAGGGCGGCGTGCAGGGCCTGGTGCCCGTGGGCACCACCGGGGAGAGCCCCACCCTGGATGGGGAAGAATGCCGGCGCGTCATCCAGGTTGTCGTGGAGCAGGCGCGGGGCCGCGTCCCCGTCATCGGCGGTGCCGGCTCCAACAACACGAAGGAAGCCATTCACTACGCACGGGAAGCGAAGGAAGCCGGGGCGGATGGCACGCTGCAGGTGACGCCGTATTACAACAAGCCGACAAACGATGGCATCCTTCTGCACTTCCGCGCCGTGGCGGACGCGGTGGACCTCCCGCTGGTGGTCTACAACATCGCGGGCCGCACGGCGAGGAACATCGACACCCCGACCATGCTGGACCTGGCAAAGCACCGCAACATCGTCGCGGTCAAGGAAGCGAGCGGCGACATCTCGCAGATGATGGACCTGATCTCCCGCAAGCCGGCGGACTTCACCGTGCTGTCGGGGGACGACAACCTGGTCTTCCCCCTGATGGCCCTCGGCGGCAAGGGCGTGGTCTCCGTTGTCAGCAACATCGTCCCCGAGCGGATGGCGAAGTTCGTCGGCGCGGCCCTGAAAGGTGACTGGGACGCTGCCCGCAGGATGCATTACGAGCTTCTGCCGTTGTTCAAGGCCATGTTCATCGAGACGAATCCCATCCCGGTCAAAGCGGCCCTTGCCATGAAGGGGATGATGCCGGAAGTCTATCGCCTGCCCATGTGCCGGATGACGCCGAAAAACCGGGAAGCTCTCGCCGCGACACTCAAGGACTTGAAGGTTCTCTGAGATCCTGAGACATGCGGGCCGCGAGCGCCTTCGCCGTCCGCAGGAAGGTGTCAGGAGGAAGCTCCTCCGCGCGGGCCCCCGGGTCAACCCCTTCCCTCTCGAAGGCTTTCAACGCGTCCTCAGGTCTTATTCCCGCCGGCAGCAATGCGGCAGCCATGTTGTTGCGGATCGTCTTTCTTCGCGCCGCGAACAGGCTGCGCGTGATGGCGCTCAGGACCGTGAGCGAAGTCCCGTCCGGAGCGTCTTCCCGCGGGGTCAGCTCGACTGCCGTGGAAACGACCTCGGGCGCCGGATAGAAGCTCCCCGGCTTGAGATCACCGAGGGCGCGCACCTTGAACACCGCCTGGCAAAGGACCGAAAATGACGAGTAGGACTTGCGGGCAGGCGGAGAGCACATCCGCTCCGCGGCCTCTCGCTGCAGCGTCACCACCACGCGCCGTGGGCGCAATCCGCCCTGGATGATGTCAGCCACCATGAGGGAGGCTGAGCGATACGGAAGGTTGCCCAGGAGGAGCCCGGGAGCGCCGTGCGCGTGGAGCGCTTCCCGCCATGTCTTTACGAAATCTCCCGGGACGAGAGAAAACCCGCTTTGCCCGCCGAAGACCTCCTCCAGGTATCTGCACAATCCGCGGTCCACCTCGAAGACGACCGCCCGCGCGCCTTTCTTCAACAGGAGCTCGGTCATTGCGCCGAGACCGGGGCCGATCTCCCAGACGAGATCTCCTTCCGCCGGCGAAAGCCATCCCATCAGGGATTCCCGTGCTCCGCGGTTGATGAGGAAGTTCTGGCCCCAGCGCTTCTTGAGGGTCAAGCCGCGCCGTTGCAGCTCGGCTCGTATCTCGGAGGGCGAATCGTGGTTCACGGAAACCGCGCTTTCTCTGCCCTTCTGCGGCCCGGCACCAGGATTGCCAGGGCCCCCATGAATACTATTGAAAGCGCGATGGACCATGGCAAGGCCTGAGCGCTCAACGTCATTGCCGGCAGCTGACCGAAAGTTGCGGCGACTTTCTCAATCGCCCCGTAGAGAAGGGAAAATCCCTGCGCTCCCAGGTCGTGAAGCAACGGCCACGGAACGACAAAGACCACGAGCCATCCCAGGGCGCCCCAGAGCACTGCGGTTGTGAGCGGAACAAGGAGGAGCCCCGCCAGGAGCCCCGAAGGATAGTAGACGCCGAATTGGCCGACCACGAGGGGAAAAGTGGCAATCTGCGCTCCAACGGACATGGCCAGCGGCGCAAGGATGATTTTCGGGATCCGCGCCTGCAGGAGTCTCTGGATGACCGGTCCCACCGCGAGAATGCCGAAAAGCGCGAGATAGGAAAGCTGAAACGAAAGAGAGAAGGATTCCCCGGGGCTTGCAAAAAGGACAGCGATCCCTGAAAGGGCGAGCAGATTGAGCGGTTCTCCGTCCCTGTCCAGCAGCATGCCGATCCCCGCAAGGATGATCATGATAGTGGCCCGCAGGAGTGATGGCATGAACCCCGCCAGGACCTGGTAGAACACGAGAACCAGGGTGGCGATGAGGAGCTTCAAAGCCTTGCCGCGCAGAAAGCCGAGGATCCCCAGCAGCAACGCGTACAGCACGCTGACGTGCAGTCCCGAGAGGGCAAGGATGTGCAGGCTTCCAGTCCGCTTGAAGCCGTCATGGAGGTCGGGAGGAACGTCCTCCCTGCTGCCGATCAGGAGCGCTTCCATGAGAGCAGATGCCGGGTAGCCGGCGCGGGAGACGGCCCGGTGAAGCCAGTCCCTCGCCTCCGCCCTCAGGGACCACAGTGGGAAAGAGAAGCCGCGACGCAGCAGGTCTTTTCTGTCTCCCACGGCCGTCCAGGTTTCACCCGTTGAGGCGTCAAGGCGCGCGAGCCCGGCGTTGAGAGTCAGCTCCTGCCCAAGGGAAAAACGATAGTCGCCCCGTACCCTGACCAGCACTTTCCCCCGGGCCCCCGCCGTGACTCCCCGAGTCCGCGAAGCCGCGTCCTTCAGGGAAAGCCGGAGGATCGTGTCCCCCCGGGTTGAAAGAACGCTGTCCCGCACCAGGAAACCCGTGAACGAGGACACCTCGGTTTCCGGGAACGGAAGGTACGCACGGGACGGCTCCTGAGCCATGCGCTGTACCGACCACAGCCCGAGGATGCAACCCGCGCCGGCCGAAAGGAAGAGAATGCCCGCGCGCCGCGTGCCCGGGGCCGACGTCCGCAGCAGGACAATCCCCGGCGCGGAACAGGCCGCCGCGAGGCAGACGATCAGCGTTCCCCGGTGTGCCAGGAGGTTATGAAGCAGGCAGCACGTCAGCATGAGGCAGAAGGCGAGGACGGCGGGTGTGACGTGCCGTCTCAGCATGCGGGCCCGCGCCGCGCTCCTACCACTTCAGCTTGTCGAGCGCCGCGCGCGCTGCCTTCTTCACTCCGGTGGGGTAGTTCAAGTACTGGGTGTACATCAGGTCGTCGAAGGCCACCTTGTCCCCGAGGGCCCCGAGGGCGTTGAGGATCGAGGTAACGACCTTCTCGTCGTAGGCCTTCCCCTTTTCCGTGTAGGAATTGATCAGCACCAGATACTGGGTCAGCCGGACGGCGGCATCATGCGTTCCCGTGGCGCCCAGCTCGCTGATGGCGTCCAGCAGGTGGTTGCGTATCCACGAGCCCCTTGTCGAACTCACCGATGGTCGTGTCCAGGTGCTCGACAAGAAGCGAGGCTGCCGGGGCCCACGCGCGGTCACCGAGGGCCCGCGCGGCCGTGAACCTCATGTCGCGAAAGCCGTCCTTGGCCGCCGCGTCCGCCGCGCTCGAGTGGAGGCTGATGTCCAGGGCGAACTGCGAGACCTGAGCTTTCTGGTCGCTCGTGAGCTTGTCGCTGTCCAGCGCCATCTGGAGGGCGAGCCTCTTTTCCGAGAGCGGCCGTTCCTTGATCACGCCCGTGAGCAGCGCCTGGAAATCACCCTTGATGGAAAGCAGAGCGTCCTTCGCAACGGCCGTGATCTTGTCGGGGTACCCGACGTTCATTGCGCTGAAAAGGATCGGGAATGACGAGGGGTCTCCCAGTGCCCCAGCGCCTGCATGCAGGCGGCCAGGACGATCATGTCCGGTTGCTTGCCGCCGGCGAAAGAGATTGTTCTGAGTGTCCACGTAGTGGTTGAGGTTGGCGATGGTGTCAGCATCACCCGCGCCGACCACGCCCAGCGCAACGGCGGCGTTCTGCAGGGTCTGCGTGTCGGAGTCGATCTGGAAGAGCTTCCAGAGGCCGCCCTTGGAAGCGGTGTACTTGACGACCCCTATCTGCTCGGCGGCAATTGCCGCCAGCTGGTTGAAGCGCGCATCGCTCGCCATGAGGCTGCCGTTGTCGGTCACGAACTCGAGGGCCTGCTCGATACAGGGGGCCCATGTCGGCAGCGTTCCTGCCGCTGGCCGCATCCTGGAGGATCTGGATTTTCACGTCCAGGCTGGCAATGGTGAAATTGCGGCGATAGGTGTCCAGTATCTTGCTCGCCTCCTGGGCCTGTGCTGAAAAAAACGGAATGGAAAGCACGACCAGGATCCAGAGGGCACGTTTCATATCCGCATTCCTCCACGTAATTCGCCGATAGTACATGGACTCGACGCGAATGGCAATCGAGCCGCGGAGCGTTTCAGCTTCCCGGAGACTGGTTGGGGTTCGGGGGCGTCGCCTTGATCATGATCCCCTCGGGTTTTCCGTCACGGTTGCCTGCATCCGCCTTGCGGGGAGGGCCGGCTACCGCCCGTTCTCCGAAGAGATTGTACACGTAGGTCAGAAGCCTGTTTCTCATTGACGGGCTGGGGGGCACCGCCTGCACGTGGAGGACCGAGCGGCCTTTCTTCTCGTCGAAATTGATCCCTTTGACCACGCCGTTCATCGCCAGCGAGTTTTCTCCAAGGGCGAACTGCAGCTTCAAGGGCAGCCCCACCTTTGCCTTCCCGCCGATGAGCACCGCGCAGCCGCCCTCGGAAAGGTCGACGATCCTGCACCGCAGCCCCTTCCCCTCCTCGAGGGTCTCGTTGGCAAGCTCAATTGTTTTCATGGGGAAGAGCTCGGCCGGCAGGTCTGCTTCCACTCGCACCGAATTGCGCTTCTGCGTCCGAACGAGGTTGTCGGATTGAAGGATGTGCAGGATGGGGTATTTCCTGTCCAGGTAGTCCTCCAGCACCTTTGTCTGGAAGTAATATCCGGCGTCTTCCGCCCTCCAGAAGTACACGTTGATCTTCTGGTTCTTCCACGAAAAGCCTTCGGGAAGCTTGGGACCTTGGGGATAGGAAACGGCGAGATAACGGTTGAGGTTCTCCACGACCACCGAGGTGAAGGGACCAAGCCCGGGGAGCATGATCCGAAGGGACTGGTTTGGCGAGAGCTTCCTGGTGCTCTTGATGCCGATCTTGTACTTGGGCAGATCGAACTCCACCCGCTTTCGAAGCTCGAACAGCTTCTGGAGCAGCCTGTTGTATTCCGGGTCCTGCTCCTGCGACCGGGACCGGTAGCGCAGGATGATTCCCTTCATGGAACGGTCCAGCTGCTTCATTGACCAGAAAAGTGAGGTGGGATTTTCGAGCTTCGACTCCACCGCTACCCGGCGCAGGAGGTTGATCTCTCGAAACTCGAAGCCGGATTCCCTGCCCTTGAGATAGAATTGCAGCCACGGAAACTTTCCGCCGCCGGCGCGGCGGAGAAGTATCAATGTGAGAACGACGAGAAATGCAATGGCAAGGAGGACAACCGAGAATACCATATTTCCAGCTACTATTATCGTGAAAAAGGGCATATATTTCCATACCAATCTAGGATGCCACCATCGTGAAGCAGACGCGGTCTCTCCTGGAAATGATTCTCTGTTTCCTCGCTTTTTTTCTTCCCGGGTATTTGTCGCAGGGCGTCGTTCCTCCCAGCGGCCCCATCAGCAGCACCGCCATGGTCCAATCCATCGTGGTGGGCGTTCCCCAATTCTGTCTCATGGTCTACATAGCAAGCCTTTCCCGGGATACGACCATGGAATCATGGGGCTTCGCGCCGTTCCGGGCAGCTGATGGGCTGCGCATAGTTCTTGTTCTCCTGGGATGCTTTGCAATTTTCGCTCCGCTTGCCGCCCTCGTGCTGACCCTCCCGCCCAACGTGTCCAGGTACCTCGCCACCGGGTTCCGCTTTCGACTGGGGGGCCCGTCGCAGATTCCGCTGGCCGTCGCTTTCGGGCTCGTGGCAGGCTACAGGGAGGAGTTCTTCTTTCGCTCGTACCTGTTGAAGCGGCAGGATCAGATGGGCGTCCCCGTACCGCTCTCCGTCGCGCTCTCGACGCTGCTGTTCTGCGCGGGGCATGCCTACCAGGGGCCGCTGGGGCTTGCCACCTCGGCCGCCTTGGGCGTGCTCTTTGCGGGGGTGTACCTCAGACGAGGCAGCCTGCATGTAATAGCCGTGGCACATGGTCTCTACAACGCGACCGTGCTTTGCCTGAGCCTCCTTCACGCCTCGCGGTTGTCCAGCGGGGCCTGAATCGGTACGTTCAAGACATGAGACATATACCGGGGAAGGCTTTCCTGCTGGCCGCGGGCTGCCTGCTTGCAGCTGTCGTGCTTCTCTCGTGCAGCCGAAAGGACAGCGCTTCTTCACGGCCGGTGCCGGCTCAGCTGCCCGGAGACCTTGCGGATCTGCTGAAGAAATCAGGCTTCGCCGTTGCTGCAAAACCCGCTGCCGCGGAAGATTTCACGCTGGGATCCCTTGACGGATCGCGCCGGAGCCTCAGCTCGTTCAAGGGCAAGGTCGTGTTTCTCAGCTTCTGGGCCACGTGGTGCGGGCCGTGCAAAGCCGAGCTCCCCTCCATCCAGGCCCTCTACAACAAGCTGGAAAGCAAGGGGCTGGCGGTCGTTGCCGTCGACATGGGGGAGCAAAAGCCAGTTGTCGCGCAGTTTGTAAAAGACTACAGCCTGACCTTCCCCGTTCTTCTTGACGGAGACGTCGCGGTCGGCTCCGCCTACGGCGCCAGCAGTATTCCAACGAACTATCTTCTCGACCGATCCGGAAGGCTCATCGCGCGGATCGTTGGATTCGATGGCACTGACTGGACGAGCGCCGAGAGGCTGGACCTTTTTGACAAAATTCTCAGGATGTAAAGACAAGCCCTTCCGAAGCGCCGGCTGAGAGCTAGTAACACTGCTCAAAACGCCTTTACACGCCGGGCGCTCGCGTTGTATCACTGTAGCCAAAATCCGCCCAAAGGGAGGCCACCTTGGACATATTTGAGAAATGCTACTCGTGGGGTGAGGCGCGGGAGGCACAGGAAAAGGGCATTTACCCATACTTCAAGCCAATTCAGGAAAGTCGGGGAACGCGGGTGATCATGGAGGGCAAAGAGCTCATCATGGCGGGTTCCAACAATTACCTGGGCCTCTCGTGGGACGGGCGCGTGAAAGAAGCCGCCATCGCGGCAACAAAAAAGTGGGGAACGAGCTGCTCGGGATCGAGGTTTCTCAACGGCACCCTCGCGCTGCACGAAGAGCTGGAGGACCACCTGGCCAGGTTCGTGGGCAGGCAGCGGGCCCTGTGCTTCACCACGGGCTACCAGACCAACCTGGGGGCCATCTCTGCCCTCCTGGCGAGAGACGAGCACGTATTTTCCGACAAGGTGAACCACGCCTCCATCATGGACGGCATATTCCTTTCCTCGGGGATGCGAGGCAAAGTGCGGGTGCACAGATACTCGCACAACGACATGACGAGCCTGGAGAAGTTCCTGTCCCAGGAGGCGCTGGACGCCCCCAAGCTTGTCGTCACGGACGGCGTCTTCAGCATGGAAGGTGACATCGTAAAGCTTCCGGCCATGCGGGAGCTCTGCAAGAAATACGGCGCGCGCCTGTACCTGGACGAAGCGCATGCAATTGGCGTCCTGGGACAGACCGGGCGGGGCACGGAGGAGCATTACGGCGTCACGGGCCACGCCGACGTGGTCATGTGCACGTTCTCAAAGTCATTCGGATCCCTGGGAGGCTTCGTCGCCGGGGATGACGAGGTGATAGACTACATCAAGCATTTTGCCCGGCCACTGATCTTCAGCGCCAGCATGCCCCCCGCCACGATCGCCTCGGTAAGCGCATGCCTGGACATCATGGAGAAGGAGCCGGAGAGGGTACGGCGCCTGCAGACAATCGGGCACAAGATGGTGAATGGGTTCAAGGCCCTGGGTTTCAACGTCGGGACCGCGGAGACCCCGATTGTGCCCCTCCTCATCGGGGAGTTTGAAAAGACGCTGCTTTTCTGGCGCGCTTTGTTCGACGGCGGAGTGTTCACCAACCCGGTGCTGCCTCCCGCTGTTCCGCCTGACAGCTCGCTGATCCGCACTTCCTACATGGCCATCCACACGGATGATGAGCTGGACAGGATCCTTGCCGTGGCCGCAGATGCGGGCAGGAAGCTCGGAATCATCAACTAGGAGAGGCCCGCCGACGCGGGAAACCTTTAGAAGAACTCCCTCAGACGCTGGAGGAACCCCTTCCTCCGCGCCTCCTGCTCCTGGAAAACCCCCAGGCTGAGAAACCGTTCGTGCCGCTGGGAGAGCATGGACTCGACGCTCCGTCGAGAGACGACCCCGAGCGCCTTGAGGATGTCGGACTTCAGGGTGGCGGCGGCCGAGTCGAGGTCCTTGTGCGCGCCCCCGGGCGGCTCCTTGACGATTCGGTCTATGACCCGGAAATCCAGGAGGTCCTTCGGCGTCAGGCGCAAAAGCTGCGCGGAGAGCGGCGCCTTGCTGGAATCACGGAGCAGTATGGAGGCGCACCCTTCGGGTGTGATGACGGAATAGTAGGCGTTCTCCATCATGAGCACGATGTCCGCCAGGCCAATTCCGATTGCCCCGCCGGACCCGCCCTCCCCCAGCACCGTTGCTATTATGGGAACGGGCAGCTCGGCGAACTCCTTCATGTTGGTCGCAATGGCCTGGCTGATCCCCCGGTCCTCGCCGGAGACCCCGGGATAGGCTCCCGGGGTGTCGATGAACGTGATGATGGGCCTGTCGAACTTCGCGGCCTGCTTTGCCAGCCGCAGCGCCTTCCGGTACCCCTCGGGGTGGGCCATCCCGAAGTTCCGCTTGATGTTGTCCTTCATGTTGCGGCCCTTCTGGTGGCCGAAGAACGTCACCGGCCGGCCGGACAGGATGGCGATGCCGCCCACCATGGCGGGATCGTCTCCGAATGTGCGGTCTCCATGCAGCTCCAGGAACTCATCGAAGATCTTTTCAGCGTACTGGAGCGTCGTCGGCCTCTCGGGGTGCCGCGCCAGCTCCACCCGCTTCCACGCTTCGTTGGGAGCCGCCGCGGGGGCAGCGGGGACGCGCAGCTTTGCTTCCAGGACACCCAGCTCCCGAGAGATGTCCAGGTTCGACTTGTCCGCCAGCGCCCTGATCTCCGCGAGCTTCTCACGGATCTGGTTGTCGATCATCCCCTTCCTCCCTGCGGGACCGCATGGGTGGCAAGCAGGAAGCCAAGTGTCTTCTTCAGCTCCCCGCGGGGCACGATGCGGTCAATGAATCCTTTTTCGAAGTGATACTGGGAAAGGGGAAAGTTCTCCGGCACTTTCTCCCGGATGGTCCCCGCCACGACCCGCGCGCCGGCAAACCGCATGAGCGCGCCCGGCTCCGCCATGATGACGTCCCCCAGCATGGCGAAGGAGGCGAGCACCCCTGCCGTGGTGGGATCCGTGAGAACGACGAAGTAGGGGCACCGGCTCTTCTCCAGGGCCTGCGTGGCCACGGCGGTCTTGGCCATTTGCATGAGGGAAAGGATCCCCTCCTGCATGCGGGCGCCACCGGACGCCGTGAAAGCGATGACGGGGACTCTCTTTTCCGCGCCCACCAGCATGGCCCGCATGATCTTCTCCCCGACCACGGAGCCCATGCTGCCTCCAATGAAGCGGAAGTCCATCACCGCGAGCACGACCTCCCGGCCCCCCACCTTGCACAACCCGGTGACCACCGCTTCCTTCACCCCTGTCTTCCGCGATGCCGCGGCCAGCTTCTCCTCGTATTCGGGGAACTGCAGCGGGTTGGTGGACTCGAGGTCAGAAGAAAACTCCTGGAACACGCCCTCGTCCGCGGTGTGACGGATGCGCTCCCACGCGGTGAGGCGGAAATGATGACCACAGTGCGGGCAGACGTACAGGGTTGCTTCCAATTCCGCGGGGTTGAGGGGGTGCTGGCAGGACGGGCACGAGTTCTTCGCGTCGATGAACTGCCGTTCGTCGCGCTTTTTCTGCACGGTGTGCTCCGTGCGCCCGCGGATCCACTCCTCTATCCTGTTGAATCTGATCACAGAATGCCCTCCTTCTGCACCTCCGCGAGAAATCCCGTTCCATAGTCGCCCTTTCGGAAGGCCGGGTGGGCAATGATTTTCTTCTGCGCTTCGATGTTGGTTGCAATCCCTTCGATGACAAGCTCCGCCAGGGCGCTCTCCATCCCCTTGATTCCCTCCCGACGGTTGTGTCCCGACACGATGAGCTTCGCGACCAGGTGGTCATACCAGGGGGGGACGGTGTAGCCGGCAAAGAGGAACGTGTCAATTCGCACGCCGAAGCCGCCCGGCAGGTGCAGGCGGGTGACTTTCCCGGCGGAGCGCGCGTTTATGCGGCACTCCATGGCGTACCCGGACAGGTGCACGTCCTCCTGGGTGACCTCCAGGGGCTGGTCGCTCGCCGCGAGGATCTGCTGGCGGATGATGTCGACTCCCGTCACGGTCTCCGAAACCGGGTGCTCCACCTGGACCCGCGCGTTGACTTCCATGAAGTAGTGCTTGCCATCCTGGACAAGGAACTCCACCGTCCCCGCCCCCGTGTATCCGACGGTCGACAACAGCCGAACCGCATCGTTTCCCATGCGGGTCCGCAGGGCCGGGTCAACCGCCATGGACGGGCTCTCCTCCACGAGCTTCTGGTGGTTCTGCTGGACCGTGCAGTCCCTCTCTCCCAGGTGGACCACGTTCCCCTTGCGGTCCGCGATGATCTGGATCTCGACGTGACGGGGGTTCTCGAGGTACTTCTCCAGGTACATGGTCCCGTCGGAGAACGCCTTTTCCGCCTCATGGGATGCAATCGCCAGGATTTCACCCAGCTCGCCACCGGAGCGCACAATGCGCATCCCCTTCCCTCCACCGCCGGCGGCCGCCTTCACGATCACCGGATAGCCGATTGCGTTCGCAGCGGAAAGGGCTTCCGCGGCGTTCTCCACCGAGCCGTCGCTGCCGGGGATCACGGGGATCCCCTCGTCACGAGCGGAGCGCTTGGCCCGGATCTTGTCCCCGAGCAGCTCGATCACCTCCGGGTCAGGACCCACGAAGATGAGCCCGGCGTCACGAACCTCCCGGGCGAAGTCTGCGTTCTCCGCGAGAAACCCGACGCCGGGATGGACCGCGTCACAGTGGGAGAGCACGGCGGCCGTCACGAGATTGCGCACGTTGAGATAGCTCTCCCGGGCGGGCGGAGGGCCTATGCAGACACGGTCATCAGCCATCCTCACGGGAAGCGAATCCCGGTCAGCCTGGGAATAGGCGATCACGCTTCGCACCCCCATCTGCCGGGAGCACCTGATGACACGAACGGCGATCTCCCCCCGGTTGGCAATGAGGAGGCTCTGGATCATACCCTCCTTACCTCGAACAGCGGTGCGCCGTATTCCACCATGCGTCCGTTCTCCACCATGATGTTGACGATCTCCAGGTCGAACTCCGCCTGGAACTCGTTCATCAGCTTCATTGCCTCCAGGATGCAGAGTGTCTTGCCCTTCTTCACCGTGTCACCGATCTCGACGAAAGGGGGTGCGTCCGGCGCGGCCGCGCGGTAGAAGGTCCCGACCAGGGGAGCGGTGATGATCTCCGTGTCCGGCGCCTTCTGGGCCGCCGTTTCCGGGGCGGGCGGGCGAACTTCATGCGGGGCAGGGGTCACGGGAACATGAACGACCGACGGGGCGGGAGCCGTCAGGTTCTTTTTCAGGCAGATCTCGTCTCCGTTGCGCTTGAAGACGAGCTCCGACAGCCCGCTCTTCTCGAATTTTTCCATCAGGGCGTACAGCTCATTCAATTCCATTGATTATCCCCCCGTGAAAACGTTTAGCCGCTGATCCATTACAAAATTAGTCGGAAATTACCATCAGCCCTCCTGCCCTGTCAATTCAGCGGCATGGATACCCTTCAGCCAGCTTTCCAGGCGGTCCCGTCCGTGCTACTGTCCCCGTCATGACCGACATGAAACAACTCCTCCCTCATCGGGAACCTTTCCTGTTCGTCGATCGGCTCGAGAAGTCCGACAAGGACGAGATTGTGGGGTACAAGCGCTTCCTGGAAACCGAGTTCTTCTTCCCCGGACACTTCCCGGGGTACCCCGTTGTTCCCGGTGTCATCCTCATTGAGGCCCTGGCGCAGTGCGGAGGAGCGGGCGTTCGCGCGGCGAACCCGTCAAGCGGCTCGTCTCTTTTCGTGCTTGCCACGGTTGAAAAGGCGAAGTTCCGCCGCCAGGTCAGGCCGGGGGACGAGGTCCGCATGGTCATCTCCAACCTTCGGGTGGGCACGTCCGTGATCCGCCAGGCGGGCAAGAGCTGGGTGGGAGATGAGCTTGCAGTCGAAGCGGAGTGGCTCTGCCTGGCAGGCCCGGCCCCGACAGGCGGCGTGCCGTCACGGTGAAGGGTCCACGTCCGGAACGACGGCGGGGCTGAGCGCCCGCGCCGGTTCGCCCCCGGGGGCCGGCTCCTCCCGCAGCTTGAGGGTCTGGCCGAACCAGGAGAACGCGCTTGCCAGGCGGTCGGTCATCATCCGCAGGTCGTGCGACACCTCCAGGATGGACCTGATGAGGGTGTCCACACCGGCCAGCCCGTCCTGGATCTCCTTGTGGGCGCGGGTGACGTCTTCCAGGGCGCTGGAGTTCTGCGCTATCATGGTGCGGATTTCTTCGCTTCGCTTCATGATCTCTGAGAACCCGGTTCCCAACCCCTTGATCCTGACGACTCCGGACTCCACTCCGCGGTTGGTGTCCTTGATGACGGCAGTGACGTGATCTGAGACGGTCCTGGTGAGGTCCGCGAGCTTGCGGATTTCCTGCGCGACCACGGAGAAGCCCTTTCCCGCTGCCCCGGCCTTTGCCGCCTCTATGGAAGCGTTCAGGGAAAGCATGTGGGTCTTTTCCGCGATTCCAATGATCTGGCTGACGGCCTTGCGGATGACGTTGGACCTCTGTGACAGCGCCTCCATTTCCGCCAGCGTCTCGTGAATCTGGGCGTTGAAGCTCGTGATGAGCCCGTCCACCTGCTCCGTATGGCCCAGGATCTCTTTCTCCTTGGTGACAACCTGGGCCTCACCCGTGCCGGCGTCCTCCAGGGACACGATCAGGCCGCCGATGGTGAAGGATTGCTTCTGCGCGCTCTCCAGGAGCTTGACCGACAGCCGGGTAATGTCGATGTTGCGCTTTTCCAGGAGCTCCTTCCCTTCGCGGATCCGTTCGATCATCTCCCAGTCGCTCTCGATGCGGTCTATGAGCTCCGTGCTCGCCTGGCCGTACATCTCCTGCGTCCGGGACAGCTCGCTGATGAGCAGGTTGCCCTCGAACAGCGCCACCGCGAGCCCCGGCAGGAACCCGAGGGTTCCCCAGCCGGGGAAGAAGAAGTCAACCAGCGCGCTGCCGGCAAAGGACAACGCCAGGACCGCGGAAAGAGCCATGGGCTGGATTGCCCTCCGAAAGCCGGCTCTCAGGACGCTGCGCAGGCACAGGAGCGCAAGGGCGACGAACGATGCGCACAGGAGCGCGCGCTCGGCCAGACCCGGCGTAGAAAGCGAGGGACGACGTGGCTGCCGCGCCGACCACGAACACCGCGAGGAACGGCGGAATGACGAAAGGAAAAAACAGGCGGAGCCGGAAAGATTTCAGCAGCTCCAGGAACGCGAGTGTCAGGAAGCAGCACATGACGAAAAGGGAGATCAGCTCCGCCTTTCCCACCATCGCCCGGTCCATGAAGGTGGCAAAGAAACCGGTGACGAGGCAGCTTGCCGCGCTGGCCAGCAGCGCGGCGGCAAGGAAGAGGGTTTCGCGGGACCGCTGGCGCAGGCCCAGGATGGCGAACTGGACGGCAAGAAGGACGGAAAGCAATCCCGCGAATATCGGGAGCGGCTTCCAGGGGCAGGTTCAGGAGCGCCGCGCGAGCCGCGAGGCCTTCCTGTGCAACCACGGCCAGAAGCGGCGGGACGGACGGCTCATCCGGACGCCGCAAGATCACCCTCACGGTATGCGTGCCGTCGGAGACTTCAGGAAGGGCGTAGCCATGGTAGCGCGCCAGGCGCCGCGCGAGGCAGCAGCGGGCCTCCCGACTGCACCATCTGCCCGTCGAAGAGAATGGACGCCGGCTCTGCCGCGGGACCAACGATGATCCCGCTGGGCCGCGGCGGCAACACACCGGCGCTTTCCACCCACGGGTTGCCGCTGTCATCCTGCCCCTTGAGCCAGGTCGTGCCGAGATCCTCACCCAAGAGGGGCAGGATAGGAGCAAGAAGAAGCAGGACGTACAAGGGGAGTTTCTTCATCCACGACTCCTGGGAGCGTAGTATAGAGAGAAACTGCCGCCGGTGTAAATCGCATTGTCGTACAATAACGGCTCGCGTTGACAGCGCGAAGTTGGGGTGGTACCGTTGATAGGTGTCCGACGAGGTGAAGGGGTCTTCGAGTGACGGAATTGCTTCTGAAGATAATCGAAGAGTTCGCTGACGGCTTTCTCATCCTCAACGAAGACGGGAAGATAGTTTTCTTCAATGAAGTATTCCTGAAGACCACGGGGCTGCGCTCGAACGACATATTGGCGCGGGAGAACGATTTTCTCCAGCGTCTCCACCTGGAATCCGCCGGACCCGGGCGGGAAAGGGAAACCATGGTGGAGGACCGGAACGGCGCGCCGCACCGCTTCGTTGTTTCTTCACTCATCGTTGAAAGCGCCCGCGGTCACTACACCCTGGTGCGCCTCAGGGCAGTCCAGGACGGGGCGCGCGTCTCTCCGGGGCGTGATTCCCTGGCTTTGCGCCAGATGTTCCACAACATCCATGATCCGCTCTTTACCGCTGACCTCGGCGGCACCATCACGTGCGCGAACCCGGCATTCTACCGGATGCTCGAATGGAAGACGGAGGACAAGCTTCCCAACGTCGCATCACTGTATCCACATGCGGCAGAGCTGGAAGACAAGATCCTGAGGCTGGCAGAAGCGGACTGCGTGTCCAACCTGGAAACGCACCTGCGGACCCGGTCCCGCAAATCGCTGCGCGTGCTGGACACCTCCTGGGTCCTCCGGGACGACCGCGGCATGGCCCTGGGATACACCACGCACTTCAAGGATGTGACCCACGTCAAGAACCTGGAGGCAAGGCTCAAGATCTCGGAACGCAACTACATCGTCCTTTTCGACACGATCCTCTCCTCCGTCATCATCGTTGATCCCCTGGGAACCATCCTCAATTGCAACTACTACGCGGAGAAGCTGTACGGCTATCCGTGGGCCGAGATCATCGGCAAGAGCTTCAGCGGGGTCTTCCAGGTCCTGAAAGGCGCGCCGACCCTCGCGGAGATCCTGCCCAATGTGGACACGAACAAAGGGCGTTTCGTGGAAACCGACGTGCCTCGAAAGTGCCGGGACGGAAGCGTCAAGTTCACGTACGCCTCGTATTCCGCGCTCACCACAACCACGGGGGAAACCATCGCCTACGCGATCATGGAGCGGGATCTCACCGAGCGCGTGCGGCTGGAAAGGAAGCTGCAGGAGTCCTTCCAGCAGATCCGTGAGACGCAGTCCGGAGCCGTCCTCGGGTTCGCGCGGCTCACCGAATACCGCGACCTGGACAACAGCAGGCACCTGGAGAGGATCCGGGAATACACCCGGGTCCTCGCCACCGGGCTGGCCATTTTGCCCCCGTACGCGGACTACATCACTCCGGACTACATCGAAGATCTCTGCCTGTCTTCCGTGCTGCATGATGTCGGGAAAATGGGGCTCGATGAGGCGGTCCTGAGGAAGACAGGGCGGCTGTCCCCTGAGGAGTTCGAAAAGATCAAGATGCACGCCCGCCTGGGCGGCGAGGCGTTGAGGGCGGTGGACCGCGAGCTCAAACGGGAGTCTTTCCTTTCCATCGGGAAGGAGATCGCCTTGTCCCACCATGAGCGGTGGGACGGGTCAGGATATCCGGACGGCCTCGCGGGAGAAGACATCCCGCTCTCCGCGCGCATCGTGGCCCTGGCGGATGTCTACGATGCCCTCACCAGCAAACGCAGCTACAAGGGGACGCTCCCCCACGAAGAGGCCGTCAGGGTCATCGTCTCGGAGAGAGGCACGCATTTCGATCCGGACGTCGTGGACGTCTTCGTTTCGAACCGGGAGACGTTCAAAAGGATCCAGATGCTGGATGCCTTCCTGGAACGCCCCGCAAGAGTCGACCCGCCCGAGAGGGCACGGACCCCGAAGCGACTGCGCGGCACGGTCTCCTGATGGCCCCGCGGATCGACATCGCGGAAATCCAGAGGGCTGCGCTCAGATCCGTTCCCCTGACCTTCAAGCTCACCAGCCTCCCCCACGATTCCCATGCGCTGCTGGACAGGATCCTGGAAATATACCTTGCCGAGCTCGGACAGGAGCGGATCCTCGAGCCACTCTCCTATTGCCTGAAAGAGCTCATCGTCAAATGCGCAGAAGGCGAACACGAAGCGCCTCTATTTCGAGGAGAAGGGCCTGGACATCACCCGCGACGAAGACTACGAGAGGGGCATGAGAGGCTTCCGCGCGGAGATGACGCTGCACCTGGAGCACTGGCTGGAGCGGCTGCGCAGGCGGCAGCTTTTCATCAGCGTCACCTTTCATACCACGGGCGGAAACCTGGCCATTTCCGTGCGAAACTCCGCGGAGCTGACGACCAGCGAGCAGGCGCGCATCTACGACCGCATTGCTCGAGCGCGAGCGTACCATTCCTTCGTGGAGGCCCTTGCCGCGCCCCTCGATTCCCGGGAGGGAGCTGGCCTGGGAATCCTGATCCTCCTGCAATTTCTCAAGAGACTCGGACTGGGGGAAGAGGCTTTCTCCATCGAGGCGCGGGACGGGATGACCATCGCCTCCGTTCTCATCCCCATGAGCAAGGTCCAGCTGGAAAAGATCAACGTGCTGACGCAGGCCATCGTGCGGGACGTCGACTCCCTGCCCCATTTCCCCGAGGTCGTGATGGAGTTGATCAGGCTCACGGAAGATCCCAAGGCAACGGTCACCAGGATTTCCGCCCGCATTGCCATGGACCCCGCTCTCACCGCGGACCTGCTGAAGCTGGTGAACTCCGCCTACTACATGCTTCCCCAGAGAGTGAACAACATCCTCCAGGGAGTGAAGATCGTCGGGATGAAGGGACTGAGGAACCTGCTCTACTCCTATGGAGCCATGAAGATCCTCCGCGAGCAGTACGCGGAGATGAAACCCCTGTGGGACCACTCCTTCAAGGTCGCTTTCTACGCGTTCCTCCTGGCGCGAAGCTTCAGACCGAAGAGCGACCTGCTGGACGACGCGTACGTCTCCGGCATCCTCCATGACCTGGGCCAGATCATCGTCACGTACCTCCACCCGGAGGCCATGGAGCAGATGACGAGGTTCTGCAAGGAGAAGGACATCCCGCCGCGGATCCTGGAGCGTTTTTCCTTCGGGCTGAACCACGCGGAGATCGGCGCGCTCATTGCGCGCAAATGGAACTTCCCCGAACAGCTTGTCTTCGGCATCAAGCACCATCACGATCCGCTCAGCGTGCCCGTTCAGTACAAGGAAGTCGTCTTCTGCGTCTACCTGGCCAGCGCCATGAGCGACATGGAGCGAAGGTACGTGACCTTCGAGCAGCTGGAGAAGCCGGTCCTGGGCGAGTTCGGGATCGATTCGGAGGAAAGGTTCATGAAGGTCCTCGAGCGCCTCCAGAAATCGTTCGAAGACCGGAAAAACACCTTCTGATACTTGACAGCAGCACCCCCGCCGCACTATATATTTGTTCACCATGAGCGTTGAAAGTCAGCACGCCATATCTTCCCTCATTTCCGGTGGACTCATCCTTATTAGCCTTCTCCTTGCAAGGAGAATCGGACGCCCCGAGGGGTAGATCGCTGACGCCAGAAAGGCGTATTCAGCGGGCCGTTCTCCTTCGGGGGAACGGCCCTTTTTATTTTCGGCAACAGGGAGAAGGATACATGGAAACAAAGGATCGAAGAAGCGGGACGGTGCAGGACGGGGTGGCCCGCGCGCCGCACAGGAGCCTCCTCCATGCCCTCGGATGGGACCGCTCGTCAGCCGGCAAGCCGGTCATCGGCATCGCCAACTCTTTCAGCGAGCTCATCCCGGGCCACCGGGACCTGCGCAAGGTCGCGGAGCACGTGAAAGAAGGCATCTGGTCCGAGGGCGGAATCGCCTGCGAGTTCGGCACCATCGGCGTATGTGACGGCCTTGCCATGGGACACGCCGGGATGAAGTACTCGCTTCCCAGCAGGGACCTGATTGCGGACTCCGTGGAGATCGTCGCCCAGGCGCACGGGCTGGACGGCCTCGTCCTGGTGGCAAGCTGCGACAAGATCGTCCCCGGCATGCTGATGGCCGCTGCCCGGCTGGACATCCCTTCTGTCCTTGTTTCCGGCGGGCCCATGCTGGCGGGCAGGTTCGAGGGTCGGCCGGTCGGGCTCGAAGCTGTCTTCGAAGCCGTGGGCAGGCACGGCGTCGGGAAAATGGGAGATCAGGAGCTCGAGGACCTGGAGTGCGGCGCGTGCCCTGGTACCGGGTCCTGCGCCGGGCTTTTCACGGCAAACTCCATGAACTGCCTCGCGGAGGCGCTTGGAATTGCCCTCCCTGGAAACGGGACCATTCCGGCCGTTTACGCGGACAGGTGCCGGCTGGCGCGGGAGGCCGGGCGCGCGGCTGTCAGGGCCGTAGTGGAAGACCTTCGTCCGCGGAAAATCCTGACCCGGGACGCGTTCCTCAACGCTGTTGCGCTGGACATGGCGCTTGGCGGGTCCACGAACACCGCGCTGCACCTCCCCGCCATTGCGGCCTGCGCCGGGGTGAAGCTCACCCTGGATGACTTTGACAGGATCAGCGCGCAGGTCCCCCACCTGTGCTCGCTTGCGCCCTCCGGCCCCCATTACATGGAGCAACTGCACTCGGCCGGCGGGATTCCGGCTGTGCTGAAGACGCTCGCGAAAATGGGCAGCCTCAATGACCGGGCCGTCACGGTGTCCGGCAGGCCGCTCTCCGCGTCTTTTGAAAAAGCGCCCGAACCCGATGGAACTTTCATTGCGCGGCCTGAAAAGCCCTACCATGCCGAGGGAGGGCTTGCCGTGCTGAAGGGCAACCTCGCGCCCGAGGGATGTGTGGTCAAGAAGGCGGCCGTGGACCCCTCCATGCTCGTGCACGAAGGACCGGCGAGAGTTTTCGACTGCGAGGAGCGCGCGCAGGAGGCGATCCTGGGAGGAAAGATACGTGCCGGCGACGTCGTTGTGATCCGCTACGAAGGTCCGCGGGGCGGACCCGGCATGCGGGAGATGCTTTCACCCACATCGGCCATTGCGGGAATAGGGCTGGACAAGGAGGTGGCCTTGATCACGGACGGAAGGTTCTCGGGAGCGAGCCGCGGGGCCTCCATCGGTCACGTGACCCCTGAGGCAGCCGCCGGCGGCCCCCTCGGCATTGTGAAAGACGGAGACAGGATTCGCGTTGACATCCCCGGGAAAACTCTCGACCTTCTTATCGACCCGAAAGAATGGCAGAGAAGGATGGCGGCGTTCCGCCCCCCCGTGAGGTCGACGGGGAGCTCCTTCCTTGATGCTTACGCGGCAAGCGTTGGCCCTGCATCGCAGGGGGCCGTTCGAGGCAAGTCATGAAACGCAGCGGCGCCTCGCTTCTCGTAGAGACCCTCAAAACGGAGAAGGTGGAGGTCCTCTTCGGTTTCCCCGGGGGGGTCGTCATACCGGCATTCGACGCCCTGTATGGAGAAAGGGAAATCAGGCTGGTCCTCACCCGTCACGAGCAGGGCGCGGTGCACGCGGCGGACGGGTACGCCCGCTCCACGGGAAAAGTCGGAGTCTGCCTGGTGACAAGCGGTCCGGGAGCAACGAACACGGTCACCGGCCTTGCAACCGCGAACTTCGACTCCGTTCCCCTCGTGGTCATCACCGGGCAGGTCTCCCGCAACATGATTGGAAACGACGCGTTCCAGGAGGCTGACATCGTGGGCATCTCCCGGTCGGTCACCAAGCACAACTACCTGGTGAGCAACAGGAAGGACCTCGGGCGCATCCTCCGGGAGGCATTCCACATCGCCCGAACGGGCCGCCCCGGCCCCGTGCTGGTGGACATTCCCAAGGACGTTCTGACCGAGGCATCCGCGGAGCCCATCCCGGAGTCCGTGTCCATTCGGGGGTACAATCCCGTGTACCGCGGCCATCCCCTGCAGATCCGAAGGGCGGCGCAGGTGCTGGCTGAGGCAAAGCGGCCCCTTTTCTACGCGGGGGGCGGCATTAACATCTCCGGCGCCTCCGGGCAGTTTCGTGAGCTGATTGCCCGCACGGGGGTTCCGGTTGTCGCATCACTCATGGGGATCGGCACGCTCCCCAGCGATCATCCACGGTTCCTGGGGATGCTGGGAATGCACGGCACCTACGCGGCCAACATCGCGGTCCAGAATTGCGACCTCCTCTTTGCCATCGGCTCCCGTTTCGATGACCGGGCCACGGGAAACCTGAAACAGTTCGCCCCGCACGCCACGGTGGTGCACGTGGACATCGACCCCTCCTCCATCTCGCGCAACGTGCAGGTGGAGGTGCCCATTGTCGGGGACGCAGGACTCTTCCTGGAAGACTTCCTTCCCGTCGTGACGGCGCCTTCGATCAGCGACTGGCAGGCGCAGACAGAGGAATGGATGCGTACGCACCCCCTGGCGGAGGTCCCCGGCAACGGCGGTCTCTCTCCCAGCCATGTCATTCGCTCCATAGCCGCAGCGTTCCCGGACGCTGTCATCACGACGGAGGTCGGCCAGAACCAGATGTGGACCGCGCAGTACTACACCTTCCATGAAGCGCGCACGTTCCTCACCTCCGGCGGGCTCGGAACCATGGGCTACGGCTTCCCCGCGGCAATCGGCGCGCAGCTGGGCAACCCGGGGAAGCGGGTGATCGACATCGCGGGTGACGGCTCCATCCAGATGAACATCCAGGAGCTCGGCACGGCGGTTGCGGAAAAGCTGCCCGTGATCGTGGCCATCCTCAACAACGGCTATCTCGGGATGGTGCGCCAGTGGCAGGAGGCGTTCTACGCGCGGCGCTACTCCGGGGTCTGCCTCGACCGCGCGGTGGACTGCCCGCCGGACTGCGCGGACCCGGGGAAAGCCTGCCCGCCGTACGCGCCGGATTTCGTGAAGCTCGCGCAGGCGTACGGCGCCGTAGGAATCAGGGTTACGCTGCCGGAGGAAATCCGCCCTGCCCTGGAGGAAGCGGCCAGGGTGACTGACAGGCCCGTGTTCCTGGACTTCCACATTTCGCGGGAAGCAAATGTGTGGCCCATGGTTCCCGCCGGCGCCGGCATTGACGAGATGATGAATGCATAGGACAGACACATGAAACATATTGTCTCCATGCTCGTTGAAAACAGGCAGGGCGTGCTGGCGCGCATCGCGGGGCTCTTCTCCGGAAGGGGCTACAACCTGGAGAGCATCACTGCCGGCGTGACGGCTGATCCGACCGTCACGAGGATCACCCTGGCATGCCAGGGAGATGATCTCATCGTTGAGCAGATCAAGAAGCAGCTCAACCGTCTCATCGACGTGATCCGCGTGACGGACCTGACCGGGCTTCCCGCGCTGCACCGGGAGCTCCTGCTGGTCAAGGTAAGCGCGAAGCCCTCCCAGAGGGGGGAGATATTCCAGGTTGCGGATGTCTTCAAGGCCCAGGTCATGGACGTCGGGCACGACACCATGTCACTGGAGCTGACAGGCTCGGCGGAAAAGATCGACGATTTCATCGCCCTTCTCACGCCGTACGGGCTCGTGGAGATGGCGAGAAGCGGGCTCGTCTCCCTGGAGAGGAGCAGGAAGACGCCGTTGCCGGGCGCGGGGCCGGCGCGGCGCACCACACGGGGCGGGAGAACAGGTCAGAAGAAGGAGAGAGAGTAATGGAAAGAGTACAGATTTTCGACACGACGCTGCGCGACGGCGAGCAGTCACCGGGCGCCTCCATGAGCGTGGAGCAGAAGCTGGAGATCGCCCGGCAGCTCGCACGCCTCGGGGTGGACGTGATCGAGGCGGGTTTCCCCATCTCCTCACCGCACCAGTTCGAAGGGTGCCGTCTCATTGCGCGCCAGGTGAGAAGCTGCACCATCGCGGGGCTTGCCCGCGCCCTGGAGAAGGACATCGACAGCGCCGTGGAGGCCATCCATGAGGCCGCGCACCCTCGGATCCACACCTTCATTGCGACCTCCGCCATCCACATGAAGTTCAAGCTGCGGAAGGACCCGGACGACGTGGTGGAGATGGCCGTGAGCGCGGTGCGCCACGCTCGCAGGAAGGTTGCAGAGGTCGAGTTCTCCCCCGAGGACGCCACGCGATCCGAGGTCCCTTTCCTGTGCAGGATCATAGAGAAGGTCATCGATGCCGGGGCCACCATCATCAACATCCCGGATACCGTGGGGTACGCGGTGCCGGACGAGTTTTCCGAGTTCCTGAGGCGGATTTTCGAGGGGACGCCGAACATCGCGAAGGCGATCGTCTCCGTCCACTGCCACAACGACCTGGGTCTCGCGGTTGCCAATTCCGTCTCCGCCGTCCAGGCTGGCGCCCGCCAGGTGGAGGTGACCATCAACGGGATCGGGGAGAGGGCGGGGAATGCGTCCCTGGAGGAGTTCGTCATGGCCCTCGCGGTCCGCAAGGACCGGCTTCCCTACACAACGGGGGTCAACACGAAGCAGATCTACAACAGCTCGCGCCTCCTGGCAAACACCATCGGATTCCCCATTCCGCGGAACAAGCCGATCACGGGAGAGAACGCGTTCGCCCACGAGTCAGGGATCCACCAGGACGGCGTTCTGAAGAACCGGGAAACCTACGAGATCATGACTCCGGAGTCCGTCGGCCGGGACGCCAGCCAGCTGGTCCTGGGCAGACACTCCGGCCTCCACGGTTTTCGAAACCGCCTGGGCGAGCTTGGAATCGGGTTGACCGAGGAGGAGCTGAAAAAGGCGTATGAGAGGTTCCTGACCATTGCGGACCGCAAGAAGGAAGTCTACGACGACGACCTGTACATCATCGTGGCCGACGAGCTGGGCCATGAGACGGAGACCTACAGCCTGGACTACTTCAACATCCAGTCGGGAAACCTTGCCGTGCCGACGGCGACCGTGCGGATAGTGGCCGGGGGTGAGCGCTACGAAGAGGCCGCAACCGGGGACGGACCCGTGGACGCCATCTTCAACGCAATCGACAGGTCCCTGGGGCTCACCACGAAGCTGCTGGAGTATGTCGTGCAGGCGGTCACGCCCGGCAAGCAGGCAATCGGAGAGGTGAGCACATCCGTTGAGATCGACGGGAAGAAGTTCGTGGGACGGGGAGCTTCGACGGACATCCTGGAGGCGAGCGCGCGGGCGTACGTCAACGCGCTCAATCGCTGGAAAGCGTACCTGGCGGCACGAAAGGCGAGCGGGAATGGCGATGATGCTGTCTGAGGAGATCATGCGACAAGGAGGATGGATGCCACACCTTCTGGCACGACACGGAAGGAGCGCGGGATGAGCGGCAGCCGCGTTCACATCTATGATACGACCCTGCGTGACGGCATGCAGGGCCAGGGAATCAACTACACACTGGAGGACAAGGTCCAGATCGCATTGACGATGGACGAGTTCGGCATCGACTACATCGAGGGCGGGTTCCCGCTTTCCAACCGCAAGGAGGCCGAGTTCTTCCAGCGCATGAGAAAGGAAAATCTGCGCCACGCGCGCGTTGTCGCCTTCGGGTCGACGCGCAAGCCGGGCGGAAAAGCCGCCTCGGACCCGCAGGTCACGGCGCTGCTCAACGCCGAAACCCCAACGGTCATCGTTGTCGGAAAGACGTGGCGGGCGCACGTGAAGCAGGTCCTCCAGACCACGGATGAGGAAAACCTCGCCATGATTGGGGACTCCCTCAGCACGTTGAAGAAGGAGGGGCGGGAGGTATTCTTCGACTTGGAGCACTTCTTCGACGGCTACAAGGATGACCCCGCCTATGCCCTGCGGGTGCTGAGAGCGGGGCGGGCAGCGGGGGCGGACTGCCTGGTGCTGTGCGACACCAACGGCGGCACCCTGCCCTCCGAGGTGGCCCGGATCCTGGATGAGCTGCCGATGGCCGAGCTGGGGCCCATCGGGGTCCATTTTCATGACGACACAGGAAATGCAGTCGCGAACGCGCTGGTCGCCGTGGAGAAAGGGTCCATCCATGTCCAGGGAACCATCAACGGCTGGGGGGAGAGATGCGGGAACCTCAACCTGTGCATCCTGATCCCCACCCTGTGCCTCAAGCTCAAGCGGGAAGCCACCGCGTGCGCAAACCTGAAGCACCTCACCATGCTCTCGCGTTTCGTGGCGGAGAAGGCGAACATCATCCCTGAAAAGCGCTGGCCGTACGTGGGGGAAGCGGCCTTCTCACACAAGGGCGGCCAGCACGCTGACGTCATCAGCAAGGCACCCCACCTCATGGAGCACATCGACGGCGCCCTGGTGGGCAACGAGCGCCGCGTGCTCCTTTCCGAGCTTGCCGGCAAGGCAACCATCATCAAGAAGCTGGCCCGGTACGGGGACTTCGACAAGAACTCGGAGGAAGTCACCCGGCTGCTGGACGAGCTGAAGCGTCTGGAGGAGGTTGGCTACGAGTACGAGGCGGCGGAAGCCTCCTTCGACCTTGTGATCAGGAAGGTGCTCAAGACATACACGCCTCTGCTCGAGCTCAGCAACTACCACCTGGAAAACTACAAGGCCGGGGGGACCCCTCCCAAGAGCGTGGGCCGGATCTTCGTCCGGGTGAACGGGAACCTCCTGATGGGGGCCGGCGTGGGTGACGGTCCGGTGGACACCTTGAGCGCGGCTCTGAAGGACGCCCTGCTGCCCCTGCATCCATTCCTTGAGAAGCTGAAGCTCACCGACTATCGCGTCAGGGTGCTGGACCCGGAGCGGGCCACGGCAGCGCGTGTGCGGGTTTTCATCACGACCTCGGACGGCGAACAGTCATGGGATACCGTCGGCGTTGATGAGAACATAATAGAAGCTTCCTGGCAGGCCCTCATGGACGGACTGGAGTACTACTACAACAACTTCGTCAACGGCAACTCGGCAGCGCCCTGAGCTGTCTGTCAGGGAGGTTTCAGCCCGAATATCCGCGTCGTTGCCGCCAGGAGAAGGACCGTCCAGACTATCATGGCCACAGCCGTCTGGAGCCGGCTCCGAAAGAGCCTGTCGACAAACAACAGTATGAAGGCCGTGCCCAGGAGCCAGACAACCAGGGCTATCCCCCAGCCCCAGCCGACCCAGTCTCCGAGCCAGGCGATCATTTGGACGCTGCTGGCGCGCTCCCCGTCCCGCCCGCTTTCCCCCTGACGAGCAGGAAGATCCCCGCAACAAGGAAGATGGCAGCAAGAACGATGAAGAATATGAAACGACGTGGATGATTAACCCTGTTCAGGAACACTGCCAGAACCGAACCAACGCACAGCACCAGCGAAATGATCCCGCCAACCACCGCGCTACTTCCGCTCATCCCTTTCCTCCTCTCTCGCTGGCAGGATTGTACGGTTTCCCGGCCAAAAGTACCAGCCACTCGTGCTCATACATCCCTGAAATCTTCCGACCATTGAAGAGAGTGCATCCCCGGACAGGGACGTCCGGGCCCGTACGTTCAAGGAGGATTCGATGGTCATCAATCACAACATGAGCGCCCTCTTCGCCGACCGCCAGTTGTTCTTCAATAACATCCAGGGGGACAAGGACATGGAGAAGTTGTCGTCCGGCATGCGCATCAACCGCGCGGGGGACGACGCATCCGGGCTGGCAGTCTCGGAGAAGATGCGTTCCCAGATCCGCGGCCTCCGCCAGGCGGAAAACAACGCTCAGAACGGCATCTCCTTCATCCAGACCGCGGAAGGCTACCTCCAGGAGAGCCAGGACATCATGCAGAGGCTGCGCGAGCTGTCGGTGCAGGCCTCCAACGGCATCTACTCCGACGAAGACCGTATGCAGATCCAGGTGGAGGTTTCCGCCCTCGTGGCAGAGGTCAACCGCATCGCCTCCCACGCCCAGTTCAACGGCATGAACATGCTCACCGGCCGTTTCGCCCGCTCCACGGGAGAGAACGCGGTCACCGGCAGCATGTGGCTGCAGATCGGGGCCAACATGGACCAGAGAACCCGCGTGTACATCGGCACCATGACCGCCCAGGGGCTGGGGATCCAGGGAGCCAACGGCCTACCGGCCAACGCCACCTTCATCTCCCTGTCCTCCCCGGATCACGCCAACGCGGCCATCGGGGTGCTGGACCACGCCCTGAGGCTCGTCAACAAGCAGAGGGCGGACCTGGGAGCCTACCAGAACAGGCTGGAGTACGCCATGAAGGGGCTGGCTGTCGGCGCGGAGAACCTCCAGGCGGCCGAGAGCCTGATCAGGGACACCGACATGGCGGCGCAGATGGTGGAGTTCGTGAAGGACCGCATCCTTGTGCAGTCCTCAACCGCCATGCTGGCGCAGGCAAACACGAAACCGCAGACGGTCCTGCAGCTGTTCCGCTAGGAGAGAGAACAGAGGAAGACGCGGCGTCCTCCTTGACGGGCGCCGCGGCCTCTCTCATGGCAGGGGAAGCCGTATGGTGAAGCGGCACCCGGCGCGCTCCAGGTTCCTCACGCTCATGCTCCCGTCATGGCGCTTGATGATCCCGTAACAGATGGAAAGACCAAGCCCGACGTGATCCCCCTTTCCCTTCCTGGTGGAGTAGAAAGGGATGAAGACGTTGGTGAGGTTCGCGTCCGGTATCCCGGGGCCCGTGTCGCTGAACACGATCGAAGCGCACGGTCGTCCCCGTTCGTCCAGCGCCCGCGAGGTTTCGATGCTGATCTGCCCGCCGCCCGGCATGGCCTCGAAGCTGTTCTTCACGAGGTTGAGGATCACCTGCTTGATCTCGTTCCGGTTGACCGTAAGGGTCAGCTCCCTTTCCTGCGAGCCGAATGCCATGGTGATGAGCTTCTCGTGCGCGCTGTGGCGAAGCAGGCCCACGGTGCTCCTGATCATCTCGTTGATGTCGATCCCTTCCCTCTGGACCTGTGCGGTGCCGGAGAGGGACAGGAGGTCGCGAACGATCCCCGCGATGTAGGTGATCTCCTCGTGCAGCTCGTCCACCGTCTCATGGAGCTTCGCGTCATCGAAGGAGTACTTGATGTACTTGAGGTAGTTGTAGACGATCTCCAGGGGGTTGTTGATCTCGTGCGCCACCCCCGCGGCAAGGAGCCCCACGGAGGCGAGCTTCTCCGAGAGGATGACCTGTTTCTGCAGCTTGTCGAACTCCGTGATGTCCTCGATGATGATGATGTTCCCGATGAGCCGCTCCTCGTCGTAGATCGGAAGCGTCCGCACGTTGTTCACGGTGTCGTCCCCCGCGATGGCAAGCGGAACATGGTAGAAGGCGTTCCCCTCCTCGGACCGGAAGGCCTCGCGGATGAGCGAGAGGGTCTCCTGGTTCTCCGCACCGAGAAGCCTCTCCAGGGGCTGGTTGGCGATAGGAGCGTCCCCAAGGTGAAAATACCCCTTGCAGCGCTCGTTCACGATCTTCACCCGCTCTTCCCCGTCGACCACGATGAGGTTCACCGGGAGATTGAGGAGGACCGCCTCGTTGTACTTGAGGAACTGGTTGAACTCCCGCTTTCGGTTGCCGGCGTTTTCCAGGGAGTAGACCTGGGTGTATGTCAGGCGCAGGAGATTCATCTTGTCGATGTGTCCGACATCATCGGTCACCAGGATCTCCCCGTTTTTCACGATGCTCACCCGGTCGGCAAGATCATACACGTCGTCGATGCGGTGCGTGATGAAGAGGATTGCCATCCCCTCGGATTTCATCTGGTTCAGCGCGCGCATGATTTTCGGCAAATCCGAAGAAGAGAGCTTTTCCAGCGCTTCGTCCAGGATGAGGAGCCGGGGCCGTTTCTGCAGAGCCGCAAGGATGGAGATGAGGACCCGGTCGGGGAGGTTGAGGTTCTTGACGACCTCGGTCGGGTCCAGGTTGAAGCCTTGCTGGTCAAGGAATGTCTGGGCCTCGCGTGCGAGGCGCCGCTGGCTGAGCAGGCCGCGCCGCGCCAGTGACTTGTTCAGGAAGAAGATATTCTCCGCCACCGTGAAGAAGGTGTTGAGCTGCACCTGCTGGTAGACCATCTCGATGCCCAGCCGGTGGGCCGTGCGGGTGGTGAGGGAGTCGAAGCGCCGGTTGTCCAGCTCCACGTGTCCCCGGCGCGGCCGCACGTTGCCGCTGATCACCATCCCGAGGGAAGACTTCCCCGCCCCGTGCTCACCTACGATGGCGTGGACGGTCGAACCGCGAAGCACAAGGTTGACATCCTTGAGCGCCTCCACCTGCCCGTAGTCCAGGCACACGTGGGCAAGGCGAAGGAGATCGGTCTCCGTCGAAACCGCCTCAGGAGTTGAGACCATACTTCGCCATCTTGGTGTAGAGGGTCTTGCGGCTCATGATCAGGAGCTCGGCGGTCTTCGAACGGTTGTACTTGGTGCTCTGCAGGACCTTGAGGATGAGGGCCCTCTCCATGTCCTCGCGGATATTCCCGCCGGCCGCGGCGCGCGTGCCTTCCAGGAAATGCACCGGAAGGTCCTCGATCCCGATGCTGTCTCCCGAGGACATTGCCGCCGCGTAGTTGACCACGTTCTTCAGCTCCCGAACGTTTCCGGGCCAGTCGTACGGGAGGAACTTTTCCATCACCTCGGCGGTCACATCCTTGCGCGACGGGATAGCCGCGAAGGAAATGCTCCACGAGGAGCGGGATGTCGTCGCGGCGTTCCCTGAGAGAGGGGATGGAAAGAACCGCGGCGTTCAGCCGGTAGAAAAGGTCCTCCCGGAACTGGCCCTTCCTGATCAGCTCCGCGAGGTCCTTGTTCGTCGCGGCAATGAAGCGCACGTTCACTCGAATGGTGTCATTTCCTCCCAGCCGCCTGATCTCGTTGTTCTGCAGCGTCCTGAGGATTTTGGCCTGGATGCCGAGCGGCATGTCGCCGATCTCATCAAGAAAGAGGGTGCTCCCGTCTGCTTTCTCGAACAGGCCCTTGAAAACGGAATCCGCCCCCGTGTACGCGCCCTTCTCATGGCCGAAGAGCTCGTTGTCGAGAAGCGTCTCGGGGAAGGCGACGCAGTTGATCTTCACCATGGCCGCGGCGCTTCGCGCGGACGCCGAATGCGCGTAGTCAGCCAGGACCTCTTTCCCCGTCCCGCTCTCTCCACAGATCAGCAGCGGAAGGTCGGTGGCGGCAAGCTTTTCCACCTTGCGGATCAGTGCCCCCATGCGGGCATCCCGGGTAACGATGGTTGCTGACAGCTCCTTGAGCCGGGACCGCAGCTTGCTGTTCTCCTCCCGCAGGCGGGAGAACTCGCACGCTTTCTCCACGGTCTTCAGGAGCTCCTCGAAGTCCAGCGGCTTCTTCACGTAGTCGAACGCGCCGAGCTTCAGAGATTGCACCGCGCTGTCCACCGAGGCGTAGCCGGTGATCATGATCACGGGGACATTCTTGTCCACGGCGAGAAGCTTCGTGAGGATGTCGATGCCGCTTTCCTCCCCGAGCATGATGTCCAGAAGCACCGCGTCCATCCGGGCGGCCGAGAACCGCGCAACGGCTTCCTGCCCCGTTGTGGCAATGGATGTGGTAAACCCCACGTGCTCGAAATTGCGGGCAAGGCTCCGGCAAAGCTTCACCTTGTCGTCCACAATGAGCAGATTGGATGCGGCGCGCTGCTCGTGATTATTACTCAAGCCGACTCCCGCGAATTGGGTAAATTCTACACATTCACTATATCCGCGGCTGGATGCAGCTGTCAACGCTTCTTCCATTCCGTCGCATAACCTGCTGTGATACAATAAGTTGCAAAACACACCGACCGGCTTTCTGTCGACCCTCCGCCTTGGCACGGAGCATGCATGCTCGTGAGGGCCAAGGCTGGAAGTCTTCCGGCCCCATCTCTCAACCGAAAGGGAGGAGACATATGAAAAAGCTCCGGTTCCTGGTGTTCATTCTTTGCGCGGTTGCCCTGGCATTTTCCGCCACTTCCGCGGCAGCGCAGGGGAAAGGCCAGATCAAGATCGGCATGGTGAACCTGGCGCTCACGAGCCCGTATTTCATCGGCATGTCGCAGGCGGTGAAACAGGAGTGTGAGCACTTCGGCAACATCAAGCTCGTCACCACTGATGCGAAGGGGGACGCGCAGAAGCTGACCTCGGATGTCGAAGACGTGCTTGCGCAGAACGTGAGCGGGCTCATCATAAGCGCCGCCTGGCTCGAGGCGGCTCCAGAGGCTCTGGACGCAATCAAGAAGGCGGGAGTGCCCGTGGTCCTGGTCGACCGCAAGCTCAAAGGCGGGGACTACACGAGCTGGGTGGGCCCGGACAACCTTGCCATCGGAAAGCAGGACGGGGAGTACATCGTGAAGCGGCTGGGCGGCAAGGGCCGCCTTGTGGTGCTGCGCGGGGGGCCTGCCGACAACTCCATCGGCCTTGACCGCACCAACGGCATGCTCTCCGAAGTGAAGAAGAGCAAGATAGAGGTCGTCATGGCGCCCAACTTCGGCGGCTGGAGCTCAGACGGCGGGTTCAAGCTCATGGAGGACTTGCTTGCAAAGTACAACCAGATTGACGCCGTATTCGCGGAGAATGACTCCATGGCGCTGGGCGCCCAGAAGGCCATAGGTGATGCCGGCCGGACCAGCCAGATCTTCATCTGCGGGGTGGACGGCGAGAAGGCTGCACTGGAACAGATCATGAAAAAGACGAACTACGCCGCGACGGGGCTGAACAGCTCTGACCAGATAGGCCGCGCCGGATTCACCCGGCTCATGGCTCTCCTGGCGGGCGCGCAGTCGGAGAAGGACACCGTTCTGCCGTCGCCTCTGATCACGATCGACAACGTGGCCAGGTTCTACATTCCAGAGAGCGTGTTTTAGCATCTTTCCCCGGCCTCTGCGCTCAGAGGCCGGGGTCCTTTCCGGAGATCACACATGAAAATGCTCATCGACGGCCAGTGGGTGGCCGCTGGAGATGGAAAGACTCAAACAGTCAGCAACCCCGGGACCGCGGAAGCCATCGACACCGTCCCCGTTGCCGCGGCGGCGGACGTGCAGCGCGCCCTGCAGGCGGCGGTGGAGGGCAGCGGGCGCATGCGGGCTCTGCCCGCGCACAAGCGGTCCGCCATCCTGGCCGCGGCCGCGGATGTCATCCATGACCGCAGGGAGGAGCTTGCAACGCTCCTGGCCCGGGAGAACGGCAAGCCGATCCGCCAGACCAGGGACGAGGTGGACGTCACGGCTCGGATCTTCCGGGGGTTTGCGGAGGAAGGCAGGCGCATCTTCGGCCGCATGATTCCCATGGACGCGGTGCCCGGCAATGAAAGGCATTTCGCCATGACCGTTCGCCAGCCGCTGGGCGTCATCGCTGCCATCGTTCCTTTCAACTATCCGGTGGAGCTGTATGCGCACAAGGCCGCTCCCGCCCTTGCCGCCGGCAACGCCGTGATTGCGAAACCTCCCAGCGCCTGCCCCCTCACTCTCCTGAAAATCGCCGGCATCCTGGAAGACGCAGGTCTTCCCCGCGGAGCTCACCAGATGGTAACGGGGCCGGGGGAGCAGGTCGGAGAGCTGCTGGCCCGCAGCCCGGTGGTGCGCATGGTCTCGGTCACGGGGAGCACGGCGGTGGGGATCCGTCTGGCACAGCTCGGCGCGGAAACGCTGAAGAAGGTCCACCTCGAGCTCGGAGGGAATGACGCCACCATCGTCTGCGCGGACGCGGACCTGGAGAAAGCGGCGGAGGCCGTGGTCCTGGGCCGCCTGGCCCGGGGCAACGGCCAGATCTGCTGCGCAGTGAAGAGGGTCTTCGTGGATCGACGGGTCTACGGAGATTTCTGCGAGCGGCTTTCCGCCAGGGCAAGGACGCTTTGCGTGGGAGACCAGCTGCGGGAGGAGACGGACGTAGGCCCCCTGATCAGCGAGGAAGCCGCCCGGAAAGTGGAGGCCGCCACCGTGGAGGCGGTGAAAGCCGGCGCTCGGCTGCTCTTCGGCGGGCAGAGACGCGGATCCTTCGTGACGCCAACGGTGCTCGCGGACGTGCCCAGCTCCGTTCCGCTCTTCAGGGAAGAGACGTTCGGTCCCGTCGCTCCCGTGGTCCCCTTCTCCACCGAGGCTGAGGCAGTGACCATGGCAAATGACAGCTCATTCGGTCTTCAGGCGGCCGTCTTCACGAGTGATATCTCCCGTGCCCTCACGATTGCGGACCGGCTCGAGGTGGGAGGGGTCATCGTGAACTGGTCCTCGGCCCTCCGCTCGGAGAACCTTCCCTTCGGCGGGACCAAGATGAGCGGGTACGGCCGCGAGGGGCTTCATGATACGCTTGACGAGATGACCGAGCAGAAGGTGATCCTTGTCCATAATGCATTCCCCGCGCCACCCCTATGAGCAGTGATTGCTTCTTGTCCATGCAGAGCATCTACAAAAGATTCGGAGGCACCGTGGCCCTCCGGGACGTGAGCATGTCCGCATCCATCGGGGAGATCCACGCCCTTGTCGGAGAGAACGGCGCGGGCAAGTCGACCCTGATGAATGTCCTCTCGGGAGCAGTCACTCCGGATTCCGGGAGGATCGTGATCGGCGGAGCGCCCGTGACAATGAGCACTCCCCACCAGGCGAACAGGCTGGGCATTCGGGCCGTCCACCAGGAGTTCAGCCTCGTGCCGCACCTGACCATCGCGGAGAACATCCTCATGGGAAGGCTGCCGAACAGCGGCGGCCTCTGGGTCCACTGGCGCCAGGCGCGCTCCCAGGCCCGCACAATCCTCAGCGGCCTGGGGTTCACCGCGCTGGACGCGCGCACACGGGTCTCGCGGCTCAGCGTATCCCACCAGCAGGTCGTGGAGATCGCCAAGGCGCTGGCGGAGAAGCCGAGGATTCTCATCCTTGACGAGCCCTCCGCGGTGCTCTCCAAGGACGAGCTGGCCCTTCTTTTCTCCCTCATCCGCCGCCTGAAGGCGGAGGGCACGCTCGTGCTGTACATCTCCCATCGCCTGGAAGAGGTTTTCGAGATCGCTGACCGCATCACGGTGCTTCGTGACGGCGAGGTGGTGGGCACGGTGCCCACCGTATCCGTGAGCCAGGATGACCTGATCAGGATGATGGTGGGACGGTCGGTGGAGGAGATCTATCCCCGGCGCTCCGTGCCCCCGGGAGAAGAGGTGCTTTGCGTCGAGGACCTGGGCCGGGAGGGAGAGTTTCAAAAAGTCACCTTCTCCGTGCGCCGCGGTGAGGTGGTTGGCATGTTCGGGCTCGTCGGAAGCGGGAGGACAGCGGTTGCGAGGAGCATCTTCGGCGCGGAGCCGGCAACCTCGGGACGCATCAGCGTCCAGGGGAAGCCCGTGCGGCTGCGGTCCCCCCGGGACGCGGTGAACGCGGGGGTCTCCCTGGTGACGGAGGACCGCAAGCGGGACGGCCTGGTGATGAGCTGCTCGGTCCGCGACAACGTGAGCCTTGCCTCCCTTCCCCGCATGGGCCACGGCATGTTCCTGGACACCGCGCGGCAGACGGTCCTTGTGCAGGAAAAGGTGGATGCGCTGGCCGTGCGGACGGCGGCTCTCGGCAGATCCGTGCGGACGTTGAGCGGAGGAAACCAGCAGAAGGTGGTGCTTGCCAAGTGGCTCCTTTCGCAGCCCAAGGTGCTTCTCCTTGACGAGCCCACCCGCGGGGTGGACATCGGCGCGAAGGTGGAAATCTACCACCTCATCAACAGCCTGGTCGAAACAGGAGTGGGCGTGCTGCTCATCTCATCAGAGATGCCCGAGGTCCTGGGAATGAGTGACCGGATTCTCGTCATGCGGGAAGGCAGGCTCGTAGGAAACCTGGACCGCGCAGAAGCGAACGAGGAAATACTGCTCCAGCGCGCGGCAGGCGTGATCAACAGCGGGGGACAAACATGAAGGCTGCGGTTCCATTTGTCGACAGGATGCGGGAAACGGCGAGGATCCGCTGGTCGGATTTCGCTTTTGTCGGGATCTTCGTCGTGCTGATCCTCATCAGCTCGCTGGTCTCTGAGACCTTCTTCACCTCCAGGAACCTCATCAACATCTCTCGCCAGATCGTCACCAACGGCCTCATCAGCATCGGCATGCTGGTGGTGATCCTCACCGGAGGCGTCGACCTGTCGGTGGGCTCCACCGTCGCGCTGTGCGGGATCATGGCCACGGGCCTCCAGAAACAGATGCCCATGCCGGCGGCCATCCTGGTGGCCCTCGTGGCAGGGATAGCAGTTGGCACTGCAAACGGCTTCTTTATCGCGCGGTTCAAGCTGCAGCCTTTCATCGTCACCCTTGCGACCATGGGTGTGGTTCGAGGCGTGACGTACGTCTTCTCGGAAACCCCGCAGACACCGGTGGACCCTGCGTTCCGAGCGCTTCTTGGCGGCGGATTCATTGGCCCCGTGCCCACCGCGTCGGTCATCATGGTGATCTGCTTCTTCGTCATCTGGGTCTTCCTGAACCGGACAATTCCGGGCAGGGCCGTCGTTGCCATCGGCGGCAACGAGGAAGCCGTGCGGCTTGCCGGCATCAACGTCAAGGGACACCTGCTCCTTGCCTACATCCTGTGCGGGTTCTTCGCGGCGATGGCAGGAGTCCTCCTTTCCTCCCGGCTGGGAATTGCGCAGCCCAGCTTCGGTGCGGGCTTTGAGCTGGATGCCATCGCGGCTGTGGTCATCGGCGGCGGCATCCTGGGCGGGGGCGGAGGAGGGGCCATCGGGACGTTCTGGGGAGTGCTCATCCTGGGAGTCATCGACAACCTCCTCAACCAGTACAACGTCCAATCCTACTACCAGCAGATCATCAAGGGTCTCATCATCCTGGCCGCGGTCCTGTCCCGGCGAAAGAAATGAGATCCGCGAGCGCGCGCCCCGGTCCGCCGGAGGCGCCACGGCGCCTGCACTCCCTGCCGCGGCCTGGCGATTTTCGGGGAACCCGCACGGCGCCTGCCCGGGGGCTATCGCTCGGCCTGGAGGTGCGCCTCGACAAACCACAGGTCCTTGTCGAGGCTCCTCACAATCTCCGTGAAAATGTCGGCCGTGCCTTTGTCCCCCATCTCGTCCGCCCGGTCGATCGAGCTGCGGATGCTCTCAGCCGTGTAGGCCAGGGCGCGAGACAACGCCTCGACATGATCTTTGCCGTTTGCAATCTCAAGAGGGTACTCTGCCAGCCCGGACCGCTTTGCCGCGATACGCGCGGTGCCCTCGGCAACAGCGCCAAGCTGGACGATTCGCTCCGCGATCAGGTCAGCGGAGTCACCCGCGTGGGCATAGACCTCGTCGAACAACTCATGCAGCGCGATGAAGCTCGGTCCCTTGACGTTCCAGTGGGCCTGCTTGGCCTGTGTCACGAGGTCAATACAGTCAGCGAGCCGCTGCTGCAGAAGCGTCACCATCTCGGCTCGAACTTTCTCCGGCAGATCGTTCTTCGTCTTGTACATTGCGTCTCCTTTCCTCTGTAGGGCCGAATATCATAAATTGCAACATCCTCGGGCAAGCGCCGGAGGCGGGCGGCTGACGGCTGGCGCCGGCGGCTGAAATATCAGTTGACGAGCTTTGACGCAGGCACCTTTTGTGCAATAGATTGTGTCTGGACAGCGGGCCTGGTGGGAGGCCCGGAGGAGGTGACCGTGACCCGCAACTCATCCGCACCCATACAGCCGCTCACCGAACGCCCGGCGTGGAAGGCGCTGGAAGCGCACTCCAGGAAGATGCGAACGCTGCACCTGCGCGAGCTCTTTGCGGAAGATCCCCGGCGAGGCGAGCGCTTCACGGTCGAAGCCGCCGGTATCTACCTCGACTACTCCAAGAACCGGGTGACTGATGAGACCATCCGGCTGCTGCTGCAACTTGCGGAGGAGTCCGGCCTTCGCGCGCGCACGGAAGCGATGTTCAGCGGAGAGAAGATCAACGTGACGGAAAAGCGCGCCGTCCTTCACACCGCCTTGCGGGCGCGGGAGGGCGAGCGGATTGTGGTGGACGGCGTGGACGTGGTTCCCGAGGTGCGGGCAGTGCTTGACGGGATGGCGGACTTCGCCGACCAGGTGCGCGACGGAGCGTGGCGCGGACACACGGGGAAGCGCATCCGCAACGTTGTCAATATCGGGATAGGCGGGTCGGACCTTGGCCCCGTGATGGCCTACGAGGCCCTCCGTCACTACAGCCGGCGGGACATGAGCTTCCGCTTTGTCTCCAACGTTGATGGCACTGACTTTTCTGAAACAGTGCGCGACCTGGATCCTGAAGAGACCCTGTTCATCATCTGCTCAAAGACTTTCACGACCCTGGAAACGTTGACCAACGCGCATGCCGCCCGGGCGTGGAGCCTGCGCAAGCTTGGCGGCGCGGAAGCCGTGCGAAAGCACTTTGTCGCCGTTTCCACCAATGCGGAGGAGGTGGCGAAGTTCGGCATCGACACGGCAAACATGTTCGGCTTCTGGGACTGGGTGGGCGGGCGCTACTCAATGGACTCAGCCATCGGGCTGTCGACCATGATCGCAATCGGACCGGAAAACTTCCGGTTGATGCTTTCCGGCTTTCGTGCCATGGATGACCACTTCCGCGCGGCGCCATTCGAAAAGAACCTTCCCGTCCTCATGGGCCTGCTCACGGTCTGGTACAACAACTTCTTCGATGCCCAGACCGTCGCCCTGCTGCCCTACGACCAGTACCTCAAGCGATTCCCGGCGTACCTGCAGCAGCTGACAATGGAGAGCAACGGGAAGCATGTCACCCTTGACGGCAGGGGCGTCAGCTATCAGACGGCCCCCATTTACTGGGGAGAACCGGGCACAAATGGCCAGCACTCCTTCTATCAGCTCGTCCATCAGGGGACAAAGCTGATCCCGTGCGATTTCATCGGCTTCTGCAAGACCTTGAACCCGGTGGGCAACCAGCATGATCTCCTCATGGCAAATCTGTTTGCGCAGACAGAGGCGCTGGCATTCGGCAAGACGGAAGACGAAGTCAAGGCCGAGGGAACGGACGGCACTCTTGCGCCGCATCGGGTCTTCGAGGGCAATCGTCCCACCAATACTATCCTGGCCGAACGGTTGACGCCGGAGACACTGGGGCTCCTGGTTTCCCTGTACGAGCACAGCGTATTCACGCAGGGGACGATCTGGAGCATTGACTCCTTCGACCAGTGGGGCGTCGAGCTCGGCAAGGTCCTGGCAAAGAAAATCGTCCCCGAGCTCGAGAGCAGGAGTGACCCTGCCCTGTCGCACGACAGCTCCACCAACGCGCTGATCCGCCGCTATCGGAGGCTGAAGGGATCAAACGGGACGTGAACAGCGCGACGACATCCAGGTCTCGCTGTGCAACGCTTTGTGTCACAGGCGGTCTTCTATGCTGTGTGACCTGACACCTCGGTAAGCTTCTTCAGGACAAGTCCATAGTGGTAAGGCGGCAGGTCGACAGCACCGTTTTCGGTCGGCTGAAGGCCCGCTGCTTCTGCCCATCGGATGCAATCTTCGGGTCGAGGGCGGATGTCAAGCGATGGTCCCCGCGGCGTTGCAGGGTCGTGGCGCCAGTGGATGACGAACACGGACCCTTGCCCGCTGATGGCGCGGGCGGCTTCCTGCAGGATACGGGCCGGCTGTTCGCAGTGAAGGATATTGAAAAGAAGACAGGCATCCTGCGAACCTGCGTCAACGCCAAAACCGTCGTGGAAGACGTCGCGCTGCTCGCAGAGGAGATTACGTATCCCGCGTTCCTCCGCGCGTTGACGTGTTCGTCCTACCATGGCCGCATCGATATCGAATGCGCGAAGAGCACCCGAGATTGATGCGGCGACCGGGAGAGAGAAGGTGCCATAGCCGCAGCCCAGCTCGACAACGTCTTGCAGCTCTTTGCCGATACGAAGGCGTTGCAGGATGCCGTCCACATCAAGAAGCGTTTCCCAGTACGCTTCCTCAGGCATGTCACTTTGGCGAAGCTTCATTCAATGGTATCCGAGCCGGCTTCGACGCCCGCGATGCTGGCAAGCTTCTCCTCGATCGAGCGGCTGTAAAGGGGCGTTTCGCATGGCGCCTTTCTCGTCGAGCTCTCTCCTGCGTTGATGCACCGGGTCGCGAACCTGTTACGTCCTGGCCTGTCATCTCGTACGCCCCTTAGAAAGCTCCGAGGGTCTGCCCGGATCTTTCCATCATGAGGTCCACAAGATCGTCATAGTCCGACAGCATGACGGGATGAGCCACATCATCCGCCTTGAACCCTCTCATTTCCAGATCTTCCCGCAGGCAATAATGAACCACCGTCCCGTTTGAGAGAACCTCGTGAGAGCCCCACGGACCCGTGGCGTGGTACACGCCATCTTGAAGGTAGAAGATACCCAATTCGTTTCCTGCCTCCAACAAGCTTTGCGCCAATTCCAGCGCCTGCTGGGCTTCCGGCGTGTCAGGAGAGCTGGAGATAATCATGAGAATCGGTTTCACCTTGGACCTCCTGTTAGAAGAGAAGCATCCTCGGGCAACTCGCAACAAAACCGGCCATTTCCTGGCTGGAAACAACCTTGAATTGCTTCATCGGGCCGTCGGGCTCAATCCCGCGATCGGCGAGAGACTCTTGATGCACGTAGAAGCGTGCTCCTTCCCCGCCCTTCGACGTGGGAACCTGGCTGAGGGCGTCCGAAAGTGAAGTCCAGCCCGCTTTCGCCGCATGCTGATTATCCCTGGCAAGATAGACCCCATCGCCCATGAGAATTACCAAAGGTTCAAGACCGCTTGCCAGGGCGCCGTTGACGTGCCTGACTGCCTCGGCCGCGTTGATTTTCCCGTATGGTGCTTTCCTGATGATAAGGCAGACCGTATCCGTCATTTTCCCTTCCTTATGTCCAGAGAGTGATGCAGACGTCGCTTTCCTTGACCATGGAGAAGAGGTTCTTCATGGTGCTCCGCTCGGCTCCAGAGACGATATCCTCGGCCTTGATTCCTCGGAAATTGAGGCAGGTTCCGCAAAGCTCAACCTTCAAGCCCGTTTGCAGAGCCTCCGAAAACTCCCTCTCGGCATGAGGAGCTCCGCTCGCCTTTTGGTCCTTGGTGAAATTGTGAACGCCATCCCCGGATGCGAAGAGCCTGACGGAATACCCTTTTTTCGTGGCCGCCCGTGCAAGCTTGAGGGCGGTGCTCGTGTTCTGGCACCCGTACGGCGCCGTCCAGAGAATCATGCTGAGAGTTTTCGCCATCCTTCAAATCCTCCTTTATTCCAGCAGCGCCGGCATTCCCAACAGCCGCGCGGCCAAGTTCCCAACGATACGCAAGCCTTTTCGCTTCATACCTCGCCCGAGCCAGTATTTCTCGAAAAGCACTTTGCCAAGGTGCATGCTCCGCCCCGGCCGCCGCATTTCGATCTCTGGATGAGGTTCGGCCAAGAAGTTCCCAAAGGCGAACCCTGCGCGTCCCCGCCCGCACTCGAGTGCACAGTAGCCATCCCCCATGAACGTGACTCTCTGGGCGGAGCCGTTCAACTCGGCCGCGATGTTCCGCGCGACCACGAGGGCTTGCGTATGCGCGAATACACCGGCTTTGGGCAATAGCATCTGCACGTCGGGCTTCCAGCGGCCGGGAATCTGAAGCGCAGTGGCATCTCCGATGGCGAAGACCCCCTCGTGGCGAGTGGCAAGGGTATTGCGGTCGACAGGAATCCATCCTGCCTCATTCGCAAGCCCGGCTTCACGGGCTACGCGGTGGCCGCGGTGCGGCGGCACCGCGACGAGGAGGTCGTAGGAGAACGGTGGCTGCCCTTCGAACTGAAGCTCGCGTTTCGAAGCCTCCACAGAAAGCAGCTTGCTGAGGGGATGGAAGGCGATCTTCCTTTCCTCGAGCATTCCTCTGACCGACGCACCGAGGCCAGGTCCGGCAACCGGCATCGGCTGCGCCTCGGGGGTGAACAGGTGAATGCTCGCCTTGCTTTCAAGGCCGCGGCGGTGCAGGACATCTGCGATCAGCATGGCCCCCTCATGCGGCGCCCCCGGACATTTATACGGGAGGGAGCTCACGACGAGGGCCACGGTACCGCCGGCGAAATCGCGCAGCGTCTCCTTGAGCTTCAAGGCGCCATCGAAGGTGTAGAACGTGGAGGCGGCTTCACCCAGGCCCGGGATCATTTCAGGCGCGAGCTCCGCGCCAAGGGATACAATCAGGAAATCATAGGACATCGCGCGTGATGATGTCCTCACGCTGCGGGATGAGAGGTCGATTGCTTCCACCTGGTCGACTATCACTTCAACCCCGGTAGGGACCATCCGGTGGACATTCCGCACGATGTCTCCCGGCGCGCGGTCTCCGCTCATCAACCAGAGGAAAGAAGGAGCAAACGCGTGCTGTGCCTCCTTCTCAATCAGGACTATCTTGTGTTCCGGAGGCAGCAGCCTTCGAAGCTCGGAAGCAGCGCTGATTCCTCCCATCCCCCCGCCGAGAATGAGAACTGTTTTCTTTGCCATTCAAGACCTCACTTTCAAACCAGCACGAGCCGTCAGACTCCCATCTCGTGGAGAGTCTTCGCCGTTTCCAGATCCTTGTGCAGGATCTCCACGAACTCCTAGACCATGATCCCGGAGTCACTGACACGCATGTTCACGCGGGAAAAGTCCACCATGCCGTTCAGAACCTTTTCTGCCTTCTTGAAGGAGAGGCCAGTCTCGGCAACTGTGTCGGTCACGGTAAGGAGGCCGCCTTTCCGATATGCCAGCTTGATGATCTGTTCCTGTATTGGCATTTTGCGAAGTTCCCGCCCCTTCCGTTCCCTTCGGCGGCCGGTGGAAAGCAATAGCCTGAAAATCCCCATGGCGATGAAAATCGTCACCGGTATGAGAAGGAACCAGAATCCGCCGAAGGGAGTCCCCCATGGAGAGAACATCATCCCACCATGCATCATAGTGTCGCCTCACTTTTCGACCCTGACCGCAAAAAAGGCCCCCAGACCAGGGAAAACTTTCTGCCCGATGCCCTCCAGCGCCTGGAAGCGGTCCAGCAGCCAGCCATTCCTGACCGGGGGAAAGTAGATGGCGCTTTTCCATCGGATGGAATGTGCTCCGGCTTCTCGAAGGAGATCTACCATCGACCGAGGGCTGAAAAAGGTTGCTCCGTTCCATATCGAGGGAACAAACAGGCTCCTGGCGCGTCTGGTTGCCGCCCAGAGGCTGTGACTACCCAGGACTCCTATGACCAGACGGCCGGCCGGCGTAAGGACCCGCAGCATCTCGGAAAGGACCTTCCGTGGAGAGGGCGCGAACTCCAACAGGAGAACTGCCGTCACGAGGTCGAAGGAGTCGTTGGCGAAAGGCATATCTTCCGCTGTCCCCCGCTTGAAATCGATGGAGAGTCCCTGCCGAGCTGCCTTTGACTGCGCGATCTGCAGCATCTGTGAGGAGGCATCAATGGCAGAAACCCTGACTCCCTGGCCCGCCAAAGCAAGGGCATAATTTCCTGTCCCGCAGCTGACATCAAGCGCGTATTCCCCCGGTACTGCTTCTGCGAGAGAGAAAACCGCTTCCCTCTCGAGGGCATCACTGCGGGCACCCAGGGGCGTCTGGTACCAGGAATCGTACCCGTCAGCCATGCGGTCGAATTGTGCGGCCAAGGGCTCTTTCGTTCCCGTCATTCTTGCCTCTCCCTGACTTTCCCTCACGAGCGAACAGCCGCCCTGGCGCGTCGTCCGAGTCTTGTCTCCGTCCACTTCGCATATTTCAGGAAGAGCGCGCCCTTCCCCTCAAGCTGCTCGAAAAGCACCTCTCGCATGAGGTCGCACGCCTGAATGATCTTGGGGCTGGAAATCCGGTAATAGATGAGGTTGCCCTCTCTTCGGGCAGCCACCACTCCTTTCTGGCGCATCACCGCCAAGTGCTGGGAGAGGTTGGCCTTGCCGATACGGCCCATCTTGGCCAGGATCCGGCTGACTGGTATTTCCCCGTCCCGCAGGGCGTTGAGAATTTTCAACCGCTTCGGGTTGGAAAGCGTACGGCAGACATCCGCGTGCAGCTCGAAGATCTCCTCGTCCATGCGATTTCCTTCTTAAGTAAGTTAGAAGTTGCTATGTATTGCAACTGCTTATATACTGTAGTTCCTTCCGCGAGGACTGTCAAGCTTTCGGCCCGAGAGACTGTGCGCTTCTGGGAGGCAGATGTACTCCCGGCTGTTGGCGGATAAGAGACTTGACACCGCGAAAGCGGATGCGAATGAAGGAAACCGGAAAGATGGAAATGCTCGCCGGCATGGTCAGCAGCACGACGGATCAATGCCGTGCTGCGGTACTATGTTCGCACGCAGAAGGCCAAAGCTGGGCACCCGGAGACCGGTCAGACCGTGTCACCTTCGGAGAACAGGTCTCCGGCGGCGCGCAGAGCAGGGCCACGAGAGCCATCATCAGCTGTGGCCCGCAGGCGAAGCCCCAAGGGCAAGGCGAACGGTGCCGTCAGAAAGGCCGCAAAAAAGACGAAGCATACCGCCCAGAAAGATAGCCTGCTCGGTTGAGAGCGCAGAGACAATCGCGATCGATCAGGCCATCATATCAACGTCTGCCTTGAAGCCCGAAGCGAAAAGTACGCCTGCCAGTCCTGACGCAAGTCGTTGTTCTTACAGGTAAGATCACCTGAAGGAGCCCAATATGGCGCAAATAGCTACCACCAAGATGTCTTCAAAAGGTCAAGTGGTTATCCCCGAGTACATTCGAAAACGTCTGAGGCTAGGGCCCGGATCTCAGTTTGTGGTTGTGGGGGAAAAGGACACGGTAATCCTCAAGACGATCTCACCGCCCAAGATGGAGGAGTTCGACGAGCTTATCGCCCGCGCGCGCAGGCAAGCAAGGCAGGCTGGGCTCAGGAGATCTGACATCAGGGCGGCTGTCACCAAGGTCAGATCCCAGAGGTGAAGATCGTACTGGACACCAACGTACTCATGTCCGCTATCTTCTTCGCCGGCCCTCCCCATGAGATCCTCGGCGCATGGCGCGATGGGAGAATCGACCTGCTGGTCTCAACAGACATCCTGAATGAGTACCAGAGAGTTGCAGAGGAGTTGGCGGAAAAGTTTCCTCTCGTAGACGTTTCTGGTATTCTCGATCTCGTTGCGGTGAGTGCGGAATAGTGGAAGCCCTACCCTTGCCGGAGCCTGTTTGCAGCGATCCCGATGATGACAAGGTCCTCGCGTGTGCCATCGCCGGATCTGCCAGGTACGTCGTTACAGGAGACAAGCAACTATTGAAGGTGTCGCGATATGGGAATGTGGAAATCGTCAACCCTAGACGGTTCCTTGAAGCGCATCTCAGTAAATGGGCATCATAGGCTGCCGGGCCAAGAGCCGAGGATGTATGGGTAAAAGCGCCTAGCCTTCCTGAGGAGAGACGTGATGACCGTCTTCGTTCGCGAAGCGCTACAGGCTTCCCTCCCGCGAATGGTTGATGAGTTGCAGCGTGTCCTCCTTCTTGAGATACCTTCTGAGTGGGAGTTCGTACGCGTCCCATCTTCTTCACTCCGTGCAGACGATGAACTCAGGCGGTATGTCTCCGTGATCTCCCGGCAGTGGAAAAACGCCGTCTACCTTGTCCGCACTGCGCCGATCCTCCCCGCAACTCTGCTCCATCAACACTACACGAGATGGGCCGAAGGCTCAGGTCAGTCGATTCACAAATCCCGCGCGAACGCTGAGGACGCCAAACGCAACCGTGACGGCATCCTGTACGTCGGCAGTCGCGCTTCGAAGCTCCGACAGGGAATTCGTCAACACATAGGTACCCAATCGGTTCGCCCCGGTATTGACATTTTGTATGTATGCACTACCTTAAACCGTGGACTTCGAGTGGGACCCGCTCAAGGATCGCGAGAACCAGCAGAAGCACGGAGTGAGCTTCGCCGAAGCGGTGCGGGCTTGGCTGGATCCCCGGCGGGTCACCAGGGCGGACCGTAAGCACAGTAGCGGACGGGAGCAGAGATACTTCCTGCTCGGTCAGGTCTCCGGTGCCGTGTTGACCGTTCGCTTCACCCGAAGAAGCGAGACGGTGAGGATTATCGGGGCTGGCTACTGGCGTGAGGGAAGGATGATCTATGAACAAGCGAATCGGTTCAGACGATAGGTACACGGATGCACCGCCGGAGATCGCGGAGGCGCTTGCGGCCTCGGAGACCGTGGAGGACGACTTCCCCAGCCCCGAGGAGTTGGCGCGAGAGTTGAGCCGCACGATCACCATCCGTCTTGATCCGGCGGTCTACGAATGGTTCAGACGGCCGGGCCCCGGCTATCAGACGAGGATCAATGCCGTGCTGCGCTACTATGTTCGCACGCAGAAGGCCAAAGCGGGGTACCCCGAGGGTGGTCGGGCCGTGTCCGTGGCCCGCAAGCAAAGCCCAAAAGGCAGGGTCAACGGCAGAAAGGCCGCGGCGAAAAGGAAGCACACGGCCAAGAGGTAGCAGACGACAACCGTGATCGGTGAGGGCGACCGTCGCAGTCAAGACAGAAAGGGCGTCCCTCTTCAGGACGCCCTCTGGTTCGTTAGCCCCTAGGGTAGGAAAGCCCGAAGTTCCAGAGATGCGAATTTTCGTTCAGTACGACTTGGGGGCGCGCTACCGGCCCGGCGAGCCCGTGGGAACCGTGACGTACAATGTGTCAGTCGGCTCCCGGCATATGCTGGCGCCGGGATGCGGCTCCGCATTGGAGAAAGCTGATGGCGTGACAGCTCAGACTCCTGGCAAGGGGCGGTCCAAGAAGCCCGGAGCGACCGTCTTCAACCAATGCTCATAGAACACAGCCCGCCTCTCGCGTACCCTGGCGCGCTTCTGTGCGAGAATGTCCTCTCGCGTGGCCGCTGGTGGGAAGGTCATCCCTGCTGGTCACTGAGTTGCAGGAATGGCAGGCAACGACCAGATTGTCCGGATCATCCGTGCCACCGGAGTTCCGGGGCCTGAGATGGTCTACGGTCAACTGCATCCAGGCGTCGAACCCGCGCCCGTCGAAGCCGCAATGGACGCAGGTGGGGGGGCAGGGATTAGGAAAAGACCAAATCTGTACAGTGCTCCCCTGAACTTCAGGTTCCCTCGTGAGACCTTAATGATACCAAGAGCGTGTTTGATGGTGGTTGCCGCACCTGGCCCAACAAATGGCTGATGAGCATGACCCTCATATGGAGACAATGAGCATACCGGCGGGGAACTCGCCGTCAATGGAGGCATGGCGCAGCTCTAATCACGGCACGGTCCTGCGGCTAAGTTGCTTGCTCCGATTTCACGCCATCCAGCATCAACGTTCTGGCACCGCGTTTCCACGCCGTGACAGGAGCATCAAGTCGACCGCTTCCTCGGCATCCCTGAGAAGCGTCTTGCGCGGCGCGCCTATCTGCGCACGCATGGCAAGGCCACGAGCAAAATCAATGAGCAGGCTTGCGCGGACGGCCACCGGAAAGTCGGACGGGATTTCTCCAGCGGTGATCCCGTCCCGGAAACGACCTTCCACCAGCGCCACGGCGGCTGCGGCAGCGTTCTGCAGGAATTCCCGGACCTCAGCGTCGTCCACAAGCGGCGCGACGCACTCGAGAAGACACCCCTGAGCGGATCCTTTCTTCGTCGCGCTTTCGACGGCGTGCCTGAGGAAACCAGCGACCGAGTCGCGAAGAGTGCGCGGCGAGAGGAGTGCCTTCGCAGCGAGAGCGCCTTTCTTCTCCGCATACCCCTTAAGGACCCGCAAGAACAACGTCCGCTTGTCTCCGAAGACGGAATACAGGCTCGGCCGTCCCACGCCCATCCCGGCGACGAGATCGTCGATCGTCACTCCGTCATAACCTTTCGACCAAAACACCTGAGTCGCCTTTTCCAGCGCGTCCCTCTCGTCGAAGCTACGTGGTCGTCCACGGGGCCTGGGGCATTGTGAAACATTTAGTTCAAAACTCCTTGACAAATTCCATCGCACCAATATATTATAACCGAACAGTTCGAAATTAGCAAGCTGGCCCTGGCCTCGCGGGGCCTCACGACTCGACCTTCAACAAGGAGCAGCTCATGGAACATTCGATCGCTATCGTCACCGGCACCACCTCCGGGCTCGGTTATGCGGCAGCCAGCATGCTCGCCATCAAGGGCTACCGTCAGGTCATCGTCACCGGCCGCAGCCTGGCCCGGGTCCAGGAAACGGCCGCTCAGCTCGCGGCTGAGACCAAGACCCAGGTCTTCACGCCGCTGGAGCTGGATCTGAACGCACCGACCAGCGTCCAGTCCGCCCTCGCCGAGCTGGTTAAGCGAGGTCGGCCGATCGATTTCCTACTGCTCAATGCTGGGATGGTCGGTGGCAAGGCGCGCATGCTCACCGCGGCGGGCGTCGAGGCGGCTCAGGCCCCGCTAATCGGCCATCATCAACTGACTGTCGGGTTGCTCCGCGCCAAACTGCTGAGCCCCAACGCGCGGATTGTTATCGCCGGCGCGGAACCTGCCCGAGGGGACGTCCCTATGTTCAGCTACACCGACGTGGCGGCCTTCGCGACCAAACACCACCACGGTGACCGAAGCGCCGCGGTGGAAGCCCTGGTGCGCAGCGGGCCGAACGTGAAGTACCAGCCCAACCGGGCGTATGCCGACGCGAAGCTCGTCGTCGCTTGGTGGGCCGCGGCGCTGGCCCGCCGGCTACCCTCCGGCATGGCCGTGTACGCCGTCTCGCCCGGCAGCGCGCCCGACACCAAGGCGGTGCGAAACGCTGGCCCGGTCATGAAGTGGCTGATGATTCCACTGGTGAAGCTCATCCCCGGCATGTCTCAGACGCCGGAGACCGCAGCTCGCCGGTACCTCCAGGCCTCGGAGTTCGGAACCAACGTCTCGGGCCAATTCTTCGCCTCGGCGCCGAAGAAGCTCACAGGCCCAATTGAGGCGATGCGTCACCCGCATTTTCACGATCGCGCCAACCAGGAAGCCGCCTGGCAGGCCGTCGTCAAGGTTTCCGGCGTCGACTTCGCCGCCGCAGCAACTTAAGCGCGGCCTCAAGCAGCGCCGGTCGCGACGAAATGGTCGCGGTGACCAGAATCAACATTAGTTGATCGCGGCCGCCAAACCGCAGCGGGGATGGCGCCTGTGCGTAGCGGTGTATGCGTTCGCCGAAGATCGCCTCGGCGTGGGACTGATACCACCCTCTCATGGAGATCGGGCAAAAGAAAAGGGTGGCCGCCTCTCTGCGACCACCCTTCGCTTTCGGGTTCTTCTCTCCCGATTTAGCCCCTAGGGGAATCGAACCCCTCTTTTAAGATTGAGAATCTCATGTCCTAACCGATAGACGAAGGGGCCACTGCTGCCTCACGGCCGTTCTTTCCCGGGGAGGATTCGAACCCCCACAAAAAGATCCAGAGTCTTTTGTGCTACCGTTACACTACCGGGAATCGAGTCAGTACGATACATATCCAAACACCGCAGAAATGTCAAGACTTTCCGCTGATTTCGCGTAGAGCGCTTCGATGTACTGCAGCGTGTTCTCGATCTGGATGTGGCTGATGGTGCACCTGCCTTCCAGGACGACCCCGTCCTGGATGATCAGCTCGGGAGTCTTGATGTCGCCAAGCACGCGCGCGGAGGAGAGGAGGAGAATACGTCGGGACGATGTGATATTGCCGATGATGACGCCCTCCACCACGACGCTGGTGGCGATAATGTCGGTCCTGACCCTTCCCTTTGGCCCTATCTGCAGCTGGTCCACCAGCAGGGATTTTCCTTCGAACCGCCCGTCAATGCGCAGGCTTCCCCTGACAGCATACGACCCCTCGAAAAAAGACTCTTCCCCGATGGTGGAGTTCGCCTCGATGTCTATCTGCACGCTATCTCTCCTGGCTTTCGATGTCCGGGTACGTTGAGGTACTCTTCCACCTCAGAGGCCAGCCTGGCCAGCTCGTCGAGGGCGCTGCGCACCGTGCGACCTTCGAGCGCCCTGGTGCCCTCGATAGAGTCGAACGCTATACGCTCTGCCCCGTTGAGGCACTTCACTCCCTCGCCATCCGCGTCTTCAACCAGCTCCCGGGCGAAAAACTTCACCGCTTGGAACAGCTTTGACGCATCGGCCTCGATCTGCCTCGTGAGCTTGCTCATGCGCTTGCGCACCTCCAGCTCCATCTCGCGGCCTGCAACGCCTTCGCCTAATCGCGTGACCTCTTCACGGAAATCTTCCAGTTTTCGCTCGACATCCTGGAACCTGGCGTAGAACCCGTCGCGATCAAGGGAAAACTTGAAGTCAAGCTTCAAGCGCTTCTCCGTCAGAAAAGGCAGAAACTCCTCTCTGAACCACCGCATGTGCAGCATGAGGTGAAATATCTCTTGCTGCGCGGGCGTTGGCTCCTCGTCTCGGGCCCAGAAATGCTGCACGCGAAGCCGCGGCTGCAAGTCCGCTTCCCTGGCGACAAGTGTCCGCAGAAACGGGAACTGGGCGAGATCGTCCGAAGTCTCTTCCGCCTGCTCTTCGGCCTTTGCATCAAGTACGTTGACGGCCACGAGCTTCTCTCTGTAGTCCTTCAAATCCTTGAGCTGCTTCACCACTCTGCGGCGTTGCTCGCTGTCCGTGGTCGTCTTGAACACGCTCTCGTATTGATGAATCACGCGGTTGAGCCGGGCGAGCTCCTCCTCGGGAGTCATGACAGAAACTCTATCACCCGGTCCGGTGAAATAAAAGCCCTCGCGTCTCCGCGAGGGCTCTCCAGTGGCAGGCCAGGAGCGCTGAATCACCAGCCATCAGCCATGTCGTCCGTGTCACGCTTTGATTGGCCAAAAAGATCCGTGACGGCACGAAGATCGTCGAAGTAGACGTAGTAGGTTCCATAGGTGTCAAGCGGATCCGTCTCGATTCGAAAGCCCGTGATGGTGATGCCGCTGGCCGTGCCGTAGTGGAAATCCTGCTGCACGACCGTCGGCGGGATTGCGACTGTCAGTTGTTTCCACCCAATGAAGTTCAGGGTCCCCACCGTGACCTCCTGGGGCCGGCCCATGGAGTCCGTGAAGAGGAGCTTCAGCACGTGGTTGTAGTTCCTGCCCACTACCCAGACGGAGACAGTCTTCACGATTCCGGCAATCGGAAGAGGGTTGGCAGGGTACACGGTGAAGAACGAGTCGCCGCGGTGAAAGAAGCTCACCTTGACGCCCAGGACGTACTTGTCCTCTTCCTTGATGCCCAGTTTGACTTCCTGCTCGATCGGCTTCTTGCCCGCAGGGCTCCCTTCGAGCCTCTTGAGGGCAATGACGCCCATGTCCAGGGGCATGCTCCCGCCCCAGAAAGCCGAATCCTCGAACTTCGAAACCGACAGCTCTTCCAGGAGCTGCTGGGCCTGGTCTTTTCCGATATTTTCCGGGTTAGGCTGCCCCACGGAGACATTCTGCGCCGGAGGGCTTTGCGGCTGAGTCGCCTGTGTCTGCGTGCCCTGTGTCTGTGTACCCTGGGTACCCGTAGCCTGGGCGAACAACGGAGAAGCGAGCACCAGGGAGGCGGCACAGAAGGTGAGAACCAGTGACGCTTTCATCTTCATGCCTCCTACTTGCTCGCCTGCTGCGACCAGATCTGGTTCAGGTAGTCAGGATCAGCCAGGTCCTCGCCATCGTATCGGGTCTGGTACATGTCCGTGAGGATGGTGAGCTCGTCAAGGAACACCCAGTAGTCGTCCACCTTTTCCTCCGGTGCGGTCCAGATGACCAGCTTCGTCAGCTCGAGGCCCTGGAACTGGGGAATATACCTGCGCGACTGGGGAATGGAGCCCGGCACGGATACCGCCAGGTCCCGCCAACCCATGAACTGCAGCGAGCCAAGGTGGAGAACGTGGTCTATCCCGCGGTAGTCCCGCAGGAAGAGGTCCATGGTGTAATTGTAGTTCGAGCCCCATACCCAGACATCCATGCGCTGCACCTTGCCGGGGATGGGAATGGTTGTTGGGACTATGTTTCCCGAACTGTCCTTTGTGGCAGGAATGATCTCGATGTAGTTGTACCCCTTGCGATCGAACTTGCTATGGATCCCCATGGAGTACAGGTCCCTGTTTTCCTTGTTGCGGCCGTACACCGCTTCAGGCCAGGCTTTCACCAACTTGTACTGAGGAAAGCCCTGTGTCGCAAACTTGCTTCCTTGAACGATCCAGTTGCCCGCTTTCGCCTGATCATCGAAGGTTATCAGGGGCCGCACCTGCAGGCTCACGGTGTTGTCCTGCGCAGAGACCCCACCGGCGGTGAAAAGGAGTATGAAAGTCATCGCTGTGCCGAGGAACGCTCTCAATCCTGGCGTCATGCCCGTCTCCTTTTGCAAAAGCGGAACGCAGTCAGTTTCCAAGTCACTCGAAATTATATTTCTGGGGCAACCCCTTGTCAAATTTTTTTCCCCTTCCATGGCAACGCGCGCAGCCGAAAGGCTTTTCGCTCTCACCGGGCAGCCACCTGGGCTGCGACCTCCGAAGGAATTGGCAGAGCCTTCCCGGCGACAATCCTCACGGGACCGCTCACGATGCCTTCCCCGGTGTGCGCCTGTGCCAGGAAGCGTGCAACTCCGCCGGCAAGATCCGTATCTACGGAGAGAAAAACCTGGGCGGGGAAGGCCCGCGATGGCGCCCAGTCCGAGACAATTGCGCTTCCCCCCGCGTTTCTCAGCGTATCCAGCGCCCATGAATCAGGGGCGCCCATGAACAATAGAAAGATCTCTACCCCGTCCCGTCGCATCTGCTCGATGGCAGATTGAACGGCGTTGCGATCGACGGGGTCGGAAAGACTCCTGATTGACGGCTGCCCGCCGTCGAGGGCCTGCGCCACTCCTGCCATGAAAGCAGAAAGCTCCTCCTGGGTTCCCGAGGGATGAATCGAGAGAAGGACGCCAATCCGGGAGGCAAGCGCATTGGTAAGCGTTCCGCCGGCCTGGTGACGGATAGCCAGTCCAGCCGCCGACCCGGCAATTCGAAATGCTTCTCTTCGGTCGAACACCAGGCGAACCATGTTGCCGGGGGAGCGGCGGCACTCGCGCCGTCAACAAGCAGCAGACGAGTGGAGGGAGGGACTGCCGTGAAGACCTGCGGGTCCAGGGACAAAAGCGGGCCGACCACAGCGGCCCTGTAATGATGGATCGTCAGCTCTCTGCGGAGACTCGCTACAGGATCCTCCTGCGTTCTGATGAGAAGGAATCCCGGAAAGTAGCCATGCGCAAACGAAGCGCGAAAAAGAGAACGGTGAAGAAGCGCGCCTCCCCCTTCCGCGGCCCAATAGGATTCTTCCATGGCAAAGAGGACGCGGCCGTTCCAGCACCCGCTCGTCAGCACGGCGCAGCCAAAAAGGACCGTTGCACAAAGCGCGCGCTTCAGGGAAGCGCGTGAAGACACATCCCGCCCTTGACAGTGTGAGTGCATCGCGGGATACTATTTCATACCTTTTCGGGAGGAAACTCAATGGTCAGCTACAAAGAGCTCGGTCTCGTGAACACTCGAGAAATGTTCCGCAAGGCAATGGCAGGCAAATACGCCATTCCCGCATACAACTTCAACAACATGGAGCAGCTGCAGGCCATCATCCAGGGATGCATGAACAGCCGGTCCCCGGTCATCCTCCAGGTTTCCAAGGGCGCTCGGAAGTACGCCAACCAGGTCCTCCTGCAGTACATGGCCCAGGGAGCCATGGAGATGATCAAGGCCGCAGGTCTCACCATCCCTGTTGCCCTTCACCTCGATCATGGAGACTCCTACGAGCTGTGTGTTTCGTGCATCGAAAGCGGATTCTCGTCGGTCATGATAGACGGCTCGTCCCTGCCCTATGACAAGAACGTGGAGGTCACGAAGAAGGTGGTGCAGTTTGCCCATACCCACGACGTGACCGTGGAGGGTGAGCTGGGCGTCCTTGCCGGCATTGAAGACGAGGTTGCATCGGAGAAATCCCACTACACAGACCCGAACGACGTGGAGGACTTCGTGAAGAAGACCGGCGTTGACAGCCTGGCCATCTCGATTGGCACCTCGCACGGCGCGTACAAGTTCAAGCTCAAGCCCGGTGATCCCATGCCGACGCTGCGTTTCGACATCCTCGAGGAAGTGGAGCGGCGGATTCCTGGTTTCCCCATTGTCCTTCACGGAGCGTCGTCGGTCGTGAAGGAGTATGTTGATATCATCAACAAATACGGCGGGAAACTGGACGGGGCGGTCGGGATCCCGGAAGAACAGCTCCGCAGGGCCGCACGGTCAGCCGTCTGCAAGATAAACATCGACTCGGATGGCAGGCTGGTCATGACGGCCATGATCCGCAAGGCGTTCGCAGAGGATCCCAAGGGGTTCGATCCGCGCAACTACCTCGGGCCTGCGCGTGATGAGCTCACCAAGCTTATAGAGCGCAAGAACAAGGAAGTGGTGGGCAGCGCGGGAAACGCGTAGGGGATACGCGACTACGGAGTACGGGAGTACGGGAGTACCCGTTCGGCGAATACGCCGTACCCGTTCGGCGAGCACGCGGTACCCGTTCCACGCCAACGTGGTTGGCCGAAGCCAGGGTCTAGGCCCGAAGCACCCGCGGGAAACGCATCGCAAAGGAAATCACGGCCGCGAACAGCGGCAGCACCGTCAGCAGTATCGACCAGCCCTCGCGATCGATAAAGAAAAGGAACGCGGGGACGGTCAAGCCAACGGCAAGTGCCGCGCCTGTGGCAAGGAAGAAGGCCGCGTCCCGCCCCTCCCAGGGAAAGAACCTTCGAGCGACCAGGGAAACAAGAAGCACGATGGAAAGCCTCTGAATAGGGAGCAGGAACAGGATGTACGAGCTCCAGTTCCCCCATGCACGAACAAGGTCTGCAATGTTCTCCATGGCCAGGAAGCCCGCGAGGAAAGCGAAAACGCCGAGAAAATTCTCTTCTTCTATCCCCGAGATCTGAAGCTTGCTCGTCAGGATCAGCAGGCAGCCCATGCCTGCAAGCAGCGGAAACAGCTGATCGCGTTGGAGAAGGGACAGGAAAAGAAGGAATCCGGAGTACGAAAAACCGAAGATCCTCCGCGCTATCAGGAGGACCAGGTACCCGGGAAAGAACATGAGGACGCCTTTGAGGAACGTCCCAACCACAAAAGACGCTTCGGGCGCCCTTTTCGGACTCCACGGAAGCCAGACGAAAAGAAGGAAGAAAAGAGGAAGAGAGCCGATCAGGAACAGTGCCATAGTGGCGCGCATGATATCAAACAGAAAACCAAAGGACAAGCAATCCATAGACGTTATGTCGTGATCTTTATCGCGAATACTTGACAAAATCGTTAATAAATGATCAAATAGGTCAAGATCAACAAAGACCCAGGAGGCGCAACACATGCAGCGGGCCATCCCCAGGTCAAAAGTATCTGAGGCGGTTACCCTCCTCAGCAAAAAGTACCAGATCGTAGCCGCAACGCCAAAAGGCAAGAGCTTCGTCTTTGCCGCCGTCCAGGAACCGTCCCAGGTGACTCTGGACTACCCAACCACCATTCTGCCCCTCAAGAAGTTCTTCCTACCGCCGTCCGACGTGATTTTCACGTTCGACAGGAAGACCCAGGCAGTATCAGTACCTCAGCTGGAGAGCAAGCCGACGCTGTACTTCGGGATCCACAACTACGAGCTCCAGGGCGTCTTCAGACTTGACCATGCCTTCACCTCAGGGGTCAAAGACAGCACATGGATAGAGCGCAGACGCAATTCGGTATTCGTCGGCGTAACGTATGAGCCGGATTCCTTCCACTTCGCGGACTCGGTGGGCGTCCCGACGAGCATGAAGGACGGCTTTGATGCGTTCCTGACGCGCTTCGATGATCACTACCGCGTGGAAGCTCTGACGGACCGGGGCAGGGACGTGGCTACCGCCATCAAGGAGCTCCTGGTGGACTGCGACTGTCCCGGGGATCCCGTGGTTCATTTCAAGAACAAGCTCAAACAGTCCATTGCCGGCATTCGGGAGATATTCCATGGGGCATACAATCACCCCGTCTGGAAGGAAACGGCCAGGAAGTGCCATTCGTGCGGAACCTGCAACGTCTGTTGTCCAACATGCTACTGCTTCGACGTGGATGACCAGGTCGTGCTGGGCACGGACAAGGGCTCTCGCATCCGCGCGTGGGATTCCTGCCAGTTCCTCGACTTCACAAAGGTGGCAGGTGGAGAAGCCTTCCGGGACAAGCGCCATGACCGCGTGCGTCACCGCATGTCGCGGAAGTTCGCCTATATCACCGACGGGAAAGGGCAGCCGTTCTGTGTCGGCTGCGGAAGGTGCGTTCGTCAGTGCACGGCGCAGATAAACATCGTCGACGTGATGAACGCCCTTCTGTAGGAGGTAAGGCGATGGCATCAACGAGCATTGCGGCCCGGGCCGCAACGGAAAAAAACATCTACGTTCCCGAGGTCGCTGACGTGGTGCGGGTGGAAAAAATGTCCGCCCTGGAAACGCTCTTCGAAGTGAGGCTTCCCGGGGGTCGGGACCTGGGACACCAGCCGGGCCAGTTCGTGCAGGTCTCCCTCATGGGGATCGGAGAAGCACCCATTTCCATCTGTTCCTCGCCGCTCGCGAAAGGCACCTTCGAGATGGTGGTTCGCGACGTCGGGAACCTCAGCTCAGCCCTGCATCGTCTGAAAACAGGAGACAAGATCGGGATCCGAGGGCCATTTGGAAAGGGATTCGATGTGGAGGGGCTCCAGGGCAAGGACGTGATCTTCGTGGCCGCCGGGCTCGGGCTTCCGCCGCTTCGTTCTCTCATCAACACGCTGCTCCATCCGGGCAGGCGGGGAGACTTCGGAAGGGTCGTCGTTCTCTACGGAGTCAAGCATCCCTCAGAGTTCATCTTCCGGGATGAGAGGAAATCCTGGGAGACGCGCAAGGACCTGGAATACCACGTGACGGTGGACCGCGCCGCCCCGGACTGGAACGGTCACCTGGGAGTGATCACAACCCTCGTCCCGGACCTGAAGCTGGACGTGCCCAACACGGTGGCCGCCATTTGCGGTCCCCCGGTCATGTACAAGTTCGCAATCCTCGCCCTTCGCTCGAAAGGCCTTCGGGATGAGCAGATCTATGTGTCCCTGGAACGCAAGATGAAGTGCGGAGTCGGCAAGTGCGGGCACTGCCAGATCAACAACGTCTACGTCTGCCAGGAGGGGCCGGTGTTCAATTACGGCAGGATCAAGGACCTGAAGGAGGCCATCCAGTGAGCAAACCGAAAGTGGCCTTTTTCGACTTCACGTCGTGTGAGGGATGCCAGCTGTCGAAGCTGAACCTCGAGGACGATATCCTTGACATCCTGGGCCTGGTTGAGCTGGTCAACTTTCGGGAAGCCATCTCGGACAGGCGTGATGACTACGAGATCGCTTTTGTCGAGGGATCCATCAGCACTCCCCACTGCGTGGAAAGGATTCACAAGATCCGGCGGCAGGCCAAGGTCCTTGTGGCCCTTGGCGCATGCGCGCATATCGGCGGAATCAACGCCATCCGCAACAGGATGGACATCGATGCCGTGAAGCAGGAAGTCTACGGGGCGGACAAGTACCTATTCCCTTCCATCAAAGCCCAGCCGGTGTCGGATGTCGTGAAGGTTGATTACTTCGTGCCGGGCTGCCCCATGGACAACAAGGAGTTCAAGCGCGTGCTCTCCGCCATCCTGACCGGAAAGAAGCCGGTCATTCCGGAGCACGCGGTCTGCGTGGAATGCAAGGCGCTGGAAAATGAATGTCTCTATGATTACGGGACCGTGTGCATGGGTCCCGTTACCCGCGCGGGATGCAACGCGGCCTGCCCGTCCAACGGGCACTATTGCTTCGGCTGCCGGGGGGTCGTCCCGGACCTCAACAAGAACGCCGCCCGGGACGTGATGGAAAAATACAAGCTTTCCATGCACCAGATCAGGAACCGATTCTACATGTTCAACTCCAACTACGTTGAGCTGGAGGAGAAGAAAGATGAGTAGCACCCTCGCAGCAGGCACCCGGACAAGCATGTCTCTGAAGATCGAGGTCCCGTACGTGACGCGCGTCGAAGGCCACGGGAACATCGTCATAGACATGAAAGAAGGGAAACTGATCACCTCCCACCTGGAGGTGGTCGAGCCGCCCCGTTATTTCGAGGCGATGGTCAAGGGGTTCTCGTACACCGATATCGCCCTCATCACCTCGAGGATATGCGGCATTTGCTCGGTCGGCCACCAGGTGACCTCCCTGAAGGCAACCGAAAAGGCCCTCGGGATCCCCGTGAGCGAGCAGACAGTGCTCCTTCGCAAGCTCCTTACCTACGGGGCCACAATGCAAAGCCACGTCCTGCACATCTATTTCCTGGCCGCCCCTGATCTGCTGGGAGTGCCCTCCGTGGTGCCCCTGGCAGGCTCACACCCGGACGTGGTCAAGATGGCGCTTCGCATGAAGAAGCTCGCCAACGACATCTGCGACAGGCTGGGGGGCGGACCATTCACCCCAACAGGCTCGTGCCGGGCGGCTTCACCAGGCTGCCGTCCATGGGGGACCTGCGGTGGATACGGGACATGCTGGCCAACCAGATGGTGCCGGACGCCAAGGCCTCCCTGGAGCTGCTCAAGAGCCTGGTAGACAAGTTCCCGGCGTTCGAGCGGGAAACCGAATACGTGGGGCTCCGGGATCACGGGGAGTACGCCTTCTACGACGGGAAGATCGCCTCCACCGACACGGGGCTTTCGCCCGTGGATGACTACCTCTCGGTGACCAATGAGTTCGTTGTTCCTCACTCCACCGCCAAGCACTGCCGCCACGCGCGCTCCTCGTACTTCGTGGGAGCCCTCGGGCGTCTCAACAACAACTTCGACCTCCTGAATCCCCTGGCCCGCAGCGTCGCGGACCAGCTTGGCCTCAAGCCGATTGTCAAGAACCCCTTCCTCAACACCGCCGCGCAGCTGGTGGAGACGGTTCACGTTGTGGAGGAATCCCTCAGGCTCCTGGACCAGCTTCTTGCACAGGGAATCCGTGATGAGAAGCCGGCGGTCCCGGATAAGCTGCGCGAAGGCCGGGGCGCGGAAGCCACCGAGGTGCCGCGCGGCATTCTCTTCCACGACTATATCTATGACAACCGGGGCCAGATCGTGAAGGCCAACTGCATCATCCCGACGACGCAGAATACGCAGTCGATTGACGATGACATGCGGGAGCTCGTCCCCTGGATGATCAACAAGGGGATGTCCCAGGACCAGATGACTCTCACGCTGGAGATGCTTGTGCGCGCGTATGACCCGTGCATTTCGTGCTCGGTGCATTTCCTGGACGTGGAGTTCCGAGGCGCCCAGAAATGAGCTCCAGACAGGCCGTCAGCATTGTCGGCCTCGGCAACATCGAGAAGCGGGATGACGGAGTCGGCGTCCTCGTCGTAGAAGGGCTGCGGGAAGAGCTTGACGCGGGGGCCTGGGTGCCCGAGGCCGCCAGGGACATTGCCGTGGTTCCGGCGGGGATGGACAGTCTCCTGGCGGCGGCCCACGCGGTTGATGGCCGCTGGGTCATCCTGGTGGACGCGGCGCACATGGGCCTGCCGGCCGGCGAGTTTCGAATGTTCGCGCCCGGCGAAGCGGCGCTCACGGCGCGCGGAGGGGGACTGTCCCCGCATGACGCGGACCTTGCGGAAGCGCTCAGCCTCCTGGAGGGCCTGGGGTGCGCTGGGCAGGTACGGATCATGGGGATCGAGGGCGCGGACATGGGAGACGGCCGCGGGCTTTCCCGGCAAATCCTGGCTCGACTGCCCGAGATGCGGGCGAGAATCAAAGAGGAGGTAGGACTTCTGCCATGAAGAAGATACTCATTGTCGATGACGACAGGGATGTGTTCGAGTCGATGAAGATCGTCCTGGAGGCCGAGGGCTACGGAGTAGACTGGGCGACAAATGGAGCGGACGCCATCACCAAGGCGCGCTCGACGCGGCCTGACCTCATGATCCTGGATGTCATGATGAACACGGATGACGAAGGGTTCCAGGTGACTTACTCGATGAAACAGGATCCCCAGCTTTCCTGCATTCCCATAGTCATGGTCACCAGCGTCGGGGCACGTACCGGGTTTTCTTTCGACCGAAAGAAAGATGAGGACTTCCTTCCCGTCGAATGAGTTCCTGGAAAAGCCCGTGGATCCGCGCACGCTTGTGGACAAGGTGCGGGAGAACCTCGGAGGGTAGGCGCGCTCAGCCTCCGAGCACCGTCTGCTCGATCTTCCTCACCTGCTCTCGGTAGAGAGAGACAATGGCAGTTCCGTAATCCGCTATGAGCTGGATTATGTTCCGCGGTCTCTCATCGTTGTCGTGACCATTTATGCGGTCCCCTGCGTCTCCCAGTCCGGGGAGGATGTACGCCTTGTTGTTGAGAATCGGATCCATCCACAGAGTGTAGATCTCCGCCGTTTCCAGGGCTCGAACGATCCTCAAGGCTCCCTTGAGGACCGAGATGACGTTGAAAAACTTGATGGACCGCGGCTTCACCCCGTGATCAAGGAGGTATTTGACCACCGTGACGAGGCTGCCTCCCGTTGCATTCATGGGGTCAGCGAAGAACAGGTCCTTTCCGTCCAGGGCGGCGGGATCGAAATAGGAGAGATCGAGGTTGAGCACGTATTCCATGTTGCTCTCGACCTTGGTGTCATCTCGCGAGATCTTGAACAGCGCGAACGGGGTGACGTACCCACGGGATGAGTACTCCTGGATCTCTTTCGACATGATCATGGCGGGGAGAAGCGCCCCGCGCAGCATGACGCACATCACCGAGTTCTCGATGCGCTCGTCAACGTCGGGAATCTTGTGCACGGCGTAGTTCTGGATGGGGAGCGTGACGGGGGTCTTCACAACGATGTGGTTCTTCTTCCTGTCCGCCGCGGAGCCGAAGGCGAAATTGAAAAGCAGCTCATACGCGCGCTGGGTATAATAGAGGAACTCCGGATTCTCGGTGCGGGAGTCGCGAAGCTTCGCGATGAGGCGTGAAACCTCCCCATGCACCTCGCGGGGAGTCTCGAAGGAGTAGACGTGCACGCGCGGCTCCTTGGCAACGATCTCTCGCATCGCGTGGCCCAGCTCGTTGTACAGCCCAATGAGCTCTTCCGTCGCCCTGTCCTTTTCCTTCTCCCGGGACGGATCGGAAAGCACGGCAAAACGCTGCAGCACCTTGTCGAACCTGCCATTCATATCCTGAATCGTGGCCTTGTCCGCTGCTGTCAGGTATCCGTCCAGATCCTGCGCCTTGAGAATGACTTTCCCCATTGCGTGCCTCCCGCGGACACAGTACACGCGAGTGCGGCAGTGGTCAACGAGAGCGCTTCCCGGTATCCTTACACCGTGCTGCGCAGGAGATTCACCTTCCTCGGCACGGTTCAAGGCGTAGGCTTTCGCCCCACGGTTTTTCGAGTTGCGACAGGGCTGGGGCTTGGCGGGTTTGTTCAGAACCGGCGCTCGGAGGTTATAGCGGAGGTCCAGGGTCAGGACCGTGACGTCAGCTCCTTTCTGCCGGAGCTTCGGGCACGGCTTCCCGGGGCGGCCCGGCTCGAAGCCGTCATGGAATCCGACATTCCGCTCGAAAGCGATGGAAGCGGGTTTTCGATCCGGGAAAGCGCGGCGGACCGCTTCGCATTCCCGCCCATTCCGCCGGATCTCCCCCTGTGTCCAGACTGCGCGCGCGAGCTTCTGGATCCCGCGGACAGGCGGTACCTGTATCCGTTCATCACCTGCACCCAGTGCGGTCCGCGCTACTCCATAGTGGAGAGGACTCCGTTCGACAGGGAAAATACCTCCATGCGCCCGTTCGAGCAGTGTCCCGCGTGCAAGGCGGAGTTTTCCGATCCGCTGGACAGGAGGTTCCACTCCCAGACCAATTCCTGTCCGGTCTGCGGACCGCGGTTGGCATGCGTGGATGCCTCAGGGACCCCTCTGGAGGGGGACCCCATCAGGCACGCCATCCGCGCGCTCGCGGAGGGGAGGATCGTGGCCCTCCAGGGCATCGGAGGATTTCACCTTGCCGCGGACCCGGCCTCGCGGCGTGCCATGGATGCATTGCGCCGCGCGAAGGAGCGGGAGCGGAAGCCCTTCGCGCTGATGGTGCGAGACATCTCTGAAGCGCACGAGCTTTGCGTCCTGGAGTCGAGGGATGCAGAGCTGCTTTGCTGCGCCGAAAGCCCCATCGTCATTGCACCGCGCAGGGCAAACGGCCCATCCTGGCTGCAGAGGGTTTCTGATACCCAGACCCTCGGGGTGATGCTCCCCTACACCCCCCTGCATGCGCTGCTTTTTCTTCATCCGTTGCTCCCCGTCCCCTACAAGCACCTCGTCATGACATCCGGGAACAAGGCGAGTGAGCCGATAATCACCGATCCGCTCGACGCCCGGGAGAGACTTGCAGATGTCGCGGATCTTTTTCTTGTCCACGACAGGCGGATCGTTTTTCGCACTGACGATTCGGTGGTGCGAGCCGGGAAGTCATCCGGCGAGTTTCTCCTGCGACGTTCGCGCGGTTGGGTGCCGCGCCTCGTCGGTTTGTCCTCGGATGTGAAAGGAGTGATCCTTGGACTGGGCGGAGATCTGAAGAGCGCCCCCGCCCTTGCCCGGGGAGACGATGTCCACCTGTGCCCGTTCAACGGCGACCTTGATGATGCTGAGACCTTTGCGCAGTTCGACGCCACCATCGAGCAGACTCTCTCACTCTACGGGACAGTTCCCGATCTCATTGTTCGTGACATGCACCCGCTCTACCGATCCACTGCATGGGCGCTCGGAGACCGTCCGACCGAGCTGGCGGGCGGACATCCGGTGCGCGGCGCGGCCGTGCAGCACCACTTCGCCCACGCGTTGTCGGTCATGGCAGAGCACGGCCTGGAGGAGGCGCTGGCTCTTTCCTTCGACGGCACCGGCTACGGCACCGACGGAACGATATGGGGAGGTGAGTTCCTCCATGCGACCCGCGGCGGCTTCACGAGGCTTGGCAGCTTCGCTCCGTTTGCGCTTCCCGGCGGAGAAGCGGCGGTGCTCCATCCGGCGAGGATTGCATTCGCACTGCTCTCACCCGCCGGAGAGGTGCCCGGGCTGTCCGAAGCGCAGAGACTGATTCTTCGGGCCATGCTCGAGAAGCGAGTCAATTGCCCGCTGTCCACATCCCTTGGCCGCGTTTTTGACGCCGCCGCCTCCATTCTGGGCCTGGTGGACACGGTCAGCTACGAGGGAGAAGGACCCATACGGCTGGAGGGTCACGGACTCCTGGCGCGTGGGGATGGAAAAGAGCCGTCCGCCTCCACCATGATGGAGCTCGTTCCTTTCCTGCCCTCCCCTGGTGACGAGCGGAGTTTCCTGGCGGACCCTCGCCCCCTCCTGTCGCTTCTCCTGGAAAGGAGAAACAGCGCGCCGGTAGAGAAGCTGGCGCTCCTCTTTCACCAGTGCATAGCCGCGGCGTCGCTCGAGGGGGCAAGACGCATGAGGGAAATTACCGGGATCCGGCGCGTTGCGCTTTCCGGAGGCGTCTTTCAGAACCTCCTTCTCCGCGAGCTTCTTGTCCCCCTCTTGATACAATCCGGTTTTGAGGTTTTCCTGAATCAGAAAGTACCGCCGGGAGACGGCGGGCTTTCCGTAGGCCAGGTCTGGTTCCAGGGCGGAAAAAGCTGAAAGAGGTGAAAGCATGTGTCTTGCAACACCCATGAGAATTGACAGGATTCTTGACGGAAAGAAGGCAATCGTTTCCCAGGGGAACGTGAGCGTCCAGGTGGACGTGTCTCTCCTGGAAAACCCTGCGCCGGGCGACCACGTGATTGTCCACGCCGGATTCGCCATCGAGATCCTGGCGCTTGCCGAGGCTGAGGAGAGGATCGCGCTCTTTCGCAAGATGGCGGAGCTCACGGGAGACGCCTGAGCGATGAATGACGAGAAGCAGCTTGCTGCCGACATGGTCTCCGAGATCGAAACGAGCGTCCGCAGGATCGGGAGGCCGCTTTCCCTCATGGAGGTGTGCGGCACACACACTGTGGAGCTGCGGCGCAAGGGCGTCCAGTCTCTGCTGCCCTCCGCAATCAACCTCATCTCGGGTCCCGGATGCCCCGTGTGCGTTACCCCGGCCGGATACGTGGACAATGCCCTTTCCCTTGCAGAGTCCGGACAGGCTGTCATCGCGACCTTCGGGGACATGCTGAAAGTCCCGGGGACAAGCGGCCGGGCGCTGAGCTCTCTTTCCGGTCGAGACCTCGTGAAGCTCGTCTATTCGCCCTCTGAGCTGCTCCAGATAGCAAAGCGTTCTTCCCTGCCCGTCGTGTTCCTCGCGGTCGGATTCGAGACCACCATTCCGACCGTGGTATCGACCCTTTTCCAAGCGCAGGAGCAGGGTGTCGAGAACCTTCTTTTCTACACGGCGTTCAAGACCGTTCCTCCGGCGCTTCCGGTTTCTGCTTTCCAGCCCGGACCATGGAATTGACGGTTTCATCCTGCCGGGGCACGTATCTGTCATCATTGGAGAGGAGGCGTACGGCTTCCTCACCGCGGACGGCGGGAGACCCGGGGTGATCACCGGGTTCGAGCCTCTGGACATGCTCCTCGGCATCCTCCTCCTCGCGCGGCAGATCGACAAGGGCGAAAAACGCGTGGAGAATGCCTATCCCCGGGCAGTGAAGCCAGAGGGTAATCCGCGGGCACTCGCCGTCATCGAGAAGAGTCTCGAGCCACGAAACGACGTCTGGCGCGGACTGGGGGTCATTCCCGGAGGAGGCCTGGGTCTTCGTCCGGAGCTTGCGCGCATGGACGCGGAAAAACGTTTCAGGCTTCCCCCCGCCCGGGACGCCGAGGCGCCAGGCTGCATCTGTGCGCGCGTGATTGCCGGTAAAGCACAGCCTCCCCAGTGCGTCCTGTTCGGAAGGAAATGCACCCCTGATGATCCCGTGGGTCCCTGCATGGTGTCTTCGGAAGGAACCTGCGCCGCCTATTTCCGCTACGGTGCGCGCAAATGAGCGCGGACGGGCTCATCAGGCTGGAGCACGGCAGCGGAGGTGCTCTCTCCCGGGACCTGGTGGAGTCCGTGATCTACCCTGCTTTCGCCTCAGATGCCTATGCTGAGCTGTCGGACGCCACTCCCCTTGCGTCCGGCTCCGAGCTTCTCCTGACAACCGACGGTTACGTCGTGGACCCTCCCTTTTTCCCGGGAGGAGACATCGGGAAGTTGTGCGTCTTCGGTACCTGCAACGATCTTGCCGTCTGCGGCGCCCGGGCCATTTCCCTGTCTCTGGCGATGGTCATAGAGGAAGGGTTCCCTGTCTCGCAGCTTCAACGGGCCCTGGCCTCGGCAGCGGAAGCAGCCAAAGAAGCGGGAACGCGCATTATCACTGGGGACACCAAGGTGGTGCCCAAGGGCAAGGGCGGAGGGCTGTTCCTGACTACCGCGGGGGTCGGGACCAGAGTCTTCCCCCATGCCCTGTCACCGTCCGCGGTGAGACCAGGAGATGCCATCATCGTCTCAGGCCCGCTGGGCGCTCATGGAATCACCATCCTGGCGGCCCGTGAGTCTTTGCCTGTCGGCGACACGCTGCGCTCCGACGCGGCTTCCCTCTATCCGCTGACGAGCGCCCTGTTCCCGCTGGGTCAATCCCTTCATTTCATGCGTGATGCGACGCGCGGAGGGGTGGCCGCTGTGCTGAACGAGGTTGTGGGAAGCGCTTCTCCGCGCGTCGTAGGCGCTTCCCTCGGCGCCTCTGGCGCTTCCTGGGGAATCGATGTGGAAGAGGACGAGTTTCCCGTCAACCAGGACGTGAGGGCGGTCTGTGACCTCCTGGGGCTCAATCCGCTTGAGATCGCGAACGAGGGCGTATTCGTGGCCTTTGTTGCCGCGGAAGCCGCGGACAAGGCGCTCGGCGCCCTCAGGTCGCTTGCCCTGGGAAGTCAGTCCAAGGTCGTTGGGAGAGTCACCTCTGGGAACCCCGGCGCGGTGATCATGACGACGAGCATCGGGGGAAAGCGCCTGCTGGATTTCCCGCGCGGCCTGTTGCTGCCCCGAATCTGCTGAGCTCGGACGTCAGCCGCACTCGTTGTCGTACTGAATGAGCGTCTTGACCTCGAAGTCTCCGAGGGACTTCTCGTAGTGGAGAAACGGCAGACCGACAACGCCAAAGATCGAAGTCACTTTGGCGCCTCCCATTGCGAGGAGCTGGGCGGCCGCCCGCAGAGTACCACCGGTTGCGATCAAGTCATCAACAAGCAGGAGCTTCTGCCCCGCATGCAGATCGCTCTTGTGGACCTCCAGGACGTCCTCCCCATACTCGAGGGAGAACGCCACGCGGTACGTCTCACCGGGAAGCTTTCCCTTCTTCCGCAACAATATCAGCGGGAGCCCTCTTCGATGGGCATAGGGGGCGGCAAAAATGAAGCCGCGGGATTCGATGGCGGCCACCCCGTCCACCGGCAGGCCCGCATAGAGCTCCGTCATCCGGTCGATGCAGTAGGCGAAGGCTTTTGGATCAACAAGTATCCCGGTAATATCGTAGAACAGAACGCCGGGCTTCGGAAAGTCTGGCACCTTGCGGATGGCTGCATCCAGAATGCTATTCACGAGCGCCCCTCACTTCCTGGAAAAACCCCGCAAGCTTTCTGGCCCACTCGGTGACCTCTGACACCTTCTCCGACTTTTCATTGGAAAAGAGCGGGTCCTCTTCGAAGATCGCGACTTCAGTGTCCTTGAGAGATTTTCTTATCTTTGCGGAGGCCTTCTCACTTCCCACGGAGAAAACCCCGGCTGCCCTGCCGGCAAGGGTCACGCCTTTGAACACGCGCATCAGGTCGGAGTACTCAGGCGGCAATTCCGCCGCGGAGGACTTCTGGAGACCGAAAATGACGACGTCTGCGGCGGCGATGTCAACGATTGACGACTCATCAGCCTTCTTGACCGTGGTTTTGTACTTCCCTTCGTTGAACGCTGCGCGAACCACCTCCACAACCTTGCGGGTTTCGGCGGAATCGGGCGCCCAGAGTATCAGGACGTTGTACATTCACTGCTCCTGCTACAGAAGTCTACTCGCGGGAGTGTGTGTTGTCAAATAAAACGGCGTTGCGCTTCGGGCAGCTTGCGCTTCCGGCAGCGTTGCGGGCTCGCCGTCCTTTCTACGGATAGTTTCGCTTGAAGACGGGCACGCGGGCTTCGGCATTGAGCGAAAAGTCGGATGCGGTGCCATCCATCAGGGCGTGATAACCAAGTCCCGCCACCATAGCCGCATTGTCCGTGCACAAAGCCAGGCTCGGGAAGATGACTTCCAGACCCTTCTCTGCCGCCATTCGCTGCCTCAGGTAACTGTTGGCCGCCACCCCGCCTCCCGCAACGATGCGCCGCAAGCCTGTGTCCGTGGCAGCCGCGATTGCCCTGTCCACCAGAATGTCGATTGCGGCGCGCTGAAAGGACGCCGCGATGTTTGCTATGCTCTTTTCCGCGCTTCCATTCCAGAACTGGTCCGCCTGGTGTATGACGGCAGTCTTCAGCCCCGAATAGGAGACGTCATAAAACGCTTCTCCCTTGTTGAGGATGGGATGCGGGAATCGGAACGCCCGTGAATCCCCGGTCCTGGCAAGCTTGTCGATGGCAACGCCCCCGGGAAAGCCGATCCCGTAGTGCTTGGCAACCTTGTCAAAGGCTTCGCCGCACGCATCATCGATCGTGGTGCCAAGAACCCTCATCGTATCGTGCCCGTCCACCCTGGCAATGATCGTGTGCCCCCCGGATACCAGCACTCCGAGGTAGGGATAGGGGATGTCATTCTCCAGGTGCGGCGCATACAGGTGGGCGAGGATATGGTCCACCCCGACGAACGGCTTCCCGAGCGCCCAGGCAAGCCCTTTTGCAAAGGACAATCCAACGAGGAGGGAGCCTATGAGCCCCGGCCGGTAGGTCACCGCCACGGCGTCGATGTCTCGCACGGCAACGCCGGCGGCGGACAGCGCGTCCTGCACCACCGGACTGATCCATTCCACGTGCTTTCGCGAGGCTATTTCGGGAACGACCCCGTAGAAAGGCCTGTGAAAATCCACCTGGCTCAGGACAATGTTGCTGAGGATACGGCGGCCGTCTTCCACGACCGCGGCCGAGCATTCATCACACGAGCTCTCAATGCCAAGAACCTTCAAAAAACGCGCGCTCCCGTGCGATCCCGGCCCTGCTGGACCACCCGGGTCTCGCTCATGATTTCTTCCAGGCGGGCCAGGCGGACGCCGTTCCCCGCCAACTCTCTCCGCCCCGTGCGCAGTATATCCAGGACTGCCTTGTTCTGTACATGCCCGATGACGACTGCCGTCCCCCGTGTCCGTGCTTCCCGCACGCCCACGTTGAACGCATCCGCGATGGACTTTTCGTTGCGCTCATCATCGATGAACAGGTTTCTCTGCAGGAAGGGCACACCGAGCCTCCGGGCAATCTCTGGCCCCACGGTTTCCGCAGTGGTCCTGCTGTCCACGAAGAACAAACCCTCCCGTTTGAGATAGCCCAGGACCGTCTCCATCAGGGCGGGGTCAGCCGTAGCCCGTGAACCCATATGGTTGTTCATTCCGACTGCCCCCGGAACGGAGGCAAAGTCCTCTGAAAGAATCCTGTCGATCTGCTCTTCCGACATCCCGACGCGAAGCGCCCCGGGCCCGGGATCCTCATCTCCATCCGCTTCCATGGGGCAGTGGAGGATCAGGTCTTTTCCCGCGGCAAGCACACGCCGGGCCGCTTCCGCGCTGTGCGGCAAATCGGGAAGAACGGCAACCGTCAGCGGACCCGGCAGCTCCAGGAAGGGTTGGAGCTCCGTAAGGCTGTAGCCGGCATCGTCAAGGATCACCGCCAGTTTTCCCTGCGGCTCGATGTGGATCGGAGGGGCCACTGGCTCGCTGGCCGGCGTATCCCGCCGGGGCCGGGGCGGGGCGGCCTGCGCTCCCGAGCTGCCGGAGGATCCTGAGGCCACCGTGGTACCCGCAACCGAAGCGGCTGATGAGGGCAGAAAGGCAATGAGGACGGCAGCGATGCCGGCGACCGCGAGAGTAACTATGACTGCGGCTATCCTGAGCGCGTGCGAAGAGCGTCGGCGCACGCGCTACTCCGAAGCGTCAACTGTAGACATACTCCTTCAGCTCTTCGGAGAAGCTTCTGAGTTTCTTGAGGGCCCGGATCTCTATTTGTCGCACTGTTTCCGGCGAGATGCCCAGCTCATCGCCTATCTTCTTGAGTGTATGACGCCTTCCGCTCACAAAGGAGAAGCGGTAGAGAAGGATGCGGCGCTCCTTCTCCTGCAATCCGTCGAGGAACTTGAGGGTGTCCTCACGGAGGGTTTTCCGCATCAGCTCCCGGTCGGGATTGAAGGACATGTCCTCCACTATGTCGTGGAGGCTGCCGGAATCCGGGGAGATGGAAGAATCCAGGGACGCCACGGAGCCGGATGAATTGATGATGGAGGCGACCTCCTCTTCCTCCAGGCCGATCTCCCCCGCAATCTCCACCAGGGTCGGCTCCCGCATGAGCACCTGCGAGAGATTGTTGTAGACCTTGTTGATCTTGCGAAGCTTCTCTTCCTGCCTGTGGGGGAGACGGATCACCCTCTTCTTGTTGGACAGGGATCTCACAATGGATTGCTTGATCCACCACGATGCATACGTGCTGAACCTGACCTTCTTCCTGAAATCGTACTTCGACACGGCCCTCATGAGGCCGATGTTTCCCTCCTGGATGAGGTCCAGGATGGAGACCTCAGGGGTCAGGTAGTTCTTGGCGATTCGGACAACGAGACGGAGATTCGACTCAATGAGAAGCCGGCGGGCGCTCTCATCGCCCTTCTGTATCCGTCGAGAAAGATCCAACTCCTCTTCGAAGGTCAGGAGCCGGGCCTTCTTGATCTGGTTGAAATAGGCTTTGAGGTTGTCCTCAAAGGAAGATGTTGCCTCCCGCCTCTTGCTCATTGACATCTCCTGGATGATAAATAAGCAAGTAGCGTGCCAATGCGAAAACTAATAAATGTTCCGTAATTGTTTACGATATAATGAGATGATATACTGTAACCGTTCCACGGGCTGCTCAACAGCGTTTTGTATGATTTCTAGTACACTTCGTCCGTATTATTTTGATGATAGCTGACGATAGATGGTGTCCGCAAGCCCGAACCCTGCGGTCTCAGCCATCTTCTTCGCGTACTCATCATACAGCATTCCTTCGAAAACGTCCTGAGTCATCCCGCCGTTCAGCAGGTCGTCTTCGCGGTGGATGGTCTTACGCATGACTTCCAGCATCTGCCGGATGAAAAGCGACTCGAAATCCACGCTCGCCTTGTACAGCTCGCTGTGCTTGTCCACCGCCGGTCGCCCGGCGCGGGCAGTGTCGACCGGATAGGGATGCAAGTTTGTCAGGTTGATGCTCTGCATTGTTCAGTCCCCGTCTACATTACCACGAGAGTGCCAAAAAGGGCACCCGCCTTCTCCACCGCCTGGAGCACGCCTATTATCACGTCGGCCTTGAGCCCCACGCCCTTGAGGGCAGAAACAAAATCGTCGACAGTCGTCGTGTCCCCGATGACGAACAGGTCCGGATTTGCCGAAGGACCGCCCGCCGCGGCGCCCACGGTGACCCGCGTGGTTCGATAGGACACCGCAACCTTCCCGATTCGGACCTTCTCTCCCATGACGATCACGCCGCTTGCGGAGTCTATCACGACGCGTCCCACCGTGTCCGGAGTCACCGTGAGCGCCTCCAGCTGAGCCAGGAACCCGACGGGGTCAGACCTCCTGTCCTGCGGGATCTGCACCTCGATGAGCGACGGGTCGCGGCTGTTCACCGTGATGCCGCTGAAAGCACCGCTGATTGCCTTCTGGACCGCGCTCGCGGTGACGAAGTCCGGATTGTGCAGGAGTATCGAGACGACATTGTTCGCCTGGTACTGGGAGACGACGTCCTTTTCCACGATCGCTCCCTGCGAGACGGCCCCCACGGTCCTGGCTGCCGCGGGGTCCTGGGACGTGGTTACACGCCCCTGCGCCACCGCATAGACCTGGCCATTGGCCGCCTGCAGGTTGGTCTGCAGGAGTATCCCGCCGTCCAGATCGCGCGCATCGCCAATACTGGAAACGATCACATCGATGCGGTCACCCGACCTGGCGAAGGCGGGCAGCTCCGCGCTCACCATCACCACCGCCGCGTTCTTGCTTCGAACATCCTGCGGCGACAAGGAGACTCCAAAGCTCGCCACAAGCGAAGAGACTGTCGTACGCAGGAGAGGAGCGCTCGAGGAATCCCCTTTCCCGTTCAGTCCGCTCACGAGCCCGAGTCCCAGCACCTGGTTTCCCCGCACGCCCTGGATTGAGGCAATGTCCTTGATGCGGACCACCGGGGCCGCGCAGGCTGCCGCCAGGGCGCCCATCATGAGGAGGCTGACGGTCAACGCTCTACGGAAGCTCAACATCCACCGCCTTCCCTGCCAGCAGCCTGCCGGAGAAGCTCTTGCGGCTGTCAGTCACCAGCACGTTCACCGTCTCACCCACCGCCGCGGCGCCCAGCGCCTTGCCCTGCGTCTCAATGGTGATGGGTCCCCTGTGAAAGACAATGCGCACAGGATCGCTCGCACGAACGTCCGCCGTCGCCGAGCGCGGGTCTCCCTGCATCGCCAGGATGATCCTGCCGCTCGCCTGCCCGCCGTCACCGCTCGCCGTATACGAGACCTCGACGGCCCCCCCTCGCGACGATCTCACGAGCTGGAACGAAGGTGAAACGTTTGCGGGAAGGGTTCCGATCAGCTGTACGGTCCGAAGCTCTATGTCCGCGACATCGTTTGCAAGCACGCCGGAGGAGCTCAGAAAATCCACGAGCTTGTCCATGAGCGGGACTTCGTTGTCCGGGAGGAGACCGCGCGGGATCACGAGACTCCGTGACCCTACGAAGATGGAGTCACGTCCGAAGGCGCCCACAACGCTGTCCATGTAGGAGCGGGAGGGTATGTAGAGGAGGTGATTGGAGAGTGTGGCGACATTCAGCGCAAGTGTTTCCCCGGCGGCAGCAGGGGTGTCGCCGGCGGGCTGCACCAGGTCTCCCAGGCGGATGTCACCAGGGTCGGTGACCAGGACACGCTGGACGTAGATGGTGACTCCGCCCGCTTCAACAGCCGCTGCTGCCAGGAGGAGCAACCCGAGAAGCGCGAAGAGGCGCCGCGCGCGTCTCATGGCGTGCCGTTACCGCTTCAACGACGTGGCGGTTGCGAGCATCGAGTCGGAAGTCTGGATTGCCCGGGAGTTCAGCTCGTACGCCCTCTGGGCCACTATCATGTTGACCATTTCCCTGACCACGGAAACGTTGGACATCTCCAGGAACCTCTGCAATGTCTTGCCCATTCCATCGAAGCCCGGCCGGCCTGGGATCGGGTCACCGGAAGCGTTTGTCAGCTTCATCAGGTTCTCGCCAATCGACTCCAGCCCCGCCGGGTTGACGAAGCGATAGATCTCCAGCTGTCCAACGTCCACCGGATCGTCACTGCCTGCCACCTTCACGGTGATCCGTCCGTCCTGGGATATCGTCAGGCTGTCGTTGACGAACCCCTCAGGGAGCACGACTTCGGGCAGGAGCTTGTAGCCGCCCGATGTGACAAGCTGGCCGTTTGAGTCGATCTTGAACGACCCGTCCCTGGTGTAGCCATAGGTTCCGTCGTACTGCAGCACGCGGAAGAACCCATCACCCTCGATGGCGATGTCGGAAGGGTTGCCCGTTTGCTGCAGCGCGCCCTGGGTGAAGATCTTCTGTGTTGCCGCCGGGCGGACACCATGACCCACCTGGACGCCGGTGGGCACCACCGTGGCCTCGGTGGCGGGCGTGCCTGCCAGTCGTTCGGTCTGGTACAGCAGGTCTTCAAAATCCGGCCGCATCTGCTTGAACCCCGTGGTGTTCACGTTGGCCAGGTTGTTGGAAATCGTGTCTATGTTGAACTGCTGGCCGGTCATGCCCGACGCAGCTGTCCACAGTGATCGCATCATACTCTCACCACCTCATTCCAGAGCTTTCCGATCAGGGAATCTTCCGTCTGTACCGTGCGCTGGTTCGCGTCGTATGCGCGGTTCACCTCGATCATCTCCACCATCTCGGTGACGGCGTTCACGTTCGCGCCCTCCAGGAAGCCCTGGCGCACCTTCGGCCGGGCGTCGGGCCCAATGATGTCCGCGGGCCCGGATTCGTCCGTGGTCCGCCAGTACGAGTTCCCCTGCTTCTGCAGGTATCTCTTGCGGGTGACGTCGACGACGCGCAGGCGATCCACCTTCTCGATGTTCTCCCACTGGTTTTCCTGCTGGGAGACGAGGCGTTTGTCGTCCGCCGCGAAGGTGGCGTTCTGCCACACCGTGCCGTCCTGGTCCACCACGAAGTTGTTCTTCTTCAGCTTGATGGGACCGTTCTCCCCGAGCACGTAGTCCCCGCTCTTGGTGACCAGGTAGCCGTCCTTGTTTACAAGGAATGCGCCATTGCGGGTGAGCCGCTCCCCCTGGGGGGTCTGGACCGTGAAAAAGCCGTCACCATCGAGGGCCATGTCGAAGTCGTTTTCCGTCTGCTTCATCGGCCCCTGGGCAAAGTTCGTGTAAACCTCGTTTGTCTCCACGCCGGTGCCGATGGTGCCCACGATCGGCGAAGAATCGACGGATCCCATCGGGAACTTATAGACAGCGTCGTCGTTCATTCGCCGCATCAGCATCTCGGGGAAAGCCTTCTCGATGGCGGTGTCCTTCTTGTAACCGTTGAGATCCACATTGGCGAGATTGTTGGCAATCTCGTCCATGCGGTTCATCTGGACAACCATCCCGCTTGCGCCCGTGTACAGCCCACGAACCACGGATACCTCCTGCAGCAGCCATGGGGGCCCGCTGCGTCCTTCTCCCCTTCCTCATTATCGGAAGACTGGTGCGGTCCTTGATGAAAGACGCGCAGCCAGGGGAGCGATTTCAATAAGTAGGTAGATTTACGCTGCCCGGTCCAGCGTGGCCAGGAAATCCTGCAGATGGCGGCCGCTTGCAATGGAGCTGCGGATCTGCAGCATCCCGTCTGCCCCTGTCTCCGACCACGTCATGCCTCCCTGCTTCATTCGGCCCGCGATGACGTTCTTACAGGCACTCTCGATGGTGCCGCTGCCAATGGGAAGGCGGGCACCACGGTAGACGTCATACTGCATCCTTTCTTTGTTGTCGGTGAAATAGTCGATCTGCCCTTGGATGAGGTCGCGGTAGTCCCTGTGCTCAACCATGTCACGAATCACATGCAATTCTTGGAGGAACGTCTCGACTTTTCCTTCCCAGAGGGTGGTTTTCCAAGCTTTGAAATGTTTCCAGTACTCGGGAGTCTGTTCGCCATAGAGTTTCTTGCACAGCTCCGAGACGTGCTCGCAGGCGTGATAGAAATCCAGAATGAAGGTGCTGTTGGGCGGAGCAAGCTCAACGAAACGATCCCAGATCCACTTCGCCCCATCAGCCAGGAACACCAGCCGCGTCTTTTTCACATCCTCCGCTCGGCGTTGCACCTCCACCGTCAAGCGCTTGAAGAACTCATCGGCGTGTTCGATGCCGCTGACGTAGCTGCTGGCTGTGCAAAACGCCTCCTGCTGCTTTTCGTCCCAGCCAATCGAGGAGACCGCCCCCACCTTCACATCGCGCCACACGGTCGGGCAAGTTCTTTTGCCATCAACACTTCGCTCTTCCTCTCCTCGCTGGCGAAGCTTCGTGGCATCCACCGACACTGCCATCCGCTCCTTGATCACATTCTCTTTGGCTATGAGCTGCCTCTTGTCGAAGACCTGCGCGATCTCCTCTTGTCGCAGCCCCTCCAGACGCTCGCCCAACTCTGCGTCCATGTCCAAGGACTTCCTCAAGGAGATCAGCTCCGTTGCATCAGGGCGAAAGATCTCGTGAAACCGATCCAGGCTCTTTTGATAGGCCTCCCGCCCTGTAAAGGAGGAGAGAAAGTACTGGCAGCCGGGAGTGTGTCGCATCTGGATTCCCAGTTTCTCATCCTGGGGAAAGTATCCCCCACCGCCTTCTTGCTTACTGAAGTAGTAGGCTCGCCGGTATTCGACCATCCCGAATAGTCCGTGAAGACTGGTCCTGCGGTAGCCTACGAACTTGTACTTCCGAGCGTCTTTGCGAATGACGGCTCCCTCATAGCCCGTGTCCAACTGCTCGAAGACGGCGCCCATGGTTGCGCGTCCCAGTCTCATGAGGAACTCCAGAAGGTTCTTCTCGGTCAGAAACATGTCGCTGCTGTCGGTGATCTTCAGCCCATATGCTGCCTTGAAGTTTTCAAGGATTTGCGTTACCAGAGAATCCATTGTCCTTTCCCTCCCAGCTTCGAGATTTTTGCCAGTGGTAGTTTACCACGCGCTGGGAGGGACCTTTCTAGCCCCAAAACTACCAACAGCCGGAATTTGCACCCCGCAGCCAGCCACCCATTGCCATTCCCATTCCATTTCTGTATGCTGCCGGGCACGCCAAGATAGCTCAGCTGGTAGAGCAGCGCACTCGTAATGCGCAGGTCCTGGGTTCGATTCCCAGTCTTGGCTCTAGCCATGGATGGCGAGAGGGCGCCGAGCACAGGGATGTGCGGAAGGCGCCCTGTAGCCCCACTGCGGTATTCCGCAGTGTTGGATGGCGAGAGGGCGCCGAGCACAGGGATGTGCGGAAGGCGCCCTGTAGCCCCACTGCGGTATTCCGCAGTGTTGGATGGCGAAGGGGGAGGGAAAATTTTCTCTCGACATTCCGTCTCCCCCCATGATATTGTGCTTTCATGCTCCGAAAATTGCTCAGCAACCGCGTCGTCGCCTATGTCGTTCTCTGGTTTCAGCTTGTGCCGCTCTTGATCTTGCCCGCCTCCTCGTATTCGCCCCGCACGCAGGAGTGGTGGCTCCCGATCTTCCTTTCTTTCCTCGTGGTCATTGCTCTCGTCCAACTTATCTTCCGCAAGAGCGCGGCTTCCTGGCCCTGGTACCTGCTGTCCTTTTCCCAAGGGTTCAACATCATCAGCAGGCTGATGATGCTTCTTCCGCATGCGACCGAAAACGCAGGAGGGGTCCAGCGCTTCGACGCCGAGTACGTTATTATTGCCGCTGTCGCGATGGTCCTTTCGGCGGTCGAGCTCTGGTACTGCGAGCTGCCCGAGGTTCGCAACAGGCTTCTTGCGTAGCTCCATGAGCGCGGCGAGAGCGGCCTTGATGCTTGACAATTTGTTCAGCGGGAGTATTATTTTCCACGATTCCCTGCCAAAAAGTCTCTCCGCGGTCCGGTTCGCGGCATCGTTCGCTCACGCAAGGAGGTGGAGACGTAACTCGCAAGATGGGTATGCTGAGTCTGGTCTGACCGGCCGGGAGCTCAGCCCCGTTTCATCACCAAGAACGCTTTTTAAAGAAATTCTATAGAAGGAGGAAAGAATGAAGCGTTTTCTGTCGCTCGTTGCCATCGCGCTGGCGCTCGTCGTAGTGTTCGTCGGCTGCCAGCAGGCACCCAAGGTCCTCAAGGTGGCCGTGCTTGCGCCGCTGTCGGGCCCCGTCCCGACATTCGGCGTGTCCACCCGTGATGGAGCCCTGCTCGCAATCGATGAATGGAACGCGAAAGGCGGTGTTCTCGGCCTGAAGATCACGCCGATCGTCGAGGACAGCCAGTGCACCCCTGACCCCGCGGTGAATGCGGCCAACAAGGTCATCAACCAGGACAAAGTGCACTACATCATCGGGGAAGTGTGCTCCAAGGCTTCAATCCCCATATCGGAGATTGCCAACGCCGCGAAAGTCATCCAGATCTCCCCGACGTCCACCAACCCGACGGTCACGTTGGACAAGACCGGCGCGACGAAGCCGTATATCTTCCGCGCATGCTTCATCGACCCCTTCCAGGGCAAAGTCGCGGCCACGTTCGCGGTGAACAACCTGAAGGCCAAGAAGGCATTCGTCATGGCCGACCAGAGCAACGACTACGTGAAAGGTCTGGCGGAAGCGTTTGAAGCCGCCTTCACCCAGCTCGGCGGACAGATCGTCGGCAAAGAGAACTACACGGGCACGGACACTGACTTCTCCGCCATCCTGGCAAAGGTAAAAGCGGCAAAGCCAGACCTTGTGTACCTCCCCGACTATTACAACGTCGTCAACTTGGCGACCAAGCAGGCAAAAGAAAAAGGCATCATCGCGCCGTTCATGGGCGGAGATGGATGGGATTCTTCGGACTTGGATGTCAAAGCTGCTGACAACGGCTACTACACCAACCACTATGACCCCGCGGACCCCCGGCCCGAGGTGCAGAACTTCCTGAAGGCCTACGGAGACAAGTACAAGGACGCTTCGGGCAAGCCGATCGTTCCCGACGCCCTGGCTACGCTTGCGTATGACGCCACCAACCTGCTGCTGCAGGGAATCCAGAACGCCGGCGCGGACAACACGGACAAGGTGAAGACCGCGTTGGAAGGAATCACCTTCAACGCAGTGTCCGGCAAGATCACCTTTGACGCCCAGCACGACCCCATCAAGGGGGCTGTCATCATCCACGTGAAGGGCGGCAAGAAGGTGTTCGACTCGTTCGTCTCTCCATAGCCTGAAAGAGCATTTCGGAGAGGGCAACCCGAGGGTTGCCCTCTCGATTTCTTCAATCTTACCTAGAGCGGAGCGCACATGCCTGTGAAAAACGAACATCTTGCGGCCACGTCCGCCATTGCGGGGAGAAACCGTGCGCCCCTGGCGTGGGTCGGAAACGGGTTTCTCCTCCTGCTTGCGTTGTTCGCGGCTTACATCCTCGTGACCAACTTCGTGCGAAGCCCGATCCTGTTCCTGCAGAACGTCCTTGACGGCTTGAAGCTCGGGTTCGTCTACGCGCTCATCGCCCTCGGCTACACGATGGTGTATGGCATCGTAAAGTTGATCAACTTCGCCCATGGCGACATTTTCATGGTGGGTGCATTCACCAGCTTCTATGCCGTCGCGCAGTTCCACTTGCATCGGTGGCCTGAGATGGTCTTCCCCGGCGTTCCGGAGGGACTTTCTGTGGTCATCGGTTCCATCACCGTCATTCTCCTTGCCATGCTGGTCTGCACCGTGCTCGCCGTTACCATTGAAAGGGTGGCATACAAGCCCTTGCGGGATGCCCCGCGCATCGCGGCGCTTATTACCGCCATCGGCGTCTCGTTCTTTCTGGAGTTTTTCGGCGCGCTTCAGTTTGTTTTCTCTCCGCGGTTCATTCCCTACAAGGCCCCGTTCGACATCACCGCGTGGTACGTCAAAGATGGTATCCATCGAATTCACTCAGGGCAGGCCTCTCCTGACAATACCATCACTTTCTCCAACATCTTCCTGATCATTCTTGCGGCCTCGGTCCTGGTGCAGCTCTTCCTGCAGTTCCTTATCAGGAGGACGAAGATCGGGATCGCAATGAGGGCCACTTCATTCGACAAGCCCACCTCGCGGCTGATGGGGATAAACGTCGACCGTGTGATCTCCTTCACTTTCGCCGTCGGCGCGGCGTTCGCCGGCATGGGCGGCGTCTTGTACGCCATCGCGTACGAATCCATCTGGACCCAGCTTGGCATCCTCCCCGGCCTCAAGGCCTTCGTTGCGGCGGTGCTCGGCGGCATCGGCAACATCCCCGGCGCCTTCGTAGGTGCCCTCATCATGGGACAGGCTGAATCTCTCACGATGAGCTACATCTCCACGCCCATGCGTGACGCGGTGTCGTTCACGATCCTGATCATCGTCTTCCTCGTCCGTCCCACCGGTATTTTCGGGGAGCCGGCGGGCGAGAAGGCCTAGGGGGACGGGATGGAACTGAGCTATCTCTTTTTGACGATCGTAAAAATGGCCCTCCTCATCGCCTGGATTTACGGGCTCATGTGGGGGCTTGCGCGCAAAGCGCTCTGGCAGAAGGCGCTCACGGTATTGCTGGCCTTCGGCGTGATTCAGCTCGCTTTCCTTGCTCAATTCGGTGATTTTGCGGTTTTCTCGGTGTTCGACCAGGGCCTTCTCTACCAGGCCGTCACGATGGCCATGGTGTGCCTCGGCTTGAACCTCATCTACGGGTTCAACGGCCAGTTCAGCCTTGCCCAGTGGGGTTTCTACGGGATTGGCGCGTACGCGGCGGCTGACATCACCTACAGATGGACCAACGGCGACGCGAGCGGTTTCTTCGTGGTCGGCCTCGGGGTCATTCTCGCGGCTCTGGCGTGGATGGGTGTCGCCCGCTTGCTGCGGATGCGCCGGGGCATCCCCGTCCTTTCCGCCTTCACGTTCTACCTGATCGCCGTGGTCATTGCGGGAGCAGCGGCCCTGTACGCGGGCCGCGAGCTTGCTTCCACCTTGACACCCCTGTTTGGAACCACGGCGGCTCCCGGTCCTCTTTCGTCACCCGCGGTGCAGCAGATCGTGTTTTTCCTGGCCGTCATCTTTGCAGGGGCTTTCGCCGCCGAAGTGAGCTTCCTTTTCGGCCTGCCCGGTGCTCACGCTGGGAAGCGACTACTTCGGGATTGCCACCCTGGGCTTTGCCATCGTCGTCCAGACGCTCATGGTGAACTCGGACACCATCCTCCCCTTCCCTGAAATGAAGGGAGGCAGAGGGATGATCGGGATCCCCAAGCTCACGACTTGGGTAACTGCCTTCATCTTCCTTATGCTCGTCATCGTGATCGTGCGGAACTTCGTGCGCTCCAGCACGGGCCGCGCCTCGATGTCCGTGCGAGAGGATGAGACGGCGGCAAAAGCAATGGGGATCGATGTCGCGGGTTCGAAGCTCCTGGCGTTTGTGCTGGGAAGCTTCGTGGCGGGAATCGGCGGCGGTGTCTACGCCCACTACATCGGGTTCCTCAGCCCCAATACGTTCAGCTTCATTGCCGGATTCAACCCGCTCATCATCGTGGTTTTCGGAGGCCTGGGCAGCATGACGGGAACGCTTGCGGCGGCCTTCGCATGGATCTTCTTCCTGGAAGGCTTCCTCCGGGTCCTCCTGGGCCAGATGGGGACCGAAGCGCCCACCTGGCGCTTCGTCCTGTACCCGATAACCCTGCTGCTTCTCATGCTGATCCGTCCCCAGGGGCTTCTGGGGAACATCGAGTGGGGGTTCCTGAAAGCTGAAAGAGTGCTCCGTCGCGGCAAAGCGAACAGTGAAACAGCGGCCGGCGGAGATCCGGCACGGCAGAAGGAGTTGTCCTGACATGGCGGATTCGAATGCACCTGGGGCTCTCCTGGAAATCGATGAGATCACCAAGTTTTTCGGCGGCCTCTGCGCGGTGAAGAACTTCTCCCTGTCCCTCCCGCGGGCGCCCTCTGGGGCCTGATCGGGCCCAACGGCGCGGGCAAGACCACCGTGTTCAACCTCATCACGGGTCTCATCCAGCTCTCCTCCGGGAGCATCAATCTGGATGGTGAGCGGATCGACGGGCCGGAACCGTACGAGATCACCCGCCTGGGCATCGCCCGGACGTTCCAGAACATCCGCCTTTTCTCCAACTCTCTCCGTCCTGGACAACGTGCGCATCGCCTATCATCCGCACGCCGGGTACGGCCTCTCGGACAGCCTTCCTGCGCACCAGGAAGTTCCTCGACAAGGAAAAGGAGCTCACCGACCAGGCCCTGGATTTCCTTTCCATCTTCAAGCTGGACGGGATTGCGGAGGAGATCGCCAAGAACCTCCCCTACGGCGAGCAGCGCCGGGTGGAGATCGCCCGGGCCCTGGCCTGCAAGCCGCAGCTCCTGCTCCTCGACGAGCCGGCGGCGGGGATGAACCCGCGGGAGATCATCGAGCTGATGGACCTGATCCATTTCATCCGGGACCGGTTCAAGCTCACCATCCTCCTCATCGAGCACCAGATGCGCGTCGTCATGGGCATCTGCGAGTGGATCACCGTCATGGATTTCGGCGAGGTCATCGCCCGGGGCACCCCGAAGGAGATCCAGGGCAACCAGACGGTCATCGAGGCGTACCTCGGCAAAGGAGCGGCGAGCAGTGCTGCAGGTTGAGAACCTCAACGTCTACTACGGCGCCATCCACGCGCTGCAGGGCATCTCCTTCAACGTCGACGAGGGCGAGATCGTCACCCTGATCGGCGCCAACGGCGCGGGCAAGTCCACGACCCTCCGCACCCTCTCCGGCCTCCTGCGCTCCCGCACCGGGTCGATCAGCTTCAAGGGGCAGGACATCTCCACGGTGCCCGCGGAGAAGATCGTCCAGATGGGCATCAGCCACGTCCCCGAGGGCCGCAAGATCTTTGCGCCCCTTTCGGTGCGGGAAAACCTCATGATGGGCGCCTACACGCGCAACGACCAGGCGGAGATCCAGCGAGACCCTGGAGCGCGTCTACAAGAGCTTCCCCCGTCTCGAAGGAGCGGGCAACGCAGTACGGCGGCACGCTCTCCGGCGGCGAGCAGCAGATGCTCGCCACGGCGCCGCGGCCTCATGAGCAAGCCCACCCTCCTGCTCCTGGACGAGCCGTCCATGGGACTCTCCCCCATCCTCGTGGAGGAGATCTTCCGCATCATCGTGGAGATCAACAAGCAGGGCACGAGCATCCTCCTGGTGGAGCAGAACGCGCAGATGGCGCTGTCCATCGCGCACCGCGCCTACGTCCTGGAGACGGGGCGGATCGTGCTTTCCGGGTCCGCGAAGGAGATCGCGGACAACCCGCAGGTGAAGGCGGCGTACCTGGGCATCTGAGGACCGGGGGAGGGTTTCTACTTTTCCTGGTGCTTGCGGCGGGACTCCACGAACCGCGCGAAATCGTTGATGTTCTTGACCACGATCCGGTCCGGATGAAGCTCGATGCGCCGCTGCGCGACGAAGTGGTTCAGCACCTCGCGGCACTGCCCCGGGGGGATTCCCGCCCAGTGGGACATGTCGTCCACGGTGGTCTTGAACTCGATCGAGTCCACGGATGAGGTATCCAGGGACTGGTTCTCCGCCAGCATGAGGAACACGTCCGCAACCTTGGCCTCCACGTCCTCCAGGGTCAGGATCAGGAACCGGCGCTTCTGGTCGTAGATCCGCTTGACGAAGAGCTTCAGGAGCTTCATGGCGATCTGGGGGTTGCCCATCATGAGCACCTCGAAGTTCTCCCGGTTGAACTCCAGCGCCTTCACCTCGTCCAGCGCGATTGTCGTGGCCGAGCGCGGGCGCCTCCTCCAGGATGGCCATCTCCCCGAAGACCTCGCCCGGGTGCAGGATGGCGATGTTCTTTTCCAGGTCCCCGATGATCCGCACGATCTGGACGCTGCCCGGACTGGATCAGGTAGAAGGTGTCCCCCGGCTCGTACTCGCAGAAGATGATGTCGCCCTTGCGGAACGTGACCATGAAGCGGTTGAACATGGAGAGATCAGGGCCGGCGGCGCGGGCTCATGCCCTCCCTCCTTCCAGCGCGCGCAGCGCCTTCTTCACCTTGCGGACGACCGGGTCGTCCTCGGTGCCCATGCTGATGATCTTCTTGTACAGGCCGCCCGCCTTGGCCTTGTCCCCTTTCTCCTCGTAGGAGCGCGCGACGAAGAACAGGGCGTCCTTCATCTCGGGATGCTTGGGGAACTTCTGCACGATGGCGGTGAAGGACTTGATGCAGTTGTCGTACTGCTTCAGGTAGAAGAGGCACTTGGCCATCTCGAACTCGGCCTTTGTCGAGTACTCGGCGTCCGCTCCTGCCGTCAATGATCTTCTTGAACGCCTTGAAGGCCTCCATGTACTTTTCCTGGCTGACGAGGCTCACGGCGTTGTAGTACTGCTGCGCCAGGTCGGAGCCGTCCGCCTTGGCCGGAGCTGCGGCGGCACGGCGCCGCCGCGGGCGACGGGGCTGCCGCCGGCTGCGCGGAGCCGCGAAGGCGCCGCGGAGGCCGGGGGCTCACCGGACCCGTAGCGGGAGAGGAACTCCTCCGCCGAGACGATCTTGGTCGTCACGTCCGCCGCGTAGGCGCCCGAGGGGTAGTACACGAGGTAGCGCTTGTAGGCGTGCAGCGCCTGCGCCGTAGCGCTTGTTCTTCATGTAGTACTCCCCGATCTTGTACAGCCCGGTCTCGGGGTTGACCTGCTCGTCGCTCACCATGAGGTTCTGGACCTGCCGGTGGATGCGGCGCAGCTGGTTGGAGAATACCTTCAGCATCTTGGTGATGATGCGGGTGTTCTTGGTGGCCAGCTGCTCGAACTCCGGACGGAGAATGACCATCACCGTGGAGTCCTGGAGGACGACGGCCGTCTCCTCCCGCATGTAGTGGCCGAGGGCCGACTTGACGCCGAAGAACTCCCCCGTCTTGATCAGGTCCCGCACCTCCTGGCCGGTCTCGATGTCGACGTAGCTCAGGCTCACCTTGCCCGGGTTGAGGAGGAAGATGCGCTCGCTCTGGTCGCCCTTGAAGTAGATGATCGAGTTGGCTCTGTACTGAACAGCCTTGGGCACTTTCCGCCCTGCTCCTGAAGAAAGCTAGGTGTCCAGGGGGATGAAGTCAAGGACCTTGCGGAACCCCACTGCCTTGCGCACCCTCTCCATGAGGCCCGCCGGGTCGCCCTTGACCAGCATCTGCCGTCCCTTGCACGCTCACCTTCGTGTACTGCACGCCGCGCGCCGCGAACAGCTCCTCGTGCGCGGCGTCTCCGTAGATCGGGCGTCCCCTCCTGCACGAGGAGCTCGATGTCCTCCATCTGCATCGCGACCAGTGATTCCCAGGGATCGTCCTTGCGCTGGCGCACGACGAGGACGTCCGCGAGCTTGCCCTCCGCCAGGTACCCGTCTCCTTCTGCATGCGGAACGCCTTGGCCGGGATTGACGGTCACCATGTTCACGATGGTCCGGGCCGGCGAGGTCCTCCCCGTACATCCTGCGGTAGATCTCCCGGGCGAAACGCATCTCCTCCAGGATGTTGACGGAGCCTGTGGCCGTGGAGTCCGTGCCCAGGGCGACGTTGATCCCCGCCTCCAGCATCTTCCGGATCTTCATGTGACGTTGAACATGAAGACGTTGGAAGCTGGACACCAGGCGATGTGCGCCCCGGCGCGGCGCACCTTCTGGATGTCCTCATCCGAGAAGCCGATGCAGTGGATCAGGACCGTGTGGTCGTCCAGGCAGCCCAGCTCCTCCAGGATCTCGATGCCCCGCTGGGTCTCCTCGTCGAAACCCTCCTCCAGGTGCGTGATGAAGGGAAAATTGTTCTTCAGCGCGCGCGCGTGCTCGATCTCGATTCCCTCTCCCCATTTCAGGTCGAAGGAGGAGCACTCGTGGGCGAGGGTGTAGTTGCGGATGACGCGCATGGGCAGGCGCGGAATGAACGGCTCGTTCCATTCGTGCGGGAAATGGTCGTTGGCCGTGACGACGCCGGAGAACAGGTTCTTGTACGCGCTGAGGAAGTACCGCTCCTCCACGCTCGTCTTGGCGCGCTCCACCTTGACCACGTCCGAGTTGCGCAGGTCCTTCTCCCAGTCCAGACCAGTTGACGTAGAACTCCCCGGGGCGCGGCCCGACCTTGGGCAGGTAGTTGCCGTTGAAATGGTCGTGGATATTGATGAGGGCGGGGAAGGCGGCATACCCGTCCCCGAAGCGAAGCTCGAACTTGCTCTTCCCGCCGAGGCGGCCCAGCTTCTTCTGGTCGACCTGGATGCTGCTGCCGGCCGTGGCGGTGTCCGGCGTGACGACGGTGAGACCGCTCAGCGAGTAGGTGGTGAGCATGCATCTTCCTTCGTAAGTTCTGGCCTATTGTAGAATTGGCGCATCCTCATGTCAAGGTTTCGCGTCCCGTCGTTCGACGGCGACCTCATCCCTGGATGAAGGCTTCCAGCTCGCTGGAGACGCGCAGCTGCTTCAGCTTCACCAGGGCCCGCTCCTGGATCTGCCGCACGCGTTCCCGCGTGATGCCGAGGATCTTCCCCGTCTCCTCCAGGGTGAAAGGCCCTTCTCCGTCGAGCCCGAATCGCAGCTTGATGATGCGCATCTCCCGCTCGTTGAGCTTGTCCAGGACCATGGCCAGGGTGTCCTGCAGCGCCATGGCGAACGCCGACTCGAACGGCTTCTCGGAGGCATCGTCCCGGATGAGATCGGCGAGGCGCGTCGGGTTCTCCCCTGCAACCGGCGTGTCCAGGGACGTCGGGTCCCAGGAGAGGCTGATGAGCTCCTCGACGCGGGACTTCGGAATGCGAAGGTAGTCGGCGATCTCCGCGTTGCTGGGCTCCCGGCCCAGCTCCTGCGTGAGCTGCCGCGCGATGGAAAAGCATTTCTTGATCGTGTTGAGGAGATGGATGGGAATCTTGATTGCCTTCCCGTTCTCCGCCAGCGCCTTGATCACCGCCTGCTTGATCCACCACGTGCCGTACGTCGAAAACCGGCACCCCTTGCGGTAGTCGAATCGCTCCACCGCCTCGATGAGCCCGATATTCCCCTCGTCGATCAGGTCCAGGAGAGACACGCCGCGGTGCTGGTACTTCTTCGCAACTGACACGACGAGGCGCAGATTTCCGAGGATCAGCCTGTTCTTGGACAGGGTGATCTCGTGCTCAAGCTCCGCCTTGCGCCGCAGGTAGGCCCTGCGGGAGACACGGCAGGCAGCCGCCTTCTTTTCCAGTCCTGCCAGCTCTTCTTTCGATCTCTGGATGGCGCCGCCGATATCCTGCTCGTCCTGCGCCGTGAGCAGCGGGTAGCTGGAGATCTGCCTGATGTACAGGGCAAGGAGATCTCTCTCCTGGGGGACCTCACGACGCGGTCCTCCGCGGGCGTCTTCTCGACGGGGCGCTCCCCGTGCTTCTTCTCCCCGACGGGGCGCTCCCCGTGCTTCTTCTCCCCGACGCGGCGCTCCCGCCAGGAGTCCCACTGCCGCCGGCAATTGCACGGCGGTGTCGACTCTGGCCTGCGCTCCTCCCTGGCCTTTTTCAAGGTGCCTTCCCATATACACCCTCTTATGCGTGACTCTTGTCGGAGAAAAACTTCTCCGGATCCACAAACTGCCCGTTTGCTCCCTGAATGCTGAAGTAGAGCTTCGCGCCCCCTCCCTGGGGACTCACCCCGAGTCGTGCGATCTCCGTGCCGGGGTTCACACGATCTCCCACGTTCACCAGAAGCTGCTCGTTGCCGGCATAAAGAATGATGTCCCCATCCGCGGACTTGATGATGACGGTCTTTCCCCAGCCCCAGTACGGACCAACCCACTTCACCTCGCCTCCGGTCGCGGAATGAACGGCATCTCCCTCAGATCCAAAGAAAACCAGGCCGGAAATCTTCCCCTTCAACGGCTCGTGGCGACCGGAGTGCGGCCACACGACAGGCTCAGACCCTGCATCCTGCGCCGGTGCCTCCCGCGGGACGGAGCTCCGCGTGGTCGTTTCCTGCTGTGGTGTCCGTGCCGCAATCGAATCCACGGGCTGCGAAGCAGCGCCTCCTCGTTCCGTCGGAATGTAGAGCTTCTGGCCGCTCTTGATCCTGCCGCGCTCTGTGATCCCGTTCATATCGAGCAGCTTTGCAAGCGGAACGCCGAGAGAACGGGAAATTGCGAAGAGGGTGTCTCCTTTCTTCACGATGTACGTGGACGGGAACCGGATGACGCTCCCGGCCTTCAGCCGCGCGGCGTTGTCAATGCCGTTGAAAGCGCTCAGCACGTCCACCGGAATCTGCGCCCGCCTGGCAACAGAAAAGAGCGTTTCGCCCTCCTTGATCGTGTAGGACGTTTCTCCTGCCATCAAGCTGAGCGTTGAGAGAAGGAAAGCTATCATCGTGAGCGAACGCATCGCTTTTCGCGGCATGGAAAATCCTCAATCTATGTTCGGCTTCGGGCCCTATTGTCTTGACTCGACCGACGGCGAAACGGTAAGGTTTTTGGCAAAGGAGAGGCGCGAGGGCGGGCCACGTCTTGCTGCGCCTGGAGCTTCTTTCGCACATCACTGGGGCGGCAGCTGTCCGCGGAGCGGACAGCGGGAGCCCGTGTGCTCGGCCGAGCCGGCACATCCAATGCCGCGGCAGGCCTGCTCGGCCTTCCGCTCGGCCGAGCCGGCAAATCCTGTGCCGGAGTGGTGGAACTGGCAGACACAGGGGACTTAAAATCCCCTGATCCGCAAGGATCATACGGGTTCGACCCCCGTCTCCGGCAAGTATGTTCTTATATTGAAAGTAATTACATATCTATCGATAGTTCAATCGATGAGCCTTGTTTTCTCATTGGAAGGCACCGACTTCTCACTGCACACACATCCTTGTTGGGGGAGGCAAGCGTGCGCACGATGTTGCGCCGAAACAGGCGACTGCCTGGGCGCAAAGCTATCTCGACCACTGCCAGGTCGTGACGAAAGAGCGCGTCACTTTCGAGGCGTTCGCCGAAAGTTTCTTCGCTCCCAACAGTGAGTGAGAGCGCGAGAAGCGACGCCGGGGACATCGGCTCAGCGCAGATCAGTGCCAGCGGCACCTGCGTCCCACAAAGAATCACCTCATCCCCTGTTAGGCGGCGCCACGATCAACAGAGTAGCAGTGGCGTTGCGGGCTCATCTTACAGGGCGCCCATCGAATGGCAAAAGAACATTTCGACGCGTCGCTGCCTGTCAAGTGGCAGCTCGGCCGTGGATGAGTCAATGATCACCGGTGAGAGCATTCCCGTGGAAAAGGGGCAGGGCGATGAGGTGATCGGTGCAACGATCAACAAGACCGGCTCATTCCAGTTCCGCGCAACGAAGGTCGGAAAGGACACCGTGCTTTCCAGCATCATCCGCATGGTCAAGGACGCGCAGGCGACAAAGGTCCCCGTGCAACGCATCGTGGACGTCGTGGCAAGCTTTTTCACCCCCGCGGTGATGATCCTTTCCATTATTGGGTTTGTCATTTGGTTCGATTTCGGTCCGCAGCCTGCTTTCATCTATGCGTTGATCGTCGCGGTCACCACGTTGATCATCGCCTGCCCCTGCGCCCTGGGCATGGCGACCCCGATGTCCTTGACAACCGGAATTGGCCTGGGCGCCGTGAACGGCATCCTCATTCGCGGTGGTGAGTCCCTGCAAACCGCAAAAGAGCTGAACGCCGTCGTACTGGACAAAACTGGCACGATCACTCATGGGAAGCCCGCTCTCACTGATATTCGAGCAGTCATGCCTGGGCAAGACGAATTGCTGCGACTTACTGCAGCCGTTGAGAGAGGCTCGGAGCATCCCCTGGCCGCCGCCATCGTGGAAGCGGCGGACAAAAAGGGGTTTGCCCCTGTCCAGGTTTCGGACTTCAAGGCAATCCCCGGCCACGGCGTCGAGGCGGTTGTAGACGGACGTCGGCTCTTGCTTGGAAACCTGCGGCTCATGAAGGAAAGGGAGATATCCGTCGGATCTCTTGAAGAAGAGGCTCAGCGCCTGGCGGATGATGGCAAGACGCCCCTTTACACCGCCCTGGACGGAAAAGCGGCCGGCCTGATTGCGGTTGCGGACACTGTCAAGGAAGATTCTGCCCGGGCCATTCGGGCCCTTCGTCGCATGGGCATCGAGGTAGTGATGATCACCGGGGACAACGAACGCACGGCCCGGGCCGTGGCAAAGCAGGTTGGCATCGATCGGGTTCTCTCGGAAGTCCTTCCCCAGGACAAAGCGCGGAACCTCCAGAAGCTGCAGCAGGAAGGCAAGAAAGTGGGGATGGTTGGTGACGGAATAAACGACGCCCCCGCGCTTGCCCAGGCGGATGTCGGATTCGCCATAGGCTCTGGCACGGATGTGGCCATCGAGGCAAGCGACATCACGCTGATCAAGGGCAGCCTCCTCGGGGTGGTCACCGCCATCCAGATAAGCCGTGCCACAATGCGCAACGTATTTCAGAACCTCGCGGGAGCTTTCCTTTACAATACGCTTGGAATCCCGATTGCAATGGGCCTCCTGTACCCGTTCTTCGGGATCCTTCTGTCACCGCTCATCGCCGCGGCCGCTATGTCGTTCAGCTCGGTCACAGTCATCAGCAACGCAAATCGCCTGAAGCTGTGGAAACCGGACCGGCGCTTGGAAGGAGCCCGTGTATGAACATCGCGAGGATTATTGTGACCCTGGCGGACTTGGATTTTCCGTGCTGATCGCGTGGTTTTTCTGGTTGAAGCGGAGCAAAGGCGCCAAGGCGGGCGTGGCCTCTTCTGGCTATCAGGAAGCCATGGTCGTGGTGAAAGGCGGCTACACGCCTGACGTCATCGTCGTCGAGCATGGAAAGCCCGTGCTGTTGAGCTTCCGACGGGATGAGACGGCATCCTGCTCAGAGATGGTAATCATGGAGGATTTCGGTAAATCGGCCACGTTGCCCGAAGGAGTAGTTGTTCCCGTCGAGTTTGTGCCGGACAAGCCCGGCGAATACGAGTTCCACTGCCAGATGGGAATGCTGCGGGGAAAGCTGATCGTCGAATGACCGGTGCCTCAGCTTTGCTGTTCTCACTTTCGAGGTGGCGCTGACGCGGATCTTTTCCGTGATCCCACGAGTAGATGCTGGACAACGGATACTGGGAAAGTGAGCACCGTGCATCGAGCATCAGGGAAGCTTCAGGCTCGTCTTGAGGGTCGCGATGAGCGTCTTGGGATCCGCTGGTTTTTGAAAAATGCCCGCAAGTCCCAGCTGCTGGGTGTCGATGTTGTACCGCACTGAATCCCCGGCCGCGCTCAGGAGATAGATCGGGCAGGTGAAACCAGAGCTTTTCAGTTGGGTGGAAACCTTGCTGCCAGCGTCCACCGTCTCCATCATCAAGTCCAGGATGATCGCATCCGGCCTTATTTTCTCGGCTATTTTCATCCCCGCATTCCCGTCCGCCGCCTCCCCCACCGTAAATCCCGCCGATTCGAGGATGATGCGCAAGGTCGCGCGCACATCGGGGTCATCGTCGATGACGAGGATTGTCTTTATCACTTCTTTTGTTTCCGCCATAAAAGCCTCACCTCCTCTTGCGAGCAGCACGTCAAGGAGCTCAATGACAGCGCGAGCATTCCGCTGCGCTTTCCTGCTCAGTCCCTCACCGCCGCCAAAATCATATCCACGGACACCGACCAGCCATGCCAACGGTCGCGCCGCGAGGCTCGATTCGCAAAGAGCCAGCAGGACCTCCGGGCTCGAGAGGTGCGTCGTAAACCCGACGTCGATCATCGGCAGCGAGCCTGATGCTGCTGCGCCCAACTGCCTGACTTTGAACGGCTCAGGTCCGACGCGGGCCGCATCCAGAAAAAGAACAACCTTGTGGCGCGCCATATCGACACAGCATTCGATTCCGAGCTGAAAGTCCGTCTGGACCGTCATACGCTCGCCGTGTCGTCGCTGCATCTCCTGGGCAATCCACGGCCCCAAACCGTCGTCCCGCCTGCCAGGGTTCCCATACCCCAAAAGAAGAACCGAGGCTCCTTTCCCTTGGCGGTTGTTCACGTTTGTCCGCGGACCTTTCTGTCCACGACCCGACCGCGCGAATCGACGAGTGACCCTTCGAGGGCCATCCTGCCCAGCGCGTGCGTCGCGCAACTCAAACAGGGATCGAAGGCCCGGATGGCGACTTCCACCTTGTTGAGCAGGCCCTCCGTGATCTGTCGGCCGGAAAGCTCCTCCTGGGCTACCCTCTGAACCGCCCTGTTCATTGGCTCGTTATTGCTCGTCGTTGATACGATGAGATTCGCCATCTCAATCGTGTCGTCACTGCGGACACGGTAGTGATGAAAGAGGGTCCCTCGAGGCGCCTCGATGCATGCCGCACCTTCGCCGCGACGGGTCCCGCTCACCACAAGGTCTACGCCCTGGAGATCGGGGTCGGAGAGCAACTCCTTCATTTTCTCCGCGGCATGGAGGGTCTCGATGAGCCGCGCCCAGTGGTAGGCGAGAGTCGCATGCACCGGCCTGCCCTCTCCAAGCTTCAGGAACTCTTTTCGCTCCTCTTCAGCAAGCGGCGTGTCGATGAAATCGCAATTGTTCAGCCGCGCCAGCGGCCCCACGCGGTACCAACCCTTCTCTTTCCCGAGGGGATGGATAAACGGAAACTTCATGTAGCTCCAAGGACGGACTTCCTCGCGGATCACGCTGAGGTAGTCGCGCGGCTGGACCTTGTCGAAGATGATTCTGCCGTCTTGATCTTTCGCTCGAAGAAGTCCGTCATACAGGTCCAGAGCGCCGTCGGAGCGCACGAGGCTCACGAAGTTGCTCTCGAAGCTCGCAAAATCGAGGAAGTACTTCATGTTCTCTCGAAACAGCTTCTTGAACAGCTCCAGGGCCTCGCCTGCCCAGGCGATCATTGTCTCGATCTGAGGCCGCAGCTCATCGCGTTCCGCGACGGAAAGATTCTTGTTGATGCCGCCCGGGATTGCTCCCGTGCCGTGAATCCTCTTCCCCGCAGTCGCCTGGATGACTTCCTGCCCGAACTTCCTCATCAGAATCGCTCTACGCGCGAGCTCTGGATTGGTGAGGGCCAGCCCGATGACGTTGCGGGTGGCTGGAGGGCTTTCGAATCCGAGAAGGAGGTCGGGTGAAGCGAGATAAAAAAAGTGCAGAGCGTGAGACTGAAAGACCTGTCCGTAGTGCATGAGACGGCGCATCTTCTCCGCCGTGGGAGTGAGCCGGTCAGCACCGATTACCACGTCCATTGCCTTTGCGGCAGCCAGAAGGTGGCTGACCGGACAAATGCCGCAAAGTCTCTGCACAATCACCGGGGCCTCCCAATACAGACGCCCCTGGACGAATCGCTCGAAGCCGCGAAACTCGATGATATGGAATCGCGCCTGGGTCACATGGCCTGCATCGTCCAGTACGATTGTGACCTTGCCGTGCCCTTCCACCCGCGTGACCGGGTTGATGACGATCTTCTGCGGCATCGCTCGCGCTCCTCTCCTTCCGCCCTCAGTCGTACTTGATCAACCGGTAGCCAAGGTTGATCTCTTTGCCAGCCAGGAGCGCAGTGAGACACTCCCATATCGCGTCCGCCGAGGGTGGACAGCCGGGGAAGGAAATGGTCGATTTTCACAACCTCGTGGCTGGGGTATACCCGGTCGAGAATAAGGGGAATGTCCGGATCGTCCGGCAACACCCCATCGACAACGGAAGGTCCCTTCAGGAAAGCCTCCTCCATGCATTCTGAAAGAGGGACCATGTTGCGAAGCGCCGGCACCCCGCCGGTGAGGGCGCACTCGCCGACCGACACGAGGATGCGGCAGTTCCTCCGGAACAAGCGCAGCACATGCACGTTCTCGTCGTTGGAGCACCCTCCTTCGATAAGCCCCACGTCGCACGGTGCGCTGAACTCCTTGATATCGTCGAAAGGCGACTTGTCGAAATCGACGATCTGGAACAGGTCGAGCAGTCTTTCGTCAAGGTCGAGAATCGACATATGACAGCCGAAACAGCCCGTCAGGTGGGCCGTCGCGATCCGCGGCTTACCCATCGCCTTCCCTCCTTTTCTCGATGTCCGCTCCGATCGGTCGCAGATCGTAACGGCGCCTTCCGTACGGGACCCGGTATCCCAGCCGTTTGATGACGATGCTACCGGTCGGACACAACTGCGCGGATCTATCAGCGGCACTCATTTGCGTCTCTGAAAGTCCTGCATCTGAATCTACCGCTATGAGAGTCCCGATCCCCCGGCCTACGAACCCGAACACGCTCTTCCCGTCCCGATCCCGGGACGCCCGTACGCATCTGCCGCAGAGAATGCATCGGTTCCTGTCGATGAACACATCGGGATGTGAGCCATCGACCTGTCGTTTCGGAAAAAAGTAGGGATAGACGGGTGCTGTCATGCCCAGACGGTAGGCGAGCGCTTGCAGCTCGCAATTCCCGCTGACCTCACAGAAGGGGCAGAAATGATTGCCCTCCACGAAAAGCATTTCCAGGATATGCCGCCTCTCCGCGTTCATCTCGGCCGTATCGTTTTCGATCACCATGCCGTCCGTTACGGTCATCGTGCAGGCGTTGATTGGCTTCCCGTTCGCCTTCACCGTGCACAGGCGGCAGTGCCCGCCGGGCACCAGCTCGGGGTGATAGCAGAGCCGCGGAATATAGATGCCTGCCTCTTGCGCGGCCTCCAGGATGGTTTGCCCCTCATCAGCCGGGATCTCGACGCCGTCGATAATGACATGCAGCTTCTGCTCGCTCATTTCTCACCCTCTTCTCTGGGAGGAGTCCGGCCGGTGATTTCACATGCAGGCTGGATTGCGTGCCCCAGGTCGATCTCTGGAGAGAAGTCCCCCGGTTGTATCTTTTGCTCATAGAGACGGGGGAAGTTCTTCAGGCTCGTGAGAACAGGATTAGCGCTGGTCTGTCCGAGGCCGCAGCGGCTCATTGTCTTCACGGTATTGCCAAGGCTCTCCATCTCAATGAGATCCCGGCGGACCGCTCTGCCCGAGAGGACCTTGTCCATCTTTTTCAAAAGCAGCGTTGTTCCAACGCGGCAAGGCGCACACCAGCCGCACGAATCGTCGACGAAAAAAGCCGTGAAGTCTCGCACAATGCTCAGAATGTCGCGGGACGTGTTGAACACCATGATCGCTCCGCCGGTGGGTGCATCTTCGAAGCAGATCCGTTTTCCGAGGTCTTTCACGGCGAGACACTGCCCCGAGGGCCCCCCTACTTGGACTGCCTGCACGTCCTTTGCACCGATCATATCGAGGAGCCTGTCGATTACAATCCCGAACTCCAGCTCGTACACTCCGGGCCGCTCGCAGTCTCCGGAGACGCTCAACAGCTTCGTGCCCGTCGAGTCCCGAGTGCCCATCCGTGCAAACCAATCCGCACCTTTCTCCAGGATTCGGGCGACGCAGCAGAGCGTTTCGACATTGTTCACCGCCGTCGGCTGATTTCGATAGCCGCGCTGCACGGGATACGGCGGCCTGTCCCGAGGTGCGCCCCTCTTTCCTTCCAGCGACTCCAGAAGAGCCGACTCTTCTCCACAGATATACGCCCCGGCCCCTATCTGGATACGAATGTCGAACTCAAATCCCTCTCGGCCGCATACAGAGACGCCCAGAAGCCCCAGCCTTCGCCTCCGCTCAAGAATCCGTTCAAGATGATCGTGGAGATATTCGTATTCGCCGCGCAGATAGAGAATGCCCAGTTTCGCCCCCAGAGCATACCCGCCGATCGTCATGCCTTCGAAAAGCAGGTCAGCAGCCTCCGTGATGATCACGCGATCCTTGAAGGTGCCCATCTCCCCTTCGTCGCAGTTGCAGATCAGGTAGCGCTCCGCTCCCTGCGCCTTGCGGCAGAAATCCCATTTCATGCCCGTGGGGAAGCCAGCACCTCCCCTCCCACGCAGTCTCGACTTTGCGATCTCCTCGATCACCTCCTGCGGGCTGCGACTGAGGGCGGCGCGAATCGCTGTCCCACGCTCCAACGGCGCGAAAATAACGGGCCCTGCCTGGCGAATGTTGCTTTCCACGCGCGTGTGAGAGAAGGGCGATTTGTTCAGAAGCCCATCGACAATCCTTCTCGCGTCCTGGGGCGTAAGATTGGTCAACACGTGCCCTTCCACCAGGGCCGAAGGTGATTGATCGCACATCCCCGTGCAGGACGTGCGGGCAAGGGTGATCGCGCCATCGCCGCTCGTTTGGCCGAAGGGGATTCCTGCCTCGCGGGCAATCGCCTCTTCGACAGCCTCCGAGCCTTTCATCTTCCCCGCAACGCAGGTGCTGAGGCGGACAGTCGAGCGCCCGGTTGGCGAGAGCGAAAGAAAGGAGTAGAAGCTGAGTGCGTCGCGCACTTGAACAGGCTTCACACCGAGTGCTTCGGCGATTGTCTTGATTGATTCCCCGGAGACCCACCCCAGTCGGGCCTGGACCTCTCGGGCTATGTCGAGGAGCCTGTCGCGGTCGGTTCCCGCGCGGCGTACGATTTCCTGGACTATCGACTGAGGATCAGCTGGCACATGCGCCTCCTTTCACGCTGGGAGAGCGATGAGGACGACACTGAACAGTCTTAAGCCAATGACGACCGGGTTATGTGCTGATTACAGTATCATTGACATTCCGCGAGCCGCTTTTGTCAAGGCGTGCGAGAAGCGGTGCGAGAAGGAGCAGGGAACTGACAGAGGAAGGCATGGAGCTCGCTGGTGCCTTATCGACAGGTCGCATCGGCTCCATGATCGGACAGCTGTGCCCCAAACCAGCGGTGTATGGCCGTTATGAGATGCAAGTCTCCCGTCGAAACACTGATCTGGCCGCCATTCAGCAGATCCGAGTCCTCGATTTTGATTTGATCCGAGTTCTGTGAAAGTTCCGTGACCCCCGGCATGTCCGATCCGTGCATCAAGGTCGGATCGGAAAAATCGCCTGCCATGAACCGCATGGTCTCATGGTGCAGATGCTGGCGGATGAGGCTGACCTGCTTGGCGTCGCTTGAATCCCGGGCAATCACCTGCTGTACGCCGCCGCTTTCCGTCATTTCAAAAATGTGCTGAGTCTTTTTCAAATCGAACGGCATGACCTGCTGACCCGTTTCTCGGTTGCGCGGGATTGGCGCTGTTCCCGGTCATGTGAAATCGCCTCCTTTGCCAGTCCTGCTCGCTTATGGGGGGGTACGAATTGTTGGCGTCAGCACAGACGCTTTTTGTTACGAACTTTCACCTGAAATCACTCTCACCCGTCGCCCCATGCTGGACTACAGCGCCGTGATCACTTTTTGAAGCTTCGCCCTCACTTGTGAGGCGATGCCCAAGAGGCGAGGATTCTCGACTTTCTGCATGGATTCCAGTGGATCGATAGCCGCAACTTCAACATTTCCGCCCTCGGCTTCTTGAACGATGACGTTGCAGGGAAGGAGCAACCCGATTCTGGTCTCTTCCTGGAGCGCCTGGTGCGCAAGGGGCGGGTTGCAGGCGCCCAGGATCCGGTATTTTCGAAACTCGATCCCCAGTTTTTTCTTCAGCGTGTCTTGAACGTCGATCTCGGTCAGCACGCCGAAGCCTTCCTTTTGCAGTTCCTCTCTCACCCGCTCAAGAGCTTTTTCAAAATGCACCGCCAGGCCTTTCTTCAGATAGCATGGCACATCATCCTCCCGCATGTTGCGAAAATGCTCTCTCTTTCGTTTCATGATGGCGGCGCTCACTCGCGCCTGTCGAGTCGCCAGCGGCCGGGCGCCGGCGACCGGGCGTCAAGGCGTGAATCGCGTAGTTGCGGTCGAACTGATATGCGTCTGCCTCGACTTTCAGTCCCTGACCTTGTGTGCCGAGCACCTTCCCTCGCCGATGGCTTGAAGGGAAAGGCTGCTGACGGCTACCAAATTATTGCAACGTACTCACCGATTGGAGTCACAGAGAAGGAAATGGCCCTTCCCAACTAAACGCAAGATCATTTCCCCTTTCGGATCTCTGAAGAGTCATTATGAGAATCTTGGCGCTTCGTAAGTCGTCCGCGGGAAACGAAAGCGTGCCGGAAATGTGATGCCCGTCATTTTCGCCACTCCATGCGGCGGCCGGGACAATGATCTCCTTCCCATCGCTCAAAAAAGCGACCTTTGCCACATCGAAGTCCGGCGGGAATGAATCAGCATCCAGTGCAAGTCTGATGTCGATCGTCGCAGCCTTTGCATCCGCAAGGTTCAAGGGTGTTGCTACCCCCGATACTCCACCCGCCTGGGCCGAGCGCTGGAGATCCTGGCCGGAACCCGTCAAGGCCGGAACTGCAAGCATCGCCAAAGCCTGCAGGAGGAAGGCTATTTTTTGATGCATCATGGCCCTCCGACCTCATCCGTGCTCTCTACGTCAATCTCTTGTTGCCAATATATCGCCAGGAACGGGTAAGGAGCAAAAGAGACGACATGCCCTCTCATCATGTCGATCCGGGGTGCAGTCTCGTTTCGGTAATGCAGGTCCGGTCGGTTCACTCTATTCTCATCGCTGCTCATGCTCCAGGTATTCGCCAGGTCGATGGCTGCCTCCGGGGAGAGACGGTCAAGCATCCGCGGGGATGGAGCGGTTGCAGAGGCACTATCAGCGGCAAGAGCGAGAACATGCGCCTCTGCTGCCTCCCAACGACTTCCGAGAGAAATGAACAAGCTCTTACTCTTCGCCGAAACCTTTCATCGAAATGTACGCGTGCCACGAATGATACCAGACCCAGCCCGTGTAGCCGTTCACGCTCAGCATGCCGTAGATCTTGCTGTCTTTCATCACATGAATTGTGTAGTATCCGTAGAATACGTCAGCATCCTTGGCCACTGTTGTCCCGGGAAGCCGGGCATCGAGAAATTGCTGGCCGTACTTGCGAGCTTGCTCAGAGGTAACCGTCATTTCCTTTGATGGATTCTGCCACGCGCGGTATCCCCCGGGTCCGCCCCAACCCAGACCTGGGCCGCCCATCATTCCACCGCCCATCATCCCGTACCCCATTGAGCCGTATTTCGAGTTCCACATCATGTTGGGCCCCGGCTCGGGGACGATCTCACCCGTTACCTTGTTGATCAGAAGCTCGAATGCGTGGATGCCCGTGCTCTTTTCTTTCACTTGAGCGTAGAAATTGTATTCGAAGTCCATGACTTCCGCGATTTCGAGATCGGGGTTCCCATCGCCTTTCAGAAACTGGTTCACGGTCTGGACTGCCTGATCAAGGGTAAGCGTTTTTGCGTCCGTGGGAGGTGGCGAAGCCCACCATCCCCCGCCCATCATTCCCCCGTAGCCGCCATACCCCCCGCCCATCATCCCGTCGTATCCGCCGGGGCCGCCGTTCCCTCCGGCTCCGGACCCCATCATCTGCGCGTTTGCAAAACCTGCTGCCAGCACCAAGGCCGCGAAAGTCAATACAACCCTTCTCATGTGTGACCCCCTCACATCAACTGCTGTGTCCCGACTCTTTTTTGTGCGCGTAACGATGCGGGTCTGCATCAAATTGCTTTGCGCAGCCCGCAGAACAGAAGTAGTACGTCATCCCCTCATGAGTCCTTGTGACTGCCGCCGTGCCGGGATCAACCCCCATCCCGCAGACGGGGTCTTTGACCGACTGTGTACCATGTGCCATCTGATGTGCCATCTCATTCCTCCTGCATTCGCGATGAATCATCGCTTGCTGAATTGCCTGCCCGATCAGGGCGTAGGCGTTCTGTTCTTTTCTTTCCACCCTCCTCACCTGCCGATATGTCGTTCAAGCATCAGAATACGAACGTTCCATGCATGCTGGGCAGCGCCATTGCGCGCGTAAGAGAACAGGCATTTTTGCCTGTATACGCTGGAGGGCCGGCTGGAAAGCTCGTCGGCTCAGTACTTGTAGTCCAACGACAGCCCAAGAGCCCCATCCCGCACGACGAGACTGACATTTGCAGGAAGATTCGCATTGTGCTCATCGGCGATCAGCGCGGCAGTGAAGGCGTCGGTGAACTTCGTGAGAACAAAGCTCGCAAGAGAGGAGAAGAACACCGCTTGACCAGTGCCGTCCCACTTCCTGATGGGAACGCCGCCGTACATCATCGAACCGCCCTCGTAAACAGCGACGCCGATCATCGTGCCCATCTCAGCGGTTTCCAGGAAAGAGAACAACAGCCCGGTTGACCAGTCTCCGTCGTAGAATTGGCCAATGGCCAGTGGCACAGGTATGAGGCTGAGAAGAGCCGCCGCGGCGGGGCTTTTCTTTCCATTATCGGACCAGGCTCCAGACATGGGCATGGCTCCTGCCCCGGATAGCGCAAACATCCCAAAGAGCAGACTGAAGAGCATGACAAGCAGTAACGAGCTTTTCATTTGCGCTCCCGGCACTCGTACAACCTTGCCAAACAAGATCACAGCGCTTTTCCTCGAATTGCGCTTTCGTTATTTCCCCTCGAGCGTATTGCTTTCGCACTATCTCCAGGGCCGAATCTTCTCCCTCGGCGGTGCCGGTTCTTCGAACGAGAAATCGGACAAAAAAAGCAACTCCCGCGAGTACGGCAACCCAAAACAGAACCATGACCAACGGACCGATCCACCCGAACCAGCTTCCACCGCCGCTATATCCCCATCCCCACATCATGTGAAACCTCCCCCAGGTTTATCGAGGCCGTGAGAGGGCCTGCCTTTGACAAGAGAATACGAACGCTCCCGAATACGCGGTAGCGCCATTCCGCCGGTATCAAGGCAGGCATTTTTGCCTATGCTCATTGGACGCGCAGCCATGTGCTGAACGACGGTGCTCACAGCCGTCCCCTTTCCTCATGGCCGACTGCGATTGCCTTGATTTCATGACCGCAGGCTTCGTCGCGGAATCAGCCGCCTCGTCTACGGGATAGGGACGGGATTCATGATGTGGCGAACAATCTTGAACTTGGGTCCTTCACTGAACCGGGCGAAGAGTTCCGTCGGAACACCCCAGGAAGGAGGAAAAGCTCTGAGCGGGTTTTTGGAGCAGAACGCCTTGCCGCATACCGCAACAACAGCCTCGCCCTGCCCCTCACGGGGCGTGCGGGTTCGACCCCCGTCTCCGGCAAGTTGCTCGAGCAGATCGGCGATGCCCTGTCAGTTTTCTTTGATCCGCGCAGCCCTAAGCATGAACCGTCACGCCAAGACTGGGAGAGCGAGGCGTTGGCTTCAGGTCGAGATGGACTTTGATCTCAAATGACCGGTTGCACGACCCGTGCGCTCTTCGGCCTTTCGGAGAAGTCAGTTTCCCTCCGCACTTTTTCGAGAGAGCCCTGTTTCTGACCTTGTCTTTCAACATGTCGGTGACGATACCTTCAAGGGAAACTCCCTCTCCATGGCAGAAATCGTGTTTGCAGACCAGCATCCCGGTCTCCGGCATGTTGGACTCAGTGATCAGAAACGAGTCAAGCTTGCTATACCCATCTTCGTATTCATCGATCTCAAAGCGAAAGCTTCGCAGAGCTGGCAGTCTCTCCGCAATGGAATACTTCGGCGCACGGAGCGCCGCGAAATCCGAGCCCTCATCCACTCTTTCAAAACCCATGCACGCCTCCAACCCTTTTCAAAAGACATTCCCGCCCAACGTAGTATGCCCTTTTGCGGTCTTGAATACAAGACGGATACGAGGCTCGGGAAACCAACGCGAGCCTCGTTGTGCGCTACGCCTCCGTTTCCTTGTTCCCATCCAGCAAGTCAGCGTAACGCCTGAGCGAATTGTCTTCGATGAAACCAAGGGCAAGCGCGATCTGCCCGAACAACCTCGTGTCACCGGCCTTCTGGGCCGCGAGGACCGCTTCGACCTGCTCGGGCTTCATGGCGCCCATGTGCACGAGCATCTCCCCGATTCGCTTTTGCATGATAAGAAGGTGCACTTTCGCGCGTTCCGAGGGAAATGCTACTTCATGGCTTTGACGATCTCCTGCAGGGCAGCGATAAGCGCTTTCACTCCGGCCCGGTTTGGCCCGGCGGAGACAAGCGAATCTCCCTGGCGGGTGAAGAAAACTCGATCATCCTCAATCCAAATCCGTTCGATCTCAAAGGGAGCATCGCGAAGATCCACATTTTTCGTCACCATGCCGGCCTCCGATCCCGTTGCGAAACGGGAAAACCCCTCCCCGGAGATTCACGGTATGCGAAAACCTTCCGCGTGGCAATGCTCTCGTCCCCGGCTTGCCCTGTTGTGCTAAGTCTATTGCGGTGGTATAGATAGGCAAACGAAAGGATGCGGGGACTAATCTCGGTTCAACCGGGGCAGAAATGGGTTTATTTGGAAGCGACAAGCTATTCAATCTCAAGGACAGCACCGAGGTCCTGCGCGCGCTGGCCAGCCGGAAGCCCTGGAACCTCATCCGCGCGGACATCCTGAAGACAATTGTGGACAACGCCAACGGCGATGTTCTGAAGATCAGCCGCTTCGTTTTTGTCTCCGAGTACTACGATTGCGTGAAGAACAACTTCGTTGAGCTGGCGAAGATCTGGGAAGATCCGAGACTGGCGCTCTCTTCGTTTGGGGCAACACTCGTCGGCCTTTCGGGGGACATCATCCAGCACATGGGCAGGATGGCAGAGGGGTCCGAGCAGCAGGTCCAGGCCACCGGCCTGGTCGAGATGTCGCTCCTGTCGGCCATTCTTTGCGACCAATACCTTCTCCCTGCGCGCAGGGGGCTTGCGTCCTTCTACTACGGAACGGGGAGGAACAAGCTTGCAGCCGCCGCCTGCCGCCAGTACGACGAGGCGGAGCGTCAGCTCCTGGAGGCAAAAGACGACTACCTGAGCGCCTACCGGGAGACGAAGTACAAGCCCCTGGCTGCCGACCTGCGGTCCGAGATCGACCGCCTGGAGGCGGAGCTCGGGGTCACCCGCGGATAGCCTCGGGACCGGACCTCCGCCCGGCCCACCCTTCGGTGTCGGCGCTCTGGCGCCCCTCGGCCATCGTGGACAGGATGTCCTGGTAGCTCAAAAGCGTCGCGTTTCGGCACAGCTGACGGAAAAGCTCCTCGGCTTCCGGGCATGAAGAATGCCCTCTCGACATCCCCTGGAGCGGGATCTACCACGATGAGGCGCCGGGCATGTCGGGCGAGCTTCAGGTTGCCAAGGTTCCCCGTGCCAACAGGAAATGAACAGAGAATCGTCACATCCGATTCCTCGACTGTGCGCGACGCCCGTGCCACATCATCGTCTGAGATGCGGGAGAACGCGCCCACCGATTCGACGTACAAGGCAAGGCTTCGCCACAGCTTCTCATCCGAATCATATTCGTGGGCGATCCCGCCCGAGAGACGATACCCCATGCGGTACAGCTCCCGCGTGAGATTCACCGCGCTCCCCGCCCCGCCGATCAGGTGCACCCTGGTCGTCCGTCCGAGCGCGCGGCCGGGGACCACCGTGACCGTCAGGCTCCCGGTGGCAGTGCTCGGCGTGACCAGAGTCCGCACACCGTAGACCCTGTCGAGCAGCTCCGGCCTGATGACGGCTTCCGCGGGACCGGAGGCTGCGACCGTCCCCCTGTCCAGAAGGACAAGGCGCGTGCAGTATTCCGCCGCAACGCTGAGGTTGTGCACGGAAGCGACAACGGCGCGGCCGCCCCGCGCAATTGCCTGGGTCATGGAGAAAATCCGGTCCTGATGGCCGATGTCGAGGCTCGAGCTGGGCTCATCCAGCATGAGGACATCGGTCTCCTGCACGAGCGCCTTGGCAAACAGAACCAGCTGCCGCTCCCCGCCGGAAAGCTCCGCCATGATCCTGTTCTCGAATCCTCGCAGGCCGACGGCGGCAAGAATCTCATGCGCCCTTTCCAGGTCAGAGGCAGATTCCCGCTCGAACCGGCCCAGGTGAGGATACCTGCCCATCAGGAGGACCTCCATCACGGTGAAGGGCAGCGCCTGCGCCGACTCCTGGCTCATGTAGGCAACGCGCCGCGCGCGCTCACGCGCGCTCAACTCCCGAAGGGGACGCCCGGACAGGCGGACCTCCCCGGCCGTCGGCGTGAGCCCGCCCGAGAGCAGGCGAATGAGGGTGGTCTTGCCGGCGCCGTTTGGACCGATGATCCCGACCAGCTCACCGCGCCCGACGGCAAGATCTATGGAGTCTACGATCCGGGCGTGAGCGACGGACCACGACAATCCCGACGCTTCGACAAGAAGGGCGGCAACGGCAGATCTGCCGGAATCGGAAGGAGCGTCCGTCATCTCGCGCCGGCAGCACGCCTTTGCGTGCGAAGGAGGAGGCTCAGGAGGTACGGGCTCCCAATGACTGCGGTGATGATCCCGACGCGTATTTCGAAGGGAGGGGCAATTGATCTTCCCACCAGGTCGCACACCACAAGGAAGAGGCCGCCGCCAAGGGCGGAGGCCGGAATGAGCCGGCGGTGATCAGGGCCCACCACCATGCGAAGAAGATGCGGCACAAGGAGCCCGACAAATCCTATGGGACCGCTCACCGAAATGGCAACTCCTGTGATGACCGCGCTGAGCGCCAGGAGCACACGCTTGACTCTCTCCACGTGCACGCCGAGGGAATGGGCTCCTTCCTCGCCAAGGCTGAACAGGTTCAGCTCGCGGGAAAAGAAGATGAGCGCAAGGACTCCCGGCAAAAGGACGGGCGCGGAGAAAAGGACGTGCTGCCAGGTGCGGCCGTCCAGCCCGCCCATGGTCCAGAAAACGTATTGGCTCACCTCGTACTGCCTGGCGAACAGGAGAAGCCCCGAGGTCAAACCGCCGCACAACGCGGAAATGGCCATGCCCGCAATGATGATGAACAGGAGAGATGTTGTTCCCCGAGAGCTCGAAAGGAGATAGATCAACGTCGTGGCAAGGAGCGCCCCCGCTATCGTAAGAACAGGCATGAGGAGCTGCGACACCGCGGCAAGGCCGGAGGTGATGGCAACCACCGCGCCAAGGCTTCCCCCGGCGGAGACCCCCAGGATCTCGGGGCTGGCCATGGGGTTCCTGAAGAGCCCCTGCATGACCACGCCGCAGACGGCGAGCGAGCATCCGACGAGCACGGCGGCGACGACGCGCGGCAGACGAAGCTGGCTGACGATGATTGCCGTCGTGGCATCAGGGGCGGCAAAAATGTGCAGGCCAAGAGCGCGCGCGGCCATGCTGAGAACGGAGATTGGCGGGACGGGAACGGCGCCGACGCCGACTGCCAGGACCATCGCTGCGACAAGAACCAGGGAGAGGAACGCGAAAGCGGGGGCTGGCTTGGTCTTCACTTACGTCGGGGCAGGCGCGGCGTAGAGCCACTCAACCGCATCGTGCAGCATCCGGGAGAGAACTATGACTTCCATGTTGCTGCCGGCCTTTTCGATCGTTCTTCCCAGCTCCTGGGGCGTCGAGCGCTCCCGAAGACTCCCGCGCATGGTCGCCACTTTCTTTTCCAGGTCGGGGTCGTCTTTTGCCACCACGTCCAGAAGGTACAGGGAAAGGAGCTGGAGGACAGGGTCCCGGCTGGACTCCGCGAGGGATGCAAGCTCCGTTCTCGCCTCATCCGCGGACTTCATCTGCAGAAGACTGAAGGCGTGGTTCCAACGCACCCAGTCGCGGTCCGAGACTTTCCCCGAAGAAAGAAGGCCACGGAAGAAAGCCTCCGGCTCCTTGGGATCTTTCGCGAGCAGGTACGGTATTCCGAACTGAAGGCTGAATTGCCTGATGAGGCCAGGCTTTCGACCGCGGAGGAAGGTCTCCAGCGCCCGGATGCTTTCCGTGTTGGAGGTCACGAGGTAGGTGTTCAACAGCAGGCGCACGCGCATGGGGGAGACCCAGCCACGATGATAGATCCGCTTTTCGAGAAATCCCGCCACCCCCGTCCAATCTTCCCGCTCGAGACCTTCGAAAAGGCTCCAATTGAGAAGGAAGTACGTATCAACGGCTCCGAGGGCCACCACGAACAACAGCGCTATGGGCCAGTTTCGCGTCCAGAACAGCGAAGACCAGTCCCCGCCCAGCATGAAAACCGGCGTGAGGAAGATCACCAGGAATGCGATCCCGAGAACCACGTTCAGGATCACGAAGATGGCTTTCAATTTCATCAAAAACCCCTATACTATATAGTAGATCAGGCGCATCATAGTAGGAGAAGGGTCCCCCAGTAAAGGGGAGAAGGGACGACGCGTGATGAAGGGCGTGCCACTCAATGAGTTGGTGCCCAATACCTATTTCGATCAGCCTGTTTTCCTGGACAAGGGGTTCATTCTCCTGACCCCGGATTCCCCGGTTGCCACGGAGCTGGTCGCCAGGCTCAGGAAATGGAAGTACACCGAGGTTTTCACGGAGGGCGCCAGGAAAGATGTCCCCAGCTATCTCTCCGGCGCGGAGTCCAGCAGCGTTGCGCCGCAGACAATAGATGAGGACATCAGGGCAGGCAGGCAGGCCGTGGCCGCCCGGGCATTCTACACGGAGCTCTCGGGTTTTGCCGCCACGCTCTTCGCCGCATATGTCAGCGACGGCATCGTGAACCTCGGGCAAGTCACCGAACAGGTGAAGAAAACCATCCAGGTGGTCCACGAGAACCGTGACTCGCTTCTTCGGTTCGTCGACATGAGCGCGGACGGGGACCGGTACCTGATCAGCCATGCCGTCAACACGACCATTCTCTCTCTGGCCATCGGGGAGTTCCTCAAGGCTCCTCCCCACCGGCTCATCGAGCTCGGCAACGCGTGCCTCCTGCACGAGATCGGGATGTTCAAGCTGCCCGTCGAGCTGCGCCGCTCCTCGCAGCCGCTGAACGATGAGCAAAGGAAGGTCCTTACCACGCACACACTGCTCGGGTACAGGATCCTGAAAGGCATCTCTGCCCCCGAAAACGTGGCCCTGGCCGCCCTCGAGCACCACGAGAGAGTGGACGGCACGGGGTATCCCCGCGGGCTTTCGGGGGACAAGATCACGGAGTACGCAAAGATCATCGCGGTGGCCTGCTCGTATGACGCAATGATCTCGGCCCGCCCGTTCAAGTCCGAATCTCTTGACGGCCATTCCTCCATACGGGACCTGCTCCAGAATGGCCGGGGACACTACGACGACCGGGTGCTCAAGGCGTTCGTCTACACGCTGTCCGTGTACCCCGTGGGGACCGCGGTGCTCCTGTCCAACAACAGCAAGGGTCTCGTGGTGAAGACGGACCCCGCGCGGCCGCGGTTCCCGATCGTCAGGATCCTGGTGGATCAGGACGGAAACAAAATGGTGGACCCGCCCCTCGTGCAGATCACCGAGGGTCGAGGGCTGGGAATAGCGCGGGTGCTTGCCGCTGAAGAGGCGAAAATAATCAGGGACATGGCATGAATGTCCGCGTGACCTACCCGGGAGGGCAGGCACGGGATTTTCCAGCCGGCACTCCCGTGCGGGAGGCCGTAGCGGATCCCTGCTGTCCCCGGACTTCTCGTCCCGTGGTGGCCGCGCGCCTCAACAACGAGGTCGTGAGCCTCGAGTCGGGGCTGATGGTCAACTGCGCACTGGAGCCCGTTGACCTGGGAAGCAAGGAAGGGGTGCTCATCTACCGCAAGTCCCTTTGCTTCCTTCTCTCCATGGCCTCCAAGAAGATTTTTCCCCGGCGCGGGCTCGTGATCGGCCACTCGCTGGGACAGAGCTACTACTACTACCTCGACGGAAGGGACGACCTTTCAGAAGAGGACGCGCAGCACATCGAGACCGCAATGCGTGAGATCGTCGCGCGGGATGCGCCCATCATCTCCCTGGCCCTCTCCTACCGGGAGGCAATGGAATACTTCGAGAAGCACAACCAGCCGGACACGGCGCTTCTGCTCAAGAATCGAAACGATCCGAGCATCCGGGTGAACTCCTGCGAAGGCTACCTGGATCTTTCCCACGGTCCGCTGGTGCCATCAACCGCCCTGCTTTCCGTTTTCGCGATCAAGGGGTACCCCCCCGGATTCCTGCTGCGCTATCCCCCGGCAGCGCAACCCCTGACCCTCGGGCCCTTTGAGGACAACCCGGTTCTCTTCTCCATCTACCGGGAATACAAGAGCTGGGGGAAGATCCTCCGCGTCGGCTCGGTGGGGAGGCTGGACGAGCTGATACGCAACGGCACCATCCAGGAGTTCATCCAGGTGGCCGAAGCGCTCCAGGACAAGAAGATCGCGGAGATCGCTGACCGCATCACGGCCAGGAGGGACCTCGTACGGGTCGTCCTGATCGCCGGACCCTCTTCGTCCGGCAAGACGACGTTTTCCAAGAAACTGATGATCCAGCTTCGCGTTGTCGGCCGCAACCCTGTCACTATCTCCCTGGACGACTACTACAAGCCCCACGCCCAGACCCCGCTCGACGAGGAGGGAAAGCCGGACTTCGAATCCCTGGACGCGCTTGACGTCGAGCTTCTCAACCGTCATCTGGTGGCTTTGCTGAAGGGGGATGAAGTCGAGACCCCTCTGTTCGATTTTCACGTCGGCGCCAGAAAGTCCGCGGGGGCGCGCTTGCGGCTTCCCGAACGGGCAATCCTCATCCTGGAGGGGATTCACGGATTGAACGATGCGCTGACGCCGCTCGTGTCGAGGAACCAGAAGCACAAGGTGTACGTCTCAGCGCTGACGCAGCTCAACCTCGACGACCACAACAGAATTGCCACGACCGACAACCGGCTCATCAGGAGACTCGTCAGGGATAACCAGTTCAGGGGGCATTCCGCGGCGCAGACGCTGTCCATGTGGCCGTCTGTTCGAAGGGGGGAAGACCGCAACATCTTTCCCTTCCAGAACGGGGCTGACTCGGCGTTCAACTCTGCCCTTGACTATGAGCTGGCCGTGCTCAAGGTATACGCGGAGCCTCTTCTTGCATCCGTGAAGCCTGAGGTGCCTGAGTACCAGGAAGCCCGCCGCCTGCTCTCATTCCTGGGAAACTTCGCTCCCCTTCATCCGCGCTGGGTGCCCCCCACCTCGATCCTCCGAGAGTTCATTGGGGAGAGCGCGTTCAAATACTGACGCTCCGGCAGAGCGGCGCTCAATCCAGCACCACCGACTGGCTCGGCGAGGGCACGAAAGTGTCCCAGCCTTTCCTTTGCGCAAGCGTAGCTCTGAAATGCTCCGCAACTGCGGGCTCGCCGTGCGTGATGAACGCCCTCCGCGGAGGTTTCGTGAGGAAAGACGCCCAGCGCAGGAGCTCTTCACGGTCAGCGTGTCCCGAGAAGCCCGAGATCCGCGCGACCTTCGCCCTGACGGGGTGCGTTTCTCCCAGAATCCTGACCTCCGCGGCGCCTTCCACGATCTGACGCCCCAGCGTCCCCTGCGCCTGGTATCCGACAAAAAGAATGGTGCTCTCAGGGCGGGAAATGTTGCGCACAAGGTGATGCTTGATCCGTCCCCCGGTGCACATGCCCGCTCCCGCTATGATGATTGCGCTTCCCTTGATCCTGTTGATGGACTTTGAATCCTCAACGCTCCTGGCCATGACGAGCCCCGGCAGGTCGAAGGGAGACCGATTCTGACGGATCAGCTCCTGCATGTCGGGATCGAAGAAGTCGGGCCAGTGGCCGAATATCTCGGTGACCTTCGTGGCCATCGGGCTGTCCAGGAAAACAAGGAGGTGGGGAATCCTGTTTGCGAGCAGCAGCGTGTTGAGGTGGTACAGCACCTCCTGCGAGCGCTCGATGGCGAAGCTTGGAATCACGATGTTGCCGCCAGCGGCCACCGCGCCGGTGACGGCACTTTCCAGGGTCTGTCCGATTTCCGCGTCGCTGCCGTGAAGCGAATCCCCGTACGTTGACTCCATCAGCACGTAGTCTGCCTGGTCGCACGGCGCCGGGTCGTTGATGATGGGCCGGTTCCAGCGGCCTATATCGCCGGAGAACAGGACGGTCCGCGCGCTGCCGTTCGCTCCGAAACGGACCCTGATGGATGCCGAGCCCAGGATGTGACCGGCATCGAAAAACTCCGCCTGGATGCCGCGCGCCACGCCGATTGACTTCTGGAACTCCACTGGTTGAAACAGGGTGGATGCCGTCTCTGCATCTTTTTCGCTGTACAGGGGCTGGAGAGGGTGCGGGTCGACGCGGCCTTCCCTCCTGTGCCGCGCCTTTTTGTTCTCAGCGTCTTCTGCCTGGAGTCGAGCCGAGTCCAGCATCACGATCCGCGCGATCTCCGCGGTGGGTCCGGACGTGAAGATCTTCCCGCGAAAGCCCTCCTTCACGAGACGGGGGATCAGGCCGCAGTGGTCCAGGTGCGCATGGGTCAGCAGAAGCGCATCGATGCGCTCGGGCGGAACGGGAAAAGGCTCCCAGTTCCTGGCCTGCATGTCGCGCTCCTGGGAAAGCCCGCAGTCGACAAGCACTGTGGCGCCGTCCGCCTCGAGGAGGAACCGCGAACCCGTGACGCTTTTCGCCGCGCCGAGAAACGAGAGTCGTGCCGGCATCAGATCCGGCCTCCTGGCCCTTCGGTCGATGAACAGGATCCAAAGGGGGATCAGCAGCCCGGCAAGCAGCAGCACAACCGGCCAGAGGATGCTCCAGCGGGCAAGAAGGATTCCCAGGAGGTAGAGGAAAGAGACGGAGACGATGATGAAGCCCACCAGCAGGCTCCAGCGCATGCGCTGACGCTGAACGGAATACAGGTAGATTACCAGGAACGCCGCACCGAGGAAGAACAGGGGAACCACAGGGTGCCAGCCCACCAGCGGGACGTGGTCCACTCCAGCGAGCATGGCGGCGAGCCCGATCAGGAAGCCGGATGGAATGAGGAGCCACCAGTGGCTGCGAAGCGAGTAGAACAGCGCCAGGAAAGACAGTCCAAGACCGAAGGCAAAGAGCGCGGCGGAATCAAGGCTGAAAATACGGTCCAGGCCCAGGACAAGGGTAACGATGCCGCATGTCAGGAGCTCTCCGGCGGGGATGATGAACCACGACATCCAGCTCCCGGCGCCCGACAGGAAGAGGAAGACCAATCCCACGACGAAGAACAGGACCCCCAGCACCCGGGGCAGGACGAAGGCGCTCACCGGGATGAGCTTGAAGTTGACCAGCAAGAAGAAAAGCCCGCTGACAATCATGGCGATTCCGACGAAGTCGGTCCGCCAGAACAGGAACCGAAGGCGCGCGTCGGGCGCCTTATGCGGCCTCATAGCCCTTTGCCAGCGCGCGCCGGTTGATTCCGTTGAGCTCCCGATGACGGGCTGAGACGGCCTGGTCCAGGCATGCCGCCACGGCGTCCAGGGACGCGACAGCGGGGCGTCTCTTGAGAAGCGCCCCAAGGGCCGCCATGTTCGCCGCCTTGTACGAGCCTGCCGCCTCCGCCAGCTCGTTTGCAGAGACGGGGAGAATCTCGATGTCGCGGCGGTCCGGCTTCATATCGATCAGCGACGTGTTCCAGATCAGGAGCCCACCCTCCCGCACAATCGGCTGGAACTTGATGAGGGACGGGGTGTTCAGCACGATGCAGACGGAGGGACGGGGGACCAGCGGTGACGCGATTTCACTGTCTGACACGACGACGGAACAGTTGGCCGTGCCGCCGCGCATCTCGGCTCCATAGGCGGGGATGTGGGACACGTGCTTGCCCTCTCCCATTGCGGCAAGACAGATGATTTTCCCCAGGAGGATCACTCCCTGACCGCCGAACCCTGCGATGAATATTCCTTCGTACACGAGCCCTCCCCTTACCTGTCCCGGAAGTTCCCCAGAGGGAAATAGGGAATCATGTCAGAGTCTATCCAGGCCGCCGCCTCACGCGGCTCCAGCCCCCAGCCGGTCGGACACATGGAGAGCACCTCGATGAACGAATAGCCTTTGCCCTCGACCTGGTTGCGCAGCCCCTTCATGAGCGCCTTCTTTGTGCGCAGCACATTCTTCACCGAGTTCACGGCGCAGCGTTCAATGAAGACAGGCGCCTCCAGGGTGTTCAGGAGCTCGCACGCCCGTATCGGGTAGCCGGCGTCGTTGGGGTTTCTGCCGTACGGTGATGTCTTCGTCTTCTGGGCCTGGAGCGATGTCGGGGCCATCTGGCCTCCGGTCATACCGTAAATGGCGTTATTCACGAAGACAACCGTGATCTTTTCTCCCCTGTTGGCGGCGTGGATGGTCTCCGCGGTCCCGATGGCCAGCAGGTCCCCGTCCCCCTGGTACGAGATGACCAGGCGATCCGGGTGGACACGCTTGATGCCGGTTGCGACCGCGGGCGCCCTTCCATGCGCGGCCTCGCAGCCGTCAACGCGCAGGTAGTTGTAGGCCAGCACCGAGCACCCCACGGGCGCCACCAGGATGGTCGTTTCCCGAATGCGAAGCTCATCGATGCACTGGGCCAGGAGCTTGTGAATGGTTCCGTGGCCGCAGCCCGGACAATAGTGGTTGGGAACATCGGCCAGGGACTCAGGCCTCTTGTACACCAATCTGGCGGGAGCTGTCTCAACGGGCATATGACGTGATCCTTTCGACTATGGCATCCACCTGCGGCGTGATGCCTCCCAGCGTGCCGAGGAAGTCAACGGGGATGCCGGACCCCAGCGCCAGTCTCACATCCTCTACCATCTGTCCGGCGTTCATCTCCACGACGAGCACCTTCTTCCTGCCTTTCGCGGCTTTCGCGAGCGCAGCCTCAGGGAATGGCCAGAGCGTGATGGGGCGAAACAGTCCGGCCTTGATCCCCTCCTTGCGCAGCGCGCTCACCGCTGAACGGCAGATGCGCGCGGAAAGCCCGAAGCCGGCAAGGAGGTAGTGCGCGTCACGCACCTCCGTTTCCTCCCACAGGGCTTCCTTCCCGGCGATGTCGCGATACTTCTCCTGGAGCCGGAGGTTCAGCTTCTCCAGCGCGTCCTCAGGGTTCAGGCGCATGGAGGCGATGATATGGGTATCCCTGCCCCGCGCGCCGGTCAGCGTCCACGCGCTCTTGTCGAAGGTCTTGCCGGAAGGCTTCGGCATGACGATGGGCTCCGACATCTGTCCGACGAAACCGTCTCCCAGGAGCATGACCACCATGCGGTACCTGTCCGCCAGGTCGAATGCCTTGACTGTCAGGTCAGCCAGCTCCTGCACGGAGCTGGGAGCCAGCACGATGCAGCGGTAGTCCCCGTGGCCTCCGCCCTTCACCGCCTGGAAGTAGTCTCCCTGCGCTCCGGCGATGTTGCCCAGCCCCGGTCCTCCCCGCATCATGTTCACGACCACTGCGGGGAGCTCGGCGCCAGAGAGATAGGAAATCCCCTCCATCTTGAGGCTCACGCCCGGGGACGAAGATGACGTCATGGCGCGCGCCCCGGCCGCCGAGGCGCCGAAAACCATGTTGATGGCGGCTACCTCGCTTTCCGCCTGGATGAAGGTGCCGCCCACCTTGGGAAGTCTCAGCGCCATGTACGCGGGGAGCTCGTTCTGCGGGGTGATGGGGTACCCGAAGTAGTGGCGGCAGCCGGCAATGATGGCGGCTTCCCCGATTGCCTCGTTGCCTTTCATGAGGACAGGCGTCCCCTCTTTGGTCGTTTCCATGTGCTACTCTCCCGAGGCGGTTGCAAACCTCAGTACGGTGATTGCGGAGTCCGGGCAGATGATGGCGCAGGACATGCACGCGGTGCACCGCGATTCATCGAAGCACACCGCGAAGGGAAGCCCCTGCCGGTTGAAGTCGTCTTTCGACATCGCGATGATCTTTTCAGGGCAGGCGCCGACGCACAGGGTGCAGCCCTTGCACCTTTCACGGTCTATTTCCGGGCGTCCTCTTGACACGGGGATTCTCCTGAATCATGATGTTTGCCATAGATTATCATGTTCGACACTTTCTGACAACCAAGAACTGCTGTAGGAGGTCCGCGTTGGCAACTTTCCAGGAATTGTCGGAAGCCATCCAGAAGGGCAACGCCCCCAAGGCCAAGGAGCTCACGTCAGCGCTCCTTTCTGAGAAGAACGGGGCGGGAGATATCCTCAACAAGGGCCTCCTGGACGGCATGGACAAGGTCGGGCAGCGCTTCAAGTGCAACGAGATCTACATCCCGGAAGTCCTCATCGCGGCCCGGGCCATGAACGCCAGCATGGACATCCTGAAGCCGGAGCTGGTGAAAGCAGGGGTCAAGCCCATCGGCAAGATGCTCATCGGGACGGTCAAGGGAGACCTCCACGACATCGGCAAGAACCTCGTGAAGATGATGGCGCAGGGCGCGGGCATCGAAGTGGTTGATCTCGGGATCGACGTGTCGGCGGACAAGTTCATCCAGGGGCTCAAGGACAACCCGGATGCAAAAGCCATCGGAATGTCCGCGCTCCTGACCACCACCATGACCGGGATGAAGGACGTCATTGATCGGTTCGAAAAGGAAGGGCTGCGCAAGAAGGTCAAGTTCATGGTGGGCGGCGCGCCCCTCACGGACCAATACGCGAAGGAAATAGGGGCGGACGGCTATGCTCCGGACGCTGCCAGCGCGTCGGAAAAGGTCAAAGCTTTTTTGAGGGCGTAAGCTCCGGGCAAGGCGCAGGACCCTGCTGCGGGCAAAACCCTTACGGCGTCGGCGGGGCGTAGTACCCCGACTCGTCTCTTCCGCTTATCTTCTGCGTCGTCACTTCCACCTCGAACGGGATGTAGGCGTCCCCGAACCGGGGCGGTGTGGGCGACGTGTAGCGGATGGTGTACGTCGGGATCAGCCTGGCGTTCACTTCCTGGACAACATCCTTCATGCCGCCGGGACCCAAGGCATCGAAGACCTTCCCGCCTGACTCGGACGCCAGGTATGCCAGGTCCTCGCCTGCCCCTTTCGACCCGAAGACGACCGGATAGAGAGCGATGGAATTGTTGCGAAGGTACGCGGCCAACTCGATGAGGGAGTACGGCGTGAAGGGTGCCCCGTTCAACGCTCCTGTCGTGAAGAATACGATTGCCTTGCGGGCCCCGCTGACTGACGTCAGCAGGTCGTCACCGGCCAGGCGGAAAGCCGCGCCCGGTTTCCACTGGGGAGACGGCCTCCCCTGCAGAGATTGTGAAACGAAGCGCAGGCGGGTCTCTCCGAAGTCCGCCTCTTTCTCCGGCATTTCACCGGCAGACAGAGACAGGATCCTTCCCGTCTTCGTGGCGATATCATAGAGGTCCGCGACCGCCTGCCGCGCGTCGGGCAGAGAGCCCTCGAAAGCGGGAGACCTCTCGATGACGAGGGCGATATCCGCGGACTTCACGTCCTTGTTGGCGAGCGCCAGAACAGTCGGCCCCACCGAGAAATGGTTCTCCGTGACGATGAAATTGTCGATGCCCAGTCCGACCACGGGTCTGCCCAGGCGCGTCTCCACCGAGACGTCCGCGTACACTTCGGGGAACTTTGCCGAGTTGATGCGGTCCACGTGCACGAACAGACCCGCGTACAGCGACGTCGTATCGGTGAGCAGGACGATCCGGCTCAGGTCGAAATCCACGCCGAGGATCTGGCCGTTCGCGGTCGCGGCCTGCTGGACAAGGCGCTTCGTGTGTGCGCTCAAATCCCCCAGGTTCGTCCAGGTCTCGTTCTCCACATCGCATTCCCGGACGCCGTTGGCATCCGCAACCAGCAGCAGTCCATCGGGAGTGAAGGAGATGCCCTCCGGTCCGGTGAGGGTGCCGTCCCCGAGGGAGCCGATGAAATTGCCGCTCAGGTCGTAGATGAGGATGCGTTTGGACGCTTTCTCCGAAACGTACAGGCGGTCCTCATGGACCGCAATTCCCGTGGGGCCGTTGATCCCCGGAATGGACTGGACGAACTTGCCGTCAAGGTCATACCGAACCACCCGGGAATTGCCCCAATCCGTCACCCACAGATATCCCTTGCCGTCCAGGGCGAGGTACTGGGGCCCGACCAGCTTCCCATCCCCGCGCCCGGTCCCGCCGAAAGTCGTTATCGTATCACCGGCCGGGGTGCACTTGGCCACACGGTTGGCCCCATATTCCGAAACATAGAGTGTGCCGTCCTCGGCTTCTTGAACATCATAGGGATGGTCAAACCCCGCAAGACCGCCACGGACCACGGCGAGCAGCTTGAAGTCTCCGTCGAACCGAAGGACCTCGTTCGACCCGAATGCGACGACCCAGAAAGTCCCGTCCGCGCGTGCACGCACGCTGGTTGGTCGCGTGAAGGAGTAGCCGCCCTTGAGAGAGCCGTCCAGCTCCGCGGATACGACCCACTTCGCCGTGTTGTCGATCTCCCTGCCCAGCCCGCGGCGCAGCCCGACGACGGAGATCCAGTCGCGGAGAAGCTCGTCCCCGGAACCTGAGGCAACGAGCTGGCTCCATGTCTTGACGGCCTCCTGCTCATAGCCGGATTTCCACAGGGTGCGGCCCAGCCACTCCTGGGCAAGGATGTTGGACGTCTTGTAGCTGATTGCTTTTTCGAGGGAGACCAGGGCATCCCCGTAGAAGCCGCGGTGAAAGGCCTGCACGCCGCGTCGAAGCTGTTCGGCGGAGCGTACCGCGTTGAAGTCAAGCGTCTGCGCGGAAAGGGCGATGGGCAGCAGGCAAAGCACGAACGCTGTCAGTGATCGGCGTTTCACGATCCCAGTATAGAAGAATCAGGCGTACGTATCTACGGCGTGCTTGTTGCCCGGTTCGACATTGATCTCTCCCTTGATGCCGAGATACAGAATGTTCTTGATCTCCTCCGCGTTCATGATCGGAAGATCGTTCATCTGAGCGTTCGACACTGCAGGAAGAGCTACGCTATCAACCTTCATAGGCTCACTCCTGTTCTGAGTTTCGACGGATTCTCCCAATTTAATGAATGAAGAATTTCACCCCTCTAGGGCTTTGTCACGTCCTTGAGGGCCTCCATCACGGCGCGCATGTGCGCCGCGATGTCATGGTTTCCCGGCGCCAGGTCGAGGGCCCGGCGAAAGAGCACGCGTGCCTCGTCGTATCCTCCGACGCGGTAGAGAGCCCAGCCCAGGGAGTCGAGATAGGCGGCGTTCCGCGGCGCAACCTCCACCGCCTGCCTGCAGAGGGCAACCGCCTTCTGCGGGTCGATCTTCTCTTCCGCGTAGATGAAGCCCAGGGAGTTCAGCGCGTTGGGATTCCGGGGCTCCAGCTCGAGGGCCTTTTTCAAGGCTTCAATGCTTTCTTTGACTTTTTTCTGGGCGTAGTACACAAAGCCCAGGGCGGCCAGGGCCTGGGAGGACTGCAGCCCCAGCTCGCTCACCTTCGTAAACTCGAACTCCGCCAGCCGGTAGCGCCCCGTCACCGAGTAGATGTACCCGAGCACCATCCGCGCCTGCATGATGTGCAGGAAGCTGAAGTGCGAGCTCACCACCTTCTCCAGGGCAAGCAGCGCGTCCTCGTACCTGCCCAGCTGCGTGAGGGTCAGACCCGTGTAGTAATCCAGCTCCGGAGATTCCCCCGTCTCGGTCTCCACTTCCTTCAGCGCGGCGAGGGCCTGCTCGTACCTGTGGGCATGGTAGAGCTTGACCGCCCGTTCGAACTTCTCGTTCATTTGAACCTCACCCTGCGGTACCTTTCCTCGATGGAAACCCAGTTGCGCGGGTGCGCGTGGATGGGAGAGATTGATATCTTCCCTTCGGACAGCACCTGGCAGTCAGATCCAGCCTCGTAGTGGGCCTCCGGCACGGCCCCGTGGACAAAGCAGAAAGTGTCCCCGTTCGGCGCGCGGTAGGTATTCAGGCGGTCCTTGTAGATTCTTCGCGACGGGAAAGTGATGACGGAATCAGGGGGTTCCGCGACAGCGGGCGGAAAATTGACGTTGAGGAAATGGTCATCCGTCCACAGCTCTCGAAAGATCTCCAGGTTGCGTGAGACGAAATCAGCGGCCTTCGAAAAATCGAAAGGCGGCGCATACGCGCCCAGGGAGACCGCGACGGACGGCACCCCCATGAGCGCCCCCTGGCGGGCACCGGCCGCCGTGCTGGAAAAAAGGATGTCCGTCCCGAGGTTGGGTCCGTGATTGATCCCCGAGATGACCATGTCCACTTTCGGGGGGATGAGCCCGAGCAGCGACACGATCACACAATCCGCGGTGGTCCCTCGGCAGGCGTATCTGTGCTCCCCGAGGCAGCGCGCCCGGATTGAATCCCGCAACGTAATGGAGTGGGATGCGCCGCTCTTTTCTCCCTCCGGGGCCACCAGCCACACTTCGTGGTCCTCCCGAAGAGTCTTCTCGAGCTGACGGATCCCATCGGCCTGTATCCCATCGTCGTTTGTAACGAGGATCCTCATGCTAGGAATGGTTTTCCAGGATATGCGCGCCAGGAGACGGCTTGCAGATGTAGATCTCCGGGCGAAACCCGAATATGCGCTCGTACTGGACGATATGCTCCCGATACAGGGGGATGGCCTCCTCCTCGATCAGCGTCACCGTGCATCCTCCAAAGCCTGCGCCGGTGAGACGCGAGCCGTAGACTCCCTCGGTCTCCCACGCCCTCTTGACCAGCCAGTCGAGCTCCGGGCAGGACACCTCGTACAGGTCCCGCAGGCTCTCGTGGGAGCGGTTCATCAGCTTGCCAAAGGTCACCAGGTCTCTTTTCTTCAGCGCTTCTTCCGCTTCCAGCACCCGCTGGTTCTCCTCCACGACATGGAGGCACTTCTTTCGCGTGCCCTCCGGGATCATTCCCATGCTGTCACGGACATCGTTCGAGGTGTAGTCCCGCAGCGCCGTGCCGGGCTTCTTGACTGACAGGATCTCGACGCACTTCCTGCATTCTTCCCGCCGCTTGTTGTATTCCGAATCTACAAGGCCGTGCGGGACTTTTGAGTTGGTGATGAGTATCTTCACGGTCTTCAGGGTGAGGGGCACAAAGTGATACGTGAGGAAACGGGCGTCCAGGAGCATCGCGTGCCCCTCTTTCGCCAGCCGGGAAATGAATTGATCCATGATGCCGCATTTCACGCCGACAAACTCGTTCTCCGCGTGCTGGGCGAGCTTTGCCAGGTCTTCGCGGCCGATCTCTATACCGTAAAGCTCCTGGATGGCGAGCGCGGTTGCGACCTCCAGGGCGGCTGAAGAGGACAACCCGGCGCCTTGGGGAATGTCTCCCTGGATCGTTATGTCCATGCCGCCAAGCTCCTGGCCCCGCGCGAGGAACTCCGCTATGATTCCCTTGGGATAATTGGCCCAGCGGTCTTCTTTTCGATAACGGAGCGTGGGGAGAGTGGCCCGTTTCCTGTCCTTGTAGTCCACGGAATAGAACCGCAGGTGGGTGTCTTTCCTGCGCGTAACTGCCACACGCACGACGAAATCTATTGCCATGGGGAAAACAAAGCCGTCATTGTAGTCGGTGTGCTCACCGATCAGGTTCACCCGGCCGGGAGCGCAGGCTATGATCTCGGGGGCCTTGCCGTACTCCTCGGCGTGGCTTTGCTTCACTTGATCCATGCATAACTCCCGCTGTTGAAAGGGTTTCCGGAATGGCGAGAGTATAGACAAAAAGATAAAAGAATTCAATAAAAAGCTTCGAAAATGTCGAAAATTCTAACAGAATGGAAGATCATCCTCATTTTCTACAGTACGGCGAAGAGGTAAGTTTTTCGGCGCGTGAGCAGATCTTCAGCGTCGGTGATCCGGTCGGTGACAAACCGATCTATTACGTGATCGCCGGCCTCGCCAAGCTGGAGTACCGACTTGCGGCCTCTTCGTTTCCCCTGTGGATCACGCCGGACAATCTGTTCGGACTCGTGGAGCCGCTGGCCGAATGCGAGCGGATCGGGTCCGTCCTGGCCGCCGAGAGAATCATCCTGTACAGGTGGGATCTCGAAGGCTTCTACACCGCCGCGGGGGTTTCCTGGGAGCTCGGGCTGGCGGCCATCACCGGCCTGACGAGGGAGCTGCGGATCATGAACGCGGAGTTCGGCGAGCGTCTGGGCAAACGGGAGGAAGGCAGGCACTGATGGAATCCTACGAAGAGATCATGAAGATCGCCTTCCAGGCGGAGGAAGCCCTCGACGCCAAGGTGATCGAGAAGTTCGGCAAGAAGTTCCACGACAAGCAGCTCCTGATCAAAGAGGGGGAGATCCAGCAGAAGATCTACTGGATCACCGAGGGGGAAGTCTATGTGACGCGGAAAGTCGGTGAGAAATACCGCGTGATGGCGACACTCGGCAAGGGAGAGCTGATCGGGGAGATGAGCTTCTTCGACAAGTCCGTTCGGTCCGCGACCGTCATCGCCAAGGGGGACGTCCAGACCCTGGAGTTCTCCAAGGAGAACTTCGCGGATATCTATGCGGCAAGCCCGCAGTGGTCGCGGCGCCTCATGGTGTCCCTGGCAAAGCGCATACGCTTCATGGTGGAGAAGCTGGCAACCATCTGAGAGATGCCCCTTCAGCGGGGGCCTCAAATCGTCACGATCTTGTCCGCGCTCACCTCGTTGAGGAAGATGTTCCTGTACCGACCCGAGTGATGCACCTTCGCGTCGAGCCGGTAGGTGCCCGCGAAGAAGAAGATGATGTCCGCCATGTCGTCGCTTGCGCTCACCAAGGACCAGCGATACCAGCAGTCGTGCTCCTCCAGGATGACGCGGTGCGCGGGATCCTTTTCGAGCTCCGCATCCGTGCGAAGCCTGATCTCGTTGCGCAGGCCCCCGTACCACGATTTGCCGACGTGAAAGAGGCAGAGCTTGCCCTTCTCATCCATGTAATACAGCTCGTAGATGCCGGCCTCGGAGGGGACGGATTTCACGATCTCGTACTTGTCGCTCTTACGCAGGCGGGACCAGCTGACGGTGTAATAGGCATCCTGCCCCCGGGTGATCTTCGAAACGACCGGCTTCCTGTCCACGCGGCTACTCCTTGCCGAAGCTGAGAAAATACCTGCCGCCGCGTGAATGCAGCCGGCACCTGTCACCGAACAGGCGTCTGACCATGACCGGCGTGAGCACCGAATCCCGCGGGCCATGGGCCAGCACGCGTCCTTCCTCCAGGACGAGCACGTTGGTAAACCCCTCGATGATCTCGTCGACGTGGTGCGTCACGGAAACGACGCTGAGATCGGGACGGGAGGCAAGCAGCGCGGAAAGAGACTCCAGGAACTCCTCCCGCGCGCGCGGATCAAGTCCCTGGCACGGTTCATCGAGCAGGAGAAGCTCCGGCCCCGCGGCGAGCGCCCGGGCAATCAGGACCCGCTGCCTTTCCCCCGTGGAGAGGTGGGAAAAGCCGCGATCCGCGAAGTCCGTCATGCCCAGCGTCTCCAGCATCTCCCGGGCCAGCGCCTCCTCGCTTCCCGGAAGCTTCTCATAGACAACGAGGCTGCCCTCCACGCCCGACAGGACGACCTCCAGGGCCGTCATGAAGGACGGGATGTCAGCGGCAAGATCTCCATGGATCCAGCCGACCCGCCTTCTCAGGAGATGGAGATCCGTCCGGCCCAGGAGCTCCCCGAGAACGAGCATGCGTCCTCGAGACGGAAAACCGAATCCGGAGAGCAGCCTCATGAGAGACGTCTTGCCGCTTCCGTTTCGCCCCAGGATGATCCACTTCTCTCCGCGCTGGGCGTTCCACGACACGTCATTCAGGATGGACCTGCCGTCAATTTCCAGTGACACTCCCTCCAGCTCGAGGGCTCCCGTTCCGTTCCGCTGCTCCATTTGTTCTTCTGCTGGTCCCTGCCCCCATACTATCGAAGCACGGCCGTGTCGCCAATGGCGAGCCGGTGATTCCCTTGACGGTGGCTCCCGGCGCAGTAAATTTTCACGCAGGGTCAATACCGAAAAGACAGCGTATGCCGTCCGCGACAATCCGCTTCTACGAGGAGCTGAACGCCTTCCTGCCGGTTGAGAAAAGAAAACTGGCGTTTTCCGTCCACGTACCCGAGGGGTGCACCGTCAAAGCCCTGATCGAAGACCTGGGAATCCCGCATACGGAGGTAGACCTTGTCCTGGCAAATGGGGAATCAGTGGATTTCGCATATCGCCCGGCGGAAGGAGACCGGATCAGCGTTTATCCCAGGTTCGAGTCCTGGGACATCAGCTCGATCAGCCGGGTCAGACCGGTGCCGCTGAGAGAAGTCCGGTTCGCCCTGGACGTCCATCTGGGGCGGCTTGCCCGACTCCTCAGGATGTTCGGTTTCGATTCACTGTACCGTAACTTTCTTCAAGATCAGGAGCTGGTCCGGCTGGCCCGGCTTGAAAAGCGGATCGTCTTGACCCGGGACAGGGGGCTCTTGAAGCGGCGAAGCGTGACGCACGGCTACCTGGTCCGGTCTCTCGTCCCGCACGATCAACTGGGCGAGGTGGTGCGGAGGTTCGACCTGACGGCGCAGGTGCGGCTGGGAAGCAGATGCGTCGAGTGCAACGTGAGCCTCCAGCGCGTGCCCCGAGAGGACGTGCTTGCCCGCGTCCCACCCGCGGTTGGCCGGGACTACGCGGAGTTTTCCACGTGCCCGGTCTGCGGGCGGGTTTTCTGGCGCGGGTCGCACTGGCAGAAGATTGTTGAGCTTGCCGCGTCCTGCGGCCTTCAGGACTGCTAGTCCTTGATGTTGTAGCGCTTCTTGAAGCGCTCCACGCGTCCAGCGGTGTCCACGAGGTGCTGCTTGCCCGTGTAGAAGGGATGGCACTTCGAGCAGATTTCCACCTTGATATCCTTGGCGGTGGACTTGGTCTGGATGACGTTTCCGCACGCACAGGTTATGGTGGTCACTTCATACCGGGGATGTATGTCAGTCTTCATTGTCTTGTCCTCCGTGTAAACCATACGCACACCGGATTGCAGAGCGGCCGTTCTTTGTCCACGAGACCCTCCGCCGGTCCGTCCCACGGTATGCCGTGGGAGGCTCGGCGCACGTCCTACGCGTCCGTTACCGATGACGTATTCATCGACTTCAGGAAAGCCTCATTATTCTTGCTTTTCTTCATCCTGTCAATCAGCAGCTCTATTATCTCAGCGTCTTCCATCGGGTTGATGACGCGGCGGAGCACCCACATCTTCTGCAGTTGCTCCTCTGTCAGCAGCAGCTCTTCCTTTCGGGTGCCGGACTTCTTGATGTTGATGGCCGGGAAGAGCCTGCGGTCCGAGAGCTTGCGGTCCAGGATGACTTCCATGTTGCCCGTGCCCTTGAACTCCTCGAAGATGACCTCGTCCATGCGGCTTCCCGTTTCCACCAGGGCCGTGGCAACAATCGTAAGGCTCCCCCCTTCCTCGATGTTGCGCGCCGCGCCGAAAAACCTCTTGGGCTTGTGCAGCGCGTTGGAGTCCACACCGCCGGAAAGGATCTTCCCCGAGGTGGGAACGGTCTGGTTGTACGCGCGAGCAAGGCGCGTGATGGAGTCCAGGAGGATCACCACGTCGCGCTTGTGCTCGACGAGCCTCTTGGCCTTCTCGATGACCATCTCCGCCACCTGGACATGCCGCGTGGACTGCTCGTCGAAGGTGGAGGAGACAACCTCTCCCTTGACGCTCCTCTGCATGTCGGTGACCTCTTCTGGCCGCTCGTCGATCAGCAGCACGATCACGAAGGCCTCGGGGTGGTTGGCCGTGATGGCGTTTGCGATCTTCTGCATCAGGATGGTCTTTCCCGTCCTCGGCGGGGAGACGATGAGGCCGCGCTGCCCCTTTCCGATGGGGCAGAACAGGTTGATGATCCTTGTGGAGATCTCTTCCGTGACGGTCTCCAGGTTGAGCTTCTCATCCGGATACAGCGGCGTCAGGTTGTCGAACGGGATCCTCGTCTGCGCCACCAGCGGCGGGTCGAAGTTGACCGTCTCGACCCGCAGCATGGCGAAGAACCGCTCCCCTTCCTTGGGGGACCGGATCTGTCCGGCAACGGTGTCACCCGTCTTCAGGTTGAAGAGGCGGATCTGAGACGGGGAGATGTAGATGTCGTCGGGGCCGGGAAGGTAGCTGTAATTCGGAGACCGCAGAAAGCCGTAGCCGTCCGGCAGGATTTCCAGCGCGCCGAACGCGTAGATGGCGCCGCCTTTCTCCGTGTGCGCCTTCAGGATCTGGAAGATGATCTCCTGCTTCTTCATGGAAATGAGCGCCTCGTGATTGACGCCCATCCTGGACGCCAGCCCGCGCAGGTCCGGCATGCTCATCTGGCTCAGGTCGTTGATGTGGAGCCTGTTGTCGCTCTGCGTGAGAGCCTTGGAGGCCGTGTCAGGACCCGCCCCTCCGGGAGTGCCGCCGGCCGTGGCCGGTGCCGAGGCGGCTGCGTACGCGCTTCCGGTTGCCGGAAGGCCGACGGTCTGGGACGGCAGGGCCTCACTGGGGAGCGCTGGGGTGCCCTGTCCCCCATCCATGCCCGCCTCATCCCCCATCGTCACCTCTTCCCCGTGGTCCGGTTCCTTGATGAGCTCCACCCGGATCTTCCTTCGAGCCACGCGCCGCTTGGGCCTGTGTCCTCCCGAGGGCTGGTCGACGCGATTCTGGCCGGGCCGGTTCTGCCCCTGGTCATCCGCCTCCCCGTTCATGAGGGAGTCGTTTGTCAGCGACACCTCGCGAGATGGGTCCACCGGCTGCGGTTGCGTCTCATTGTCGTGGTCGTTCGTTCCCATGTGGTGCTCCGTTAATTCCTGGCCCGTCGTGTCAAATGTAAACGCGATTTACAGATTAGGTTGCATGCAGGCCTTGGCTGGCTACCGAAGACTCTTTACCGCTTAATATATTACCACTTGGTCCGACTGTCAAGGAAGTCACGGCCAAGCAGGTGCGACTCCGCAAAAAGCATTGCAGCCACCGCGCTTCTGCGTCGAATCATGTCACGCGAGCCGGAAAAGGTGAACAGCCGGGCAGCGGGAGTCCCGCCGCGCAGCGCGGCAGCGATCCACACTGTCCCCACGGGCTTGTCCGCCGACCCGCCATCCGGACCCGCAATTCCCGAGACGGCAACGCTGATCCCGGCCGTGGACCGTGACAGGGCGCCAAGCGCCATGCCCTTCACGGCGTCCTCCGACACGGCCCCCGCCGTCGAAAGGAGCTGACCGCTCACCGCAAGCATGCCGGTCTTTGCCTCATTCGAGTAGCTCACGTAGCCGCCCCAGTAGACCCGGGAGCTCCCCGGCAGATCCGTCATGTACTTGCTGATCAGGCCGCCCGTGCAGGACTCAGCCGTCACGAGGGTCACGCCGCGGCTCAGGAGCGCGTCACTCAGGAGCTGCGCCGGTCTGGTCTCCCCCGCGCGAATCCTGGCAGGACCGAGGGACGAAGCAAGAGACGCCAGGCATGCCTCCCGATCTTCCGCGTTCCCTCCGCGAAGGCTGAAGACGATGCGGTCCTCGTCTACCCGCGTCCCCCATCGCAGGTCCCCGTGCCGCGCGGCCTTCAGGGCCTCTTCCAGGTTGGACTCCGGCACCATCAGCGCCGTGCCCCAGAGTATGTCCCTGGCTGAAGCGCTTCCGAAGCGCCTGCTGAGCAAAGGCGCGACGGTCTGGGAGAACATGGGCCGAAGCTCGGAGGGGGGCCGGGAAGGGCTATCACGAGCGCTCCGCCAACCTCGCCATGGAACCCCGGCGCTGTCCCGTTCTGGTTGGGCACAAGCGCGAAACCCCGCGGGGCCGTTGCCTGCTTCCGGTTGCTGTCGGAGATCCTGCGGCCCTTGAACCTTTCCACCAGGTCGTCCCAGACCTCCTGGTGAAACTCCAGGGGGACGCCCGCGGCTTCCGCGACGGTTTCCCGCGTCAGGTCATCCGAGGTGGGGCCAAGGCCGCCCGTTATGATGACAAGGGAGGCCTCTCCCGTTGCCCTGCCAAGCTCATCGTGGAACTGCGGCGCATTGTCCGGGATCTGGATTCCCCGGCACACCGAGAAGCCAAGCGATGTCAGCTCGCTGGACAGGTAGCGGATATGGCTGTCCTGGATGATTCCTTCCGTCAGCTCCGTGCCGACAGAAAGGATGATTGCGGCCTTACCCTCACACACTCTGGGCGGATTTTTTCAGCTGCTCGACCGGGCCGGAGAAGATGTTGATGGCTTGCGGGTTCTTGATCATTTCGCACTTGCCTTCGAACACGACCCCGTCCGCTATCTTCAGCTTGGCTGTGCGGATATTGCCGTACACCTTGCCGCTGGAAAGCATTTCCAGCTTTTCCGTGGCCTCGATGTTGCCGTGGACAGTTCCACCCACGACCACCGAGCCGACGCGGATGTTCGCGGTCACGGAGGCCCCCTGCTCGATGTACAGGAACCCGGATGAAACGATCTCTCCCGAGAACGTGCCGTCGATCTTCAGGGAGTCGTGGAAGCGCATGACGCCGTTGAACTCTGTTTCACGCCCGAGCGTGGTACTGATGCGCTCCGGCCCCTTATGATCCTCATTCTTCGCCATGGCTCGTCACTTCGTCTTCATGACCCACACGCCGTCCCACTCCTCAGGCGGTGGATTGTCGATGTAATATTTGCAGCGGTCGAAATACACCTTGGACGGCCCGTCGTCCGGGCAAGCCTGCAAGGCACGCGCAAACGCGTCACGCGCTTCGCCAAACTTCATGAGCTTGTACAGCTTCCTGCCTTCAGCGAATATTGCGACGGCCTGCTTCTTCTCTTCCGTGATCACTGCTCGTTCCCATCCCCTGATTTCGCGCGTTCCTGGGACCGCACGCGCAGGTTCTTGCGAAGCTTCCTCTCCAGGTCGTCCAGGGAAAGGTCTCCCTGCTTGAGCTTTTCACCCTTGCCCTGGAGGTCCGCCACTTCCTCTTCCAGTCCGCTCAGGCTTGCCAGGATCTCCCGGCCTTCCTTGCGCAGCATCCCCAGGAGCTTCTGGACCTCCGCCGCGTCTCCTCCATCCAGTTTTTCCGCCAGCGCAAGGAGCTCTGCAATGGGCTTCTTGATGTGCTGCGTGAAAAACATGAGGGAGTTGTTCAGGGATTCGACCACCGCAATCCGCTTCTCCCTGCGAAGCAGCTGCCGGGAGAGCTCACGGCTTCTGAGCACGGCACGGATCCGAGCGAGGACCTCGGAGAAATTGAACGGTTTCGTGATGTAGTCATCCACGCCCTGCTCGAAGCCTTCGATCCGGTCCTTGACCTCGTTCATGGCGGAGAACATGATGATAGGGGTGTTCCGGTAACGGCGATACTCCTGGTCGTGCTTGAGCATCCGCGTCACTTCCCACCCGGAGAGCTTTGGCATGACGTTGTCCAGGATGATGAGATCCGGATTGCAGGCCTGGACTTTCTCCAGCGCCTCCTCCCCGTCAACGGCCTTCTCGATCTGGAACCCGAGCTTGCTCAGCATGACGTCGAAAAACTCGAGGTTGATCGGTTCGTCATCAACGATGAGGATCCTGCCCCTCAGCTTCATGCGTCCCTCTTGCCTCTTATTGTGCTCTACAAAAACGAGGCTGTCAACGGTTGGGTGTCTGACCGCGTCCCCGCGGGCTTCGCGCGACGCGGCGAACACCGCCGACGGCCAGGCCGGCAACGCTCAGGGCAAGCAGGAGCCAGGGAAACCAGTCCCCCCAGCGCGTGTAGAGAGTCGTGGCATCCGCAAAGACGGGCACGGTGCCGGAGAGGTATCCCTCCGTGAACGGCGCCAGCGTGCGCAGGATGCGGCCGTTGGGATCGATGATGGTCGTCATCCCCCCGTTGGTGGATCTCACCACGGAGCGTCGGTTCTCCACTGCGCGAAACACGGCCATGGTCATGTGCTGCATGGCGCAGGGCACCGAGTGTGACCACGCATCGTTGGTCATATTGACGAGCACCTGGGCACCCTGCCTGACGAACCCCCGGCAGAGGTACCCGAAGGTATCCTCGAAGCAGATCGGGGTGGAAAAGCGCACCCCGGCCGCGTCGAAGACTGTGTACACGCTCCCTTTCTCCCAGAAATGCGTGTCCGCGTTGACGAGCCACTGGTAGATCCCGGGGAGCTGATTCTTGAAAGGGAACGCCTCCGTGAACGGCACGAGGTGAAGCTTGCGATACGTGTCCACGATCCGGCCCTTGTCGAAGAGGATTGCCGCGTTGAAGTCCACGCGGTCTTCCTTGTTTTCCGCCACGCGCCTGAGCTCTCCGTCGTCGTTTCCAACGACGTAGGGTACTGACTGCGTGTCGAGGAATGCCCGCAGCTCCTGGACAAGCCCATAGGTCTGGGTGTCTGGCCGGTAGCGGGTATGCCAGTCGATGGCCGGCACGAAGGAGGTCTCGGACCAGATCACGATGTCGGGGTTCTCCGTGATGGCCTTCCGACTCTGCCTCAGAAGCACGTCCAGGGACTGGCGGTAGGCGCTGTATCCTCCCCTCCACGGATCCACGTTCTGCTGGACAAGGGCAACCTTCCACGGACGAGATTTCGACACGTCCACCTGCGTGAACAGGCCATAGACGACCACGGCGGCGAAAACGACCGCGTAGATTGCCGCTGGTCCGATCCATCGTTTCCAGCCGTCCCTGAAGCACCGCACTCCGCGCGAGAGCGCGTTGCCGATCAGGGCGGAGGGATACACGACCATGAACGAGACGCCCCAGACGCCCACGGCGTCGGCAATCTGGATGAAAGGGATGAAGGGATACTGCGTGTAGCCGATGTTCCCGTACGAGTAGGCAAGGTAGCCGTTTGACTTCAGAAAGTACTCGTAGCAGACCCAGAGAGCCGACTGGAGGAGAAAACCGTACGAAGGGAAGAGGGTGTCAGCAAGCTTGAGGGCCGGCAGGACTACGAGAAAATACGCCGCGTAGATGGGCGGGACAACGACCAGGGTCAGGGGGTGGAAACTTCCCAGCCAGTAGTTGAAGAGGACGTAGGAGACGTATCCAAAAAACACGCCGTACAGCGGCGCCGCCACCCAGCCTGACCGGTGGACCACGACGAACAGAGGGACGAGGCAGATGAAACCCAGGGGGAACCATCCCGCATTCGAGAGAAAGCTCGGAAAGGAAAGGGCGAACAGGAGGGAGGAAAGGACAAGAAGACCGAGGTCCGTGAGGACCTTGACAGAGGCTTTTCCCCGGGCGCCTGGGACCACGCTCAGCTCCTCAGATCCCAGACCTTCTGCTTCAGCTCCCTGCCCGGGTCGAAAATGCGCCACGCCGTGGTCTCGGATGACGACCGAGTCTCCCGTTTTCGGGTTCCTGGCCTTGCGTCCCTTGCGGGTGCGAATCTCGAACGTCCCCAGCCCCCGCAGCTCGATGACCCTGTCAGCCAGAAGGCCGGACTTTGATCTGGTCGAAGAACAGGTCGATGATCCTGTGGATGTTCTTCTTGCTGGCCTTGACCAGAGGATAGATGTTCTCGACGATTTCGGCCTTGGAAAGCTTTTCCCTGGCCACGGCTTGCTGCCCGCTAGGCTTTCAGCCCGCCGAGCAGGTGATGCATCCGCGACTTCTTGCGGGCGGCGGTGTTGCGATGATAGACCCCTTCGAGACCGCCTTGTCGAGGAAGGAAGACAGCTCGGTCGAGCTTCTTCTGCGCCTCGTCCTTCTTCTTTTCGTCGACGAGCTCGACGAAGTCCTTCACGAGGGTCTTCGCCCTGCTCTTGATCATCTTGTTCCGCAGGCGTCGCTTTTCGCCCTGCCTGTCGTTCTTTTCTGCCGAGAGATTCCTGGCCAAGTAACGCACCTCCACGCGATTGCAAATATTGCGGGTCGTAACAAGTTGTGAAGCTATCGGAAGCGCGGCCATCTGTCAAGTGGCTCCGCGCGGACCTGTCAGCGCGCGGACCTCCTTTGTCATTTGCGCCCCGTTGTTATATCGTTGATATGACGAGTGAGTATTCGAGTCAGGAGGGCGAAACGTGGCGACGGTCCCCAAGGTGTATGACTTCCCCATGGCGAAAGTGGAGGACAGGCTTGTCTCTTTCCTGAAGACCCGGCGGGGCGAATCCACCGTGGCGGACATGATCTCCGGCACGGGCCTTCCGAAATACCAGGTCGAGCAGGCCGCAAAGGTGGCCCTGGATGAGTACGCGGGACGATTGAAAGTCACGGAATCCGGCGAGCTGCTGTACTACTTTCCCTCGGGGATGCGAAGCACGGTCCGCGGCTTCGGGCCTTCCGTTGCGGCGGTTCTGGAAAAGCTTCACCCGCGGGGCGGCCACGCGTCCTCTCCTTCCTCTTCAAGATCTGGATCGTGGCAATGCTCGTCGGCTACTTCGTCGCGTTCGTGGCCCTTGGCGTCCTTGCCATCGTCGCCTCGGTGGCCGCAAGCGCGGCGGGCAGGGGCGGGCGTGACGACCGGTCCCGCGGAGGCGGCGGCGGATTCGGCGGCATGTACCTCGCCATGCAGCTCCTGGACCTCATCCTGCGCATGTGGTTCTGGTCGTCCATCCTTGGCGCCGACAATGCCAGACGCAGGCCGCGGGAAGGCCGCGCGTTCTACAAATCGGTCTTCGGCTTCGTCTTCGGTGACGGTGATCCCAACAAGGGCTGGGAGGAACGGGAGCGGAAACACATCATCTCCTACATCCAGGGCAACAAGGGCGTGTTACGCTGGAGGAGCTCATGGCGATGACGGGCAGGGAGAGCGATGATGCCAACGCGCTGATGAACAGGCTCCTCCTCGAGTTCGAGGGCGAGCCCGGGGTCACCGACAATGGCACGTTGATCTACTCTTTCCCGGAGCTGATGCGAACGTCCCGCAGTGCCCAGGCCGGCGGCTCAGTCCGGCTTCAGACGGAGCCTGCGCGGCGCCCGGTGCCGTTTTCCGCGAACAAGAGCAGAACGAACGGATGGATCATCTTCTTCAATTCGTTCAACCTGCTCTTCGGCGCATACTTCCTTGGCATCAGCCTCACCCAGGGCACGGCGGCCCTGGCAAAGACCGGGCCATTTCTCTATTCCTTCGCCGGGAACCTGCTGCTGAACGCCGGCATCGACCCGATGGGGTTTCTCACCATTGGCCTCGGCATTGTGCCTGTGCTCTTTTCCATTGTGTTCTTCTTTGTTCCCCTTTTTCGCAGGATCAGGCTTTCCCGGCAGAATGAGGCCATCCGGAGGGAAGCCCTCCGTGGGGAGATCCTGGGCCAGGTGCTTTCCTCACCTTCCCTGGTGGACGCCCGCAGCATCCGACCGCAGGGGTCTGACCTCGACCCCAGGAGCTTTGCGGCCACCGCCCGACGCATCCTGGAGCGCCTTGCGGCGCAGCTCAAGGCCGAGCCGGTTGTCCAGGAGGGGTCGAGCTCTTTCGCCTACAGGTTTCCCGAGCTGGAGCGCGAGCTCGCGGATGTTGCGACCTACCGAAAGAACGTGGACGTCAGCCGATACGAGGTGGGAAAAACCGTGTTCGATTCCGGAACCTGAGCCCCGCTTCAGCGTCCGCTGTCCGCTGGTCCCGCCCAGATGCCGGAGTCAAGCAGCTTCCAACCCGGCTCGGCCGCCCGGGGCTTCAGTGCGTGGCCAACCCTCCTTCACCCGCTTCTCCGTCTCGCTCCAGGGCCGGATGCCGGAGGTGGCGTCCGGCGCTTCCACGCAGCAGGCCCCCACTGCCACAGCCATGGTGAGGGCTTCCTCCGGCCCGAGACCCTTCGAGACCGAGGCAAGAAACCCCGCAATTGTCGCATCTCCCGAGCCGGTCGTTCCTCCGACTTCCGGCACTTTGAAAACCGCCGTGGAGAGCTCGCGGTCGGACCATCCCGCCAGGCCTCTGATGCCCTTTCTGCTTGTCCTCAGGTATGCGCCGCGGTCCCCCATCTTCACGAGGATTGCCGATGCCCCGGCCGAAATGGCCTTCTCTGAAAGGAGGCGGGTCTCCCGCAGGCTGATCTGCCGGAGAATGGCCTCCCCTCCTCCGCGGGAGGCAAGCCTGTCGAACGAGGGCCGATCAGCCATGTACAGGAACTCCTCGATGCTGGGGACAAAGAGGTCGACTCCCGGAAGCACCTGGGCAAGAAATGATTCCCAGTCGATCCTGCCGGACGGGCTCTGCGGGTCAGGGAGGCTCATGTCCAGGGATGTGATTGCTCCGCCCATCCTTGCCCGCAGCAGAAGGCGAAGCAGGCGCTTTCCTCCGTCGGACCAGATGCCTTTCATGAGCGGCGGATATCCGAAATGAAAGAGCGACGCGTCGGTGAGCACCGAGTCAGGGACGTCCGCGTCGGTGAACGTGTCATTCGCGCCGGGGCAGTGGAAGAGGATCCGGTCGACGCCGGGAGGATTCAGCACCACGGTATACGATGTGATCTCTCCATCCACAGGGGTGATATTCCGGGCCAGGTCCGCGGCCGTTCGGGTCATTTTCCGGACAACGATGTCCCCGAAGGGATCATTGCCGACCTTTGCCACCAGGCGCACGGGGAGCCCCAGCTTGTGGAGGCTCAGTCCGACGTTGGAAACCGTGCCTCCCGTGGCAGTCACAGCCGCCTCGACCACCGAGAGCCTGCCGGGGCGGAAGTAATCCTGCCCTCCGCCGGGAGGGAACGCAGGAATGATGTCAAGGCAGATGTGACCGCATACCACGATGCGTCTTTGATTCTCGGGAGCCATGGCCGGAATTGTCGCGCAAAAAGCGCGCCGGTTCAAGAAGAAGCGCTGAAATAGCGGCAGGACAGGGAGACCGGACAGCCGCTGCACACCGGCGTGGCGCGGCAGTGCTGTTTTGCATGCTCCACGATAAGCGCGTGCATCTCGTTGTAGATCCGCGGACGAGCCGGAAGCAGGTCGTGAAACTTTTGCTGGACCTGGTCGTAGCTCTCAGTCCCATCGAAGACCCCAAGCCGGCCGAAGATCCTCCGCGTGTACGCGTCCACCACGAACACGGGTCGGCCGAACGCGTAGAGGAGAATCGAGTCCGCGGTCTCCCTCCCGACTCCCCACAGGGAAAGAAGATCCTCCCGTGAAGGAGCGGACCGCGGCTCCAGGAAGCCGGGCTGGGAGAAGACCCGGGCGGCAGCTTTCAACTTCTTCGCCTTCTGGTTGAAGTATCCAGAGGAACGGATGAAACGCGCGAGGCTGCGCGCCGGGACCTGCAGGAACTGGTCGGGAAGGACCAGCCCGGCCCGCCGAAGCCGCTCGAGCGCCTTCTCCACGTTCGTCCACGCCGTGTTCTGGGTCAGGATGGCGCCCAGGATGATCTCGAATCTTCCTTCCGGGGACCGCGGCCAGCGATAGCTGCCCCGGTGGTAGCCGCCGGAATCAAAGCCCCGCGCGCCCGCCATGCTGGGCAGCGGCCACCAGCCCTGCGGGCCGTACGCCTCCCGGAGGCGCAAATACAGGGAGAGAAAAGCGCGGCTCGTGGATCTCATCACCCGTTCGACCGGGACCGCCTGCGAGCGCTGATCCCCGCTGCAATGAACAGACCGATCCCCATGGCGGGCGGGAACCAGTCCCCGAACATCGTGTAGATGGTGAAGCCCGGAGCGGGAAGCGGGATGTCCGCGACAAGGAAGCTCTGCTCGTACAGCGGGCTGCGCGCCGTGATGCGGCCCCGGGTGTCAACCACGCAGGTCAAACCGGAAGCCGCGGCGCGCGCGAGGGGCCGGCCGTTTTCCACCGCGCGAAAGACGGCGTTGGCGGCATGCTGCATGGCTTCCGTGTCCGTCTGTGACCAGTAGTCGTTGGACAGGTTGAGAATGACCTGGGCTCCCGCTTTGACGAAAAGGCGCACGTCGTTGGGGAAAGAATCCTCGAAACAGATCGGAGTCGAAAAAGTGAAGAGGGGATGATGGAAAACCACTCGTCGGTGCCCCGGCTCCCAGAGGTACGCATCGAAGCTCAGGAGAAAGTTGTACAGCCAGGGAAGCTGCTTCTTGAAGGGAAAGTACTCGGTGAAGGGAACGAGGTGCATCTTGTGATACGTCTCCACCCGCTCCCCCGCGGGGGAGAACAGCACGGCGCCATTGTAGTCAAGCCGCTCCTGCACGCCGCCGCGGAGGACAAACTCGTAGTCGTCGTTGCCCGTGAGAAGCCAATGACCGATGCCCCGTTGATAGGCGAGGAAGTCTCTGACCAGGGCCGCAAGATCGTACTTCGCGGGGTCCTCTTTGCTCCATCGTCGTATGTTGGGCACAAAAGCCGTCTCAGACCAGACCACGAGGTCGGGGTTGCTCGACAGCGCTTCGCCGGTCAGGCGTTGAAGAATCTTGAAGTCATCCCGGTAGTCGTCCTTGCGAGGGTCGGTATCCTGCTGGACAAGGGCGATGCGGACGGTTCCGGGAGCGCCGGCTGCGGCGCCACCGCGGCTGCCGGCGCCCGTGGGCGTCCAGATCCGCACGGCCCCCCAGGTGAAGCTGGCGGCCAGGACCGCCGCAAGCGCTGTGGCCGGCGCCCAGCCCCGTTTCACGCCTTTCACCCGGCCCGAGATGTACCACGCCAGCACGCTGTTTGCCAGGGTGACGACGAACGTGACTCCCCAGACGCCGGTCACGGCGGCAATCTGGATCAGCGGTATGACGGAATACTGGGTGGAGCCGAGCATGCCCCACGGATAACCGAGGAACCCCTGGGACCTCAGCCAGTCGAAGACAATCCACGCGGCCGGGAAAACCAGGTAACCGGCCCCCCTGCTCTTGTGGAAGGCAACGAGTGACGCTGCCATGAAGGGGACGTATTCGAGCAGGAGAAGCGCCGTGACGAACTGCAAGGTCAGCAGGTTGAAGGTTCCCAGCCAGAAGTTGGATATCATGGTCTGGATGACGCCTGCCAGTGTCCCGTAGAAGATGCCCTGGGGCAGGCTCACGTTCTCAAGGACAACCAGGAGAGGGACCAGGCACACCCACGCAAGGATCGGCATTCCACCCGTGCGGATGAATGATGGCGCCGCGAGCGCGTACAGAACTCCTGACGCGATGGAGCACGGAAGGGCCCATGTTTCCACGAGAGTGAGAGAGCCGGCGGCAGTGAAGGCCCCACGCCTCCCGCGGGACCGGAAGTACCAGGTTGCCGCCGCGTCGACGACCAGGAGCGGCAGATAGCGCAGGTACGCGGTGAGGCGCTCCTTCGAGCTGTCAGGAGCCAGCCGAAGGTTGCCATGGGTCGCCATGAATCGCTGGACGTAGTCCATGTTCGCGTTGGTCGCGTAGATGTACGAAAAGAGGAAAAGGATGCCCGCCAGGGCAAAAAGCAGCTCCGGCGCGCGCAGGAGAAGGAAGGAAGGTTTCTTGAAGACCAGGATGGCCGCGGCGGTGAGGACATGAACGAGGAGCAGGCACGCGTACAGGTATTCAGCCGTAGACAAGGTGCACCATCTTCAGCCCAGGATGACGCGGAAATACCTCTTCTTGCCCGCTCGAAGGAGAATGACGCCATCCTCCGCGGAGTCAACGGACACCACGGCGTTGATGTCGGTCACGTTCTTCCTGCTCACGTACGCCCCGCCCTGGGAGACGAGCCGGCGCGCGTCGCTCTTGGTGATGCACAGTCCGGCGCGAACGAAAAGGTCCACCACGGGAATCCCTTTCTCGATTTCTCCCCGCGGCAGGGAGAGCGACGGAACTCCGGAGAGATCCGCCCCGTCGTCAGTCTGGAATGCGGCGCGGGATGCCTCCGCAGCTTCTTTCGCGGCGGCTTCCCCGTGCACCAGGGAGGTTATCTCCAGGGCAAGCCTGCGCTTCGCATCGTTGATCTTTGCATCCTTTGCGGAGCAAAGGGTCCGCACTTCCTCCACGGGGAGGAAGGTGAACCGCAGGAAGAACTGGTTCAGATCCGCATCGGGCACGTTCACCCAGAACTGGTAGAACTCGTACGGGCTCACCAGGTGGGGAGCGAGAAACAGGGCGCCGCCCTCAGACTTCCCCATCTTCTTGCCGTCTGACCGCGTTATGAGCGGCGAGGTAAGCGCAAAAGCCTCGACGCCCTCCGCGCGGCGGATGAGGTCCATGCCCGCCACGATGTTGCCCCACTGGTCATCTCCCCCCATCTGCAGGCGGCAGCCGAACCTTCTGAAAAGCACCAGGTAGTCATAGGACTGGAGGAGCTGGTAGTTGAACTCGATGAATGAGAGGCCCGTCTCCAGCCGCATCTTGTAGGTTTCGAAGGAAAGCATCCTGTTGACGGAGAAGTGCACCCCGATGTCTCGAAGGAACTCGATGTAGTTCAGCGGCGCGAGCCATTCCGCATTGTCCAGCATCAGCGCCTTGTCCCCGCTGAAATCCAGGAAGCGCGAGATCTGCTTTCGGAACAGCTCGGCGTTTGCGGCGATGGTCTCCACGGGCATGATCTTTCTGCTTTCCGTCCGACCCGTCGGATCCCCGATGCGGGTGGTTCCGCCGCCGACAAGCGCGATGGGCCGGTGACCGGCCCGCTGCAGGTGCGCCATGAACATCAACTGCTGCAGGTGCCCGATATGGAGGCTCTCCGCGGTGGGATCAAACCCGATGTAGAACGTGACCCGCTCTGAATCAAGGAGCGTGCGCAGCCCTTCCTCGTTGGAGCACTGGCTGACAAAGCCGCGCTCCTTGAGCGTGTCGAAAACCCCGTTCACGCCGATGCTCCTCCGCTGGTCCCTCCCCCACCCGCTTGTACTCCTTGATGGACGTGCGGATGGTCGGGGCAATCTCCGCCATCTTCACGCGGACCTGTTCCATGGAGTCCCTGAACCTGATGGTGACCGTCTGGTCATCCTTGGTCTGGTAGTCCACCGTCACGCAGAAAGGCGTCCCCACCTCGTCCTGGCGGCGGTAGCGCCTTCCGATGGCGCCGCTCTCGTCGTAGAACGTGCGGAACTCCTCACAGAGCTCGTCGGAGAGCTTGTGCGCGATCTCCGCAAGACCGTCCTTCTTCACGAGCGGGAAGACCCCGATGGTGGTGGGGGCGATGCGGGGATGGAAGCGCAGGACGACCCTTTTCTCTCCTTCCACGACCTCTTCGTCGTAGGCGTCCGCCAGGGCGACGAGCACGGTCCGGGTCAAGCCGGCTGAGGTTTCGATGATGTAGGGGATGTAGCGCTCATGGGTCACCTCGTCCAGGTACGACAGGTCCTTTCCCGAGAACTCGGTGTGGCGCTTCAAATCGTAGTCCGTGCGGTTGTGGATGCCTTCCAGCTCCTTCCACCCGAAGGGGAACTCGTACTGGATGTCGAAGGCGAGCTTCGCGTAGTGGGCAAGCTCATCCGGCCCGTGCTGATGGAAGCGCAGCTTCTCCGGCCTGATCCCCAGGTCGATGTAGAACTGGAGTCTCTTGCCCTTCCAGTGCTCGAACCACCTGGCGTCTTCCGAGGGATGGATGAAGAACTGCATCTCCATCTGCTCGAACTCGCACGTGCGGAAGATGAAGTTCTTCGTGGTGATCTCGTTGCGGAAGGCCTTGCCCACCTGGGCGATGCCGAAGGGGACCTTCACGCGCCCGGTCTGCAGGACGTTCTTGTAGTTGACGTAGATTCCCTGCGCGGTCTCGGGACGCAGGTAGATCAGCCCGCCCTCGTCCTCCACCGGTCCCATGTGCGTGGTGAACATCAGGTTGAACTTGCGCGCCTCGGTGAGCTGGGTTGCGCCGCAGTCCGGGCACTTATGCGTCTTCAGGTTCTCTTCAGGGATCTGGTCAGCGCGGAAGCGGTGCTTGCAGTTCTTGCAGTCAATGAGGGGATCGGTGAAGTTCTCCACGTGGCCGGAGGCCTCCCACACCCTCGGGTGCATCATGATGGCGGCGTCCAGCCCGACGATGTTCTCGTGGAGCTGGGTCATCTCCCGCCACCAGAACTCCTGGATGCGCTTCTTCAGCTCCACTCCCATGGGGCCGTAGTCCCACGCGGAGGCAAGCCCGCCGTAGATCTCGCTGGAAGGGAATATAAACCCTCGGCGCTTTGTGAGGGAGACCAGATGTGTCCATGGTGACAGGTTCGGCCCTGACGTCCGACTTTTCCGCCATTCCTTCAACTCCTTCCCGCATATTCGGCGAGGACCGAGATGGCTCGCGCCATTCGGGCCCTGGCCCGATCCACTCCCATTGCCCGCAATGCTTCCAAAAAGCGGCGGGGAGACCTTGGCGCCGGTGACCGCAATGCGCACGGGCATGAGAAGGTCCCCCAGCTTCATGCCCAGCTCATCCGCCAGGGCGCGGAACCTCGTCTCCGCCTCTTCTCCCAGGTCGGACAGCTCTCCCAGGAGGACGTCCGCCCTCCGCAGGGCCGCCAGCGCCTTTGCGGCATCCGCCTTCTTCGGGATGAGCGCCTCCGGGGCCGGTGGCGCCGGGTCCTCGAACAGGAAACGGACCATGTCGGGGACCTCGGAGAGCAGCTTCACCCGCTCCTGGATGAGCGGAGCTATCCGCCGCAGCATCTCGCTGTCCGCCGTGAAACCCGCTTCCTTGATGACCGGCTCGATCAAGCTGGCCATCTCATCCGCGGTCTTCTTGCGCATGTAGTTGCCGTTGAACCACTCCAGCTTCTGATAGTCGAATACCGCGGGGGCCTTGTTGATCTTCTCCAGGCTGAAAAGCTTCTCGAGCTCCTCCCGGCTGAAGAACTCCCGGGAATCGTCGTACGACCACCCCACGAGCGCAATATAGTTGAGGAGCGCTTCCGGAAGATACCCGAGACGACGGAACTCCCGAACGTTGGTGGCGCCGTGGCGCTTGGAAAGCTTCTGGCCGTCTTTGCCCATGACCATGGGCAGATGGCAGAGCTTGGGCGGCTCCCACCCGAGGGCGCGGTAGATGATCATGTGCAGCGGCGCGGACGGCAGCCATTCCTGGGCGCGCATGATGTGAGTGATCTCCATGAGGTGGTCATCCACCACGTTGCCCATGTGGTAGGTGGGGAATCCGTCAGACTTGATGAGCACGGGGTCCGGGTTGATGTCCGAGTTCGAAACCGTGATATCCCCCAGCAGGAGATCCGTAAACGTCGTTGCCCCTTCAAGCGGCACCTTGAGCCGGATGACGGATGAAGCGCCGGAGGCTTCGGCCTCCCGCCGCTCCGCGTCGCTCAGGGAGCGGCAGTGCCGGTCGTAGCCCTGGCCTGACTTCGCGGCCGCCTGCTCCTCCCGAAGCCGGGAAAGGCGCTCCGGCGTGCAGTAGCACCGGTAAGCGTGTCCTTTTTCCAGGAGCTCGGCCGCATGCGCTTTATAGAGCTCCAGTCTCTGGGACTGGAAGTACGGACCGCTGGGCCCCCCGACGTCGGGTCCTTCGTCCCAGTGGAAACCCAGCCAGGAGAATGTCTCATAGATGTCCTTCACGGCGTCTTCCACGAACCTTTCACGGTCCGTATCCTCGATGCGGAGGATGAACGTTCCCCCCTGCGAACGGGCGAAGAGGTAGTTATACAGCGCGGTGCGTACGCCCCCGATGTGCTGGTACCCTGTCGGAGACGGCGCGTAGCGGACTCTGACGCTCACGAAGGAAGCCTCCAAAGAAGAATCGAATGACGCATTATAGTGACACCGACTCCGGGGGTCAACAAAAGCGCGCGACTCGAGAGCGCGCGACGCCGAAAGGGAGCGTCCGTGCTCAGGGGAGCCTTTTCAGCGCCTCCAGGACGACAGCAGGGGTGAGAAGCTCGGGAAGAAGCACCGGTTCCGTGGAGCCTTTGGAATACAACGCGTACACCGGCACTCCAGCCCGGCCGTAGCTGGCGAGCACCCTGGCAATGGCATCGCTGCGGTCCGTCCAGTCCGCCCGCATCGTGGCCACCCCTGCCGCACGGAAAGCCTGCTGCACCGCGGGGTTCTGAAGCGCGACCTTCTCGTTTACCTGGCATGTCAGGCACCAGCGCGCCGTGAAGTCGACAAACACGGGCGTGCCGGCTGGCCTGGAGCTCCGCGAGCCGCTGGGGAGTCCAGCTTTCCCATGACGAAGGCGCCGGTGCAACAGCGGTCGGGTCCGGCGTGGCGGAGGACCTCACCGCGGCAAATGCCGTTGTGCCCACCACCAGGATGAAGCTGAACGCGGCGGCTGTCACCCGGGAACGGAAGCTCTTGTCCAGGCCTCCCCACCTTCCGTAAATCCACGCGCCGAGGCCTGCCAGAAGAAGTGAGCAGAGAAGCACCAGAAGCGCGGGAAAGCCGGCCTGGGTCTCCAGCACATACAGCATCCATATGACGGCGCCCAGCATCGGGAAAGCGAGCACCTGCCGAAGCGTCACCATCCACGCCCCCGGTTTCGGGACCCGTTTGACAAGGCCGGGCACGGCGGAGAGGACCACGTACGGTGCGGCCAGCCCGAGCGCGAGAGCCGTGAATACCCCAAACCCCACGGCCGGGGGCTGCGTCAGCGCATACCCAAGCGCGCCACCCATGAAAGGAGCGGTGCATGGCGTGGCAACCGCCGTGGCAAGAAGACCGCTCAGGAATGACCCGGTGCCTCCGCCGGGGGAGACCGGACGGGCCATGCGGATGGGGAGCCGGAGCTCGAAAACGTCAAGCAGGTTCAGCGCAATGAGGAAAAAGACGGCCGCGGTGATGGTGACCACGGCAGGGCTCTGGAACTGGAAGCCCCACCCGATGAGCTGTCCGCCCGCTCGCAGTGCCACAAGGAGGCCGGCAATCGCCCAGAAGGAGACCAGCACTCCCGCGGCAAAGAGCAGCCCATGCCGCAGGGCGCTTCCCCCCCCCTCACTCGAGGTGCGGACAAAGGAGAGAACTTTCAGCGAAATCACGGGAAGCACGCACGGCATGAGGTTCAGGATCAGGCCGCCGACAAAGGCGAGCGCAAGGGCTATCAGGAGGCCTTGCATCCCCGGGCTGGCAGGCTGAGTCGAAGCCGCCGCGGCGCCCGCCACTGGCGTGTCGACATCGATCCCCCGGGCTCCGGACTTGTCCTGGACGACAAGGACGCCATGAACGCGCGGCGCGTCCGCCCCCTTTGCGAGCTGCATGTCGATTGACACCGACGTTGCGCCCACCTGAGGGCTCTGGGGAGCACCTTCCGCAAGAAGGCCCGTATCCAGAGGAGCGAAGTACGCGGTTGCCCCGGAGGGGACGGAAAGACCATCCACCTGGAGCAGGATCCGGCCGCGGCCTGATTGAGCGCTGAACGACGCGCCTGGAGCTGGGGCTGGCATCAGGGAACGGGCAGCCCGGAAAAACGCGGCCCGGCGGCCGTCCATCGCCGGGACCCCGGGCTCAACGGGCAGGAAAGCGGAAAGATCCGCCTTGCCGGGCGTGCATTCTATCCTGCATGCGAGCCAGCCTGCGTGAGCGCGTATGGGCACGTTTCCAGGGGCAAGATCAGCCGGGGGGTCAATCTGCGCCAGAAGCGAGACCTCCCCCTCGTAGCCATACGAGGCAAGCCCCTGGGACACGAACTTCCGCGGGACGGGCCACTGGAGGTCATGCGCTGAAAAGCCCTTCGGGAGATCCCACTGCACGGTGGTGGGGAGGCCGGTATCCCCCGGATTCTTCCAGTAGATATGCCATCCCGGCTGGATATGAAAATTGACCGCCACCAGGAACGGACTGCCGGGATGGATGGAGGTACTTTCAGCTATTACCTGCGCCCTCACGGGCGGCGCCGGAGATTGCGCTGAGGCAAGCGCGGGGAGGAGCATTGCGCCCAGGCAAAGGAAGAAGAGTCTTTTTCCCGCCACGGCCAGTTGATCAATCATTACAATAACAATAATATATCTATGATAAGGTCAAAATAGAGATGAGAATCACGACAAAAGGGCGCTACGGCCTGCGGGCCGTGATCAACCTTGCAATGGCACATCACAACCGCCCGATTTCGATCAACTCCATCGCAACGGAAGAAAAGGTCTCTTCCGAGTTCCTGGAGCAGATTTTCTTCAAGTTGAAGAAGGCGGGCTTGATACGCTCAATACGGGGCCCCGGCGGCGGTTTCGTCCTCAACAAGAAGCCCGGCGAGATATCTGTTGCCAACATCCTTGCGGCAGTCGGGGAAACCCATGGCCTGACGCCTTGCACTCTGAGACGGAAGACCTTGTGCGATCGTCCTGAGCCATGCCCGGCTCATGAGATCTGGACCGGGCTGCAGAAGACCATGGAAGACTATCTGAACAGCGTGACCCTGAAAGACATCACGGAAAAGAACGGCAAGAAGTACTTCGCGAAGCTCGGGTCCGGCCAGGACTTCTGCATCTGATCACCGACCCCTGACGTATCGTTCGATCTCATCATAGATCGTGCTCTCCAGGCCCAGCTCGTAGGCCAGGTCAAAGCTGGAATATCGTGAGCGCAGCAGGCGCACGCTGCGGCACGGCAGGAGGCACAGCTCATCGTTGATGCCGAGCTCCCGGCGGGAGAACGGATAGCTCATGCCGGCAAGCAGATCAACGGCGGCGGTGAGCTCCTCCAGGACGGGAAGCGCAACCTCCAGGATGGCCTGTCGAGACGCCGTGAACCTCTCCAACCTTTCCGACAGGACCCCACGGTCGAACTTCCGGGAAGCCATCTCCGTATGCACCTTCTGTGCATAGGGCCTGAGCCCCGGCTCCATGCTCTGCTCCCAGGACGGCTCGGCATCGTAGCGCCGCAGCCTTCCCTCTGTCCGCGGCACGGTATCCCTGATGGACTGGTAGAAGGCGGTGTAGCCCTGGAGGACCATCCTGCTTGCGGCGCCCACGAGAATTCCGTGCAGGTCCAGCTCTTCCACCGGCACCGCGTCCGCGATCTCCCAGAAGTGGGCCACGGTGTGCTCCGCGGATGCGGCGGGTCGAGAGCCGCGGATTGCCTGCATCGCGAAACCGGAGGTAAGCACCGCGTCCGTCATGGCGCGCGCAGCTGCCCGCGGGTCGTCCTTCAAATGCCGCGCCGAGGACAGGGCAAGGCGGGCAGACTCGAGGGCCGCAGTCGAGACTACCTGGCAGTAATACTCCCCCGTCATGATCCGGGACACGTTCCAGTCCAGAAAGGCGATGAACTTGGCAAGGAGGTCCCCGAGCCCGGCGAGAATCATGATGTCGGGGGCCTTCTCGATCACCTGGAGGTCGCAGATGATGGTCTGCGACACGGCTGCGGGAACGGCATTGTGGAAGCCGCCCACGTGGATGGCTGAGGTCGCGGAAGAAAACGCATCCACGGAGGCCGCAGTGGCCACGCACCAGTTCGCAACTCCCGTGTCCAGCGAGACCTTCTTCACGAGGTCACTGATCACGCCGCTTCCCACGGAAACGAGGAGAGTGGGCGACGCGGCCCTGACCTCCGCCGCCAGCTCATCCACGAGCTCCGCGCTGGGAACGGGCCGCGGACTGGCGGGCAGGACGCGGGACACGATGCGGAATGTCGAAAGCCGGTTCTTCCAGTCCGCCCCCGCGGCGCGCTCGGTGTTCTCATCGCTCAGCACCCAGACGGTGGCGCCCGCGCCGTACTCGCGGGCAAGCAGAGAGGCTCCGCGGTCCAGGGCGCCCGCCTCCACCACGACGTTGCGGATAGAGACCGTGTGCACGGCACCGCACGGGCAGGAAAACCTTCCCTGGGAATCGAAATGCGCGAGAAAATCCCCGTAGATGAATCTTTCCACGGGCAGGACTATAGCCGAACCTCGGAAGATGGTACAGGAAGAGTTTTTCGATTATCCTAGAGAGGAAGGGGACTGCGCATGGCGACGGGACGCGGCGGCAACGACGCAAGACTCACGGAGCAGGAGATCAGCGAGATCGTGGAGAGGGGGATCCCTTCCTCACTGGTCCAGGGACGCCGCGTCCTGGTGCTCACCCCGGACCCGACTCGCACGTGCCCTCTTCCCCTGATGGCGAGAGTCGTCAGGGACGTGGTCGGCGCGCGGGCATCGAAGCTTGACTTCATGGTGGCCCTGGGGACGCACACCGTCCTGAGCGAGGAGAGGATTGACGCGCTGTTCGGGATTCCCGCCGGCCGGCGGGAAGAGATATTCCCCGACAACCGTTTTTTCAACCATCGCTGGGACCTCCCGACCACGTTGCGAAAGCTCGGGACCATCTCCGCGGAAGAGATCGACTCCCTGTCCGGCGGGCTTTTTCACGAAAGCGTGGATGTGGTCATCAACTCGGCAGTCTTCGAATATGACCTCATCCTGATTCTCGGCCCGGTCTTCCCGCATGAAGTGGTGGGGTTCTCGGGAGGGAACAAGTATCTCTTTCCCGGAATTTCAGGCGGAGACTTCCTCCATTTCTTCCACTGGCTTGGCGCCGTTGTGACCTGCCCCGAGGTCATCGGCTGCAAGTCCACACCCGTGCGTGCACTGGTGGACATGGCGGCTACCCTGATCCCCACGCCCCGCGCGTGTCTGGCAATGGTGGTTCGGCCTGACAGCGCCCTCGCGGGCCTGTTTGCCGGCACTCCGGAGGAAGCCTGGTCCCTGGCGGCGGACGTGTCCGCGCAGATTCACATCGTCTACAAGGACACGCCATTCCGCACGGTGCTTGGGCGGGCGCCCGAGATGTACGATGAGCTGTGGACCGCGGGCAAGGTGATGTACAAGCTGGAGCCGGTGGTCGCGGAGGGCGGTTCGCTCGTCATCCTGGCACCCCATGTCCGCGAAATCTCGCGAACATGGGGCCGCTACCTCGAGCGGACCGGCTACCACGTCCGGGACTGGTTCCTGGGGCGCATGGAGAAGTTTCGCGACATCCCCCGCGGCGTGCTTGCTCACTCCACGCACGTGCGAGGAATCGGAACAGTGGTTGACGGGGTGGAAAAGCCCCGCATCGAAGTGGTGCTTGCGACGGGGATCCCGGAGGCAACGTGCAGGAAGATCAACCTCGGTTACCGGGATCCGGCCGCTCTTCGCGTGGAGGACTACCAGGGCAGGGAGGATGAGGGAGTGCTCTTCGTGGATCACGCGGGGGAGATACTCCACAGGCTCACGAAGGACAGGGCGGCGTCGAAGGCATGAGCTCCGGCGCTCTCGTCCTGGATTTCGACGGCGTTATCTGCGATTCCATCGACGAGTGCTTCGTGACCTCGTGGACCGCGTATTTCAACCTCTACCGGGGACAACGTCCCGCATACCTGCCGGTGACGCTGAGAAAAGACTTCGCGCGGCTGCGGCCGCTGGTCAGGGGGGGCGCGGATTTCATGCTCATCCAGGAGATGCTGGACAAGGGGCAAAGCGCATTCCGCCAGTCCGAGTTCGACGCAATTGCGCGGGCCGCCGGGGATGAGAAGATGATGCTCTTCCACGAGCTCTTCTACAAGGCGCGAGCGGAAATGCTGGAAAGCGACCGGGAATCATGGCTGGGCCTGAACAGGATCTACCCGCACGTGGCCGCCTCTTTTTCGCTGCTTTCCCGCGACGCGCCGGTCTTCATCCTTTCCACGAAGAAGCCTGAGTTCATTGCGGAAATCCTCACCGCCAAGGCCATTCCTCTGCCGCGCGACAGGATCCTGTACAGCGGCTCGGAGAGGAAGCTCGACATCGTGGCAAAGGTAAGCGAGGATGGCGGGTTCTCCCGGGCGACGTTCGTGGACGACCAGATAGATCACCTCCTGTGCGAAGAGGCTGCAATTCCCGATGCCGCGCGCCGGAGCCCGCCGCCGGTCAGGGCTCTCCTGGCAACCTGGGGTTACGTCAAGGAGGAATGGCTCCAGGAGCCGCTTCGCGTGCCGACCGTCACTCCCCGGGAGTTCCTGGCCCTTGTCCAGCGGGAGTTCGCGTGACGCCGGAGCGCGGGCTGAGCACTCTCCCCTTCCATTCGAAGGGCCGCAGTGCGAATGCCCTCAGTGTGACAAAGACATAGAAGAAACCGAAGACCACGACGAACGGCAGGAAGGTCGCGAAATAGCGCAGACGGTCCCCCCTCTGGTAGAAGCCGGCTATCGCGGCAAGAACGCCGGTGCTCACGAACGATGTCGCGCAGAGAAGCGACGCGCGCCAGTCCAGAAATCCCAGGGGAAGGAGGAGCACGTTCGAGGTCAGGTAGATCAGAACGACGAAAATATACGATGCCCGCGTCACCAGGTCTTCGGAGAAGAGCCCTCCGGCGTTCCACCGGGTGTGCTGGTTCACGAAGCCTGCCCAGGATGGCTTGGCGATGGTCCTGGCGGTGCTCCCGGACGTGACGCATGCCCGCGGTTTCCAGCCGGCTTTGCGGCAGACGGCATCAAGCAGCATTGCGTCTTCCGTGACGGAATACCCCAGCTTCCAGAACCCGCCGATCTCCTTCACCGCTTCCGCCCGAACGGCCATGTTGTTTCCGAAGCATCCGGTTGCCAGGCCAAGGCCGGCTGAGCCGAGATTGTACTGGTTCAAGAGGGGCTGCTCGAAGGCCTGGAATCTCTGGAGGAAGCTCCCGTCCGCTTTCAGCTCGATCCGGCCGATAGCAACGCCGACCGACGGATTCTGAAAGCGGCCAAGCATTTCCTCCGCCCAGCCCGGAGGCACCGTACAGTCTCCGTCCGTGAAAAGCAGCACGTCACCCCGGGCATGCCGCGAAGGCAAGATCCAGGGCGGCCTGCTTGCCCGTGAGGCCCTGGGGTTCGCGCGTGTTGTGAATCACGCGGGCCGCGTCACCCTGCGCGGCGCAAAACCCGTCAAGGAGCCTCCCTGTCGCGTCCGTGGAGCGGTCGTCGACGAAAAGAAACATCACATCTCGGCAGGTCTGCGCGCGCAGTGACGCCAGGAGGGCAGGCAGGGTCTCCTCCTCGTTACGAAGTGCGACGATCACTTCCGCGCGCAGCCGCTGCGAAGGGCCGGCTGTGCGCGCTGTCCGACGCGCATCGAGGATCATGGTGCGGAGAATCCCCGCAGCGAGCGCAAGATGAAGAGCCAGGATGACGGCGCTGTATGCGGCATAGAAGATCAGGAAAGCCTGCATGGGTCCCGTCAGGGTAGCGAAAAGCCCTGCTTTTCACAAGCGCGGCGGCGCTGTACTATCACCGGGAGAATGAGCATGTTCGACGATGCGCTGCGGACCGAGGGGATTCTCCTTTGCGACGGCGCTTGGGGCACCGAGTTTTTCCAGCGGGGCCTCATGCCGGGGTGCCCTCCTGACGAGTGGAACCTGACGCATCCCGAGATGGTCCAGGAAATCACGCGCGACTACCTGGCTGCCGGTGCCCGGATCATCCTGACCAACACATTCGGGGCCAACAAGCTCCGCCTGGAACCGCATGGCCTGTCCGCCCGGGTCAGGGAGATCAACGGTCGGGCCGCCGCTTTGGCCCGCGAGGTCGTGGCTCGAAACGCGTTCGTAGCAGGGGACATCGGTCCGACGGCGCGTTTTCTTCCCCTGGGAGAGGTGTCCGCGGAGGACCTCCACGAGGTGTTCTCCGAACAGGCTGAGGCCCTCGCGGATGGCGGCGTGGACCTGATTGTCGTGGAGTCAATGACAGACGCGGAGGAGATGGCTATTGCCGTGACAGCCGCGGTGCGGGCAACGGGACTTCCCGTTGTGGCGAGTGTGACGTACAACCGCACGCCCCACGGCTACCGCACCATGATGGGGAACCCTCCGGAGGTCTGCGTGAAGAAGGCGGAGGAGGCGGGCGCCGCAATCGTGGGGGCCAACTGCGGGTCCGGGCATAGAGGATTACGTTCCTCTTGCCCCTGTCCTGCGCGCGCTCACGACGCTCCCCCTCTGGGTCAAAGCGAACGCGGGCATCCCTCAGATCGTGGGAGGCAAGGTCACGTATCCGCTCACCCCGGATCAGTACGCCTCCTTCGTGCCGGCCCTCCTTGCAAGCGGTGTTGCCATGATCGGGGGGTGCTGCGGGACAAGCCCGTCTTTCATCAGGGAGATGGGAAAGGTCATTGGCGGGTACCAGGGAACCACAGCGTGAGGTTCCTGATCCTTGTTTTCGGCGGGCTCGGCCTGCTGATCCGCGGAGCCGTCATCCTCAGGTTCATCGCGATCTTCCGGCCGGGTGACGTCATGCAGCGGGTCACCGACCAGCAGGTCAGCATCGGGAGAAAGCTCTTCCTGCTCGCCAGCTTTGCCGGTCTGCGCAGGGACTTTCGACGATACGACGGCCCTCTTCCGCCCGTATTCCTCGTGGTGTCGAATCACCAGAGCCTTGCCGACATCGCCGCCATCCCCCCGATGTTCCCCCGGCATCACATTCGCTATGTGGCCAAGCGCGAGCTCGGCCGCCTGGTTCCCTACGTATCCCTGTCGCTGCGGTTTGGCCGGCACGCCGTGATCTCTCGAACGAGCGACTACCGGGCCGGCCGGGCGACACTGGTCCGTCTCGCTGAGCTGAGCGCCGAAGGCGTCTGTCCGACGATCTTCCCGGAAGGCAGCAGGTCGCGGACGGGTGATGTGCATGATTTTCAAAGCGGCGCGTTTCGCGTGATCCTGGAGCGCGCGCCGCTGCCTGTTCTCTCAGTAGCGTTGGACGGAGGCTACCGTATCTCCAACCTGACAAGGCTGGTGACCAGCCTTCCCGTGACCCGTTACCGGGCGCAGCCCCTCACGCTGTATCCCCCGCCGAGAGGAAAGAAAGAGATCCTTGACCTTCTTGCCAGGATCCAGCGGGAGATCACGGACAAAGTACGCCAATGGCGGGAGGCGCCCGGGGAGTAGCCCCCGGGTGAGAGACGCGCCACAAGCTATACGGCGGGGACCCCTTCGGGCAAAAGAAAACCCATCCAGGGGATGGGTCGCGGGTCACAAACCGCGCTTGGTCGGCCTGCCGCACATTCCCGTGCTCGGCCAACCTCGACATCCACGTCTACGCCTTGAAGTCGCTGGGCTTGCGCTCCTGTCGCTGGCACTTTTCGCACTGAGCCACGTTTCGCAGCTTTCCATTGTTGAAGACGAGCTTCATTTTCACCTCGCCACCACAATTGCAGAAGAACTTCTGCGTGACGACCCCGACCCTCGCGTTCTTGCTGATAACCTCGGCCATATCTTTTTCCTCCTTTCCTTGGAAGTCAAAATGAGCCTCAAAGCAGACGGCTTGAGTTTGGAAGCAAATTTACCCAAAGGAGCGAAAAAGTCAAGGTCCGGTTGATCCCCGTGATCCCCGGCCCCCACTTGCCCGACATGTCGCTTTTCGCCCATATTCGGTGCTCGGGAACAGATGAAGAGGTACCGCGGCTTTCTCTTTGACGCCGACAACACTCTTTTCGACTACGACAGCGCGGAGATAGAGGCGCTCACGGCGACTCTCAGCGCCGCGCTGCCGGAGGTTCCTCTGCGGACGGCACTCGCCGCCTACCGCGAAATCAACGCCGGCTTCTGGAGAAGGTTCGAGCAGGGAACCACCTCGCTTGCCGAGCTGAAGCCGGGCCGGTTCCGCGCGCTCCTGCAATCTCTGGGCCGCGCCGGGGACCCGCAGGCCATTTCTTCACGATACCTCCAGGAGCTTTCGGCCAGGGCGTACTTTCTCCCGCATGCGAAGGAAGTTGTCGAAGAGCTGTCCCGGAGCTTTCCCCTGGCGCTGGTCACAAACGGGATCGGGATGGTGCAGCGCGGACGCCTGGAGAAATCCGGCGTGGCGGGCTGCTTCCGGGCAGTGATCATTTCAGAGGAGCTCGGCCTCGCAAAGCCCGACCCCCGCTTCTTTCAAGCCGCGCGGGAGGCCATCTCCCTTCCGGCGGATGAGCTTCTCTGCATCGGCGACAATCCGGCCTCCGATATCGAGGGAGCTCGGGCGGCGGGCATTGACGCGTGCTGGTATGCGCCGAAGGGGCAGCCGTGGCCCGGCCCCGGGGACCCGCCCTCGCTGGTGATCAGGGACCTCGCGGAGATCCTGCCGCTCGCGTCGTCGATATTCACATGATTTTCATTTTGGTATAATGAATAGGACACCACTGAGAAATTCAATTTCGCGCGGGACGCCTGCATGTGAGGGAAGAAAGGAGAATGCCTTGATACAGGTCGAGAGCGTGACAAAGAAGTACGGGCAGCGAATTGCGGTTGACCACCTCGACTTCCTTGTCAACAAGGGCGAAATCCTGGGTTTCCTGGGACCCAACGGCGCCGGGAAATCGACAACCATGAACATCATTACCGGCTACCTCTCCGCCACGGAAGGCTCCGTGAAGCTGGACGGGCACGACATCCTGGAGGAGCCGCAGGAAGTGAAAAGGCACATCGGCTACATGCCCGAACAGCCGCCGCTGTACGTGGACATGACGGTCCGTGACTACCTCTCCTTTGTCGCCGATATCAAGGGAGTGCCCCGCGCGCGGCGCAGGGAAAACATCGAGAAGGCGATGGAGCGCACCACGATCACCGACATGCGGGGAAGGCTGATCAAGAACCTCTCCAAGGGATACAAGCAGCGAGTCGGGTTGTCGCAGGCGCTCATCGGCACCCCGCCGGTGCTCATCCTGGACGAGCCGACCATCGGCCTTGATCCGCAGCAGATCATCGAGACGAGAAACCTCATCCGTGAGCTCGGAAAGGAGCACACCATCATCTTGAGCTCCCACATCCTGCCGGAGGTCCAGGCGGTCTGCACCCGCGTGCTGATCATCAACAAGGGGAGGATCGTCGCCAGCGACACTCCGGAGAACCTCTCCCGCGGCCTGGTCGGTGACAACCGGCTCGACGTTGCGCATCGCTGCGGCGGAGAAAGATGTGCTGGGCCTGGTGCGCGGGCTGGACAACGTCGTGAAGGCGGATGTCATTGGCAGCAGGGAGCCGGACACGGTGGATGTCGTTGTGGAGGCCCGGCGGGAAGCGGACATCAGGCGTCCGCTGTTCAACGCGCTGGCAAGAGCCGGATATCCCATCCTGATGATGAAGACCATGGACCTCACCCTGGAGGACATCTTCCTCAACCTCATCACTGAAGAGAAGGAGGTATCCTGACATGCTGGCAGTCTTCCGACGCGAGCTGGCCGCATACTTCGTTTCGCCCATCGGGTTCACGTTCATCGGCTTCTTCATCCTGCTGGCCGGCGTGTTCTTCGCCATCTCGAACCTCCTGTCGGGGAATCCGAACTACACGGGGGTCCTGGGGTCCATCACCTTCATCTTCCTCTTCGTGGTGCCCATCCTGACCATGAGGTTGATCTCGGAAGAGACGCGGCAGAAGACGGACCAGCTCCTCATCACGAGCCCCCTCGGGATCACGGGGATCGTGGTCGGCAAGTACTTCGCCGCGGTGGGAGTCTTCCTCATCACGCTTCTCATCACCCTGATCTATCCGATCATCATGAGCTTCTTCGCCCTGGGTGGGCTGGGGTGGTGGGAGATCATAGGAGGCTATATCGGGTTCTTCCTCCTGGGGTCCAGCTTCATCGCCGTGGGACTGTTCTTCTCTTCTCTCACCGACAATCAGCTCATTGCCGCGGTGGAGACCTTCGCGGCCCTGCTGCTGATCTGGATCCTGGATTTCATCGCGCAGAGCGTCCCCAGTGATGCGGTCTCCGGGCTGGTGTTCCTGGCCCTCCTGGCCCTCGCGCTGGTTGCCCTTGTATTCTTCAGCACGCGGAGCACGCCCGCGGCCGTCCTGACCCTGGTTGTCGCGGCGGTCGTCCTGGTGCTCCTGTTCGTCCTGAAGAGGTCCTTCTACGACGGCCTGATTGCCAGGATCCTCAACTGGTTCTCGCTCCTGAAGCGATACAACGACTTCAGCATGGGCGTCCTCGGGCTGGCCCCCATCGTCTATTACGTCTCGTTCTCCGGCGCGTTCGTGTTCCTCACGGTCCGGATGATCGAGAGACGGCGCTGGATATAAGGGAGATACGCCCGTGAAAAAACTCATTACCAGGAAGCTCCGATTCGGAGGCTACGCGACGCTCCTCATCGTTGCCGCGCTGGCCGTTATCGTCGTCATCAACGTCCTTGTCCAGCAGATCCCCGGGAAGCTGGACCTCACGAAGAACCACCTCTTCTCGCTGTCCCCCGAGACCTTCAAAGTCCTCGATGGCCTTGCCGCCGACGTCACGATCTCCATGGTTGCCAGGGCCGGCAACGAGGATCAGACCGTCAAGGAGATCCTCTCCAAGTACGCGGCGCGAAACCACCACATAAAGCTCCAGACAATGGACCCGGAGAGGAATCCCGGCTGGGCCAGGCAGTACGAAACCAACGGCCAGGGCCCCGGCGCCGGCTCCGTGGTGGTGGCGAGCGGCCCGCGGTTCAAGACCATCGGCCAGTACGACATGTACAATTACGACTACTCCAATCCGAACCAGGAGCCCACGCTCACCTCGCTCTCCGTGGAGCAGAGAGTCACATCAGCCATCATGTACGTGACCGCGGCAAAGAACGTGACCATCTACGTCCTCCAGGGGCATGGAGAGCAGACCCTGGATTCCCTCGGACTGAGCACGGCGGTCGGCAATGAGAACTACGAGGTGAAGCCCCTTACGCTGCTGACCGTGCCTGCGGTCCCGGCGGATGCGGACATCCTGCTGGTCCTCGCGCCCAAGACGGACATCTCCAACGAAGATGACGCCAAGATCAGGACGTACCTCTCCGCGGGGGGAAGGGCGGAGCTGATCTTCGACCTGCTGCGAAGCGACGGTGTCTTCCCGAACCTGGCCGGAATCCTCAAGAGCTACGGGGTCGCGGTCCACAGCATGGTTGTCGTGGAAGGCAACCAGAACAGCGTGGCCGCCGGAAATCCCATGTACCTGATTCCCAAGCTCGAAAACCATGACATCCTCTCACCGCTGCGCACGGCCAACCTGGCCATCCTCATGCCCTTCTCTCAGTCAATCGAGACGCTCGCCCTGAAGAAGAGGTCGTTGAAGATCGAGCCACTTCTCAGCTCATCCGACAACTCGTGGGGGAAGAGGAACATCGAAAACATATCCACGCTGGCAAAGGAGAAAGGGGACGCCCCGGGCCCCTTCACGCTTGCCGCTGCAATCACTGATCCGGCGGCTGATCAGTCACAGAAAGACACCAAGCTCATCGTGGTGGCTTCCGCGCGGTTCCTCACGCAGTCTCTCTCCTCCCAGATCCCGGGGAACGTCGACTTCTTCATGAACACCCTGGGCTGGCTGAGGGGCAAGAAGGATGAGATCACGGTCCGGCCAAAGGACATGCTCACCATGCGGCTGGGAATCAGCAACCTCCAGGCGCTTCTCTTCTCCGGCCTGGTTGTCATCCTCATGCCGCTCCTCGTTCTGGGAGCGGGATTCACTGTCTGGATCAGGAGACGGCATCTATGAGCAGGCGTCTTCTCACCCTCGTCATTGTCCTCGTCGTGCTGGCGGGGCTGGTGGGCGCGTACTTCGTGGTCACCCGGGCGAAACCGGTCAAGGCCGCGGCCGCGCAGCCTGAGCTTCTCAAGGCAGACAAGGACAAGCTCGTGAAGATTGTTCTCAGCGACAGGACCGAGGGCCCCCTGACCCTGGAGAAGAAAGGAAAGGCGTGGGCAGTCGGGGTTCCCGGGCAGTATGCCCTGGATCAGTCCTCTCTCGACGATCTTGCCCTGACCTTCACGTCCCTCACGGCTGAGCGCATGATAGATGAGAATCCGACGGACCTCAAGCAGTTCGGGCTCGACCCTCCCCGGGCGCAGGGGGTCGCGATGTTCAGTGATGGCACCACGAAGACCCTGCTGCTCGGGGACAAGTCACCGACAGGCAACACCTACTACCTGCAGGTGAAGGGTGACCCGAAGGTCTACACGGTGTGGCAGAGCACTGGAGACCAGATGCACTGGACCCTCGCTGACCTGCGCGACAAGAAGATCACGCCGGAGATCAACTACGACCAGATCACCTCCTTCCGCATGTCCACGGCCGGCGGCACGGAGATCGCCCTTCAGCAGAAGACGGACCAGCAGATGAAGACCTTCCAGCTCGGATTCGGCAAATACCTGATGACTCGTCCCTATGCGACCCCTCGCGGGGTGGACGGGGAGAAAGGGGACCAGCTGATCAAGGGGCCCCAGCAGATCCAGATCTCTTCGTTCGTGAACGACGCGCCGAGTGACCTTTCGAAGTACGGCCTCGCGCGGCCTCGCGCGCAGGTGGTGGTGAGCGACAAGTCGAACACGATTGATTTCCTCATCGGGTCGGAGGACGGCAAGGACAAGACATATTTCATGATCCGCGGACGGCCCAGCGTCTACGCCACCGACACGTCGAGCCTCGGGTTCCTGAAGACCACCGCCTGGGACATCGTGGACAAGTTCGTCTTCATCCCCAACATTGATGACGTGGACAAGATCGAGATCGCACGCGGGGGGATCACGCACACCCTCGCCATTGCGCGCGTAACGAAGAAAGCGGAGAAGAAGGGAGAGCAGGACACCGTGCAGGCCACCTACACGGTGGACGGCAAACAGGTGGAGGAGGACTCCTTCAAGGCCTTCTACCAGCAGCTGATCGGCATGCAGATCGAGGGGGAAGCGAAAAGGAAGGTTCCGGAGATACCCGACGTGACGGTGCGGTTCTTCCTGAACAAGGGGCCCGCAGGCGCCGCAACGATCACCTATGCCCCCTATGACCGGGACTTCGACGCGATCTTCGTAAACGGGAGGAGTGAGTTCGCCCTGACACGCCAGCAGCTCACGACCATGGCCTCCAAGCTGGACGCGCTGGCGAAGGGTGAAAAGGTCACTTACTGACCGGGTCTGTGGAGGACTGCTCTGCGCTTGTCCGGACGTGAAGCTCCCAGGCCTGGGTCTGGGGGTTGCGCGACAGGGAGTCGAACCCGACGTCCAGGACGCGCCCGCTCTCTCCCTGGAAGCGCAGGCGCCTGGCCAGGACGTTCATGTCCGTGACCTTGAACTCTTCTCCGTCATAGTGAACGCGCGTGCCCAGGCCCGGGAGGGTCTGGCGGGCCTCCTTGTACACGTCGAACTCGTAGGACAGGCAGCACAGGAGTCGTCCGCAGGGTCCCGAGATCTTCATGGAGTTCAGGGTAAGGTTCTGCTCCTTCGCCATCTTGATGGACACGGGACGCAGCCTGTCAGTGACGGCGTTGCAGCACAGGGCGCGCCCGCAGATTCCGAGGCCGCCCACCACGCGCGCCTCGTCGCGCACCCCGATCTGGCGCAGCTCGATCCGCGTCTTGAAAACGGCCACCAGGTCCTTGACGAGCTCCCGGAAGTCCACGCGGTTCTCAGCGGTGAAGAAGAAGAGGATCTTCTGCTCATCAAGGATGTAATGAGCGCTCACGAGCTTCATGGAAAGGCCGCGCGCCTCCACCTTCTCGCGGCAGATCTCGAAGGCCCTCTCTTCCCGCGTGTCGTTCTCTTCCACCCGAAGCAGGTCCGCGGCGCTCGCCGCGCGCTGCAGGGTGCGCAGCTCGCTCGTGATTTCCGCCGGATCCGTCTCTCTTCCCAGGACCCTGCCCAGCTCATTGCCGTAGCGGGTGGGCACTACGACCATGTCCCCCACCTTGACCTCGACCCCCGCGGGGGCCTCGCAGAACTCCGTTGCGCTGGAGTACAGCACCTTCACGCGCCAGACCACCTTCCCGTCTATCGCCACGGGCTGCGACGCAGGCTGCTCTGTTTCTTCCGGAAAGGAATCTTCGGTGATGATGTCGTCATGATCGCCCATGCGATTCGCTCCTCTCGTGCGAAGGTCAGGAAACCAGGTCCACCAGCAGGCCGTTGATCTGGTCGATCTGCGCAAGAATCGAAATCTGCTCTTTCTGCCCGGCCAGGACGGAGGCGGCCAGCGCATCCAGCTTCTCATCTATCACCCTGACGAGGGTGAATCGTTTCCGCTTCATGATGTTCGCGCCCGAGGTCGTCTCCTCCACCCGGATGGAATGCTGCACGACAAACTTCACGAAGCTCTTCACCGTGTGGCGGTATTCCCTGATGGTATCCATTGTAGGAGTTTTCTTCAACGCGTCCCCCGACGCGAACACGCCGTCCAGAAGCTCTTCCAGCCCCCGCCTTCGCTCCGAATCCGAAAGGTCTTCCTGCTCAGCGCCTTCTCCCTGCTCGGCTGACTCCACGAGCTCGGAAAAGGTCTTGCGCTGCGCCTTGTCTTTCTTCCCCGCCTTCTTTTTTTCAGGAACGAGCCAGGACGACGGCTCCCCGAGCGAATCTATCCGTGCCACTGGGCAAGACGCCCGTCAGCGCTTCTGCTGCCCCTGCAGCGTGGCAGCCTCTCTCTGGGAAAGAGCCGCTGCCGGCTTCTGCCCGTTCGACGGGCCGCTGCGGGGAGCATCCGTGCCGGGCGTCATGATCCTGCATGACCCGTTGAAAATGACCCCTTCCTCCACAATGAGCCGCGGCGTGGAGATGTTGCCAAGCACGAGCCCCGTGGACAGGATGATCACTTTCTCCGTGGAAACGATTTCCCCCCGTACCACTCCGCCCACCACCACTGTCCCCGCGTGAAGCGTGCATTCCGCCCGGCCGTTCTGGCCCACAAGCACCTTCCCCCGGGTGCGGATGACACCCGTAAAGTCCCCGTCTATGCGCAGAAGGCCGTTCAGATCGAACTCTCCCTTGAACCGGGTCCCTTCTCCGATGATGGAGTTTATGAAGGCGTCATCCGTGAACCGGGTGTCGCTCAATCTGTGGCCCTCCCGCTGACCTTCGCTCCCGCGAGGTCGGGGGTGATCAGGAGGAAGTTCATGGGGTCGACGTAGTTGGCGCCCAGGCGGACTTCGTAGTGCAGATGGGGGCCGGTGGACAGGCCGGTGCTCCCCACGTATCCGATGGTTTCCCCCCGGTTCACGTGGTTCCCCTTGCGGGTGACGATCTCAAGGAGGTGGAGGTAGCGGGTGGTGAACCCGTACTTATGCTGAATGGTGATGTAGTTGCCGGCGTCTTCCGTGTAGCCGGTCTGCACGACCGTGCCGTTTGCGGTTGCTTCCACGGGAGTCCCGAGCGCCCAGGCGATGTCCACTCCCGTATGGAGATACCCAAGGTGAGTGAAGGGGTGGATTGTCCAGCCGAAGCGGGTCGTGATGTTGCCATGGACTCCCTTCAAAGGCCACAAGGTGGGGGTGTCGGCCAGCAGCTCGTTGTAGTTGCTGATCATCTTCTGTATTTCGTCGAGCGGCTCCACCGAGTTCTGCATGAGGCTCGTCATGCTCTTCAAGTCCGCCAGCTCCTTGAGGTTCCCCCCCTCGGTTTCCTCCGGGGTCACATACAGGGCGCTGACTCCCGCGGTCCCGTTGGCGTTGAGGTAATCCTGGTTCCCGATGACCCGCATCACGTTGTCCATGCTGGCCTTGAAGCTCCTCCCGGCCTTGCGGATGCCCGAGATCTCGTCCTTCAGGTTCTCCATTGTCGTCTCGTTGTTCTGCAGGTCCTGGGAGACCTTCACGATCTTCTCATTCGTGTAGGTGTAGCTGGTGGCAAGCAGGAAGAAGCCGACCAGGACAACGCCAAGGGTGCACGTGACGAAAATGAGGGTGAAGAAGGAGATCTGGAAATTGAAGATCTTCTTCTCCGAATGGGGGATCAGCATGACCGTGAAGCGCTGCTTCCCCTTTTGCATGATGTATTTGAAGAAGCTCAGGATCGAGACCCAGATCCGCCGCAGCCATGACCCGAATCTGTCAGCGAATTGCTTCTCGACCTTCTTATATTGGGTAACGGGCAAGGCCTCTTTCCTTCGAATTCTTGCGAATGCTACCATACGGGGGATCTTTTGTCAAACGCAGGAGCCTCCGCGATGCCCATGCGTTTGAGAGGAACGGCGAAACGGGGGGGAAATGGGCGACGAAAATGCCCGAAATAGAATTTGACTTGCTCCCAGCCTCGTGATATCCTTTAGAAAATTCGGAAGAAGAAAGACAACCTCTTTCGAGAGCCAAATCCAACGGAGACATATGCGCTATTTTGACACACACGCCCACATAGGCCTCATAACCGAAGACCCTATCGACCAGCTCATCGTGGTGCAGGAAGCAAGGCAGGAAGGCGTTCAGCATCTGGTAACTGTCTCCAACAACCTGATTGACTTCGCCCAGCTCTTCGCGAACCTCAAGACGGAAACAAACGTCTATCACAGTATCGGCATATCTCCGTCCTCAGTTGTGCAGCCGGGGGACGACTGGGAGGCCAAGATCCAGGAGGGCACCCGGCTGGACAGGGTGGTCGCAATTGGAGAGATCGGCCTGGACTACTACCGCAAGTTCGGAGACCGCGACTCGCAGGTGGAGCTCTTCATCCGACAGCTGGAGCTGGCGGAAAAGCTGTCCCTCCCCGTCATCATCCACAACCGGGATGCCGGGTCTGACGTCCTGGAAATCCTTCGCGAGAGGCTCCCCAAGCGGGGCGGCATCCTCCACTGCTACTCGGAGGACTACGAGTATGCGAAGAAGGCGCTGGAGCTGAACCTCTGGATATCGTTCGCCGGAAACGTGACGTACCGCAACGCGCGGAACCTCCAGGACACGGCCAAGAAGATCCCGCTGGACCGCATGCTCATAGAGAGTGAGGCGCCCTTCATGGTGCCCGCCGTCTACCGGGGGAAGCGAAACAAGCCGTCCTACATCAACGAGACTGCGGCTTTCATAGCGCAGCTGCGCGAAGTTGCCGTGGAGGAAATAACGGAAGCTCTCTACGCAAACAGCCTCACGTTCTTTGGTCTCCAGGACTGACCTGTTCCATCCGGTCCGTGTCGGAAGCCTGGAGATCCCGGGCAATCTCTGGCTGGCCCCGATGGCCGGCTACACGGATGCCGCATTCCGCTCGGTGTGCGTGCGCTTTGGCGCGCCGCTGTGCTTCACGGAAATGGTGTCCGCGGATGCCCTGTGGCGCAACAACGGCACCACGCTGCGGCTCCTTGTCCGGGCGCCCAACGAGACGCTGACGGGCTTCCAGATCTTCGCATCGGAGGCGCAAACCGCGGCCGCCGCGGTCCGCCGGATAGCAGCTTTGCGTCCAGCCCTCATCGACCTGAACTGCGGGTGTTCGGTTCCCAAAGTGCTGAAGACCGGATGCGGGGCCGCCCTCCTGCGCAACCCGAAGCTCATCTCTTCCATCGTTTCGGCAATGCGGGCTGAAACTGACGTTCCCGTGACCGTGAAGCTGCGATCCGGATGGGATGAAGGGTCCATCAACTACCTTGCGTGCGCGGAGGAGGCGGTCCTCTCCGGCGCATCCCTGGTCACGCTGCACTCCCGCACCCGGGCCCAGGGATTCGGCGGAAAAGCAAGGCTTGAGCACATCAGGACGCTGAAGGAAACGTGCCCCGTGCCGGTCTTCGGATCAGGGGATCTCTTTTCACCGCAGGACTGCAGGACCATGCTGGAGAAGACCGCCTGCGACGGCGTGATGATTGCGCGTGGATGCCTGGGCAATCCGTTCATTTTCGACCAGACCGAATCCCTCCTGCGCGCAGAGGGCAAATCCCCGGTCGTTGATGCCCGCGCGCGGCTTTTTGCGGCGCTGGACCACCTGAAACTGCTGAGCGAGGCCGTGGGGGAGGCGAAAGCCTGCCGCGACATGAGAAAGCACTTTGTCGCCTATACGAAGGGGATGGAGAGCGGCGCAATCATTCGCCAGAGCGTGGTGAACGCGGAGACTATCGACGAGTACCAGGAGATAGTCGACAGTTACCTGAGGGCGTAGGACCTCATGTGCCCTCCGGGCCGACAGGGGGGCCGTTGCCCGTGCCGCCCCGGCGTCTCTCCTCCCACCACCTGATCCGCTTGCCGACAACTTTCTCGAAGCCGAACTCCGACGGCGTGTAGTACTTCCTCCCCTTCATCATGGACGGGAAATAGTCCTGTCTGACGACGCGGCCTTCATAGTCATGCGGGTACAGGTATCCATCCCCGTACCCTGCCTTCTTCATGAGGGAGGTGACGGGATTTCTGAGGTAAAGAGGGACAGGATCAGCGCCATGCCCGTGGGCGTCCTCACGCGCCTTCGTGTATGCCGTGTAGATCTCGTTGCTCTTGGGCGCCGTTGCCAGGTAGACGACGGTCTGTGCAAGCGCCAGGTCTCCTTCCGGCATTCCCAGGAAATGCACGGCCTCCTGCGCCGCGCTTGCGATCACAAGGGCTTGCGGGTCCGCGAGACCCACGTCCTCCGACGCAACTCTCAGGAGCCGTCGGGCGATGTACAGGGGATCCTCGCCTCCCTCCAGCATCCGCGCAAGCCAGTACAGGGACGCGTCCGGGTCAGAGCCCCTGATGCTCTTGTGCAGCGCCGAGATGAGGTTGTAGTGACCTTCCCCGTCGCGGTCATACTCCGGGAGCCTCCCCTCGAAGACAGCCTCCAGCCGGGCGCGAGTGAGAGCGATCTCCGCTGCCGGGGCGTGCGCTTCTCCGGATGCACGCGCGGACTCCACCAGCATCTCCAGGGCGTTGAGGGCAGCGCGGCAGTCTCCCTGCGCGTAGCGGGCGATGATCTCCATGACCTCAGGCTCAACGGTGATCCGCATTCCGCCGTATCCGCGTTCTGCATCCGCGAGCGCCCTTCCCATGACTCCCCGGATCTCCGCTTCGTCAAGGGTGTTGAGGATGAAGACCCGCGAGCGCGACAGGAGGGGTGAAACGATGGAGAAGGACGGGTTCATGGTCGTTGTGCCGATGAGGGTGATGACCCCTTTTTCGACGTACGGGAGAAACGCGTCCTGCTGGGCCTTGTTGAACCGGTGGATCTCGTCGATGAAGACGAGATTCTTCTCCGTCGTCTCGGACTCCAGCCGGGCAAAGAGGTCCTTGAGCTCCCGAATCCCCGAAATGACCGCGGAAAAGAAGTGGAACGAATAGCCCATCCGCTGCGAAATTATCCGCGCGAGCGAGCTCTTTCCGCACCCTGGCGGCCCCCAGAAGATGATGGACGGAAGATGCCCGGAGTCCAGCAGGAGGCGAAGAGGCTTGTCGGGCCCCAGGATATGGGATTGCCCCACGAACTCCTCAAGAGTGCGGGGGCGCATCCGCTCAGCAAGGGGTTCCCGGGGAGACGCGGGAGCCGGCGGAGACGGGGGAGCCGGGGAGCTCATCCGCAAGAGCCTATCACCGCCGCCCGGCGGGGTCAATGAACTCCTGCCCTGTGAACTCCCGCCCTGTTGACTCGCGCACCCCCTTCTGATTTCATGACCGGGTGGAAGACGGTGATTCACTGCGCCACCACTGCGGCGTTGTGGGGATCTCCTCTCAGGAAGAGTTCAATCTTCCCGAGCAGCTCTTCTACGGCCTTTTCTCCCTGCAGCACAGGGGGCAGGAAAGCGCCGGACTCGCCTACTACAGAAACGGGAAGATCGTCTCGTATCGCGACGTCGGGATGGTGTCGCAGGCGCTCTCTCACTACCAGACCGAGAGCCATCCCTCGCGGGTCGGCATTGGCCACGTCCGCTACTCGACCCACGGAACGGACAAGCTGGAGAATGCGCAGCCCATCGTCGTCTCCTGCAGCAAAGGCGAGATAGCGCTTGCCCACAACGGCAACATCTCGAACTCCGACGAGCTGCAAAGACAGCTGATCGCGGAGGGCTCGATATTCCAGAGCACAACGGACACCGAGCTGCTTCTCCACATGATTGCCCGCTCTCCGAGGAAAACCTTCCACGAGGCCCTCATGGAATGCCTGGCGCAGATCGAGGGCGCCTACTGCTTTCTCATGATGCATGAGGACACCCTCGTCGCCGTGCGGGATCCGTATGGCTTTCGCCCGCTCGTGATGGGGACGCAGGAAGGCCGGGTCCTGTTTGCCTCCGAGACATGCGCGCTGGAGATGTTCCAGGCCCGGGACATCCACGAGGTGGCCCCTGGAGAGATCGTGACCGTTTCCGGCGCGCAGATCCATTCGGAAATGGTGCCCCACGCGCCTGCCCCTCGCCGAGCGCACTGCATCTTCGAGCTGATCTACTTTGCGCGCCCTGACTCGGATGTCTTTGCCCACTCCGTCCACATGGTTCGAAAACGGATGGGGGAGATGCTGGCCCGCGGTGACGACGTGAAGGCGGACATCGTGATCTCCGTTCCTGACTCCGGCAACAGCGCCGCCCTGGGGTATTCTACCGCCTCCGGCCTGCCCCTCGAGCAGGGCCTCACGCGCAACCACTATTCGGGGAGGACTTTCATCCAACCCACTGCCGCCAGCAGGGAGTTCGGGGTGCGGATGAAGCTCCACCCGGTGCGTGAGGCGATTGCGGGAAAGCGGGTGGTGGTGGTGGATGACTCCCTGGTGCGCGGCACCACCTCGAGGCAGATCGTGAAGCTCCTCCGCGACGCCGGGGCAAGGGAAGTGCACCTGCGCCTCTCCTCCCCGCCCATCCGTCATCCCTGCTTCTTCGGCATCGATATCCCGACCCGCGACGAGCTGATTGCCAACCGCCTGGACCTGGAGGGTATTACCCGGGAGCTGGGCGCGGATTCGGTTCGCTACCTCTCCATCGAGGCGCTGCGGGAATGCGTTCCCAACCCGGGGGACTTCTGCTACGCGTGCTTCAGCGGTTCCTACCCCTTCGCGGTGCAGGACGCGCCGGTGCGCAGAAAATGACAGGAACAGGAGACGATCGAGCCATGCATGCCTACCGCGACGCCGGCGTGGACATCGACCGCGGCGAAAGGTTTGTTGAGTTCATCAGGCGCATCCCTTCCCCGGCGGTGGACAAGGGAATTGGCGGGTTCTCCTCCGTCCTTCCCCTGGACTCCCTCGGATTTCGCTCCCCGGTCCTCATGACGACCACGGACGGCACCGGCACAAAGCTGCTGGTGGCGAAGAAGCTGGGAATCTACGACACCATCGGGATAGACCTCGTGGCAATGAACGTGAACGACCTCCTCGTCTGCGGGGCACGACCCATGGTCTTCCTGGACTACATCGCCTGCGGGCGGATCCACGAGGAAAAAATGCACGCCCTCATTCGCGGCGTCGTACGCGGATGCGAGCTGGCGGAGTGCAGGCTCGGCGGCGGGGAGACCGCGGAGATGCCGGATGCGTACGGCCCGGATGATTTCGACCTGGCTGGCTTCGCCGTCGGGATTGCGGAGAAGGACGCCATTCTGCCCCGAAAGGAAGAGATCCGGCGGGGAGATGTCATCCTGGGGCTTCCCTCGTCAGGGATCCACTCCAACGGTCTTTCCCTTGCGCGAAAAGTCATCCCGGAGACGGACCGGGAGGGGTGGGAGGACCTGCTCGTTCCGACCCGCATCTACGCGAAGGAAATGGCGGTCCTCACGGGGACACGCCGCGTCCTGGCGGCCGCGCACATCACTGGCGGCGGGCTTGTCGGGAACCTGACACGGGTCATCCCGGCGGGTCTTTCCCCGAGCTTCTCCTTCGACTGGGAAGAGCCTCCCGTCTTCAAAAGAATCCGCGGCGCCGGCGTTTCCGAGGATGAGATGCGCAAAGTCTTCAATCTTGGAATCGGTGTCGCCCTCATTGCTCATGACAGTCACCGGGAAGAGCTCGAGGAGGCGGCCCGACGGGAGCGCTTTCAGCTGCAGGTCATCGGGACCATCGAGTGATGGCGCGGCTTGCCGTATTTGCTTCCGGGACGGGATCCAACTTCATCGCCATCGCCCGGGCCGTGAAGGGGACACGCCATACCCTGGAGTTCCTGCTGTGCGACATCGCGCGCGCTCCCGTGCTGGCCAGGGCCGTTGAGCTGGAAATCCCCGCCTTCCCCGTGAGCTACGCGGGGGAAAAGAGAGAGTCGGTGGAAAAGAAAATCGTTCGCCACCTGGAAAGACGGAGGGTGGACATTGTCGCGCTTGCCGGGTTCATGAGGCTGCTGACTCCCTGGTTCCTGGAGGCATTCAAGGGGCCTGTCATCAACGTCCACCCGAGCCTTCTCCCGAAATATCCAGGGATCCACGGGATCCAAGAAAGCTACGCGTCCGGTGACAACGAGCTGGGAATCACCATCATGAGAGTCGACGCGGGCGTGGACACCGGCCCGACCATCCTCCAGAAGTCCTTCCAACGGGAGCCCGGTGAAACACGGGACCACGTGGAAGCGCGGATTCACGAGCTGGAGCACGAGTGGTACCCCCGGGTCCTTCTGTCGATGCTCGACCGTGTGGACGCCGGCGGCGCGCCGTGAGGGTGCTCGTGCTGGGTTCCGGCGCCCGTGAGCACGCGCTGGCCTGGAAGCTGTCCGAGAGCGCCCACGTGAGCGCGGTTTTTGCCGGCCCCGGCAACGCGGGCACGGCAGAGGTCTGCGCGAACCTGCCGGACGTTGATCCGATGAGCTTCACCACCGTATTCTCCGCCGCCCGCCGCAACGCGGTGGACCTGGTCTTTGTCGGCCCGGAGACGCCCCTGGCCGCCGGCGTTGCTGACTTCCTTTCCCACCGCGGCGTCCCCGTGTTCGGCCCCGGAAGGAAGGCCGCGCAGCTGGAGTCCAGCAAGGCGTTCTCCAAGGCGTTCCTGGTGCGAAACGGAATCCCGACAGCGCGCGCCACGGAGTTTTCCGATGCGTCCGCACTGGATGCTTTCCTGGCCGGTAAGGCCGGACAGCGCCTGGTTCTCAAGAAGAGCGGGCTGGCGGCCGGCAAGGGAGTCCTCGAGTCAGACCGATCCGAGGAGCTTCTTGCCTTCGGCAAGGCAGCTCTTGCGGACGGCCATGTCCTTGTGGAGGAGTTCCTCGAGGGCTGGGAGCTGTCAGTGTTCGGGGTGAGCGACGGGCAAACCCATGTCGTCCTCCCGGCGTGCACCGATTTCAAGAAAGCCCACGAAGATGATACAGGCCCCAACACCGGCGGGATGGGCTCTGTGTGCCCGGTGCCGACGGCTGACGGGGCCACAATGCGGCGCGTGGAGCGGGAGATCGTTGAGCCCACCTATTCCGCGATGAAGCGGGAAGGCCTTTCGTACGCCGGCGTTCTGTATTTCGGGCTCATGATCACGCAGGCGGGACCCTGTGTCCTGGAGTTCAACGTCAGGTTCGGCGACCCGGAAACGCAGGTGCTCCTCCCTGTCCTGCCCTTCGACTTCGGAGGGCTGGTGAAGGCCGTCATGGTCAAGGAGCTGAAATCCTTTGCGGCGGGCACCGACACGGCCTCACCGGTGGGGGCGGCACTTGGCGTAGTTCTGGCCGCGCGCGGGTATCCGGAGGCTTCCGGCCCCCCGGTAGCCGGTGAATCTCCCCGACGGCGCCGGTCACGATCACACCCACGTTTTTCACGCCTCCACTTTCCGCCGGGAGGACGGTTCCCTGCACGTCAGGGGCGGAAGATGCTTCACGGTGGTGGGCCGTGACGCCAACCTTCGAAGCGCCGCCGGGCGGGCGTACGCCCTTGCGGAGAAGATCAGGTTCGATGGCGGCTGGTTCCGCCGTGATATCGGCAGGAAGTTCTTCGGAGCGTGCGAATGAAGGACGTGCTTTTTGTCATAGGCTCTCAGTCCGACGAGCCTGCCGTGCAACCCGCGCTTTCCCTCCTGGAAGAGAAGGGGATAAGCTTCGAGCTCAAAGTGCTTTCCGCGCACCGAAACCTCGAAGAGCTCGTATCATTTCTTCGCCGGGAAGAGAAAGGCTACCGGATCGTCATTGCCGCCGCGGGCTTGTCGGCGGCGCTTCCCGGCGTCATCGCTTCTCTGGTGAAGCTTCCCGTCATCGGGATACCCCTGGTTGCCGGGTCCCTGTCGGGGATCGATTCGCTGCTGTCCATTCTCCAGCTTCCCCGGGGTGTTCCTGTTGCCACCATGGGGATCGGCCCCCAGGGAGTCCTCAACGCAGTGCACCTGGCGGAGAGAATCCTCGCGGTGCCTGGCGCGTAGGCAGCGCCTCGGGAGGGATGGGCTTCGCTCCGCACAGGGAAGCGGTGCTACGCCGCGTAGGGCAAACGGCGCTACGCCGCGGCGCTAGGTGGTGTAAGTAGCGCTTCTTTACAACGCGCGAACTTGGAGAGCACTTGGATGCAGCTATCGGCGGAAAACGGCAAGCATCCGAGGGGCGAAAAAACACTTGCAGTCATAACTAAACAGATGTATAGTACATGCCATGGAGAACCTCGAGGAACTGGGTCAGGAGATCGCCAGCTTGTCCGCCCACCTGGATGCAGCCGCCCATCGTCTGCTCGAATGCATCCGACGCTTCGATGAGGCGTGCGGCTGGCATGAGCAGGGCGCGGTGTCCTGCGCGCACTGGCTGGCGTGGCGCCTCGGATGGGACCCGGCCACCGCCCGCGAGAAGGTACGGGTGGCACGCGCGCTGGGTAGGCTGCCCGCCATCGACGAATCGTTGCGCACGGCCAGGCTGTCGTACGCCAAGGTTCGCGCGCTCACTCGGGTGGCGACGCCCGAGAACGAAGCGAAGCTGCTGGAGATGGCGCTTATGGCAACCGGGGCGCAGCTTGAGCGGCTGTGCCGAGGCTATCGAGGGGTGCTGGACAACGAAAGGACACCGGCGCCGGAGGAGCGTTCGGTACGCCAGCGGCTGCTGGCGGGGGGGATGGTCAAGCTCGAGTTGGTGCTTGAGCCCGACGAGGCGGATTTGATCCTGCGCGCCATCGAGCGCGCCCGGGAGGTGCACGCCCGCCGGGCACAGCCGCTCGAGACAGAGGCTCCCGGAGCGCCTGCCGCGCAGGGGGAGGCGGAGGCAGTTGAAGCCGCCGGCGTTTCCGCGGAAACGTGCTGGCCCTCGCGGGCTGATGGCGCGGTGAAGCTCGCCGAGTCGTTCCTGGCCGGCAATCCGGTGACGGGAACCGGCGGCGAGCGCTTCCAGGTCATGGTTCACTTGGATCAGGAGGCGCTTGGGCCAGACAGTGCTTGGGCGGCCACCCTGGAGGACGGAACGCGCGTTTCCGCGGAAACATTGCGCAGGGTGGCCTGCGATTGCGGCCTGGTGGCCATCGGTGGAGATGGGGAAGCACTGAACATCGGCCGCCGCGCCCGCAGTATTCCGCCCGCCATCCGTCGCGCCCTGATGCTGCGTGACCGCGGCTGCGCCTTTCCGGGGTGCACTCACACGGCCTTCCTTCACGGGCACCACATCCGAGCACTGGCTGCACGGCGGGGAAACCAGCATGGACAACCTGGTGATGCTCTGTACCTTCCATCATCACCTGGTTCACGAAGGCGGGTGGACCGTAGCCTCCGAATCCGACGGCGTTCTTGCCTTCCACTCACCGAGCGGCAGGCTTCTCGCACCCGATTCGCTGCAGGAGCTGGTTGATGACACGGTGGACTGGCTGCGCGAGTGGGCGGATGAACACGAGCTGGACCTTGGCCCTGACGTCAACCTGCCGCAGTGGGATGGGAAGACACCGGACTACAACGCTGCTGTGGGATGGCTGCTGGCGGCTGGCCAATAGCCGCTGGCACCCACGGCGATTGTCAAGCTATTTCTGTAACATTACACTAGGCCGCATAGGATTGGCGGCGCAGGAAGAATGCGGCAAGCCTGTCCACCAGCCAGCCGAAGCTGAACTCGATCCAGGGAAGGATACGGAAACCCGCTGGCACGTAGACCGCGCGCCGCGGCCTGTCCAGGAGCCTCACAACTGCATCCGCCACGGCCTCCGGGGAAACAAAGAACTTCCTGACAGGGATGGAGCGGCCCGCGGAAAGCCTCGTGGCGGTCTGGTAGAACTCCGTCAGAACGGGTCCGGGACGCACCGCGCTGACGTTGACGCCGGACCCCCGCAGCTCGCGGTGAAGCGCGGTTGTCAGGGAGTCAACGAAGGATTTCGTGGCTGAATAGAGGGCAGCCCAGGGACTGGGGAAGCTGCCGACGATCGAGCTCAGGTTCACGATGTGACCTGCTCCTCTCCGCTTCATCAGGGGGAGGAAGAGCAGCACCAGCTCGGCCACCGCGCTGTTGTTCACCTGCATCATGCGCACGGCGGTATCTATGGACATCTCGGAGGCGTACCCGTACCAACCGAACCCTGCGCTGTTCACAAGGACATCTATCCCTTCCCCTCGTTCGACCACGCGCTCATACACGGCGCGCGGTCCCCCGGGCGCGGCAAGATCAACGGCAAGACACTCCGCCTTGCCACCCTCACCACGAATGCGATCTGCCAGGGCCTCCAGCCTTTCGCGCCTGCGCGCGACAAGAATCACCGCGTACCCGCGGGAGGCAAGCCTCAGAGCCGTGACCGCGCCGATACCGCTCGAGGCTCCTGTCACCACGGCAACACCTGCCGGCTGCCCGGCGGCCTCCGGCTTCGCACGATCGCTGGCGGCCGTCGTACGACCACGGAGAGGAGCCGCGCGGCCGCGAGCGCGCTCGAATGCTGCAATTGCCTGGGGACCGGGCTCGGGGTTCTCACGCAGCCATGCGACCGTGTCCTTGATGACGAAACTCATGGGCCGGGGTTGATAGCCAAGATCACGCTGCGCTTTTCCGCAAGAGATCAGCGAGTTGCTTTCAAGGGTCTCCAGCGCATAGCTTGTGAGCAGCACTTTCTTCCCCCACAGGCGGGAATGAAGAGGAGCAAGGGCCGCTACAAGGCGCGCAACCCACAGGGGCACGCGCACCGCCCGGCCCCTCGTGCCGGCGGCCGCCTTGACAAGATCGAAAAGGACCTCAACCGATACGCGTTCCCCTGCCAGGATATAGAGCTGTCCTTTCCAGCCAAGACGAGCGGCCTGGATCATTCCCCGCGCCACGTCGCGGGCGTCCACGAAATCAAAATGCCCGTCAAGCACGAGGTGATTGCCCGGCCGCCCCCACTTCCGGATCTGCCGCGTCATGGGGGAAATGCCTCTGAAATCGCAGGGGCCTATGATGCCCGTGGGGCAGACAAGGACGGCGTCAAGACCCCGTTCAACCTCGGCCAGCACCGCAAGGGATGCCTCCGCCTTGGTGCGGTCGTACTCTCCAGCCGGGTTATGAGGATCAATGCGAACACGCTCGTCGATGGGAGTCCCCTCGGGCGGGCGGGCAAGGGCGTGGATGGAGCTGACATAGATCATGCGCCTGACGCCGCTTTCCCGGGCAACCCGCGCCATGTTCGCGGTTCCCTCCACATTGACACGGCGCATCAGCCCGTCCCTGCCCGGCATGATGGAGACGATCCCCGCAAGGTGGTAGACCACTTCCATGCCCGCCGCGGCCCGCCGGAGAGAATCGAGGTCGAGGACGTTTCCCTTCACGATATCCAGGGGGATCCCCCGAAGTCCCGCAAGGTCTTCCTTTGGGAGCACGAGCACCCGGACTTTTTCCCCATCCGCCACGAGCTCCCTGACAAGAGCACATCCGAGGTGCCCCGCGGCACCGGTTACAAGCACCATGCTGCTACCTCCTGACCGTCCGCGCCTGTCGGGCGCCCGGCCGCCTTGCCGGGGCGCCCGGCCGCGTCGCCAGTGTCTCTGGCCGCGTTGCCGGGACACCTTGCCGCATTGCCCGGTGCGCCCGGCCGCCTTGCCAACCCGTCAATCAGGAGCTGCACTGAGCTCCTGATGACCCGGTCCCACCGTGCCCCGCCGGGGTCCAGGACGCCCTGGAGCAGTGTGCCGATTGCAAGTGTTTCCAGGGCCTGGCCTGCTGCTCTGGCATCCACCGGCCGAAACGATCCCTCCTGCACTCCCTTTTTCACGATCTGCGCAAGCAGGTCCCGGTATTGGCGATAGGGCGCCATCAGCCCTTTCCACACCACCTTGTCTCGGCGCGCCTGCTGCCAGAACTCCAGGAATATCTCCAGCCTTCCATCAGCGGCCTGAAAGACGTGCCTCATCTGGGTGGCCATGGCCAGGAGCCCTTTCGGCACGCTGCTGGATCTTCCCATGGCGCTGTGCAGCTGATTGTCCACGCCTCCCAGCCAGCTCTGGAAGAGCTCCAGGAACACCGCCTGCTTGGTGGCGAAGTGGTGATAGAAGGCGCCCTTGCTCACGCCGGAGGCGGCGCAGATCTCCGCCACGCCGGTTGCATTGTATCCTTTTTCCGCGAAGAGCTTGAGCGAACGGGAGAGGATGCGCCTGCGCGTCTCGATGCTCCTGTCCTGCATTCCGCCTCCTTCCGCTGGCGCACCGACAGCGGCCTGAAAATACCGACCGGTCGGTATGATTCTACCGCACGAAGCGGGCGGCGTCCAGGCCACGGCTGCCGTGGCGCATCGCCTGTCGATGGGCTACTCTCCCTGGATCACCGTGGGTTTGTCACTTCCGATTGACGTGCGGGAACCCCTGCTCCCGGCGGGTCTCGAAGAGAAGGATCCCCGCGGCCACCGAGACGTTGAACGAATCCACGTGCCCGGAGGAGGGAATGCGCGCCAGGAGGTCGCACCTCTCCCTGACCAGGCGGCGCATGCCCGGTGCCCTCGCTCCCCAGGACCAGGCACACCTTTCCGCTGAGGTCGAGCTTGTCCGTGGTCTCCCCTTCGATGTCCGCGCCGAAGATCCAGAAGCCGTTCTCCTTGAGGAGCTCCAGGGCGGAGGGGATGTTCGGGACTACGGCCAAGGGGACGTACGCGCTTGCTCCGGCGGATACCTTGGCGACCGTCTGCGTTTCCTGGGCCGAATGGCGTGACGGAATCACCACCATGTCGGTAGCGAACTGGTCCGCCGAGCGGAGGATAGCTCCGAGGTTCTGCGGGTCTGTAATGCTGTCCAGGACCAGAACGAGCGCGGTGGAGGTCTTCAGTGAGGAAAGGAGGTGGCGGAGATCCTTCTGCAGGGACGCGGGCGCCCGGGAAAGCATGAGCACCGCGCCCCGATGCGAGTCCGTCCCGCACAGGCCGGTCAGCTCCCCCTCCTCCACCTCGGAAACGGGAACTCCGCGGCTCTCCGCTGCCTCGCGCAGCTTCTGGATCCGCGAATTGTCGCGGGAAACCAGGAGGGATGCTCCCGATACTCCCTTGCGAAGGGTCTCTTCTATCGTGTGAAATCCGAACAGGTGCTCAGGCATGCGTCATTCTCCTTGCGATTCCTTGCGGAAGACGAGGACGTTCTGATGGATCAGTGATGGGATGTACGAGTACTGGTATCCATAGAGATGGAGCTTCTTCGACACATCGTACCACACGATGTTGGCTTTCCACACCATGCCGGGAACGGCGGCATGACCTGGGCCAGCTCCGCGGAAAGGCAATGGTACTGGTTGTCGCGGTACATGTCCCCGATGAAAGACAGGAGATAGCCGTGCGGCTTCAGGAGACCCGCCGACAGGGAAAACACCTGCTCCATGTGAGTCAGCCAGTCCGCCTTGGAAGCATATTCGACGGCGCTGAACACGGAGAGCTTGCTGCTCCTTGCCGGCCGTGCCGCCTCCCCGACGCGCTTGAACGTTCCCCGAGAACGCCCCGCCGTGTCCATCTTCCAGTAGGGCACGTCCGTAAAGACGCAGTCGAACAACCGATCCTTCATTTCAGCCAGGGCGACGCGCGCATCCCCAAGGACGGCTTCCTGCTCCTGGACTTTTTCCCGCGCGCATACCTCGCGGTAGATCTCTATCCACCGGGAGTCGATCTCAACGCCAGTTGCCTTCCGGCCCGAAAGCGATGCTCCCAGGAGGATTCCGCCGACACCCATGAAGGGGTCCAGGATCGTTTCTCCCGACTTGGTGAACGCCCGAATGAGGTCGGCACACAGGCCAGGAGGCTTCTGTCCTCCGTGGCGGCTTCGCAGCTCGTGCTGCATGTCCGGTGGATACGGCTTGGTGATCACCGACCTGGTCCAGAAGACCCATTCGCGGCCGGTGAGATCGTTCACCCTGTTGCTCTCCGAGTAGAACCCTCGAGACCTGCCGTTCTCGTCCACCAGCTCCCTCTTGCCTCCGCGCAGGATTTCTTACCTCCCCGTCCTCAGGTGGAACAGCATCTCGCTCACGTTGCGCCTCACGGAGACCCCGGCCCCGTTTCCGAACACCGGATATGCCGTCTCTATCTCTTGAAGATCACCGTAGCGACCCAGGATGCTCCTGATCTCCTCCCGCGAAAGAATCCCCTCCGAGCTGTACGAGAGGAAGACATCACGCGCAGAGGTAGTTGAAATAAGTCTCTCGAGGGCACCCGCCGCGCCGGCGGTGCTTGAAAAAGGGCTCCTCATCCCGCTGCGGTCGAACTTGCGCGTCTTTCCAAAAAGAGCAGGCTTTTGCCAGAGCGCGAGGTTTTCAAGGACATGGTAGTTGTCGCAGTATTGCCTGCCGTTATAAGGAGGATCGTAGTAGGCCGCTTCGACGTACGTTCCCGGCGCCAGGCTGAGCATGTCCCCCTGGACCACCTCCAGCTCAATTCCCTCGAGCCTTCCGAGGGCCAGGAGAAGAAACCTGGACCTGACCCTGTCGTCCACGAGGTGGCGCCCGCGCACCATGCTTCTTCCATCGATATGCTTGAGGAAAGCGTCGTATTGGCCGATGGTGTTCGCCACCCGGTCCGCGCCAAGAAGAAATGACGAGAGAAGGATTGCGTGCTCACCTTCCGAGATCTCGGAGGCTGCCCGCATGGCCTCGATCCGCTCACGGATCGCATCCATGCGGAGACAATTCTCAGCGGTGAAGTATGCGCCGCCGTAGCTCTCCGTGATGTACCCTGCAGACGGGGGGAGCGAGTTCAGCCTTCGCATGAGCTCAGCCATCCGCTCGTCCAGGACGGGGCGCCGCGCCATCTCCACGAACCCCTGCAGGATGACGCAGTTGGATCTGAGCGCATCCACCGCCACCACGCGTGCCGCTCCTCGGAAAGCCATGGCAAGGCCGATTGAGCCGGTGCCGCAGAAGCCGTCCAGAAAAGTGGCTGGGACCCCGACTCTCTCCGTGATCCGCTCGGATATCCAGTCCCGCAGGAGCCTCTTCGAGCCAAGAAACTTCCTGTTCCAGGGAAGGAGCTTCCCCTCCGCGCTAAGGTTGGTTGTCGATCCGCTCAATGAGCTGGTTTACCCTTTCCGCGAGCTCGGGAAACGCGTCGCGCCTGCGAAACCTGAGCCTGACGCGCTTCTCACCGGCCAGCACTCGTTTGATATCGCTTTGGATCCTGTACACCGGTCCGGCGATCCTCAGGGTAACATATATGCCCGCGACGATCAGGATGATCATGATCACGATGTCGTTCGCGAGGATGGGAGGAAAGATGGACAGCATCCGTTCCCCCGGTATGGCGAAACCTCTTGCGCGCGCAATCGCAAAAACGATCAGGGCGCCCGCGGTGAACGCGGCAAAGCCGCAGACGACGATGAGGAGCAGGATTGCAATCATCCTGTACTGGAACACGTTGTCGACGACCCTGATTCTTCTTCGATTCACGCGCGCCTCCGCTCACCCTTCGTACGTCTTTGCCTGCGCCTCTCCCAGGAGCACCTCGCGGACGCCCATGGCAAGGGCCTCCAGCTCGTTCTCCCCCGGGAACAGAAGCACCGGCGCAAGAAAAGAGACGCGGGACGTGATCTCCCTGACCACGCGTCCGGAGAAGGCAAGCCCGCCCGTGAGCACGATGGCATCCACCTGCCCCGCGGTGAAAGCGGCCAGGCCGGAGATGCACTTGGAGATCTGGTAGCACAAGGTTCGGATCAGCTCGTCACACATCCTTGCATCCAGCCCCCCCTGCCCGGACGCGGATTTCTCGATTTCCTGGAACTCGTTGGTGCCGAGGTAGGCGACAAGGCCGCCCTTGCCCGTCAACATCAGCTGCAGGGCCTGGGGATCATGCTGGTGGGCAAGGATCCACCGCATCCAGTCTCCCGCCGGCACGGTGCCGGCCCGCTCGATTGCGAAGGGGCCATCACCGTCAAGGGCGTTGTTGACGTCAACCACCCTCCCGCGCTCGTGAATGCCAATGGAAGTGCCCCCTCCCATGTGCGCCACGATCAGAGTGCACTCCTCGTACTTCTTGCCAAGGCTCCGGGCGGCCTTCTTCGCCGTTGCCTTCTGATTCAGGGCGTGGAAAATGGAGCGCCGCGGAATCTGGGGGACCCCCGAGTAACGGGCAATCGGATCCAGCTCGTCCACGACAACCGGGTCCACGATGAAGGCCTTCACGCCGATCTCCGACGCAATGGCGTCCGCTATCAGGGCGCCGAGGTTGGAGGCATGCGTCCCGTACCTGCCCGAAATGAGGTCAGCCTTCATCTTTTCATTGACCTCGTAGACGCCGCCGGCAAGCGGCTTCAGCAGCCCTCCGCGGCCAACCACGGCAGAGACATCCGAAAGCTTGATTCCAGCCTCGGTGAGGCACGCGCGGACCGCCGTCCTTCGCAGCTCCAGCTGGTCCTGCATCCTTCGAGACCTGGCGATGTCTTGCGATGAGTGGCCCACGCCCTTCTTCCAGCACTCGGTGGTGTCCTCATAGATGGCAAGCTTGGTGGAGGTGGAACCGGGATTGATCGCCAGAATCTTCAGGCCCATCCGCGCCATAGTATCAGCCCGCTCCACGCTGTGCAACTTCACGGTGCTGATTTTGAGCCATTGGCGTGTTATACTGGGTATGGACACCGCACCTACTGGGACATTCCACTAAGGGGGACAAGATGAAGAAGATTCTGCTTCCGCTGGCAGCAGTTCTGCTCCTGGCCATGGCAGTGCCGGCGTTCGCCTACGGGCCTCGCGGGGAGTGGGAGCTGGGATTCGGATGGACTCCGTCGCAGGACGTCGTCAATCAGGCAATTATCAACTTCCATATCGCCTACGCTTACAGCATCCTCTATTTCTCATGGGACGCGTATGCGATGCCTGACTACTGGGTCTATAACGCAACAACGTATGTAGATCCCTATAGCGGAAACACGGTTTATGGCACTAACCTGCCCGGCTTCCTGAACCTATTCGATGTCGGCGTACGGTTTGTGCTCAAGCCGGTTCTGCTGTACGGCGAGGTCGGACCCAACGTGCTGTATATCTATGGCGGCCAGATCTACAACGGCGGAGTCGGCGTCAACGCCCGACTCGGCGTTGGGATGAAGTTCGACTGGTGGGGCATCAACCTCTCCTACACGCAGGTCTTTGCCTCCTGGTCTGACCTGGAGGGGGCCTTCGGCTCGGCGTTCCACGGGAACCTGGCTCCATTGGGAGATCGGGCCGTTCCAACCCTGAACTTTGCCATCTACTTCTAAGGCAGGAGGAATGACATGAGAGCGAAGAAACTTCTCCCTTTGATTCTGCTCGCGGTCGGAGCGCTGTTCCTCCTGTCGAGCTGTGATGCGATTCTGGATGCGATCTACGCGAACAATACGCTGGACGTGACTGTCGATGTATCGCATTTTGACACTGGATACGCCAACCCCAGTTCGTACGTTGAAGTTACGCTTACCGGTGCGTCTGGAGCGAGCTCGACGGCCAATGCCAACACGATCTACACAGGTAACTACTCTACCTTTGACGTGCCATTCAGCAAGCTGCCAAACGGCAACCTACACGATAACGACGTGACCTATTACGGTTACAGCTCATCCTTCGGACTACTCTCCATTTGGTCCTCGGGCTACAGTGGCTCATATCGATTTGCCTTACGCGTGGTCCGAATACAGCAGACCGTCAGCATTACGTCTCTTCTGATCGTCAAGTGACGGCCCTTCGCCTCAAAGCGCCCCCCTTCGGGGGCGCTTTTCTTTGGGTTGTGCCTGCCCACCATGGGGTGGCAATCCAGCCCCTGTTTGTGCTATACTTTGAGGGCAAAAGGAATGCGACCCGTGAGAAAGTGGGCAATTGCGGCGCCGGTGGTGGGACTTGTTCTCGCCTTGACCGGCTGCGGCCAGGTGATGAACGTCATCTACCCTTCGAACGCCATGGCTGTGGACGTGCGCGTGCTGGCGTCAACACACGCGGACTGGTCCCAGCCGGGTGCCAGCGTCACTGTCACCGCCGCCTCTGATGCGGGCCAGAGCTTCAGCCAGACGGCCACAACTGCGACCTTCGACGGCACGTACGCCCATTTCGTGGTCACCCTCACGAAGCTGCCCAACCAGAAGTACACCCTTGTCAGCTCATACACCAATCCCGGCGGGTCCACGTACTACGCCTCCCCTGCTCCGGACGACTTCTTCGACCCGACGGGCACAGAGCTGAACATGATCCAGATGCCCTACGCCTCAGGGACCATGTACTCCAACGGCCATTCGATCAGCCTGACGGCGTACGTCGAATAGACCGCATCATTCCGTGGCCGCGGGGAACGTGAGCCTGAAGACGCTCCCGCCTTTCGTCGGGACGTACTCCAGAGATCCGCCGTTTTGCGTCGCGAGGCTCCTGGACAGGTACAGCCCGAGCCCGGTCCCTCGTGTCTCGGAATAGCGGGGAGCAAAGAGCCGGCGCGCGGCCGCCGGCGTGACGCCTCCCGCGTTGTCCTTCACCTCCAGGATGGACTGTCCATCGCGCCGTCGGGAGGATATTTCGACCAGCTTCTGCTCGGCAATGCCTTTCCAGCGCAGGCTCTCAACGGCGTTTCGCACCAGGTTGTGCAGGATCTGCTCCACCTCGCTTTTTCGGGCGCTGAACCTGACGCCGGGCAGAAGCGATGACGGCATCAGGATCCCCTCCCCGCGATAGCCGGCGCGAATGAGCCGGAGAAAAGACACGAGGTCTCTTTCCGCATCGATGATGCGCGGCTTCTCCCGGCCTTCCCTGCCGAGCCTCTCCAGGAGAGAGACCGCGGACTCCCGGCCTGCTTCGGCATGCTCCAGAAGCAGCTGCAGGCTCTCATCCTTCTGCCGGGCCTCCTGCCTCCCCAGGCCCGTCTCCGCGACGGCCCGGATGTAGGACAGGGTATTCTTGAACTCATGCGCAACTCCGAGGACAAGGAGACCCGCGGCAACCAGCCTGTCCTGGCGCGCCAGGGCTGTCTCGTGGTCCAGCACCTGCGCAAAGGCGGCGTGCGGCAGCTTCTCCTGCAGCTCCAGGGCGGCAAGCCTTCCACGCCACCCCGCGCGCGAAGGGTAGCCTTCCTGGAACACCAGCCATCCCAGGCAGAGAGAAAGCGCGAAGAGCGGGATGGCGGAAAGGTCCGGGTATCGAAACCCCAGGGAAACGAGCACGGTATCCACGGTGGCCGCAATGATCCACACGCAGGCCGAAACCAGCGCGGCAAACAGCGGGGTGGAGCGCGAGCCCCTGCCGATCCCCATCATGAGCCTCACGGGAAACGCGGCGACAAGGCACGTCGATGCCGCATCAAAAATCGCAAAGCCTGGAGAGCCTTTGTAGCCGAGCGCGCTCCCCAGGACCAGGAGGCAGACAAACCCGGCGCAGGCGAGCGCCCACGGCAGCCGCAGCTTCCCGCGTCCGCGCGCCTCGATCAGGAACGCCCCCGCGGCCCACAGAATGAAGACAGCCAGGACGCTGCCTGCTCCCAGCAGAAACGGAAACGCGAGCCCCACGGCGACCGCGCTGAGAAAAAGGGACAGGTACAGCGGCTCCTGCCTTCTGGCGCACCGGGGCGACCTCACTGCAAGGAGAACCGCTTCAGCTGAAAGAAGGGAAATGGTGACGGCCCCGAGGAGAAACCAGACTTTTTCCATGAAGGAAATGCTATGTCATTGCTTGAGCTCCGACAAGGGGATTGGCTTGGGGCTCTTTTCCTCTCCGCTGACGCTGGCAAGCTCTTTGAGGAGCTCCTTCGCCCTGGCTGATACCTTGGTGGGGACCTTGACGACGAGCTTGATGTACATGTCTCCACGCCGGCCGGAGCTGTGAAGCTCCGGGATCCCTTCCCCCTTCAGCCGCAGTATTCTGCCGTTCTGCGTCCCCGGGGGCACGGACACCCGCACGGACTTGTCGTCAAGCGTCGTGACCGCGATGTCTGCGCCGAGGGCCGCCTGGGTGAAGGAAATGGGAACCGCGCAATACACGTCGTTGCCGTCCCGCTCATACAGCTCGTGGGCCTGGACACGGAGAAAAATGTACAGGTCCCCGTCCCGGGCGCCGTTTGTCCCTGCATCTCCCTGCCCGGCCAGGCTGAGTCTCTTGCCGTCTTCTATGCCCGCCGGGATTGTAACGGTGACCGTGCGGTTGCGGCGGATCAGGCCGCTTCCGCGGCACGCGGTGCAGGGCTTCTCTACGATCTCTCCCTCTCCGTTGCAGGTGGGGCAGGTTGACGCTATGGAGAAGAAGCCGGAGTTCCTGCGCACCTGGCCGGATCCCCCGCAGGTGGGACACAGCCTTCGTCCCGTCCCCTTGTCCGCCCCCGTTCCGCCGCAGACGTCGCAGCGCTCCGCCCGCGCGTAGGAGATTTCACGCTTCGTGCCGAAAGCGGCCTCAAGGAAAGAGATCTCCATGTCGTAGCGCAGGTCGGAACCCTGGCTGGAGCCGCGGGATGACCTGCGCCGGCTCCCGGTCGAGCCGAAGAAAGAATCGAAGAAGCCGCTGAAATCCCCGAAGATGTCCTCGAAGCCCTGGAAAATCGTTGAGAAGTCCTGGGCGGTCGGCTGGCCCATGCCGTTGACTCCAGCGAAACCGTACTGGTCATAGGCATGCCGCTTGCGTTCATCAGCGAGGATCTCGTACGCCTCGGTGGCCTCCTTGAATCTCTCCTCCGCCTTCTCATCCCCGGGATTGCGATCAGGATGGTACTTGATTGCCAGCTGTCGGTAGGCCCTTTTTATTTCGTCCTTGGAGGCGCCCTTCGTGACGCCCAGAACCTCGTAAAAATCTCGTTTTGCCATGCGCTTCAGGTTTTCTGCTTTTCGTCGTCGACGACTTCGTAGTCGGCCTCTTCAGAGGTTTCCCCCGAGGGGCGCGAGGCCTGGCCGCCGCCTCGGTGGGCACGTGCGGCGCCGGAGGAACCGTTGCCGCTCTTGGTCTTTTCCTGGTTGGTCTCTGTCCTGGCTTTGTAGACCTCTTCTGCGAGCCGGTACGCCGTCTTCCTCAGGACCTCGGTCTTTGCCTTCATGAGGGAAATATCCCCGCTGTCTATTGCGGCCCGCAGCTCGGCGGCTGCCGTTTGAATGGCGGCGCGGTCCTCCGCGCTCACCCGCTCACCGTAGTCTGCGAGGGATTTCTCCGTTGAGTAGAGCAGGCCGTCAGCTTCGTTTCTCGCCTCCGCCCTCTCGCGGTCCATGCGATCCGTGGCGGCATTTGACTCCGCTTCTTTTACCATGCGCCTGATCTCTTCCTCGGAAAGCCCGGAAGAGCTTTCTATGCGGATCTTCTGCTCCTTGCCGGTGCCGAGGTCCCTGGCGGAGACATGGACAATCCCGTTTGCGTCAATGTCGAACGTCACGTCGATCTGGGGCACGCCTCGCGGAGCCGGCGGAATGCCCACCAGGTCGAAGCGACCGAGAGTCCGGTTCTGGGAAGCCATCTCCCGTTCTCCCTGCAGGACATGGATGGACACCGCGGTCTGGCTGTCGGATGCCGTGGAAAAGGTCTGGCTCTTTCGCGTCGGTATGGTGGTGTTGCGCTCGATGAGCTTCGTGAAGACGCCGCCCAGCGTTTCAATCCCGAGGGAGAGCGGGGTGACGTCAAGAAGGAGGACGTCCTTGATGTCTCCGCCCAGGATGCCCCCCTGGATGGAAGCACCCACGGCCACCACCTCGTCCGGATTGACCCCCTTGCTCCCTTCCTTGCCGAATATGTCCTTGACAAGGGCCTGGACAGCGGGAATGCGCGTTGAGCCTCCCACCAGGATGACATGGTCGATGTCCACCGGCTTGAGGCCGGCGTCCTGCAGCGCCTGCCGGCAGGGGCCGCGGGTCTTCTCGAAGAGGTCCCCCAGAAGCTGCTCCAGCTTTGCGCGCGTGAGAGTGTAGTTCAGGTGCTTGGGGCCCGTCTGATCAGCCGTGATGAAGGGCAGGTTGATGGAGGTGGTCTGCGCGCTGGACAGCTCGATCTTGGCCTTCTCCGCAGCCTCCTTGAGACGCTGCAGCGCCATGCGGTCCCCGGACAGGTCTATGCCGTGCTCGCGCTTGAACTCTGAGACGATCCATTCGATGATGCGCTGGTCGAAGTCATCCCCGCCCAGATGGGTGTCTCCGTTGGTTGACTTCACCTCGAAAACCCCGTCCCCGAGCTCCAGGATGGAGATATCGAACGTGCCCCCGCCCAGGTCGTACACCGCTATGATTTCTTCCCGGCCGCCCTTGTCCAGACCGTAGGCCAGCGCGGCGGCCGTGGGCTCGTTGACGATCCGCTTCACGTCCAGCCCGGCAATCCGCCCTGCATCCTTGGTGGCCTGGCGCTGGGCGTCATTGAAATACGCGGGAACCGTGATCACCGCTTCCGTGACTGTCTCTCCGAGGTAGTCCTCAGCGGTCTTTTTCATCTTCTGGAGGATTGCGGCGGAGATCTCGGGTGGAGAGTAGAGCGTCCCGTGGACCTGGACACGCACGTCGTTGCCGGCATCCACAACGGTGAAGGGGACCCGACGGATCTCTTCCCTGACCTCCGCCAACCGCCGTCCCATGAACCTCTTGATGGAGTACACGGTGGCCTCGGGGTTCGTGATCACCTGGTTCTTGGCCGGCTGGCCCACCAGGCGCTCATCCTTGTCCGTGAAAGCAACGACCGACGGAGTTGTGCGCTGCCCCTCCGAGTTCTGGATCACGACAGGCTGGCTGCCCTCCATGATGGCGACGCAGGAGTTCGTCGTCCCCAGGTCGATGCCTATGATCTTGCCCATCCCTATTTCCCATCCCCGCCAGTCGGGGGCGCGGGCGGATCATTCGACGCTCCGGCAGCCTCCCCCTGCGCCGGCACCATCACCTTGACCCGCGCGGGCCTGAGGACCCGCTCATGCAGGTAATATCCCTTCTGATAGTCTTCCACCACGGTGGGCTTGGAGCTCGCCGGGCCTTCCACCCGCTGCACGGCCTCATGCCTGTTGGGGTCAAAGGTCTCTCCCACCGAAACGAACCGCTTCAGCCCCCAGCGGCTTTCCAGCATCTCCACCAGCTGCTTCTCGATCATCGTTATTCCCTGGAGGAACGAGCTGAAATCCTTCGACTCCTCCCCCGAATGGATGGCCCGCTCGAAATCGTCAATCAACCCGATCAAGTCTCCCAGCAGCGCCGCATTTGCGTACCGGGCAGCATCCTCCCTTTCGCGAAGCATGCGTTTTCGAAAGTTTTCGAAATCCGCCTGCTTGCGCAGAAGCTTATCCTTGAGATCGGCAACTTCAGCCGAAAGCGTCTTCACGCGTTCCTCCGCGCTTTGTCCCGGGGCAGGGGCAATCTGCTCGCTCCCCTTCGTGTCAGATCCGCCGTCCAGTGGCGTTCCCCCGGGGACGTTCTGCGCCCCTTCGAAGACCTCTGACTGGTCTTTTTTCTTAGACATCGACACCGCCTGCTTAAAAAGAGTTTACCTAAAGGTAATAGATGACTTCGGATCAGGTCAAGCTTTTTCCCCTGCCCGCGCTCTCCCTCCGGGCCTCGAAGACCCCTGCCAGGGGTGCGCGCCGGATGCTGATTGCGCCCGTGGGACAAGTCTCCTGGCAACAATAGCACCGGATGCAGGCAGAGTACAGATAGCGCGGCACGCCGCGGGTGCTCTGGCCTTCCTGACGGAGCGACTTGGGAACGGTCGGACACGCTTCCACGCACTGACCGCACCGGGAGCATTTCGCATCGTCTATGACGGGCTTCGATACGATGAGATCCTTGGCCACGCGAATCAGGAAGCGAGGCACATTCTGGCCAAGCGGGCGGGCTCGCACGTCCATATCCGCTCGCGAATACTGTTCCAGGGTTTCGCCAAGCAGCTCGATTTTCCCGGCGTGCGCGTTTCCGAGGCCGGCCTCATCAGCGATGCGGACGAACGGGACCGCCACGGGATCTATTCCCATGATCCTGCACCCAACCGCATCCGCGGCAACCGGATCCGTCGTGATGATCAGGAGGCCGATTGCCCGGAGTCGGCCGTTTGCCGGCCCGTTTCCTTCCATCACCATTATTGCGTCCATCACCACGAGGCAGGAGGGGATGGCGCGGTTCAAGTCCACGATCATCCGGGAAAAGCTTTCAACGTCCGGATGCGTGACGTGGTATTCCCCCTTGCGGCCGCCCGGAATCACGCCGAAGGTGTTCTTCAGAGCCCCGGTCATGGTCGTAAGACCGTGGGTCTTCAAGCGTGGCAGGTTCACAATCCCTCCCGCCTCTACCGCGCCGCGCGCCACTGTGAACCGACGGTCGAGCAATCCGCCCGGGAAGCTCACGTCGACTCCGGTTTCGAAATCCGCAAGCGGGACGCCAAGAGCGAAAGCCGCGTCGTGGATCCCGCAGCTTCTGGCCACAGCGAGGGGCGTGAACATCCCGTTGGGCGAGTCCCCGTAGGCAAGAGAAAGACCCCTGGCCACCAGGGAACCCGCCACGGCCGCGAAAACCTCCGGGTGCGTCGTGACACCCTTCCCTGCCGGGGCCGTTCGAAGGAGGTTCGGCTTCAGGAGAAGGCGCTTCCCGTTCAGTCCGGCCGCCGAAGGCAGCGAGCCGGGACCCAGCAGGTCGAGGCCCCGCTGCACGGCGTCGCGGACGCGCTGCCGATCATAATCCGGGCATGCAACCAGTGCGACCCGGGAAGCTGCATTCACGGCTCAGACCTTCGGAGCGAGCTCCAGGATGAGCTCCACCTCACCGCGGCTGAGCTGGGTGACCCGGGAGATCTCCTGCACGGACCAACCCTGGTGTGAGAGCTTGACCACTGTCTCCCGCTTGTCCATTGGCGGCGCGCCCCTGTCCCCTTTCTCCTTCTTTGTCTCCGACTTGACGATGCTTTCCAGGAGGCGCACCTGCTCCTGCGCCTGGCGGCCGATCTCCTCGAACCGCGTCTCCGTGCGCGCCATCCACTCCCTTGAGTTCTGCGCCTTCTCCAGGCGCTGCTCCAGGTCTTCGATGACCGAGGTCAGCTTTCCGGAGATTTCGATCGCGGTTTCCGCCTCCTTCTTGCGTCCGGCGAGCGTCTCGTACTCAGCCACCAGGGACCGCACCTTGGACTCCAGGGCCACCGCTTCCTGGTCGGTCTCCTTGATGGTCTTCTCCATGTTCTCGAGGCGCTGGAAGTTCTTGTCCACGCCCTCCGCTGTCACGGAAATGATCTCTTTCTTCTTGTCCAGCCTTTCCACTCCGGTCTCCACGACCTTCCCCATTTCCTCGAACTCCCGTATCTTGGCCTGGATCTGCTGGAGGGCGTCATGGCTGCCGGACAGCGAGCTCACCTTCAGGTCGATATCGCGGGAGAGCGTCAGAAGCTTCTTGAACTCCCCCTCCATCTCGTCGATGCGCCGCTTCTCCGCGAGGAACCGCGACAGCTTTGCCGAAACTTCGTCCGCAAGCTTCTTTGTCCGTGCCAGCTGCAGCTCTGTCTCCGCAAGCTCCGCCTTTTCCGCACCGAGCTTCGCGACCTCTTTTTTCATCTCCTCGATGCTGCCTTCCAGCGTCGCCTTCAGGGAGTCCGCCCGCTCGAACAGGCGCGTCTGCGACGTGAAAGACTTCACCCTCTTGTCGATGTCGGCAAGGTTCGTGGACAGGAGGCGATAGCTTTCGTCTACCTTGGCAAAGAGCTTTTCCTGCATGCCCTCCGCCTTTTCGCGGCTTTCCGTCATGAGCTGCCGGTATTCCTTGATGCGCGTCTCCACGTCCGCCTGGAAATCCCGGATGCGCTTCTGGCTTTCCGCCTGGAGCGCCTCCGCCTGGCCCTGCAGCTTCTCCAGGGTATCCTCGGAGGTCCGGGAAAGCTCAGCCCTGAGCGCGGATACCTTCTCTCCCACCTCGACCAGATGGCCCTTCAGCGTCGCGCTCTCCGCGCTGGAAGCCGCGATGAGCTCTTCCTTCTGGTCCGCAAAAGCCTGGCGAATGGCTTCCACGGATGAGCCGGCCTCCGATTCCACGGCAGCCATCTTCCTGGCGATGATGGCCTCTGACTCCGTCAGCCGCTGGCGGGTCTTCAGCTCCCACGAGGTGATGTAGGTGCTGGAGGCCTCCAGCAGCTGCGACACTTCCTTCCTGTTGGCTTCCGTCTCCGCGGTGATGCTTCCCATCCGCGCTTCGATCTCTTTCTGCATCCTGCGCGAAGCGCCTTCCAGGGATTCCCGCAGGGACGCGAGATCCTTCTCCATGGCAAGCGACGACTCCCCGCGAGCCTTCTCCACCTCTTCGTGCAGGGCCTCCCGCAGCACCTGGATTGCCTCCATGGTGGAGTCCGTGGTCCGTGACAGCTCCGCATCGAAGGAGCTTATCCTCTCCCCCATTTCCGCAAACTGTTTCTTCAACGCCTCGCGCTCAGCCGCGGATGCGGCCGTCAGCTCTTCCCTTTCCACGGCGAAGCTGCCGCGAATGGCACTGAGGGCGGACTCCGCCTGGGCCGCGGCATCCTTGCGCCCGGCCTCCAGCTGGGAGGCGAGCTCTCTCATCCGCGCCTCGATCTCCCCGTGCATCGCGGAGCTCCTGGACTCCAGCGCTTCTTTCAGCCCGGCAAGCTCCTTCTCCAGGGCAACCGTCGTTCCCTTGCCGGCCCTTTCCATCTGGGTCCGGATGCTCTCCACGGTCGCTTCCGCGGATTTCTTCAAGTCTCCTTCGAAGGTTGAGATCCTCTCCCCCAGCTCCTTGAGCTCACCCTTGAGCGAGGCCCGTTCCTGGGTGAACACCGCGAGCAGCTCCTCTTTCTCGGAGGTGAACTCTTCCCGAACCGAGCCGATGGACGATTCGGCCTCCGTGGCAAGCCGGGAAATCTTCTCCCCCACCGCGACCTCTGTCTCAGAGAGCTGCTGCCGGGCCCGGCCTTCCCATGCCACCACTTCGGCGCGGGAAGCGTCCAGGATGTCCCCCAGCTCTTTGCGCCCCGTCTCCAGCTCCGCGGAAAGCTCGTGCAGCCTTGATTCGATCTCCCGCTGGCTCTTGCGCACGGCCGCGTCCAGCGTCTCCCGGAGGCCCGAGGTCTCCTTCTCAACGGCCAGGGATACATCTTTGCGGGTCTTTTCCACCTCGACGCGCAACGCGTCTCTCAGGCCCTGCATGGCCTCATCCGAGGCGGCAAGCCGGGTCTTCAGCTCGCCCTCGAAACCTCCCATGCGCTTCTCGATGTCCGCCTGCCACACCTGGTACTTGTCCAGCGCCAGCGCTGCCCGCTGCCGCAGGTCAGTCAGGAACTCCCGTTCGAACGAGGAGAGGCCCTTTTCCACCTCTTCACCCGCGCGCGCCTTCACCTCTTCCAGTCCGCCGCGTACTTCCGCGAGGCTGGCGTTCACCTGATCCCGCGCGCCTGCAGCCGCGGAAACCTCGGCCTGCCATCCCGCCACGAGACCGGCGGCCATCTCCCTCATCTCTTCCCGCGCCTGCGCAACCGTCCCTTCGATCTCCTGGGAGAGAGAAGCCCGTGCCGAGCTGACATCCTCCCTGGACTCTTCCAGAGCCTTGATCCGATTGTCCACATCTCCCTGGTAGTCTGCCAGGCGGGCCTCGATGGCCTGAACGCTGCGGGCAAATACGGCCTCTCCTGACTTCAGCTTCTCCGCAAGCCGCGCGGAGGCTTCTTCACCCAGCGTCTCACCGCGTTTGACCGCCTGCGACACGATGCCGCTCATCTCAGCTTCAAACGCGGACATCCGATCCCGCAGTGCCTGCACCGATTCATCCGATGAGGCGATCCGGGTCGAAAGCTCACCTTCAAAGCCTTCCACATTCTTCAGCGCCTGAGCCGTGCGCGTACGAAGCTCAGCGAAGAGCTGCGCTTCAAGAGCGGAGAGGCCCTTCTTCACCTCTTCACCCGCGCGCGCTTTCACCTCTTCCAGTCCGCCGCGTACTTCCGCGAGGCTGGCGTTCACCTGATCCCGCGCGCCTGCAGCCGCGGAAACCTCGGCCTGCCATCCCGTCACGAGACCGGCGGCCATCTCCCTCATCTCTTCCCGCGCCTGCGCAACCGTCCCTTCGATCTCCTGGGAGAGAGAAGCCCGTGCCGAGCTGACATCCTCCCTGGACTCTTCCAGAGCCTTGATCCGATTGTCCACATCGCCCTGGTAGTCTGCCAGGCGGGCCTCGATGGCCTGAACGCTGCGGGCAAATACGGCCTCTCCTGACTTCAGCTTCTCCGCAAGCCGCGCGGAGGCTTCTTCACCCAGCGTCTCACCGCGCTTGACCGCCTGCGACACGATGCCGCTCATCTCAGCTTCAAACGCGGACATCCGATCCCGCAGTGCCTGCACCGATTCATCCGATGAGGCGATCCGGGTCGAAAGCTCACCTTCAAAGCCTTCCACATTCTTCAGCGCCTGAGCCGTGCGCGTACGAAGCTCAGCGAAGAGCTGCGCTTCAAGAGCGGAGAGGCCCTTCTTCACCTCTTCACCCGCGCGCGCTTTCACCTCTTCCAGTCCGCCGCGTACTTCCGCGAGGCTGGCGTTCACCTGATCCCGCGCGCCTGCAGCCGCGGAAACCTCGGCCTGCCATCCCGTCACGAGACCGGCGGCCATCTCCCTCATCTCTTCCCGCGCCTGCGCAACCGTCCCTTCGATCTCCTGGGAGAGAGAAGCCCGTGCCGAGCTGACATCCTCCCTGGACTCTTCCAGAGCCTTGATCCGATTGTCCACATCGCCCTGGTAGTCTGCCAGGCGGGCCTCGATGGCCTGAACGCTGCGGGCAAATACGGCCTCTCCTGACTTCAGCTTCTCCGCAAGCCGCGCGGAGGCTTCTTCACCCAGCGTCTCACCGCGCTTGACCGCCTGCGACACGATGCCGCTCATCTCAGCTTCGAAACGCGGACATCCGATCCCGCAGTGCCTGCACCGATTCATCCGATGAGGCGATCCGGGTCGAAAGCTCACCTTCAAAGCCTTCCACATTCTTCAGCGCCTGAGCCGTGCGCGTACGAAGCTCAGCGAAGAGCTGCGCTTCAAGAGCGGAGAGGCCCTTCTTCACCTCTTCACCCGCGCGCGCCTTCACCTCTTCCAGTCCGCCGCGTACTTCCGCGAGGCTGGCGTTCACCTGATCCCGCGCGCCTGCAGCCGCAGAAACCTCAGCCTGCCATCCCGCCAGGAGGCCGGCCGCTATCTCCTTCATCTGTGCACGGACCCCGCCGGCCGTTTTTTCCAGGGCAGCCGCGTCCGCATTGAACTTCTCCGCGAGGCGGCCGAAAACCTCCGCGTTCAGGGTCTCCCCTTCCTGGAAAGCGCGCGACACCCTGTCATTCAGCTCCGCTTCCAGGGAAGATATCCGATCCCGCAGCCCCTGCATGGCTTCATCCGAGGCCGCCATGCGCGCTGTGAGCTCGCCATCGAAGCCCTGGACCCTGTCCAGCGCCTGCTCCGCCCGCTGTCGAAGGTCGGCAAAGAACTCATCCTCGAAGACAGACAGCCCCTTCTCGACGTCCTGATAGGCGCCCTTCTTGAGCTCTTCCAACCCGGCGTGCACTTCGGCAAGGCCGGCGTGAATCTGCTCCTGGGTGCGGGTGGCTGCCGCTATCTCTGCCTGCCATCCGGCGATGAGGCTGGCCCCCATTTCCTTCATTTCGCCCCGGACGCCCCCGCAACCTTCGCAATGCTTTCCCCCAGGGAGGCGCGCAGGGCGTCCAGGTCTGTGGAATCCTCCAGCGCCTTCACGCGATAATCCACGTCTCCCTGGTAGTCCGCGAGGCGCATCTCGATTGCCTGGACGCTCCTGGCAAAGGCGGCCTCGTCCTCCTTGATCCTGGCCGCAAGCTTGCCGAAGACCTCGTCCTCCAGCGTCTCCCCGCGCTCACGCGCCCGGGAGAGCCTGCCGCTCAGGTCCGCTTCGAAGGCCTCCAGGGAGCGCGACAGGTATGCCGCTCTTTCTTTCTCAGCCTCTTCCTCCCGCGCCTCCAGGCGCGCTATGTAGGCTGAGAAATCCTTCAGTCTCTTCTCGGAGACCTCGACGTTCTCAGAAAGGGTCGAGACCTTGCCGGAAACGGCGGAAACCAGCTCCGCCCGAACGGCCTCCAGGGCCTGGCGGGAGCGGGCGGCGGCGCCGGCCTCCATCTCGGGGAGTCTCTTCTCCAGTTTTTCCAGGCGCGCTGCTGCCTCGCCGATTCTCTTCACCACGGAGTCTCCGACCCCCGCTTCCTCACGAAGCTTCTTCAGGGCCTGATCCAGGCGTGTCGAAACGGAGGCGATTTCCGTGAAGCTCTTCTCGTAGTCCAGGAGCCTCTTGCGGATCCCGTCCACCTCCTCGGACCTGGCCTGGAGCGCTTCCTCCACGGTTCGGGCCCTGGCAATCAGATCCTTGCCGGCGTGGACGCTTCCCTGGAGGTCGACCGTGAGCTCGCGGAGCTGGGCGGTCTTCTCTTCCATGAGAGCCGAGATGTTTGCCGTGATCTTGTCGCTGAACCTTTTGAGCTTTTCCAGGGATCTGTTGTTGCGGTCAAGTGCTCGAAGGATGACCAGGATAAGAAGGACAGCAAGAAAGGTAATCAAATTACCAATTGAGAAAATTGGTAGCATTGTCCCCCTCCCAGAGGTTTTTTAAATAGTAAACCTATCCGGAAGGGCTGTCAATTGCGTAAAGGGGTATGGGTGCGCATTGGCGAAGTTGGTGGTTGGGGGCTAGAAAAAGCCCTCCCAGCGCGTGGTAAACTACCACTACCAAAAGATTCCTATAGCTGGGAGGGAAAGGCGATGGATTCACTGGTAGCGCAGATTGTGGAAAACTTCAAGGCCGCCTATGGGCTGAAGATTACTGACAGCGGCGATCTGTTTCTGACCGAACGCAACATGCTGGAGTTCCTCATGAAACTTGGCCGCCAAGCGATGGGCAAAGTTTTCCAAGACGTCGGCAAAGGCTATGAGGGAGCCGTCGTGCGCAAGGAGGAAAGAAAGTACAGATTCATCGGCTACCGCAGCACGAGTCTGCACGGGCTATTCGGGATGATCGACTACAAGCGGGCGTACTACTTTAACGAGGAGCAGGGAGGCGGAGGCTACTTTCCTCTGGATGCGAAGTTGGGAATCCAGAAGCGTCATACCCCCGGTTGTCAGTACTTTCTGTCCTCCTTCACCGGGCGGGAGGCGTATGAAAAAAGCTTGCAGAGATTTCACGAAATCTTTCGCCCCGACGGCACGGAGTTGATTTCGATGAGGAAGTCCTTGGACATGGACGCGGAGTTGGGAGAGCGTCTGCAGGGGCTACGCCAACAGGAGGTCACCCAGGTATTCGAGAATGAGCAGCCGCTGGACAAGGAGAATCCGATCGCGGGAGTGATGGCGGTGTCGGTGGATGCAACGAAGCTTCGCGAACGAGGGGAGGAAGAAAGAACTGCTGATGGCAAAAAGAGTTACCCGAGCATCTGGCGCGATGTGAAGATAGGAGCTGTTTCGGCGGTAGATTGGGATGAGAAGCGCCAGGAAGCATTCTGCGCCACCAGCAGCTACGTCAGCGGCATCGAACACGCGGACCTGTTCCTGCGCCGTTTGACCGTAGAGATGCAACGGCGAGCACAGGATTTGAAGAACCAGCGCCTGGTATTCCTTGCTGATGGAGCGAAGTGGATTTGGGATCGTTTCGTTGAGATCGCTCCCCCGACCAGCACCTTCATTCTGGACTTCTACCACGCCTGTGAACACGTCTCAGGGCTGTGCAAGCAACTCTATGGTGAACAGACCCCTGAGTACTGGAAACATTTCAAACGATGGAAGGCGACTCTGTTCGCTGGCAGGGTCCGGAAGTTCCTTCAAGAGTTGCGCCAGATTCGCGACACAGCGAAGTATCGAGCACATCGTGACTGCATCCAGGGTGAGATCAACTACTTCACAGATAACAAAGACCGTATGCACTATGATCGCTACCGCGTCCGCCGACTGCCGATTGGCAGTGGCACCATCGAGAGCGCCTGCAAGAATGTCGTCGGCGGCCGTATGAAGCAAGGAGGCATGAGCTGGTCGGAAGCCGGGGCCAATGGGATGCTGCAGATCCGTTGCTCAATCGCCAGCGGTCGTCTTCTCCAGGATTTCCTGGCGACCTTGGACCGGGCAGCGTGAGACTACCTACTTATTGAAAGCGCTCCCAAGGGGTATTGCGTAAAGGGGTGTGCGACCACGCGCACCGCAGGTCGTCGAGGCCTCCCTTGGCATGCCGCGGGACGGGGGGGCAAGGGCCGGCCGTTGGCCCCTTACTGGCGAAGCTCCGGCGGGACAAACTGGCCCGTGGAGTCGACCCTCACGAGGTTGATGTACTCCGTACCATATCGCCTGACAAGGGATGCGACGCTGGTTTCCTTGTTTCTCTCCATGACAACAGGATGGAAATCCCCGGCCTGATCGAAATACGGAAGAAGCACGACCACGTGGTGATGCTGACGAAGAAGCATGCTGGCGCCCTGCGGAGCCCCCTTCGAGCGCGCGTTCACGGAGCCCAGGTAAATTGTGCCGGGACGATCCCGCGCCAGCAGGTACAGCAGCCCGGGGAGGCGATCCACAGGATACCCGACATCCTTCACGTGCTCGAACCAGCGGCTTCCCTTGACGTCCAGCGAGTCGGGGGACGGCATCTCGCCCGTGCGGGCAGCGGCGAGCGCGCGGGCAAGGCCGCGCGACCAGTCCAGACCGAAGTAAGGGTCCTGCTCCTCCTCGAACCGTGCGCTCCATGCCTTTCCCAGAAGGTCGGAGTCCCGCGACTTCAAAGCATTTATGTCGGTCAGGGAGCCGGTGAGCGGAAGGTAGAAGCCGTCTATGACCCACTTGGCAAAACCTGAGCAGTTGAAGCCGCCGAGCCCGGAGGGAGCCGGATTTCCCGTGGCGATGAAAACCAGCTTGCCGGAAGCGTCCATCGCGCCGTCATCCATGTCCCGAAGCTTCCCCAGGCGGCTTCGAAGCGTTTGAACGATCCCTTCCACGCGGTCATCACCGGGACCCCGCTCAGGGGCAATCACGAGCGACCAGTCTACAGAGGGCCTGCTGAGCTCCACGATCCTGGAAAAGGGGGACGTCATGAGGTCCTGAAAGGGGACGGGGAGGATGACATGAGTCTGGAAGCTCTCGTTGTAGAGAACGATGTCCATGGCCGTCCGTTCGCCATCAGGGAAAAGCCGCAGATAGCAGCCGGGATCGTTCTGCACGAATATCTTCGCCTGGAGAAAGCTCCCGTCCAGGAGGCTTCGCTTGATGATGAAGGTGCCTGTGTCCGCGAGGGGGAAGGCATTCGCCTTTCTGTTGGCAAACACCAGGTACACGGCATCCTCCTGGACCTCGGCCGTGAAGGAGACATCATCCCCGGCCTCTGTCTGGGGCACGATCCTTCGAGGGGCAGCGGCTGCGTCCCGCACGGAGGCGAAGATGGTCTCCCGCAGCAGCGTCCGCGCTTCCCAGTTCTCGGGAACCGGCCGCAGCGCGCCATCGTCGCCAATCGGGGCCCAGGCGCCGGCGAGCGGCGCCAGCCCGACGGCGAGCACGAATGAAATGATGCCTGCTCTACGCAAGCAGAGTGTCTTCATCTATCCTGTCCCCGATGCTGCCGCGTTTTGCGGCAAGCACCTCCCTGTCCAGCGCAAAGAGCGCGCTGATCTCGATGGCGTGCGCGGACCTGCCTTCACCGTCCCGGGGCACCTCCACGCCGCACGCGGACAGCCACCGCGCAGCTTTCTCGATCTGTCCGCGGACGCATGTCTCAATGGAATCCAGCCCCTCGCGATTCTTGAGCGGCGCGAACTCCTCCACCCGCTCGGTCTCGAAGAAGATTGCACTGGCCGCCCTTGGTATCGCGTCGAAAATGAACCTTTCCATCTTGATTGCGTCTTCCTCTCCAATTTCGGCTCCCTGGCGAGTCGGTTTGAGAGCCTTCACTTTCTTTCGCGCAAGGTGGAGGGGAAGAGTCAGGCCCTCGCTGCCGAGGAAATCCACGTTGAGAGCGTGGATTGCGATGGAGCCCTGGGAGAAGGCGAGCTTTCCGTCCGGACCCCTGGCCTCCATGAGCCGCTCGTCGAAGTCTGAATACTCGATCACGCACGGTCTGCCCGCAACGATGGCTATGACGCCCAACTTCTCCTCAGCGTATGCTTTTTCGATCACCTTTGCAGAGATCTGGGAGCCTTCTCTCCGATGGAATCCGAGGAAAAGCGGATCCGGCGCGCGCACGAGCGGGTTGTCGACCTGGAAGTAGAACAGCTCCTCGATTCCCCTGTCGCGGGCTTCCGGGAGTACCCCTGACGCCGTCAGGGCGCTGATCACACCGCCGTGGCCGTCAGGATTGACGAACAATCCTCCGTCAGGAGCCATCAACAGCCCGCCGTCCGGAGAGAGGGAAGGAAGGGTGCCCTGGGAAAAGAAAAGGACCGAGCCGCTGCCAAGGCCGAACCAGCTCTCCCGCCGGAAATACTCTTCCGTTGCCTGGCGATTGGACGGGCTTGTCATGATGAGCCATGGCATATCCGCCCCGTACCACCGGCGCGCCGCAAGCAGCTTCTCCGCGTGCAGGGCAAAGAGAGTCAGCTTCCGCAGGGGGCTGATGGGGAACATCCCCTTGGGGCCGTCGAAGCCCAGGCGCGAGCCCTGTCCCCCCGCCACGGTGAGAAAGGCGGTCTTTCCGCGCCGGATGAGGTCCTCTCCGATCTCCCGCGCGGCGGTGTCGGGCGCGCTCCGGGAAAGCTCGACGTACGGCGCGGGGATTGGGTTGTCCGGAATGGCAGCTGCCCGGTTCGCGCAGCCGAGCCCGCAGCTCCTCCAGCCTGCCCGGGTCCAGGGCCGCGAGGTCCGAAAGCAGGCGCTGTTTCATCCCCGACGGACGACGGTCCCAGTGCGCAAACAGGTGCTCCTGACCGCGCGCCCCGAACGCCTCCCTGATCTCCTTCTCAGACATCGCTTTTCCCCCGGAAACGATTTCGTATCTGCCGGCAGCCCCGGATGCCCCGGACTGCGGCGCCTCGGGTTCTGGTCCGGCAGACCCGATCGATTCAATTTCGGCCGCTGCATCGGCTGCGGCATCCGCTCCGGCGTCAACTGCCGCATCAGCATCTGCGTCGGCCGCCACTTCGGCTGCGGCGTCAACTGCCGCTTGAGTCGCCGCTGTTCCCGCGGCCGCGTTCCGGCCGCGCTGAAGCGTCATGAGAGCCTCCACAAGGTCAGCGCGCATCTCGTCGAATCGCGCGGTCACGTTCTGCTCCCCCGACCCGAGCTCCTCCCACATGCGCCGCTTGGCCCCCTCTATCGTGAACTTCTTTTCGTGCAGGAGATAGCGGAACCTCATGAGGAGCCGGATCTCGCGGCTGGAGTACTCGCGCCGGCCCGACAAGCCCTTGCGCGGGGAAAGCAGGGGCAGCTCGCTTTCCCAGTACCGGATGACGTAGGGCTTGACCCCGAGGAAGCGAGCCACCTCTCCGATGCTCCAGGATTTCATCCCGCATCACCTGCCGCGCGTGTCAGTTTTCCCGCTCTTGCGAACCTCGATGGTAACGGGCACCTGAGGGAAGCCCAGGTCCCGCGGATGCAGTTCTCCAGGTAGGACACGTATGAGGCGGGAAAACCGCTGGCCCTGTTGACGAAGATCACGAACCGCACCGGGTTCGAGCCGACCTGTGTCACGAAGCGAATCTTGTGCGTTCCCCGTCCCGGGAGAGGATAGTGGTCGGTCCAGGTCTCCAGGGCGGCGTTCAGGCGCCCGGTCCCGACGCGTCGGCGGAGCTGCTCCCACATGGACAGCGCCGTGTCCAGGAGGGCGCGGATGCCGTGCCCGGTGAGGGAGGAAACCGGCGAGATGGGGGCAAAGCCGAGCACGGGGAACTGGAACCGCACGCGGTCACTGACCTGGGCCGCCAGGCCGGGCGCCTTGCCAAGGAGGTCCCACTTGCTCGGCACGATCACGAGGCCCCGGCCTTCCTTCACCGCCTGGCCGGCGATCTTCTTGTCCTGGTCCACAAGGCCCTCGGTGGCGTCGATCATCAGGAAGACCAGGTCCGCGCGCTGGATGCTCTCGATGGCGCGGTTCACGCGAGTAGTACTCGACGGCATCCGTGCACCCGGCTCTTGCGCCGGATGCCCGCCGTGTCCAGGATCTCGAAGGCGCGGCCGCGGTACTCGAAGCGGCCCTCCACGACGTCCCGTGTCGTTCCCGGCACCGCCGACACGATGGAGCCGTCGTCGCCGGTCAGGCGGTTGGCCAGGCTCGACTTTCCCGTGTTGGGCTTGCCCAGGATCGCAATCCGAACGGCATCATCATCCGTCCGTTGTCGTCTTCCGCTGTCTTTCCCGGCCGCAGGCGCCTGTTCCTCGAGGAGAAGGGCAATCGAGCTCCTTCAGCTCCGGCAGGTTCCCGGCCATGCGCCGCCGACACGCCGATGACCCGCGGGAACCCGTGGGCGTGGGCGTTCCATACCAGGGAGTCCCTGTCCGGCGTGTCCACCTTGTTGACCACAAGGAGGAGCTTGTCCGCGAAGGGTCGCAGCTTGCTCATGAACTCCTCGTCCTCGGGCGTCGTCTCCGCGGCGTCAAGCACGAGGATGATGAGGTCGGAGTCGCGCGCGGTCGCGAGGCTCCGCTCCGCCACCACGCCGTCAATCGCCTCTCCGCTCGGCGCGAAGCCGCCGGTGTCAACGAGGAGCAGGGACAGTCCGCCCAGCGTGCACTCGGCCTCCACGGGGTCCCGCGTCACACCCGGTTGCGAATGCGTGATTGACCTCCGCCTGCCGATCAAGGCGTTGAAAAGAGTGGACTTGCCCACGTTGGGCCTGCCGAGGATGGCCACGCGAGGCAGGGTGGCCCCCGGGCGGCGCGGGCTACCAGGAGAAGAAGTCAAGCCGCTCCTCCATCCACCTCCGCACGGCCTGCTCGATCTGCGCCGCGGAGCCCATGGGCACGAGGCTGCGCGCAAAGGCCTCCGCCTCCATGACTCCCACCGATCGCATGATCCTCTTGATCAGGGGGATGGCGATGGGGCCCATGGAGAAGCTGTCCAGGCCGAGCCCGAGCAGGACGACCGTGGCCAGGGGGTCACCGGCCATCTCGCCGCACATCCCCACGGGGAGCCCGTTCGCATGGGCATTTTCGATGGTGGTGCGGATGAGGCGCAGCACGCCGGGATGGAAGGGCTCGTACAGGTACGCCACCTTCTCGTTGCCCCGGTCCACGGCAAGGGTGTACTGGATCAGGTCGTTCGTTCCGATGGAGAAGAAGTCCGCGTGCGCGGCAAGGATATCCGAGGTGAGCGCGGCGGAGGGCACCTCGATCATGATCCCGATGGGCACGTCCTCCCGAAACTGCGCATTCTCCCGGCGCAGCTCCGCCTTCACCTCGGCAAGGATTTCCGCTATCCGGGAAAGCTCCTCCGCCGCCGAGATGAGCGGGAACATGATGCGGAGGCAGCCGTGCACCGAGGAGCGCAGGAGCGCGCGCAGCTGCGTGCGGAAGATCTCCGGCCGCGCGAGGCAGAAGCGGATGGCGCGCCATCCCAGAAGGGGGTTGCCGTCGGCATCCAGGGAAAAGCCCGGCATCACCTTGTCCCCACCCAGGTCCAGGGTCCGGATGGTCACGCTCCTGCCGCGCATTGCCTTCAGCACCGAGCGTGTATGCGTGCTACTGCTCCTCTTCCGAGGGGAAGCGGTTCGGCTGGATGAACAGGAACTCGGAGCGGAACAGCCCGATCCCGTCCGCCCCGTGGGCCAGGACCGAATCCACTTCCTCGGGGATCTCGATGTTCGCCTCCGTTGAGACGAGCTTCCCGTCCATGGTCTCCGCCGGGAGCTCGCGCAGCTCCTTCAGAATGACGTACCTGCGCTCCCATTCCTTTCTGCGCTCATCGTAGAGGTCCCGTGTCAGCTCGTCCGGTTCCACGATGACGGTCCCTCGGTTGCCGTCCACGATCACCTCGTCCCCGGATTTCACGTGGCGGCTGATGTCGGAAAGCCCGAGCACGGCCGGGATCTCACTGGCCCGCGCCAGGATGGCCGTGTGGGAGGTCTTTCCGCCGACATCAGCGGCAATTCCGAGCACGAGCCTCCGGTCCAGCCCCAGGGTGTCGGAGGGCATCAGGTTGTGCGTGACCAGGATGACTTCGCTCTTGACGTCTGAAAGACGCGCCTTGGGTCGAAAGAGAAGGTGTCCCAGTATCCGGTTGCCGGCATCGCTGAAATCCACCGTCCGTTCCCGCAGGTACTGGCTGTCCGCCTCTTCCATCTTCTTGGACATTTCCTCGATGATCTGGAGCAGCACCCACTCCACGTTGCGCTGCGTGTCTTCCAGGGCGGCGTGAACGCTGCTTTTGAGCTCCGGGTCATCGAACATGAGTATCTGAGCATCGAAGAGCTTCGCGTTGCGTCCCCGAGCCAGGCCCTTCACCTCGTCAGACGCTTTCCCGAGCGCCGTGAGGAACCTTCCATACTCGAATTCGACCTGCGAAGCTTCGATGTGGTGCCGAGGTACCGTGGGCTTGTCGTCAAGGAACAGGAACGCCCTGCCCCGGGCGATGCCGGGTGAAGCGCTGATCCCCGCGAACTCCATCATGCGGCGAGAGTATAGCGGTATTCAATGGGCCTGTCAAACAAACCGATCATAAAGGGAAGGCAAAAATGGCACAGAAGAGAACTTCGCGCGCTCGCTCCTCATCACTTCGCAGCCGCAGCATCGGGTGCCTCTTCTGGCTCTGCCTTATCGCCGTCATCGTCGCCGTCGGGTATGCAACGCGCGCGCAGTTGGCGGACACCTTCAGCCGCCTGGCGGGAGGCGGCGGCAAGCCTGGCGCGGCCACCTCCGCCCCGAAAGTCACGATGCGTCAGCTTCCCGAGACGAGCGTCCCTCCGGCCACGGACACCGGGAGTCAGCCGCCAAACGCGCCGGCCGCGCAGCCCCCTGGCAAGCCGCCCGCCGCGTCCCCAGACCGCGTGGTGACAGTGACCCGGCCGGCCGCTCCCGCGCAGACCCCGGAAAGGCCGATCCTGAGGAAGACCCGGCTTTTCTTCCTATCGGTGGACCAGAACGGGAACATCCTCATGAAAGGGGTCATTCGTCCCATCCCCCAGAGCGACTCGCCGCTGAAGGACGCGCTGGAGACGCTCCTCAAAGGCCCGACATCGCAGGAGATCAACCTCGGGCTTCTCACCATGATCCCCACGGGGACGCTGCTTCGCGGAGTCACCGTCAAGGATGACATCGCCTACCTGGATTTCAGCGAGAGCTTCCGATTCAACACGCTTGGCGTCGATGGCATGAAAGCGCAGCTTCGCCAGGTGGTGTACGCCGCCACCGAGTTCCCGACGGTGAAGAAGGTCCAGTTCCTGATCGAAGGGAAAAAGGTCGACTATCTCGGCACCGAAGGCGTGAAGATCAACGAGCCCCTTTCCAGGAGCTCATTCTAGACCCAGCCTTCCGTGATGATCCTCTGCAGCACGCGAGGGGAGACCTCACGTGCGCCCCCCTTTCCAGCCCGCAGGAGAAACAGGAGCTCCCTGTTTCCTTTCCTTCCCCGAATGGGAGAGAGGAGCGCCTTTTCCACGCTGACATCCTCCGCTGCGAGCCCGTGGAGAAGGTCTTCGGCTATCGCCAGGACGGTGCCAGGATCCCGGACCACGCCACGAAACTCGCTGGACGGAGATGTCCATTCGAACTGCGGCTTGACCAGGAAAATGCCCCATGCTTCCCGGGCAAGGGACAGCAGCTGCGCGGCGGCGCGGCGAAGGGAACGGAACGAAAGATCCGCTGCAACGCTGTACGGGGCCGGGTCCAGGTCACCGGGCCGAAGGTGCATGACGTTTGTGCCTTCCATCACGCGCACGCGCGGATCCTGCCGGAGTCTCCAGTCCAGCTGGTTGACGCCGACATCCACCGCATGGACGAGGGAGGCCCCGTGAGACAGGAGGCAATCGGTAAACCCTCCCGTCGAACAGCCAGCATCCAGCCAGACCGTGTCCTTGCACTCGATCTGCCATGCCTCCAGGGCGTGAGCCAGCTTCTCCCCGCCTCGTGAGACATAGGGTGATTTCTGCCGCAGGCTGATCCGGCAGGTGGGGTCCACACGCGTACCGGGTTTTTCCACCCGCTCGCCGTCGACGCTGACGTCCCCGCGAAGGACCAGGGCAAAAAGCTCACTTTCGGGCTTCTCGGGATATGAACCTTTGAGAAGGTCGATGAGAGGGACGCGTCGGGAAGGCATCTCAGACGGCGGAGAGCTGGCGCACTCTTTCTATGCTCACCGCTTTTCCGCTCGACGGGTCCAGCTCGATCAGCACCCCCGTTATTTCCGCGGCGGAGTTCTGCACTTCCATCTTGAGCGGCATCTGCGTGAGGCTGCGGGCCACGGCCGTTTCCTTTTTCATGCCAATGACGCTGTCCGTTGGACCGCTCATGCCGATGTCGGTGATATACGCGGTCCCCCCGGAAAGGATCCTCTCGTCAGCGGTCTGCACGTGGGTGTGCGTCCCGACCACCGCGGAGGCCTCCCCGTCCAGGTAGAGGCCCAGCGCCTCCTTCTCGTCCACCGACTCCGCATGGAAATCCACGATGGAGAGGCGCGTCTTGCCTCGAAACTGCTTCAGGAGGGACTTGCCCACCAGGAGCGGATCACGGAGAGGGGACAGGTTGACCCGTCCCTCCAGGTTCACAACGAGCACGGGAAGGTCGCGCGCCATGACGATGCAGTGTCCCTTGCCCGGGATGGCATCAGCGCCGGGCAGGACCGGATAGTTCTCGGGACGCAGGAGAACGTCGTTGGTTTTCAGGACAGGGAATATCTCCCGCTTCTGCCAGATGTGGTTGCCGGACGTGATGACGTGGACACCGGACTTGAACATGCGCTCCGCGATATCCGGCGTCAGCCCGAACCCGTCAGCGGCGTTCTCCCCGTTGGCAATCACGAGGTCCGCCCCGAGCCTGCGAACCAGCTCGGGAAGTCCGACAAAAAGGGCCCTGCATCCGGGCTGACCGACGACGTCTCCCACGACGAGGACCCTCAGGTTTGCACCCACTCTAGAGCACACCGCGCGCGGCGCGGTATCCGGTACGGGAGTCCCCGTTCAGCGAGTGCGTGAGTACACGCTCGCCGAGTACGGCGTACGCCGTAGTCGCGTCCGCAGGAATCAGTCGTGCCATGCCCGAACCATTCCCGCCTCGCAATCAGCGCGCGTACTCGACGACGCGCATCTCCCGGATGATCGTGACCTTGATCCTGCCCGGGTACTTCAGCTCGCTCTCGATGCGCTTGGCAATGCCCTTGGCAAGCTCCTTGGCTGCCTCGTCCGTGACCTTCTCGTTGTTCACGAGGATGCGCAGCTCCCGCCCCGCCTGGATGGCATATGCCTTGTCCACGCCATCGAAATCCTCCGCAATCGACTCGAGGTTCTCCAGCCGCTTGAGGTAGTTGTCCAGCGTTTCCTTGCGGGCGCCGGGCCGCGCCGCGGAGATGGCGTCTGCGATCTGCACGATGACCGCCTCGACGCTCTCCGGCTCCACGTCTCCGTGGTGCGCGCCGATTGCGTTGAGGACGCGCGGGTCCTCCCCAAGCTTGCGCGCCAGGTCCATGCCTACCTCGATGTGGTTGCCGTCCCCGTCCGCCTCCACCCCCTTGCCGATGTCGTGCAGGAGCGCCGCTCGCTTTGCGAGATCCACGTTCCCCCCCACTTCAGCGGCGATCATGCCGGCGAGCAGCGCGACCTCTTTCGAGTGCGCCAGCACGTTCTGCCCGTAGCTGGTGCGGTAGTGCAGCCGCCCGAGGGTCCGGATGGCCTCGGGGCTCATCGTATGGATTCCGACCTCGAAGAGGACGCGCTCCCCTTCCTCGTAGATGGTCTGGGCGATCTCCTTGCTGACCTTCTGGACGATCTCCTCGATGCGCGCCGGATGGATCCGTCCGTCGGAAATCAGCCGGCTGAGGGCCGTCTTGGCGATCTCCCGCCGGATGGGATCGAAACACGAAATGACCACGGCCTCCGGGGTGTCGTCGATGATGATGTCGACACCCGTCAGGGTCTCCAGGGTGCGGATGTTCCGGCCTTCGCGGCCGATGATGCGGCCCTTCATCTCGTCGTTGGGAAGGCTCACGGTGGTCACGGTCACCTCGGAGGCGACGTCAGTTGCCAGCCGCTGGATGGTCGTGATCAGGATGTCGCGCGCCTTCTTGTCCGCGGCGAGCCTCGCCTCCTGCTCGATGAGGTTGATCGTCACCTGAGCGTCGTGGCGCGCCTCGTTCTCGAGGCTCTGCACGAGAAGCTTCTTGGCCTCCGCCCTGCGTGAGGCCCGATACCCTTTCCAGCTCAGCGGCTATCCGCTCGCCTTCCTGTCTGCAGTGCCGCTTCTTTCTCAGCGGCTGCCCTCTCCCGGTTGCTGACCGCCCTCTCCTGCTTCTCAAGGGATTCAACGCGCTTTTCTAGGTTTTCTTCCTTCTGAAGGAGGCGCCTTTCAACGCGCTGGAGCTCGATCCTGCGCTCCCGCGTCTCCTTTTCCAGCTGGTTGCGTTCCCGCAGCAGCTGGTCCTTGCTCTCAAGTATCGCCTCTTTCTTCTTCGCTTCCGCCTCTCTCAGGGCCTCGCTGACAATCCGTGCGGCCTTTTGCTCTGCCGATGAAAGCTGAAAACGTGCGTAAAGCCATCGAATTAGCCAACCTAGAAATAAACCGGCGAGAGGAAGAATGAAGTACGCCAGTGTGCTCATTTCTTCCTCCACCCGCGTGCACTAAGTAAATAAAAGCTTAAGTCAGATTGGTTGGTTTGTCAAGGGTAACGGGAAACGGAGCCCCTGGTGACCGAATTGCTACCCTCCCTGTGTCGTTGTGACACACGGCGGACAACCGGTCTTACCTCACCAGGAGCCGGGAGAAGATGGCCTTCAGAATGAGGTCCTGGTCCGCGGCAAAAGCCAGCAGGAGGTAGGAGTCCTGGGCGTGGAAAGTCGCCGGCAGGAGCAGGATCCTCTTGATATAGCGGAGATCCTCCTGGTCTACCAGCGCCTTCCAGAGGGCGATTTCCGACGGGTTGCGATCAATGACCACGGCCTTTCGGCTTGTGAAAAACTGCTCATAGTAGGGATCGTCCAGGTTGAAGTGGAGCCGCTGGCGGCTCATCTCGTTGAAGCCGACAGTCAGCTCGACGGAGTGCCCACTGGCCTTGCGGACCAGCAGGGCGGCGCTGACCGCGGAGACGCGCCGGGAAACCTCGACCAGGGACTTCATCTGCGCCGTCTGGGTGACGGATCGAGGATAGAAGGAAAGGAACGTGTCGTAGTCGATGCCGTTCCGCGTGAGCTTGATGGGGGACGTTTTCTCCTGGCCGCCCGGGAGCGCGTCCTCCTTGCTCTCGTTTTCCGACCGCGGGACGCCTCCGGGGATATCAAAGACCGCGGCACCGCCAATGAGGTCCCCGATCCCGGAGAAGGAGTCTTCCGGGCCGGAGGCAGGCTGCGACGCGTGCGCGACCACCTCCTGGGCAATCTCCCGCAGCCCTCCGCCGCGCGTGGATTCGCGCGGTTTCTCTTCCCCCGGAGCGCCGGCTTCGTAGACTTCCTCTTTTATCCTGAAGACCCCGTCCTCCATGACGATGGCAGACCTGCTTTCCTCAACGACACGGAGCATTTCGCCGATCGTCCAGCTCTTGACCACGCCGGATGCAAGGAGCTTCGTGAGCTCGGTCTCCCTGTCCTCTCGGGTGAGCTCCTGGACTTTCTGCGCGCCTGCGGCCTCATCGAGAGCTTCGAGCTCCCCGAGGTCCTCCAGAGCGCTTTCCGGCTGAGCCCCCGAAAAATGTTCGATGCTGGTCTCCTCGAGCTGGGTCTCGTCAAAGGCCGAGAGCTCTTCCGCGTCCGCGGTGTCTTCGGCCTCCGAGAGACCTTCTGCGTCCGAGAGCTCCTCAACCTCTGAGAGCTCTTCGAGCCGTCGAAGGTCGGGGCCATCCCCGTGACCCGGTTCGTCGCCTTCGGTACTGGACAATTGAATCCCTCTGCCGGGAAACTGCTCGGCGGATTCGCGCTCATCGGCTGCGGGAAGGAACTCCAGCCCCTCCTCATAAGGCTCGAGGGGCAACGGGCGGATGTCAGGAAGGGCTTCGAGCTCCTCCAGGATCTCACCCGGTGAATCGATCGGATATGCCTTCTGTCCGTCCTCTTCGACGGCGAGGGGTGACTCGGATGCTGCGGCAGCGGACATCGGGTCGTCTCCGTACGTGCGGCCGCTTTCCAATGCGCCCAGAGGAGCAAGCTCAATGGACGGAGCACGCGGTGACTGCTCCTCTTCGACTGTCTCGAAGTTGCTGAGCTCCCTCTCGCCAGCTTCATCCGAATCCGGGACCGCCTCTGCGTCTTCCACCAACTCGGCCTCGTCTGCGTCTTCGACCGCAACGGCCTCTTCGACAGCTTCTGCTTCTTCGACCGCCTCGGCTTCTTCAGCAAGCTCGGCATCTCCCAGGGCTTCGGCTTCTTCGACCGCTTCGGCTTCTTCAGCAAGCTCGGCTTCTCCCAGGGCTTCGGCTTCTTCTACTTCTGCCGCCTCCTCGGGTTCAGCCTCTTCCGCTGGCTGGGCCTCTTCGACGGCTTCGGCTTCTTCCGCCTGCTGGGCCTCTTCTACTGCTTCAGCCTCTTCTACTGCCTCAGCCTCTTCTACTGCCTCAGCCTCTTCTACTGCTTCAGCCTCTTCTACTGCCTCAGCCTCTTCTACTGCCTCAGCCTCTTCTACTGCCTCAGCCTCTTCTACTGCCTCAGCCTCTTCTACTGCCTCAGCCTCTTCTACTGCCTCTGCCTCCTCGACTGCCTCTGCCTCTTCGACAGCTTCGGCTTCCTCCACCGCTTCTGCCTCTTCGACAGCTTCGACCTCTTTCACAGCCACCGCTTTTCCCGTTGCTTTTGCGGCCGCTTCGACGGGAGCGGGTCGATCGGGACGCGTTTCGCGTGCGGGCAGGCCGCGCGCGACCGTTGCGTTCTGGAGCGCGGTCCTGATCAAGGTCTCAAGCCGCGAAATATCCAGCGCGGCAACCGGCGGTGCTTGCGGCGACTCAGAGCGCCGGGAGAGGAGGTCCAGGATTTCGCTCCAGCTCTTCGACAAGTACTCTTCGATCACGGGCTTCTGCCTGCGAGAGACTCTGCCGATCCCGCGCTGTATTTGCCATGTGATTTCACCCTGGCGTGACTCGATCTCGCGCCGCCACCTGCTCCAGTCCGTTCCACCGGGGCCTTCGACCAGCTCCGTGATCAGCTGCACCTGGAAGCGCTTCACCCTCTGGCGCAGCACCTCAAGCGGGTCTGACCTCAGGTTGATGAGCAGGTAGACAATGAGGAAGACCGTGAGAAAAAACGTGCCCAGGAGAAGGCCCTTCATGAGGTCGGTCATTTCGAAGACCGAGGCATCCACAAGAAGGCTGGCGACTCCACCCTGCGTGAGTCGAAGGGAGAATGACAGGAACGACCTGTTCTTCCCCGCTTCGCTTGTCAGCGCAAGCGGCGAGGTGAAGGAAGCGGGCCCGCCGGCGTGGGCATGCCACGTCTTGGCGAGCTCAGACGCGACAGGACGCGGATCTACCGCGTTGAAATTGAGAAGAACGCCGTCGTTCTGAACCAGGACCACGCTGGTTACCGGGACTTGCGGCATGAGCTGGAGATCCTTCAAGAGGTCCAGGGAATCCACGTAGAAGATGGCCGTTCCCTTGAAAAGGGCGGGCGCGCCGCCTTCCGAGGCCTGGTAGACCGGCACGAGGTAGAGGAACCTGCCCTGCCCCCCATCGATGAAAAGCCTCGGCTGATCTCCCGCGCCCAGGACAACAGCGGTCGCAGGGACTGCCTGCTCGACCTCCCCGTAGTTGCGGTACGCGAAGCGGTCGGGCCCCTGGTCCTTTGCGTCCGAGGGGAGCGAGCTGAAGACAATCCTCTGGCCGTCCGGCGCAAGGACTCTCACGGCCGCCACTTTCAGCAGTGTGATGGCGTCCGCCCATTGACGCATGACGTCGGCGGGAAGGTTTGTCCCGAAAGAGGCGGCTACGAAATCCTTCCTGGCGAGCGTCGTAAAGCGCTCCAGATTTGCGGCGTGGTACTTCTCGATCCGATCGCCAAGGATAGCGAGCTGGCGCTCGTAGCCCTGCTCCACTCTCGGGAGGAAGAAATTCGCCTGGAGGATGTCGAAGAGCCCGGAGAATGCAAGGACGCAGAACCCGGCAAAGAGAACGATCGAGACGAGAAGACTTATGGCGACCTTGAGACTTTGCCGCATTGAGAAACAGTATACCTTCTCTCTGTCTATCGGCGAAAGAGGGGGAACTCCGTAGCCACGGATGGCGAGGGGCGCCGAGTCTGCCACGCCACCCGGGCGTGGCATGGAGGTACGCAAGGCGCCCCGTAGCCACGGGCTCCCGGCGCGTAAGCGCGCCTGCCGCCCCACGGATGGCGAGGGCGGCCTCTCGGCCGCCCTCACGCTTCGCTCCCGCCCTGTCGCCGTCCTCGGCGCTTCCTGGAGCGTCTACCCTTCCTTTGCCGCTTCCTGCGCTTCCTTCTTCTTGCGCTTGCGCTCCCTCTCCTTGCGCTCCACGAGCTCCAGGATGACCATTTCGGATGCGTCGCCGAAACGCCTTCCCATCTTCAGTATCCGTGTGTAGCCCCCGGGTCTCTCGACAAAGCGCGGCGCGATGTCGGTGAAAAGCTTGTTCAGCACCCGCCCGTCGTCTATGGCTCGGGAGGCGATCCGCCGGTTGTGAACGGAGTCCACCTTTGCTCGGGTGATCAGCTTCTCCGCCAGGCGACGTGCTTCCCTGGCCTTGGCAACGGTGGTACGAATTCTCTCGTATCGGAAAAGCGCCTTTGCCTGCGCCTTCAGCAGTGCCTTGCGATGGGCCGAGGTCCGGCCAAGCCTGTTGTAGCTACTCCGATGATTCATTCTCTTCTCCCAGTGCCGCGGTTGCAATGCCCGGGGCGGCCGCCGCCTGCGTCTCTCCGGCGAGCTGTTTCTTCAGCTGCTTCTTCAATGCGGAGTAGTCCTTCATTCCGAGGTCCAGACCGCGCGCCTGCAGCTTGTCCCGGATCTCCTGCAGGCTCTTTTTGCCGAAATTGCGGGTCTTGGTGATCTCTTCCTCGGTCTTTTTCGTGAGATCTCCAATGGTGCGGATGTTTGCGTTGCGAAGGCAATTGCTGGACCGCACGGAGAGCTCCAGCTCCTCCACCGGGGTGTCAAGGAGGGCGCGAATGCGCTCCTCATCCTCGTCCACCTCGTCATCTCCCCCTGCCTCGGACTCGTCGAAGTTGATGAAGATCGTGAAATGATCCTTGGCAATCTTCGCGGCCTCCGCCAGGGCGTCGTCCGGGGTGATGGTCCCGTTGGTCCATACCTCCAGAATCAGCTTGTCGTAGTCCGTCCTCTGGCCGACCCGTGTGTTCTCAACGCTGTACTTCACCTTCTGGATGGGGGAGAAGATGGCGTCGATGGGGATGGTGCCGATCACCTCGATGTACTTCTCGTTCCTCTCCGCGGGCACGTACCCGCGGCCCAGGTTGATCTGGACCTCGAACTCCAGGTTCGCCTTGTCCATCAGCGTGGCGATGGGAAAATCCCCATTGACGATCTCCACGTCGTTGTCCGAGGCGAGGTCTTTCGCCAGGATGGTGCGGCCGCCCTTGGCCTCCACGATCACGGTCTTCTCTTCGAGGTCCCCCGTCAGCTTCACCTGCACCTGCTTCAGGTTGTTGATGAAGTCAGGGGTATCCTCGACAACGTGCGGGATCGGCTCGTACTCGCTGGCGATGGTGTGCGGCGCGCCATCCTCCTTGTAGGTGGTGATCTTCACCGCGGACACCGCGTACCCCTGGATGGAGGACAGGAGGATGCGTCTGAGGGTGTTTCCTATGGTGACGCCGTATCCCCGTTCGAAGGGATACGCGACAAAGCGCCCATAGTTGGCCTCCACCTCGCTGTGCTCGAAGGTGATCCCCTTGGGCTTCTTGAAGCCTTTTAGAAGGTTCTTTCGGACCATTGAAAAGACCTCACTTCGAATACAGCTCGACGATCAACTGCTCTCTGACATCAGACAGGTCAGTGATCTCGCTGCGCCGGGGAATGGCACGTATCTTTCCTACCATCCTGTCCGGGTCGATCTCGAGCCAGGGCACGACTCCTGCTCGGGAATACTCCTTCAGGCTTTCCTTGATTGCCGTGAGCTTCGTGCTGGGCTCGCGCACGGAAATCTCGTCGTTCTCCTTGACGAGCATGGACGGAATGGACGCCCGCTTTCCGTTAATCGCGATGTGGCCGTGCAGGACGAGCTGCCGCGCGGACTTGCGCGACGGGGCCAGGTGCATGCGATAGACGACATTGTCGAGCCGCCTCTCCAGCATCTGGATGAGGTTCTCGCCGGTGATCCCCTTGCGGCGCACCGCCTTGCCGAAGAACAGGCGGAACTGTCCTTCCAGCATGCCGTACATCCTCTTCAGCTTCTGCTTCTCATGCAGCTGGACGCCGTAGTCGGAAATCTTCTTCGTGCGGCTGCGCGGGCCTTTTCCGGGCGCGCCCTTCTTCCTGGTCACGGGGCACTTGGGGCCCTTGCACCTGTCACCTTTCAAATAAAGCTTGTATCCCTGGGCCCTGCACAACCTGCACTGGGGTCCGATGTTCCTTCCCACTGTCTCTCCTCCCTACACCCGGCGCTTCTTCGGAGGCCGGCACCCGTTGTGAGGGATCGGCGTGATGTCCTTGATGGAGCGCACGCGTATCCCCAGGACGCCAAAGGCGCGGATGGCGGCCTCGCTGCCGACCCCGGGTCCCCGTACGAGGACCACAAGCTCCCGGAGCCCCTGCTCCATGGCCTTGCTCGCGGCCGACTCCGCGGTGGTCTGCGCAGCAAAAGGCGTCGACTTCTTTGCGCCCTTGAATCCGAGCGCGCCGGTGGACGCCCACGAAATGGTGTTGCCCATGAGGTCGGTGATTGTCACGATGGTGTTGTTGAAGGTCGCCTGGATGTAGGCCTTCCCTTCGGCTATATTCTTTTTTCTTTTCCTTCTTGCCCTTTGTCTTCGCCATTGCTATTTCTTCCTCTTCCCGGCGACCGTCTTCCGCTTGCCCTTGCGGGTCCTTGCGTTCGTCTTCGTCCTCTGGCCCCGCACCGGCAGGCCGCGGCGATGACGGATCCCCCGGTAGCAGCCGATGTCCATGAGCCGCTTGATGTTCAGCGAGACCTCGGTCCGCAGCCGCCCCTCAACCTTGTAGTCGCTCTCGATGACGGTCCGCAGCTTGTTGACCTCATCCTGCGTGAGGTCGTTCGTGCGCTTCTGCGGATCCACGCCGGTGGCGGCGCAGATCTTCTGCGCGGAGGTGACCCCGATCCCGTAGATGTACGTCAGGGCGACATCGACATGCTTGTTGGGAAGATCCACACCCGCAATACGTGCCATTCCTGTCTCCTTCTCCTCAGCGCTGGCGCTGCTTGTGCTTGGGGTTCGTGCAGATAATGCGCACCACGCCCCGGCGCCTGATCACCTTGCACTTGTCGCAGATCGGCTTCACGCTTACGCGTACTTTCATTGCAAAACCTCCGTTCGCATCATGCCTCCCCTCTCCCGTGCGCCGTCGCTACAGGTTGCGGGAGCGTATCTTGCCCCTCTTCACGATACCCTCGTGGTGGTGCATCCGCAGGTATCCCTCGATCTGGGACATCGTGTCGAGATCCACGCCGACGAGGATCAGAAGCGACGTTCCTCCCATGAGGTAGGCAATGGCGCTGGGGAAATGGAACAGCGTCTGCACCAGGGTCGGAATGATCGCTATGAAAGCAAGGAAGAGCGAGCCGGGAAGGATGATCCTGTAGAGAATCCTGGAAAGGTATTCTTCCATCTTCTCGCTGCGGATCCCCGGGATCGATCCCCCGTTTTCCCTGATATGCTTCGAGATCTCCACCGGGTTCAGGGTGACCTGCGTGTAGAAATACGCGAAGAAAATGATCAGAAGAGCGTATGCCATCACGTAGGGAAGACCCTGCGGGTGGAGCCACGCGGCGAATCGAGAAAGCCACTCCACCCGCGCGCCCAGGTTCTGCGCTATCTGGATGGGGAAGATCAGCACGGAGGAGGCGAAGATCACCGGAATGACCCCCGAAGGATTGACCTTGAACGGAAGGTAGGTATTCTGCGCCCCGTACATCCTGCGCCCGATGACGCGCTTCGCGTAGTGAACGGGGATCTTCCTCTGGCCCTGCTGCTCGATGATGACGAGGGCCACCACCACCACGAACAGGAGCAGAACGATGATGACGAACACCGGGTTCAGCTCGCGGCGCCCGATAGACTGGAGCAAAGTCCACAAAGCGCCCGGGATTCTTGCCACGATGCCCGCGAAGATGATCATGGAGATGCCGTTGCCGATTCCGCGTCGCGTGATCTGGTCACCCAGCCACATGAGAAACATCGTGCCCGTCGTGATGGTCAGCATGGCGAGCAGGATGAAAGGCATCCTGGCCATGGAGATGGCATCCGGGATCCTGTTCGCGTACACGGTCACCGTGTAGGACTGGATGATGCACACCACCACGGTGCCGTAGCGGGTCCAGCGGTTTATCTTCTTCTTCCCGCCCTCTTCTTCGGAGATCTTCTTCAGCTTCGGGAACACGATGGTGACCAGCTGCATGATGATGGACATCGAGATGTAGGGCATGATGGAGAGCATCAGGATGGAAAAGTTCTTGAATGCCCCGCCGGCGAAGAAATCCAGGAAGTCCTCTATTCCCATCGCCCCCGAGTTTCCCTGGGACGCGAAGTAGAGCTTCAGCGCCGCAATGTTGATCCCCGGCACCGGCAGGATGGTCCCCAGGCGGTAGATCACCAGGATGCCGATCGTAAAGAGGATGCGGTCCCTCAGCTCCTTGACGCGGAAGATATCGACAATCGGATTCGCCATTATGACCCCTGGGCCTCTCCCCCGCTCTGCTCGACGACCCGTCCACCCATCTTCTCGATCTTTTCACGGGCGACGGCAGATACCTTCATGTCCTGCACCACGACCTTTCGGGCCAGCTCTCCTCCCCCGAGGATCTTCACCGGCACTCCCCGCTTCTTCGCGAGGCCGTTCGCCTGCAGGGAGCCGGGAGTCACGGTCTCCCCGTCCGCGAACCGGTTGAGGTCCGAGACATTCAGGACCTGGAAGACTTTCTTGAAGGGATAGTTGGAGAAGCCGCGGCGCGCAATCCGACGGAAGAGGGGCATCTGTCCGCCTTCGAAGCCGAGACGAACCCCGCCGCCCGCGCGCGCTTTCTGGCCCTTCGTGCCCTTGCCGGCTGTCTTGCCGTGACCGGACCCAACGCCCCTGCCCAGCCTTTTTTCCTTCTTCTGCCCCTTGGGTGCCCGGAAAGTGAATCCTTCCATACTCAGCGCTTCTCCTCCACCTCGAGAAGGTGGGAAACCGACTTGACCATGCCCAGGACTGCCGGGGTGGCGGCTTTCTCCACCACCGAACCGATGCGGCGCAGGCCAAGGGCCTCGACGGTCCTGCGATGCGCCGGCAGGCATCCGATGGTGCTCCGCACAAGCTTTATCTGCAGAATATTCCCTGCCATGGCCTACCCCCACATGTCCTTCAGACCGCGCCCGCGGTTGGCGGCAATCTCTCGAGGGTCCATGAGAGCCCCGAGGCCCTGGAATACGGCCTTGACCGTGTTGATTGCGTTCGACGAGCCGAGGGACTTCGAAAGAACGTCGTGGATCCCGGCGGCTTCCATGACCGCGCGGACGGGTCCGCCGGCAATGACGCCCGTTCCCGGCGCGGCCGGCTTCAGGAGCACCTGCGCGCTCTTGAACTTTCCGATGATCTGGTGAGGGAGCGTGGCCTTCTTGATGGGCACCTGCACCATGCTCCTCTTGGCCTTGTCGATGCTCTTGCGGATGGCGTCCGACACGTCGTTGGCCTTCCCGAACCCGTACCCGACCCTGCCCGCCCGGTCCCCGACAACGGTCAGCGCGGAGAAAGAAAAGCGCCTGCCGCCCTTGACGACCTTCGCGACACGATTGAGCTTCACGAGCTTCTCAAGGAACTCGCCCTGGTTCCTGTCCCTGTCCTGATCCTGTGCCACTTGCCCTCTCCCCTCAGACCGTTATGCCGGCTTTGCGGGCGCCGTCCGCGATGGCTTTCACCTTGCCGTGATAGCGGTAGCCGTTCCTGTCGAATACGACCGCCGAGATGTTCCTTGCCTTGAGGCGCTCCGCGATCAGCGTCCCGAGCTTTTCCAGCATGGCTGTCTTGTTCGGGATGTCGCGATGCTCCTTCTCGAGGTTGGACGCGGCCGCGATTGTCTTGCCCGCAAGATCGTCCACTGCCTGGACATACGTATAGCGGTTTGACTTGTACACGGTGAGCCGCGGCCTCTCGGGAGTGCCGTGAATCTTCTTGCGAATGCTCGCTCGTCTCTTCAGGCGCTTTCGCGTTGTGTCGTCGATCTTCTTCATGGCCTCTTCCTACTTGATCCCGGATTTCCCGACCTTGCGGCGCACATACTCTTCCTCGTACTTGATCCCCTTGCCCTTGTACGGCTCAACGGGGCGGAAGGATCGGATCTCGGAGGCCACCTGGCCCACCTGCTGCCGGTCCGACCCTTTGACGGTGATGCGGGTGTTCGCCTCCACGTCCATGGTGATTCCCGGAGGAAGGGGATACTCGATGGGCGTGGAGTACCCGAGGTTCAGGACCAGGGATTTCCCCTTCAGCTCCGCCTTGTACCCGACGCCAGAGATCACCAGGACCCGTGAGAAGCCGTCAGACAGCCCGATCAGGGCATTCTTCAGGAGGTTCCTGTACAACCCGTGGAGGCTCCTCCCCTTGATGGTGTCCTCCGAGCGGCTCACAACAAGGAGGTCCCCTTCCGTCTTCACGGACACCTCGGGAGCATAGTCCTGCACCACCCTGCCCTTGGGGCTCTCCAGGAGCACCTGGCCTTCCTTGATGGTGACCTTGACTCCCTTCGGTATCCTGACCGGTAAACGTCCGATTCGCGACACGCTTCAGCTCTCCTTGCTTACCAGACGGTGCAGAGAATCTCGCCGCCGGCTTTCTTCTCCAGCGCCTTCTTGCCCGTGGTGACGCCGATGGACGTGGTGACGATCAGCGTCCCGAACCCGTTGAGAACGCGCGGGAGCGTCCGGTAGCCCGCGTACATCCTTCTCCCCGGGGTCGAGACCCTTTTCAGCCCGTGAATCACCGGCTCGTTCTTCCCGTCATACTTGAGGAAAATCCGGATCAGGTTCCGGCCGTCCTGGCTCACCTTCTTGAAGGTCTTGACGTAGCCTTCGTTCTTCAGGATCTTGGTGATTTCCAGCTTCAGCTTCGAGGTGGGAATGTCGACGCTCTCGAAGCGCGCGCTGCTCGCGTTCCTGATCTTCGTCAGCATATCCGCAACAGGATCTGACAGACTCATCGCATCTCACTCCCTACCAGCTGGATTTCGTGACGCCAGGAAGCTTTCCTTCGCTGGCCAGGCTGCGGAAGCAGATTACCCCGAACCTGTTAAGGGATATGTGGACCAACACAAATCCCGGGCACAGGAGGAGGCAGGATGCGGGTCAAGAGTATTCTGAACCAGGTGGAGAAGTACAAGGATTTTGTGTACGAGCGGGTGCGCTGGCAAGAAGAGGGGCAAGAGCGGGTGCTGGTGGTGGAGGTGCGGCCGCGAGCGCATCGTCCGGGTCGCTGTTCGGAGTGCGGGGAACCCCGGCCCGGGTACGACCGCTTGGCGGCGCGGCAGTTTGAATACGTGCCGCTGTGGGGAATCCCGGTGTACTTGCTCTACGCCTTGCGCCGGGTGCAATGTCCCCGCTGCGGAGTGAAGGTGGAGAGGGTGCCTTGGGCGCAGGGGAAACAGACTTTGACGCGCAGCTACATGCAGTTTCTGGCCACCTGGGCACGGCGGGTTTCCTGGCAAGAAGTGGCGCGATTTTTTCACACTTCCTGGGAGAAGGTTTTTCATTCCGTGTGCACGCAAGTGGAGTGGGGACTGGCGCATCGGGACCTGTCGGGCATCGAGGCGCTGGGCATCGATGAAACCTCCTGGCAGCGCGGGCACCGCTATTTGACGGTGGTTTATCAACTGGACGCCCCGGCACGGCGTCTGCTCTGGGTGGGCGAGCAACGCAGCGCGGAGACCTTGCGGCGGTTCTTCCGCGGCTTCGGCCCCGAGCGTACCCGGCAGTTGCGTTTCATCTGCAGCGACC
>CAVUXE010000034.1:0-32422 GCA_963745235.1 uncultured Spirochaetota bacterium | reverse complement strand
GTGCCGCCTCCCTTCCGCTGTTTGTCGAGGTGCCGGACGAGCTGTGGCCGCAATGGTTGCGACTCGTGGCGGCATGTCCCCTGCCTGCCGGAATTGAAGTGATCCGCTTTTTGCCGGACACAGCGCCTCCTGGCGACCGCGCTGAGTTGGCTTACGGTCACGAAGGTAGGATCGTTGCGTATGTGCCTGTGGTCCCAGTGGTAAAGCTCTGGGACGAGCGCGAGACGGCGACCAGCAGCGAGGTTAACGAAGGAAAGGTGCGGCTTCTTCCTCTGAGCGCTGTCTCTCTTCCCGACATCGCTCTTCCCCTCGATGGACTACTCCCTGGTGACTCAGGATATCCGCTGTATCAAAAGGTCACGCTCCGACTCGAAACCAGGGACGAGCGGCTGCAGGCGTGGTTCGGAAGATTGGAAGAGCCTTCGAGCCCCGGTGCTTCCGCGAAAACAGCGTTGGCCTGGATCGAAGCAGTCGGAGACGTGATGCCGGCGCGCGGAGTTGATGCGATGCTCCTCTCGGCCGGAGGCGTCGATGAGGTGTTCGGAGACACGCTCCCAATTTTGCGCGGCTCTCAGTTGCTTCTGGGAAACTTGGAATCCTCGACTGCCTCCCATGGAATTGCGGAAAATAAGAGCTACACGTTTCGTTTTCGTCCGGCCGCCGTCGAGAAGTTGAGGGAGGCGGGGTTTTCCTATTTGTCTCTTGCGAACAATCACAGTTACGATTTCGGGCCCGAGGGTTTTCTACAGACGCTGGCTTCGCTTTCCCGGTGTGGAATAAGGACTTCAGGGGCAGGGAGTGACCTCCAGGAAGCGACCCGGCCTACAGTAGTTTGGGTTGGCACCCAGAAAGTCCGCGTTCTGTCCTTCGGTGCATTCCCCGTGGACAAGACGGGGTTTGACGGGCGAATCAGGGAGCGTGCGGGAAGCTCCCGACCGGGCATACTGTGGCTGGATGATGCCGAGTTGGCCTCCGCCGCCAAGATATTCTCACCGGACGCCTTCAATATTGCTTTTGTGCACGGAGGCCAGGAATGGAGCCAAACGATCACGCCGGAGCAGAAGCGACTCTATCGCGAGCTTCTGCTTCATGGTGCCGACCTTGTACTCGGAGCGCATCCGCACGTGCTACAAGGGATGGAGGCAGCGGACGGAAAGCTGATTGCATAATCCGGCCGAAAAGAGCCGGGCGCTCCGGTTTAAAAGAGCCAGCGTTCCGGAAATAAAAAGCCACCGTTCCGGGAAAAAGAGCCACTTTTCGGCCCTTGCCCGGAAATCCCACTCTCCAATCTCTCCAGACGCTACTTGCTATGCTTCTCCCACAACAGTTGGGGGAGGCAGAAGGAATGGGACGGAGGAGGACGGGAGTGAAGAAGGTTCGAGACATCATCCGCTACAACCACACGAGCGACTTGAGCGAAAGGCAGATTGCTCGCGCTCTGGGAGTCTCACGAACCGTGGTGGCCAGGACCCTGTGTGCCTTTCGGGCCAGCGGTCTTGACTACAGCGCGGTGGAACAAATGCCCGACAGTGAGCTTGAGAAAAGTCTGGAAACCGAGAAGGCGCCCCAGAACGGTTCACGCTATGTGGAACTGGTTGCGCTGTTTCCCGAGATGGCCGTTGAGCTGAAGAAGAAAGGGACGACCCTTGAATGGTTGTGGCAGAAGTATATCGGCGAACATCCCCAAGGCTACCAGTACAGCCAGTTCTGGTTGCACTTCCGCCAGTGGTGCAAGAGCGAAGAGGTCTCCATGCACATCGAGTACAAGGCGGGAGAGGCCGTGTTGGTGGACTGGGCAGGAGACAAGCTTGAGGTGATCAACGGAAACACCGGCCAGACTTGGCCGCTGGAACAATTTGTCGCGATCCTGGGAGCCAGCGAACTGACTTATGTGGAGGCTCGGGAAAGCCAGAAGGAGGAAGACTGGATCCGGGCCAACGAAGGAGCTCTTCGCTATTTCGGCGGAAGCCCCAAGGCCCTTATTCCCGACAACACCCGCACCGCGGTGATTCGGCCCGACCCCTACGAGCCAGGACTGAATCCAGTCTTTGACGATTTTGCCTGCCATTACGGTGTGGTGGTAGTGCCCACGCGTGTGCGTCGTCCCCGGGACAAAGCGTTGGTGGAGAACGCCGTGCGGCTGGTTTATCAGAGGATCAGTTGCCGCCTTCGGGGCAAGGTCTTCTTCAGCCTTGCGCAGGTCAACGTGGCCATTCGCGAGCTTCTGGAAGAGCACAATCACCGTTCCTTCAGCCGGCTGCCCTACAGCAGGCAGGAGTTGTTCGAGCGCGTGGAGAAGAGTGCCTTGCGCCCTTTACCCACCGAACCCTTCGTGATGAAAGAGACAACCGAGGCCACCGTCGGGATCAACTACCACGTGGAGTTGCGCGAGGATCGCCACTATTACAGCGTCCCCTACGCTCTTCGCCGTCGTGACCCTCCCACTCGAGTGAAGCTCGTCTACGACGATCGGGTGGTAGCCATCTACTATGACAACGTTCGCGTGGTTCAGCATCGGCGCGACAGAACACCCAACGGCTATACGACGTTGGGTGAGCACATGCCCCCGTCGCACCGGTGGTACGCGGAGTGGAGCCCGGAAAAGTTCCTGGGTTGGGCGCGTTCCGTGGGGCCCGCGACCGAGGCGATCATCACCAAGGTCTTGGAGTCTGCCGCCTATCCGCCCCAGGCATTTCGCAGTTGCCTGGGTATCCTGAGCCTCGCACGACCTCACGGCGCCGAACGCCTGAACAAGGCCTGTGGCAAGGCGCTGCGGGTAGGAACTCAGTCGGGCAAACGAATCAAAAGCATCTTGGATCTGGGACTCGAGGAAGAGCGTCAGCCCCAGTTGGATTTGCCACCGTTGCCGCATCATGAGAACGTTCGCGGCAGCCAGTACTACAACTGAAGGAGTCCATGATGAACAGCAACCAAGCAACGCTACAGAAACTTGAGATGATGGGACTGTGGGGCATGATGCGAGCTTTGCGGGAATCCATGGAAGCGGGATCAAAGGCGGATTTCACCTCCGACGAGTTGATCTCCCGTTTGGTGGACGTCGAGTGGGATCAGCGGCAGGGTCGCAAGCTCTCACGACTTCTCAAGGGTGCTCGCTTTCGCTATCGCGCAGGGCTGGAGGATCTCGACTTCGGCTTGCACAGGAATCTGGAGAAAAACCAACTCATGCGCCTTGCCGACTGTCATTGGATCGAAGAGCATCAGGACCTCATTCTCACAGGCCCTTGCGGATGCGGGAAGAGCTTCATCGCCTCCGTGTTCGGTCAGCAGGCATGCATCCACGGCTACAGCGTGTGCTACTGGCCCGCGGGAAAGCTCTTCGAGCAGATGAAGCTGTGCAAGGCCGACGGCAGCTACCTTCGGGAGATGGCCAAGCTCACCAAGAAGCGGCTCTTTATCGTTGACGATTTTGGGCTTGAGGTTCTCGATGCAGCCAGCCGACTCATTCTGCTTGAGATCCTGGAAGACCGCCACGGCCGCTGCTCCTCCCTGTTCAGCTCCCAGCTTCCGGTCTCCCAGTGGCACCAGGCTATCGGAGACCCCACCATTGGGGATGCCATCTGCGACCGTATCGTGCATACCGCTCACCGCATTGAGCTCAAAGGGGAGTCAGTTCGCAAACTCTACGCTCATCGTGGGGAAGCCAAGAAGGAGAAGGAATGAGCGCTTTTGGCGACTGCCTCCGTTGGCAACACAAAACGACCTCCGTGGAAGGCCGCCACTGCATTTGCTCAGAGCACCCCGTATTTGAATGCCCCCCTCGGATCGACTTCAGCGACGAACAGCACATCGCCGGGGGATACGTGCACAAGGAGGTGACCGGAACTGTTGACTGAAAAGAGCCACTACAGCATTGTCTGAGCGAGCGGATTGGCTGAGTGGGAAAGTGGCTTTTTATTTCCGGATCCAATGGCACTTTTCACCGGACTACGCATTCGACGGCTCCCCTGCTCTGGCACTGAGTCTGACATCGAGAAGTCTCACGTCCCGTTGTTGTTCCTTACAAAGAGATACACAGCGATACATAGAGCTTGACGCAACTCTTTTGGGGCTTTATACATACTTACAGAGAGCTACACCAACGAACAGGGCGACGGTTGCTCTACATAGATTCACACGGTAGAAGTCACTGGTTCAAATCCAGTATCGCCCATATGAAGACAGGTGACACCGGTCAGCCCAGTGCACGATCGACCGACATGTGATTATCGTTGGCGCTTATACGTCCCAGTCAGTCCACAGACACCCTCATCCTCACTCCGCTTCTGGGTGACCCTTGGGCGGCCCAATTCGTGCGGCCTCAGGTCCGAACTCATGCCCATACAGGGCAAAAAGCAACTTCCAATCCGAAGAGCCTGCGAGGTCGTTGCCAAGGTGATTTTCGAGCTTCTCAAGGCACTGATGCCAGCCTGCAGCGTCCCGGGCCGCTTTTCCGTGCTCATCAAGTGTGTCGTAAAGGCTGAACCGTGTGCCGTTGCCGTCGGGCTGCAATTCCATGCGGATGATATCCTGCCCCCATTCGAACTCAATGACTTTCTCGGGGTCCCAAACCAGCATCCTGCCCTGGAAGGGAGGGATCTTGATCTCAGGAGGGAGAACGAACGTCAGCGTTGCCCCAACCTTTCGCTCGCCATCGATGGTCGTTGGAAACCAGGCTGCAAGATGCTGCGGCTCGGTAATGGCGCGCCAGACTTTTTCCGCTGGGTGCTCGAACCTTCGGCTGAAACGAAGACGCCAGACCCGGCCACCATCGAGCTTCTCCAACTCTCCATACTGCACAGCTTCCTCCTTCGGGAGCCACGATACGCGTCAACGCGCGGTGAGCTCACCGCATTTCGTCCAGGTGTTTCTCAAGAGAGTCCAGACTCTCCTGCCACATTTTCCGGTAGGGTGTCAGCCACTTGTCCAGGGAGCGCAGTCCTCCCGCACGAAGTCTGTACATGCGGCGCTGAGCGTCGATGCGGGCATCAACCATGCCCGCGTCGCGAAGGATCCGAAGGTGCTTTGAAACAGAGGGCTGGCTCAGGTCCAGCGCGGACACGATCTCGCCAACCGGGCGTTCCCGGACGCGCAACAGATCCAGGATTGCCCTTCTGTTGGGTTCGGCGAGCACTTCAAAGCTCTGACTCACGCCACGCGGACTCATTGGACTTAGTATAACTCAATGGGCATATAACCGGCAAGGCATATTTTGCGTGTTTTACAAGATGGCTGGATACAAGCTGGAGAGGGCTCTGACCACGTACGACGCCTTTCCTTTGGAAACGTGGACGAGCTTGTCCCGGTTTGCCATGAACCGGATAGATTAAATGCGCCCTGCCGCCACCTCAATCGTCAGGACAGAAAATGCGCGCTCGCTGTTGCGCGTGACCATTGCGGGTTGGCATTGACCCGGGTCAACTCCCCCCGCGCGTCCTCGGGCAACGTGCTCCTGAACCTGGCAAGGGTCGCCGTGGGCCGCATGGTTCAGCCTGGCGGACCCGGACGGGAACCAAGTGATGATTGTGCAGATGAAGACCGCTGCCGAGTAGTCCCGGGCGCGAGGATGCTCTCAACGTCGCTCCCTCATTTCGGTGGGCGGGATGAGGGAGCGATTTGCTGACAACCGACAATCGGATAGCTAAGCTGCCGGCGACTGCGCCACGAATACCCCGTTCCCGTCGGAAGTAGACCGGTTTCATATTGCGAGAACCTGGGACTGGGTTTAAAGTACAGGATAACGTTCAGTCTCACATATGCACAACAGGAGGACGTGCTCATGGCCCGTGACAGGAGCATCGAAAGGGAAAAACTATTTACGCTGCGCCCCCTCGCGGAGGCCGATGTTGAGGAATACTCCGATTTGCTCTTCGGTTCCTTCAACGCCTGGTGGTGGAAACACGGCCTTGGGTGCGACTTCTATGAATGCAGGCCGCAGGATACAGCCATTTTCTATGATATATACAACGATCTGACACCTGGATGCAGCGTTGCCGCTTTCCACAAGGAGACCAAGCGAATGATGGGTGCCTGTTTCTATCATCCGAGGGAAACACATGTCTCGTTGGGCATCATGGCGGTCCACCCCAATTATGGTCGTTACGGCGTGGCCAAGGCGCTGGTCTCTCATATCCTGGACTACACAAGAGAGCACGGTTTCACGTCGTGCCGACTTGTCAACAGCGCAATGAACCTTGACTCTTTTTCCCTCTACAACCGCGCCGGTTTCGTGCCCCGAGCGATGTTCCAGGACATGGTGGTCAATGTACCGCAAACGGACATCGATGACGGGGTCCCCGAAGCGGAGCATGTCCGGACCGCCGGCTTGAAGGATGTGGGACCGATGGGCGATCTCGAGCTCGAGGTCAGCGGCATCAAACGAGAGATAGACTATCGATATGTAGTATCCGGTCGGCGAGAGGCCATGCACGCCTCCGTCCACGAGAACGGGGATGGTGGTGTAGATGGGTTTTTGTTTTCTCTGCGGCATCCGGCGATAAACGTCCTCGGTCCTTGCGTCGCCCGCACGGAAGAAGTGGCCGTTGGTCTTCTCCGCCACGAACTCGAAAGATTCAGAGGCATTGCTGCGCTCATGGTCGTCCCGATGCAGCGGCGAAAGATTGTAGAGCAGGTGTACGCCTGGGGCGGCATCAATGTCGAAACCCACGTCAAGCAGGTGTGGGGAGCGTTTAGTGAGTACAACGGTATTGCGATGCCCAGCTATCTGCCCGAGACCGACTGAGCCTTGTCGTGATCAAGGCTCGATGCCGTGCAGAGGCCTCGTTGTGAGCGGAACGTCGCCGAGAGCGACTGCGATTTGCAATCGCTCTCGGAGTGATCTATCGGGAAAGCTCAGACGGTTGGTCTTTGAATACGCAGTATTCCCAGGTCTTTGAGAAGGTTAGCCACCCGCGGAAAGCTGCTCCATGGCGCGACGAAAGCGGTTGGATTGCCCATTCGATATTTGACTCCGAGCCACGGCTTCTTGTCAGGACTATTGCCCAGGGTGATTTTCATATCTTCGGGCGCCTGATACATGGGCTCCTGGTTGGACCTGACTGAAAGGGTCACCGTTTCAGCGGTCTTGTTGTCCTGAATCAACGCGTTGAGACTGTGGTTGCGGTCGACTCGGACTCCGTCAACGGAGAGAATGACGTCACCTCTTCGGATCCCGCCTTTGTACGCCGGACTCGTTGAGGCTACGCCAGCGACAAAAGCGCCTTCAGAGAGCTCCCGACTCCAGTCAACATGTCCCGGCCCCAGCATGCTCGTCCGCTCACGTTCGTCGGGAAGCAGGCGCGCGCCCAAATATGGATTGCCGTCCATTTCTCCGAGGGAGATAGAGAGCGTCTTCCTGGTGTCACCATGGAGCACCGCCAGGGAGATCTTGTCCCCTTGTTTGTAGGAAGAAATCGCCTCTCTCAAATCCCGTGTGCTGTTCACCGCCGAACCATTGATGTCCAGAATAATATCTCCCCTCGATAGACCCGCATTATCAGCGGGACTGCCAGACGGAACGGATATGACCAGCACGCCTGAATCCGAAGAATGGCCGGATTTCGTTGCCGAAGCGCCCTGGGAGAATGCCAGGGCAGCGGTCGAAGCTATGAGAACAGCCGCGGTCATGAAAACGCGGCGAAGAAGCGAGGAAGGATGACTCATTCCTAAGTACCTCCGTTCTTCAAGGTTACGATTGTCCGATTACCGCTGCATTATGGATTTGTTAAATTCCATTTACAAAACGCAGGGCAGCCTCCTTGTCTCGAAGACCATGCCGAACCAGGCCGAAGCCTGTGGCAAGCGCGATCTCGCAACGGCTTCGCAGTCCCGCGCTCTTTAAGAAAACTTAACGGCGTGTTAATCGAACCGAAATAGCGCCTCAGTATGTTCGAGAAAGTTTGTGGTGTTCCCTATGACAGGGATGATCTGGGAAGTTCTTTCAGCGCAAATCATCAAATTTGAAACAGCATCCGTTCGTCGAAGCAGCTTGAGGTCCACGCGCCCGCGGGCGCCCACCAAAAGGGGCCAGCAGCAAGCTGTTCTCGACGGGAAAGGAGGCACGTGAAAGCCATCTCCGCGCTGCATTGATAATCGTGGCTTGCGAGCAAAGGAGGAGGGAACGCCGTGGGCGTTCCAGAACGCTTTGGAACGAGGAGCACGCCATGAGGAAGTTTCTCCTGTTTCTCATTGCCCCGATATTCAGCCTCTTTTTAATCGTATCAGTCTATGCTTCAGGAGCGAAGGAGCAATCCAACGGCGGAACCGGAAAGCTCGTGCTTGCAACAAACAACGCTCCGGAGGGAAACGGTATCGCGCAGGCCCTGCGACAGTGGGGCAAGATGAAGGGGATCCAGGTGGAGGTCGTTGCGGCCCCCTATTCGAACATCTACGAAAAGGAAGTCCTCGACTTGTCTCAGAAGACCGGCCTCTACGACATCGTTCTCCTGGACGACCCGTGGTTCACGCAGTTCGCGGAGAACAAGTGGCTGACGAACCTGACCCCGTACTTCGTGGCCGAGGGCCAGGGTGGTCTCTCGTCGGACTTCATCGATAAATCGACGGCAATCTGCAAATACCCGTATGCAACGGGGCTCATCTATGCCTTCCCCGCCGTTGGAAACGCCCAGATGTTCTTCTATCGCAAGGATATCCTGGCTCAGCAGGGCATGCCCAACGGCCCGAGCACCTGGGATGACGTGTACAACCTCGGCAAGAAGGTCACTGACAGCGGCGGAGGCACGATGTTCGGCTATGTCCTCCGCGGGACCCAGGGCAATCCGGTGGTCGCGGACTTCATGCCGATCCTGTGGAGCTTCGGGGCCCAGATGTTCAGCCCGGACTTCAAGCAAGTGACTTTGAATACGCCACAGGCCCTGAACGCCGTGACATTCCTCACGAAGCTGGTCTCGATTTCCCCACCGGGGTCTGCCAGCTTCGATGCACAGCAGCTTGCAACCTTCGAGCTTGAAGGCAACGCGGCAATGATGATCAACTGGCCCGCTTTCGCCGCGGACTTCCAGAATCCCTCCAAGTCAAAAGTGGTCGGCAAGATCGGCTACGCTCCCATCCCCTCTGAGGCAACTATCGGCTCATCCGAGATCGGACACTGGCTGGCCGCCGTCCCCGCGGCGTCGAAGAACAAACAGGCGGCTTTCGATTTCCTTCAGTGGGCCACCTCAGTTGAAGGACAGAAGACCGGTGTCCTGAGCTTCGGGAACCCGCCGACAAGAAAGTCCGTATTCGCCGATCCGCAACTGCTGGCAATGCCTCAGTTCAGCTACTTCCCTACCCTGCTCCAGGCAATCAGCAACTCCACTCCCCGGCCGCGCATCGCGAACTGGAACGAGGTGGAAAACACCTTCGGTATCTATCTCCCGAAGGTCTGAATCGCCGGGCACCGTAACCCGCCCGGCGATCCTGCCCGGGCACAACGGAGGCGGCCTGACGCCAGGAGGTGACGAATGTCGGATTCCACGCTGAAGTATCTCCTGCTCGCTCCAGCGATCATCCTCCTTCTCGTGTTGACCGCCTATCCGCTTGTCTTCGCCATTGCCGCGTCGTTGCACACGGTCAACGTCCGCACAGGCGCGCAGAGCTTCGTCGGCCTGATGAACTTCGCGCGCATCGCCCGCGACCGCCTGTTCTGGAATGCAGCGAGGAACACCGCGATCTACACGGGCATCGCGGTGATCGTGGAGCTAGTCCTCGGCCTGGCAATGGCGCTCATCCTGACGGAGAAGTTCCGCTCGCGGAACCTCTTCCGCACCATCTTCCTGACGCCGATGATGCTGCCGCCCATCGTTGCCGCAATCATTTTCAAGATCATCTACATGCAGCAGTACGGGGTGGCGAACTGGGTTCTCGGGCTGCTGGGCATCAAGGGAATGCTGTGGGAGGCCGGGCCCCGGACCGCGCTTTTCTCTCTGGTGCTGGTGGATATCTGGGAGTGGACGCCGTTCATGTTCCTGATCCTGCTGGCCGGGCTCCAGGCGATCCCGACCGATCCCTATGAAGCCGCCAAGGTGGACGGGGCCACGTGGTTCCAGGAGCTTCGCCACGTCACGTTTCCGCTTCTCACCCCCGCGGTGCTCATTGCGGTGCTGCTGCGCCTGATGGACACCCTGCGGATCTTCGACCAGGTCTTCGTGATGACGGGGGGAGGTCCGGCCAACTCGACGGAGACGCTCAGCCTCTATGTCTACCAGACCGGCTTTCGCTTTTTCGACGTCGGGTATGCCACCGCGATGTCGTTCATCCTGCTTGTTGCCACCACGGTGATCAGCAACATCTTCATCAGCCGGCTGCGGGCGGAGGAGGTATTCTCGCAGTGACCTGGAGAATCCTCCGCGCCGTCCTGCTCCTCTTCGTCGCTGTCATCGTTATCTTCCCTGTGGCCTGGCTGGTCAGCACCTCTTTCAAGACGGATGTGGACATCTTTGCCATTCCGCCCATGCTCTTCCCGCAGCATCCGACCGGCAGCCGTTACGCCCAGCTATGGACTTACGGACTTCTTGCTTACCTGGTCAACAGCGTAATCGTGGCGATCTCCACCGCGGTGATCACGATCGTTGTCGGGACCCTCGCCGCGTTTTCTCTTGCCCGCTTTCGGCTGCCGGGAAAGTGGAACGCCCGTGTCTCCTTCTGGATCCTCTCGACGAGAATGTTCCCGCCCATCATCACGGTCATTCCCCTGTTCCAGTTGATGCGGTTCCTGGGGCTCGTGGATACGAGGCTTGGCCTGGTGATCGCCTATGCGGCTTTCAACATTCCGTTCGTTGTCTGGATGATGCGGGGTTTCATCGTCGAGATTCCCCGGGACCTCGAGGAGGTTGCGATGGTGGACGGCTGCTCCCGGATGCGGGCTTTTCGAAGCATCTCGCTTCCGCTCGTCGTCCCCGGCCTTGCCGCGACGGCCATATTCACGGTGATCATGTCATGGCAAGAGTTCCTTTTCGCGCTGGTGCTCACCCAGACCCCGGCCTCCTCCACGCTGCCCATCCTGGTCTCCTCCCAGATCACGCAGTACCAGATCCTCTGGGGACAGATGGGCGCGGCAGGAACCATCACCATGATACCTGTCCTTATCTTCGCTTTTTCGGTCCAGAAATATCTGGTTCGCGGGATGACTTTCGGGGCAGTGAAAGGGTGACCCCTTCAGCACTGAGAGCAGGCCCATCTGTGATCTGGCTACTTCACGGCAAGCTGCATTCGATAACTCACATAGAGAGTACGCACCGTTGCGCCGAGGCAGCCCCGTATTCCCTCACGGAAGGCAGAAAGGGCAAGTTCGTTCTCAGTGACTCCAACCTTGAGCAGGCTTTGGACTTGCCCTTGGCTGACGGCGATAGCAATGAACCGCCCGGCATCGCACTGTTCGATGTTGTGAAACACGACCTCCTTTGAGAACCTGAACAACCCTGAGGCTCTCATGTTGCGCAGATGCTTCTCCTTGGGCCACTTGCGGCTCGCTGACAACCAGGGCCGCTCCAAGGCAATTCTTTCGGCGGCCGCCAACAGCGACTCGTAAAGCTGCTCAGCCTCCCTGCCGATTGAAGGTGGCCAGTCACAGTCCAGCGCCGCGAACACCCCGCCGGGGACGAGCACCCGGTGAAACTCACTGAGCGACGCCCGGGGTTCCATCCAGTGAAAGGACTGCGAGCAGGTGATGATATCCGTCGAGACATTGTCAAATGGGAGGTGAGTCGAATCCCCTGAAACGAAGCGCACTCGGTCGGTTCCCAGCTTCCGCGCCTTTTCAGCAGCGAGGGCCAGCATGTCTGCGCTCGGGTCGACTCCTGTGGCAAGGGCGGCCCGGTCGTGCCATATCAAGGTGGAAAGCCCGGTTCCGCAGCCAACGTCAACGACGACAGGACCCGCAGGACGCGAGGTTGGATCGACCTCCAGGTAGGAGAGAAGGAGATCCGCAACGAGCCGGGGAGGCGTGGGACGCGCCATGTCATAGAGGTCTGCAAATCCCGAGAAGCGTTCAGCATTCGCGCGGACCGTATCGGCCGAGGGTTGGTAGCCGTGGTCAGATTCGTTTGTCGTGCTCATGGTGGCTTCCCTCCAAGTGTACCGCTCGCGGCGGATTCACGGAATTACAATTCATCGCTTGATCTCGACGAGCAAGACCCATCCGTCCAAGAGGGCCTCTATCATGGAGAGTACTACCGATGGCACCAGCCACGAGAGGCCGCCCCAACTGGTGGCTCGCATGCGCACTAGCAGGCTGCTACCGCAGTGTGTGTGGGTCAGGCTATAGACGCTAGTCATCTTCCGAGATGAGTGGAGCTTCTTCGCTACAGCCAACTGACAATTGTTGTTATCTTATGAGGAGTTATGGAAGGAGGAAGCAATGGAGGGGCGACGACAGATATGGGCGGTAGTGAACCGCGTGCGATCTCGCTTCTGGATTATGACAGGTCTGGGTGCCTTCAGTCTGAGTCTGCTGATCCTTACCATACTTCTGAATGATTGGATTGAGATTGCTTTCAGAATCGACCCAGATGGCGGCAGCGGTTCGCTAGAATGGATGATCGTCGTCGCGTTGTTCGTGGTAGCGACGTTGTTTTTCCTTGTTGCTCGTATCGAATGGCGTCGGGCAGCTACAGGGCGGATTTAGGTTTCCCGGTCTTCCTCCCGCAGGAGAGGCGACTATGGAGGCGCCGATCCCGATTGGGACGGCGCTACAATCACGGCCGAGACGGCTGAAAAAGGGGCCCACTATGTATCAACAAAGGAAGTTCTGTTCCCGCGCAGCATGGACGTCGCGTGGGTCCATGTGCCGAAAATGAAAGCGGGCGATCGCGGTCTCTGGCTACTGCACAGCGGCGACCTTCGAGGCGAAGCAGTTCCCGGTCACGCCATAGTTCACCCATTGGATTTTCAGCCTGCCTCCCAAATCGAGCGTGTTCGTTCTTTCCTGAAAGGCCGTAGATAGGCAGTGATGTGGCCGGCAGTCAGATTTGCTAACCGCACAGGCAAGTGCGCAAGGCCGCTACGTGAGGAGACGTAATGACAATTACTGTTGTGATTATGACAGCGAGCCGAACCTCGTTGTAAATCCAAATAGCCCGCTTGGAAATCCGGGCTAAACGTAGAGCTGGATGATTTCGCAAGGTCGTTCAGGAGGCAGCAATCATGGCATGGACGCCGCTGGGACCTACGATGGTGATCGCGCCGAAGGATCCCGCTTACACGCGGATGGCACGGGGGAACGAGACCGGCGACCAAGCCGCGGTGCTCGGTATCGCGGTCAATCCCAATGACCAGACCAACGTCATCGCGGTGGTACGCCGCGTCGGAGGGACGGTCGCGTTCATCACCTCGGACGACGGGCACTCCTGGACGCCCATCTCGGACGCGCTGACGCAAACGAACCCGCAGCTCGACATCTGCTGCGCGGCCTTTCATCCCTCTATCCCTGGCCTCGTCTATCTGGGCGCGCGCGCCGGCGGGCTGGTGTTCTCCTCTCCCGACGGAGGTCAGACGTGGTCAGCCGGAAGCGCTGCCGGCGGACAGGTAGCCCAGCTGATCGTGGACCGCTCCAGCGACCCGAACGACTGGACGCGTGCCGTGCTCTACGCCGCCACCGACGCCGGCTTCGCGTGGTCCACCGACGGAGGGTCGACGTGGTCGCTGGCGGCCGTCGGCGAGGTCGACTCTTTGGCGGTCTACATGCCCTTGAGCGGGACGCGCCAGTTCTACGCGGGGGTGTACGGCTTCGGCTTGCTCTACTACGCGGGCGCGTACGGTGCCGGCTTGTTCCCCGCGGGGTTCGGTCCCGGCTCCTGGCAGAACCTGTTCGGCGCCGCAGGCACGGGGCTCCCGTCCGCTGGGTCGATCGGCGCGGACTTCATCGTGCTCGTCGACTACTGCCCCCGGCAGCCGGACCGGGTCTACGCGATGCTTGCCCCCCTGCAGAGCAGCCATCTCGGGCCGGGAACGACCCGTCTCTTCGTCAGCACGGCGGCTGCGCCCACGGGCGCGTGGGCGGAGCGTGGCGCAAGCGCGCAGCCGCAGCTCGACTACGGGCTCGAAGGAATCTCGTTCCTGGTCGCGCCGGAATCGAACGGCCCGGATACGCAGGACGTACTGCTTTGCAGCGCCGGGGTCTTCCCGCAGCGCTCCATCGATGGCGGGCGCACCTGGCAGCCCGCGGACTACTCGCAGACGCTCCACGTGGACACCCGCGCGCTCGCGCATTTCCCGCCCAAGACCGCGTACTACACGGACACCTTGCCGCTGACCGGGGCCGCCCCGGGGGCGCGCGTCTACGTCGGCTGCGACGGCGGGCTCGGCGCCAGCCTCGGGTACTCGAATCCCGCCTTCGGCTTCGCCTCGCCGGTCTCCGACCCGACCTACAACTCGGGCGCGAGCTACGACCCCTCTGATGACTTGATCCAGAACCTGGACCACGGCTTGGCGGCGGTGGCGGCCTTCCAGTTCGCCAGCAATCCGGACCCGCTGGGCGGAGGGCCGATGAGCCTGGTCGGCTACAGCGCCGCGCTCGACACCGGGATCGCCCGTCGCGTGGGCTCCCCGGCCTGGGCGGCCGTCGGCGGAGGCGACGCAGGCTTGATCTTCGCCTCTCCGACCGCCGACGGTGTTCAGGTCTGGGCCAACATGAGTGCCGACATCCTATGGCCGACCTGGAACAAGCTGACTTGGACCGATCAGGACCCGTCCGCCGGCGCCGGGCCCGCGGTGCACGTGACGACCCCGTCGGCGGCGTCCTGCGGCGCGTCCAGCAACATGGTCCCCGCCGAGGCCGGCGCCTTCTACGCCGGCATCCTGGCGATGGAGCAGGTCACCACGCTGCAGCTCCCTGCGGCGAGTGGCACCGACGTCGTGGTGACCCCGGTGACGATGACCCCGGACCTGATCGTGGGCGCGCGGGTGTGCCTTGGCGCCCCGCAGTATGGGTTCGTCTATCAACCTATCACGTCGGTCACCGCGACCACGTTCACGGTCACGATCCTCAATCCCGGGCCCTTTCAGGCGGGTACGGCCGTCTGCGTTGCGCGCTCCTGGGTCGGCCTGGTGACGGGCACGGGCGCGCTGCCGATCAGCCAAGCCTTCGTACCTCAGACTATGCGGCTCTACCGGCTCGCGAAGTCCGGGAATTCCCTGCTCGCTGCCAGCGCGGACCAGAATCTCTGGCTCCTCGCCTCGACCGTCGGAGCGGGCGCCGGGACGGTGTGGACGCCGGTGACCGGCGCGCCCGCGTCGATCAGCGGGGCCAGCATCGACGGCTTCGACATTGAGGGGGGCGAGTTCGAGTCCGGCGTGGTGATCCAAGGCTCCTCTCCGATCATCGCAAGCCTCGCGGCAGACTCGGGCGGGACTTTCTACGTGATGCTCTCGTCGCCGACGGGTCCGAGCAATACGCCTCTCTTCAGCGTCCAGAGCGGGGCCTGGACTCCCGAGACCTGCATGCTGCCCGCGAACGCGCTGATCCCAGCCGGCGTCGCAGTCGGCGAGATGATCGCCGATCCGACGACCGCGGGGCGGCTGTATGTCGCGCGCAACGCGCGCGTGTTCCAGCTCGACAAGGGAGCCGCGGGCTGGACCTGGACCGACCTCACCGACAACCTGCCCGGCCAGGAGATCCACGACCTCTGGGTCGGCAACGTCGCTCCGGCGGGACAGCCCGCGCGCACCATGCTACGCGCGCTCACTGCCGTGCGCGGAGTGTGGGAGATGGAACTCGGGGGTCCTGGGGCACCGGTCGATCCGCTCTACTTCCGCGACCACGCTTTCGATCCCGGTTGGCTCGGGCCCTCCGTGGACGCGATCCTCAGCCCGCTGAACTCGAGCCAGGTCTGCTCGCACTGGCAGTCGCCCGACATCCTCGTTGACACGCCTCTCTACGACGACAGCAGCGCACTCTACTACCAGAACGACCCGGAGGCGCCCTCGCCCACCGCCGGCGACTACGCCTGGTTCAAGGACCGTAGCCAAGGGGCCTCGGCCGGCGTGACCGCGCGCGTCTGGGTGCGCGTGAACAGCCGCGACGCCGCGCCGGCGGGGGCGGTCAACGTCTGGGTGATCACCGCACCCTTCTCGGCCGGCCTGCCGATGCTGCCGGCCGCCTTCTGGTCGGCGTTCCACTCCGATGGAACCATCGATCCCACGGTGTTGTCCGGAAGCGGGTGGACCTCGCTGGGCGTGCAGTCGGTGAGCGGCATACGCGCCGAAGCGCCTGGAATCGCGGGGTTCCAGATGGCGACCGGCGCGCAGGGGGATCACCGCTGCATCGCGGCGTTCGTGCACGGGCCGGGCGCTCTGCTGGACACGACGGGCCTGAGTCTTGTCATCGACGAGGCCGCGATCGCCTCGCCGCAGGTCGCGCAACGCAACGTGCTGGTCGGCGCGCCGCTGCCGCCTGGGCCGGGGACTCCCGGCCCGACGGGTTCCGGCGGCCCCGTGGGCGAGATCGTCCTGCGCGGCACCTACATCGAGTTCCACAACCCCAATCGGGAGGCGGTGGAGACGACGGTCAAGTTCGACCTCCGCGGGCTCCCGAGGTCGGCCGTCTTCGAGTTCCGCTTGAGTCGCGCGGCGAGGCCGGGCGAGATCGTCGGTGCCCGGCCGTCGCGGACGCCCGCGTCGCGCGCCAAAGCGAAGCCCGCGCGTCGCGCCAAGAGGAAGCCAGCGCCGGACCGATTGCAGCTCGAGCGCGCGGCGTACGCGGCGACGGGGGGCGGGGTTGCCGAGGTGCGGGGGGTTGCGCTGAAGCCCCGGCAGAAGGCGGCGGCGGAGCTCACACTGCGCCTGCCGGAAAGACGGGAGCCGGGCGCCCTCTACTGGCTCGACGTGCTCCAAATCGTGAAGGGAAAAGTGATTGGCGGAGCGACGATCCAGATCCCGGTAGCCGGGTTCAAGCCTGGCGGCCCGCCGCTGGTCAATTGGCAGGCCGAGCGCGACTCAGCCGGAGAATTGGAGCGTCGGTGACGGATCGCAGGAGTACGATTTCAGCAAAGGCAAGCGAGGAGCCATAGCCCCCGCAGCTCATGGAAAGACCAGAATCACGATCCGATTGGACGAAGAAGTGTTGGAATGGTTCCGTGCCCAGGTTCACACCGCTGGAGGTGGGAACTACCAGAGCCTTATCAACCTTGCTCTGCGTGAGCATATCAAAAACAGCACTGCATAACGTAATATCCCGCCATTCGGACCTTGATGAGAGCATACAAGCCGCCACATAGCAACGGCGTGGATGCGTTGGACCAGTATGGTCTGACCCCGCTGATGATTGCGGCCAGATTCAACCAATACGAACCCCCAAGTGCTCAGTACTTTATTGAAGGCCGGGGCGGGCATCGAGGCGCGGGATCGAGACGGGTCGACAGCGCTGATGACAGCAGCCGGGTTCAACCATAACCCCGGGATCTCGCATCAAAAAAAGGCGGGCCCTCTTGTCCCTTTCTCCTCTTCCCGTTCGACTACTCAGTGCAGGAGGAAAAGCGATGAAATACATTCTTGCGGTATGCTTGGCCCTCGCGGCCCTACCGACCGTGTATTCCCAGCAGGTGACGGCGGACAAACTGATGATGATCAGCATAGCGGTCCGCGATATGGACAAATCCGAAGAGTTTTACACCTCAGCTCTGGGCTTGAAGGCCACCCAGGATTACAGCCAAGGCGGGCAACGATGGGTCTCCCTGAGTCTGCCCGGCGGCGGGGCATCCATGAGTCTGTTGCAGGCTGCCAACACTGAGAACCTCAGGCCAGGGACCCAGAAATTGTACTTTACGACCTCCGACGCCGAGTCGTTGTATAAGGCAATCAAGGCTAAAGGCGTCGCGCCAACCCACGAGTTCACGAAAGAAACCTGGCAAGGGTCGCCGTGGGCCGCGTGGTTCAGCCTGGCGGACCCGGACGGGAACCAAGTAATGATTGTGCAGATGAAGACAGCTGCCGAGTAGTCCCAGGCGCGAGGGATAGTCTCAACGTCGCTCCTTCATTTCGGTGGGCGGGATGAGGGAGCGATTTGTCATCTGCGCCACGAATGCCCCATTCCATCGTTATTCTTTCTCGTCGGAAGTAAACCGATTTCCCATTACCGGCACCCGCTACTGTTTGCACCCGATGGCGCAGACCCAGCCTTTCTTTTCCTCCTTGAACACTTGGATCCTTCCCAATCCTGCTGCTGTTAGTGCCTGGTCCAACTCCTCGGCGCTGAGGTAGTTTATTTTGCCTTCTTGAGTCGCCAAACGAAGGATCTGCTGGAATCGTTTGTCATTTGATCCTCCCTTGTACGCCTCTGCGATGATGGCAAGCTGCCCGCCAGGCTTCAGCACTCGCGCAATCTCGCGCATGTCCGTGACTAAATCAGGCCAGAAGTAGTAGGTCTCGACTGCGGTAACCAGGTCAAGGAAGTCTTCGGCAAAGGGCAGTCTCGACACCGTCCCGTGGACGATCTCCACACGACCCGACCCGATCAGTTGCCCGTTTGTCTTGCGGGATATCTCGACGCTCTCATCGGACAGGTCGATTCCGAAAACTTTGCCTTCTTCGGTCATCCCGGCAAGCTTTTGGACCGTTCTCCCTCCGCCGCAGCCGACATCCAAGACCTTGGCGCCGTTGCCGACGGCAACGTGTGCAAGAGCCCAATCCGTCATTCTGGAATGCTCAGCGTTCATGAACCGCGCCATCCAGCGACCCAGGTGACCAGTGGGCTTTCTCGCTTGCTCGAGAAGTCTGGTGGTGATGTTCACTCGGAACGCCTCCATCGCCTGGCCGTCATGTCAATCACGAGACCGCCATTCCAAATGGACTGTATTTCGGACATAGGGATTGATCCTCCATACCCCAAGTTCCCACACGCGCTTGTTGTTCATGCGCCACGCAGTCACTGGTCGAGAGACTTTAGCATGAACAGCTCCAGATAGCGGATTAGAGAATCCTTCTTGGTAATCTTCATCAGGCCCTTGCTTGCCGATAGTTGTTCCGCGAGGGCATGGAGCCTGTTCATGTCGGGCGGTTTCACCTGGAAGCTGTGCCGCAAAGGCCGCACGTAGTCTCGCACGAGGGCATTCACGTCTTCAACAAGATTCGTCTTCCCCTGCGTGTCGAACAGGGGATTCCACCTCTGCATCAGTTCTTCCAGCATTCCATCGAGAGACTTCCCCGCCGGCACGGTTTGGGCTATCAGTGACTGAATCGCCTTGCGATAGCGAAGAAAGTTCTTGTCCTGGATCATCTTCTGGCCCCCCGGAGACGATAAATCCCACCGCCTGTAAGGTTTTTGTCAGGCTCCTTTCTCAGGGTATCGCGCAAGAAAGTCAAGATATCGTAAAGCCGCAAAAGCGCCAAGGCCCGAGGGATAGCGGCGCACAGCCGTAGACTCATGGTAAAGTCTGTTTCCAATCCGCTCCGCAATGCTGGTCGAGCCTTTTGATATCCGCAAACAGAAGCACCCGTTCCTCTTCGCGCGGCCGATTGTAACGGCCCGTCACAAAGCGCAGCAGTGTTTGCCCGCCAACCAAACGACGCAAATACACCCCTAGCGTAAAAACTGTGCCCAGCACTACGGCAAAGGCGACCCCTGTACCGTAGAACCGTGGGTCAGCTCCGACAATCCTTGTCCCTGCAACAGAGAGACCGGACCAAAGAGTCAGCCTCAGGAGAAAATACGACAAACGGAAAACGCCCGAAGCTGCGCATGAACAGAAAGTATTCGGCTGAAGCGGCACAACTCGCAACAACCAGTCCGATGATCGCTCCTTCCATAGACTGGACAAGCGTTGGCTGTTGACCTATCAGGATGCTAATAACGACGCTGAAAACACCGCTTACGACGGTTGAAACAAGACTAATCATCGCGATAGAGAAAAAAACCTCCCGGCGCCGGGGCGACAGCACAAGAGAAAATCTGCCGAAATAGACCGCGTACCCGTTATGGGAACTACGCACTATTCGATCATTCACTTCGGCAGATAGTCGCGGCTTGTTATCCATACCGTCACATGAACTGGCCCACCCCACCGCGTCAATCTCAGCTCACCCCCGCACTTCGTGCACACAACTGGCGGGCTCGGTGGTTCGCAGATCTCTTCGGCGCTCGATACAGGCCGTTCGAGCATAATCACATCGCCGTAACAATCGCAAACTGAATTCTCACATGCATAAGGTCGGTACATTTTCAACCCGTTTTCCTCCGCCCTCCCGTGGTTCGCCTGTTCGACGTTCCAATTCTAATGCAGGACGATAGTCTTCAGTGGTTCTTCCATCACTGTATTCTCACCGCACCGTACACTATAAGCGGTTCGATTGGCATCTGAAGTGACAACGTTCACGAGAACGCCGTCGGCGTAGTGAACGGCGACACATCCCTCAACACCTATGCCGCTGGAGAGTGTTTTCGCCTGAACGAGACTCTTGTAGGTCGTCCGCCGTTGAGGATCTTCGTAGTGCGGGCAAGCGCTACCTGGCAAAAAACCAAGCCCCTGTCGATAGGGCCCGAGGCCGCCTCCAAGGTAGGAATCTGTGAGAAACTCTTCGAACCAGCATGCCATGCCAGCGCTGATGCCGGCCAGGATGACACCGTCGTGCCACGCCTTTCGAAGGACGGCGTCCAGGCCGTGTATGCGCCAAAGGGCGAGAAGGTTCAGCGTGCTCCCCCCGCCGACATAAATCACCTGCTGCTCCAACAGGAACGATTGAACGTCCGCGACATCAGAGGGTGCAAAAACGCTCAGATGGGTTGCCCGAGCTCGTACCGGTGGGAATCGGCCATAAAACTTTTCGATGTAAGCGGGAGCATCTCCGCTTGCAGTCGGAAGAAAGCATACGCGAGGGTGCGATGATTCGGAGAGCTCCAGGATGTAGTCGTCAAGCAAGGCGTTGTCGCGTTCCTCTGAAAATCCACCGCCTCCGAGAGCCACAATGTGACTGGTCACTTGCTTATTCCCTCACCGTCGCCGCAGGGCGGATGCCAACAGTCGGTATTCTTCCCCTCGAGACTACCATCAGAGCGGCCACGAGCGGAAGATCTCCCCTCTGATAGCCAGTTCTTTCAGAGTCTGTTCTCAATGTCCGTAAACAGAAACGTGCATTTTGCTGTTGGAGTCAAATGGTTCCTGGTTCCAGCCTCCCCACCGGTTCTTCAGGTGCAAACCCGCCATGCGTGCCATGAGATCGAGCTCACTGGGCCAAGCATATCTTTGCATCACGGGATTCAGGCGCACCCCTTTCGCGGAGAGGGATACGTGGCTTTCCTCGATCATCTGCGTTGCCATATCGTGGCGAAGCAGATCAAGCCGGACCTCGTCAACCTCGATAGCTTCGACTTCTGCGTATTGCTCGTTACGCAGCTGGTACAGGAAGGCGGGCACATAGACTTCTACGACAAAGGAGCCATCGTCGGTGAGATGGTCAGCGACGTTTTTGAAGCAGCGCACCTGGTCTTCCTGGGTAAGCAGGTTGAAAAGCGTATTCCAAACCACAAAGATCAGCGTATAGGATCCGGGGACGGGCACATCAGCAAAGTCACCGATTGTTACCGAGATCTTGTCGCCGCCAGGCTTGGCCCGCAATTGATCGACCATCGCAGGCGAGATATCAACCCCGTCCACTCGGATCCCGCACTTGGCAAGTGACAACGCAATTCGACCCGCTCCTATGCCAAGCTCCAGCGCGGGCCCGGGGCCTGCCGCCTTCTCCAGGAAAGTGACGGCGGCAATCTCATCGCCACGCTGGATGTCACGGTAGGTCTGGGCGACTCCTCGTGTCGAAACTCATGATCGGTTCGTAACCCTTCACTTGGAGTTCCTCTCAACCCGCGTATTTCCGCGGCCTTGGGTCGTCATGTCCGATGCCCTCAGACTGCGTCAATACACCACTATGGTCATCGGTTTCCTCTTTCCCGGTGTTATCGTCAACGCGGGCAACCTTCGTTTCACCCTGAATGCGTACATCGGTGGTCCTGAGCCGTTCGGACAGCGAGCCGATGAGGTTGCGGGCTGCATCTGGATAGGAGGCCAGATACTGCTCGAAAATTGAAGGCGGCAACTCGAGAACCGCTGACTCCTCCTCGGCCCGAGCCGTCGCAGTGCGGTCTTCCCCCAAGATGTACGCCATCTCGCCGAAGACCTCGCCCGGACCCATCGACGCGATGGAGCTCGCGAGGCCGGAGGACGGAATGTAGATTCCGATCCTTCCGTAGTAAACGAAGTAGGCACTTCTCTCCCGATCCCCCGCCGAGAAAAGCACCTCGCCCTTTCGGAGAGTGCGTCCATAGGAATGCAGGAGCCGGGCCGGCTCCATGAAAAGGGCACGCTCGAGTCTCGACACTCCGCCACCTGCGCGCCTGGTCCGGGCAAGCCTATGGAAGCGGCCGAAAAGAAGGGCATCGAACTGGTCCGCCACGTAGACGAGCTCGGCGAAATAGAAATACAGGCTGAAGAACGCGAAGACGTTGACAAGAAGAAGAATGAGATTTCCCAGCACTCCGTACAGGAGCTCGTATCGCGCCGCGCTGATGAACAGACTGAACACCTCTGTCACAGCCAGAAGGAACACGAAACAGAGCGCTGCCGATCCCCAGGCTGCTTTTGGATTCGGTCGCTTCGCCGGTATGGCCATGTAGCTCCAGCCGGTGAAGAGGAAAAGTGCCACAGCGGGCACCAGTCGTTCGACGTCCACGATTGCCCGCGCCGCCCCAACGCCGGCGACACCTCTGACCGCCCGTGCGGCAATATGCGCGCCTTCGCCGGCCGCAATCAACGCGACCATTGCGATGAGAGTAACCAGCTCGATGAGAAAGCTCATCGCGTTTTCCTGCACCAGGGTCTTTTTGGCGGTCGCAGCCCAGACGACGCGGATGCCGCGCTGCACTGTGACGGCGAAAAGTCTCGCCGCCCATGCCAGGCTCACCAGGCCGATTGCAGCCGCCAGAAAGCTCAGCCGGTGGCCGAAGTATGCACCCGAAGTGATCGAGCTGCTGAGCGGTCCGAGAAAACGTGCGACCAGCCGGTTGATCTCCGCAACGACCCTGGGATTGGCGCCAACGAGCGTCGACGTGAAGCTGAGGGCGAGGAGTATCGCCGGTGCGGCAGAAAGCAGGAACCCATACGCGCCGGCGGCCGCGTGATTTGCAAGCTCGTGTTCCCGGTACCGCTCGGCGGCGAAGAGCATTCGCTGGATCACAGATTGGAGGCGGTGCGCTTTCATGGTACCAGTGTGAGCATACGGCGGCCGAAGGACAAGTCTGCCAAAAGGTCGCAGAAAGACATGGTGAGACACAGGAATGGGATGCCCGCGGCCTCTCAGCAACGAGACTCCATTTGCGCGTCGCCAGTCTCGATGGCGAGCAACGTTGACGGGTCACCCTTTCCTTTGACGCGTGTGGCCGGCAACGGCTGCACTTGCAGCTGTTGTCGCTGCTCTGACGGCAAGTCGTCGTAAATGGCCCGTGAGATAATCAGGCCTGTCCGAAAAGTCTTGCACAGATCCTGGATCCGAGAGGCTGTGTTCACGGCGTCTCCGATCACCGAATATTCCGGCAGGTCGCCTTTCCCGATGTTTCCGGCAATCACTTCTCCGAAATGGACGCCCATTCCGACCCTGATCGGCTCGAGATTGACTGAAAGCCGCCGGACTTATTGCGCGCAGCTCCCGCCGCATTCCCAAGGCCGCCTTGACCGCGTTCCAACTATCCGCACCCGCCGAGGGGGAGGGCCGAGGTGCACCAAAAGTAGCCAGGATGGCGTCGCCGATGAACTTGTCGATAGAACCACCCATTCAGGCTGTCGAAAAACCCGTTTCCTTGAGGAAAATCATTGTTTGGCGCGACAGCAAGATGTAAAATGAGGAGTCGAATTCGCCATTCGTGAAGCACGGGAGGGACTTCATGCCGGCATTCCTCATTCCCAATCGATCCCAGATGCTGCTACTGACGCAGGTTGACCTTTCAACCGTCGCTCCCGCAGGGAGCGCAGTGCATATCATCAACGACCTGGTGGATTCTTTGGACACCCGTGCAATTGAAGAAGCCTATGAAGTGGACGCGGACAACGGGCGTCCCCCTTTCCATCCAAAGACCCTTCTGAAAGTTGCTTTGTTGGCACTTCACAGCTGCCGCTTCTCGCTGCGGAAAATGGAAGAAGATACGATCAACAACCTGGCGTACAAGTGGTTGACCGGCGATATGACCATCGATCACTCAACGATGGGACTTTTTCTGTCGCGTTTTGCCGGGGAAATCGTGGAGTTGTTCAGCCAAGTGGTTGCGAGCTGTATGGAGCAGAATCTGATTGAGTTCGATCTTCTTGCCATCGACAGCGTCAAGTTGCGGGCCAGCGCCAACTACAAACAGAGCAAGACTCTCGAAGGGATCAAGAAGGAAGAAAACAAGATTGCAGAACGCCTGAAGGAAGTGTTGGAGACTGCCTCAGATGCGAAGAGCGCCGAGGAAGAGGAAGTTCTGGCGTTGAAACGGCGAGGGGAAAGGGTACGGGAAGCCAGGAAAGTTCTCCTGCAACGATTGGCAGAGAAGAGCCGCGAGGCAAGTGAGAAGAAGAAGCAAGAGCTTGTTGAAAGAGAGAAGGTCAACATCACCGACCCGGACGCGCATATCATGCAACAGGCGAATGGGGAGAGGAATACAGCGTTTTCGATTACCACAACGACGGATGTGGAGCACGATATTGTGACACATTTCCAAGTGAATGCTGAGGATAATGATGTGGCGGCGTTGTCGGAGGCGATCGGGGGCAGCCGTCAGAACACAGGGGAGAAGCACCGTGAGGTAGAAGCGGACTCCGGATTTGCAAGCATGGAGAACTATGAGAAGCTGGAATTGGAGGGGCAGGAGGCACTGATCCCTGATCTGCGCATGGAAGTCGAGGGAAGGGGGACGATGGCGAAAGGGGAGTATGATCGCTCGAAGTTCAGCTTTCGAGCGAAAAGCGACAGCTATCGTTGTCCGAGCGGATGGATATTGAGAAATACAGGTTCTGTTGAAACTCATGGAAGGATTTATGACCGCTACGAGAATCCGAGTGCCTGCGCCAGATGTGTCGTTCGCAGCAAATGCACGAAGGGGACCCACCGGCGGGTGTTCCGGGATCGCAATGAAGAAGTGCGCGACCGGATGCGAACCAAGCTTGAAAAGAAGAGGTCACAAGGCAGGTACAACAAGCGCGCGCACTCTGCAGAGTCGCCGTTTGGCAACATCAAATGGAACCTGAAGTTCCGCGCGGTGATGCGCAGGGGGTTAAAGAAAGTGCGGATGGAGGCAGCGCTGTTGTTCATGCTGCACAACTTCATGAAGATGACGATAGCGCCTGGTTAAGTTCTAGAGGGATTGCGGAGAGCCGCCGGGACGAAAGGCTTGAATGGGGCATAACTGTGCGAATCATAGGCAAACTACTTACCGCAATCGCGTATTCGCTACACGCCTGCGATCACGATGCATCCCCCGGCCCACGTGCGCACCCGTTTTTTCGACAGCCTGATTGCAAAGATCACGCGCGCCATGCGCTCACGGAACTCCGCGAGAAATGCGACAAGCTCATCCGGGGAGATCTGCTCGGAAAGCCCCGTGAAGTTGCGTATGTCCAGGAACAGAACGGCCATCTTCTGACGCCTGCCGCGGCGCACGACCTCAGGATTCGCGGTGATTTCTTCTACGATCCCGGGAGAGAAGTACCGAGAAAGCAGAACCTTCTGCTGCTGCGTCTGCCAAACGCCGCACCATTGAGACGGCTCGATAAATGCTGTAAATCGTGATAAGGCCTACGACGGTCACGATGATGGGACGTTTCAAGAGAGCATCCAACAGGTACAATTTTCCACTCATACGAGCCTCCGAGCAATCAAGCACCACCACAAGATAGTTGAACGCCATGGACCAAACGGGCTCGTGTTTGCGCAGGACAATCGTATTGCCTATAGTCACCAGCAGAACACAAGCAGCGCAGCGATGCGCGGCGCGGCCGTGCCATCTTTGCGGAATACGAACATCATCGCGCTGAGCAGGGGCAGGAAAATGTAGCGGAAAACGGTTCGCCATCATCATGGCGTTCTCGCTTTCCCTCTCAAGCGCGGCGGACAGCGCCAACAGGCATGGGGCTCCCTGGCCCCGAGCTTCCCACTGTGCCGACCTCTTCACGCGGGATTCCTTCCGATGACTCGCGCCACTGAGACTGGCTGTTCTCGCAATCCCATGACTTCCCTCCTTGTAACGCAGACGGAAGCTTTGTTGGTTTGTTGCATCGTGCCGGCCATTTCCCTTCAGTGCGTTTCCGTGCAATAAAAGCGGGTCTTGCGAGTCATTAGAGGGGGAGAAGAGGTGTCTGCGATGAATGGGGAAAACTTGATCGACGAAGGGGTACGCATTGAGCAAAAGGGCGGTATCGGCCGCGTCTGCTATTCGGGGGAAAGAAAACGCACGAAGCCATGGATAGGCGACCTGATTGCGTTTCTCTATGACCCGATCATGACCAGGTCCATGTTCCCCAAGAAGTTCGAAGCCTCGTACGAAAAGCATCTGGAGTTTCTGAGATCGCAACTGTCCGGATTCCATGGGATCAACGTGCTTGAGCTCGCGACCGGGCAGCGGGAATCTCGCCGACGTGCTTCCTCCCGACAACCGCTATTTCGGCATCGACGTGAGCGAAGGACTACTCAGGGCGGCCAGGAGAAAGTTCGAAAAGGCACGGATCGCATCGTTCAAGCTGTATGCCTGTCCGGCCGAGGACCTGCCTTTTGCTTCCGGAATCTTCGATATCGCAGTGTGCAATCTGTCCTTGAACTTTTTTTCTTCACTCGAAAAGGTCCTGGCAGAGGTCACGCGCGTCCTGAGACCCGGCGGGGATTTCATCTGTAGCGTTCCCGTGCCGGAACGCAACCGTCGCGGTACGATCATCCGTGGCGATTTGCGTTCCGAAGCACAACTTTCGGAGGCATTCAAATCTCATGGACTGTCCTTTTCACCCTACGAGCTGAAAAACGGGGCACTGCTGTATTTCAAGGCGACCCGCGAGATATAGCGCCGCGGACCGCGACAACTGCTCTCCACCAGAGGCTATTTGGCGGTTTGGCGCCGCTGACCTTCTTTGGCGGGTCGATCCCGCGTGAGCATGTTCGTTGAGTGGTTCGTGTTGCTTTCGTGACAACTTGACACGAATCCGGAGTTATGACACCCTTAAGTCATGAAGACGATGCGAGTCGGTGAGCTCAAGAACAAGTTTTCCCAAGTCCTCGATCGCGTCAAGAAAGGGGAAAAAATCGTCATCTCTTACGGAAGGAGTAAAGAGAATGTCGCTGTCATAGTCCCTTACGCTGAATACAAAGCTACGAACACCATAAGACTCGGCGTACTCAAAGGAAAGGCTTCTTACAAGTTTTACGACAGCTTCGAAATGACTGCAGAAGAACTCCTTGCCGAATGAACTACCTTGTTGACACGCACTACTTGATCTGGAGTCTCTTTGATCCTGACAAAATAGCGCCGATCCACCGCGAAGTGCTTCTGGACGCACGCTCAACCAAATACGTGAGCAAGATTAGCCACTGGGAAATAGCGCTGAAATATGGTCTCGGAAAACTGCAATTGAGGCTGTCCGATAACTGGTGTGGGCGTCCCAGATTTTCCGCACGCCGAGGTCAGCGCGGACCGACTCGGCTGGTCCGCGGGGGATCGCGTAGGACCCAAGGGCCCTGCAGGCCGTTATTCATGATCCCCTTGTGCTCGTCCACCCTCATGTGGGAACGGCCATCAATCGCATCGCCCGATACCTCACGATTTTTCCTAGGTTGGTGGCAATCCGCACCAGCATGAACTCCAGCGCCGCCTTCGTCTTTCCCCGCAAGTGGTGCTGCGTCCAGCCCTTGTTCTTTTGATCATCGCCGTGCACCGGCTCGACGATCCCCTGACGCTTCATGTAGGTTTCCCGACCGTGATCACTGCGAAGCTTCTCTCTCATGCGCTCACGAAACGGTTCCCGGCTGTCAACAGCGATCGTTCGTTTGTTGCCTTTGGTGCACTTCTCCCGCCGGGGACAGTTCTGGCACTCCTGGCCTTCGTAGATGCTCAGCGTGTTGCCCTCACCAAGGCTGGTCACGGTTTTCAGCTCCATCGGCTTTCCTTCGGGGCAAAACACTTTGCCGTCTTTCTTCTCGAAGTTGCTGCTGTCGTACTTCCCCCGGCTCGTAGCTCCGTCTTCCGTTACTTCAAAGCGCCGATCCGGCAGGTAGTACTCCTCTTGGCGTTCGCACTCTGCCTTCTTCAAAGTCTCATAGTCGCAAAAGCCGGGATCTGCCAATACATTCTCGTGCCCTTGCCCGGTGTTGTCCTTGGCTCGGTCAACCAAGGAGAATAGATCCGCCGGCTTGTCTGACTCATCCGTGGTTGAAACCGCTACTACCACGCCCAGCTTGCCATCCACTGCGCTTTGGTGGTTGTAGCTCGGCAGGCTTCTTCCATCTTTATGCTTCATCACCTTGGCCTCCGGATCGCTCATGTTCACCGTGGCCTCTTCATCTTCCATGTCTTCCAGCATTGCCTTGAGCGCCAGAAGCCCTTTCTTCTGCCCCTGAAGCCTCTCCAACCGGGCGACCTTCTTTGCCTCGGTGAAATCTTCGTTCACCGGCTTGGCCACGACTCGTGTAATGGCCTCCTTGACCCGCTCGTAGGACTGCTTCGTACGCTTTCGATTCTTGCTGCGCCTGTAGTTCGCGTTCGCCTTGATCTTCTCCCCGTCAACGGCCAGGTTCTGGAAGTCCAGCATGTCCAGTCGCACACAGATCATCACAATCTGAGCGAAAAGCTTCGGGAGCACCTTTATGTGCCGCGTGCGGAAATCGTTAATCGTTCGAAAGTCCGGAACCTGATCCCCCGAGAGAAATATGAAGTCGGCTCGCTCCTTCAGTCCGTCCCAGATCTTGCGGCTACTCATCAGTCCGCTGTAGTAGGCATAGAACACCACCTTCAGCATCATCTGCGGGTGATAAGGGGGACTTCCTTCCTCGGCATACTCAGCGTAGACCTCGCCCAGATCCAGCATCTCTACCACTTTGTCGATCACACGGGCTGGATGGTCTGGCTCAAGTAGCTCGTTGGGCCTGATGCTGCGGAAAACGCCCTGGCCCTGATCGTACTCTCTGAATACCGGCATCGCTCCCTCCCGCGCGAACGATAGCATGACAGGTGCCGCCAATCAATGAAAAACCTACCTGCGCTACGTTCGAGGCCTGTGGCCGGGTTGCCGGACAACCTCAATTGGAAGGCGTTACTCCAGAAAGCTTGCTTGAGATTGCGGCTGACGCTGGATATGAGGTTTACGACATCACGGAAGACGATCTAATTACCTCGTATCGTTTGCCCATAAGCAAGACTCATCGTGATCCGTTTGATCGACTTCTGGTTTGGCAATGCATTCGTAACAATCTCGTGTTCATAAGTGCGGACAAAAGGCTCAGAGAGTACACAGAACATGGGCTGAAGCTCGTAAAATCAAGATGACATCGGGCTGACGTGCGCGGTAGTCAGAAGGCGGGTTATGGACGGCTCTTGTTTCCCCGGTGGGACTCGACCGTACCAAGAGCCAGGGCGTCAGGGCCCGGGTTTTCGCGCGCTTACCAGCTTGGAAGCCGCCCACGGGTCACCGTACCAAAAATGACAGCCTAGGGTCGTGTTGGCTATTTCATCCATTCCCCAGCTCCATGAGATGCTTCTCAACCGCCTGGCTTGAGAACGCGTACTGCCTCGTTGATCGCCTGATTGCGTCCGGAATGGCTCGGAATATTGCGAATCGCCAGGCTTGAGAGGGAACATCCAGGGTGGCGGTCAGTCAATGTGCTCCATACCTATCGTGCTCAAGATCGACTGCGCTGAGTAGATCGAATCGCCCATTATGGGAATCATCCCAGGTATGCGCGATTCTTCAGCTCCCTCCGTTCAGTAAGTAGTCAGAGAGAGAGACGTGTCCGATAGTGACCGCGCTGCACACGCGAAAACGTTTCCCTGCCGGAACGCGGTCCGCTATCAACCGCCGGCGATGAACCTCAGGATCGCTGTGAAGATCTATAGCCCATTCGATTGTTTCCGCCACATAGTCCAAGGCTTGGGGCAATTTCGTCGCGCTGAGGTGTTTCGTGTAGTTGCCCGATTGTTGGAAGTCCTCGGAAACAGCTCACGTACCGCGTGACGCAGGAGTTCATCGCAGACTTGGTGGCATTTGGCAACGTCGAGCCCGAGTACGTCTTTCTGAAAGATATGAATCTCAGCAACTGCAGGGGATGCTGCCAATGTTTTGAGAAGGGGGAGGAGCTCTGCCCGCTCCATGATGATCGGGACTTGTTGCTTGAAAAGATCGAGAGCTCGGATGGCGTGGTCTTCGCCACTCCCAATTATTCTCTGCAAGTCACGGGCATCATGAAGACCTTCTTGGATCGATTGGCCTTCGTGTTCCATCGACCACGATTCTTCGGCAAAGCTTTCACCGCGATTGTGACGCAAGGAATCTTCGGGGGGAAGGACGTCCAGGAGTACCTCGAAAAAGTTGGCGGCGCTTGGGGATTCACGGTCGGCAAGGGATGCTGCGTGACAGCTTTTCAACCTGTCACCGCGAGCGACCGGAAGAGAATATCCAAAGAAGTGCGAAACGCTGCCAGGCGATTTTACCAAACGCTCACGCGGCCCTCCCTCCCGGCTCCCACTTTCTTCAGGCTGATGCTCTTTCGACTTTCGCGCGCAAGCATTCAGGCGATGTTGAATGACACCAACAGGGACTATAGATATTTCAAGGAAAAAGGTAACTGTTCAGCTGGTCTGAAGACAGTCAGTCAGGGTTAGGTCTTTTTCAAACGCATTCATGAGAGCGTCAATAACCGATAGGCCCTGCTTTCTGATCGTTGAGATATAACTTCGTATCCGACAGAATGAGAGCGCTCCCCCATTGCTTCGGAATGCCCCGGATACTTTCTGCTGGACCCTCATCATTCTTATATCTCGTTCTGCCAAATTATTGTCGAAGTCAACTCTGAAATCGGTCATGTATCGCAGGGTCTCCTCGCGTAGTCGTTCAAGTCTTTCCAACAGATTGCGTGCTTTGCTGCGCTTGATCCGGCCCCGTTTTCCGGGGCCGTCTGCCCGATGAGGCGATGGGTTGGCTTTCATACCACTTGCGATGATCGCTTTGTAGCGGCTCTCATATTTGCGAATGTCGCAGAGGGGTAGTTTCTTCTTCCCTGTGCGTTTTGCCTGCTCCACAGTTTGCTTGCTCTCCAGAAGAAGGCCGATCATTTGCTGCGCCCACACTTGGCCACCCGGTTCATAGACCGCCGTGAGTTCTCGAATGTGATGTGCGTTGCACAGCGAATGCGAGCACCTATATTTCATGTAGGGTTTCCAATTATCATGAACCGCGTTGCCTTTCAGCCGCGGCAGAATTCCGATCTGGTCTGTGGCGGCCGTCCCGCGCCTCTGATGAGGATAGTAGTAGGTGAACTCCTGAGTGCCCGCCCCGTGCAGCCAGTGCAGTTTGCCGTTGATGCTCAAGCCGGTCTCATCAAAGTGCACCACTTTCGCCTGAATCAGTTTCTCCTTGATCTGCTCCACAACACCCTCGACTCGTTGCGCACACCGCCGATCGATACTGGCCAGCGTGCCAACGCTGAGGGGAATGGCGAACAGATCAGCGAGGCTTGGGCGGCTCGATCGTAGGAAAGAAATCCATAGTTTTTTAGATACACTGCAAATGCCTTCAGCCGTGGACCGTACTGTGTTTTGTGACTTACCCCGAGTGGGAACACCGCTACCGAAAACTCGTGGCAGTGGGGGCAGCGCTTGATCTGGGCACGGTGTTCGGTCACATCCACGGCGATGGGCGGAATATCGAAGACTTGTCGTGACTCATACCCTCGCGGCTTTTGCTGTTGCAGCGACTTGCCGCATCCCTGGCACACTTTGACTTCATGAATCATCACCTGCTGCGGGTGTTCGACCATGGACAACGTTGTTCCCTCGTGCCCTTGCTGACCGCCAGGTTTTTTCCCGCTGGATTCTCGTCTCGTATGAATCCGTCGATGCAAGCCATCACTGGAGGGAGGCTTATCGCTGTTATGACTGTCCTTGCTGTTCTTCTCCTCCAGCGCTTTGATTCTTTGCGTTAACCTCTTGATCTGGTCTACCACCTGGTCGATGGTGTTGTCGTGCTGATCCTGTAGATACTCGATGAGAGAAACGATAGCCTCAGGGCCTGCCTTGTATGCATTCAGAATTTGCTCGCGAGGGATTCGCGGCAGATGATAGTCCTTTTCCTCTCCCATGCAACTGAGCGTGACGGACTTTTTGAGTTTCCGGAATACTTAACATCCGTCCGGGATTTCACCTCCCGGGGAGCTGAACAGTTACGGAAAAAGATTGGTTCCAGTCTCATTACTACTATGAAGCCCGCTTGGGGCTTGCAAAAAG
>CAVUXE010000033.1:0-128535 GCA_963745235.1 uncultured Spirochaetota bacterium | reverse complement strand
CACCGCTTGAGCCCCGGCAGGAGAGCTCCGAGCTATGAGCGTGTCACGAAAGACGTCCGCGGATGTTCGGTTCCTTCAGGGGAACGAAGTCTGCGCCGAGGCCGCAATCTACGCTGGGCTTCGCTTCTTCGCCGGTTATCCCATCACACCATCCACGGAAATCGCTGAGCGCCTTTCCGATGGCCTTCCGAGAATCGGCGGCCGTTTCATTCAGATGGAAGACGAGATTGGCAGCCTCTGCGCCGTGATCGGGGCGTCGCTGACGGGCGCAAAGGCAATGACGGCAACGAGCGGGCCGGGGTTCTCGCTCATGCAGGAAGCCATAGGCTTTGCAATCATGGCCGAGATCCCGTGCGTCATCATCGATGTGCAGCGCGGCGGACCGTCGACGGGCCTTCCCACACGGGCCGCACAGGGCGACGTGATGCAGGCCCGCTGGGGAACCCACGGAGATCACGCCATTATCGCGCTGACCGCCAGCAATCACCAGGACCTCTTCCGCCTCGTGGTCGACGCGTTCAACTTCTCCGAGGTCTTCCGAAGCCCGGTTGTCCTGCTCCTGGACGAGGTCCTGGGTCACATGCGGGAGAAGATACGCATGCCGGCTCCGGGGGAAATCGAGCTTACCGAACGGTTGACCACGTCCGTCCCGGGGGGTGTGGACTATCACCCGTACTTCCCCCGGGAGGACGGAAGGCTCCCCATGTCGGATTTCGGCGGCGTGCATCGCTACAACGTGACCGGCCTCGTTCACGACATGTGGGGTTTCCCGTCAGACCGTCCGGATGTGGCGAACGACCTGATCCATCACCTGGTGAACAAGGTCGAAAACCGGGCGGAGTCCCTGCTGCGCTACCGGGAATACCACCTCGAGGACGCGGACATCGTCCTTGTCTCCTATGGCTCGGCCGCGCGAAGCGCGCTGCACATCATGGAGAACAGGCGATCGGTGGGCACGCGGATCGGCCTCCTGGAGCTCCAGACGTTGTGGCCATTCCCCGAAGAGCTGGTGAGACAGAAGTGCCGCAATGCCCGCTTTGTCATCGTGGTAGAGATGAACATGGGCCAGATTGTGCGGGAGGTCAAAGCCGCGGTAGAGAATCCGCAGCGCGTGTTCCTGGCGAACCGTGTCGACGGCACCATGATAACCCCTACCGACATCAAGAACGTGATGCGCATCATAGAAGGAAAGGGGGTGTGACGTGCCGGTAACGGGATTTCTCCGCACGCGCTTCATGCCGCACATCTGGTGCCCCGGATGCGGTCACGGCATTGTCCTGGGCGCGCTGCTGCGCGCAGTGGAAAGAATGGAGCTGGACCGCAACAACGTGGTGATGGTCTCTGGGATCGGCTGCTCTTCAAGGATCGAAGGGTATGCGGACTTCCATACACTGCATACTCTTCACGGGCGCGCCCTTGCCTTCGCCACGGGAGTGAAGCTTGCCCGCCCGGAGCTCACCATCCTTGTCCCCATGGGAGACGGTGACGCGCTCGCAATCGGCGGAAACCACTTCATCCATGCCGCGCGCAGGAACATCGACCTGACCGCAATCATCATGAACAACCAGATCTACGGGATGACGGGAGGGCAGTCATCTCCCATGACCGGGTGCGGGGAATACGCCACCACTGCGCCTTCCGGGAACCTCGAGAGTCCCTTCGATGCCGTGGAGCTTGCCAGGGCGGCGGGCGCCACCTTCGTCGCCCGGTCCACCGCGTATCATGCGCAGGAGCTTTCGAGGATTCTCGAGCGGGCAATCAAGCACAAAGGCTTCTCGGTCGTCGAGGTCCTTTCCCAGTGTCCCACCTATTACGGAAGGAAGAACGGCAAGGGAGATGCCGTGGAGATGATGAAGTGGTACCGGGACAATACGGTTTCCGCATCCGCCGCCGAAGACGGCGAGGGGAAAACAAGAGTCGGTGTGTTCCTGGACATCGAAAAGCCCGAATACACCGCTTCCTACGCGGCAAAGGCGGCCGGCGCAGTGAGGGTGGAAAGATGATCACGAGGTTCGTATTCTCCGGCACCGGTGGGCAGGGGATCATCACTGCCGCTATTGTCCTTGCCGAAGCCGCAATCCATTACGAGGGCCTGGAGGCCGTGCAGACGCAGAGCTACGGGGCGGAGGCACGGGGCGGTGCAGCTCGCGCGGACGTCATCATCGCCACTGATCCGATCAAGTTCCCCAAGGTCACGCAGCCGAACGTTCTTGTCTGCCTGAGCCAGGTTTCCTTCGACAAGTACTCCTGGATCGTCAGGCCGGGCGGTTTCGTGCTCGTCGATCCGCACTTCGTGCATCGCCGCGATGAGCTCAACGCCCGGTGCATCGAGCTCCCCATGCATTCGAGCATCCTCGCCGCGCAGCACAGCTCGCAAAACCTGAACCTCTGCATGCTGGGGGCGCTCACGGGGCTCATCGACTTCATTTCCACCGAATCCCTGGCGGAGGCCGTACGCGTTCGGTTCGAGAAACGGGGCACCGGGCCGGCGCTGCAGGCAGTGGAGATAGGACGTTCGCTGGTGCACGAAACTGTGGAGGTGTTCTAGCCGAGGGGCGGCAGACCTTTCTGCAGCTGCACCTTTGCGCTCCAGGGGGAGACGTCGAGCTCGGTTTCGATGGTCATGACACGCGAATCAGAACCGACATCCCACGCCTCCTGTCGCAGTCAGGTCACAAGCCGCTCTCTGACTCCCCGAACCCGATGGGTGACCTGGGCGGCCGCGCTGGCTGTCTGTCGGATCTGGAAGTCCTGCATCGCGGTGAATGCAGCGAGGAGCCTGTCTCTGTCGGGATAGACGTCCCTGTCCTCTGCCTCCAGCCGCAGGAGAAGCTCGTGTGCCGCTTCAAGAGTGGAAAGGCACCAGGGGGCCGGCTGGCGTTTGATGGTAAAACGGCTGGGTGAGTCGGGCCGGATCATGAGACGGGGCAGACGCAGAAGCAACGGGCTCTCCCGAACGATCTTGCGGGCGCAGTGCCAGGTCCCGTCTATGAGAAAAACGACGAGCCGCCGGCCCCGGGGCCCGGCGGCAAAGACGTCCCGGACGCTGAGCGCGTCCTTTCCCGGATAGAGCAGAACGGGGTAATTGGCCGGGTCTTCGATGAGCTGGCGTACCCTGCCGTTGTTGTCGAAACCTACGCCCGGAATGATTTCGCTGTTCTTCAGATGCAGGCAGAGGAGCCTGCCCGTGGTGCATTTCTGGTGTCTGTACTCCTTCGGATGCATGAGAAGGACCATTCGCGTCCGCGTTTCCATGGGCGGCTGCGTCGGACAAAGGCAGCAGTTTCTTGGACGCCAGCACGTGTAGCACGTCTCCCGCGGCACGCCGCAACACTGCCCCGCTCATGCCTGCGCTGTCAATGCGCGTGTCAAATCAGGCGCAGTTCCTGAGGAGACCCAGCCTGAGCAGGCTTTCAGCGGTATCGACAACGGATTCTTCATATGATCTCGGCGACCAGCCGAGGAGTCGCCGCGCCTTTTCGTTCGATGCCTTCTTCCTCTTGCCGAGCTCAGGCAGGACCCCTCGCACCGTCGGGTCGCGAAGCGCCGCGATGCGCACGAGCCAGTCGGGAACCTGGCGGGTCGGCACCCGGCGCGCGGCCGCTCCCATGCGCGTCTTCAGCACGCGGGCGATTTCCACCATTGGCACATCATCGCTTCCCACCGCTATGAACCGCTCCCCTTGGGCGGCCGCATTCGTCATGGCGCGAACGTGCAGGTCCACGACGTCCCGCACGTCGACCAGGCCAAAGGAGAGCCGCGGGCAGCCCGGCACGGTGCCGGCCATGAATCTCTGGACCAGGAGAATGGAGGTGGAGAAGTCCGGCCCGAGAACAGGGCCGAGCACGCCCACGGGGTTGACGACGGCGAGCTCCAGGCCGCCTCCATCGGCGGAGATGAAGTCCCACGCCGCGCGCTCCGCGATGGTCTTGGACTTCTGGTAGGCGGGCACGTCTCCGCCGTCGAGGTTTGTCCAGTCCGCTTCGGTGAACGGGACCGCGCGTGGAGCATGACCGTAGCCGATAGCCGCAAAAGATGAGGTCAGCACCACTCGTTTGACGCCGGCGTCCCGCGCGGCGCGCAGCACGCGCAGCGCGCCATCCCGCGCGGGCACAATCAGCTCATCCTCGGTCTTCGGCGCCGCAGGAGGAAAGGGCGAAGCAACGTGCAGCACGTAGTCGCAGCCGGCCACCGCGCTCCGCCACCCCTCGTCCCGCTCCAGGTCCGCGGCAAAGAAGGACAAGCGTCCATCGGGGTCCGCGCCGGCAACCCCCAGCATGGCGCGCACGTCCGGTTCGCGCTGAGGGTTGCGCACTGTGGTACGCACCGTGTGGCCTGCGGCCAGAAGCTGGATGATTGCGTGGCTGCCGATGAACCCGGAACCACCGGTGACAAGAATCGTGCTCATGGGGATCCGCCTTTGCATACCAAGGTATCAAGAACGGTCCGCGGAGTCGAACGGACGGAAGGGACCGCGGCCCCGTCCCCGACTGGCCCCGGGATCTGCCCGTCCCCTGGATGGGGCCGTTCGGGCTCAGACTCTTGGCGCCGGCTGCTCCCCACGGAAAATGGCCGCGTTCCGCCTGGCAAACTCCTCGAACGAAGTGGGGCGCCACCCGAACACATCAGATATCGTCGGCCAGACCTTTGATTCCTTGCCTGCGCGTCGCTCGGCGAACAACTCCGAGAGAGCATCTGCCATGTAAGGCGTCATGCCCGCCGCCAGGCGGGCCTTGTGCGCATCTTCGGACGGGACGTTCACGTAGCGGACTTCCTTCCCATGGCCCTTGAGAGCCGCTCCGCCACCTCTGCCATGGTGAGGGCCTCCGGCCCGGTCAGCGGATAGATCTTTCCCTCATGCCCGGCCGGAGCGGTCAGGACCGCTGCGGCAACTTCAGCGATATCCCCGATGTCGATGCTGGCGATCCTCGCGTCTTCCATGGAGAGCGCCAGGACTCCCCTGTTTGCAATTGATGGGACCTGCCTGAAGTAAGCGTGAAAGAACTCGCCGGCCCGCACGTGCGTGAAGGCCATCCCGGATTCTTCTATCTTCCTCTCTATCTGTCCGTGCATCCGGGCAAAGCGGAACGGGGAGTCGAGCTCCGGCATAATCCCGGAAAGCTTGACGATGTGCCGCAGGCCCGCATTCCGCGCCGCCTCCACAAAGCCCGCCTGCACGTCAGCCATGTCCGGCGCCGAAGAGGAGATGAGCATGGCACGCTCCACGCCGCGGAGCGCCTCGACGAGAGTGGATGGCTTTCCCATGTCGCCGACTGCCAGGGTGACGTTCGGCAGAGACGAGAGACGGGCCGCATTCTGCAGGCTCCTCAGGAGCGCCCGGACCGGCACGCCTCTGCGGGAAAGCCGGCTGACGAGCTCGCTGCCGACGGTCCCGGTTGCGCCGGTGACCAGGATCACAGGAAGGCCCTCATCTCGCGGCGCGTCCCGCCGGTGCGCCTGAGAGCTTGCCCTCTGCCTGCAGCCGCACTCGCTCCAGCGTGTGCTGCCACCCCTCACCCACATGCAGCCGATGGCCCTCGTGCATGAACCCCAACGCAGTGTGGCGGAAGGTGATCAGCGTGCCCTCAGCGGTCTCGCTGAGCCGGTACTGGAGATTGGAAACCAGGGGGTAGGAGGCAAACAGCGGCCCCGAAATCTCCAGCAGCGTGGGCCGCTTGATGGCCTGCACGTTTCCCCAGAAATGACCGTCCCGGTCTCCCAGATCGCGGAACCACCTGCCGCCGGGCCACGGCTCCAGCGTCATGGGCAGAAGCTTTCCCTCGGGAGTTTCGTTCCCGGGTCCGACCTGCTCCAGGAGCGCGGCAAAGGTGGCATCAAGCGGCGCGCGGACGCGCATCTCGAGTGTTATGTCGAAAATAAGGTCCTCTATGGACTGCAGCGACATGCGGCAACCTCCTTGGTTTGATGGTTATGGCGATGACGGCTCATGCCGGTCCTTGTCCTCAGCGATCTCCTTGATTCTGTGAAGCTGGTGTTTCCAGTAGCGTTCGAAGGTAGCGGCCCAGTCATGCAGGGGCCGGATGGAATTGGCTTTCGTCTGGTACAGGCGGGTCCTGCCCGAGCGGCGCGAGCTGACCAGGTCTACGTCTCGCAGGACGCGCAAGTGCTTGGACACCGAGGGCTGCTCAAGCCCCAGCGCGTCGGAGATCGCCCCCACGGACTGCTCATGCACGGCCAGGAAAGTGAGGATCTCCCGGCGTCGCGGCTCGGCAACGGCGTTGAAGATGTCCGACGTGGTGGCGGCCCTCGGCATGCGCTAAAGATGCATACCGATATGGGAATATGTCAAACCATGCCGCTGGCCGCTCGATTCCGGCGATGACCCCTGTTGCTTGACAAAGTAGTCACCAGTAACTACTTTCAGGACATGCATGTCGTCAACATCAAGGAGCTCAAGGCGCGACTGAGCGCCTACATTCGGCAGGTTCGCGCAGGGGAGACGTTCCTGGTGACAGACAGAAACCAGGTGGTCGCGCGCCTGGGCCCCGTGGAACAGGCACCCGGCGCGAAGGCGGAGACTGAGCTTGCCATGAGGCTCACCACCATCGGCGCACGTCCCCCGCTGCGGGAAAGGCGGCCCACGGACTACGCCCGGCCGGGCAGCTCCTCCGGCCTCAGCGCCGCGCAGATCAACTCGCTCCTGAGTTGGTCGCGGGGGGAGCCGTGAATCTCTACCTCGAGTCGAGCGCCGCGCTACGGGATCTTCTTGGCGGAGACGGATGCGAAGAGATCCGCCGTCTGCTGAGCGCTGCCGATGTGGTTGCAACCTCGCGGTGCACGCTCGCTGAAGTGGGCCGGGTCCTGGCCAGATTGAGAGTCCTGGAGCCCACAGCCGCCGCGGCCGCCGCCGCCCGCGAATCACAGTTCCAGATGGACAGCGATCTCTGGGTTATCCAGCCCGTAGACGAGGGGATCTGGAGCCGGTGCTCGCGCCCGTTCCCCCGGGAACCCCTGCGAACGCTGGATGCCGTTCACCTGGCCACGCTGGAGAAGCTGAGCGGCGTCATAGAACCTCTGGCGGTTCTCTCAACGGACAGCCGCGTGCGTGACAACGCGAAGGCGCTGGGATTCTCCGTAGTTCCGGATTGAAGCCCAAGGCGAGACAGCTTCGCGGCATTGTCTCTGATCGTCGGTTTCAACGGGCATCCAGGTGGTTGCGAACGGCCTTCAGGAGCTCGCGAGCGAGCCTGGCATCGTCTGTAGACCGCGCGAGCACCAGGGCGCCAACTATCTCAGCCGACGCCGCGAGCACAGCGGCGCGCCGGCTCGGCACCTTCTTCGGCATGACGTCATCCACAACGCCGATCAGGCGCCGCAGCGCGGTCGTGAACGCCGCCTTCGTCGGCTTGCTTTCATGCCCGACTTCCGAGCACAGAGCCGCAACGGGGCAACCGTCGCCGGCATGTGTTCGGTGAAAGTCGGACAGGTACGAGGCAAGCAGGGCCGAAGCACGCTCATCCCGCCCCACGGCCTTTTCATGCCCTTCTGTTGTTTGAATGGAAGCGGCGTCTATTGCCTCGGCCACCAGGGCCTCTTTGCTCGCAAAGTGCTTGTAAAACCCTCCCACCGTCAGCCCCAGCGAGCTCATGATGTCTGCGACGCTGACCTCCGCTATGCCATGCATCCGAAACAGGCGGGATGCTGATTCGACGATCCGGCGCCTCGTCTGGATTGCATCCGCCTGTGATCGTCTCACGTCGTCCCCTTCACGAGGCGCCCATGCCAAATGTCGCGCGCAGGGATCTATCGAACATCGGTGCCGGCATGAGGCTCCGCAGCCGCGCCAACAGGCGCGCGTTCTTGCCAACTGGGTAGCGCAGGCGGGGGCGCGCCGCGGCCACCGCTTCCAGGACGGCCTTCGCGACAATCGATGGATCTTCCGCTTTCGCCAGGCTCGTACGGACATAGTCCGCGGCACGCTGGCCTGCACCCGCGTAGTCCGGGATGTGACGCGCAACCCTCGCGGAGTTCTGGCCGAGCCGGGACCGCATGAACCCCGGCTCTATGAGGATCGCCCGGATGCCCAGCGTACGAACCTCGTGATCAAGGGATTCGGCGTACCCCTCCAGCGCATGCTTCGAAGCGGAGTAGAAAGCCATGAAAGGGGCGGGCAGAAACCCCAGAATGCTGCTGATGAAAAGGATTCTGCCGCCCCGTTGGGCTCTCATGGCGGGCAGCACCGCCTTGGTGACCCTGACCGCGCCGAAGAAATTGACATCGAAGAGCGCCTGCGCCTCCTGAGTTTCTGTCTCCTCAATCGCGCCAAGGATGCTGCTGCCCGCGTTGTTCACCAGCACGTCTATGCGTTTTGCCCGGGAGAGAACCGAGGTGACCGCGGCATCGATCGATGCCTGGTCTCGCACGTCGAGCACCACCTGCTCAACTCCATTCGGGACGCCAGCCTGGGCTGATCGAACCGTTCCGAAAACGATGAACCCGGATTCCGCAAGCCCCTGGGCAGTTGCCTTGCCGATGCCTGATGAAATCCCGGTGACAACAGCGACTCTCTGTTCCGACATGACCACCTCCAGCATAGATTACAATCATAATCTATACTACGAAGGGCGTCCCGGCAAGACTGAGCAGTACGCCGTGCGCGGTCTTTCGCGAAGGAAGTGGTAATGCGACCTCACAATCAACTTGCAGTGCGCCATTTCTCAAACCGGCGGGCCAGGCGATCACGGTCAGGGTGATCGATGGATCGTGCCGGCAGAGTGATACCTGTTCCGTCGAGCTCTTGCAGGCCATGCTTGAGCATTGGACCGTCGTGCTCTTCCAGGACTCGCTCGCTCACATGCACGTGGAAGTCGGGGCTGATGCCCAGAATATCAGCGTCGTAGGCCGCATGATGGATCTTGCAGAGCGACAGTCCGTTCTGGATGACCGGAGTCCCACGATCATCCGAATCTGGAATGATGTGGGCCGCATCGAGAAGCTCCGTGTGCGCCAGGCGGCAGATGGTGCATCGGTTGCCATAGGCGGAGATGACAAGATCCCGAAAAGCACCTTGATGGAGGCGCTGGCGGGTCTCCGCCCAGACGTATCGGCGCAAGTCCAGCGGCGAAAGGGCAATTGAGGCAGGATCCACCTCTGGCCGAAGGTCCGCGTAGGCGGGCTCCTTCGCAGCTCTGACGAAAAGGCTTTCGGGGTGGTCTTCGAGAATTATGACGGGCCAGATGGCCTGGTAGTGGCTGTCGTGGACCTCCCTGAAGTAGATGAGAGGAGCTCGCGTTCGACAGGCTTCGCGAAGCCCTTGGTTGTCGCGGTGGTGAGGGTCCATCCCGCGATACGCGTAGGTGAGGAGGCCGTCATCGGCTATGTCGTCCAGGCGGTAGGGACCGTTGAGAGCAGTCGTGATTGAGATCGGGACGGAGAAGCCATGCGGGAACCAGATGCCGGCTGCGCCCTTCAAAGTGACGCGTCGGCCCTGGTACGTGAACCCCTGGTTCAGCAACGTGCCCGGAAAGACGTCTCCGTTGGCAGCTCCATGCTCTTTGAGCCAGGCAAACGCGGCGATGCGAACGTCGAACTCCGGCACGGAGCGTCCTCCTGCCATAGTTGTAGTCCTGTCCGACCGATCCCGCAAGACAACGCAAACGGTCACCGCGAAAGCCTGGAAGCCCAGAACGAACCGGGCGTAATCAATAAGTATGAACAGGTCCGGGGCGGCAGCGGCGCCAACGCTTGACCAGCGCATAGACTTCTCATAAGCGACCGCGACACCCCTATCGCGGAGGTTGAGCCATATCGCCAGAAGCCTACCCTCCTGGAAACTCGAGCGCCACGAGTCAGCCCTTTCACGGTCCCGCCGTCTATGCTCCGGATCCAACACGACCCGCTGGAGGCACGCGAAACAAGCTGTCTTGACACCGCCTGAGGAATGCCGAAGACTGAGGCACCGCTCGAAGGAAAGGAGATCATGGTCCTCTTCGTTGGCATCCTTGCCGTCACCGCACTGCTGTCTGGTCAATTGAGCGCATACATGGCTGTCCGCGCCCGAGGCTCCCGGAGCGCCGCGCTCATGGCCGTGCTGATGGGGGCAACCGCCTGGTGGGCCGCGTGGAATGCCGCCGAATACCTGGCGCCCGATCTTCGCGCGAAGCTCATCTTCGCAAACCTTGAATACCTGGCCATCGCCGCCATCCCCGTGTTGTGGTTCGCGCTTGGATCCCTGCTTGGACAGGAGCAGCGCGGCGGCACGGCCCGGCGGCTTCCCTGGTTCGTGTGGATCCTCCCCGCGGTCACTGCCATCCTGGTCTGGACCGACCCCTATCTCGGACTGGTCCGCCGCGGGATTCACCTTGAGGTCCAGTCGGGTTTCTCCGTGATCGCCAAGCAGTTCGGGCCGTGGTTCTGGGTGCATTCCGCGTACTCCTACGTTTTGATCATTGCCGGCACCGTGCTCCTCCTTCGAGCGCTGCACCTGAGCCCAGGCACCCGCAGAGCCCAGCGGGTCACTCTGGTGGCGGGTACGCTGCTCCCGGTTGCGGCCAACCTGGTCTATCTCTCCGGCATTTTCCCATTCGGCTTCGTCGATCCAACTCCCCTGGCGTTCTCCATCACGGGGCTCCTGACCGTGCTCAATCTCACTCGGTTCCGCTTCCTGGCCCTCGTGACCACCGCCCAGGCCACCGCCATTCAGCAGCTCAGGGATGCGGTCCTCATCCTGGATCGGGACGGGCACCTGGCGTACGTAAACCACGCCGCCCGCATCTCTTTTTCTGCCAGCGAACGGGACGTCGGCAAAAGACTGATGGACATGGGACCGCCTCTTGCGGATCTGCCGCTGGCCCGTCACGCCGGCGGGGACGCACACTCGGAAGAGTCAGTCCTGATCCCACGGTGATCGCCAGTACGACGTACGAAGCGGCCCCATTATCCGGCGCGGGAGACGGATCGGATCCGTGGTGACGTTCTTCGATGTGACGCGCCGCGCAGCGGCAGGGGAGGAGCTGCGGAAATCAAACCTCCTCCTGGAGGAAAGGGTTGCGGAAAGAACGCGGGCGCTGGAGGAAAGCAATCTCAAGCTGACCGCGGAGCTGGAGCAGAGGAAGCGCGCCGAGCGACAGCTTGCCCATGACGTTCTTCATGATCCCCTGACGGGCCTGGCCAATCGCAGCCTCGCGCTCAACCGTATCGAGCAGGCGCTTCTGCGCAGTCGCCGCGATCCCTCGTTGTCCTACGCGGTTCTGCACGTAAACTTCGACGGGTTCAAAACGATAAACGACAGGTTCGGTCGCGGCGCGGGAGACATGTTCCTCAGCGCCGTGGCCCTTCGGCTGAAGCGCAGCGTACGGGAGACCGACCTGGCGGCCAGGCTCGGAGCCGACGAGTTCGTCGTTCTCCTGGAAGGATATGGCACGCCTTCGAAACTTGAAGAAATCGTGGATCGCCTGGTTGACAACGTGTGCGTCCCCATCGATTTCAGGTCCACGCCATTGATACCGTCCGCCGGCATCGGCATCGTCGTTGGCACGCCCGACTACAGGAACCCCGAGTCGATTCTGCACGACGCGGAGATTGCCGTTCACAAGGCCAAATCCATGGGCAGAGGCCAGAGAATGGTGTTCTCCGAAGAGATGCGCCTCCAGGTGGACGAGCGCAATCTCCTGTCCGCGGCGCTGCGGACCGCCGTCTCACGAGGGGAGATTTCGCTGGCTTTTCAGCCGATTGTCCGCATGAACGGCTCCCTGGTCGGCTGGGAGGTCCTGTCTCGGTGGCGCCATGAGCGCCTGGGTCCCATCGGTCCGGATCGGTTCATCCCGCTTGCTGAGGAATCCGGCTTGATCGTGCCGCTGGGCGCCTACGTTTTCCTGGAGACCTTGAAGATGGCCGCGTCTCTTCGCGCGGAGGGCCTGCTGGACAAGGGAGAACAGGAGGCGAAGTTTTTCGCGGTCAACGTTTCGGCCATCCAGCTCGGGCAGGCGGATTTTGCGGAGCTTGTCCTTTCGTCGGTGGATCGCATGGAGCTCCCGCGCGCCATGCTTCATCTGGAGCTGACAGAGAGCGCCATCATGGAGAACCGCGACACGGCCATCCAGGTCATCGAACGGCTGTCCGCCGAGGGGATCAGCTTCAAGCTGGACGATTTTGGCACGGGGTACTCGTCGCTAGGCTCCCTGCACAGGATTCCCATCAGCTGCGTGAAGATAGACCGCGGGTTCATCTCGAGACTGGAGCAGGAAGAGAGTGACCAGGACTCGGCGAGGATCGTCCGTGGTATGATCTCACTCTCGCACGAGCTGCGAAAAACGGTTGTCGCCGAGGGGGTCGAGACGGAAGCGCAGGTTCGCCGGCTCAGCGAATACGGGTGCGATTTCGCCCAGGGGTACTATTTCGCCAGACCCATGGACAAAGAGGCACTCGCTCATTCCCTGGGCGCGGCAAGCCCTGCGTGAAGTCTGCTTCGGTCAGGCCTGATCCAGGATCGTAAAGATCTCCCGCCGGCCGGAATCCACAAGCGGCACAAACTTTCCGTAGAGTGCTCCGAGCTCCGGCGCAGACATACCCTGCCGCGAGAAGGCCTCATAGTCGGCCAGATCCTTGTACGTGCTCTCGAGGACAAGAGTGTAGTACGGGCCCACAAGGTCGGTGAGCAGACGCGGCCGGCTCTGCCCCTGAGCCGTCATGAGCTTCAACATCTCCTTCCAGACGTCCTTCGCCTCCTTCATCCGTCCGAACTTAACCTGAAAGATGTCCCTGACAAGTATCATGGCTTCCTCCGCAGGGAAGATACGACCCTGATCTGTCCGGGGGCAAATGCGTCGCCCCCCCACGGCCCGGCAAGCGCTGCGCCGCGGAGGCGATCACGCGCGGGGCTTCCAGCGGTAGCCCACCCCCCATACGGTCTCGATGTGCTGAGGCTGGGACGGATCGTCCTCTATCTTCTCCCTGAGCCTTCGCACGTGGACCGCGATGTTCGAAGAATCGACGTACAGGTCATCCCCCCAGATGCGGGAGTAAATCTCGTCACGGGTGAACGCGCGGTCTGGATTGCGGATGAAAAGGAGCAGCAGGTCGAACTCCTTCGCCGTCAGCGTCACCTCGGCTCCGTTCGTTCGGACCCGGCGCGCTTCGACGTTGACCTCGAGGCCGCCGTCCACGATCCAGCGGTCTGCCGTGGCGCGCCCCGTAAGCCTCTCGTAGCGCGCGAGATGGCTCTTCACCCGCGCAACCAGCTCTGCGGGGCTGAACGGTTTGACGATGTAGTCGTCGGCGCCCAGCCCGAGCCCGCGGATCTTGTCCCCGTCCTCCCGGCGGGCCGAAAGGATCAGAACGGGAACATTGCTTTGCGCCCGCAAGGCGCGGCAGATTTCGAACCCGTCCATGCCGGGCAGCATGATGTCCAGCAGGACCAGGTCGAATCCGCCTGAGAGGGCGGCCTGGAGGCCGGACGGCCCGTCCGCGCGCGCCTCCACGGCGAACCCGTCCGCCGACAGGTAGTCGGAGAGCAGCGCCGAAAGCGCCTTTTCATCCTCAATGATCAGGATTCGCTTCGACACCGTTGTCCTCGACACCGTTCTCCGCCTTCGCGAAGGAGAGAGTCACTTCGAGGCCGCCGGCAGCATTGGCCGCGGCGCGCGCCGATCCGCCCTGGGCCTGCATTATCCTGGAAACGATGGACAGACCGAGCCCCGCACCGTACCCGCCTCTCTGGCGCGTGCGGGCACGGTCCGCCCGGAAGAAAGGCTCGAAAATCCTGGGGAGGTCCTCTGCGGACACGCCGACTCCGTTGTCCCTTACGGCGACATCAATCCCGCCCGGTGCGCTCGAAACGCGCCACTCGATGGCAATGTCCGGCTTGCCTCCGTGCGTGACCGCGTTTTCCACGATGTTGGACATCACTCGTCGGGTCAGCTCGACGTCCGCTTTGATGAACAGCCGGGGAGATGAAGGGTCGGGGGTGAGCGTGATGGCGGCGGTGGGAAATGCCGCCGCGAGGGAGTCTCGCAGGCCCTGCAGGTACGGGGTCACCTCGACGGCCGCAAGCTTCGGGCGCACGCCCTCCAGATCCATGGTGGAGTAGGAGAACAGGAGCTCGATGAGCCGCTCCAGCTCTCCCGCGCGTTCCAGGATGGTATCCAGGTAGCGCTCCCGCATCTGCGCCGTGGAGGCCACTCCGTCTCGGAGGCCCTCGGCGTAGCCGCGAATCAGGTTGATGGGCGTTCGAAGGTCGTGGGAGACATGGGCGATGAGCTCCTTGCGGGAAGTCCCCTCCGCGAGCTGCCGGTTCACAGCGGCCTCCAGCTTTTCCCGCATCGTCTCGAAGGCACCGGTGACCTGGCCGAGCTCGTCAGGGCCGCCGGGGTCCAGGTGAAAGCGAAGGTCTCCTTCGCCGATGCGGACAGCAGCATTGCGAAGCCTTGCCAGGGGCGCGATGACGCTGGAGGAAACCCACCAACCCAGGAGGGCGTTGCACCCGAAGAGGAACGCAAGAAGGCCGATGAAGCCGAACGGGCTTCTGAACAGCGGTGTCCAGGGCACACCGAGGTGCACCCGGAGAGTGCCCGGGCTTCCGTCCTCGAACCGGAAGTTCCAGATCAGGTCCGGGGGACGGCGGTTCATGGAGCCCGCGTGCAAACCCCAGTCGCGCTGCCAGCGCCAGTCCGAGTGCCAGCGGGAGCCCTGCTGCGGGTCCGCGCCCATCATGCCGCCCTCGACGCCGCCCGAGGAGCGGTACACCTCCCGGTCACCGCGCAATATCTCCCACCACCCGGGGGTGTTCCTGCCGAACACCTGGTCCAGGGCAGCAAGGGTCTGCGGGTCGGAAAGGGCTCCGGGATTATCGTTCACCAGCCGGTTGAACTCGCCAAAGAAGGCCCGCTCGCGTTCCAGCGGGCTTATGCTGGTGATGTACCTCCTGGCGAATCCGAAAGCGCCGACCATGAAGAACACCGGGACGAGCATCATCAGGAAGAGGGCAACCCGTACTCGCCGTTTGATCGTCATGAGCGAGCTCGATTATCCGGTAAACACAAGCGGCTGTCAAAGCTCGGGGGCCGTGACAGCCGGAGTGCGGCCGCCCGCCTTGGGGGCGGCCGTCACCTTCAATCTGACTCCAGGACGTCCCGCATCTTTCGAAGCTGCTCTTCCGTGATCTCACCCTCGGCGAACCGCCGGCTCAGGATCCCGAGCGCACCATGATGGTGGCTCCTTGCCCCGGCGAATATCCGCCCGATGAGCAGGACGATGAAGACGACTCCGAGAATCCGCAGCAGAACAAAGCCCCCGATAAACCACGCCATGCTGTCCTCACTTTCTGAGCGCGCTCAGGCGGCTCTTGTACTCTTCCTCGGAGATCTCGCCCATCGCGAACTTTCTGCGAAGGATCTCCTCGGCGTTGAGCCCCCGATCAGGCCCGTCGTGCCTCCATGAACCCCAGTACCAGAAGCGCCGCGCAAAGAAGCTGATGGCAATGACGATAAGGATGAGGATCAGGAAGCCTCCGCCGAAAAACCGTGGACCATGCATGAACCACCCGTGATAGCCGTACCAGCCGCCGGGCCCGGCTTGCGGAGTCCCCTGTGCTTGCGGGCCGTCCGGCGCGGCTCCCTGCGGAACGCCCTGTCCTTGCCCCCACATGTGCGCGAAGGGAAATCCCCCCTGCTGCCACGGGAAGGTGGCCAGCATCACGCCGCCAATGGCGAGTATGATGACCCCGATCACGATCAGTGACCAGGTCAGGGCTCGCTTGTTCGATTGACTCATGGAAACCTCCTGTGGTGCTTGTTGCATCACGCGAAGAATCTACCCCAGGGGGTTTACGGGGCCATTAAGGAGTTATTGCGTAGAGATTAATCCTGGCAAGAGGTCAAGCAGCTGACGGGGCGGCATTTTGTCGGGAGCATTTCGGCATGGTACCGGCACCGCTGGTTTACGGATGTTGAGCCGCCTGTCTGCAGCCGCTTTTGGTTATATTTACTCGAGGCAGAATGCGAAGACTTTTCTATTTCATCACGGGCGGACTGCTTGTCCTCAGCGTTCTTGCGGGGGTCCTGGTGGCCCTTGGCGGCAGCAAAGGAGCGAGCGCGAAGCTGAGCAGGGTGTTCGGCACTCCGTCACCAACTGAGGATATGGATGCCGCCTTCTCCGACCCGGCTCTCGTCACGGCGGCAAATGCAGTCGGCTTCCATTCGACAATGGACGGCTCTGTCGGGGTTATTGAGAATCTCTCCGCCGAATCGGCTTATCCGTCTGGAAACACCTTGCTGCTTCCCGTAGGGACGCGGGCGCCGGACTTTGCCCTTCAGACGCCGATGGGCCAGACGGCCAGCCTTTCGGATGAAAAGGGAAAAACCCTGCTCCTGGAGTTCTTTGCCACCTGGTGCCCTCATTGCCAGGCAGAGGCTGAGCACATGGTGGCAATTCGGGCATCGCTTTCTGCGACGAAGTTCGCATTCCTTTCGGTGAACGCAGACAGCGAAGACGCGGCAAGCCTCTACGCGTACGATCGGTTCTTTGACGTGCCCTACCCGACCCTCCTGGATCCAGGGGATGCGGGAGGCAGCTTCAACAAAAGAGGCGGCGCGGGACGGGTGACGAAGTCCTACGCGGTCCAGATCTTTCCGACTTTCTACATCATTGGCAGGAACGGGAAGGTTGCCTGGCGCTCTGACGGAGAGCAGCCGGATGCGCTTATTCTGAAAGAGCTGCAAGAGATCTCCCGGGAATAGGGACCGCGCCGCTGCGGCATGCGGTCGATGGCACGAGGCCAAATCGATATCGACTCTCGGGAGCTGTGACGTTGTCGCAAACCGGGGAAATGCCCTGTATAATCGTTTCCGGGGGATTGGGGATGGCAAGCTCTGTTTTCGATGCGCTCAGACAATCTTTCCAGGTTGAAGGAAGGCGGATTGCCTCCTGTCACGCGGCCCGGGCGAAGGAAATCGGGGAACGGATCCAGGCGCGTCTTCGTGACGGCCTCATGGATCCCCGCGTGCACCAGGGGTATTTCGGCGGAATGAGGTTCGAGCCGCCCGCCTCCTACCACACGGAAGCGTCTCTCCTGGTTGCCGCTTCCCCTCATTCCAGGTCAGTCCTCGTCCTGGACCTGCCGGGCGGCCTGGTGGAGGCAACCATCCCCTCGACATACCTCGCGGATCGGGTCAACGCGGGGAACAACGAGATCCTGGGCACGGTGCTGGGACCGCTCGGATGCGCATTTGAACCGGCAATCCTTCCCCTCAAGACTCTCGCAGCGTGGGCAGGACTTGGCGTGTATGGCAAGGACAACGTCCTGCGCATCGAAGGTATGGGGAGCTACGCGCGTCTGGACGCATGGTGGATAGACGCAGGCTTGCCGGAAGCAAGCTGGGGAACGCCGAAGACCCTTGCGCGCTGCGCCACATGCAGCGCCTGCCTTCGCGCCTGCCCGAACGGGTGCTTCCGGGAAGGCATCTTCTCCATCGACGCCTCACGGTGCCTGACATTTTTGAACGAAGGAGTCGGCGACTTCCCCGGGTGGCTTCCGCAGAGGGCGCATTCAGCGGCCATAGGTTGCCTGCGCTGCCAGGAGGCGTGTCCTGAGAACGCCAAGCACCGCAGATTCGTGGAGCGCAGGTTTATCTTCGACCGACAGACCAGTCGGGCCATCCTCGACGGGAGGCCGGCTGCTGCGCTCCCTCCAGAGGCTGCGGAGCTCATCCGGCTTCTGGAGCTCGAAGGGCACGAGGAAAAGCTGGCCCGGAATCTGTCGGCGCTTCTGCAGATTCGATGATCGACGAGGGGGCACACGTGTCGAAGGGATTGGTTGCCGCGGTTGTTTTCTCGGTTTTCGTGGCCTCCTGGGCGAGTGCCCAGGCGGCGGACTTTTCTGAACTCGTGCGAACGGGGTCCGCGCAGCAAGTGCAAGCGGCCATTGCCCAGGGGGCGGACGTCAAAGCGCTGGATGCAAACAGGCAGAGCTCGCTGCACGTCGCCGCGCAGTACAACAAGGACCCCGCCGTGATAGCGGTGCTGGCGAAAGCAGGAGCAGATCCAAATGTCAAAGACGTCAACGGATCGACTCCGCTGGGCCTTGCACTGGAGAGCGCTCACACGTCACCGGACGTGGTCACCGCCCTCCTGCAGGCCGGCGCCGCAGTGAATGTGGCAGACAACAACGGGTACACGCCGCTCATCCTTGCGCTCGGCAACAAGTATCCGGTCTGATGTGATAACCGCGATTGTGAAAGCCGGCGCGGACATGAAGCCCGCAAAGGCAGATACTCCGCTGGTCTCCGCCCTGGCAAACAGGTATCCCGCCGAGGTGATCTCAGCATTCCTGCAAGCCGGCGCGTCTGCCACTGACCCCAACCCCAACGGGATGACTCCGCTGACGGCCGCCCTCATGAACGACGGGTCTCCTGACGTTGTGACGGCGCTGTTGCGCGCCGGCGCCAGGGCGGGGGCCAGGACGCAGGACGGTCTGAGCTCCTTGATGCTCGCGGCCGCGGACAACCACAACCCGGACGTGATCTCCCTGCTCGTAACGGCGGGAGTGGATGTCAACGCCAAGGATCCGCAGGGCATGACAGCGCTGATGTATGCCGTTACGTGGGGTGCGCTCACGGGCCAGATCCCCGAAGTGATTGTCGCGCTCGTGAAAGCGGGAGCAGATGTGAATGTCGCGGACTCGAGCGGCGACACTGTCCTGATGTACGCAGCGAACTCCGCCAGCGCGGAGATGCTGGTTGCGACACTCCTCGCCGCGGGCGCGGATGCGAAGGCAAAAGACAAGACCGGCAAAACCGCGCTTGACTACGCGAGGGCCAACGCAAAGCTGATAAACACGAGCGCCTATCGGCAGCTTGAAAAAGCTTCTCAGTAGCTGGCAAAAACTAGCCGGCAAGATACCTTGAAAAAGTTGTTGACAAACTTCATTTAACAGTGTTAAAGTAACGACGTTAAGGAGTATTGAGAACGATATGACCAGGGCAGCCAATATCGATCTGCCAGCCAGAATCCTCGAAGAAGCGGAAAAGGTGGTCATCGCCTCAGGCTACCAGGGGATCAACATGCGGCGGCTTGCAAGGGCGGTGGGTGTGAGCGCAACGGCGATCTACCACTACTTCGAGAGCAAGGAGGCCATTCTCAGGAAGCTGCGGCTTCGGGCCACTGAGAAGCTCAACGACATGATCCGCGCAATAGATCCGGGCCTGTCGCCGCACGAGTTCCTGGGGGAGCTCGGCAGGCAGTACCTTGCGTACGCGCAGGAGAACCCCAACCTGTATCGGCTGGTGTTCGAGGCTCCCCTCGGCGAAAGCACCAGCGCGGAGGACCACCCCGTCATGTACTTCACCTACCTCGCGGCTCGGGGCGCCCTGGAAAAGATGGCGAAAGACGGTGTGATCAAACATGACCCTCGCCTTGGAGCAATGATGGGATGGATGATGCTGCACGGCTTCTGCTCTCTCATGATGTCGGGAGTGCTTCCGCCGGCAGAGGGCATGACCAGAGAGTCTCTGCAGGAACTGTTCATGCGCTATTACCCGGGCGGGCCGCAAGGGTGATGCCGGGTTGACGTCGAGCCAGCCCTTTTTTTGCCAAGGTACTTAACATCGTTAATATAACGATGTAACAAATAGGGAGGAATATCATGAAGATCGTGGTCCTGAATGGAAGCCCCAAGGGCGATGTGAGCGTGACTCGCCAGTACGTCCTGTCACTGGAAAGGTCATTCCCTCAGCATCAGTTCGTAGTCCTGCCCGTGGCGCAGCAGGCAAGGAAGCTGGAGAGGGATGCCGCGGCGCTCGACCGCGTCATGAACGAGGTGCGGTCTGCGGACGGGGTGATCTGGGCGTTCCCGCTGTACATCCTGCTGGTCTGCTCGCAGTACAAGAGGTTCATCGAGCTCATCACCGAGCGCGGCGCCCAGTCCGCCTTCAGCGGGAAGCACGCGGTCACCCTTTCCACGTCCATCAACTATTACGATTCCAACGCGCACGTTTACATGCGATCCGTGTGCGAGGACCTGGGAATGAGGTTCGTCGGCGTGCACTCCGCGAAGATGCATGACCTGACAAAGCCGGAGGAAAGACGCCGCCTGCGCCTGTTTGCGGAGGACTTTTTCACGGCCATCGAGGGCGGGCTGGAGTACCCGAGGCTTTCTGCGAAGCTGCCGGACGGGGCCGCCCTGCCGTATCGGTCCGCGGCGCCCGTCCATGTCGCAGATACGCGCGGGCGAAAGATCGTGATAGTGACGGATGCGCGGCCTCAGGGTCGGTCTGGCCAGGAAAGCCTCATGGCGATGACGACCCGGCTCGAAGCCGCCTGGGGTGGCAGTGCGCGCGTGGTCAACCTCTACGACATCGACATCAAGGGCGGCTGTCAGGGCTGTCTGCGCTGCGGCGCGGCCTACCAGTGCGCGTACACGGGCAAGGACGGCTTCATAGACTTCTACAACTCGGTGCTGGTGCCGGCGGACATCATCGTGTTTGCCGGCGCGCTGGCGGCCCGGCAGCTTTCGTGGAAATGGAGGGAGTTCTTCGACAGGAGCTTCTTCAACACGCACACCCCGTCCCTGGTGGGCAAGCAGCTCGCATTCATCGTTTCCGGCCCCCTCTCGCTCCTGCCCGAGCTCAGGGAGACCTACGAGGCCTGGACCGAGCTTCAGCAGTCCAACCTCGCGGCGTTCGTGTCGGATGAGGTCCCCGCGGCCATGCTGGACGCGGCGCTGGACCAGCTTGCGGAACGGCTGGTCAGGTTTTCGGAAGCAGCATACATCAGGCCCCGCACGTTCCTTGGCGTTGCCGGCATGAAAATCTTTCGGGACGACATCTGGTCGGAGCTCAAAGTCGTCTTCCGCGCGGATCACCAGGCGTACAAGAGACTGGGCTTCTACGACTTCCCGCAGCGCAGGATTGGCCACCGCATGCTGATGGGTCTTGCCTGGTTCATCACGGGGCTGCCCGGGATCAGGACGCAGTTCACGCTCATGATCAGGAAACAGATGATGGCGCCCATGCATCGCGCGGCCCTCAAGGGCGCGGCCTGAGCGCAGCCGCCGCGACGGCGGCCTCTCCGGCGCCGTCGCGCTATTTCTGATTTGCCTGCGCGTAGTCTCCAAGAAACATTTCGATCAGCTTTTTCTCACCGTCCATTATCCTGCCCTGGTCAACGGCTCCCAGGAGCGCAAGCACGTTCTTCGACCAGATTATTGCCGTGAACACGCCGGCGGTTCGCCTGCTGGAGACATTGTCCAGGCAGTCAAGGACAATGTCCGCCGCATAGATTCGGCCGTCGGGCGGCTTTATTGCGCGGACCTCCAAGGAAACCGTGGGAACCGTGTCAGCGTACTCACCCTGCGAAAGGACAGTCAGCCCGGCTGCCCGCAAAGCCTCTTCGAGGGCCGATGCAAGGGCATCTTTTCCAACGCCGTTGGCAGACAAGACATCCGGCAGGTCGGCAACCATGACATTCACAGTCGTTATGCCCCGGAGCTCCGTCGGCTGGTTGAAAGCGAACGCCGCCGTCGACACGACAACAAAGACGGCAAGGAGGAATGTGTTCTTCATACCGCCTAAATTGCAGCGTCAGTTGCCGCGGTGTCAACCGCCTGTGGTCTGCCGCCTTGGTCTGCCCGCCACCGTTGTGTTTCGTCAGCGCCACGGTTATAGTCCGCCCGTGAACGCGGGAAAGAGAGGCTCAGCAGACCTTGCGCGCGTCCTGAAGCATCAATTCGGATTCGACGGCTTTCGACCCCACCAGCGGGAGATCGTCGAAGCCGTTCTGGCCGGACGGGACGTGTTCGCATCGTTGCCCACGGGCGGGGGAAAGTCGCTCTGCTATCAACTTCCCGCCCTCATGCTTGACGGGCTCACCCTGGTAGTCAGTCCCCTGATCTCCCTCATGAAGGACCAGGTGGACGGCGCGCGGGAAGACGGCATCCCCGCGGCGTTTCTCAACAGCACTCTGTCCGCTGATGATGCCCGGAAGACATGGCGAGCGCTCGAATCCGGCGAGGTTCGCCTGCTCTACGCTTCTCCCGAAAGGCTGTCCATTCCTGCCTTCCGTTCCTCCCTGGCCAGGCTCGGGCTCACGCTGATTGCCGTGGACGAGGCGCACTGCATTTCCGAGTGGGGGCACGAGTTCCGCCCCGACTACAGGTCCCTGGGGCTTCTGCGCAGCGAGTTCCCCGCGGTCCCCATTGCCGCCTTTACGGCAACCGCCACACCGCACGTGCAGGACGACGTGATACGGCTCCTGGCGCTGAAGGCTCCTTTCGTTGTGCGCGCAAGCTTCGACAGGCCGGAGATTTTCTACAGGGTCCGCGCGAGGGAGGGGGACGGTGACGGGCAGATCCTGCATTTCCTCCGACGGCATGAGGGGGAGCCGGGCATAGTGTATCGCGGCACGCGCAAAGCCGTGGAACGCACCGCGGAGTTTCTGGCGTCAAAAGGAATCAACGCCGTTGCGTACCACGCCGGCCTGGAGGACGAGGCTCGACGCTCGCGGCAGGAGAGCTTCCTCGCGGACAAGGTGACAGTCGTCGTGGCCACCATCGCTTTCGGCATGGGCATCGACAAGCCGAACGTCCGCTGGGTGGTGCACGGCGACCTTCCCCGCAGCGTTGAGGGTTACTATCAGGAAACAGGAAGAGCGGCCCGGGACGGCGAAGATGCTGAGGCGCTGCTCCTCTATGGGCCTGGCGACATCGCCTCCATCAGGTGGCACATCGAGAGGATGGAAAACCAGCAGGAGAGTATGCGGGCGGAGGGTCGGCTGCGGGAGATGCTGCGCTACGCGGAGTCTCCGGTCTGCCGCCGGGCGCAGCTCCTGGCGCATTTCGCAGAGCACCGGGACGGCAACTGCGCCCGCTGCGATGTGTGCACGGGAGAGGTGGCGCTGGCGGACCTGACGGAGGCCGCGCGCAAGGTGCTCTCCGCCGCGGTGCGAACCGGGGAAAGATTCGGGGCGCATCACCTGGTGGACATCCTGACGGGCAACCCGACTGACAAGGTCCTTGAGCGCGGGCATGATTCGCTGCCGACGTACGGTATCGGCCGGGATCAAAATCGGGAATGGTGGCTGGACCTGGTGAGAGATCTGGACGCGGCTGGCTGCATACGCAGAGGTGAAGGCCGCACAGCGGGATACAGTCTTTCCAGCAAGGGTCGTCTCATCCTCCAGGGCAAGGAAACATTTCTCGGGACACGAAGCGCGGAGGTCACACAAAAGCCGCTTGAGCTGGAGGTGGCACGGCTGGACGGTCCTGCTCTGGATGGTCTCTTCCAGAGCCTTCGACAATTGCGAAAGCGCATTGCAGATGCGAGAGGATTGCCGGCATATATCGTTTTCAGCGACAAGACGCTTCGAGCAATGGCAGGCACCAGGCCCGCGGACTCCGCGGGCCTCCTGCGTTGCCCGGGCGTGGGTGAAGCAAAGTTGGCTGCGTACGGAGCTCTCTTCCTCCAGGCGATACGGGAGTTCCGAAAGGAGAACGTATGACAGACGCCTCGGTAAAGGCCCTGCAGGGCCTCCGTGATTTCTCAACGTTGAAGTGGTACGTGATCCCGCTTCTCGCAGTGGTCCTTTTCATCTACGCGACGGAAGTGCGGAAGGCCAGGGCGAGCAGGAACTGGGACCCGGTCCTTGCCGGGCTGACCCAGATGGGCGCTCGCCATCTCAGGGCGTTCAGCGTTCTGGACCACTCCCGGGGACACCGCCCTTCGCACCATGGTGGGGTGGAACATCGAGATCATGCTCATGTTCGCCATCGCTGGGATCGTTTTCCATTCCCTGTGCCCTGAGAACCGCGCGGAGCGCATTCTGTGGCTCCCCGCCCGCTGGTTCTGGGCAATCGCATTCTCGGCGTTCTGCGTGCTGGTGGAGTGCGTGTTGAATGTCGGCGGCCTGCTCGTCTGGGAATATCCCTTCTGGAACCGATCCTTCGCGGGAATCTGGCTCACCTTCCTGTTCGGATACTTCGAGTTTTTCGCTGCCATCAACGTCGTGCTCGGGTTGAAGACCATTCAAAAGAAGGTCTCGGTCATCGGGACCATCCACGCCGTGCCGGTGGTGATGAACGCCTTTGGCCTTGCGATCATGGGCTGGCGGTACTGAGCAGGCTCGGGCTAAAGCTCCGCCAGCGTGCGGTGCACCAGGTGCACCGAGATTGCCCCTTCCCCGACCGCTGAAGCCACGCGCTTCACGTTGCCGAATCGAACATCGCCCACCGCAAATACTCCGGGCAAGCTTGTCTCCAGCATCTGGGGGGCGCGCCCAAGCGGCCAGGCGAGAGACGGATCTGACCCCGCGGACCCGTCCAGGTCCCGTCCCGTGAGGATGAAGCCCTTGTCGTCAAGGGCGATGCACCCGCGCAGCCACTCCGTTCGCGGGGAAGCCCCCGTCATGATGAAGAGGTGCCGAATGTCGTGCGTCGAGGTTTCACCCGTGGACTTATCCGTCCAGGCGATGCGCTCCAGGCTGCCATTCCCATCGAGACTGAAGATTTCCGTGTTGCAGTGCAGCTCGATATCGGGGTTTTCCGTGATCCGCTGGATCAGGTAGCGGGACATCGTTTCCGCCAGCCCTCCGGATCGCACAAGCATGTAAACCCTTCTCACTGACTGGGACAGGAACACGGCCGCTTGTCCCGCCGAATTGCCCCCGCCCACCACGACCACCTCTTCGCCTTCACAGAGCTGCGACTCCATGAATGTCGCGCCGTAGTAGACACCCTGGCCCTCGAACCTCCTGAGATTCGCGATTGCGGGCCTGTTGTACTGGGCGCCCGTTGCAATAACAACGGCCCGGGTGGAAAGCGCGCTCCCGTCGTCCAGGACCAGCCTGTAAGGGCTGCGCCGGCATTCCAGTTTCGAAACGGTATGAGCAACCATCATCTTGGCGCCGAACTTCTGCGCCTGATGGATTGCGCGCGTCGACAGCTCCTGCCCGGAGACCCCGGTGGGGAAGCCCAGGTAGTTCTCGATTTTCGAGCTGGAACCCGCCTGACCCCCGGGCGCCTCAGTCTCGATGAGCAAGGCGTCCAGACCTTCGGATGCGGCGTAGACCGCGGCTGCCAGGCCGGAGGGGCCTGCACCGACAATGATCAGGTCCCGCAGGTGTGCGCGATCGATGCTCACGTTGAGCCCGAGGCGGTCCGCCAGCTCCTGGTTGGAAGGGTTGCGCAGGACGATATGGGCGTCGCAGATGACGACCGGGACTTCCTCCACGGTGACCTCGAACCGGTCAAGGAGCTGCTGGGACGCCTTGTCGGTATCCAGATCGATGTACGTGTAGGGATGTCCGTTGCGGATGAGGAACTCGCAGAGCCGCAGCGTTGCCGCGGAGTGGCGGGAACCCATCAGGACCACGTTGCCAAGATGGTTGGTGATCAAGGCGAGGCGGCGCAGGATGAACGCCCTCATGATTATCTCACTGAGCTCCGCGTCTTTCGCCACAAGGCTTCGCAATCCGTCAGGGCTGATCTGGACGAACTCCCCGGGCTCCGTGACACGGCCCAGGACAAGGCATCTCTGCCCTGAGATCATGCTCACCTCTCCGGTGAACGCGCCGGGACCATGCCTCGTGATCAGGCGCTCTCCACTGAGATCCGGCTGCAGGATCTCCATCCCGCCGGACAGCAGCACGAAAAAGGGCACCTCGGTGTCCCCCGGCCGAAAAAGGATCTCGCCGGCAGCAACACTGCGCACCGTGCCGCAGGAGCGGGCGCGGCGTATCTGTGCGGCCGTCAGTGTCGGAAATGTCTGCGTAGAAGCGCTGAGAGCGCTGGGGACGGGCGATGATGACATGGTCTAATATAAGAAAATTCGGTCACGAGGGCGTCCTCAAACTCGATAGTTAGACCTTTTGCAGCATCACCCGCCTCGTGCCCGGCCGACAGAGAACGATTTGACGCCCTCCCCCTCCACCCCCTTCCTACTGAGACACTTCTTCGAGTTGCTTCAAGGCCTCAGTGCCTTTCAGCAAATAGTTGCTCTGGGCGTAGTCAAGGGCTATCATTCCTTCCTTATCCTTCACCTTCGCGTCAGCGCCTGCCTTCAATAGCACCATAATCATGCCCGTAGGGTTTGCGCCCTCGTGTGCGGCCCACAACAACGCCGTCCTGCCTTCCAACGTGTTCTGAACATCGATGCCTGCCCCAGCCTTGAGAAGGGTGACCACTACATCGGGGTTCCGGTTCCATGTAGCAGCCCACAACAGCGCGGTTCCGCCGTGTACCAGGTCTCGAGCCTCTATTTCCGCGCCGGCTCGTAAGAGTATGGTGACCACCTCTGGATTGCTGTTGTACGCAGCGGCCGCTATCAGCGGTGTCAAGCCGAAGCCCGTGTCACGCCCTTTCAAGTCCGCACCCTTGTTGACGGCAGCCTGAACTTCCTTCGGAGTTCCATTTCTTACAAGCCCAACGAAGCTCATCGCTTGCGCATGCGCCGAAGCGGCCAAGAAAACAGCAAGAACTACAACGACTATTCGTTTTTTCATGTCGCTCCCTCCATGGCCAAACTCTGTTTGGTTTGTACGCACCGTCCAGCACCGCCCGCACTACCATCTGCCTCAGATCGGGCGGGTGGTCCTTGCTGTGCCCGTACCATCCCAGAACAGATCGCGGTTGCGGCGAATAGGCTCCTCCTCATCACCCCAGCCACCCCATGGCGTGATACAGGGTGATGGAGGACACGATTGGAATTCCATGTCCGTTCACCGTGACGCATCTTGAAGCTGCCGATAGGCATCGGCCCCGCTTACTCTAAGACTGTAGTTTGTTTTCGCGTAGTCAAAAGCCGTCTTTCCCTCGTTGTCTTTCGCCTTCGCGTCCGCGCCCACTTTCAGGAGTACAATGATCACATCAGGGTTCGGATTCTTTGCGGCAGCCCGCATGAGGGGAGTTCGGCCCAGAGAGTCCCTCGTTTCGACGTTCAGACCGGCATTTATGAGCGCAGTGATTACCTCAGGATTCGGGTTGGATTCAGCGGCAAGTATCAGCGCAGTCTGGCTATTGACGGTCTGCGCATTGATGTTTGCGCCAGCCTTTATGAGCAGGTCAATTACTGCCGCGTTCTTATTATCAGATGCAGCCGCGAGGAGCGGTGTGACCCCCGCGTCAGGCTCTCGAAAGTTGACGTTTGAGCCAGCTTTCAGAAGCCTCACGATCACTGCGGGGTTGGGGTTGTGCTGCGCGGCAACCATTAGATAGCTAACGCCATAGCCAGCGTCACCGTTGATATCGATGCCAGCGTTCAGAAAAGCGTCAATTACTCCAAGGCCTGAGTTGTGCCAAACAGCATATGTGAGCGCAGTATAGCCGTTCACGTCCCGAGCGTTGATGTCCGATCCTGCCTTCAGGAGCGTGGTGATTACCTCAGGGTCCTGGTTGTTCTGGGCGGCGACCATCAACGGGGTCCGTCCCTGTGAGTCCTGCGCCTTTGCGTTTGCGCCTTGGTCAACCGCCGCTTGTATTTGCTGTGGCGTTCCAGTTTGCACCAAGGCAAAAAAATCCGTGACCTGTGCATAGGCGGAAGCCACAGAGAGCACCGCAAAAGCGGCCGCAACAGCAATTCGCCTGTTCATTTGTTTTCCTTCCTTCGCCATTTCATATTTCGCGTCCTTTGATCAGGCTGTTGCAGACAGTCCGAAAAAGCTCGTCAGGACCCTGCAAGGTGGGCCGCAAGCTTCCGGAGTGCGAAAACGTCTATGTCGTGTAGGTTTTGCGAAAGACAAGGAGTGCAACACCGGAGTCGCCTCGCTTTACGTGAGACGCCGCTTGTATCGTGTCAGCTACATAGCCCGATTATCATATATGCTTTCATGCACCAAGTCAACAATCTTGTCCACTTGTGTCCACTTGTATAGCGGAGCGTTGGGAGGAACCCGATGAGGAGGAGAATTAGGATGGGGACCACCTCAAGGCAGAGTGAACCGGACGATCCGATCGTTCAGCATGTCCGCGACGTAGACCAACCCGTCCGCGTCCGTCTGAAGCGCCCAGGGATGGCTGAGCTGGTTGAGGGCATTGCCCAGCGCAGTCCACTTGCTGCCCTTCATGTCGTCCGTTCGAACGACCCGGTCGTTCATCGTGTCCGTGACGAGAATGCGCCCCGAGGCATCAACGGCAATTCCTGAAGGATAGTCGAACTGCCCGGCGTCCCCCCGGTCTTCCCGAGCGCGGTCCAGTTGGCGCCGTCCATGTCATCCACGCGGACGATCCGCGAATTGGCATAATCCGCTATGTAGATGCGGCCGCTCGCGTCGAGGGCCGCCCCTGAGGGGTCTTTGAGCTGATCGGTGCTGCTGCCCCGTTTGCCGAAGGTTGTCCACCCGCCGCCGGTCATATCGTCCATGCGAACGATGCGGCTGTTGCCCTGGTCCACCACATAGATATGCCCGCTGGAATCCACCAGGACTCCCGTGGGATGGGCGAACTGATTGGCGCCGCCGCCCAGGCTGCCGAAGGGAGTCCACTCCTGGCCGCGCATGCCGCTGAAACGCACGACTCGGTTGTTGCCTGAATCACCGACGTAGATCCTTCCCCTGGCATCCAGGGCAACTCCCGTCGGATGCTTGAACTGGTTCGAGCCGCTGCCGAAGCTGCCGAACGCGGTCCATTCCGAGCCGCTCATGTCAGCCATGCGGATGATGCGGCTGTTGCCCTGGTCCACGATGTAGATCCGGCCCCTGCTGTCCAGAGCGACTCCCGTGGGATACTGCAGCTGCCGTACGCCCTTGCCGAGTGTGCCGATTGTCCGCCACGCGTAGTTGATGATGTACTGGGCGGTCCCCGCGGTTGAGATTGTCATTCCATCCCTGCTCGCTATCGCCTTGATGGTCTCATTCGCTGCGTTCCCGGCTACCGCAATCGGCGCCGAATACAAGGCAGACAAGCTGGTTGGCGCGGAACCGTCGGTGGTGTAATGAATGGCCGCGCCCGCTGTGCCGCAGCTGATTGCCACCGCCAGGTCCGCTGAATAGGTCCCGGCGACAGGGCTGAATGTCGGGGTCGCCACCTGTTGCGGCGCCGTGGCTGACGACGCGGCTGCCTGGGCCGCAGGGGCCGGGGGCGGCGTGCTCGGGGTGGCGGCAGCCGGGGCCTCCGTGGTCGCAGCGGCGGCTGGCGCGGTTGTCGATGAGGTTCCCGGAGTCTGGCCTGGCGCCTGGCAGCTCAATCCGGACAGGCCCAGCAAGGCCGCAACCAGGACAGTCATGCAGTTTTTCGTGGCACTGTTATAGTCCCTTGCGGGGCGGAACGCAAGAGCTTGACTCTGTATGCTACCCTTTGACCTCATGAAGCAGCCGACCCTTGGAATCATTTCATCCGTCCTCGTGATCCTCGTTTCGCTGGGGTTCATCTCGATCTTTCGGCTCCCGACGTTTACGACGTGGGTCGCATACCTGATGATCTGCCTCATTCCCATGGTGGTCGTCATCAGCGTGACATGGGCTGCAAAGCATCCGGCGTTTGCGGTCAGGCACGCCCAGCCCGCGCGTGGTCTTCTCTTTGTCCTTCTCCTGCTGGCTGCCGGCGTTCCCGTTGCGCTTGTCCACTTCGTCGCAGTGGGCGGAAGCGTCAGTCCGCCGACCCCCATGATGTCCATGTGCATCATCACGACCGTCGTTGTCGCCTTCTGGTTCGCCATCGTCTGGGGCGGCTGGCCCTTCAGCAGGCTCATGAAGAACCCCGCGGCCGGGCTTCTCATGCTGGTGGCGGGCTACGTGGTGAACTACCTGCTGTTCCGGCTTTTCTTCAATTACGGGTTCATGAAGGGCACCCCCGCATACCAGCCGGCGCAGGACCCGCATGGGCTGTTCAACGCCTGGAACGCGGTGGTCTTTTTCGTGACAGCCATCAGCGCGATGTTCCTGCTGGTGTGCTTCGAATTGTGGCCGCTCGCAAAACGGCCGGCGCTGACCCGGCAGCCGCTCCTGGGGGCCGTTTGGACGGCAATCATGCTGGGAATCGGCGGCCTTGCCGTCTTCGTTGGAGAAGGCCTGCTCGGGATGGATGCGCCCGCTTTCATGGTGCGCGCGCCAATCCCGTTCGTGTTCGGCACCATCATCGTCATGAACATGATGGAGGGATCTCTTTTTGCCCGGTTTTCTCAGCCGCTGAAGGGTGTCCTCAACGCCGCCACCGCCGCTGTCATCGGCGTCGGCCTCGCGCGGTTATACGGCGCCCTGGGCCCCATCGTCTCGGGACACATGGAACCGGGCCCTCCCGGCTACGTCTTCGAAATCTGGCTTGCCTCCGCCCTTCTCGCCGTGACGTTTCCGTTCCTGGTCATTTTCGCGGAGCTGTTCCAGTTCTGGCCGCTGCGGAGGGCCCGGAGGCGATAGAGCCGCCGCACCCTGGGGTGTTCACGTGGATGTCGCCGTGCGATAGTGCAGGTATACCACGCCATCGCTGAAACGGCGCTCGCCAACCAGCTCGAGCTTCAACCGGAGGCCCCCCGGAAAAGACGCTGTGCCGCCACCTGCCACGACAGGTGTCAGGAAAAGGTGGACCTCGTCCACAAGTCCGGCCTTGAGCGCCTGCGCGGCAAGCTCGGGACCGCCCACGGAGAGGTCGCGTCCCGCCGCGGCCTTCATCTGGCGGACAGCTTCAGGATCGAAATCCCCCGCGACCCTTGTCCTGGCGCTCGGCGCCGTCTTCAGAGCTCGAGAGAACACGACCTTGTCCGACGCATGCCATATCTTTGCGAAATCCACGACCACGGGCAGCTGGCCGGCAACCTGCATCGTTTCCCATGGCACCATCACGTCGTACATGCGGCGCCCGAAGAGGAACGTGCCAACGGGCCGCAGGAGGTCGTTCACGAAGGCGAACACCTCTTCACTCGGCGCGGCCCAGCCGAACTTGCCCTCCTGGTCAGCGACGTAGCCGTCAAGCGAGGTGATTGCGGAATAGATCAGCCTCGCCACGACACGAACTCCTGCTTCGGATCCTGGTCCTTCTGACGGGAGATCTCGAACATCTCCACCCAGCAGCCGAAGATGTTGTCCGGGACGGGCAGGTCTTTTTCCAGGATGCGGTGAAGCCTGGGAAGGTTGCGGGACGGAACAATCGGGTACAGGTGATGATCCACATGATCGTCCAGCCCCCAGAAGAACGTCTTGATGAACCAGCTGACGCGAATGGACCTCGTGTTGAGGCGATGGTCGTTGACATTGTATGGGCGCCCGATGTGCTTCGTCGCGTGCCAGAGGATCTCGATGGGAGAGCCGATCTGCCACGCCACCGTGACGAGGGCGAGCAGGATCCAGGCGTGAAACGCAACGGCTGCGGCGGCAACGGCCGCGTGGATCATGAGGATGCCCAGGGACTCCCTCCTGATGGCGGAGATTTGCTCTTCGCTGCAATGATCCCTCATCATGCGGTTTTTCACCCCGGCGACGCGAAGCACCTGGGTCCGAACGGACAGGAAAAGGTCTGCAACCGCGCCCACCACCAGGATCTTCAGCACCAGCTTGATGAGAAACGCGCGCAGCCAGGCCGTCGTGATGACCTCAGGCCAGTCGGTCTCCGGATCCACGCCCCGCACCATGGTGTAGCGATGATGGAGCTGGTGGGAGATGCGCGCGTAGCTCGGTCCGTTCCACATCAGCGTCTGGACGAGGAAAAATACTATCTCGCTGAACCAGTCCGCGGACTCCGCTAACACCGTCTTGTGCTGCAGCTCATGGGCAATGGCAACCCAGAAGCCATAGAAGAAATAGTAAACGTATAGAATCGGAATTGTGAGCCAGATGTTGACGCGGCTGACAAAGATCGCGGCGACCGCGGGAACGGCAAGCAGGAACAGGAACCATGCGACCCTCAGGAGGCCGTTCACGGTGCTGCGCTGGGAAAGCTCCCGGAGGACCGCGCGATCCACGGGCGGCCGCCTCCAGTCCTTGCGCTGATTATCCCACTCGGACTGCGAAAGCTGGTCCCGGGTGGCAAACCGTGCACTCGACATACCATAAGGATACTGCTACTCCAGCCCCTTGGGAGCCAGGTCCCCCAGCGAGGACTCCAGCGCATCCCGCGTTTTCTCTTTCTCCTTGCGACCCGGCAGAGGCGTCTCAAACTGGTAGGTCGGGTCCACCTGCTGCCGCTTCCATGTTTGACGCATCTCCCGCCACGCGCCGACCAGGGTCCGCGGCCGCGGCATGTCAGCGGCCACGACCCCGTGGAGCCGCTTGAGGTTGTAGCAGGGCACAGCCGCGAACATGTGGTGCTCGAGATGCCAGTTCATCCGCCAGTACAGGAACTGGCTGACGGGGTCCAGGGTGATCGTCCTGACGCACAATCTGAAGTCTGCAACGTTGTCCTTCAGCCCGGTGTGCATGGGGACACCCACGAAGTATCTCAGCCAGTTGGCAATGAAAGGCGCACAGGTGACAACCAGGGCCAGCGGCCAGAGCCTGAAGATGACGGAAACTGCAATAACGGCGGCATGGAAAAGCAGGATCAGGCGCGCCCAGGTGACCGACTTCCGGTGGGCTTCCTCCTGGTCAGCATACACGGCCCGCAGCCATTCCTTGCTGAACCTTCCCGTGAAGGCCAGCTTCACCGTCGAAGCAACGGTCTGAACGATGGGATACGAATAGGGCTCCCTCTTCGCGCCCACCACGTTGAGGGTGAGCAGCTGCAGGAGGAAGAGCGGATTCAGCGACGGGTTGTTCGGCAGGACCACCTCCCGGTCCCCCCGGGGATGAAGCGTATACAAATGATGATAGGTATGGCTCACCTTGTAGTCGAGGAAGTTGAACCAGGAAATGAGGCTGAGGAACCTCACGAAGATGTTGTTGAGCCATTTCGTCTTGAACACGGTCCCGTGCGCAAGCTCGTGGGTGGCCAGGCCTGCAAGGAAGGAGTACATCGTCCCATGGACAAAAAGCGCCACCGCAAACCCGACCCATATCCCATGGTCGAAGAAGATCCAGGTAGCCGCGCCGCTGATTGCAAGCAGCACAATGTGACCAAGAGTCTGGAACGCCCCCCGGAGATCGCTTCGACTCGTCAGCTCTTTCAGCCGCGCCGGCTCGATGGGAGATCGATACCAGGGCACCTTGAAGGTCTCTCGGACCTTGTTCAACGGTTCATGCTCGTCCGGCACTGCCAGCCTCCGAAACGCAGAATATCGGGTGAGGCACAAGTGTACGGCGAGTTTCTCTCCGGCGCAAGCCAGGCTCCCGCTGCTCCCGCTCTCCGGCCGTGGCTGCCGAGCCCTCGCGGCACGGCCCTCGCTGCCGGCAGGCCATGCGTGATACGATGTCTCGAGAAGGAGGCGTCATGTTAGCCAGGCGTGGCGACTCGGACAGTACGGAAAAGAAGCCGGCAAAGAAAGCGGCCAGGGCGGAAAAGACGGGGAAGCCGGCCAGATCTCGGCGAAAGAAAGGGACGGCATCCATCAAGGGGCTGACCGCCCCCGAAGTGACCGGTGACACGCCGCCCGCCGATGTCAACGCCCTGACTCAGAGCATCTGGGAAAGCGGCGGCGGGGTTGTCGGATGCTACCGGGACCCCGTGGGCGGGCATTGGCACATCCTGGCGAGCCTTCCCATTCAACGCGTGGAGCCCACACCGTTTCAGAGAGACATCTCGAAGACACACGTCGAAAGGCTCGGGGACGTCATCGGGCGGATGGGGCGCTTCCTGGACCCTATCATTGCGGTGCGCACGGCCGAAGGAACTTTCTGGACGCCCAACGGCCATCACCGGCTTGCGGCCATGCGGGCGCTGGGCGCACGCTGCATCCTCGCCGTGGTTGTCCCCGAGCTCTCCGTTGCATACCAGATCCTCGCCATGAACACGGAGAAGGGCCACAACCTTCGGGAGAAGTCCCTGGAGGTGATCCGCATGGCACGTTCGCTGGCGGAGCTGGACAGCCGCCCGGAGAAGGACTTCGCGCTCGAGTTCGAAGAGCCCGCGTACCTCACGCTTGGATTGGCCTACGAGAAGCGTGGACGCCTGAGCGGAGGCGCTTACCATCCGGTGCTCAAGCGCGTGGAAGTGTTCCTGGACGAACCCCTGCCGGATGCTTTGCGTGTCCGGGGTGAGCTTGCGGAGAAGCTCATTGCCCTGGACGACACGGTGGCGGAGGCGGTGGCCGCCCTCAAGGAGCGGGGATTCACGAGCCCGTACCTGAAAGCGTTCGTCGTGGCGCGGATCAATCCCGTGCGGTTCCAGCGCGGGGCCACAATGGGGGCGGCAGATGCGCTGGATGCAATGGCGGCCGCCGCGGCGAGGTTCGATGCGCAGAAGGTGAAGCTGGGCGATCTTGCCGCCGCGCCGCCGGGGCCGGCCGACGACCAGGGCTGAGGAGCAGGAACGTCCTCGAGCGGTGTTGAGATAGCTCGAGGAAGAGACATGAACCGATTGCTGCTCACAGCGGCGGCGCTGTGCCTGCTTCTCGGCGCCGCAACGGCGGGCCCATGCCAGCCACAACAGACCGTCATCCTGGCCCACGAAGCCTTCACCGGGCACCAGTTCGTCACGGATGTCGCCATCGTCATTGAAGGCGGCTTCATTCGTGACGTCGTGCCGAGCGCTGGCTACGTTCCCGTCGCGGGGGCCCGCATCATCGATGCGCACGGGATGACAGTCACCCCCGGCTTCATGGATTCCCACGTGCACGTGCTCGGCGCGCCCCTTGAAGTCCTGGAGCAGACCGCGCAGCGCGGGTGGGGCCGGCTCGCCGAAGAGTCCGTGTCCCAGGCGCCGGCAAACCGTGAACAGCTCCTCAAAAACGGCATCACCTCCGTGGTGGACATGGGCTCGACCATCGCGGGCATGCAGGGGCTGGCGGCCGGACTTCGAAGCGGGAAGCTGCTCGGGCCTCGGCTGTATTATTGCGGCCCGCTGTTCACCGCGCCTGGCGGCCACCCGGCCGGTACGATCTACCGCGGCCAGCACGAGCTGATCGACAATGCCACTTTCCAGGTTGACGAGCAGGGTCCTGCGCTCATGAAGGTGGCCCAGCTTTCCGGCCAGGGGGTGTCCTTCATCAAGCTCGTGTATGACGACGGGACGTATTACGGAAAGAAGGTGCCGCGCCTGGACCCCGGGCTGGCCGCGCGGATCACCTCGGAAGCTCATTCCCGAGGTCTTCCGGTCATCGCCGACCTGGGGGCGCTTGAAGAAGATTTTTCCGACATGATCTGCGCCGACGTGGACGGCATGGTGCACTGCTTCCCGTACAGCGGCTCGGAGGCGGCATTCCGTGAAGCCGCAGCGCGCGGCGTTGTCTTCACCCCTACCCTGTCGATCTACGAGATCTATGCCACCGCGGTCATGCCCCGGATGATGCTGACCGTCGCGAAGGCGCACCAGAACGGGGTCATCATCGCGGCGGGGACCGACTTCCCTTCATCGAAGCTCGAGACCGCGGGGGAGGGATTCTACCGCGAGCTGGCTCTCCTGGAAGAGGCAGGACTTTCACGCGCGGAGGTGCTGGAGGCGGCTACTGCAAACGGCGCCAGGAAGATCCGCAAAGAGGGAGAGGTCGGGAGCATCGCCCCGGGGCGCGTGGCGGACTTTCTCTTCTTTTCGGGAGACCTCAAAGAAGGCCCGCTCGACGCGAAGCGCGTCCGACGCGTCGTTCTCCAGGGCAAGGACGTCGTTGTGGATGGAGAGATCCCGGAGGAGAGTCGGAAGGGCTTGAGCAGGCAGCCGATCATGATCTTCCCGTTTGGGTTCTACGACACTGTTTCTGGTTTTTCAGCGGGAGCGAGCTTTCTGGATTTCAACCTGTTCGGAACCGGGGCGGCCATCGGCGTGACCGCGATGTACAGCTTCAGCAACTGCTTTGCCGCCCAGCTCACAGCGTCCTCCCCCAGCCCCATCCCGGCAACGTCGCTGGATTTCGGCCTGAGCTACGACGGATTCCCGAAGCGATACTTCGGCATGGGAAATGCGACTGTTCTCCAGGACGCCCGACTGTACTCGTGGAAATCGTTCGAAGCCTCGATGGCTGCCAGCACAACCGTGCTGCCCACGGTCACGGCAACTCTTTCTCCCCTCGTGGAGTACTCCGTCGTCGACGGTGTGTCCAACGTAACTGGAGACGGGGGCGGCCTCATGACGCTCCTGCGCGCGGAGGTCGCGCACGACACACGGGACTTGCCAACAGAGCCGTGGTACGGGGATTACGAGGCAATCGCAGCGGGCATTTCGAGCGCGTACCTCGGAAGCGAGTTCCGGTACTGCTCCCTGGATGCGGATTTCAGGTATTTCCTCAGCATCTTCCATCACCACGTCCTGGCGGCGAGGCTCCTGCTGAAGAACACCTTTGGGGACGCGCCTTTTTACGCCATGCCGTCTTTCGGCGGTTTGTCGATCGGCAGAGGCTTCCAGCCGGATCGATTCATCGGAAACTTCGGGTTCTTCGGCCAGCTCGAGTACCGCTTCCCCGTCTGGTCCATCATCGGAGGGGACCTGTTCCTGGACGCCGGCCAGGTGTGCGGAGACTACGGGCAGCTCAGGTTCGACGCCTTTCACCTGAGCGGAGGCGCGGGACTGCGCTTCGCATTTTCCGAGCGCTCAATCATCTCCCTCGACGTGGGGTTCGACGGTGAGCCACTCTCCCCCGAGGGCTTTACCGTGATCATTCGAAGCGGTCACGCCTTCTGAGCATCCGGGCGCTGGTCAGTATCCGGGGTCTTTGAGAAAGGCGGTGATTTCCTCCGATATCCGGTCAGGATACTGGAAGATGACCCCGTGGCCCCCGCCGGGAAGCCGGACGAGACGGGAGGACGGGATGGCGTTTGCGAGCAGGAGAGAGTTTGCCGGCGGAACCAGCGCGTCGGACTCCCCCACCATGACAAGAGCAGGTGAAGTGATCTCCCCCAGGCGATCATAGCATCCCTCCCAATCCCTCATGGCGGCGAGCTGCCGCCTGGTCCGCTCCGGCGGATTCATCTTCGCGTCCGTCGGGAAATAACCTGAAATGAAGGGATGAAAGATCAGCCAGTCCAGCGGAAACAGCAATCCGATCAGGCGCAATCCCCGGTCCATCGCTGATCCCGAGTCGTCCGCAAATGTTCGCATGATCTGGGGGTCGGGATCTATTTTCTCCCTGCCGCCGGGAGTGCCGGATATCAGGACCAGGTTGGCGACCCGCGTCGGGTTCGTTATCGCCAGCTCAAGGGCAATCTCCGTCCCCAGTGACCACGCCAGTATCGTTGCCTTGTCGATGCTGAGGGCATCCATCAGGCCCAGCGTGTCGCGCGCGAACAGGGGGATGGAGTACTCCTCATCCGTCGAGGTCGAATGCCCCATTCCGCGGTTGTCGAAAACAATGACCCTGTGGGAGGCGGACAAGAGCTTCAGGAGCCGCGGGCTCCAGAGATCCATCGATCCGCCGTATCCCATGATCATCACGATCGGATCTCCCGAGCCGAGGTCCTGCCAGGCAATGTCGATATCGTTGACGTGGACCGTCAGTGAGGACAGAGGCGACGCGGCGCACACGCCAAGGAGGAGAAAGACTAGAATCCCATGAGTCCGCAGCATCTGGTGCACTGGGGCAGGAGCCCGCCTTTTTCGATGAGGAGACGTCGAAACTTTCTGAAGCCCTCGTTATTCCAGATATCGAGGAGCCCCTCTTCGGAAATATTGCCAACCTTGACATCGATATAATCACGGCAGGTCACAACGTCGCCGTTCGGCATGACGTTGACTTCGAGGAAAGGAGTGACGCACTTGCTGAATCCGAACATCTTCGCCGGCTCCAGGTAGTAGTCCCGGACGTCGGTCCCTCTCAGGCTCGGTATCACGAGGCGCTCGAAAGGCCACTTCCTGCTGTCCGCCCGGGCCATCGCGTTCATGAACAGGTTCGCGTCTTCCACGGAGAACTCCCGGGCATAGGCCTTCCAGGTGAATGCTTCCACTCCCAGCGCGTCGCGAAGGAGCTTCTGCTGGGCTTCCCCCAGCTGCTCGCTGGTGAACCAGGACAGGAAAACAGCCATGATGTCCGGGTTCAGAGTCCGACCCATCTCGTATGTCTCCTCCAGGCATTCTGCGTTTTTCCGTGACAGAGTCGTTGAGGTCACGATGAACGGGCGCGCTTTTCCCAGCCGGGAACGCCACTCGCGCACCGCGGTGATCCCCTCCATGAGCGTCCTGTATGCGCCTTTCGTGCGCCTGCACTCGTCGTGAACTTCCTCCGGTCCGTCCAGGGAAACCACCAGGAGGTCCCATTCGTTCCTCACGATCTCTTCCGCATGCTCCTGCAGCTTGACGCCGTTGGTGACGATGAACACGCTGCTCCCCTTTGCCTTCGCGTAGTTGAGCAGCTCCACGATCCCCGGATAGAGAAAAGGCTCACCGCCGGTCGCGTAGTAGAAAGGGCGGTAGAACGACAAGTCGTCGACCATCTTCCTGTAGACTTCCACGGGGAGTGTCTTCAGGAGCGCCTTCCGCCTTTCGGATTCCCCCATGTACCCGTACGCCCCGTATTGCCCACAGACGGGACACCTGTGGTTGCAGGCATTGGTTATTCTCAAGCTCACCATGTAGGGAGGCTTGGAGGATATACCGTCCCCGCGCCGCACGTCCCTGTCAGCGCCGAGTTTTTTTCTGAGCAGGAACCTCGTTACCTTCGGAAGAAGGTCCGGGGCCCTTGTCATTACGTGGAAGAAGATGCTCGGGGAAAGCCTGCTCCTCATGGCATAGTGTAGCGGACAAAGCCCCTCGTGTCGACTGGCGGCCGCCGTCGACTGTGGACAGGAAAGCCGCGACCATTGCAGCTCAAGGCTCTTCCCGCCGACACTGATACGGGTTGACTCCCGGAGGAGGGCTTTGTAGCTTCTTTCAACGGGGGGGGATAGGGGGTAGCATGGCAGCCCACGCATCGTGGAAGGGCTTTCTCAAGCTCAGCCTGGTCTCTGTTCCGGTAAAGGCCTACACGGCCACCGCGACCGGCAGCGATATCACGCTTCATCAGCTTCATGCCAAGACGCACACGCGCATCCAGTACAAGAAGTTTGCCCCCGAGGTGGGGGAGGTCTCCAGGATGAAATCGTCAAGGGCTATGAGTACGCCAAGGGTCAGTATGTCATCGTGGATGAGGAGGAGCTCGATAAGCTGCGCACGGAGAGCGACAAGTCCGTGCGCATCGACGGGTTCATCAAGCCGGACCAGCTCTCCAGCATCTACATGGCGGGCCGCACCTACTACCTGACCCCTGATGGGCCCGTGGGCCAGAAGCCCTACAGCCTGCTCATGAAGAGCATGGAGGCGAACAAGGTCTGCGCCGTCGCGGAGGTCGTCATCTCGCAGAAGGAACAGGTAGTGCTGGTTCGGCCCATCGACGGCGTGCTGGCCATGACCGTGCTCACCCGAAAGGACGAGGTGAAGTCGGCCTCCGCGTTCAAGGATGAGATCGCTGAGACCCAGCTCTCCGAGGCGGAAATGTCCCTCACTGACACGCTCATCAAGGCGTCGATGATCAAGAGCTTCGACTACGGCCACTACAAGGACGTGTACAAGGAGAAGCTCACGAAGCTCATCCAGCTGAAGATCGAAGGCAAGGAAGTCGTGCAAGTGCGTGACCCCGAGGAGCCCAAGATCATCAACCTGATGGAGGCCCTGAAGCGAAGCGTCGCCGAGGCGCAGGCGGCAGGCGGCGGCACTCCGGTAGAGAACGGGGAAAAGAAGAAGGTGAAGGCAGGGCTGAAGCAGGCGCCGAGCGCGAAGCCGGCGAAGACCGCCGCTGCGGTCACCACGGCGCGGAAGAAGAAGGCGAGCTGAGCAGGCCCCGGGGCCGCCTGCGCTACCTGCCCTGCCGGGCCAGTTTCCGCGAGGCAAAAACCCAGTATCCACCGCCCAGAAGGAGGGCGGCCGCCACAATCGGCGCGACAAGATCCGATGCAGGCAGGTTCGCGCCAAAAAGTCTGACCTTCATCTTTCCGAGATCGATCCGATGCAGCGCAGAAAGAGCGTTGTTTACAAAGGGGGCTTCGCTGATGCGCCTGGCGGCGCGCTTGGCGAATGCCGGCGCCTCGAGACGGACCACGGGTCGGGCCGGGGACCGGGCAGTCGGCTGCGTCTGAGACTGCGCCATGGGCTGGGCCTGGGATTGGACCGCCTGCTGCCCCTTGCTTGACGGCTGCGCCGCGGACTGGTCTCCCTGTTGCGACGCGGTGGGCGTGCCGGTGGTCTTGCAGCCAGTCGCAACGAGGCAGGCCAGCGCAAACATCGTGACTAAAGAGGGCAGTCTACTCATCCCGGCCTCCTGACGCCGCAGCATCTCCTTCTCCAAGTGTAGTCGGGAAGCGTGCCGTCCTCAAGCCTCACCGGGATCCATCGAATGCGCCTCTATCGGAAGCCCCTGGCACACAAAATCGATGCTTTTCTGCTATGCTTCGCCCCATGCACGAACTGACCGTTGCTGCAGGAGTCTGCGGTTTCCTGACGACCATCCGGACCTCCTCGGAGGACCAGCAGACCGTGACCATCAACTTTGAAACGACCTGCCCGAATGCGGCGAAAGCTTACGGTGCGCTCACGAGCGTGGATGCCTACGCCGAGCTTTTCCGCAAACCGCACGAGACCGCTGTGTACGCCGCCCTGTCGAAGCATCTCCCCCACGTCACCTGCCCGTTGTACTCCGGCTTTCTCAAGGCCATCGAAGCAGCGGCCGGACTTGCGCTTCCGAGGGAAGTTTCGATGCAATTCCGGAAGACATAGCGGAAAAGTCCGCGGCGTCCGTTCATTGCCCGAGGTTGGCCAGAATACGGGCCGTGTGGCGGATCCCGTTGGAGAAGTCCCGGAGACGGATATGTTCGTTGGGGGCATGGATGTTGGAGCCGAGGTAGCCGACCCCCGCGGTCACCACGGGGAGGCCGAGGTGCTTGCGGAAGAAGTGGGCGGGTCCCGACCCGCCGCTCATCGGGTAGATGCGCTGGGGCTGGCCGTAGACGTCCCTGGCGCACTCGGTCACCATCCGGACAAGGGGATGGTCCACCGGGGTCCTTGAGGGATAGAGCGTGCCGATGGATGTTGCCTGGATGTCCTTGAACCCGCGCGAATCGAGGTGCTTCCTCAGCTTGTCCAGGATCTCCTCCGGGGTCTGATCTGGAACCAGGCGGAAATCCAGCTTCGCGGAAGCCCGGGAAGGAACGATGGTCTTCTGCCCCTCTCCCTGATAGCCGGACGCCAGACCGCAGATGGTGCAGCTGGGGGAAAGCACGGCGTTCCTGTGGAACTCACCGGGCGTGGAGTACTGGAAGATGACCTCTTTGGCCCCGAGAGCGGACAGCTGGGCATCGGAGATGACGGGCAGCTGGTTCATCAGCTGCATGTCGAGCTCCGAGGGAGGCACCACCCGGTCATAGAAGCCCGGGATGGCCACCCTCTCATCAGGGCTCTTCAGGCTGGAGAGGGCCCAGCTCAGCCTCCACGCAGCATTCGGAAGCAGTGTCCCCCAGATGCCGGAGTGGCAGTCCTGAGAGAGGGTCTGCACGGAAAGCTCCACAGAAAGGATTCCCCGAAACCCCAGGTATTGCAGGGAGGCCCCGTCCGCATCGACTTCTCCGAACTCCCACAGGCACAGATCCGCCATCAGGTCATCCCTGTTTTGCCGAATGACCTCCTCGAGGTTCGGGCTGGCAATCTCCTCCTCCCCTTCGATCAGAAGCTTCACCGTACAGGGCAGCTCCCCGTAGACGTCCCGCACGGCATCCAGCGCGGCCAGGCGGCAGGCCAGGTGCCCCTTGTCGTCCATGGCTCCCCTCGCGAAGAGCTTGCCGTCCCGCACGGTCGGCTTGAACGCGGGGCTGATCCACTGCTCGAGAGGGTCGGGGGGCTGGACGTCGTAGTGATTGTAGAAAAGCACCGAGGCGATCCCGCGGCCGCTGCGCTCCGCCAGGATCGCCGGGTGGCGCCTGGTCTCCACCAGGCGCGTCTCAAACCCGCGCCGCTCCAGCGATTGCCGCACGAGCGCCGCCATTTCGCGCATGCCCACGCCCTGCGCGGAGATGCTCGGCTGCGCGCAGAACGCACTGAGCTCCTGAAGCGCAGCTTCCTTGTTGCGCTCGATCGCCTGGTCCAGCTGCTTTCCGTCTACCATTGCAAGACCACCTTCCTGGGTATTCGGGGACGCTACGGGTGTTTCAGAAACTCGCGGACAAGCTCAACGCTCCGCACGGTCAATCCCTCCAGGAGCTTCTTCCCCTTCTCCGCGTCAGCAGCGCGCGGGTCTCCAAAGACGCCGCTCTTGCAGAACGTGTTGAGGAGGACCGGCTCGGCGTTGAAGGTCGGCGGAAAAACCGGATATTCAGCCACCGCTTTCTCCATCTGGACCAGCTGCGGAGCCAGGGCGAGCACCAGGGAAGTCTCCACCTCCTCCGCATGATAGAACAGGGGGGCCGCCGGTATGCTCGAGCTGATTTCTCTTGCCAGCTCTTCCAGGCCGGGGTAATCCACCAGCAGCGCCGGGAAAGAATGGCTCTGCCTCAGCTCTCTGCAGGCAAGCGCGATGGGGCCGCGGTTTCCAAAATGCCCGTTGACGATCACAAGGGCCCTCGCTCCCTGCCCCTTGAGGCTGACTCCAATCTCCAGCGCGATCTGCCGGACGGTCTGCGGAGAAAGGGACACCGTACCAGGATAGCCGGAGGTGCTCCACGTCTCCCCGTACGGGATGGCGGGCAGCAGCACCGCGTCCAGCTCCGCGGCCAGCCGGGCTGCAAGACCGTTGGCAATCAGCGTGTCGGTTGCCAGCGGGCAATGCGGCCCATGCTCTTCCTGCGCGCCGAAGGCGACAACAGCGATCTTTCCGTTCTCCCATGCGGACTGGAGATCAGGCCAGGCAGAACCAGCGGCATCCGTCATTCCGTGTCCCCCCCGTGCTTGTAGTGCACGCCCAAGGCAGCAGGATTGTCGATCCGGCGCACAAAAACCACCAGGACGACGACCGTCAGGAGATAGGGCAGCATGAGCATGAATTGAAAGGGTATGCCGATGTTCAGGATCTGCGTCCGAAGCTGCAGCGCATCAGCGGCGCCGAACATCAGGGCCGCCGCCAGCAGGCCGAATGGATGCCTGCGCCCCAGGATCAGCAGGGCCAGGGCGATGTACCCTCTCCCGGCGGTCATGTTGTCGATGAACAGGCCGGTTGAATCCACCGAGAGGAAGGCGCCGCCCAGCGCGCACAGTGCGCCGCTCACCATCATGGCCGCGTAGCGCGTCCGAGAGACGTTCACCCCGAGTGTCTCGGCAGCCTCGGGATTCTCTCCCGTGGAGATGATGCTCAATCCCCAGCTCGTTCGATAGATGATGATGAAGGTGAGCGCCACGAGGGCATAGGTGATGTATACCAGCGGTGACTGTCGAAAAAGAAGCGGGCCCAGGATGGGGATGTCGCCCAGGCCGGGGACGGGCAGCGCTTCGAAGCTGTTCACCCGCGGGGCCCTGCCGACGCCGAAGATCACGCGGAACAGCAGGCTGGTCACCCCCACGCACAGCAGGTTGAGAGCAATTCCGGCCACCACCTGGTTCGCGTCCAGCGTGATGACGAAAAAACCCAGCAGCATCCCCAGGAGGATTCCGCTCGTGACCGCCGCCAGCACGCCCAGCCACAGGCTGTGCAGGAAAAAGCCGGTAACGAAACCCACCAGGCTGCCGACGATCATCATGCCTTCCATCCCGATGTTCAACACGCCGGACTTCTCGTTGTAGATCCCGCCAAGGGCCGCCAGCAGGATGGGAACAGCCAGGCGCATGCTCGCTGACAGGAACCCCTGCAGGCACCGGGGAAGCAAGCATCTCAGGCCCTCCGGAGCCGCGCGCGGACCAGGTCCATCGCGCCCCTCCCGATGAGAAGGAGGACGACCAGGTATTGGATGACGGTTATCACCGAGCTCGGCACACCGACGGCGGACTCCATGGTGCTGGCCCCGATCTGCAGCGCGGCGAAAAGGACGGCGGCGACAAACACTCCAATCGGGTCGGTCTGTCCGAGGAGAGCGACGACAATGGCCGTATATCCGTACCCGGGCGAGATGTTCTCTATCATGCGATGCTGCACGCCGGCGGCCTCGCAGAATCCGGCAAGGCCGGCAAGCGCCCCGCTGACCACCAGCACGGAGACCGTTACCCTGTTCACGTGAATGCCGGATGCGTGCGCAACCACGGGGCTCCTGCCGAGCACGCGGATGTGAAAGCCCCACGAGGTCCGCCGAAGGAGGAAGAAGAAAAGCACTGCCAGGACAGCGGTCAGAATCAGACCCACGTGCAGTCTTGTGCCTCCGACCAGGATGGGCAGGTATGCCGCGCGCGCAAGCCGTGCGGTCTGGCCCAGCGGAGAGGCTGGGTCTTTCAAAGGCCCGTGCACCAGGTAGTTGATGAGGAAGATCGCGACGTAGTTCAACATGATGGTGACGATCATCTCGCTGGCATTCACCCAGGCCTTGAGGACTCCGGCAATCCCCGCCCAGATTCCGCCCGCCAGAACGGCCGACAGGCCCATGAGGGCAAGCAGGACCGCAGGCGGAAGGAAAGGGAATGCAAGACCGGTCCAGGCCGACGCCATGGCTCCCACGTAGAGCTGACCTTCGGCGCCGACATTGAAAGCTCCGGCCCGAAAGGCGATGGAGACTCCGACTCCTGCCAGCCCCAGGGGCACCGCGCGAAGCAGGGTCTCGGCCACGCTGTTGAGATTGCCCGCCGCTCCGTTCACCAGGGCGACATATGCCCGCACGGGACTCACGCCCATCACGGAAATGATGAGCGCGCCGATGACGAGCGCCAGGGCAAAGGCCGCGACACTGCGCACCGCGTCGGACTTCACCTCATGGCCTCTTGCCGGCCATCAGGAGGCCCAGGGTTTCCCTGTTTGCCTGGGCGCGGTCGAATGTGGCCGAAAGGGTCCCCTCATAGATGACGGACAGCCTGTTCGACAGGGAAAGGATCTCGTCAAGCTCGGTGGAGATCAGGAGGATTGCGCAGCCCTTGCGCCGCTGTTCCAGCAGCATGGAATGGACGTAGTGGGTTGCGCTGACATCCAGCCCGTGCGTCGGCTGCACCGCGACGATCAGGCGGGGGTTGGCGCGAAGCTCGCGGGCAAGGACAAGCTTCTGCTGGTTGCCTCCGGAGAGGGTCCGGACTGCCTGTTCGGTGCTCGTGCACCGGATGTCGAAATCCTTGACCGACGCGTCCACAAGCTCTTTCAGCCGCGCGAAGTTCAGAAACCCGTGGGCGGAAAACGGTGGACGGTCGCTCGCCTTCAGCATCAGGTTGTCGAAGATCGAGAGCTCCATGGCGAGCGCGCTGCGCTGACGGTCCGCGGGTATGTATGCCAGGCCGGCCTGGATCCGCTTCGCCGGATTCAGGCGCGTGATGTCCTTTCCGTCCAGCAGGACCGTCCCCGAGGAAGCCGGGAGAATCCCGGCGACTATCCTCGCCAGCTCCACCTGCCCATTCCCGTCCACGCCGGGCAATGCCGTGGATCTCACCGGCATGGATGTCGAGGTCTATCCCGCGCAGCGTGCTCACCCCGCGCGGGTCCACGTATCGCAGCCCGTGGACCCGCGCCACAAGCGGCGCGGATGCGGCCAGGGAGGGGGCGGCGGGCAGATCCTCCATGTCGCGGCCCACCATCAACCTCGCAAGCTCCCGGGCGTTGGTTTCCCTGGTGGCCCGGGTTGCCGCAACTCTCCCGTTTCGAAGGACGGTGACAGTCTGGCTGATGTTCATGACTTCATTCAGCTTGTGGCTGATGAAAATGACCGCAGTGCCAAGAGCGGACAGGCCGCGAATGATTTCGAACAACCCGTCGATCTCCTGGGGGATCAGGACGGATGTCGGCTCGTCAAGGACAAGGAGCATTGCGCCTCGGTACAGGGTCTTGAGGATTTCCACCCGTTGCTGCTCCCCCACGGAGAGATCCGAGACGCGGGCCGCCGGATTCACCTTCAGTCTATATTGCTCGGAGAGGTCCTGGAGGCTCGCCGAAACCTTCCTGGAGTCCGGGAACGGGTACCCGGCGCTTCGCAATCCAATGCAGACGTTCTGTGCCACCGTCAGGGTCGGGATCAGCATGAAGTGCTGATGGACCATCCCGATGCCCGCATTGCGCGCGGCAACCGGGCTGATGTCGGTGATGGCCTGCCCGTTCAGCGATAGTGTCCCGCTCTTCAGGGGGGCAAGGCCGACCAGGGCCTTCATCAGGGTCGTCTTCCCTGCCCCGTTCTCACCCAGGAGGGCGCGGATCTCCCCCCTTTGCACTTCGAGATCGATGTTGTCGTTGGCGACGAGGGACCCGTATGCGACAACGATCCCGTGCATCCGCAGAAACGGGGCGTCAGTCGTCGGCTTATTGGACCGCGCTCGTGTCGTGCGGAACCACGAACTTGCCGGACTTGATCTCATCCAGCGTCTTGTTCACCTTGCGCACGACGCTTGCCGGCACGGTCTTGTCCAGGCCGTGGAAAGGGGCCAGGTTCACGGATCCTTCGGCGATGCCGAACGACCAGTTCTTGCTCACCCATTTGCCGTCGAGAATGGATTGCGCCACGCCCTTGATCAGGGGGGCGAGGTTCCAGGTGACGCTGGTGAGCACCACGGAGGGTCCCATGTAGTTCTGGTCCGTCATCGCCCCGAGCGCGAAGACTTTCTTTTCCTTCGCGGCATCGATGACGCCCACTCCCTGAGCGCTCAGAACGTCCGCTCCCTGCTCCACCTGCGCGAGAGCGGCCTCCTTGGACTTCGGGGGGTCGTACCAGCTGCCGATGAACGTGTGGAGCACCTTTGCATTCGGGTTCATCGCCTTGGCGCCCGCCTCGTAGGCGTGCAGGTTTGCCAGCATGTTCGGCGCAGGGTTGCCGTCAACCCACCCCACGACGCCTGACTTGCTCACTCCGGCGGCAAGCATGCCCGCCAGGTAGGCACCCTGGTAATCCGGGTTGTCGTAAGTGCCCATGTTTGGCGCGAGCTCCGTCGCTGTTCCCGCCATGAAGTAGACCTTGGGGAAATCCCTGGCGACGTCCAGCGTCGCGCTTCCGAAGGAGAAGCTGTGGGCGAATATGAGCGTGTAGCCGCGCGAAGCGTAGTCCCGAAGCACGCGCTCGGCGTCGGAGTCAGGCACGTTCTCCGAATAGGCGTACTCCACCTTCAGGTCGGTGGCCGCCTGTTTCAATCCGTTGAAGCCGACCGAGTTCCAGTCGTTGTCATTGATGGGACCGGGAAGCACCATCGCTATCCTCAGCTTCGCCTCCGCGAAGGCGGAAAAAGCAAGGGTCAGCCCGATCAGCAAAGAGAAGAGAGCCGTCTTGGTACCAGACAAGGTTCCGTCCCCTCCTTCAGATCAGCAAAGATACTTTTGCGCCATCAGCTCGTCAACTTTCGCGTGGATTTTCTGTACCTTATATACCCGTGAAGCTTCATGTGGCGACGATCAAGGGAGCTTTCGTCCTGAAGGGGGATGGAAGCAGACGGGAATGGAAGGTCTCCAGTCCGCATTTCCTGGGCGCGGAGACGAATCACCTGGTGCAGGACCCCCGCGACGGCAGGACCCTGCTCCTGGCGGCAAGAACCGGCCACCTGGGCCCAACCGTGTTCCGCTCCCAGGACAAGGGCAAAACGTGGCTCGAGGCCCGAATGCCGCCTTCGTTCCCCAAGGCGCCCGAGGGACAGAACGGCCCCGCCGTGCAGCGCACTTTTGCCCTGGCGCCGGGCCACGCGAGCCAGCCAGGAGTCTGGTGGGCGGGGACCGTGCCGCACGCTCTCTTCAGGTCCGAGGACGGCGGAGAGACGTGGGATCACATTGCGGAGTTCACCAGGTATGTGGCTGGGCTGAAGGAGAAGAAGCCGGCCAACATCGGAGAGACGCCGGGCGGCCCCATCACGCATTCGATTCTGATCGACCCGCGGGACGCGAACCACATGTACGTGTCCCTCTCCACAGGTGGCTTCTTCGAGACGCGGGATGCCGCGCGCAGCTGGAGCCCGATGAACGACGGATCGTCGGCGGATTTCCTTCCCGACAAGTTCCCGGAATACGGCCAGGACCCGCATTGCGTGGTCATGAGCCCGGCCAATCCTGACAGGATCTACCAGCAGAACCACTGCGGCGTGTATCGACTGGACAGGCCGGGATCGACCTGGGAGCGGATCGGGCGCAACCTTCCTGCCCCGGTCGGGGACATCGGCTTTCCCATTGTCGCCCACCCGCGAAAGCAGGACGTGCTCTGGGTGTTCCCCATGGATGGAACGGACGTCTGGCCGCGGACGAGCCCGGCGGGCAAGCCCGCTGCCTATCGCAGCACGGACGGAGGCGCTTCCTGGACCAGGCAAGCCAAGGGCTTCCCGGAATCCAACGGGTGGTTCACCGTGTTTCGCCAGGCGATGAAAAGCGACTCGGAAGACCCCGTGGGTCTCTACCTCGGGACAACCGCCGGGGAGGTCTGGGCGAGCCGCAACGAAGGGTCAAGCTGGAAGCTGGTGGCGAGCCACCTGCCTCGTATACTCTCCCTGGAAGTAGCCGGGTCATGAGCGTCCCCGTGCACCTCTCGTCGCACCTGCGCTCATACACTCACGGGGAGTCCGACGTGGAAGGTGATGGCGCCACGCTTGCTGAATTGATGACGGACCTGGACCGCCGCTTCCCCGGGATTCGCTTCCGGGTGATCGATGAGCAGGACCGCATTCGCCCGCACATGAACTTCTTTGTGAGAGGCGACCTTGTGCGGGACCTGACCTGCCGGATCGCCCCGGGAGACGAGGTGCTCATCCTCGGCGCGCTGAGCGGCGGTTAGCGCTGGGAGACGGCCATGCGCAGCGCAGCCGAGAACTCCCGCGGCCGTTCCACCTGCGGCATGTGACCCGCGCCCTCCAGGGGCACGTACTCGTGCCTGCCAAGCCATTTGAGGAAGGATCTCATCTGCGCGGGCGACACGAGGCGATCTCCCGTGCCCCAAATGACTGTGGTGGGTACCGGCGGCCGGGACTGCCGTCCGGCCTGATCCATGACCGCTTGAAAGCCGGTCATGCCATGGGCGTCTTTGAAGCTTCGCACCTTGTCGATGAACCCCCTGGGCAGGGCCGCAGGGTTCGGAAAGCCCCGCGCGAACGCCTTTTCGGACCAGGACATGTTCTTGATCAACCGGCTGAAGCGTCCTTTGACAAAAGGAATGCTGATGATGCTTTTCATGAGACCGGGAACGGCGGGAAGGTTCGTGCCGTTCACAACCACGAGGTGGCTCACCCGATCAGGAAACGCCGAGGCGATCTCGATGGCAACGGCGGCGCCGAAGGAGCTCCCGACCACTGCAAAGCGATCCGTCTTCAAGGAGTCCAGCAGGTCCATGATCTGCCGGGCGCTTCCTGAAACCCCAGGTCGCTCCACCGGCTCCGAGGCAGCGAACCCTGGCATGTCCGGGGCCACGACCGCGAAGGCGTTTGCAAGCTCGTCCCAGACGGCGGACCAGCTCATCTCCGCATTGCCCCAGGCCGCGTGGAGGAGGAGGAGCGCGGGGCCGGCCCCGCCCATCCATGCATGGACTTTCCTTCCCGAAATTGTGAGGTCTCTCGGCTTGACTGCTTCGGGCATGCGGCCACGGTATCATGGCCCGTGACCGCCATCAAGGAAGCAGTGCCTTGCGTGCGCGGCTATGCCCCGGCGAATGCGAAGACAAGCAGGAAAACGAAACCCGCGACCGCTACTGCGCCGTGGACGAACCCGAGCCATTTGGGCGGTTGCTTCGTGGCAACATCTATGCCGAACAGGAGAAAGCCGCCAAGGGCCGCGATGATGAAGAGGATGAGCGCGACAATCGGCGCGGCCTGCGAGTGTACGATCGAAAAGATCACCAGCAGCACCAGGGACACGCCGGCGAATGCGCCGTGAATGTACACGGTTGCCCGCGGCGCGCGGTCTGCCGCCACGATCCTCACGACGTTGATGACGCCAAAGACTGCTGCAATGGCGAAAAGAACGATGCAGATGTAAACCATGATCATACCTATTCGATGCTGCACACGCGCAAAAGGTTACACGCCGCCCCGGGAATCATTATCTTGGACGTGATGACAGGGGATCCGGACACGCAGATCGTGGAACGCGTTCGCGACGGTGAGACGTTCCTCTACGAGGTCCTGGTCAGGCGGCACAACCAGCGGCTCTATCGCGTGGCGCGCGCCTTCCTCCACGATGAAGCGGAAGTGGAGGACGTGATGCAGGAGGCCTACCTCAAGGCATTCACCGGGCTCCCGCGGTTCCAGGGAAAAGCGCTCTTCTCCACGTGGCTCACGAGAATCCTCATCAACTGCGCGCTGGCGTCACTTCGAAGCCGGGCGCGGCGGGTGGAGGTCGCCCTGGATGCGGCGCAAGGACGGGCAGCAGAGGAGGATGACAAGGAGCTTGCCCTCGCGCAGAAGCAGATGGCGCGTCGTATCGAGTGCACGGTTGACGCGTTGCCGCCAAACTACCGCGTGGTCTTCGTCCTTCGGGAGCTGGAGCACATGTCGGTGGCTGAGACAGCGGCAGTCCTGGGGATCAGCCCGTCAAACGCGAAAGTGCGCCTCCACAGGGCGAAGCGGCTCCTGCGGGAGGGGCTGCGCCAACAGATGCCCGATATTTCCCTCTACGGGTTCCTGGGTGATCGCTGCAACGCCTTGACGAAGCGCGTCATGGAGAAGGTCGGCGTCCTGTCCGGCCGACGCCAAAATCGTACACAAGCTGTGCTCCGAAGTGGGTTCCAACCAGAAGGGTGAAAAAGCCGGCCGCTGACAACACCAGGCCAACCCATCCCGGCAGCTGCGCGAGACGCACGAGCAGGTCGATCACGTAGACTGCCCACGCCGTGGTCATGACATACATGTGTCGAAGCGCCTTCTGCTGCGCCGGCTGGCCCGCGGGAAGCGCAATGAGGTCGATGAAGCCCGCTGTCATTGCGCCGAGCGCGGTGACTGCTCCGATGATGAGAAGCCACTCGGAGATCCGGTGCCACAGCGGGTCACCGAGACACAAGGAAAGCGCATCGGTTGCGAGAACGGCGGTCCAGGCGGACACGGGGAAATGAACAATGGCCGGGTGCAGGGGGTGGCCCAGGAGCTTCATGCCATTCATCTGCCATTAGATGGGGGGGAGCGCTCCTGGTTACAGTATATTAGGGGGGATGCCGACCAAAGCGCTTCCGCAGTTCGTGCCCCCCATGCTTGCCGTCCACGGTCAGCCCTTCGATTCGGAGGCGCATTTCTTCGAGTTCAAGTGGGACGGCTTTCGCGCCGGCGCGATGATTGAGCGCGGCACCGTCCGCCTGATGAGTCGCAACAGCATCGACCTCCTGGAGAGATTTCCCGACCTCGCCCCGCTTCGCGCGCTCCCGTCGGGGCTCGCCCTGGACGGCGAGATTGTAGCTTTTCGCGACGGCAAGCCTGATTTCGACCTCATGCTCAGCCGTGGGCGAAAGGGGACTTCCTCTCAGGTCAGGTTTGTCGCCTTCGACGTGCTGTACGAAGACTTCGAAGCCCGCCTCGCGCTGCCGTTTTCCGAGCGCCGGCAGATCCTGGAACGGATTGTGAAGGCGGCGGCCTGCCCGGAGCTTCTCCTGTCTGAAGGCGTCATGGCCAACGGGAAGGCCCTGTACCGGCAAGCCTGCGAGCAGGGCATTGAAGGCGTGGTTGCCAAGCGCGCGGCCAGCACCTACGCAGCCGGAAAGCGAAACGGCGCCTGGATAAAGATCAAGCGGCGACTGAAGATCCAGGCTGCAATCATCGGGTTCATCGAGAAGCCGGGCAAAGACTTCCAGTGCCTGCTGGTCGCAGGCAGCGGGCTTCCGGGGGAGGAGCCGGGGCCGCTGCGCTACCTGGGGAGGGTCGGGGGGGGCTTTACCGAGTCCATGCGAGCAAAAATGAACGCTCTTGTGAGAGAGCACCCCCGGGCGGCGCCCCTGGTGGCCTGCCCCGAGCGCGCACTATGGGTTGAGCCTGGCCTCTACTGCGAGGTAAGCTTTGCGGAGCTCACGGAAGCGGGGCTGCTGCGGGCCCCGGTCTTCGAAGGGCTGATCGAAGAGTAGTCGCATGGCTGAAGTCTCACCCTTAGCGGACAAGGAAGTTGCCCTGACCGGCCGCCTGTTCTCCATGACCAGGGCGGAAGCCGTTGAACGCATCCTCAAGGCCGGAGGCCGCCACGCCCGTGAGCCGGGGCCGACAACCGCCATCCTGGTGGCGGGGAATGCTCTTGGCCATCTCACCTCCGACGGAGGCATCTCCCGCAACCTGGAGGTTTTCCAGGCGCTCAAGAAGCAGGGCGCATCAATCAGGCTCGTGGAGGAGCAGGAGTTCCTGCGCCTCCTGGGCGCCGAAGATGACCGGGAAGATTTCTCGAAGCTCTACACGGTTGAGCAGGTGAGCCGCATCGTTGAGGCGCCGCTGTCCCAGGTGCGCGGCTGGGTCCGCAAAGGCCTTCTCCAGCCGGCCCGCCTGACAAACCGGCTTGCCTGGTTCGAGTTCAAGGACATCCTGACCGCCCGCAACCTGAACAGGCTCACGGCGTCCGGAGTGCCGGCGTCCCAGATCCACAGAAGCCTGTCAGAGATCGCACGATGGCTTCCCGACGGAGATCGTCTCCTGGGCCGATTGGAGGCCTACGCCACCGGCCTGCGGCTGCGGCTGCCGGACGGAAGCTGGGTCGAGCCCAGCGGCCAGCGCCTGATGGATTTCCAGGCAGACCATGGCGCGGCGGTCGTGTCGCTGTTTCCCGCGGAAAGCCGCGATGCGGTGGCGGAGGCCGTGGGGGACTGGTTCGAAAAGGCCGTTGAGGCGGAAGAATCCGGAGACCTGGAATCCGCGGTGCAGATGTACACGCGCGCGCTGGTCTCATCTCCCCAGCCTGATGCCTTCTTCAACCTCGGCAACGTCCTCTATGACCTGGGACGGGAGGCCAGCGCCGCGGAGCGCTACCTGCAGGCAATCGAGGCGGACCACAACTTCGCGGAGGCATGGAACAACCTGGGCAATTCACTGGTGGCGCTGGGCAAGCTGGAGGACGGGGCGCACGCCTACGAAATGGCCCTTTCCATGGAGCCCGACTACCCCGAGCCCCACTGCAATCTCGTCACGGTTCTGGATCGCATGGGCAGGTTCGCCGAGGCCCTCGAGCATCGCGCCATCTGCCAGAAAGCGTTCCCCAGCCTGGCGCACCTGACGCTCCTGCGCCAGGGGTCGCTCGACAGCGAGGACTGATTCGCGATCTCACTGAAATGCTCAATGTCGATTTTCGAGCCCCCGAGCGACTACAGGGCGTGAAGAAAGAGCTTGCCGTTGCGTCCGCGATTTTGCCATTTTACCACCACAGGAAAGGATGATTTCCTTGCGCAAACTTGTCCCCTGGATCACATATCTCATATTCTTTGCGGTCCTGAATGAAACGGTGTTCAACGTGTCGACGCCCATGATCGCCCGCCAGTTCGCGCTGACGCCCTCGGGGGTCAGCTGGATGATGACGATATTCATGGTTTTCTTCGGGATCGGCTCTGTCATCTACGGCAGGCTGGCTGACATATACAGCATGCGCGGGCTGATCCTCGTCGGAGTGGTCATCTACAGCATCGGCTCCGTCCTGGGCTTCGCGCTGCAGTCCTCGTACCCCCTGGTCATCGCCGCGAGGGCAATCCAGGGAATCGGGGGCTCCGCCATTCCCGCGTTGATCTTCATCATTGCGGCCCGGTATTTCGAGCCATCGGAACGAGGGCGGATCTTCGGTCTCATCACCTCCACGGTGTCTCTTGCGATCGGACTTGGCCCGGTCCTCGGAGGCTTTGTGTCAGGAACGCTTCACTGGCCGTACCTGTTCCTGATTCCCCTGCTCATGCTCGTTTCCATCCCATTTTTCAACAGAGAGCTGCCCCGGGAGCCCCGCCGCAGGGGGACAGTGGACATTCCCGGCGCCATGCTGGTAGCCACGAGCGTCGGAACACTGATCGTCTACCTGAACTTCAGCGCGTGGTACTACCTCGTGGCGTTCCTCGGGCTGCTTTTCCTTTTCGTCCTGCGCATCATGACCGCCGCAGATCCGTTCATCAAACCATCCCTGTTCATGAACGCCAGGTTCCGCAGCGGCGTGATTGTCGGATTCTGCCTCTTCTCGGTTGTCATCGGAACGATCTTCCTCATTCCTCTCATGCTGAACGATATTCACCATCTTTCCAGCAGCCAGATCGGGCTCGTCCTGTTCCCGGGGGCAATCAGCTCGGTGGTCTTCGGGCCCATCGCGGGGAGACTATCCGATCGGAGAGGAAACAGCTTCGTGGTGGCCATCGGCCTTGCGCTGCTGGCGACCAGCATTCTCGTCATGGCTGTTCTCCTGAGCATTTCGGCGCTGATAATCGCCGCCGCGCTGCTTCTCACGTATGTCGGGTTTTCTCTCTTCCAGACGGCAATGATCAATGCGGTCTCCCAGACCCTTGACGAGCAGGAAACGGGCATCGGTATGGGCCTCTTCAACCTGGTGGGCATCATATCCGGTGCGGTGGGCACTGCGCTGGTCGGCAAGATTCTCACGGGCGGGTGGCTGGACTTCCGGATCCTGCCTGTGGCAGGCATTGCGAAAGGGTTCGGCTACACCAACGTGATGCTTGCTTTTGCGGTGGTTGTCATCCTGGGCGGGGCGCTGTATTTGCGCAGCTTTCGCGCCGCCGGGTCCATCCAGCCTCAGCACCTGAGGCAGTCAGGCTCGGAGGGGTGACACGCGTTTGAGAAAGCTCTTCATGTTCAACATGATGACCCTGGACGGGTTCTTCGAAGGTCCGAACAGGGACATACGCTGGCACAACGTGGACGCGGAGTTCAACTCCTTCGCCGTGGAACAGCTGGACGAAATCGATACCCTCCTGTTCGGACGCGTCACCTATGAGCTGATGGCAGGTTATTGGCCAACGCCGACGGCTCTGAGAAACGATCCGGTTGTGGCAGGACGAATGAACAGCATTTCGAAGCTCGTGTTTTCCAGAACGCTCCGGAAAGTCGAATGGAGCAACTCGCGGCTTGTGAAAGAGAACGCCGCGCAGGAGATAGAGAAGCTGAAGAGGCTTCCCGGCAAGGACATGGCGATATTCGGCAGCTCGGATCTCACGACCAGCCTCATGGGCACGGGCTTGATCGATGAGCTTCGGATCATGCTGAACCCCGTGGTGCTGGGAAACGGCAAGCCCTTGTTCACGGAGGGCACGCGGGTGCTGAAGCTTATCAGGAGCAGGACGTTCCGTTCGGGGAATGTCCTCCTTTCCTACGAGCCGAAGTCTTGACAGTATACTATACATATGTATAGTATACGTTGTGATCTCACTGTACATGAAAAACCGGCCCTGGAATGGCCATCCCCGCTGCGACTATGTGAGGGTCTTCTCGGAGCAGCCCTTGAAGATCAAAGGCTACCGGATAGACAGGGCGAACAGGCTTGCAGAAGAACCCGTTGACTCGGGCTACCTGGAAAAGTACCGCGGCTGGTATCACCCCGCCACGTCGTGGGAGATAGAGGAATACAAGCGGCTCGGCGGAGCGGTTTAGCCCCGGGGTGACACATCGGGCGGCCGCGGTTGTTTCACTTTGCGGAAGGAGAAACCAAAGTGAAACGCGCCCTTGTTGTGCTTGCGGTCGCTCTTCTGCCGGCCGCCCTTTTTGCCGTCCCGCAGGGCCCCTGGTTCCCGTCACAGCAGTTCCCCGGGATGCGGCCGCCGGAAGCGGGTCCCTACTACTCCGCTGAGATCCTCAAGATCCAGTCCGAGATGGGTCAGCAGAAGCTGGGGGACTTCGATGTGGCCGCCATGGTCTCCCTGCGTGAGCAGGCTCAGCATTGCCGCGCAGAAGGATCAGTATGTCAGGGCCATCTCCCTGCACTCCCTGGCTCTTCCCGGGCTCGGGCAGTTCGAGACGGGGAACACGGGAAGCGGATTCGGTTTTCTTGCCCTGGACCTGGCGACGCTCGCCGGAACTCTCCTGGGCGTCTACTACAGCCTGCCCTCTGATCTGCGCTTCGACCGGATAGACTACTTCAGGGATTCTTTCTCGAGCATCAGCGACGCATGGAACGGACACAGCATTGTCGATTACCTGCCGGCCTTCGGGGTTTTCCTGGGTGGCGTGATCGTGGACCAGATAGTCAGGCACTGGGCCGCCAGTGATGCCGCTCATGCAGCGACGCGAAATGTCGACCAGGGGGCCATCACGTTCGTGCCGCGAATCGGCGTCGGCGCATTCGGATTCGAGCTCGCCTACTAGCACGAGCGGGCTAGATGGCAACCTCCGTGGCCATCTCCCGGTAGCGGCACAGGCCGTTGGCCCAGCGCATCTGGTCCGGGCTGCCGCACTCCGGCTCCAGGAGCCGTCGAGAGGAGACCAGGATGCTGGCGCAGCGCGCGCGGCTGGTGGCGACATTCAGTCGGTTGGGGCTGTACAGGAAGCTCATGCCGCGCGGGGCATCCTGCGCGGATGAGCTTGTCATGGAATAGATGACCACCGGCGCTTCCTGGCCCTGGAACTTGTCCACCGTACCGACGCGTGCCGTGTCGCCGAGTCGACGTCCAAGGGCCGCAACCTGGGCGTTGTACGGGGCCACCACGAGAATGTCGGCCTGGCCCAGGGGTCTTGTCCTGCCCTTGACATCCGTCCAGGATGCCCCGCTTCGAAGCTCCGTGACGATGCGCCAGACCGCCTCCACTTCCTCCCTGCTGCTGTTCTGGTTCCCGGTGTGCTCGACCGGCACGTAGAAAAGCCCGCTTCCCGCAAAGTGGGCGGTCCCGCCGAGAGATTGCTTTTCAAGACCGGCGCGAGCGAAGAGCCTGCTTTCGTAGAACAGCTCGGAAGTGAATGCGCAGATGCCGCGGATGCAGCCTCCAGGTCACGTCCAGGAAAAGGCCTGCGTCGTTCGAGATGGTCTTGTGCCCGGCCAGGATGTGAACGAGGGCGGCAACCTCCGCCCCTTCGGGATGGGCGCCCTTCTGCGGCTGTTCCAGCTGCTGCGGGTCCCCCAGCAGCACGAGGTTCCGCGCGGACCGGGAGGTCGCCAGAACGTGCGCCAGCGACATCTGTCCGGCCTCGTCAACGAAGAGATAGTCCACGGCTTCCTTCATGTCTTCCTGGGACCAGAACCAGGCGGTGCCTCCAACCACGGCGCCCTGGTCGAGGCCGCTGAGGAGCCTCGCGTTCTCCTTTGTCACGAGCACCCCCTCAACCACCTCGCCGTCCGCCCTCCTGTCCTTCCGCATCGCCCTGACCGGCACGCCGGCCTCCGCTGCCGCAGTCAGCGCTTCCATGAGCAGCTTCTGAATGACCTTGTGGCTGACAGCCGTGACGCCGATGCGCTTTCCTTCCCGCGCAAGGGCGACGATCATCCGCGCCCCGGTGAACGTCTTGCCGGATCCCGGCGGCCCCTGAATGGGGAGGACGCTGCTGTCCAGATCTCTTGCCAGCCTGACCGCCGCATCCACGACGTTTTCTCCATCCTTTCGAAGCGATCCGCCAGCAGTCGTGCGCAGCCGGGGCTTTGAGCCAAGAAGGAGGTCCCGCGCCGCGCGAAACGGCCCTGCGCCCTCCACCCCGTGAGCCGCGATCGAGCGCGCGAGGTCCAGGAACGCTTTGTCCACGGGCGCCGGCCGGATGTGATCATCCATCATGACGGCCACCGGATGCAGGTCAACCGCCCTCGCACTTTTTGCGATGTCCATTGTGTGGGCCGAAAGGTCAAGTGAAAGCATTGTCCCGACCGGCACTTTCGTTCCGACCTCCTGGAGGGTCTTTCCCTCGTCAGGGTCCACCTCCTGCTCGGGAAAACTGTAGCGGTGGACGGGAAGCCGGGAGCCAGACCCGACCTGGCCAACGAACTGAAGCCCGGTTATGGCCTTGCGCTCTTCCATGAGATCTTCGAAATCCAGGCCATGGATGCGGAAGTACTCCCACCACGCGCACTTGTCCTCCCGCCGGAAGTACTCCAGCTGGTGGGCGAGGAGCCACCGTGCGCGCTCCGCCGGTCCCCACGCGGTGCGCTCGTCAGGAAGACCGTTCGTCAACCGCTCGAACAGGACCTGGATATCGGCAGCCCGTTCCTCAACGGCCTCACTTGCATCCCCGGTTTTATTGAGGGGCCGTGGGATGGATCCCCCCTGCCGCTCTGCTTCCGAGCGTCGAGCTTCCAGCCAGTCTCTCAGCAAAGCGGTTGAGAGGCAGTCATCCCGGTTGTAGGCGGAAACCGCCGCGCTGTCCTCCGGGGCGATGTCCTGCGCCCCCGTCAGCTCCAGCGCTTTTGCCAGCCGCCGCAGCGCGGCAGCGGCGGCTGGAAGCTCGATTGTCCGCGTGAACCCGTGGAACTGCTCCAGCTCCTTCAGAGAGTAGCTTTCAACGCTGGCCTGAAGGCCGTGGCGAGTCACGGCAAGGAGGTCAACGAACCGCTCCGCGCGGAGCACCTGGTCCAGGTCCGCCTCCCGAGTGCCATGCCTGCCAATCAGGCGCTTCACCGCGCCAGGCTCGTAGGGCGAAAAATGGTAGATGTGCATGCCGGGATGGGCACGCCAGCGCTCCATGATGAAGTCAATCAGCTGCTCCAGCGCCTTTCGCTCTTCCGTCGGATCCAAGGCCCACAGCGCCGTGTACTGCGGCGCCTCCTTGCCGAGCCCGGCGAACGCAAAACCCAGGAGGTACTCCATGCCCTCCTCACCGGCAAAAGGATCTGACTCGATGTCGAAAAAGATGTCCCCGCTGTCAGGCTCAGGAAGAAGGAAGAATCCGAGCCCGGGTTCCTGCGGCAGCAGGCGGTAGCGCGGCGCGCCCGCCTTCCTTCCATCCAGCTGTATGCGAGCCTGGCCGTGCGCCCTGATGAAAGCTTCAGGGCTCCCCCGCTCCGGTTTCCGCCGAAAGGGCCGCGGCTCTTCCGCATACTGCGCCAGCGTATTGATTCCCTGGCCCTGGATCTCGCTTCGGTGCAGCGGCCGCATGCCGGCCACCAGGCAGAGGTTGTCATCCGCGTGCCTGCGCGCGTCGCACACGCTCCACCAGCGGCATATGTCGCAGTGAGGCACCGGATCCGGATACGTCGAAGAAGACGGCGGGGCCGCAATGACCTGCTCCAGCCGGCCGCGGATCAGGCGATAGTAGGCGCCGAAGTCATCAAAGCGAAAGCTCTCACGCGGGAAGTCCGGCCCCGGTTTCACCACGTGCATCCATTCAGGAGTCACGCCCTGCACGTCGGCAACCAGCTCGGAATACAGGCAGAGCTGAAGCACGGCTCCCGCGCGCGTCTCCTCTGCCAGCTTCGTGTCCGCCACTTCGTAGGACCAGCCACCCAGCCGGCTGGGCCTGCTCACCTTGAGAAGAACGTCCGCGCGGCCGATCCACCCGTCCCTGCGAAGCTCCGCCTGCACGAGGGCCTGCGCGCCGGCGCGCATGGCCTCCCGGGTCTGCTCCGCGGTCAGCTTGCCGCCCTCCTGTGCCGGCTCGACGATGGCAAGCCCCTTTTCCCGCAGGCTCTGGATGTAGGCCCGCTCATGCGCGAAACCGCGCTGCTGCAGGACCGCAAGAGCGGGGTCCCTCCAGGCCGGCGCGGCACGCAGGCCCTCCGCGACGGCGCGATCCAACTGCGTCAGGTGCCGGCAGGCAAGATGATTGGAGATGTCGGTGGCCGCAAGGCGCAGGCCTGTTGCTTCTTTCTGCATGAACGTTCCTTACGAGAGGTATTTGCCCAGCGCTTCGATTGCCGGCCCGAGGTCCTGCGGCGCCGTCAGCGCCGTTCGAAACAGGTCTCCCGTCTTCTCTATCCGCGCCGGCGCATTCAGAAGCGTGAAGTCCGCGACCGAGAGCTCCGTTTCCAGCTCGTCCCACGCCAGCGGCATGGATACGGAGGCTGCCTCCACGGGCCGAACAACATAGGGCGGCACGATGGTCTGCTCCCGGCGGTTCTGCAGGAAGTCGACATAGACCCGGCCCTCCCGGCGGCTCACCACGCGCTCCACCGTGGCAATGTCAGCGTGGTCTCGAACAACGAGGCGCGCGACTGCTTCGCTGAACATCCTGCTCTGGTCGAAAGTGTAGCCCGGCTGCAAGGGGATGCAGACGTGAAGCCCCGTCGAGCCGGACGTCTTCAGGTAGGGCTCGATGCCGACACCCCTCAAGAGCCTCCCGACGGTCCGGGCGATCTTTATGACGCTGGAAAAGGGTGCCTCCTTGGGATCCAGGTCTATAAACGCCCAGTCAGGGGAATCCAGGCTGCCTTTGTGCGACATCCACGGATGAAGGTCGATGCTGCCCGTGTTGATGAGGGTGAGAAGCGTCTTTCTGTCGTTGCACATGGCGTAGAAGACCGGACCCTCCCCGTCGCGGGAAACGTCGACCGTCTCCACCTGGTTGAGGATGTCCTCGGGAAGCTGCTTCTGGTAGAACGACTTGCCGCGGATGCCGTCCGGCCAACGGTACAGGTGCAGGGGTCGGTCCTCGAGATACGGCAGGATCCAGTTGGCCACCCTGTCGTAGTAGCTCACAAGGTCTCCCTTCGTGTAGCCCTGGTCCGGCCAATACACCTTTCGCGGGTGTGTTACCACGAAGGACGGCTCACCGCCTTCCCGCCGACGGGCGGGGCGCGGCGCAGAGTCTGGCTTTGACTGGCCCGTGGCTGCCGGGATCAGCAGCCAGTCCTCGGAGGCCCCTGCGCGGTACTGGCTGGCCGACTTTTTTGCCACGATGGCCGGCAGGCCGGATTCCGCCGCCGCCTGCGCCAGCGCCTCCCCGCGCTCCGGCACGGCATCCACCAGGAAAAGCTTCCCTGATTCAGGAAGCAGCGCCCGCAGGACCGCCTTGCGCTCCCGGAGAGCGAGCTTTCTCAAGTCCCATTCCTCCGCGTACAGCACATCGAAGAGGTAGAGGACCGCCCTTGAGCCGCCTGATTCCAGCTCCGCGGCAAGCGCGGCCTCCGACGGCTTCCCGTGCTCATCCAGGGCCACGACAATTCCGTCGAACACAGCCGTCTCTGCCCGAACAACAGCAAGAGCTTTGACGATGCCGGGGAGGCGGCCCGCGAGGTCCTCCGAGCTCGAGCGAAGACCTACCCTGTCTCCCTCCACCCGTGCCAGGACGCGCGTGCCGACGAACGCGGGCTCGAAGAGCCAGTCCGGATCGTTGAAGGCCTGCCTGCCCGGGGAGGCCTCCATGCGGGGCAGGCTGCGCGGAAGGGGCTTCTGGACGGCGCGGCCCAGGTCCGCTCCTCCGAAGAGGTCGCTCCCGGAGCCGACGTACCGGTCCCGAGCCTTGAACAGGAGCCAGTTCTTTCCCTCCTCCTGCTTTGTCTGGACCATGTGCCATTCGCCCCGCAAGCGCCGGCCTTTCAGCTCCAGCTTCAGCTCGCCCTTCTCGATCGCCTTCGTGATGTTCGGCGCCTTCAGGACCTCGTAGGTGCCGGCGTCCCAGATCTTCATGGTCCCGGCGCCGTACTGCCCCTTCGGGATCGTTCCCTCCCAGTCCTTGTACAGGAGGGGATGGTCCTCCACGTGCACGGCAAGCCGCTTGTCCGCTGGCGTGTAGGAGAACCCCTTCGGCACGGCCCAGCAGGCAAGCGCCCCGCCCGCCTCGATGCGAAGGTCGTAGTGGAGGTTGCGGGCCTCGTGGCGATGAACGACAAATCCATTCCCCTGCCCCTTTGCGCGCCGCGGGGCCGGCTCGGAGGTCTTCTTGAAGTCACGCTTGCGCCGGTACTCCTCGATCGCCATACTCGCTCAATGTACCATAAGGAGGCGCCTCCGTGAGCGAGATACCTCTCCTTGTCAACGAGCCAAAGGGCCGCGCCTCGCGGCTTTCCATAGTTCTTGCCCATGGCGCGGGGGCGGCCATGGACTCCCCGTTCATGGAGGAGATTGCCCGCGCGCTGTCGGAGGAATCCCTGCGCGTCGTGCGCTTCGAGTTCCCCTACATGCATCACGTGCGGGAGACGGGAAAGAGGACCCGTCCCGATTTCCCCTCCGTGCTGGAGGCGACGTGGCGTCGCGTCATTGAGCAGCTCGGAGATCCGTCGACGCTCGTGATTGGCGGGAAATCCATGGGGGGCCGGATCGCGAGCATGGTTGCAGATCAGGCGGGCGTGAAGGGGCTTGTCTGCCTTGGCTATCCGTTCCATCCCACGGGAAGGCCGAAGACCCTGCGCGTGGCCCATCTGAAGGACCTTTCCACTCCGGCCCTTTTCCTGCAGGGGGAAAGGGACACGCTGGGGAACAGTGAGGAGATACGCGCATACACGCTTTCGAAAGCCATCCGCCTGGTGTTCCTCCCTGACGGTGACCACTCCTTCAAGCCGCGCAAGGCCTCCGGCCACACCTACGAAGAGAACCTTGCGCAGGCGGTCAAGGAGACCAGGGCATTCTGCGGGGGCCTTGAGTGATGGGGGCGAGTGACGTCAGCGATCCAGCGCGGTAAGCCCCTCGCGCAGCGCGTACTTTGTCAGCCCTGCGACGCTGTGGATCTTCAGCTTGTCCATGATGTGGAGCCTGTGGCTTTCCACGGTCTTCGCAGTCACGCTCAGCTCCCGGGCGATATCCGCGCCGGATTTCCCCTCGGATATCATCACCAGCACCTCGCGCTCACGCAGGGAAAGAACAGGAGTGGCCTTGAGGCCGGAGGGGCCCGCTTTCATCCTGGCCAGGTAGTCATTCACGATCACGCTCGTGATGGTGCCGCACAGGTAGACCTCTCCCCTCATCACCACCTCGATGGCCCGAGCCAGCTCGTCGAACGCGCTCGTCTTGACGACGTAGCCCGTGACCCCGGCCTCCACCATGCGGGAGATGTAGCTCTGGTTGTCGTACATCGACAAGGCAATGATTTTCGTCCCCGGGTTTTCCCGGATGATCTTCCGCGAGGCTTCGATCCCCGTCATTCCGGCCATGACCACGTCCATGATCACCAGGTCGGGCTTCGTCTCCGCGGCAAGGCTGATTGCCTCTTCCCCGGTTTCGGCTTCCCCGACAACCTCGATCCCGGTGTCACGCCCGAGGAGGCTCCTGATGCCTTCCCGCACCAGGACGTGGTCTTCAACCAGGAGAACGCGAAGCTTCATGGTCACGAATATGCGCTACGCAAGGCTCTGGCGGCGCACGCGAAGCTGCTCCCTCATCTCCCTGAGGGTGAGCAGGATCTTCTGCCTCTCGTCCCAGACCTTGAGCCGCACGGAAAGAAGGCTCGGCCAGAGACGCAGCGGGTCAGGGAGCTGGAGCTGCGGGGTCTCATTCAGGCACTGCTGAAGGTTGTAGTTGGGTATCCGCGGCCGCAGGTGATGAATATGGTGAAAACCGATGTTGCCGGAGATCCACTGCAGCACCTTGGGGAGCTTGTAGTACGAGGAACCCTGCATCGCTGCTTCCATCGGCTCCCACTCCTCGGTGCGCGCCCAGTACGAAGGATCGAACTGGTGCTGGATGTAGAACAGCCACACGCCGCCCGCGCCGCCGATAAGGATGATGGGCAGCTGGATGAGCAGGTACGCCTTGATCCCGATGGTCAGGCTCACCGCGACAATGATCCCGGCGAGCACGACGTCCGTGAGAAGGACGCTCAGAGCCTGTTTGCGGCTCGATCCGCGGGATGGGAACCTGTGAAGAACCAGGAATGAGAAGAAAGGCACCAGCCCGAACATGAAGAAAGGATTTCGGAACACCCGGTACAGAAGGCGCCGGGACGGAGGGCTTGCCGCGTACTCGTCCATGGTCATCGTCCACACATCCCCGACTCCCCTGCGGTCCAGGTTGCCTGCCGTGGAATGGTGGATGCCGTGGGACCTGCGCCAGTCCGCGAATGCCGTGAAGGTCAAGACGCCAAGGGCGTTGCCGATGATCTGCAGCCCGAGGGGGGATGCGACATAGGACCCGTGGCCGCAATCGTGGAAGATGATGAACAGGCGTATGAGAAGGGCGCCCGCGGGAATGGCCAGAAGAAGCGTCACTATGTAAGGCAGGTGCCATGCCATGGTCAGGTACATGACTGCGAGCAGGGCAAGATAGGCGGGCACGGTATCCAGCATCTGCACGGCAACCTTGCGCGGATCAGGCTTTTCGAACTTTTTCATGGCCTGGACCCAGACGGGCTTTTCGTCACGGCGTGCCGACGCTGCGCGAGCGGCTCCACGGTCTTCGGAGAACATGCACAACCTCCTGCGGAGCGCTCAGGAAACGCTTCGACGGACTAGAATATAAGCATTTCACTGATCGAGTGCAGGAAAAACTGATCATGGCCTGGGCAACACGCCGACGGGATTTGATGTTGACTTTCGTCGCACAAGGGCGTACGCTCTGAGCGTCAATCGGACCTTTCCGATTCTACCACTGAGGAACACCCGACCGGACAGCGGTATCCTTTGGAGATCCTGGCATGTTCGCTCCTGAGACGGTACGAAGCGAAGGGCGATGATGCATCAAGACTCCAAGGAGGAGCACATGAACAAGAAACTGTACGTCGGCGGGCTTGCGTATTCAGTGACGGATTCACAGCTGCAGCAGCTGTTCGCGAGCCATGGGAAAGTGGAATCTGCCAAGGTCATCACGGACCGTGAAAGCGACAGGTCACGCGGGTTCGGATTCGTAGAGATGGGGACGCAGGAAGAGGCGGAGAAGGCCATCGCGGCCCTCAACGGAACGCTTCTGGAGGGCAGGAACCTCACGGTGAACATGTCCAAGCCCCGGGAAGATCGTCCCCCCCGCGACCGCTACTAAGAAAAGCAACCGCGTTCAATCGAGGGGGGCTGGTCGGCCCCCCTTTTTTTGTCTCCTTGCCCTTCCCGTTTTTATCTGTTACATTACTAAAGTATAATTTTGTCCTGGCGGCGGGAATGGAGGGAACGGTGGCATGAAGGATGACGCGGTTCAAAAATCAAAATGGGAAGCGCTTCTGGGGGAGCTGGAAGGCATCAGGGATGTCTACCGTCTCGACGTGAAGCAGTTCATCGGGTTCGTGAGGGAGAAAAAGCTCCTCATCGTGGATGGATTTCGGAGATATGCGGCCTGGCTGGAAGAGGAGCACGACGGAAAACGCTACTCGCCGGCCACCATCAACCGGAAGCTTGCCGCGGCCAGGAGCCGCGTCCGCTACGCGTTCAAACGCAGCGCTTTCGCCGCGGACCTGCGGAGGAAGTACCAGCTGGAGGAGATTCTCAAGTCCGTGAAGCTCAGGAAGATCGATTCCCTCGCCGTCCCGCCGGACAAAGTGCTTGATATCGAGGAGGCGCGGAAGCTGGTCGGAGAGACACGGGACAGGACCATCAAGCTTATGGTGACTTTCCTTGTTCGCACGGGCGTCCGCGTGTCAGAGATGCTGAGTCTCAAGCTCACGGACCTGGGGACGGCGAAGGACGGCCAGGTCCCCGTGCGGATCACGGGCAAAGGCGGCAAGGAAAGAACGCTCCACGTGAGAAAGGATTTCGTGGAACGCCTGCGGAAGCACTTCCACGGCAAAACCTGGCTTTTCGAGCATCGCGACAGGCCCTACAACCGCGTATCTGTTACGAACCGGATCAAGCATGAGGCGCTGCGGACCCTCGGGAAAGAAGTATCCGCCCAGCACCTGCGGCACACGTGGGCCGTCATTCAAATCAAGAGAGGGAGAAGCATCAACGCGGTTGCCGTGCTGCTCGGACATTCCAATCCGGGCCTGACGGCCCGCATGTACCCCAAGGAAGGCCTGAAACCCGAAGAAGCGTTTCCGGACCTGGATACCGACACCTCAAAAGGGGCGTGACGCAGAGGGCTTGCAGAAGCGCTCAATCCCCTGCTCGCGCGGCCAGCTCTTCCCACCGGGCCAGCTGCGCTTCCAGCGTCCCCTGGATCTCCCGGTAGCGCCTGCTGTTGCGCTCCAGCTCCACCGGATCCGCTGACGGCTCCTGGAAAAAAGATTCCAGTGACTTCTGCTCCTTTTCCAGCGCCTCTATGCGGGCCAGGAGCTGTTCGTACTCCTTGCGCTCCTTGAACGAAAGCCCGGTCTTCAGCTGGCGCGCCGGCCGGTACTGCTCCCTGCGCCGCACTTCCACCGTCTCCGTCTCCTTGTAGTCTTCGTAGCTCCCGGTGAATCCCTGGATCCCCCCGGCCCCGTCGAAAACGAGGAGATAGTCCGTGAGCCTGTCCAGCATCGCCCTGTCGTGGGAGACGAGGAGGATGCATCCGTTGAAGTCCGTGAGATAGTCTTCGAGCTGCCGGATGGTATCAAGATCCAGGTCGTTGGTGGGCTCGTCCAGCAGGAGGAAGTTCGGCGCCGTGGCCAGGAGCCGCACGAGGGTGAGCCTCCGAAGCTCCCCGCCCGAGAGACGGTCAAGGGTCACGCCGTGCATGGTGCGGGGAAAAAGGAACCTTTCCAGGAACTGCTCCGCGCTGAGCGAGCCGCCGCCTTCCTGCGGGACGCGCTCCGCAAGCTCTTTCATGAAATCTATGACCGTGAGGCCGGGGTTGGAAAGCGTGATTGTCTGGGTGAAGTGGGCGAAGACCGTCGTCTCTCCCTTCGTCGCGCTTCCCGCGTCCGGGGGCAGCTCTCCGGCCACGATCCTGAGAAACGTGGTTTTGCCGGCTCCGCTCGGGCCGATCACGCCGATTCGCTCCCCCCTTCGGAAGCTGTATGTGAAGGGGTTGATGACCTTTCTCCCGTCGTAGCTCTTCGAGACCCCTTGCAGCTCCAGCACCTTCTTCCCCAGGCGGCGGTGCGTGGAAGTGAACTCCTGCATTCCCGCCTCCGCCTGCACGCGGGAATCCAGCAGGTCCTGGATGCGTCCCTTGCGTCCCTTGTCCTTGCCCGTGCGCGCGCGGGGCCCCCGCTTCAGCCACTCGAGCTCTCCCCGGAGGATGACGCTCCTGCGCTGCTCGGCGCGCTCCCGCTGCTCCTCTCTCTCGGCTTTGCGCTTGAGATACTCCGAGTAGTTGCCCGCATACTTCAGGACCCTGCGACCGTCGATTTCCATGATGGCCGTGCACACGTCATCCAGGAAGTACCGGTCGTGCGTGACGAGGACGAACCCGAAGGTTGCGCGGCGAAGCCGGTTCTCCAGCCATTCGGTGGTTTCCAGGTCCAGGTGATTGGTCGGCTCGTCCAGCAGCACGAAGCTCGCCGCGCTGGCCAGGCAGCGGGCGAGGGAAGCCTTGCGGACCATTCCGCCGGAGAGCGTGTCCATGCGAACCAGAGGATCGCCAAGACCCAGCTCCCTGCAGAAGGAGTGGAAGGAGCTCAGGACGACGGACCGCTGGTCCGGGTCACCTGTCACGCCGTCTTTCTGGAAGCAGAACTCTTCCAGCGTGGTTCCCGGAGTGAAAGTCGGCCGCTGCTCCAGCATGCTGACGGTGAGCGCCCGGTTGCGGGAGACGCTTCCCGTGTCGACGGGCAGCTCCCCCGTCAGCACCTTGAGGAGCGTGGACTTGCCGGCGCCGTTTCTCCCGATGAAGCCGATCTTTTCACCGGCATCGATCCCGATGGTGACCTCCTCGAAAAGGGGCGCGTCCACGAGGGTCTTGCTCACCCCGTCCAGGGACAGCACGTTCATAGGGGGGAACTATACAACAACCTGCTATCTGCGGCGCCAGGTGCTGGCGGCGTGCTTTCTGCGCGGCGCCTGCAGCCCGGCCGGCGCCCGCAAAGGGACCGGCGCCTGCGAATAGTCGAAGCCTTCAACCTTCTGCCGGGGAAGGCGACGTCCCAGGGCGCGCTCGATTGCGCTGAGGTTCTTCTCTTCCTCGGGAGAGACGAGGGTGTAGGCGTCCCCGGTCAGCTTCGCGCGAGCCGTGCGGCCGACCCTGTGGATGTAGTCCTCGGGCTGGTTGGGCACGTCGAAGTTGACCACGGATCCGAGGGCCTCCACGTCGATGCCGCGCGCGGCAATGTCGGTGGCCACGAGGACCTGGAACCTCCCCTGCTTGAACCCCGCAAGCGCGGCTGTCCGCTGCGACTGGCTCCGGTTGCCATGGATCCGGGCGCAGGGAACGCCGTTCTTGTCGAGGAAATCCGCCAGCCGGTTCGCCCTGTGCTTGGTGCGTGTGAACACCAGGACGCTGCCGGAAATCGCTCTGCCCAGCAGCTCGAGGAAGAGCTTCGCCTTGCTCTGGGAAGAAACCGCGAACACGGAGTGCGTGATGCCGCCGGCAGGAGCCGGTTTCCGGTCGATGTTCAGCCGGGCGGGGTCGTGAAGCATTTCCCTTGAAAGCTCGACGATTGCCGGGGGCAGCGTGGCGGAAAAGAAATAGGTCTGCCTGTTCTTCGGCACGCCGGCAAGGACGCGCCTGACGTCGGGAAGGAAGCCCATGTCCAGCATCCTGTCCGCCTCGTCGATCACCAGGAGCTCGATGGAAGAAAGCTCGGCGTAGCTGTTTCGCATGTGGTCCAGGAGCCTGCCCGGACATGCAACCAGCGCATCCACGCCTTTTCGAAACGCCCGTTCCTGCGCGCCCATCGCAACGCCGCCGTGCACCGCCGCGCAGGTCAGGCTGGTGCCCTGCGCCAGCAGGCGGAAATGCTCCACGATCTGCGCAGCCAGCTCCCGGGTCGGGGCCAGCACCAGCGCACGGGTCGCCCCGCGCTGCATGGGCAGGAGGCGGTTCATGATGGGAAGAAGGAAAGCCGCGGTCTTGCCGCTTCCCGTCTCAGCGCTCGCGAGGATGTCGCGGCCTTCCAGGGCCGGCGGGATTGCCTCCTTTTGAATGGGGGTCGGTTGATCGAACCCCGCATGGCGCACCGAGGCCTGCAGCTGCGGTGCAAGAGCAAAATCGGAGAAAGTCATTGTGTTCCTTACGTGTCCGGCTTGTTTGAGTGTGTGTTTTTCGGAGGATTCGCCGGTGAGGCCGCCGCGAGGACTTTTATGCCCTGTTCACTCGTTCGTTCGTCGTCAGGCGCCGTAACACGGCCACCTGACCCGTGCAGACTATACGCAAAAGCAGGAAGAGTGTCAAAGGGTCGCCCCCCTGGTGCCGTCCGCCCTCGGGGCCATCGGGAGCGGCGGCCCAGGACGGCTGTCAGCGCGCCCGGCGGGTCACGCGGATCGCATGCGGCCGCCGTGCGGACCCTCGTTGATCTCCGCCAGGTCGAGAGCTTTCATGACGGGCGGGATGTACATCGCGAACCTGCCCCGCAGCCCCTTCGTCAGGCCATACCACCCCTTCACGGGGTTTTCCGGTGAGCGCGCCCAGGCCTCCACGGTACCGGCTGCGGCCTGCTGCTTCTCCTCAGCGATTCCCAGGGGCATCCAGTCTCCGCGAGCTTTCAGCATCTCATCCAGGTCGTTCAGGCAGCGCAGATGATATCTCAGCTCCGTGCCTCCAAACCTGACGACGATTGCCGGCGGGTCCAGGGCCGGGTCTCTGAATGCCAGGAACTCAGAGCCTCCTCCGGGCGTCTTCAGCATCCAGGGATTCCCCCGGGTGCCTGGAACGCCGCCCATGTCCGCCGTCGGGTCTTCCATTTCTTTCGGGTTTCGCATAGAATCAAATGTAAGAAGGAAACCACGATTTGACTCGATCACTGTATTTCACGAAAGGAAAAGACGGACGCCTCGGGCTTGCGACGTCGATGGATCACGCCGTCCTGGAGGTGCTGTCTGTTCCTGACGACTACACGGATGCAGCCGCGCAGCAGATTGCGGATAGCGTCCTCACCTCAGGAGTGATCGAGAGCCGCGCACGTGCCGGAGCGCAGGGGGGGCCAATCCGCATCACCTGGGCCGCGCTCGTTGAGAAAGGCATCTCTATTGGCGTTCTGGAGCAGCAGGACGCCTGAGCGGCGGAAGCCCTTCCCCGCGAAGTTCATTCCCGACGCGCTTCGAACTTCCTCCCATCCCGCGCGCACAGGAACTGGACGGCATTGCGTCCCGACAGGGCAGCAGGCGGAAGCCCGCCTCCCTGCTCGACCCACTGGCCGCACATCCAGAAGTTCGCAAGGCCGGGCAGGCTGGTGCGCATGCGCATCATCCAGTTCTCCGGAGTCGTCATCCAGCCCTCGAAGCTGCCCTGCCAGTTGCCCGTGTAGCGCTCGAAGGTAAGCGGCGTGGCCACGTCACGCATCTCCACCTGCGAGGCAAGGCCCGGGAAACGGCGGTCCAGGGCAGCGACCACGCGGTCCGCAATCTCATTCTTGACAGGGCAGTAGTTGGATGCATCCTGCCTGAGATTCTTCCACCAGGCCAGCTCGGATGCAAAAGCGCACAGGAGCGTTGTCCGCCCCTCCGGGGCCAGGGTGGGGTCATTGTTGAAGATGCGAACGCCGAGGGTGCTCACCGTGTGGTCCGCAATGCGAAGCGGCTCGGGAAGCTCGATCTGCAGGGTGGAGACGAGCACCGGGACATCATCGAACAACCGTTTGACCCCGAGGCCGACGAGCACAAGGGAAGGGAACGGCGTGAGCTTTTCGTAGTACCCCCTGACGGTCTCATCCGTGTACCTGCCATCAAGCATGTCGAATATCGTGGCGTGTCCGTCAGCCGCCGATATGACAAAGTCCGCCCGATGCTCGCTGCCGTCTTCGAGACGCACACCGACGGCCCTGTCCGCCTCCACGAGGATCCGGGAAACCCTCGAACGGCAGAGGATCTCTCCGCCCAGACCGAGGAAGCGCTTCTCAATTGCCTGGCTGAAGTCCTTCGAGCCGCCCATCGGGTATCCCGCCGACCCGTCGTTGAGCCAGGCCAGCGTGGCAAAAAGGAATCCCGCGGGGAAGGACTCCGGCCATGCGCTCGCCATTGCCTTGCGGATGAGTGGGCTTGTGAACTGGGCCAGGACGCGGGACATCGGCCCGCGGTTCCATGTCATGAAGGGCTTGAGCTCTGAGAGCCTCCCCGCGAGCTTGATCTTTTCCCAGGGCGTCATCAGGGCCATGGGCTTCATGACCGGTACGCCCGTCCCGGTGAACTCCCGCGCGGCTTTGCAGAACCTCCCCGTTGCCTCCGCATCCTCGGGGGCGGTCTCCAGCATGTGCGCTTCAAGCCTGTCCAGATTGGTGTACAGGGTGAACACCCTGCCGTCCCTGTCTTCATAGCGCTGGAACTGCTCCGCGAGGAAGACTTGCCTGCCCTGCACGGCACCGAGCTCTTCCCACACGCGGTACATGGCGGAACCGGGTTTCGTGCCGACAAGCCAGTGGATGCAGCCATCAATGGTGTATCCGCCCCTCTTCCACGCTGTGCAAAGACCGCCGGGGCATGAGTGCATTTCGAAGATCCTGGTCTGGTACCCGTTCATGGCGGCGTAGCAGCCCGCTGCAAGTCCCGCGATGCCGGCGCCGATGACGATCACTGATTTGTTCTTCATGACTTTCACCTCATGGTGTGTATCTTATACCGGGCCACGGTGAGGTCAAGGAGATGGGCGTCAAGCGAATCGGTCTCGTCAGGGATCCACTGTTTCTCCTGCACTCCAACGGACCAGGACATCCGGAATCCGCGGCGCGGCTTTCGGCCATCGACGCGATGCTGGAAAGCTTTCCCCTGAGGGACACGCTGGTGACGCTCCCTTCCCGGGATGCGACCCGGCAGGAGCTTTCCCGGGTCCACGAGGAATCCTACATCGAGGCGGTGCAGCAGACCCGGGGAAGACCCCGCACGGTGTTCGACGCGGACACGTCGGCCAACGAGCACACGTTTTCCGCCGCGGTCAGGGCTGCCGGCGGCCTCATCGCCGCCGTGGATGCGGCAGTCAACGGCGACGTCGACGCGGCTTTTGCGCTGGTCCGTCCGCCCGGGCATCACGCCGAAGCAGGGCACGCCATGGGCTTCTGCTTCTTCAACAACGTGGCGGTGGCCGCGGAACATGCCCTGCATCGCCTTGGCCTGGAGCGCGTCCTGATCTTCGACTGGGATGTGCACCACGGGAACGGGACCATGCACAGCTTTTATGACACCGACAGGGTGCTGGTCTGCTCGGTTCACCAGTCCCCCCACTATCCCGGCACCGGCATGATCCATGAGGTGGGTTCGGGCCCGGGAGCAGGGTTCACGGTGAACCTGCCCCTGCCCCCCGGTCAGGGGGACGACGATTATCAGGGGATTGTCGAGCGCGTGCTCCAGCCGATCGCTGAGCGCTACAAGCCGCACCTGATCCTTGTATCCGCCGGCTTTGACATCGCGAAGGGTGATCCTCTTGCCGACATGAACGTGACCGCTTCCGGGTTCGCCCGCATGACGAGGTCGCTCCTTGCAATGAGCGCGGCTTGCTGCCCCGGCAGGCTCGTCTTCACGCTGGAGGGAGGCTACCACGGGGGTGCGCTGGCGGAAGGAGTCGCCGCCGTCCTCACCACGCTGGCGCGCGCAGCAGATGGAGAAGACAAGCCCCCGGCGCTCGCCGCGCCGGGCCCCCAGACCAGTGAGGTCATTGAGGCCGTGCGCGCCGCGCATCGACCTCTCTGGTCCTTCCCCATCGTATAAGGGAATTCGTATATTCCGGTTCGATGCGGCTGAGTGAGGCCATTGGAAATACTCCGCTGTTGCGGCTTACGCCTGCTGCGCGACCTCCCTCCCGAGGTTCTTGCCAAGGCGGAGTGGATGAACCCGGGTGGCTCAGTCAAGGATCGCCGCGCCCTCAGCGTGATCCTGGACGGAGAGCGTCGAGGCGCCCTGACTCCGCAGAAGACGATCATCCATGCCTCGTCGGGAAACACGGCCATGCAAATGCCATGATCGGCGCCGCCGGCGGCTACCGCGTGCGCCTGTGTGTCCCGGCGAACGTGGACGGGGCATTGTCCGCGACGTTGGCGGCGTACCTCGCGCCTGCACCAGGGCTGCGTCGTGACCGTCCTGCCTGACCGGCGCAGGTCAGCGCCGCAGGCGCATGCATGAGGCTGGTCCTGCCGGCGGTCATCCTGGAGCAGATCAGGCGACAGGGAGAAGAGACGTACCCCCACGAATGCTGCGGCTTCATGATGGGACGCCAGGACGACCGGACGCGGGAAATCTCCGAAATACGCCGCCAGCCCAACGAGCGCGCGGATTCCCGGGAGAACCGGTTCCTGATCACACCCGCGCAGTTCAGGGACGCCGAGAGATACGGGAGGAAAGCGGGTCTCGTGATGCTCGGGATCTACCATTCCCACCCGGACCATCCCGCTCGCCCTTCGCAGTACGACCGGGACCGCGCGTGGCCCTGGTTCAGCTATCTGATCATTCCAGTTTCGAAGGGCGGTTGCCGGGGAAGCCTCATGCCTGGCAGCTGAGAGATGACCGTTCAGGATTCGATCCGCTTGCGCTGACGATCAAGGAGAACAGCCCATGAGCCTTGTTACCGTTGAGATCCCGACCGCCTTGCGCGGACTTGCCGGCAATCACGACTCGGTCCGGGTGGAAGGAGAAACCGTTGGTGATCTCCTCCAACGACTCGCGGCCGACTACCCGCAGCTGAAGAAGACACATCTTCGACGAGCAGGGCAGGCTTCGCAGCTTCGTGAATGTCTTCGTCAACGATGACGCCATCCGCGCACTGGAGAAGGACATGACACCGGTGAGCGCGAAAGACGTCATCAGCATCATCCCGTCCGTGGCGGGAGGCGCGGATCCCCGCGGAGCAGCCGCATCGCCAGGGCTCAACCAGCATGCAGATCCAGCGCTACAGCCGGCACCTCATCATGCCCGAGGTGGGCATGGAGGGGCAGCAGAAGCTTCGCCGCGCGCGGGTGCTCGTGGTCGGCGCGGGAGGGCTCGGCTCCCCCGCCCTTTCCTACCTTGCGGCAGCGGGGGTCGGGACATTGGGCATCGTGGACTTCGACACGGTGGACCTCACAAACCTCCAGCGCCAGATCATCTACACCACCGCCGACGTGGGGCGCTCCAAGCTGGAGGTTGCCGCGCGAAGGATCCGCGGGATGAACCCGGACGTCCAGGTCATGACGCACGAAGCGACGGCTCACCTCAGAGAACGCCCTGCAGATCATGGAGGGTTACGACCTGGTGGTGGACGGCACCGACAATTTCCCGACCCGCTACCTGGTCAACGATGCCTGCGTGATGCTCGGGATCCCGAACGTCTACGGAAGCATCTTCCGTTTCGACGGGCAGGCATCCGTGTTCTGCCTGCCTGAGGGGCCGTGCTACCGGTGCGTGTACCCCGAGCCGCCGCCCGCCGGGCCTCGTTCCCAGCTGCGCGGAAGGCGGCGTCCTGGGCGTGCTGCCCGGGAATCATCGGCACCATCCAGGCCACCGAGGCCGTGAAGCTCATCCTGGGCAGGGGCGAATCCCTTGCCGGCCGGCTGCTCGTTGTCGATGCCATGAAGATGCGCTTCCGGGAGCTCAGGCTCAGAAAGGACCCCGACTGCCCTGTCTGCGGCACGCATCCCACCGTGACGAAACTGATCGACTACGAGCAGTTCTGCGGGATCCGCGGAGAGGAAATGGAGGCCAAGAGCCTGGGTGACGAATGGGAGATCCGGCCCCGTGAGCTGAAAGAGAGGCTCAGCCGCAACGAGGACATCGTCATCCTGGACGTCCGCAACCCCGAGGAGGTCGCAGATCTCACGGATACCGGGCAGCATCCTCATCCCGCTGGGAGAGCTTGCCGAACGCGTGGCGGAGCTCGATACCGCCCGCCAGATGGTGGTGCACTGCCGCGTGGGCGGCCGCAGCGCCAAGGCGGTGGAGTTCCTCCGCTCCGTCGGGTTTCGAAAGCTGAAGAACCTCGTCGGCGGGATCAACGCGTGGGCGGATGAAGTGGACCCGGCGATGTCTAAATATTGACGGCACCATCGTGCAGGGTTAGAGTCAGGGAAAGTCTTCTCCAGAGGAGAATCAGATGTCCGACAAGAACGCTTCCGCGGCCTTTCCGGTCTCCCTTCGCATCGACTATCCTGATCGCGAGCTGAACAGGCTGACCTCGGTCTTCCGGGTCATTCTCATCGTCCCCATCCTGATCGTCCTGGCTCTCGTGAGCGGCCCCGGCTGGGACTCCCACCACCAGGCTTCCACGTTTCCGTTCCTTGCAGGCGGGATCCTTTTCCTCCCCACTGTCCTGATGATCCTTTTCCGGTGGAAGTATCCGCGCTGGTGGTTCGATTGGAACGTCAACCTGACGCGCTTCAGCCTGAGGGTCGGCGCCTACCTTGCCCTCCTCACGGATGCCTGTCCCTCCACGGACCAGGAGCAGGCGGTGCACGCGGAGATTCCGTATCCCGACGTGACAAAGGACCTCAAGGCGGGCTTGCCGCTGGTCAAATGGTTCCTTGCCATTCCGCACTACGTGGTCCTGTTCTTCCTGTTCCTTGGCGCCGTAGGCGCGGTGATCATCGCCTGGTTTGCAATCCTTTTCACCGGCAGGTATCCCCGGGGCCTCTTCAACTACGTGGTCGGGGTGGCGCAGTGGAGCCTGCGCGTCAGCGCGTACGCGTTCCTCCTCGTCACTGACGTGTACCCGCCCTTCACTCTCGGGTAGTGTCTCTCTCTCCAACGCCCCGTCACGCGGCCGATCACCTTTGTCCTCCATGGATCGGCCGCTTCCTCGCATTCAACCCTCTGCGAAGGCTGCTCTACGCCCCCGGGTCACTGCTTGCAAACCTGGTGGCGGAGGGGATGACCGTCCTGGAGCCAGGGCCCGGCATGGGATTCTTCACCCTGGACCTTGCCCGGCTGGTGGGCCCCACGGGGCGCGTGGTTGCCGTGGACGTTCAGCCGAAAATGCTGGAGACCCTCCGGCGAAGGGCAGTCAGGGCAGGGCTCCTGGATCGACTTGACCTGCGCGCGGTGCGCGGGAACACCCTGGGCGTGAGTGACCTCGCGGGCAAGGTGGGGTTCGCGCTTGCCTTCGCCATGGTCCACGAGGTCCCCGACGCGGGAAGGTTCTTCAGCGAAATCTCGGCGGCCCTTTCGCCGGGCGGACGCCTCCTCTTCTCCGAGCCGTCCTGGCACGTGGCAGAGGAGTTCTTCCAGCGGGAGCTGGACGCGGCCCTGGCAGCGGGCCTCAGTGTCGAGAGCCGTCCCCGGATCCCGATCAGTCGATCCATCCTCCTGCGAAAGAAAGCCTGAGACTCATAGACAGCAACTCACACCAGGCATGGTCGGTATATACCAAGCAGGAGGGCAGCGGCCATGCGAAATGACGCTTCCATGCGGCCCTTTGTGCTGGATGACGGGATCCGGCGCATTCGACGCTTCACCAGTATCCAGATCCAGGGAATGGCGCAGCTGGCGTCGGACCAGGCGCGCCACGCCTGCCTGCATGCAATTGCCGCCTGCGCGATGCGGTGGACCGACGCGCTTGCTGAAATGGTCCTTGCCGGAAGGACTCGGCCGCCATGGCGCCTTCGCCTTGGAGAGACGCACCCGCCGGCGCAGGAAAGCCCGGACACTCTGCAAATCGGCGTGTACGCCCTGGCCGCCAATCCCCTCCACTGGGGACACATCCTGGTCGGACTGACCGCTCTTGTCCTCATGCAGCTGGACCGGGTGATCTTCGTGATCGCGGGCGAGGATCCCCGCAAACCTTTCATGCTGCAGCAGGAAATCCGTCACAGGCTCGCACGCACCGTCATCGATGCGTTCGAGCCCTTTTTCGAGTACTCGCCAATTGCCCTCGGGAGTGGCCTCGATGGGGAGACAAACCTGGGCCGGCTTCTGGCGCTCAACCCGCGTCAACGCGTGCATGCCTTCTACGTCGCCGGCTCGGATCACTACAGGCGCCGCAATCAGAGGGGGGAGCCGGACACCATCGAGAAGCTCGAGGGACTGTCCCGCAGGCTTCTGGAGACCAGCGCTTCCGGGCACACGGTGTCGGCGGTCTTCATCGATCGCTTCGGCCAGGGGGATGGTCCAGGGAGGATTGAAACCTTCCTCGACGTCCACACCCTTCCCGCAGTGCCGCTCATGTGCTCATCCACCGCCGCCAGACATGCCCTGTGCGCAGGGGAGCTGACGGAAGCGGTGACCTCCGTTCCCTATGCGACCTTTGCGGAGATCCAATCCCTCGGACTCTACGGCGGCAAGCCGGCGTGCCAGGAAGGCTTGTCGGCGTGATCAGCGCCCGCCGGACGGGCGCTTCTCTTCCGGCAGCCAGTAGGCCTCCATCAGCTCACGGGACCATGGGGGCTGGCGCACGTTGCCGCGGGGCAGGAACTCCGCCATGACGGGCTTGATGTCGAGCACAGGCGTGCCGTCAACGGCATCCAGGTCAGCCACGCGCAGCCGCCTGCCTTCGCGCCCGCGGATGGAGACGGTGGTGAGGCCGATCCTGTTCGGGCGGTTCTTCGCCCGCTGAGCGAAAATTCCAACCAGTGGCCATAGCGGGTTGCCCCGGGGACGGCGCGCCCCGAGGGTGATCCTGGGGTCCTCGACGAGGTGGAAATAGTAGATCACCTCGGCATGGGAGAACTGTTCCAGGCCGAGCAAGGCGTCCGGGTCCATGGTGTCCACCAGCTCGATGACGGATTCCAGGCCGCCCCAGTAGTCATCGTCCAGGCTTCGACGATTGTTTCGAACGTACCCGATGGGCTCGACGAACGGCATGCGGACGGCTTACCTGCCCGCCTTGAGCACGAGATAGACGGGAAAATGATTCGAGACCGTGGCGCGCGAGCCCTCGAAGTCGCGCGTCCAGTAGAGGACGTCCGCCTTCTGGACCCGGGGCCGCAGGGCGGCGCTGACGAAGATATGATCCTCGTCACGGCCGAGCCCGTTCTTGCCCATTGTCGTCGCCTTGTCGGGAAGCACCTGCTGCCCCCCCAGCGCGGTGAGCGATCGGAACGAGGGGATCCGGTCCTCCCCGAAATCTCCCGCCATGATCGTCATGCCATGATTGCCGGTGAGCTTCTCGAAATAACGATACACGTCGCCCAGCCGGTCGATCTCGGCGTTTCGAGCCCCGGCGCCCTGCGCCGAATCTATGTGACACGCAACGAGATTGAACGAAAATGGGGAGCCTTTCACCCTGAAGTTCGCTCCGCATGGCGGGCGGGAAAACTGCCCGGCTCCGGGGTATTCGCCCAGCATCTTGTACAGCTCGACTCGTTCGTTATAGAAGAACCCGAAGAACCCCGAATGCTTGCTGATTGCCCCCTCCCACCCGTCGGCAAGCAGGCTGAGCACCTTTTCCAGCCCGCCGGCATTCATGACTTCTTCGGCCGCGACGACGTCGAAGTTGTTGATCACCTTTGCAAGGGCCGCGTAGTCCTTGCGTTGCTCGCCAAGCCCCGCAACGTTGTAGGAGGCGACACGAAGGACCTGGGCTGAAAGAAAAGCGGGAACGAGAAGAAGGGCAAGGGGGAAAGAACGTCGAATCGTCATGCGGGAGCTCCACAAGCAGTATCGGTCTGTTTCAGGGACGGATTGACTTCGCGGACGCCTTGGACTATAGGGGGGAGTGATCATCACCTATCTCGACATGAGGACACTGATCACGATGACGGGAGCGCAGGGCGCTTTCATCGCGGCGTCTCTCGTGTACCTGGTGAGAGTGCAGAAGGTATATCCGGGAATCGTTACGTGGGCCGTCGGGTCCCTGGCCGGCTGCGCCGGCCTGTCCCTGCTCGGCCTGCAGGGCGTCATCCCCGACGTGTTTGGAGTCGTGGTGGCCAACGTGGTGGGCGTCGGGGCCTACGTCCTCCTGATGCGCGGCTTGAGCTCTTTCACCGGGCGCCCGCAAAAGACCTGGCTGGATGCGGGGACTCTCGCCGTGGCCGCGGGCGCGCTCAGTCTCTTCCTGTGGGCATGGCCCGATCTCAATGCGCGGATCATCACGTACTCGGCGGCAGTTGCTTTTGTGGCCTGGCGATCGTTTGCCACCGTGATCCGCGGTTTTCCATCTGTCGTCGGGCGCCGGAGCTCCATCCTGGGCGCGACATATGCCGTCGTCGCTTCATGGTTCACCCTTCGCGGCGTGCTCGCGCTCTTTGCGGGGGAACCCGGCCAGTCCCTCATGACCGCCGGCATCCTCCAGCGGCTGACAGTGCTGGCCGCATTCTCGACGAACTTCCTGCTTGCGTCAGGGCTCATCATCGCAAACTCGCAGCGGCTCCAGAAGGACCTCGCGGCCGCGCGGCAGGAGGTGAAGACGCTGTCAGGCCTGCTGCCCATATGCAGCCACTGCAAGAAGATCAGAGACCCGACAGGCGCATGGCTGCCCGTGGAGGCATACGTGGGGAGGCACTCGGAAGCCCTCTTCAGCCACACGGTCTGCCCCCAGTGCATGAAGGTTCACTACGGAGAACTGGAGGAATGAGATGAACGGACCTGTCGTCGTGACCGGTGTTTCCAGCGGCATCGGCAACGGGACCGCCCGCGTGCTCCTGGCGCGCGGCTTTCGGGTTTTCGGGAGTGTGCGCCGGCCAGAGGACGCGAAGAGGCTTTCCGCGGAGCTCGGCGCGGAGCTCACGCCCCTCCTGTTCGACGTCACTGACGCGGATGCGGTGAAGCGGGCCGCGGAAGAAACGCGCGCGGCGCTGAAGGGCGAACGGCTTGCCGGGCTGGTCAACAACGCCGGCATTGCCGTGCCTGGACCTCTCCTGGAGATGCCTGTTTCAGAGCTGCGGCGGCAACTGGAGGTGAACCTCGTCAGCGTCCTGACGGTAACGCAGGCCTTTTTCCCGCTTCTTCGCAAAGCATCAGACGGCTCGGGCGCTCCTGCGCGGATCGTCAACATCAGCTCGATTGCCGGCACGTTTGCGCTCCCGTTCCTGGGCCCCTATGCGGCCTCGAAGCACGGGGTGGAGGGCCTGTCGGAAAGCCTGCGGCGGGAGTGCATGCTGTACGGCGTTGACGTGATCACCCTGGATCCGGGAAGCGTCGCAAGCACGATGTGGGACAAGGCGGACGCCATCGATCTCTCCCCGTACGCGGAATCTCCCTACCTGGGCCCCATGATGAAGCTCAGGCAGGGCATGGTCAGCTTCGGACGCAAGGGCTCGCCGCCGGAGCGGGTTGGGGCCGTTGTCCTTCGAGCGCTGACTGACCGCAACCCGAAGGTTCGTTACGTGATTGGCCAGGGCAACCCGCTGCTCTGGATGTCGCGGCGGCTCCCGAAGCGCTTTGTGGACCGCATGATCGGAAAGAACCTGGGGCTCCTGCCGTTGCAATAGCAGGCTCAGGCGCGCGGCTCCTGCTGGGTGAGGCAGTGGAGCGTCCCGCGGCCCCACACGAGATCCACGGCGTGGATCCCCACAACGGTGTGATCCTTGAAGAGATCAGCAAGGATGCCGAGCGCGGCTCGGTCGTTCGGATCGTTGAACGTCGGAACAATGACGACTCTGTTCGTTATGTAGAAGTTGGCGTAGCTCGCCGGCAGGCGCCTGCCGTCCATGAAAAGCGGCTCCGGCATGGGGAGGAATATCACCTCTATCCGGGAGCCATCCTCCAGCCGGTATCCCTCGAGCCTTTCCCGGTTTTCCTCCAGGGCCCGGTAGTTCGTGTCGCGAGGATTGCGCTCCCTGCAAAGCACCACCGTTTTCGGCGCCACGAACCTGCACAGGTCATCCACGTGGCCGTGCGTGTCATCTCCCGCAATCCCGTGTCCAAGCCAGAGAATATGGGAAACTCCAAGGGAGCTCTTCAGAGCAGCCTCGATGTCCTCCCGCTCCAGGAGGGGATTTCGGGCCTGCACCTCCCGGTCCAGGAGGCATTCCTCTGTCGTCAGCAGGCTTCCTTTTCCGTTCACGTCGATGCTTCCTCCCTCCAGCACGACGTCCTTCCCTTTGCAGCGCACGCGGTGGTACGGGCGCTTCATTGCGCCTGCGATCCTTTCCGCCACCCGGCAATCCCTGTCGTAGTCGGGATACCGGGCCCACGCGTTGAAGCGGAAGCCCGCCACGGCAAGCTCGGAGGGCGGCTCCTGGCGCCGGACGTGGATGGGCCCGAAGTCCCGGGCCCACGCGCGATTGGTGGGGATCCTGAAAAACTGCACGCTGTTCGCGGTGGCGCCCGGCTCCCCCACTCCGATCCGCGAAAGGAGGAGCCTCGCCTCCTTCTCGTGGCGGGCCGAGCTGACCAGGATGCGCACTTTCTCGCTTGCAGCGGTTTTTCGGACGATCTCCCCGAACACCCACGGAATGGGAGCAAACTTCCGCGGCCAGTCCGCCCGGTGATGGGGCCACGCGAGCCAGGTCGCTTCATGCGGCTCCCATTCCGCCGGCATGCGAAAACCCTGCAGGGGCGAAAGCCCCGAGGAGGCTGGCGTCCCGCTCATGGTCCCTCGATGAACCGCTTGTCCAGGTCGGCGTAGGAATCGATCCTCCGGTCGCGAAGGAATGGCCACCCGCGGCGGACCTCTTCGATGCGGGATGGATCGACCTCTCCCAGGACCACTTCTTCCCGGCCCGTACTGCCCTGGGCTGTCACCACGCCGAAAGGGTCACAGAGAAACGTGCTGCCCCAGAACTCGATCCCGTCCCCCTCCGCGGGGTCTTTCCAGCCCCGCGCGATTGACTGCGGCAACGTACACCCCGTTCGCAATTGCGTGGCTCCTCTGGATCGTCATCCAGGCGTCGCGCTGAGCGGCGCCAAGCTCGGCTTTTTCCCGCGGATGCCAGCCAATGGCGGTGGGATAGAAGAGGATGCCGGCCCCGCGCAGAGCGGTGAGCCTGGCAGCCTCGGGATACCACTGGTCCCAGCAGATCAGCGTGCCGATGCGCCCCACATCCGTGTCGAAAGCGCGGTATCCCAGATCTCCCGGTGTGAAATAGAACTTTTCGTAATATCCCGGGTCGTCGGGGATGTGCATCTTCCGATACAGCCCAGCGAGCTTTCCGTCCGGTCCGATCACGGCAGCGGTGTTGTGATACAGGCCCGGGGCTCGGCGCTCGAATACGGGCACGATCAGCGTGATCCTTCTGTCCCGCGCAACGGGCGCGAGGGCCGCCGTGGACGGGCCGGGAACGGCCTCCGCAAGGTCGAAGGACGCCGCGTCCTCCCGCTGGCAGAAATACTGTGACCGAAAGAGCTCGGGCAGGCAGACGATGCGAGCCCCATCTTTCGCTGCTCCTTCTGCCAGCTGGATGGCCCGGCGCAGGTTCTGGTCGAGGTCCGGGACCAGCGTCATCTGCACGAGGCCGACGGTGAACTTTTCTCCCGTGCTCATGATGGTCGAGCATAGCGAATCAGGTCACGCAGCGGAAGCCGACGGTTGCCAGCCTGTCCAGTCCTGCCCCCAGCAGGGGAACTTTCTCATGAACGTCGCAGGGCTGAGGGCCGCTTGCCGTGTACCAGATGCTTCCGCTGACGCGCAGCCAGGAGCCGCCGCGCACCATCGCGTAGCGCATGTGGCCGTCGTCACGCTCGCTTTCCGTCCACTCCCACACGTTTCCGCACATGTCCAGGCAGCCGACGGCGCTTGCCCCCCCGGGATACGCGCGCACGTCCGTGGTTCCCGCCGAGTCCCCGTTGCACAGGGAAGGATCATACTCGTCCCCCCAGGGCCAGCGCCTGCCATCCGGGCCTTCCGCCGCAAGCTGCCATTCCGCCTCTGTGGGAAGGCGCGCCCCGGCCCAGTGCGCATACGCGCGCGCGTCCTCAAGGGAGACCCACACAACCGGGTGGTCCCCGTGGCCGGCAGGTGGGCTCCAGAGAAACGGCCGGCTTTCCGATCCCGACGGCCTGGACCAGTCCCGAAGAAAGCCGGGAAGAGAAGCAGGGGCAAACCGGGCGCGCCGCAGAAAGACGGCGAACGCGGCCTTCGTGACGGGCGTACGGTCCATCCAGTATGTGGCAAGCCAGAAGCATTGGTCAGGCACGCCCTTGGCCGTCGGGTGAGAGATGTCGCCGTAGGACCCGCCCTCCATGACAGCGTTGCACGCCCGATGGACGCTCATCACGTAGCGGCAACCCTGGACTCTGACCATGTCCCTCTGTCCGCGAGCCGCCCGACGAGAGGCGGCTTGCGGAGGCCGGGGCTTGTACGCATCAAGGGTGACCTGCCTGTGTCGGCGCTCTTCCCGCCTGTCTTCGGGCACAGGGAAGGGCATGGACAGTGGCGAGGGTCGCCTCCCTGGACCGATCAGGACGCATCCGATGGCCCCGGGCTCCAGGTCGCAAGTGATTGTCCCAGCCTCTGTTCCCTTCTCCAGCTCCTTCAGGCTCCAAAGGTCGACAGCGTCTCCCGCAGCCCCGGGCGGAAGCCTGAGCGCGGCGGTTTCAGATCGATCATGGTTGGAGTTGTAGAGTGTGAACAGCACGGAGCCTTCGTGATGCCATTCCATGGCGTAGACGCCGGCGCGGCGCGTCGGCACGTACGGCTCCCACTCCGGATCGCGGAAGAAGTCCGAGAGCTCGCGAAGCAGCGCCGTGGTCCGCTTCAGCAGGAGCCTGTCCTCACCCGACCAGGGGTTCCACCACCCGAACACGTTCTCCCAGACCACGTGGCCGGTCCCGTGAAAGAAGGCTGTCTTGACCTGTTCCCGGCGTGACCGCGCGTAGCGGTCCACGTATCGCAGGCAGAACCCGGGGTCCAGCCACCGGTGGGCAAGCACAGACGGAGGAGAGGGATGGGCGAACTGCTGCCAGCCTCCGGTCAACCGGGAAAGGTCCCCGAGGGACGGGATAAGCTCGGGGCAGACAGCGATTTCGGGTCTTGCCGCGCGGAGTGTCTCCCGGAGAGAAGCATCCGCCCCTGAAAGAGTGTCAAGGAAAACTCCGTCCGCCCCGGTGGCGCGCAGGATATCTGCAAGGGTCTCGGCATCCGACTTTGGCTCCCGCCTTGTCCCGGTGTCCCACGGGTTGTATGCGAGAAAGCAGCGCATCCCTGCTGCCTGCAAGACGGAGACGGTGGTCCGCAGCCCCGTCACGCCGCCGGGTAGATCCCGGAGGTAGTCGAACTGGTTTCGATGATCCAGCCCCAGCCGAGGGTAGCCCTGCCACAGGCAGATGGCATCGACTGTCCCGAAATCCTGCCGCACGTGATCAGCGAGCTTCTGCGCGCGAAAGGCCTGCGCCTCCGGATCGTAGTAGTCCTTCTCGTAGAGGAACCAGAAGTGCTCCAGCGCGATCCCTCTGTCCCACGCGCGGCCCGTCCCCGCCACGAGCTCCTGCGAGATCCCAAGCTCGAAGCGCAGCCGGCGCCGCTCCTCCTGCAGCCGGCGCCTGACGACACCAGTTTCGTCCTCCATAACCTGCCGCCAGTCCAGCAGGTACTGCACCCACTGCTGGCCGCTCTGCGGGACCAGGCCGGGGAAGTCCCGGTTCAGGCGCTCCAGGATGAGGTCTGCCTCCGCCTCCATCTAGTACTGCCCGCTCCCTGGGTGCCCCGGTTGATCTTTCCCCCGGACGCCGACAATCTGCGGTCCCGCGCTGGTGCCCAGGAGCTCGGCGCCGGCGGCCAGCAGGGCCTCCGCCTGCTGGCGGGTCCTGATCTTGCCCGAACCCTTCACGTGGGCCTTGCCGGCCACCGCTTCTTTCAGCAGGCTGATGTTCTCAACCGTCGCCGGTTCCGACTTCTCCCCCACTCCGCTCGAGTTCTTGACCCAGGGAACGCCGGAATCCGCCAGCATACGCGCCGCGCGCACCTTCGATGCCCTGTCCGCAAGGTAGCCAAGCTCGAGCATCGCCTTGATGGGCCTTCCCTCGCTCATGCGCGCAAGGGTGCGCCCCTCTTCGGCGAACTGCTCTTCCATTCCGCTCAGGAAGAAGCTCATGTTGGGCTGGTAATCCACCTCGTCCGCCCCGAGCGCCCAGCATTCGCGAAGGAGCATGCATTTGGCCGCGAGACTCTCGTGGCCCATGCCGATGCCGAAGAAAGTGGCGACGCGCACGCCCGTGCCCTGGAGAATGGTCCGCGCCAGGGGGACCCAGCACATCGGGACCATGGCAGCGTGAAACCGGTATTCCGCGCATGCCTCCACATGACGGGTGAAATCCGCCCGGGAAGCGGAGGGATCCACGAGGGTGTACTGGAGCCTGGCGGCCATCTCTGAGTCGTTCATACGCTTCTCTCCACATCAGCCCTGCGCGGCAGGGATGGAATCACTTGAGCTGCCATGCAGGCAAAGGAGCCGCAGCGCACGGCGAACTTCACCGCATCCACAAGGGACCTGCCTTCAGCCATGGCGACCGTCAGCCCCGCGGAAAACGCATCCCCGGCGCCGGTGGTGTCGACCACGCGCACCGCGATGGCAGGCACGTGCACGGTCCCTTCCGCGCTGCACGCAACGGCCCCGTCCTCTCCCAGGGTCACGACCACGTTGCGCGCTCCCCGGCGCAGGAGCTCCCGGGCGGCGGCAGCGGCAGAATCCAGTGAGCGCGCCTCCCTGCCGGTGAGGGCGGCGACCTCGCTGGCGTTCGGCGTCAGCACCGTGACCTTGAAAAGAAGAGATTGATCCAGGGGCACGGCCGGGGCGGGGTTGAGAACGGTCGGGATGCCGCGGGAATACGCAAGCTCAATGGACCTTCTCACGGCGACAAGGGGCGCCTCGGTGACGGTGAGGAGGACGTCCGCCCCGTCGAGCAGCGCGGCTCGCTCATCCACGAAGCGCTCATCCATCTCGCGGTTTGCCCCTATGTCGACGAGAATGGCGTTCCTGCCCCCGGGCTCCACAACGATGACGCCGAGACCCGTCGGCAGGCTGCCCGTCTTTGTCCACCGGGTCCCGACACCTTCATTCCTGTAGAGAGCGCGAGCCCCTTCACCGAAGGCGTCCGGCCCGACGCAGGTTGCGAGCTCCACCTCCGCTCCGAGCCGGGCGCACGCCACGGCCTGGTTGGACCCTTTCCCGCCGTAGCCCACGGCAAGCCCTTCCGCATGGAGCGTCTCTCCGAACGCCGGCAGCCGGGAGGAGCGAAGCGTGACTCCGACGGCGAAGGTCCCGACGACGGCAACTCTCACCGGTTTCACACTGATTCCCCCGGCACGATGGCGTGCGTGATGAGGGACACCCTGCGTTGCGCCTCCTCCTCTGCCCGCATCAGCGCAAGGAGCGTGGTTGCCGCGGCCTCCCCGATGCCGGCGATGTGGTAATCCACGGTTGCAAGGCGCGGCCGGATGAACTCCAGCACGTCGATGTTGTCAAAGCCCATGAGCCCGGGCATCTTCGGGGACCCCGATGCCCCGCTCGCGGAACGCCTTGAGCACGCGAAGGGCATAGATGTCGCTGCTGCAGAGAAACGCGGTCCTTCTCGTGGCCTGCCGGGCAAGCTCTGCCGCCTCTTCCAGGTAGCCCGCTGACTGCACCAGCCGCGGCCTCCCCGCCCGCAGGTGCTCCCGCGCGCCCTGCGAGAAACCGAGGTAGCGCTGTTCCACCTCGTACACGTTCTGCCGGGCCCCGTCGGACAGCGGCGGCCCCACGAAGACCGCCTCTTCGTATCCCTTATCCGCAATGAACTTCACCGCGTCCATCTCCGCGCTCTGGTCGTCAATCCCGGCGAACGGCCACGCTTTCGAGATGCGGTTTCCGACGCTGACTATGGGCGCTCCCAGCGACCGCAGGAACCTTTCGTACTCCGCCCCCCTGCCCACGGGGAAAAGCACGATCCCGTCGACATTCATCGAGCACAGGCGCGTCAGGCACTCGCGTTCGTTGTCGAGGTCACGTTCCGTGAAGGCCGGGTACACGGAGTAGTCATGGCCGCGAAGGAACCTGTCGATCGAGGTGATAAGCTGGCTGAAGAAATAGTTGCGGAGGTTGAAGACCACCACGCCGACGGTCATGGTCTTGCCGGTAACGAGGCTCCTCGCCGGGAGATGGGGGCGGTAGCCGACCTGGCGGGCCACGGCCAGCACCCTGGCCTTGGTCTCGGCATTCACGCCAGGGCGGCCATTGAGCGCCCGATCCACGGTTCCGATCGACACCCCGCAGAGCCGCCCGATGTCCTTTATCGTCAGCGCCACCTGGTCTCCGTAATCGTTAACGAAAATACGAAGAAAAACTGTGTTTGACGATGCAGCTGCCAGGCGTGACATTGTGTACGTTAACGGAGGTACGGTCATGAATCCTGTTCGCACTTTCGTTCTGGCAGGCGCTTCGGCCCTGCTTCTTGCCGGGTCTCTGTGGGCGGGAGGCTCCAAAGAGCCGACGGGCGCCATGGCTTCCACCGCTCCCGTATCGCTCACCATCTGGACTCATACGCACGCGCCTGCAAACGCGTATCTGCAGAAGCTCGTTCTGCAATTCCAGAAAGACCATCCCAACTTCACGCTCTCCTATGAGCCCGCGGCGGACAACGACACCTACGAGAACAAGCTCCTTGCCGCCCTTGCATCCGGGGGCGGTCCCGATATCTTCAATACGGCAAGCTTCAGCGACATGTACACCTTCGCGGGGCTGGGCCAGCTCCAGGAGATCACCCCCCAGATCCTTTCCAGCATGGGCTTCTCATCCGCGGAGGCGTTCAAGGCGCAATACGTGCCGGGCATCATCGACAAGCTGTACTACAACGGAAAGCTCTACGGCCTGTACCGCGAGTTCAACATCTTCGGGCTCATGCTGAACAAGCTGGCCTTCAAGCGGGCAGGGCTGGATGCGACCAGGGACTATCCGCGCACGTGGGATGATCTGCAGTCCCTGGCGAAAAAGCTCACCATTTTCGACGGGGACAAGCTCGTCCAGACCGGCATGTATGAGCCCCTCTGGAACGCGGACTGGACCTTGATTCCCATCCAGCCGCTCCTCATCCAGAACGGGGGCGCCATCCTGGACAGCTCGGGAAAGACTGCTGCCATCAACCAGGCCGGCGGGGTGAAGACGTTCAGCTACTTCCGCGCGCTCGCGAGGGCCCAGAACAACGCCCCGGTCAAGGTCCCCGAGGACGTCTGGGCGCGCTTCTCCGTGGGCGACGTGGCGATGTACGTGGGATCCACGTGGACCATGCCCTTGCTCAAGGACAGCGCAAAGGGAGACGCCCGGTTCTCTCCCGACAATTTCGTGGTCGTTCCCTATCCCAAGGCGCCCGGCGCTGACCGGGTCCATGCTCCCATCCAGGCGCTCGTGTGGTGCGTCAACAAGCAGACAAAGAGCCCCACCGAGGCGTGGCGGTTCGTCAACTGGATGACCACGGGCGCGCAGGCGGTTGGCTGGTACAACGAAGTGGGATACCTGCTGCCGACAAAGGCCATGATGGACATGGCCGGATCCAACGCGGATGTCTCGCGGTTCCTGACCCTGGCGAAGGACGCCGACCTTCTCTTTGCGCATCCCCGGTACAACGAGATCGGCTCCGCCATCTTCGCGGCGTGGCAGGCAACGCTGACCACGGATGATGACGTGCAGGGCATCCTCGACAAGGCGGCTCAGCAGATCAACGAGGCTCTTTCAAGGTAAGAGCCGGTGACCTCAGGACGGGCCAGGCTGTTCAAACGCCCCTGGGACGTGTGGGGATTGATCTTCGTGATCCCCGGCCTGGCCTATTTCATCGGGATTTTCATCTATCCCACCGTCCGCACAATCGGCATCTCTTTCACCGACTACAATCTCTTCACGCCGCCCGTGTGGAGCGGCCTGCACAATTACGCAACGCTGTTCCAACAGGGCATCTTCCTGGGCTCGGTGAAGGTGACGGCAATCTATGTCGTCGTCATCGGGGTGGCGAACTACGTCCTGCCCTTCCTGGTGGCCCTGCTTCTCTTCCGCTCCCGCCCCGTGCTTGGCATCGGACGTGCCGTGTTCTTCCTGCCCGTCATTCTTCCCTGGGTGGTCGTGTCGGCCATCTGGAAGATCTTCTATCTCTCCCCGGGCCCCATCGGGTTCCTGCTGGGCCTCGTGGGACTCTCCTATCCGGTAAACGTGCTCACGTATCCTGGCACGGCGCTTTGGGGCATCATCGCCACCGCCTTCTGGAAGTCGTTCGGCTTCTACGTGGTCCTTTTCCTGACGGGCCTGAACGCCATCCCGGAGACGTATTATGAAGCCGCTGACATGGACGGGGCAAACGCAATCCAGCGTTTCCGTTCGGTCACGTTCCCGCTGATGCGCTCCACGAGCCTGTTCATCGCCACGGTAAACTTCATTGGGGCGATCAAGGAGTTCGATCCCTTCCAGGTGATGACGGCCGGGGGTCCGGCGCGGGCAACATACGTCCTGACCCTGTTCATCTATGAAACCGCTTTCAAGTTCCTTCGCATGGGCAGGGCCGCGGCTGCTTCCCTCATCATGTGCGCGGCGATCGTGCTCGTGACGGTGCTGCAGTTCCGGCTGTTCCGGCCGGGAGAGACTGAACGGGATGGAAAGGCTCACGGGCGTGCTGCTCCGCGTGCTCCGCTATGCGCTCATCCTGGCGCTGGGGATCGCGGTGCTGGTCCCCCTGCTCTGGATGGTATCCTCTTCGTTCATGAGGCACACGGAGTTCTTCGCCGTGCCCATCCATTGGCTGCCGCACCAGGCAAACGCGGAGGCCTACGGAAGGCTCGTCCTGGAGCAGCCCTTTGCGCGCTACTACATGAACAGCATCGTCATATCCGTCGTGGTTTCCCTGTCCAGCGTCTTCTTCGCCACGCTCACCGGCTTCGCCCTCTCATCGAAGTACTCCTTCGCCGGCAAGAACGCCGTGTTTGTCTTCATCCTGGGAACCATGCTGCTGCCCTTCGAGCTGATCATGATCCCTCTCTACATCATGATGCGCGCGCTGGGGCTTCTGAATACGTACGGCGCGGTCATCATCCCCGGCCTTCTCGGTGCCTTTGGCGTGTTCCTCCTTCGCCAGACCATCAACGAAATTCCCGGGGACCTGCTCGATGCGGGACGGATAGATGGCGCGCACGAGCTCATCCTGTTCGCCCGCATCGTCATGCCCCTTGCAATGCCTGTCATGGCCGCCCTCCTGATTTTCACTTTCGTGGGCTCGTGGAACAGCTACTTCTGGCCCCTTGTCGTCATCAATTCCGAGCGCCTGCGCACCCTCACCCTTGCCGTGGCGTACATGCAGGGCTACTACAGCACTGACTATCCCCTGGTCATGGCCGCGGCGGTCCTCAGCTCACTGCCCATCATGCTCGTCTTCGCCTTCTCACAGCGATTCTTTATCCAGTCCATGACGCTGAGCGGTCTCAAGGGATAGAGCTTGACAGCGCCCGGGGCCGCGCTAGACTGGGGCCAGGAGGCGCCACATGCTCGCACAACGTGCGCGAAAGCTCTCCGGCATCAGCCCCTCGGCATGGGAGCATCCCGCGGACAAGGCGGCCCTCAGCGCGCTCAAGCAGGTCAAGGGCCTGGATGAGCTGTTGAAGATGCTGTTCGGAGGAACGATGGAGCGGTCCATCCGCCTGCTCCACATTTCCTGCTGCGTCAAGGTGACCCAGGCGCAGTTCCACCGGGTGAAGGTCCTGCTGGACAGGGTGATCGATGTCATGGACTGGCCGACGACTCCTGATGTCTTCATCGCGAACAACCCCTTCTTCAATGCCGGCGCAATCGGGGTGCGCGCGCCATTTATCGTTCTCAACAGCTCGGTCCTCAAGGCGCTGAGCGATGATGAGCTGTACTGCGTCCTGGCGCACGAAGCGGGGCACATCATGTGCGGCCACAGCATCTACAAGACCGTGCTCTGGGTGCTGCTCACCGTTTCCTTCAGCGCCCTGCCCATCCCCCGGATCCTCGTTCAGGCCATCCTCGCTGCCCTCAAGGAATGGGACAGGAAGAGCGAGCTCAGCGCGGACCGCGCGGCCCTCCTTGCGCTGCAAAGCGAGACGGAAAACTACAGCCTCCTCATGAAGATGGCCGGAGGAGATGATCTGTCCCAGATGAATGTCAATGATTTCTTCCTCCAGGCCCGGGAATACGAAGATCAGAAAAGCGTCATGGACAGCTTCTTCAAGATGCTGAACACCATGGGCCAGACCCACCCCTTCCCCGTGGTCAGGCTCCAGGAGCTCAGGACGTGGGCCTCCTCCGGGCAGTACCAGGCCATCTTGGATGGCAACTATCCACGGCGTGATATGACGCAGGACAACACAAAGGAGGACGTCAAGGACGGTTTCCAGTACTACAAGTCGAAGGTCCAGGCGAGCGAGGATCCACTGGTGAAGGCTGCCCGGGAGGCCGGGGACACCGTCGGCAAGGCGGCGGAGGGCCTTCGAGAGAAGCTCAAGGACGCCTTCAAAAAGCAACAACCCTGAATTGACTTGCCGCCCCGGTGTGGTACAATCACGGGTGTCGACCAGTCAGGCTCCTTGCTGAGCATCCATGTGGGGGTCCCTCATGGGAGGCTCCAAGTGGCAGAGAAAATCGGTGAATACCTTATCCGGATCGGCGCCATGACACGGGACCAGGTCTCGCGGGTCCTCGAGCTTCAGGCGGCGGGAGACCAGCGAAGGTTCGGGGCAATAGCGCAGGAGCTTCGCTACATCACCAGTTACGAAAAAATCAGGGACTTTCATTGATGCTTTGAAAAGGTGAGAGCCAGTCGCTTTTTTCCTTGCGGTGCGGTCAACCGTGTGCTACCATTCTGATGCGCGCTGTTGCGACCTGACATCGAGTAAAACGTGTTACAGCTGGGGTCGTGCTGCTGGTTTGGCTTGAGGGTGCGCCAATGCCAAAAAAACCGGTGATCGACCGCGAAGAAAAAGAATCCCTTGTTCCTTCTATCTCCCGGGAGGAAGACAGGCTCCAGAGCTATCTGGAGAAAGCCTCCCGTGAAGCCCGCCAGATAATCATGGACGCCGAGCAGTCAGCCGCGGAGCGAACGCGCAGGGCACGGGAAGCGCTGCCAGCGCTCATGGAGCAGCGGCGGGCCGGGATCCTTGCTGAAAGCCATCGTCGGGCGGAAAAACTTCGCTTCGAGCTTGCATCCCAGGCGGAAGAGGTCCTGAAAAGGGCGGAGGGAAACTGCCAGGAGGCCGCCTCGCTGGTGGTCAGAGAGGTCTGGCCGGGAGATCCCGGATGATTGCCCGCATGGCGATTGTGGAGATCATGGGTCCGCTGCCCCTGTTCGACCGCGCGGTGCAGGTCATCCAGGAGGCGGGCGTGCTCCACGTGGAAGAAATCCCTCTTGCCGCGCGTGACGGGGAGAGGCCGCTGCACCGCATCCACCTTTCCGACGCGGCCCGGGAGGAAAGGGATGACTGTGAGTCTCTTTCACGCGTGCTCCAGGAGTCGCTGTCACGCGTGCCGCCCGGCCGTCCTCGGCAGCATCAGATCCTCGCACGCCCTGGTGGACCAGTACAGGAAATGGGACGGCCAGCCCGTCACCGCCATGAGCGCAACCGCCCGGTCTCTTCACGCGAAGGTTCGTTCATTTGCGCGGCGGGAAAGCAACATGAGAGAAGACCTCCAGCTGCTTTCCGCGTACGAGGAAGTTGTCAGGGCCCTGTCACCGCTTGTCCGTGTCGGAGAGCTTGCGGATGACCGGGAGCACCTCGGCGTGATTTTCGAGGACAGGAACAAGCTTGCCAGGACCCTGCTCTCCCAGGAGCTTGCCTCCCTGACAGGAGGGAACTTCAGCTACCACTCCGCAGGGATCAGCCGCGGGAGGACAGCGGCCCTGATAGGAATCCCCCGCGCGCGCAGCGCCGCCGTGCGAACCTTTCTCGCGCGGGCGGGAGTCGCGGAGATGCTGCTCCCCGGCTCCGCCCGAGACAAGCCCTTTGCGGAAGTGTTCACGGGCATCGCTCGGGAGTCTTCCACGTTGAAGGAACAGCTTCTTGCCCTGCAGTCACAGGCGGATGAGTTCTACCAGCAGAACGGTCCGTGCCTCCTGGCCATGAAGTTCGCGTGCGACAATCTCCTGGCCCGCTACGAGAGTCTCCCGAAGTTCGCCCGCACCGACTACACGTTCGTCATCAGGGGTTGGGTGGCGCGGGACAGGGTCACGCGCCTTGGATCTCTTCTTCACGCCGCCCTCGGTTTCTCGGTTGTGGAGAGGACCCTCCGCAGCAAGGACATGGGAGCTCCGCCCGTCCTTCTGGAAAACCCCCCGCCATCACGGTTCTTCGAGCCCCTCCTGGCCTTCTTCTCGCTCCCCCGGTATGGGACAATCGATCCGACCATTTCCCTGTCCATCTTCTTCCCCCTCGTGTTCGGGCTCATGCTTGGGGATATCGGGTACGGCGCCATCCTCCTTGCCGGCTCAGCCGCCCTGTTTCTGCTGGCAAAGAAAGGGACGCTGCCGCGGAAGATCTCGGTCATCTTTTTCCTCTGCGCTCTCTCCACGGTCGCCTTCGGCTTCGTGTTCGGAGAGATGTTCGGCGCCCTGGGGCGTCAACTCGGGCTGCGGCCTTTGTGGCAGGAACGGCTGGCGCTTGGTGGCGCGGACATGACAGGCGAGATCCTCGGCTACTTGTACGTGGCCCTCGCCCTTGGGATCTTTCAGATCATCCTTGGCCTTATCCTCGGAGTGGTCAACGCCAGGAGAAGGGGCCATGCAGCCGACGCGTGGGGGAGCATTGCGCGGATCCTGGGCATCCTCCTGCTCCTCCTGGTCGTTGGACGCATGATGGGGTTCCTTCCGCCCCCGTTCACCAAGGCGGCAATTGTCATGGCAATCCTCTTTGCCGCGGTCCTCGGTTACCAGGTGGTGCGAAAGCCTTCCCATGGTCTCCTCCTGCCCCTGGAGGTCCTCAGCACAATAGGGAACATCCTTTCCTACGCGCGGATAATGGCAATTGGCCTGGCTTCCGTGGTCCTGGGACTGCTTGCCAACCTGTTCTCCGGAATGATCGCCAATATCGCATTCGCCATCGTGGTCGTCTTCCTGATCCACGCCCTCAACCTGGCCCTGGGGATCATTGATCCCGCAATCCAGGGCCTGCGCCTCCAGTATGTCGAGTTTTTTTCGAAGTTCTACGCAAGCGGCGGGAAAAGATTCTCTCCGCTTCGAAAGATCGGAGGTGAGCTCGCATGAAAAAGCAACGGATCGTGATCTGCGGCCTGGCAGCGCTGGTGCTGCTCTTCATCGGGGCCGGGGCCGCGTGGGCGGCTGACGCCGCGGACCAGGCAAACCTGGTACCCAAGGACAGGACCATCCCCGGGGCCTTGATAGCGATTGCCGCGGCGCTCGCCATCGGCTTGCCGGCTTTCGGAACCGCGATAGCCCAGAGCAGGATAGGCGCCGCCGGGTGCGGGACGATCGCGGAGAAGCCGGATACCGCCGGGACCATCATCCTTCTCATCGCCATCCCTGAAACGATGGTCATCCTGGGGTTCGTGGTCGCCGTCGTCCTCATCTTCGCGCTGTGACCGGGGATAGACCTGCAGGATGCCGAGGCCCTGGTCGAAGAGATCGACCGGGAGGCAGAGGCCGAAAAGCTGAAGATCATCGCGGAGGCGCAGGACAAGGCAAACCAGGTCCTTGCAGCCGCTGACGTGATGATCCAAAGGGCCACGGAAGAAGCCTCACGCCTCATGGAAAAGCGCGCCCACGTGGATGAGGACCGGCTGCTGGGCCGGGCGCGCATGGACGTCCAGGCGGATCGCCTTCGCGGCATGCGCCGCGCGTACGAGCGCGTATTCGAGATTGCGCGCCAGAGGATCGACTCGCTCGTCCGCTCCCCCCGCTACTCGGAGGCAATGAAGGCGCTCGTCAGGGAGGCCCTGGAAGCCGTGCCGCGGGCTGCCGTGATCTCGGTGGCGCGCGAAGACCAGGAGATGTGCAGGGACATCCTCCGCGCGTTGGGGAAGAGCTGCCAGGTGACAGGCATGGACCTTGGCCCCGGCACGGTGGTCGCATCATCCGCGGACGGGAGGATCAGGGTGGACAACAGCCTCGCCGTCCGCGTGGCAAAAGCGGAAACGCAGCTGGAAACGCGCGTTGCGCGCTGCCTCAATGGGTGAGTGCGACTACCTGAACGCACGGGTCAGGGCCATGGGAGCGGATCTCCTCCCCAATGAGCTCTTCGAGCAGATGCTGAGCTTCGCCTCCGAAGAGCTGCCCATGGATGCGCTGCTTGCCTCCCCTTTCGGGCCGGCCCTCCGGGAGGCGCTCGCGGAGGAGGCCGGAATGGCGGCCATTGATCTGGCGCTTCGCAGGGACCTGGTCCGTTCGTTTTCGCGAGTCCGCTCAATGGCGCCCGAGGGCGCGCGGCAGCTGCTGGACACGCAGCTTGCGCGCTGGGACCTTCAGAACGTGCTGGCAGTGCTGAGGGGAATTGAGGCAAGGGCAACTCCGCGCGAACTTTCTGCCGCCCTCCTTCCGGCAGGCGCCTTCACGGAAGCGCAGCTTGCGGAGCTTTCCCAGTCCACGGATCCCATCTCCCTTGCTCGGAAGCTCGCCACCTGGAACTGGCTTTTCGCGTTCAAGCTTCATGACGCGGTGCTGGCGAGGCGGGGGCCGCAGAGGAGACTGTATGCGGCATACTACACGTGGGCGCTCTCCGTTGAAGGATCGGGCGCGGAGGACCGCCGGATCGTTCGTGCTCTCCTGGGGGAACAGATCGACCTGTCGAACATCAGGGCTGCGCTGGACCTGATCAGGCACGAGGATCAGCGCGAGCCATTCGAGCTCATCCCGGAGGGACGGCTGAACGCCAGGTTTTTCTCACGCCTCCTCGGGTCCGCCACCCTCGAAGAAGCGTTCAGCGTCCTTGACGAATCGTATTTCGCCCCGGGCATAGAGAAGGGGATCCTCGCATACGGGGAGTCGCGCAGCCTGGGCGTCATGGAGAGATACCTGGAAGAGATGGTGATCCGCGCGGGCTGCCGCCTGTATCGCCAGGACCCCCTGAGCATTTCCGTTCCCATCGGCTACCTCTGGAGAAAGCACAACCAGGTCGTGAACCTGCGGGCGCTGTGCCGCGGCAGGAGCGCTCGAATGCCCGGCAAACTCCATCCGCCAGGAGCTCCTCCTTGTCTAGCGTTCGAGCCGTGCTGGCCGAGGGTCTGGGCGCCGGCTTCCCGCTCGCCGGGGTCCCGGTGGAGGTGGCCGGCAGGAGCACGGCGAAAGAGGCAATCCTTGCGGCGGCGAGCGCACGCGACTGCGGCATCCTCATCGTGGATGAAGAGCTCTTCGAATGCCTGGCGGAACGGGAGAGGGAATCCCTTCTCCAGAGGACGCTTCCCCTCCTCGTTCTCCTCCCGGGGGACCTGACATGGGGCGAAGGAGAGGGAATGCGCACGGATGAATACGTGGCCGGGTTGATCAGGCGCGCCGTGGGGTACCAGCTCAACATCCGGATGTGAGGCTGACACCATGCGTGAACCGACAGGAATGATGCAGGGAACAATTGCCAGGATTGCGGGCCCCATGGTCATTGCCAGGTCAGTCTCCGGCGCGCAGATGCACGAGGTAGTCCGGGTGGGAAAAGCCGGGCTCCTGGGAGAGATCATCCGCCTGGACGCGGACACCGCGTACGTCCAGACCTACGAGGATACCGCGGGGATCTCGGTGGGAGAGCCGGTCAGCTGCACGGGGGAGCCGATGCTCATAACTCTCGGGCCCGGCCTCCTGGGGAATGTCTATGACGGCATCCAGCGCCCTCTCAAGAGGCTGGAGCAGGAGAGCGGCCCCTTCATCGGCCGGGGCCTCACGGTGGATGCCTTGCCGTCGGACAAGCCCTGGCGCTTTCAACCCGTCGTGAAGCCCGGGGATGTCGTTGAGCCCGGAAGCATACTCGGCACGGTCCGGGAAACGGCCGCGCTGGAGCACAGGATCATGGTCCCTCCGGGGATGAGCGGCGTGGTTGCAGAGGTCCGCCAGGGAGAGCTCACCGTGAAGGACAGTGTCGCCCGCCTGGAAGATGGGCGCGAAGTGACCATGGCCCAGAGATGGCCGGCAAAGGTCCCCCGCCCCATCCGGGCAAAGATCAGCGCGGAGGCGCCGTTCGTGACAGGGCAACGGATCCTGGACTGCCTGTTCCCGATTGCGCAGGGCGGCATCGCATGCCTGCCCGGCGGCTTCGGCACCGGCAAGACGGTGCTGGAGCAGTCCCTTGCCAAGTTCTCCGCGGCGGACGTGATCGTCTACGTGGGATGCGGGGAGCGGGGCAACGAGATGACCGACGTGCTCACGGAGTTCCCCCACCTGATGGATCCGAGGACCGGGGGCCCGCTCATGGACCGCACGGTGCTCATCGTGAACACGTCCAACATGCCCGGTGGCGGCCCGCGAGGCCTCGATATTCGTCGGGGTGACAATCGCCGAATACTTCCGGGACATGGGATACGCGGTTGCCGTCATGGTGGATTCCTCCTCGCGCTGGGCGGAGGCGCTCCGGGAAATCTCCTCCCGGCTGGAGGAGATGCCCGGAGAAGAGGGATACCCGACATATCTCGCATCGCGCCTGGCCTCCTTCTACGAGCGCGCGGGAACCGCGCAGTGCCTCGGGCATGAGCTCACCGGCTCCGTCACCATCGTGGGGGCGGTTTCCCCGCCAGGGGGTGACTTTTCGGAGCCCGTCACGCAGAGCACAATGCGGGTCACGGGCGCCTTGTGGGCGCTCGATTCCCCCCTGGCCCACCGGCGGCATTTCCCTGCCATCAGCTGGCACCGCAGCTACACCCTGTATTTCGACAGGCTCTCGCAATGGTACCGACAGCACGTTGGCCCCGAGTGGCCGGACAACAGGGCGCGGCTCATGGAGATCCTCCAGAAAGAGACTGAGCTGCAGGAGGTGGTCCAGCTGGTGGGCCCTGACGCCCTGCAGGAAAATGACAGGCTCCTCCTGGAGGTGAGCAGGATGCTGCGGGAGGGTTTTCTCCAGCAGAGCTCCGTGTCGGAGACGGACGCGACCTGCTCCCTGCCAAAACAGAACGGCATGTTGACGCTCCTCCTGGCATTCCACGACATGGCCCGGGACGCAGTCGGGCAGCATGTTGCTCTTTCCGCCATCCTTGCCCTGCCAGAGCGTGAAGAGGCGGCGCGCCTGCGCGAAGCCTCGGAGGCGGATTTCCCGCGTGTCAGAAAAGACGTGGAAGACCGATTGCGTCGAGCAATCCAATCCCTCGTGAAGGAGAATCAGCCATGAGCGGCCCGAGCCTCATGCGCACGGAGACGCTGGGCGCGCGACGCATCTCGGGCCCCCTCCTGTTCCTGGAGCGGACAATTGACCTGCCCTACGGGGCCATGGTGGACATCACGGCATCCGACGGCAGCCGCAGGAGCGGGCAGGTCATCGAAGTGTCAGAAGACCTCGCAGTGGTCCAGGTCTTCGAGGACACAATGGGGTTGGATGTGTCTGGGACGTCGGTGTCGCTGCGCGAGCGCGAAGCGCGTCTTGGCGTGAGCGAAGAGCTGATCGGCAGGGTCATGGATGGAGCGGGCCGGCCCCTGGATGGACTTCCCCCCGGCCTTGCGCTGGAGAAGCGGCCGATTGGCGGCACCCCCATGAACCCGGTCTCCCGGGACAAGCCCCGTGACTTCGTGCAGACAGGCCTTTCCGCAATTGACGGGTTCAACACGCTGGTGCGCGGTCAGAAGCTGCCCATCTTCTCCGGGGCGGGGCTTCCCGCGAACGAGATTGCCGCCCGGATCCTTCTCCAGTCCCGCGTCCTCGGAGAGCAGGAGCGATTTGTCACGGTCTTTGCCGCCATCGGCATCACGCAGCGTGAAAAGAGCTTCTTCATGTCGGAGTTCGAAAGGAGCGGCGCCCAGAGCAGGCTGGTGAGCTTCATCAACCTTGCTGATGACCCGACCATCGAGAGACTGCTCACGCCCCGGTCGGCGCTGACCACCGCGGAGTACCTTGCCTTCGAGCTGGGCTATGAAGTGCTCGTCCTCCTCACCGACATGACCAGCTATTGCGAGGCCCTGCGGGAGATCGGTACGGCACGGGAGGAGATTCCCGGCAGGCGGGGATACCCCGGTTACATGTACACAGACCTGGCGACGCTGTACGAGCGCGCGGGCCGCCTGCGCGGACGCAAGGGTTCCGTCACGCTGCTCCCCATTCTCACCATGCCGGATGACGACATCACGCACCCCATCCCGGACCTGACGGGCTATATCACGGAAGGCCAGATCGTGCTTTCGCGCCAGCTGCACAGGCGCGGAGTCTTTCCCCCCATTGACGTGCTTTCTTCCCTCTCCCGCCTCATGAACAATGGAATAGGCCCCGGCGTCACGCGGGAAGACCATCGCGAGCTGGCAAACCAGCTCTACTCCTGTTACGCGGAGGGTCAGGACATCCGGCGGCTCGTTGCCATAATCGGAGAGGAGGCCCTGAGCGACATGGACAGGAAGTACCTCGGCTTTGCCGAGGCCTTCGAGCATGAGCTCGTGCACCAGGGGGACCAGGAGCGCCCCATCGAGGAGACCCTGGACCTGGGATGGAAGACCCTGGGAGGAATCCCGCACTCGGAATACCGGCGGATCAGGAAAGAGCTCATCGAAACGTTTGCCGGGAAAGAGGCCTGAGTGGAGCAGGTCAATGCCACCAGGACGGAGCTTCTCAACCGGCGGGCCCGGATCAGGATCGCCGCGCAGGGCGCCGAGCTCCTGCGCGGGAAAAGGGAAGCGCTGGTGCGGGAGTTTCTCTCCGAGCTGCCCCGGTTCAACACGGCACGGGATTCGATGCGAAAGTCCCTCCTGCACGCCAAGCGGGCGCTCATCCGCGCGCTTTCCCTGGATGGCCCCGAGGCCGTGGCCTCCGCCGGACTGGCGGCAGGGCGCGGGGTGACGGTGGGGTTGGAGGAGCGCAACATCTGGGGCGTGCGCGTGGTGGACGTTACCACGGCATGGCGCGCCCATACCGCGGCCGAGCGCCCTTATTCGCCGCTGGATACGAGCGCCAGGATCGACGAGTCGGCGGAGCGGTTTGAAGAGGTGCTTGCGGGGGTGATCCTGGTGGCGCCGCTTGACCGCAAGATGCGCCGCCTCGCGGAGGAAATCAGGAGGACCTCCCGCCGGGTGAATGCACTGGAGCAGAGAGTGCTGCCGGAATTGTCAGAGCAGGTGCAGTTCATTCGGGCAACGCTTGACCAGCGTGAGCGGGAGGACATCTTCCGCCTCAAGCGTCTCAAGAAGAAGAAACACGAAAGGTAGACGATGCATCTGTCCGAGCTGCTCCAGGAAGACCTGGTGAAGACGAGCCTTGACGCTGCGACCAAGTGGGAGGCAATCGAGGAGCTGGTGGACCTTCTCATCTCCGCGCACGAGCTTCGCCTGGCCGACCGTGCCGCCGTGGTGGAGGCCGTCGTTGCCCGGGAGAAATCAATGAGCACCGGCCTTGCGCGCGGGCTCGCCGTTCCCCACGGGGCCGTTGACTGCGTGCGCGAGGTGGTAGCGTGCCTCGGCATCTCCCGAACAGGCATCCCCTTCGATTCGGCTGACGGCAAGCCCGCCCGGCTCGTCATCCTCCTGGTCATCCCCAGCGATTCTTTCCAGAGGCACGTGGGGACACTCGCCGGCATCGCCCGCCTGGCGAGACACGAGGACCTGCGGGACCGCATCTGCTCCGCGGAGCGCGCAGCGGATGTCATGGACGTGATCTTCGAGCTGGAAAAGCCGCGGTGACAGAGACGCCCATTTCCCGATATCATGGCCCTCAACCATGCGCCGAGCTCGCATCCGCGCGTTTGCTGCGGCGACCTTCCTGTACTGGGCCGCCCTGTATATCTACAGCTTGTCGGGTAATTCAGGCATCCGCCAGCTCGGTGTTTGACGGTTGGCTGACCTGTGTCGCGCTCTTCGGTGTGCCGTGTATCATGTTGGAGAGTCCCGCTGGCGCTCTGTCAGGCTCGTGGCCGAGGGTCCCGTATTCCGTTAGCCGCTTAGCCTCGTCTCTTTGCGCTGCGCTAGTTCGCGCACCAGCTTGTTGGTGTTGAATCCCAACACTGCGCGCTGCCCACAGGCCCCCATCATGGCCTCCGAGCGAGCCGCCGGACGGTTGAACCCATATCTGGAGCCCTTGATGGTGCCGATTCCCGCCTCTACCAAAGCCCGCTCTCTGACCAGCCGGTCGCGCACCGGTCTGCTTACCGACCACTGTGTACGTCCACGGGGGGCCAGCCCCACCTCCTTGACCCCCAACTTCTTCAAGGCGGAGAGGTTCTGCGCGCTGTATCCACCACGATCGTAGGCATATGCCAGCGGCGCTTTGCCAAAGAGCGCGAGGTGGTCCTTGACTGCTCGCACTGCAAACTTCGTGTCCACCAACTCGCGGCGATCCTTGGCCAGCGTGGCCAGCAGGTACCCACCGGCCAGACGCGTAATGCCCCAGCTCAGTCCGAACTCCACCGATTTGCCTACTTTGCCGCGCACGATACTGTAGAGTTGCGGGATATGCAGGCTGATGATCTTGCCGCTGGCCACATAGCCTGAGCGAATCCAGTAGCGGATCTGCGGCAGCAATTTGCTCATCGTTTCGTGCAATTGCACCAGCTTGCTCTTGGCCACGATGGCGTACTTGCGTAGCTTTGTTCTCTGTGCGGCAGCTTCGCTCAGCGCCTTGCCCAAATGCGCGTTGAGCTTCTCGACGATGGTGAGCATCTGAGTCATCACCCGATCCTTGCTCTCCTTGGTCTTGGCAAACAGGCGGTACTCTCGAGCTTTCTGCCCGGCCGCCTGGAATTGACTCGCCGTCTGTTGCAAAAACCCCTTCAGCCCTCGGCCAACCTTCCGCCCTGCGGCAGCCGCCGAGCGCAGGAAGGCGGACATAAGTCCCATCTCGTTGGGATAGGGGATCGCCGCTTCCTGCGCTGTGGTGTCGGCCACCAGGGTCCTGGGATCTGCCAGCTTTTGCTTCACCGCCAGGTGCACCACGTACTGATTGATGAGATTGATCCCCTGCTCTCCCATCAATTCGGTAAAGTCTTGGATCGTGGTGAAGTCCGGCGTCCAGCTCGTCTCGGTCAGCCCGCACAGGTAACGCGCCGGGGCGTAGTATTGGATGAGGTCTTCCGCCTCCCGATAGGTGAGCTTGCGTGTAGCCATGAACAGCATAGCGCCGAGGGTGGCGCGCAAGTGCGGCGGCTGGCCTGCAGCGTTCTTCAACTTTGCCAGACGGATCTGTTGGGCGCGCTGTTGCAGCTCCTCCCAATCGAGGGTGTCGGCGATCTGGACGAGGCGAAGGGTGTCGGCCACGGGGATGGTTGGACTCTTGGATCTGGGCAATAGATCGGGCTGACGCGGCATAGGGGGGAACCTCCGCTGAAGTGGTTGGGATAACGCAAGGGCGTGTACTGAAGCCGCCGAGCACAAGGAGCAGACACAGGGCCGAAGAGAGGATCGGGAGGCAAAGTCGAACCGGGAGGATATTGACGGGAGACATTTCCCCAGTAGTATAACTGGGGACTAATCTCTGTCAATATACATCGCCATGAAAACCGACCTTCCATCAGACTACCGGCAGCTTCAACTCGCCCTGAGCCACATCGGCTTCTTCCGCCGCGGCACCCTGCTCAAGCGCATGATGACCTGCGGCAAGTCCGTCTGCGCCTGCAAAGCCTCACCCCCCCGTTTGCACGGTCCGTATTACCAGTGGACCCGCAAACTCGACGGCAGGACCGTCACGGTTAATCTGTCAGCTCAACAAGCCAAGTTGCTAGAAGGGTGGATCGCTGCCGGCAAGGAACTTGATCGCATCGTCGCCGAAATGGAGCGCATTTCGCTGGAGGCAACCGAGCGTCAGCTGCAAGAGTTGCCGCCACCAACGCGCAAGGTGCCGGTCAGGCGTCGCCATGCCCAGCAGGGTGCAGCAGGCTAGCAATTACCCGACAAGCTGTATCTATGTGCCGACTCTTCCCGCATATGTGAAGAGCAAAGCCTCCAGTCTCACCGGGGTTGGAGTGGTCCTTTCGATGTTCGGCCTCTGGGAGGCCATCCTGCGGACTCCCCTTGGAGTCATCGTGGATGCCACGGGGCGCCGAAAGAGATTCCTCCTTGGCGGCATCCTTGCAGCGGGGATCGGAGCGCTCGTGATGGCGCATGGCTCCTCGATGGGGGCCCTCACCTTCGGCCGCGCGCTCACCGGCGCCTCCAGCGCAATCTGGGCCCCCATGATCATTGTGTTTGCCGGCTATTACCCCCCCGGGCGAACGGTGTTTGCCACGTCGCTGCTGGCGCTCCTTTGCTCGCTGGGCCAGATGGTTGCCACGAGCTGCACCGGCTTCCTGAACGCGGCAGGCGGCTACCCCCTGGCCTTCTTCGTCAGCGCCGCGCTGGCGGTGATTGCGGCCGTCGTGATGGCCGCCATCCCGCTTCCCCCGCGCCCGGGCAAGGGTCGACGCGCGGTCAGCGCGCGTTCCCTTCTTGCCGTTTTTGTCCGCGGGGATGTCCTCATACCGTCGTTCACGAACGCCGTCTGCCAGCTCGGGGGATGGGCAGTTCTGTATGGGTTCCTCCCGCTCCTCGCGCGGCAACTCGGGGCAGGTGAGGTCATCATCAGTTTCCTCCTGACCAGTGCGCTGGCAGCCAACACCGCAACCAATCTCATCATCACGATGACCGCGCGGCGCGAGAGGACCCGCGCCATCCTGCACGGAAGCTTCTTCCTCTACGCCTCCGGCATGGTAGCGGCGGCGGCCGCGCATTCGGTGGCCCTTCTGTTCATTGCCTCGATCGCCATGGGCGCCGCAAACGGCTTCTTCTTCCCGCTCCTCCTGGGCCTGTCCATCGAGCAGGTGGACGCCGCGCATCAGAGCACCGCCATGGGGATCCACCAGGCCGTTTACGCCATCGGCATGTTCGTCGGTCCCTGGATTGGCGGAGTGCTGGCCGATGTCATGGGCATTCGGTGGATGTTCGGTGTCGTTGCCGCCGCCTGCCTGGTTGCCGCGAACATCCTCATCCGGTTTCACCCCCAGCGCTTGCAAACGGCCGGCGGCTCAGATACATTGGCAGCCGAGGCAGAAGGGGGCTCTCGATGATCCGATACATCTTCGATCCGGAAGTCATCCATGAATGCGCAATGAAGGGGATCGGTCGCCGCAAGCCGGAAATGTTCGATGTCATCGCGCGGGAGATAGAAAAGCGTTATCCGGGGCACATTGACCACTCCCAGCCGTGGATCTACAGCATCGCCGGCGGGGCGATGATCCAGATGAAGCTGTATTTCGCCTCCCTGTACGAATACGTCATGATCTGGGGCACCCCCATCGGATCAGAAGGCCACTCCGGGCGCCACCGCGTGTCGTTCTGGGACACCGTCATTGACGGTGAGGCGTGGTATTTCGCGGAAGGTCAGTTCGAAAAGCGCATCTACCGGCCGGGGGACCGCATCTTCGTGGGAAAAGGCCAGGCGTGCGGAATGAACTTCACGGACGGCGTCTGGGCCGTCGAGTATGCACGCGGCCCCCTCATGCTGAGCATGCCGTTCGGGCTGGCGGATGAGACCTTCAGCTGCCTGGATTTCGCGACGGCTCTCCAGACCTTGTCGATGTACACGTCCCTCATCGGCCGCCATTGGGCCAACCCGTCGAACTACGATTATCGACTGCTGGTTCCCATCAAGAAGACCGCGGCCCTGCTCATGAACCTCATCGGGCCTGCCGTCACGAAATGGCTCACCCCTCCACCGCCCATCGAGATCAACCCGCCGAAGCTTCAGCGCAAATCCGCGGTCGTTTCTGCCCGCCAGGTCGCCCAGAAACGAAACGGGTCAAAGGCTGCAACCCGTGGGTCCGCCGCGTCGAAGCGCCGGGCAGCCAGGTAGCCCTTCGACCCGACGCGCGCAATACAGCTGCTCAAGAACGAGACACTGTTCCTTTGACACGCCCTCCCCGCCCGGGATACATCGCCCGGGTCCCGAAGCTCGCCAGCCCGATTCCAGCTCGCCGGGGCAGCAAACGCTGGGTGATCCAACTGGAAACGCGGTTTGCTGTTCCCGGGACCACCACGGGGCGCCTGCCCAGGGCCCGCAGGGTTTCCTTGACCACGGGAGCGCTGTCCATGAGAGGCGAGGCAAGCCAGGCGGGGCGGACGGGATGACCGTCGAACAGCGTCGGGGTGCGGACAAGCCCTGGGCAGCAGGCCAGCACGTGGACCCCCTCGGGACGAAGCTCGTTCCACAGGCCCTCGGCGAGGACCCGCACGTAGGCCTTTGACGCCGCGTAATGTGCCACGAAGCCCGTTCCCTGGAAGCCGGCCATTGAAGACACCAGGATGATGCCTCCTCTCCCGCGGGCCGTCATCTCTCTGCCGAGCCGCCATGAGAGGAGCGCCGGCACCCTGCAGTTCAGATCCACAAGTCGCCTGTGATCCTCCTCGGAGACCTCCAGGAAATCCCCGAGGGGGGAGCAGGCTGCGGAGCAGACCAGGAGTCCGACCTCCAGGCCCGCAGTGCGCGCGCAGAGTGAGTCCACCGCGTCATGGTGAGTCATGTCGAGGGGAAGCGGGAGGACGTCAACGGAAAACGCGCCGCGCAGCTCGGAGGAGAGCTTCTGGAGCACCTGCGGGCGCCGTGCAACAAGAACGAGGTTCATCCCGCGCGCGGCCAGCTGGCGCGCAAACTCGGCGCCCAGCCCTTCCGATCCACCGGTGATCAAAGCCCATGGGCCGTACCGTTGAAGGAACATGACCACCATTCTAACAAATCTTTGTATATTTGCGCAGAAAGGGAACAGGATGCCGACGCTCTCGAAAAATGTGGAACTGCAGGAGTTCGACGTCGTAATCGTGGGAAGCGGGCTGGCGGGAATGCGGGCCGCGCTCCAGGCGGCGAGGAGCTCCGGGGGAAAACTGAGAATCGCCCTTCTCTCCAAGCTCCATGCCATGAGGAGCCATTCCGTGTCGGCGGAGGGCGGCATTTCGGGAGTCCTGTATCCCGGTGAGGCCAACGATTCCATCGAGCTTCACGCTTTTGACACGGTCAAGGGTGGAGACTACCTGGGCGACCAGCCGGCCATCGAGATCCTGGTGAACGAAGCGCCCAGGGAGATCAGGTTCCTCGACCACCTGGGAACCCCCTGGAACAGGAACGAGAACGGGAGGATCGTCCTGCGCGCGTTCGGCGGGATGACGGTGCCGCGCACGGTGTTTGCGGCCGACAAGACCGGGTTCTTCATGCTCCACGCCCTGTATGACAACCTGCTGAGCTTCCCCAGCGTCGTGATCTTCCACGAGCACTACGCGACGGACCTCATCCTGCAGGACGGAGAGTTCAGAGGCTTCCTTGCCCTGGACCTCGCGCGGGGAGGCCTGAAGTTCTTTGCAGGGAAATCCGGCATCATTGCCACCGGCGGGTTTGCCAGGATTTACGGCTTCACGACAACGGCGTACTCCAGCACGGGAGACGGGATCGCCCTCGCCTACAAGGCCGGCCTGCCGCTCAAGGACATGGAGTTCATCCAGTTCCACCCCACGGGGCTGATCCCGACCGGCGTTCTCATCACGGAGGCGGTGCGCGGAGAAGGCGGCTACCTTCTGAACTCCGAGAACAAGCGGTTCATGGAAGACTACGCCCGGGAGCGAATGGAGCTCGCCCCGCGGGACATCATCGCGCGCGCCATGATCACGGAGCTCAACGCGGGAAGAGGATTGCTTCACGAGGTGTCCGGGATGCGCCACCTCCTCCTGGACATGCGCCACCTGGGAGAGGAAAAGATCGACGAGAGGCTCCCCATGATCAAGGAGCTCACCATGAAGATCCTCGGGATCAACCCGGCGCATGAGCCGATCCCCGTGAGACCTTCCGCGCACTACACCATGGGAGGCATCCACGAGAACATCGACGGGGAGGTGATGAGGGATGACACCTCGCGGCCGGTCCGCGGCCTGTGGGCGGCGGGAGAGTGCGGCTGCGTCAGCGTCCATGGCGCAAACAGGCTGGGAAGCAACTCCCTGAGCCATTGCATCATCTGGGGACGCATGACCGGAGAGGCCGCACAGAAAAAGGCGCTGGAAGCGCGCGCCCTGCCCGGGCTGGATGGGGTGACGGATCAGATCAACGAGGCCGCTCACCGCGTGGAGACGCTGAAGGCCCAGGACGGCACGGAGGACCCCTACCAGCTCAGAAAGGAGCTATGGGAGACAATGGACGCGTTTGTGCATGTCTATCGCAAGACGTCGGAGCTGGAGAAAGCCAGGATGAAGCTCGCCGAGCTTCGCGGCAGGTATCCCGGGATACGCGTGAAGGACAAGACCGAGCGTCTTCAACACGAACTTCAGGGACGCCCTCGAGATCGGCAACATGATCGAGATCGCCCAGACCGTGGTTGAAGGGGCCATGCAGCGCAAGGAGAGCCGTGGCTCGCACTTCATGGTGGAATATCCAAAGAGGGACGATGCGGGCTTCCTTGCCCACACCCTCGCCTACCGCACGGGCAGCTTCCCCAGGCTCTCCCGAGCCCCTGTGGCAATCACGAAATGGCAGCCAATGGAGAGGAAATACTGATGGGCCCCCGCAGGAAGCCGCGGGACCTGCGCGGCAGGCAGAGCAGGATCGGCAGGCTCGCCCGGTTCTATCTCGAAGGATTCATCCACGTGCTTGCCTACCGGCTGATGGTGCCTCTCACCATTCTCTACGGGCTCCTGATCATCGCGTATCTTGCCGAACCGGCTTTCGGGACCGCGCTCAAGATCGCAACCGCGGTGATCTGGGTCCTCTGGACCCCGCAGCTGTTCGAGGTCGCCAAGGGGCTTGCCCTGGCGTGGTCCCGCGGGATGGCCTTCGGCAACCTCAACGAGGAGTTCGCCCACCTCTACCGCACGAGGTATGGAAAGAGACGCGGGCTTTACCTTTCCCTTCCGTTCATCGTGATGGCCGTCTGGGCGGCGGGGTTTATCCTCATGATAGCGAGGTGGCAGCCGTGAAGGCATCGTTTTTCATGTTTTTCGATTACCTCACGATGATGGGTGTCCCCGTGCTCCTGGTGCTCCTTGCGCTGGCGGCGCTCCTGGGAGCCGGGCCCGGCATCCGGACGGTCCTCCTCATCCTGATCGCGGCGGGTACGCTCGTGTACGGCGCCATCGGGATCCGGGAGGTATTTGTGCACAGGAGGAAGCATGAGACAACTGCTCGGTAAAGAGACGCGGGCCATCGAGCTCGTCATCAGGAGGTACGATCCCGAGGCAGACGCATTCACGGAGAGCACATTCGAGGTGCAGGCGGACAGGTTCAGCACGGTCCTCGACATGCTCCTTTCGGTGAAGGAACGCCAGGACAACACGCTGGCCATGCGGTACAGCTGCAACATGGGCATCTGCGGCTCCTGCGGCATGGTCATCAACGGCAGGCCCCGGCTTGCCTGTGAGACGAACGTCTTCTCCCTCGGGACGACGAGGATCCACGTCGGGCCCATGGAGGCTCACCCCGTGGTGCGGGATCTCGTCACCGACTTCGATGATTTCTTCGCGAAGCACAAGAGCGTCTCCCCGTGGCTCGTGCGCAAGGATACGGAAGAGAAGTTCCGCGCGGAGAAAGAATACCCGCAGACCTTGAGCCAGCTGGACTACTTCCTGGACTTCGCGCACTGCATCTCGTGCGGGCTGTGCGTGGACGCCTGCCCCGTGAGCAACACGAACACGGAGTTCATCGGGCCGCAGGCCCTCGGCCAGGCGTATCGCTACTCAAGCGACTCCCGGGATGAAGGGGAAAAGATGCGCCTGGACAAGCTCGACTCCATGGAGGGAGTCTGGGGGTGCGAGTATGCGGGAGCCTGCTCCGAGGTCTGCCCCAAGGGAGTTGACCCCGCCCTCACGATCCAGCTCACGAAGCTCGCCCTGATGCGCCTGAGGCTTACGGGGAAGACCAATCCGGACAAGAGGGCAAAGTAGCTCCTTCTGGGGAGAATGTTCCATGGGTGTTCCAGGTGAGGAACACCTCGAACAGGATAAGACCGCGATTGAAGCTCGATCATACAAGCTTGGAGCGTTAGTAACTCAGCTAACGAAGCGACAGGATGGCTCGGTTTTTGCATGACTAATGTCCAAGATGAAAAAATCAATCCTATTGATCGCTCTTGTGATTGCCGCCCAATCCATCAGCGCGGAATGTGTGACCTTCGTGGACAGCGACGCGAATCCAGCCTTTACAGTGGACTTGGATACGCATGCGGTGGCCTTCGACGACAGGGTCCTTGCGGCATTCAACCAATTCGAATGCCTCAAGGGAGACGATCCCCTGCCTCCCGATCTTTCCTTCATGACGAGGGAAGCTTTGATCCGTTTCGCCGCGCTGGATCTCACTCCGCCCCAAACATGGTCAGCGGGCTACGTGCGAGAAGTGTTCCGCTCCCGGGAAGACGTCATGGCTTTCCTGAATCGCTACTACTCTTCGAGACAGCCGTAAACGCCTTTTCAGCCGCGGCCAGGGTTTCGCCGACCTGTGCCGTCCCGTGGGCGGTGGAGACGAAGGCCGCCTCGAACTGGGAAGGGGCAAGGTAGACGCCCTCCGACAGCATGACGCGGAAAAAGTCACCGAACCTCACCGTGTCGGATTTCTTCGCGCTTTCCCAGTCATGGACTGGACCGCCGGTGAAGAAGAGACCGAACATGGAGCCGACGCACGCCATGGAGACCGGGACCTTCTTTGACCGGGCAAGAGATGAAAGACCGTCTGCAATCCTCCGGGTCGTATCGGCAAGCCTCTCCCAGACCCCGGGGTGCGAAAGCTCCTTCAGCGTTTCAATCCCGGCGCTCATGGCCAGCGGGTTTCCCGACAGGGTGCCCGCCTGGTACACGGGACCCGCGGGCGCCACCAGCTCCATGATGTCCCGCCGTCCCCCGTATGCCCCCACCGGCAGGCCCCCGCCGATCACCTTCCCGAGCGTCGTGAGGTCCGGGTCAACCCCGTAGAGGGCCTGCGCCCCTCCCAGGTGCACGCGGAAACCGGTCATCACCTCGTCGAACACCAGGAGCGCTCCCTCGCCTGCCGTCAGCTCGCGGACCCCCTTGAGGAACCCTTCACGCGGCGGCACGACTCCCATGTTTCCGCAGACCGGCTCAAGAATGACCGCCGCGATCTTCCCCCGGTTGGACTGGAAGAGCGCCTCGAGGGCCGACAGGTCATTGTACGGGCATGAAAGAGTGTCCGCTGTCGCGGCTCGGGGGCACGCCGGGGGAATCGGGCAGCCCGAGGGTGGCGACGCCGGACCCGGCCTGGACGAGGAGCATGTCGGCGTGGCCGTGATAGTTGCCGGTGAACTTCACGATCTTGTCCCGTCGCGTGAACGCCCGGGCCAGGCGCAGCGCGCTCATCACCGCTTCCGTGCCGGAGTTGACGAACCGGATCATCTCGATGCGAGGCATGAGCCCGCGGATGAGCCGGGCCAGGTCCAGCTCCAGCGGCGACGGGGCGCCGAAGCTGGTGCCCCGCTCCGCCGCGGCGGCAAGCGCCGCCACCACGCGCGGGTGGGCATGGCCAAGGACCAGGGGACCCCAGGAGAGGACATAGTCGATGTAGGCGTTGCCGTCAACGTCCCACAGGTACGGCCCACTCCCGCGCTCGATGAAAAGGGGCTTCCCCCCCACGGCGCGAAAGGCGCGAACCGGCGAATCCACTCCGCCGGGAAGCAGCTGCGTGGCTTCCGCGAACAGCGCCTCCGATTTGCCGGTCTCTCTGTCTCTCATCTCATGTGCTCCATTGCGGCGGCGCCCGCCTGAAAGCCTGATTCTATGCAGTCGGGGATGCCGACCCCTCGATATGATGCGCCGGCAAGGAAAAGACCTTCAAGCGCGGCGCAGTGCGCCTGGATTGTCTCCAGCCGCCGTGGATGATCGAGTGTGTACTGCGGCATGGCATCCGGCCAGCGAAATATGCGGGTAAGCTCCGGTGTCGCGGCAATCCCCATCGTGTCTCGAAGCTCCGCTCGGGCCAGTGCCTCCAGGTCCTTGTCGCTTCCCAGCCTTCGCGAGTACAAGCGCACCAGCACCATGCCCTGCGGTGCGCGGCCCTCCCACTTGCTGGAGGTCCACGTGCACGCGCGGAGATCGCTTCCCTCCCTGCGCGGGATCACGTATCCGTAGCCGTCCAGGTCATTCGCAACGTCGGCGCGGCGGAATCCGAGGTGAATGACGGCCGTGGATGTGCACGGGATGGCACCGAGAGCCACGCTCAGCTCGGAATCCACTCCATCAAGGAGGCGGGCTGCCCCGCCGGATGGGACCGCGAGGATGACCGCCTCCGCATCGATGACCGCCCCATCCGAGAGCTCGACGCGCCAGAGGCCGCCCCGCCGCCTGACCGCAGTCGTCTCGGCTCCGGTGACCACCCGGACACGGGCAGACCGGAGGTTTTCGCGCAAGGCGTCCACAAGCTCTCCGACGCCGCGCGGAAAGCTCACGAATGCTGAGCCACGCAGGGGGGCCGTCTCCTGGCGCTGCAAGCCGGCAAGCAAGCTTCCCTGCCGCTGCTCCAGCTCCCGCAGGTTGGGGAACGTGGCCACCATGCTCAGGCAGGACGCGTCCCCGGCGTAGATGCCGGCGAGGAGCGGTTCGATGAGAGCTTCGAATGCCTCGCTCCCGAACCGTCGCGTCATGAACTGTGACACCGATTCGTCGCCGCGGTCGCGCCGAGGCGGAACGGATGGCTCTTCCATTGCCTTCAGCTTGCCCGCCTCGGACAGGAGCGGCGTGTCCTGCAACGCCTGAAGGTTCGCGGGCACGAGGCCGGAGAACCCTTGCGGCAGCGGGTGAAGCTTGTGGGCACGCATCACGAAGGACCGGCTCGTTCGAGGCACTTGCCCGCGGAGCATGGCGGTGATCCCGAGCTCCTCGCATAAGCCGACGCCTGCCGGCTTTCGCGAAAGAAAACCGTCCGCCCCCGCGTCCAGGACAAAGCCCCCCTGATGCTCGGTCAGGATCTTTCCCCCGAGCCGGGCTTCCCTTTCCAGGACCGTCACCTCCACCTCTTCAGAGAGAGACCGGGCGCGCCGGGCGGCAGACAGGCCCGCGATGCCGCCCCCGATGACGAGAAGGCGACTCACAGCGCGGCTCTCACAGCGCAGCCCTCACAGTGCAGCTCTCACCGCGTCAGCAAGGGCCTGGATGAACAGGGGATCATCGTTCAGCGCAGGAGGCCGTTCCAGGCGCACCCCCGCCTTCTCCGCGGCGGCCTTCGCCTCGATATCGATGTCGTAGAGGACCTCCACGTGGTCGGCAACGAATCCCACCGGAACGCTCACGATGTCCCGGATCCCGCGCTGCGCGAGCGCCGGGATGTGGTCCTCCAGTTGAGGGCCCAGCCACGGCTCAGGGCTTTTTCCCGCGGACTGGTAGCTCCAGGACCAGCGCTCATCCGCCAGGCCGGCGCGCTTTGCGACACGGGCCGCGGTTTCCCGGACCTGGGCGTCGTAGGGATCCCCCTCGCGCAGGGTTCGCGCAGGAAGGCTGTGCGCGCTGAACACGACGTGGACTTTCCCGCGCTCGCCCTGCGGCCAGCGGCCGAGGCCTGTCTCTACCCGGCGGGCCAGTGCTTCAGATGAGCGCAGGCGAATCATGATAGCTCTTGACGTAAGCAAACTCGATTGCCGCCCGGTAGAGCCTGCGGCCGTCCTCCACCTTGCTGAAGTAGCGCTCCGTATTCATCCTGCTGTAGTGAGGAGCAAGGACAACCCCGACGGCACTGCGGATCCCTTCTTCCTCCATTTCTCCGACCACCTCCTCGATCCAGGGAGACCAGTGACGCATGCCGACGCGGCAGAAGAACCTCTCAGGACCGAGAGCCGCCTCCAGCGCCGCGGCCTGCCGGCGGCTCATGTCGAGAATCGGTGAGCGGCCGCCGATCTGCCTGTAGTGCTCCGTGATTTCATCAACGACCGAACGCGGAGTGGGCCTGCCGGACCGGATGTCCGCAAGGTAGCCGGGGATCTCCTCCAGGCGGGACGGGCCGCCGTACGCCATGACGAGCACTCCCGTGCGAGGCTGGGAGGCGCTCATCTGTCTCCCCGCTCGTGGACGTAGTCCACAAGGCGCTTCACGGCATCAGGAGATGTATCGGGAAGCACGCCGTGGCCGAGGTTGAATATGTGCCCCGGCCGGCCGCCCGCCTGGTCCAGGACGGCGTCGATGCGAGGTCGAAGCTCGCGCCACGGCGCAAGGAGCGCCGCCGGATCGAGGTTCCCCTGGATGGGACGGTGGAAGCCGATCCTCTCCCAGAAGGCATCCAGGGGCAGGCGCCAGTCCACCCCGATCATGTCCCCACCGGCCTCGGCGACCTCCTCGATGAAGGCCGCGGTCCCCGTGCTGAAGTTGATTGCAGGGACGCCCGCGTCCTTCAGCGCCGCGAAGAGCTTCATGGTGTGCGGCTGGACGAAGCGCAGGTAGTCATCCCTGCCAAGCGCAATCCCCGCCCAGGAGTCGAACACCTGGACGACCGAAGCCCCCGCCCGGGCCTGCGCCACCAGGAAATCCGCAAGCACCGCGGTCAGCTTGCGCATCAAGCGTTCCCAGGCGGCGGGCTCCCTGTACATGAGCAGCTTCGTCTTTGCGTACGTCTTCGATCCACCGCCTTCGATTGCGTAGCTTGCCAGCGTAAAGGGAGCGGCGGCAAACCCCAGGAGCGGGACGCCCCGCGGCGCAAGCTCGGCGCTGGCGATGCGGATTGCCTCCAGTGTTGATCCGAGGGTCTCCCCGGCTGGAGGAACCGCAAGCATGTCGATGTCCCGCGTGGAACGGATCGGATTCTCCACAACCGGTCCGGAATCGGAATCGAACCGGATGCGCAGCCCCATGCCGGCAAGGGGCGGAAGGATGTCGGAGAAGATGATTGCGGCATCCAGGTCGAACCGCTGGAGAGGCTGCAGGGTGACCCGCGCGGAAAGCTCCGGGTTGCCGATCAGGTCCAGCATGGAGTGGCTCTCACGGATTGCCCTGTACTCGGGCAGGTAGCGGCCCGCCTGGCGCATGAGCCAGACAGGCGTTGCCCTGGTCGGTTGACCGTGAATGGCCCTCAGGATTGCGGAGGAGGCCAGCGCGTCCTGCGGGGAAACCGCGGCGGCCCCGCCCGTCACGGCCCCGCCTGCCAGAGCGCCCTGCCGACGAAGAAGGGACCGAGCCGCTCGAGGTACAGCGACGTCTGCCGCGTCTTGCGCATGCGCTGGACGATTGCGGAGAGCGCGTGCAGCTCGTCTGAGAGCACACCGATGACGAAGTCGTTGTCTTCCGTGTTGAGGCCGTGGCAGGCCAGGCGGATGTCATGGGCAATGCCCGCCCTGCCGAAGGATTGTCCCACGCTCCCGTGCTCCGCCAGGACGGCGCGCTGCTCCTTCTCCTCCAGCTGCTCGAAGCTGCCGCGACCTTCGAAGGGGATACCACACGGCCCAGCGCAGCGCGGGATCGCAGAGCCTGTTGCGCGGCCGCTCGATGAGGGTCTCCTCCAGGTCGGACTCCCAGCCCATGGAATACGTCCTGCCAAGCATGGTGTAGTGCGGCTTCGGGACAAGCCCGCTGAACGCCCCTCCCTTGACGAGCGGCCGCACGGTATCCAGGAAGAAATCCGGGCTCTCGCTGAAGGAGAGCAGGGCAATACCCCGGGGATCGTTCACGTCTTCATACAGGACGGCTGGCAGGCGCGCTTCCCGGAGGGCCGCGGCAACCGCCCCGGCGTCCTGGCACCCGCCATAAGCAAGGAGCTGAACAAAAAGGCGCCGGTTCGAATACAGGGTCTCCCCTGTCTTCGACCGCCCCTTGTCGGCGATCATCGTCCGATCCCGGGTCACACTCCCGTCAGCCATCTCGCCGCCTCTTTCGCATGGTAGCTGATGATCAGGTCCGCCCCAGCCCGCCGGATCCCCGTCAGCACCTCCAGGGTGGCGGCCCTTTCATCGATCCAGCCGTTTGCGGCCGCCGCTTTCACCATCGCGTACTCTCCGCTCACGTTGTATGCGACCAGGGGGTGGTCGTTGAAGCGCTCATGCACGGCCCGAATCACGTCCAGGTACGGCAAGGCAGGTTTGACCATCAGGAAGTCCGCGCCCTCCCGGATGTCGATCTCCGCTTCTTTCAGGGCCTCGCGCACGTTCGCCGGGTCCATCTGGTGGCTCTTGCGGTCCCCGAACCGGGGCGCCCCCTGGGCGGCCTCCCGAAAAGGACCGTAAAAAGATGAAGAGTACTTCACCGCGTACGACATGATTGGCATGACGGGATAGCCGCCATGGTCCAGGGCCCCGCGGATTGCCCCCACCATCCCGTCAATCATTCCGCTGGGAGCAACGATGTCGGCACCCGCCTCCGCGTGCGAAAGTGAAATGCGCGCCAGCACGCTCAGGGTCTCGTCATTCAGGAGGTAGCCTTCCGGGAGGGAAGGGACGGGCCTCCCCGCGCCGCCGGAATTGAGGATCCCGCAGTGGCCGTGGTCCGTGTATTCGCACAGGCAGACGTCCGTAACAAGGAGCAGCCCGGTGTCCGCGTCCTTGAGCTCCCGCAGCGCCCGCTGGATGATCCCGTCTTTCGCGTGGCTCTCAGACCCCTCGGGATCCTTGTGCGCGGGTATGCCGAAGAGCAGGATGGACGGGATTCCCAATGCCGCAGCTTCCCGCGCCTCCGCCGCAAGGAGGTCAACCGAAACCTGGAAGACCCCCGGCATGGAGGCAACTGGATTTCGCACGCTCCTTCCCTGCGTGACGAACAAGGGATAGATGAGGTCTTCCGGTGTGAGAGAGGTCTCCCGCACCATTGCGCGAAGCGAGGCGTGGGTTCGAAGCCTCCGCGGCCGCGCGGCCCCCGCAACGGTGAGCCTGTCAGTCACGAGCTTGTCCATGAGCGAAACCTTTCTTCCAGGCCGTCGACCAGGGCCTGCATTGAGTGCTCCGCCGGCACGACGTCCACTTTCATCCCGGCCTCACGCGCGCAGTCCGCGGTGGAAGGACCAATGCATCCCACAATGGCTCCCGAGAGCCGGGCGGCAAGCGCCGGGGTCTTGTCCGCAAAAGCGCGAAAGGAGCGGACGGCGGAGCCGCTGAGAAAAAGGACAGCGTCAAAGCCATTCTCGATGGATGCAAGCTCCTCGGGACCGGGCTCCTCCGCCACCGTCCTGTACACGGGCAGCTCGTCCACGCGCGCGCCGGCGGCGCGCAGATCCCGGGCTGCATCCTCGCCATGCTCCACGGCGCACGGCAGAAGCACACGCAGCGAGGCAACGGCAGCGCCTGTTCGCTCCCGGAGCCCCCGGGCCAGCGCGGCGCCGGTGTGCTCTGATGGCACAAATGCCGGCTGGATGCCGCGAGCCCGCAAGGCGTCAGCGGTTGCCGGACCCACGGCCGCCGCCTTCTGTGACAGCCGAAGATCGGGGAAATTGCCGAAAAAGTGCTGGACCCCGTTCGCGCTCGTGAAGAGGATCCAGTCGTACGACGACAGCGCATCCCGCGCGGCCTGCAGCTGAGAGGTGTTTCCTGCCCGCTCGATCCTGATGAGAGGGAGCGCAACGGGAACGGCCCCCCGCTCGGACAGGAGGGCAAGCAGATCACCTGCCTGCTCCCGCGGTCGCGTCACGAGCACGCGCCTGCCCTTCAGCGGCATGCGCTCCGCGGCCAGGACCCTGCCGGCCCCGGCAGACATGGCCTCATCCGCGAGCCGCCGGGCAAGCGCGCGCGGATCCTTGCCCTCACCTTCCACGTCGATTGCCTGCCGTCCATCCAGGGAGATCACGCGGCCCTTGAGTGAGACCCTGCCCCCCTGTTCCGGGACAGTCGCGTACGCGGCTACCGGCGCCGCGCACCCTCCGCCCAGGCACCGAAGAAACTCGCGCTCCGCGTCCGTGGCGCGTCGAAGCACGCTGTCGTCAACGAGGGCAAGGAGCCTGAGCAAGTCTTTGTCATCAGCCCGGCACTGGACGGCAAGGGCTCCCTGGCCGGGCGCCGGCATGCAGCGGTCCATCCCGACCCATTCGCTCACCCTGTGAGCAAGCCCGAGCCGCATGACTCCCGCGCCTGCGACGATGGTGGCGTCATAGTGGCCAGCGTCCACCTTGGCGATCCTGGTCTCCACGTTCCCGCGGATGGGTTTCACCGTCAGGTCAGGACGAAGCGCCCGAAGCTGGGCCTCCCTGCGCGTGCTGCTGGTCCCGATGACCGCGCCGGCCGGCAGCGCGGAGAGCCCCCGCCCGTCCCGGGAGACCACGACGTCTCGCGGTTCCTCCCTGGCGAGCACCGCCGCAATTGTAAGTCCCGGAGAGTCATCCACGGGGAGGTCTTTCAAAGAGTGCACCGCGGCGTCGATCTGGCGCGCCCGCAGCGATTCCTCGATCTTCTCCGTGAACAGCCCTTTGCCGCCGATCTCGGGAAGCGGCCGGTCCTGGTTCTCGTCTCCGTGGGTGGAAATGTGCACCACCCGGCAGTCAATCCCCGGCCGGGCCGCCTGCAGTCTCTGCGCCACGAAGGCAGTCTGCCACAGCGCGAGCTTCGAGGACCTGGTCCCGAGCCGCACGGTCATGAGCGCTTGTCCAGGTCGAAGAGGTACCGCAGGGCCTCGGCGTAGTCTCTGGCATGGCCATTTCCCGCCTCCCTGCGAAGACGGGTGGCCGGGTCATGAAGAAGCTTGTTGACCAGGGCGCGCGCCAGGTTCTCGACATGTGCCCAGGATGCTTCATCGAGATTCGGAATGCGTGCGCGGGTGTGGTCAAGCACTTCCTGGCGGATGGAAGAGGCCTTCAGCCACAGGGACCCGATCAGGGGCCGCAGGGAGTTTTCTTCCATGGCAATGGAAAGGGCATCCAGCTCTTCTTCAATGATCCGCTCCACGCGCGGCACCTCGCGCAGGCGCAGGCTTTCACCGGTCTCGTCCCGGCCTTTGAGCGAGTCCAGGTCGTAGAGACGAACGCCGGGCACCTGTCCCGCGGCGGGCTCCACGTCACGAGGCACGGCGATGTCCACCACGATGATGGGCCGCCCGGCGCGCTCACGGACCGCGGAGCACAGCATGTCTGCCGTGATGAGAGGCCGCGAGGCGCTCGTGGCGCTGATCACGACATCAGCGCCCTCCAGGAGGCAGGGCAGGCTGCTGATGAGGTGCGCTTTTGCTCCCCAGCGACCCGCTGCCCGCGCAGCCTTGTCGATATGCCTGCTTGCGACATCGACATGCGCGACGCCGCGCTCCTGCAGGCTCCGGAGAGTCAGGCGCCCCATCTCGCCGGATCCGAGCACGAGCACGCGGGCTTCCGCCAGGCTTCCCAGGCTTTCCTCGGCAAGCCGGACCGCTGCCGCGCTGATGCTGGACGCGCTCCTGCCGATCTCCGTCTCCCGGCGCGCGCGCCGGCCGGCGCGGATTGCCCCCTGGAAGAGCGCCGTCATCTGCGGCCCGGCGCGCCGGGCGGTCTGTGCGGCCGCGTAGGCCGCGGCAACCTGGCCGATGATCTGCGACTCTCCTAGCACCATGGAATCAAGACCGCTCACGATGCGGTAGAGGCGCCGGGCGGCATCCCGCCCGGTCAGGCGATGGATGGATCCGGAAACTCCCGCCCGAAGGAAGAATGCGACAGTGGATTCGAGAGCGTCAGGAGTGGCCAGGGAGCCGAAAACCTCGAAGCGGTTGCAGGTGGAAAGGACCACCACCTCTGCCGGCCGGCACCGGCAGAAGGCGGGGAAGCTCCTCGGCGCTCTGCGACAGAGCCTCCAGCAGCTCCACCGGCGCAGAATGGTGGCTCAGCCCGACGCAGAAAACCGGGCATGCTGTGATCCATGGCTCTTCAATCGAGAACCTAATCACCTGTTCCATGAAAGTCAAGAATGCAGGGCGTGCCGGGACGAATGGGGGTGCCCCGATTGACAAGCCTTTCCGTGCAGCCGATCTTATTGTTGATGGAAAGAATGAATTGCCTGCATTTCATTGGCGGGAAGCCCGTGCCATCCCTGAATGGCCGGACTTTCGATAATGTGAATCCGGCCACGGAAGAGACTCTTGGCACAGTGGCGGATGGCGGCGCGCCGGAGGTCGACCTTGCGGTGAATGCCGCGCGCAAGGCCTTCGACGGCGGTTGGAAGCATTCGAAGGTGAGCGAGCGCGCGGCGCTCCTGAGGAAGATCAGCGACCTGATCCTCAAGCGCAAGGACGAGCTTGCCATGCTGGAGTGCCTGGATACCGGGAAGCCCCTGTGGCTCGCAACGAACGTGGACATTCCCCGCGCCGCGGGCAGCTACTCATTCTACGCGAGCCTGATCTCCACGATGGGGACCGAGGCCTACCCGATGGAGGCCGGCGCCCTGAACTACGTGGTGCGGCGTCCCATCGGCGTTGTGGGCCTCATCAATCCCTGGAACCTGCCGCTCCTGCTCCTCAGCGCAAAGCTTGCCCCCGCTCTTGCCATGGGCAACACCGTGGTCCTCAAGCCCGCGGAGTGGACGCCCATGACGGCAACGGTGCTCGCCGAAATCTGCGCCGAGGCCGGCCTCCCCGACGGGGTGGTGAACGTTGTCCACGGGTTCGGAAAGGACTCCGCGGGTGAGGCCATCGCGAAGCATCCCGGGATCGGCGCGGTTGCCTTCACGGGTGAGACAACGACGGGCAAGGCCATCATGCAGGCAGCATCCGGCAACCTGAAAAAGGTGTCATTCGAGCTGGGGGGAAAGAATCCCAACATCGCATTCTCGGATTGCTCCATCGATGAGGTTGTTGACGCCACCGTGCGGGCGAGCTTCCTCAACCAGGGGGAGATCTGCCTGAGCGGATCGCGCGCCTACGTCCAGCGGCCCATCTACGACCAGTTCATGGAGAAGCTCCTTGGAAAGACGAAAGAGCAGGTCGTGGGGGATCCCCTGCAGTCCGCCACAAAGGTCGGCGCCCTCATCAGCAAGGAGCATTTTGAGAGAGTCAGCGGCTACCTGGAGCTGGCACGAAAAGAGGGAGGGAAGTTCCTTGCAGGCGGCGGAAGGCCGAAGGGGATGAGCCGGGGGTTCTTCATCGAGCCGACCATCATCACGGGGGTGAACGGCCAGTGCCGCATCGTGAAGGAGGAGGTCTTCGGCCCCGTGGTCACCGTGGAGCCGTTTGACACGGAAGAAGAGGTGATCAGCAAGGCAAACGACACGAAGTATGGCCTCAGCGCGTCGGTCTGGACGAACGACGTGAAGCGGGCCTTCCGTGTGGGGGAGGCCATCGAAGCCGGCCTCACCTGGGTCAACACGTGGTTCCTCCGGGACCCGCGCTATCCGTACGGCGGCATGAAGGAAAGCGGGATCGGCAGGCAGGGAGGGCTGTACAGCCTGGACTTCTACAGCGAGCAGTCCGTGGTCTGCATGAAGTACTGATGAAAGCGCGCACCTGGGATTACCTGGTGGTGGGCGGGGGTTCCGCCGGGAGCGTGCTCGCAAGCCGCCTCAGCGAAGGAGGGCGCTCTTCCGTCCTCCTCCTGGAGGCGGGAAGAGACTGGCGAAGCGCCGAGGCGCCCGCGGAGATCCGCAGCCTCAACTTCTTCCACGCGTTCGGCAGGCCGGACTTCTTCTGGCAGGACTTGAAAGGCCGGCTGACGGACGCGAAAAAACCCGAGCAGTACTTCGTTGGACGGGGCCTGGGGGGAGGATCCACGGTCAACGCGCTGTTCTACGTCCGCCCTCCCCTCTCCGACTTCGACAGGTGGGAAGCGCTGGGATGCCGGGGCTGGTCCGGGAAGGAAGTCCTCGACTACTTCACGAAGGCAGAGCGGGACCTGGATTTCGCGGACCGTCCCTGGCACGGGAAAAGCGGTCCCATCCCCGTCTGGCGCCCGCCCCGCGAGGTGTGGAAACCCCTCGACCTGGCCTTCCACGCGGCGGCCTCCGAGCACGGGCACCTGGAATCCGCGGACCTGGACTTCAACGCTCCCGGCTCCACGGGCATCACCGTGGTTCCCTACAACGTCCTGCACGGGAGCCGGGTGTCGACGAACGACGCCTACCTGGAGCCCGCGCGGGAGCGCGAGAACCTCTCCATCAGGGGGGACGCCCTGGTAGACAAGGTGATCTTCGACGGGAGGAAGGCAACAGGCGTCCGCGCGCTCGTTTCCGGCAAGGAGGAGGTCTTCAACGCTGGTCGCGTGATCCTCTGCGCCGGGGCCGTCTTCACGCCGGGGGTGCTGCTTCGATCAGGAATTGGCCCCGCGGCCCAGGTCCGGCGCCTGGGGGCAGCGCTCGTGAGCGACCGACCCGGTGTGGGCAGGCTTTACGATCACCCTCTCCTCACCGTGACCTTCCGGCTGAAGGAGAAGTACCGCGCTCCCGAGCCGGCGCCGCGGGACTTCTTCTCTTCGATCCTTCTCCTGTGGACGTCGGACACGCCGGACAGCCTGAGGAACGACCTGAACGTCCACACCCAGTGCTTCATTGGCACCAACGAGGCAGCGCGGGAAACCGGCGGGCTCGTGATGGGGCTCGGGTCCGTGTTCTCGACGGGAAGGATCGACGTGGAGTCGGCAGATCCCCTGCAGTGCCCCTTCGTCAATGGGGGGATGCTTTCCGACAAGCGGGATATGGCGCGCGTGCGCCAGGGCGTGCGGCACCTCTTCGAGCTCGTCCAGAAAGCCCCGATGAAAGAGGTCATCGACGGTGAGGCGAAGCTCGCACCGCGAGGCGCGGACGGAAGGCCCGTGGGCTCCTTCACGGGGGACGATGACCTGGAGCAGGCAATCCTGGCCCAGTGCTCCCAGTACTTTCACCCCGTGGGAACGTGCCGCATGGGGTCCCCCGAGGACCCGATGGCCGTCGTGGACCCGCAGTGCCGCGTGCTGGACACCGACGGGCTGTTCGTGGCCGACGCTTCCCTCATGCCGGAGATCGTGCGCTGCAACACGAACGCCACCACCATCATGATCGCGGAGCGGGCCGCGGATATCCTGCAGGGCTCGTAGGGTCTACAGGCGCTGGACGGTCAAGCCGCCGTCCACCAGGATGACCTGGCCCGTGGAATAGGGGAGATCTCCGCGCGCCAGCATCGCAACCGCGCGGCCGACATCCAGGGGAGATCCCCACCGCTTCTGCAGGGTCAGGCCGCCGTTGATCAGAGCATCGTATTTCGCGGCCACTCCTGACGTCATGTCGGTCCGGATGATGCCGGGCCTCACCTCGTAGACGTTGATGCCTTCCTGCGCAAGCCGCGTGGCCCACAGGAGGCTCGCCATGCTGAGGCCCGCCTTGGAGATGCAGTACTCGCCGCGGTTGATGGAAGCCACCGTGGCGGACATCGATGTGATGAAGACGATGCACTTGCCGCCGCGCTCACCGTCTTCCAGCATGTATCTCGCCGCGGCCTGCGTCAGGAAATAGGGACCGCGGAGGTTTATCCTCATAAGCCTGTCGAAACTTTCGCGTGAGGCTTCCAGGATGTCGTTTCTTTCCGTGGGAGCAACGCCGGCATTGTTCACCAGCAGGTCGAGCCTGCCGTAACGCCCGCGGATGTCCGCGAGCAGCTGCCGGGGCGCATCGTCATCACCGATGTCGACCTGGGAATAGAGGACATCCGCGCCTGCCCCGGTGAGCTTTTCCAGTCCGCTCTGCGCCTCGGTCTCCGAGCGGACACCGCAGACGGCAAGGCTCCATCCCTCTTTTGCAAGCGCCTCGGCGCAGCCCAGGCCAATGCCGCGGGTCCCTCCCGTTACCAGCGCGACGCGGGGACCTCCCGTCCGAGCGGCTGCGGGTTGGGTAGCTGCGGGTTGGGTAGCTGCGGGTTGAACGGCCATCAGTCGGCCTTTTCCAGGTCAGGCACGTCCACCCAGGCTCGCTTCTGTGAAGATTCCAGTCCCAGCTCCGCAAGCTGCACACCCTTGGCGCCCTCCAGCAAGGACCATCGGAAGGGCTCATCCAGCCCAACGTGCCTCAGGAAAAGCTCCCATTGCGTCTTGAAGGCGTTGTCGTACTGTCTCTGCTCGGGCACCTTCTGCCACGAGGCGAAGAAATCCAAGGGGTTGGGAATGTCAGGGTTCCAGATGGGCCGGGGAGTCGCGCCGTATGGTTGGATCCAGCAATCACGCAGGCCCGCCACGGCGGAGCCGAGGGTCCCGTCCACCTGCAGGGTCAGGAGGTCATCCCTGCGAACACGAACATCCCAGGAAGAGTTGAAGTGAGCAATGATTCCGCCTTCCAGCTCAAAGGTGCTGTAGGCGGAGTCGTCCGCCGTGGGCCTGTAGGCGGCGCCTTTTTCATCCCACCGCTCGGGAACGTGCGTCGTTGCAAGGCAGGAGACCGCTTTCACGTTTCCGAACAGGTTATCAAGGACGTAGCGCCAGTGGCACAGCATGTCCATCACGATCCCCCCGCCCTCTTCCTTCTTGTAGTTCCAGGACGGTCGTTGCGCCGGGATCTGGTCTCCCTCGAACACCCAGTAGCCGAACTCACCGCGCACGGACAGGATGCGGCCAAAGAAGCCGCGAGCCTTCAGGTCGGCCAGCTTCATGAGGCCGGGCAGCCACAGCTTGTCCTGGACGACGCCGTTCTTCACTCCCTTCCTGGCAGCCTTCTGATACAGCGCGAACGCCTCCCGGGTCTTTGTGGCGGTAGGCTTCTCGCAGTACACGTGCTTGCCTGCCTCGATGGCTCTCAAAACGCAAGGCGCGCGAAGCAGGGTGGTTTGCGCGTCGAAGTAGACGGCCATCTTCTTGTCCGAGAGCGCCGCATCCAGGTCGGTGCTCCAGCGGGATATCCCCGCGGAGCGCGCCACGCTTTCCAGCTTTTCGGGGTTGCGGCCCACCAGCAGCGGCTCGGGCATGAGGACGGCATCCCCGGCCCCGCGGACTCCGCCCTGCTTCATGATTGGCACAATGGAGCGCAGGAGGTGCTGGTTCATGCCCATGCGCCCGGTGACCCCGTTCATGATGATGCCGATGGCCTGTGTTCCCATCACGCGGCCCCTGTTCGCTGCGGCCGGGCCCCCAGGGGCAACGGGGGAGCATCCTCTCCGGCCCTGGGAAGCGATCCATCCAGCTCCTGGCGCCAGTGTGCGACCTCGCCCGGCGGGCCATAGACGTACAGCATGGTCATGGGCCCAGGACCGATATTGGTGAGCTGGTGAAAGACAGTGGGGGGGACATAGAGGGCCTGGCCGTGCGTGACCACGGAGCGTTCATCACCGAGACATGCCTCCCCCGTGCCCGGACACGATGAAGTACACTTCCTCCTGGTCGTGGCTGTGCCACGGCACCTGCCCGCCGTCAGGATCCAGGGTCACGAATCCCATGCAGAAGTTCTTCGCCTGGATCGGGGACGCGCCACCCGCGAGGTTCTGAGTCCTGCGCCCCGCGGGATATGCCCGGCCGGCTATCTTCGAGAGATCTGCCGTTGTCATGCTGATTCACTCCTTTTTCCAGAACAGGAGCGGGGCGCTGCCGTTGATCATGCGCTGCGCGCACAGGGCTGCCTCCCGCACATGATAGTCCCCCCACATGCTGGATTCTCCGCACGGGACTCGCCTCCCGGCGGGCACGTGGTCCCAGCCGTTGGGACGATGGTAGACGGAATGCAGGAGCAGCCCCTGGTGCTCATCCCGGGTGCTGAGGTAAGGCTCTTCCAGGAGCCTCGACAGCACGGCCATTCCGGCGCCCGTGTACCTGCCGGCCTCCGCGCTGCCAGAGGCGGCAAGCCACGATCCGCAGCGCAGAAGCCCCTGGCAGGCGATTGCCGCGGCGGAGCTGTCCACCGGCTCGCTGTCGTTGAACGGATCCGCGGGGACGTCCCGCCATGCGCCCAGCTTGTCCAGCCCGGGCGCTCCGGTGTCCCAGTAGGAGATTCCATCCTTCGCCGTATTGGCGATGTAGAAGTCCGCGGTTACGTGGAGCGCCCGCTCCAGAGCGGAAAGGGTCTCCCTGCCGCCGCCTGCCGCGGAAAGCTCCCGCTCTTCCAGGCTCCCCAGGTACTCGAGCTCCTCCGCGAACCCGAGGATTGCCCAGGCGAGCCCCCGCGTCCACGTGCTGAAAGGGGACCAGCCCTGCTGCGTGCCGGGGCATCGATAGCTCCCGTCATTCGAATTGAAGATCGATTCATGCGCCACGCGACCCGGCACGTCATAGGCGTCACGGCCCTCCCCGTAGTACACGGAGTATCGGGCCGTGGCCGCGGCGTGCTGCAGAAGCCGCACCAGGAGCGAGACGCGCAGGTCATTCTCTTCCAGGAGCACATGCCCGAGGGAATGCGAGACGGCAAGCGATCTCAGGGACCTGATCGTGTCCACGAAGAGCGAGTGGGGCCCGTTGAAGGAGTAGATGAACCCTCCCCCTCCGGCGATCCGAGTCCACCTGCGCGCCTGCACGGCGCCGCTTGCCGTGAGCGCCATTTCATAGAAGGACTTCTCCCACTCGTTGTACGGGATGCGGCCCTCATTCATCAGCCTCAGCAGCGCCCCGTAGGTGCTGACGTTGTTGAAGCCGTGGTCATGGACCCCCATGTGCGTGAGATGAGGGGCCATTCGCTCCCGCGTGTTGCTCCTGCCGATCTCCAGGAACTCCGGGTCCCCCGTTGCATCGAACTGCAGGAGGGCGGAACCGTACTGGAAGCCCTGCGTCCACTCCGTCCATCCCCGCGAGGTCCACTTTCCCTCCACGGTAAATACGGGTGCCCCTTTTGCCGGGTCATAGGAGGCCTCGATGGCGCGGATTTTCCGGGCCGAAAGCTCCCACATCCGGGCGATCTTGCCGGAGAGGTCTCCGGGCGCCGCCGCTTGCGCGTGCATCGGGAGGATTTAAGCAGACGCGGCAGCCGATGTCCATAGACAGGGATGTCGCGGTCGGCCAAGGCCAGGGATGGCCGAAAGGCCGACCATACGAGGTCGGCCGAGGGCCTCCCAGTGGTGGATGGCCGAAAGGCCGCTATCGGCCCTCGCGCCGCCAAAGCTCAGGATTCTGGTCACCGGTTCCCGGTTGCGGGAACCTTCCTGGCGCTTGCCTGACATCTGCCGGCTGCCTGTACGGCGGGGCAGCGCCGCCGGACGCGTACGAAGGTCTGGGCTGCACCCAGGGCCTGGGGGCCCTTTCCCGCGGCCCGCCGGCGACCCAGTGAGGGCGGTACTCGTTCGCTATCATGGGACGCTGCGGAGCAATCCGCTCGGGTCCGTCTGGCGTCCGTGCAACAACACCCGGCTCGTATGTCGGCCTGACGGGAGCTCCGTTCACCGCCCGCAGGTACGTCCCGCTTGCGCTGTACCAGGGATGGAACGCCTGCCGGGGCCGCAGCGGCACCCAGCTCATGCGCGCCTGGTCAGGCGGGTTGCCGCGCAGCGGCGAGCCTCCGACCCACCTCACGAGAGCAGGGGCGTAGACCGGACGGGCGACAATGCGTCCCGGTACCCAGCACCAGCCGCCCGCGAGGAAGGCCCATCGTCCGTAGTGGAAGGGAGCAAACCCCCATGGCTCATTGTCAACCCAGGTCCAACCCCACGGATCCACCCAGACCCAATGCCCGAACGAATACGGCGCCCAGCCGACGGCCACCGTCGTGGGGAACCAGACAGGACCGTAGCCTGCCACCACGCTCCAGCTGCCGTACTCATCCAGATCACCCACGCCGTCCATCTCGCTGGAGACGTACCGCGTGGAGGCGACCCGGTCCTGCCGGGAGTCGCGTTCGGAAACCCACTGGTCCCAGGAGTCAGGCGGAGGCGCGCTGGAGATCTGATATGCATCGGGACCCGAAGCGGGGATATCGGCCTTCTGCCCGGGTCCAACGTGGAAAGCCGACTGCCCGCCAGTCACCTGCGCGCTCGAGCGAATTCCGCTCGATTCCCAGGGGCGCATCACCGTTCAACTCGGACGACCGGAATCCGTTCCACCTGTTGTCGCTCCCGCCCGTCCGGTTCGGCCGTGAGCGTCATCTGCGCGCCTTTCCGCAGAATGCCGAATGCCAGTGCTGTCCCCCTTTGTCAGTCCGCGGAGAGCATCCATGATATCTTCCACCGTTTCGACATCCTCTTTCCCCGCTTTCAGGATGACGTCTCCCGCTTGAACCCGGCCCTTTCGCCTGCACTCTTCCGGTCAACCTCCTGAACAAGCACCCCCCTCCCTTTCGGCGCGCCGAAGTACTCGCCGAGCTGCCGGTTCAGGTCGCTGAGCGTCAGTCCCAGCATCCCGCCGGACGGAACATCCGGAGACGGAGGGCGGGCCGATCGGGGGATCCCGGAGCTGCCCGGGGCCGCGAAACGAGAATGCGAAATCCCTGCGCGGAGCTTTGCCCAGTGTGACCTGACTGCTCTTCTTCTCCGCTCCGCGGTAGAATGTGACGCTCGCCTTGTCGCCGGGGGAGCCGCGCGGACCGCCGAGTGAGGTCATCCGATTCCTCAATGGTCTTGCCGTTGAATTCCACGATGACGTCATCCTCCCTGATTCCCGCCTTTTCAGCGGGGCTCCCTTCGGTAACGCTCGTTGACGAGGGCTCCGGATTTGACATGGAGGTCCTTCTCCCGTGCGATCCGCGGGGTGACGTCCTGAATCCCGACGCCGAGCCACCCGTGTTGTTCATCCCGGGGTTCGTCGTCCCGTTCACCCCTCCTCTGCGTGCCGGGTGAATTTCCGGCCCCAAGGAGCATGATCAGCAGTGCTGCCGCAACGACTCTTCCGTTCATCGTGTGCCTCCTTGTGATTATGCGCCTGTGTATCGGGGTGTGTCTCAATGCCCCTTCAGTATTTCATACAGTGCCGACCGGGCGCTCTCTCCGCCGATGCTCCCGAGGTAATAGACTGCGTCCCTCCGGAGACCGTAATCTTCGTCGGTGAGCGCCACCTTTTTCAGAAATTCGACAGCCTTCTCGTTTCCGACGTCCGCGATCGTATACGACGATCGTCCTGCCGCTGGTCGGTGCGCGACTTCGGGAGTGTCCGGAAGAGATCCGCGAGGACGCTCACGCGCTGATTCTTGTCGGTTCCGTGCTCGCCGATATAGTCGATGGCAAAGCCCTGGATGTCCGGGCTTGTATCCTTCTGTGCAATCTCCATGAAGACGGGAAGGACGTCATGCTTTGTGTAGCCCGACAGAGCGTCCATCGCCGCTTCCCGCAAGGGGTGAACCTGGCGTTCGTCGAGCGCGACTTCTTTGAGCGTTGAAAACGACCTGTCGTCCTCCCTGGTCTCCCCGAGAGCGTACAGCGCATCCATTTTCAGCCGTGTCCCGTCATCGAGTTTCTCCTCCGTTCGCAAGCCGGCAAAAGGCCCCGCACCGCGAAACCCTCCCATCCTTGACATGTGCTGCCAGTCGCGGGTCATCTGGCGGAGCATGATTCCCATATTCGGCCCGATAGACACGGCGCGGGTCGCTCGGGGGGCGGCGGGAACCGCCGGGGGTGCCGGGGCGGCGGTCAGGCATTTCAATCTGGAGCCCGTTCAGGCAAAATTGGAATATCCTTTTTTGGCATATTTGTCAACCCTCGTTAGCATTGGCCCATGTCAGCGTCCGCACATTCGCCAGAAAGTCAACGCCTTCGAGAACTGCTGCGTGAGCTTCGGGCAGGGCGAGGCCTTATGCAAGCCGAATTGGCGCGGAAACTCAAGGTTCCCCAGTCGTTCGTCAGCAAGGACCAATCAGGCGAGCGGCGTATGGATTTGGCCGAGTTGCGACTGGTTTGCCGCGCTCTTGGCGTGCCCCTTCAGAGCGTTGTCGAACGTTGGGAGGCCAAGCTCAAATGACGCCAAATTCTCAATTTGCTGGATTGCCAAAACGGTTCTGGGCTGGTGTCAGAACGATCAGCCAGGAAATTGGGTACACGAGCAGAGACGGTTCAATCAAAGTTCCAGCATTTTGGAAATGTGCCAGGCCTTTTGGGAACTGAACCTGACCCTGCCCAACTGCGTTACAAAGATGACAGCCCCACGCCTTTGGCCCGCTCGCTTGATGCGTATTTTCACCACCGTGCGGAGGTTCTGAACAAGTTTGTAAAACCACGGCTGATGGATTTGAAACGAGCCAGTGCCGAATACAAGAAGATTGCCCGGGCGCGTCCGCATGGCTGCCCAACGCCGATGAACAAGCAAAAAGGGAGGAAGAAAAACGTGGCGTTTCTGACGGCCATTGTGAACATGCTCATCGAGGAAAATATCGGGAACATTCCCTGCAATTACGATCCGCGAGTCCTTACCACGGTCACTGACAAGGGGTTGCCCCTGCGCACGCTCGCAAGGCGGGTT
>CAVUXE010000032.1:0-19117 GCA_963745235.1 uncultured Spirochaetota bacterium | reverse complement strand
TCGAACAAACCCTGATCCGGGAAACCCTTTCCAGCGAAAAGACGCGTACTTCAATTCTTGCGGTGCTTTTTGGTAGTCTGCTGATAACCTACCTGGTGTTGATGCTTCTCTTTCCGAGCCTTCATGCGCCTCTATTCCACAACAACCCCGCTCTCCCGGCAGTGGGGTTGGGCCTCGCAACGGCTTACGAGCTTCTATCTCGCGTCGTCACGGGACGCTTCTTCAAGAAAGACCGGGAGATCCCGTTCATCGCACGCTACGTGAATGCTTTTGTGGAAGCGAGTCTCCCGACGCTGGCCATCATCCTCGCTGCCCGCCTCCTTGACCCTGCGACCGCGCTCTCGTCGCCGCCGTTTCTGTTCTATTTCCTGTTCATCGTTCTTGCGACGCTAAGGCTGGATTTCCGGTTGTCCCTCTTCACGGCCGCCGTAGCCGCTCTGGAGTACGGCACGCTTGCCTTGTTTTTTGCCCGGAACGTCTCTGCGTCCACGTTTGCCGCCATTCCTCTCGCGCTGACACGCGCCCCTGTTATCCTTCTGGCCGGATTCGCCGTGGGGTTTGTCGCGGAGAGGGTGAAACGGCAGCTCGCCGGTTCCTTTCGTGCCTTGCAGGAGCGAAACCGCGTCATGGCAGTCTTCGGCCAGCACGTGTCGCCGGCCGTGGCAGAAAGCCTGCTGAAGCAGCACAGAGAATTGGGTGGTGACGTGCGGCGCGTCACGCTCATGTTCCTGGACATACGCGGGTTCACCACCTACGCAGAAAAGCGGCCTCCAGGAGAAGTGGTCAGCTACCTGAACGCGCTCTTCGGCTTCATGATAGAGAGCGTCAATCGACATCACGGCATTGTAAACAAGTTCTTGGGTGACGGCTTCATGGCGGTTTTCGGAGCGCCACTGGATGACGCCAGTGACAGCAGGCATGCGGTGGACGCGTCCCTGGAGATCCTTTCGCGCCTTGATGAGCTAACTGCTGCGGGGCGGATCCCTTCCACGCGGATTGGCATCGGCCTTGACGCGGGAGACGCCGTCACCGGCACTGTCGGCTCGGCCCAGCGGAAGGAGTACACTATCATTGGAGATGTGGTGAACTGCGCTTCGCGCATCGAGCAGTTGAACAAGGATTTCGGCTCTCGGTTGCTCGTTTCCCATGCGGTATGGGAAGGTCTGGGTGACGCCGCGCCAATGGCGCGGCCCCTTGGATCAGTTCGCGTCAAGGGCCATGACGAGGCCATCCAGGTGTATCAACTTGCATGAGCCAGGGAGCCGCTTCGACATGGCCAGTATGTCTCGGTGCTAATCCCGTTGCCTTGCCGCGGCTTCGAGCAACGGCTACAGTGGCAGCTGAGCCGACGCTGCCCGCGCTGAGCCGGGCGTCTGCGAGTGTGTCTGGCAATGAGGATCGCAACGTGGAACGTCAACTCTCTCAGGGCGCGGATGGACCGGGTTCTGGCCTGGCTGGAACGGGCGCGCCCTGACGTTCTTCTGATGCAAGAGACCAAGGTCCAGGACGGCAGCGTCCCGCGGGAGGTCTTCCGCGATGCCGGCTATGAGATCGCCCACCATGGGCAGGGACAGTGGAACGGGGTGGCCGTGCTGAGCCGCGTCGGGCTGGAGGCGGTGGTCACGAACTTCGGCCGGCCCCTGGAAGCCGTCCGGGACCCTGACAGCCTGGAGGTGAATCCGCTTGCGGAAGCGCGGATGATCGCCGCGATCTGCGGCGGCGTGCGAGTTGTCTCGCTCTACGCACCAAACGGCCGGTCGGTGGGTTCGCCGCACTACGCCGCCAAGCTGGACTGGTTCGAGCTCCTTGAGGGCTGGCTTCGAGAGGCGGCTGACATGAGCGAGCCGCTGGTGCTCGGCGGGGACTTGAACGTCGCGCCGGCGGACAAGGACGTCTGGGACCCGGTGGCCTGCGCGGCCGGCACCCACGTCTCACCACCGGAACGCCAGGCGTTCGGCAGACTCCTTGCGCTGAGACTGACCGACGCGTATCGGCTTCGGCACTCCGAGCCAGGTCGCTACACGTGGTGGGACTACCGAAGCGGCAATTTCCACAAGAACATCGGTATGAGGATCGATCACCTTCTGATCTCCGACCCCTTGGTGCCGCGGGTCGTCTGGACCGAGATCGATCGTGAAGCGCGAAAGGGGAAGCCGACTCCATCGGACCACGCGCCCCTTGTCATGGACCTGGACGAGCCGGGGCGGCCCTTCGACGCAGGGTGGTCCGCCGGCACATGACCACAGTCAGGTTGAGCAAGCGGCTCCTTGCAGAGGGACAGGGGATGCGACCCACCACATGAGAAAGATACCTATTGGAGAGGCTTCGCTCTTGCCCCCACGCACCGGGGTCTACCTGTTCAGCGACCGGCACGGCAACGTCCTGTACGTCGGAAAGGCGAACGATCTGCGACGCCGTGTTGCCCAGCATGTCCGGCAAGGGCGCGGAGACGCCGCGAGGAATGCTGAGCAAACCCAACGGGAGCGGACCCTGATGGCGGCGACTCAGGATGTGACGTGGCTGGCCGCAGGCACCGAGCTCGAGGCCCTGCTCCTCGAGGACAATCTCATCAAGACCCATCGTCCCTCGTACAACCGGAAGCAAAACAAGCTCGCGTGCCAGGTGTACCTGAACCTGTCGTCCGACGGCGGATCGCACACGGCACGCATCACGGATCATCCCGCGGCTTCTCATTCGTATGGGCCGTTCTTCGACAGGTACTACGCGCAGCGGCTGGTCGCGGTTCTCGATGAGCGGTTCGGCATCTGGCCGCCTGCTGGAGGAGGGCTCCGGGGAAAAGCACCCGACGTGGCCGGAGCGGAGCGGTTTCTGCTGGGTCACGATGACGGCCTGACCGTTGCCCTCCGGGAAGAGATCAAGCGGCTGGCGGCCGACCTGGAGTTCGAACGGGCCGCAAGGATCAGAGATCAGCTCTCCTTCTGCGGAAGTTTCTTGCGCAGGCAGGCGTTCGTTCGCTCGTTCACCATCGGAACGCTCGTGGTCAGCGAATCGCGGCCGCCGAAGATCGAGCACTACCTCTTTGAGCGAGGCCGGCTGGTCGCACGGTCGAACCGCGTGGTTCCCGAATGGTGGGCAGGCAAGGCCGGCTGCCCGGACCCCGGCCCTCCTGAGCCGCAGTGGCTCCTGTTCGAGCGGGCCCTCGTCGTCTACACGTGGCTCAACACCGGTTCGAGCCGGAAAAGCGTTTGGATTCCAGGGGCAGACGGAAGCTCAGGATCATTGTCGACGCTACCATTGCCTTGACGGCTGCGATGACCCGGGCGGAATCGGGGACGAGATCCGCAGGGATGCGAATCCGCAGGATTCCGACTGGATCTACGTGCGCGAGCGAGGAGCGGAATCGGGCAAGCGCCGTTGAGAGCGGACTGGAACCAAGTGTCCGACAATACATAGGGCGCGCCGGAAGGGCGCGGAAGACAATCGACAGCTGGTCCCTGGCGGGACCGCTCGACCGACCGGTCACGAGGGAAACGAAACCTTTGGCCTCGTCCACCTCGGCAAAGCTGGTCCGTTCGGTGGATCCGGCGTAGACGACGGGAGCCGGAAGCGGCTTGCCCGAGAGATCCCCCCGCAACACCTGGTAACGATGCACGTGACCGCAGAGGACCGCCGTCACTCCGCGAGGCAAGTCGGAAGCCCGCACAACGTCTTCACCGTCGCGGAACGCATGGCCAGAGGGACCGACGCGCGCCCCTTCGACCAGCTGGTGGATGCAGAGGAACCGCGCGTCCGACGATTGGGTCATCAGGCCGGTAGCCGCCACCAGCTGGGAGAACCGTTCGCGCACTCCGTCGCGGACAAAGGGGAATCCACCGATGGCAATCCGGCTGTCGCCAATCGTCAGGGTGAACGTCCGCGGCTCGGTGAAGACGTGGAGGCGGTGGTGCAGGGAGAAAAGTGTTCGCGGTATGGACGATCGCTCGTGGTTGCCAGGGACCACGAACACGGGTATGCCCGCCTCTGCCAACTCTACGAGTGGCGCCATCACCCGGTCGACCAAAGAGTCCGGCACGCGGCTCCTGTACAAGAGGTCACCCCCGTGGATAACCGCATCTACCCTCTCGACGCGGGCGACGTCCAGCGCCCGATGATAGGTCGCGAAGAAATCCGCGCCCCGGTGCGGCCTTCGAGACCGCGGCCTCAGCGGCTCATCAAAACCGAGATGGGTGTCGGACAGGAAGAGAAGACGCAGAGGTCGGCCCACGGTGCAAACGATCCTACCTGCTGCGCCGCGACTCGGCAATCAGGCCAACCGACTGGAACATTTGGACGGAGCATTGTGAGCCCGCCGATCAATCAGGAGCCGGGCGGCTCCTGGCGTTTGGAGACAAGCTCCAGGGCCAGGTCAAGCACGGCTTCCGATACGAGCTCTGGAGTCGCCTCCGGCCCGACGTCGGGCAGAATAGGGCGCGACCCCATCATAATCAGATTCACAGCAATAATGGCGCGGATTTGATCCGTCAGATCCGCCCCCGGTTCGACAAGGATTTTGCCTATTCTGCGGAGTCCGGGAGTAAATACCTCATGCATTGACTCTCTGTCGCCACTGACTGCTTCGATTGCGGTGCTGTTGGCCTGAACGAAACGCAGAACCGGATTCAGTTTCTCGGAGGTCAACGCGGCAAGGCGTCGCAGAATTCCTTTCCGCGACTCTACTGATCTCGGCAAGCTTTCGCCCCAGGCAATGAGCTCATCGAACGCCTGCGGTATTCCCGCGACGAGCGCGCGCAGCATGTCTTCCTTTGACATGAAGTGGTAGTAGAGTGCCGCCTTGCTCACTTCAAGGCGTTCTGCAATCTCGCGCAACGATGTCTTGTCGTAGCCTTGCTTTGTAAAGAGCTCGAGGGCTACCTGCAGGATTCGATTTCTCATGTCCTTTGGACGTTTGTTCATGTTTCTACCCATCCGCGGATCATTCCGAATAATCTTACTTGTCGGCCGGTAAGTATTGTGCTATGCTCACTGTCGACAGAATATATCTGACTGGCCGGTAAGTAAACATGCTCTATCCAGCCAAGAAATGAGGTGATTATGGCAGAAACAAGGACACTTGCATGGAAGGTAGTAAACCAGACGTACGGGGCGGAAAGGAGATCAGCCGGGTCATCCGAGACTGGGACCGCCAAACAAAGCGAGAAATCGCAGCAGCGCCAGCCACATCTTCCTCGCGGCCATTCGGCCAGGGTCCTTACCGGGATCACTGCGTGAAGGATTTCTTAATGCCTGAGAAAGTTGCAGGTCTGTCTCCGGGCTCACCCCGATCGTTGCGGGAGGCGTGGATGGCCCTGGCAGGACTGTCCGCGGTGTTTCTTTTCGAGATGCTGGACAACTCGCTCTTGAACGTCGCGTTGCCCACCATCGGACGCGAACTGCACGCTTCGACGACCGCGTTGCAGTGGGTGACGGGCGCATACGCGGTCGTGTTCGGCGGGTTGATGCTGGCGTTTGGCGCCATTGCCGACCGGTTCGGACGGCGACGGATCATGCTCATCGGGCTGGTCCTGCTCGGCGTCGCGAGCCTGGCGACCGCTCTTGTCTTCACTGCGGAGCAACTCATCGCTGTCCGGGTGGGGATGGGGGTCGCGGCCGCGATGACGACTCCGGGATCGATGGCGCTGGCGTTCCGACTGTTCGAGAAGGACGGCCTGCGTGTCCGGGCGATGACTCTCATATCGACGGTGGGCTTGGTCGGGCTTGCGATCGGCCCGCCGGTGGGCGGCTTCGTGCTTGCAATCGCGCCATGGCAGGTCCTGATGCTGGTGAACGTGCCGATCGCCGTGCTCGCGATCATCGGGGTGCGGTTCGGCATCGCCGCGGACATCGCGGCCGACCTTCACCGTGATCCGGTGGATATTGCAGGTGCGGTGCTGGGCACGGCAACGATCGTGCTCGCGCTCGTTGCGCCGACGCTGTTCGTAAACGAGGGCGTCGGATCGTGGGTGCCGTGGGCGGCCGCGGCTGCAGCCGTCGTGGGGGCGGTTTTCTTCTTCCACCGCGAGGGTTCGGCGCGTTACCCGCTCCTCGACCTCAAAGTCGTTGCCCGCCCGCTGGTTTCAAGCGGCCTGGCCTACAAGGCCGCGGCCGGGCTGGCGACCGCCGGCCTCGGCTACATGGTGACGTTGCAGCTGCAGCTCGACTGGGGATGGACGCCCGCACTCGCTGCCATCGGGATGCTTCCGCAGGTCGTTGTCCTCGTGGCGGGCGGCGCGTTCATCGATCCGTTCGTGCAACGGGTTGGCCTCGACCGGGCCGCATGGCTCAGCGCCGCAGCGGTCGTTTTGGGGCTCGCCGTCTACGGTCTGCTGAGCAGTTTTGGATACGTGTGGGTCGCCATCGCACTCGTGATCGAGGCAGCGGGAATGCGTGTAGTCGGCGTTGTCGCCGGGGTCAACGTGCTCCGTGGTATGCCAAAGAATCGGACCACCATCGGCGTGGCGCTCATTGAAACTGCCACGGAGGTCACCTCCGGCATCGGCATCGTCGTCGCCGGCACGATCCTCGCAGCGCTGTTCACCGGCGAAATTGCCACATCGAGTTGGAGCGCGCAGCAGACGGCGGAGTTCCGGGAGGCAGTAACGACGGCGGGCCTCGCGCTCACAATTGTGGCTGCAGCGCTCGTCGGCTGGGGGATCGTCCGTACGCGGCACCTCACCAAAGGCCAGGCAACTTCGTCCGTTGAAGAGCGCTATGATCGACGTCGTCGATAAAGAAGGAAGACGACATGAAATCGAACAACCCATTTGAAATCCCAACCCCTCTGCTGAAGGGCCGGGTGGTCTTGGTGACCGGTGCCAGCCGCGGGATTGGCGCGGCGGCGGCGCGCCTCTTAGCGCAGCATGGCGCGGCGGTTGGCGTAAATTACATCAGCAATCAAAACGCCGCCAATCAAGTTGTCCAGGACATCACCGCCTCAGGCGAAAAAGCCGTCGCGGTGCAGGCGGATGTCGGCGACGCCGCGCAGGTGGACCGCATGATGACCCATGTCGCCAAAGCGCTTGGCACCATCGATACCCTCGTCCTCAACGCCACCGTCATCCGGAATTTCACGGGCGCCCCGATCACCGAGATGACTTGGGAACAATATGAGGATGTACTCGTGCGGGAGACCCGGGCCATCTTCATCTCCACCAAGGCCGCGCTGCCTTCCATGATGCAGCAGCAACGCGGGTGTATCGTCACGATCAGCAGTGGCCTCTCGCGCACTGCGCGCCCTGGCAGGGCCGCACCGAGCTCGGGCAAAGCGGCGGTGGATGCCCTCACCCGCTCCTTGGCCGTTGAGTTGGGCCCGTATGGCATCCGGGTCAACGCGATTGCGCCCTGGATGGTGCAGACCGAAAGCTATCTGAACCGCCAAACGACCCCCGCCCCGCCACCCCAATCGATGAATCCCTTGGGTCGCATTGCGTTGCCCGAAGACATCGCAGGGGCGATCCTGATGATGGTGTCGGATGCCGCCGGATTTATTACCGGCGTCTATCTGCCCGTCAATGGCGGCGAGTTTATGCTGTAAGGCCCTTCGCCTTTGCACGCGGTGTGACGAAAGTCACTGATGCGCTCGCGTCCTGCCCCTATCCTTCCCCTGGGATCGACGTTCGGTGCGGCTGTTTCGATCCACGGGAGGGCGCGTGCGCGCATTCAGACGCAGGACATACAGCGGGCCGGCAGACTTCCTTCGAGACGTGCTGTTTCTGATCGGCAGCCGTTCGCTCATAAAGGCCGCCATGCAGCAGCGGCGCGATAAGCTTTGGTTTCAGGGAACGACTGATGATGGTTGTCACCGAGGTCAACGGCTGCAGGTATTGCAGCTGGTACCACTCCGCGCAGTCAATCAAGGCAGGCTTGTCTGACGGTGAGCTCCGCTTCCTCCTCGCTGGACAAATACCGGACGGCACGCCAGCGGAAGAGATAGCCGCCCTGGTGTATGCGCGGCATTGGGCCCAGACAAATGCGATGCCTGATCCAGAAGCCGCGCGCAGCCTGGCCGAGGCGTACTCCGATGACCGTGCGGCCATGATCAATGTCGTCTTGAGAATGATCCGGGCTGGAAACCTGATGGGAAATACCCTGGACTGGCTCCTTTACCGGATATCTTTCGGCCGGCTCGGTTTGACAGCGAGAGAAGCCCCGTAGTCCACGCGCGCCGGTCAAGAGCGCTGACGCAGCGCGGCTACGCGGCTCCTGTCGTCGATGTGCAGCCGAGTTCACGCTGCAGCGGGGGTGCTTGGCTTTGCCGTCTTCACGCCGATCAAAAGCAGGTATCCTACCATCCAGAGCTCCGCGATTGCTGACGGGATGGTGACGTAGCCATGAATCGCTGCGCCAAAGCCGGGAACCAGGAAAGCCGCGAACAGGTCAACGAGGTAGCAGACGCACCCGACCACGAGCGCAACGCCCAGCGCCTTGGGGAACAGTCCTGATTTGTAGGCCAGATACCCCAGTGGCGCCAGCCACAGCCCGAAGAAGATCTGGGCGACGAGCAATCCATAGTGCTGCATGTCGAGCAAGAGCAGCACGAGGGCATTCGAACCAGCGGTGCCCATGGCGGCTGCATAAGTATTGTCGGTTGCTACGCGCAAGCCCGCAAACTCGAAGACAGCAACCAGGCACGTGATGCTGGTCGCGAGGGCAACGAGGACCAGCATTGCCCGCGCGACGCTTTTGTGCACCTGCTTCAGCAGGACATAGAGTACCATTGCCAGGAAGATAAAGATCGTTCCATCCAACAGGTCGGCGACGACACCCATGCGGACAAGTGCGGAGTTCGTGACAACGTTCAAAGCAGTCGCCACTGCGTTGCCGGCAACGTACATCTTGGGTTCCATATACCCTTCCGCAAAGCCGCCTAAGATAGCGATAAGCAGGTAGAGGACGCCTCCGATTCTCGCAAGATGCTTCTGTTCGTTCATATGTCTCTCCTTGAATCCCAGGTTGCAAGCTTTCAACATACGTTGTAAGCTTATACTGTAAGTTATACTTACAATGTAAGTTTGTCAAGAGGCATTGAGGTTACGGAGGATTCAAGTGGCTGCCCAAAGCAACCAGATCGTCAAGCCCCGACTCCCATTGAGCAGGGACCGTGTGCTGCGCGCCGCAATCGTTCTTGCCGACCTGGGCGGGATCGAGTCACTCACCATGCGCAAGCTCGGACAGGAGCTGCAGGTGGAGGCGATGTCGCTCTACAACCACGTCGCCAACAAGGACGACATCCTGGACGGCATCGTCGACCTGGTCTTCAGCGAGATCGCATTGCCGTCCAACAAGATGAGGTGGAAGATTGCCATGCGTCAGCGAGCCATGTCGACGCGCGAGGCTCTTCTGCGCCATCCCTGGGCGACCAGCCTGATGCAGTCGCGAGCCAAACCCGGGCCCGCTACCTTGCGGCACCACGACTCGGTGATCGGAAGCCTTCGGGAGGCAGGCTTCACGATCGACATGGCCGCCCACGCGATCTCAGTCATGGACGGTTACATCTACGGCTTTGCGCTGCAGCAGAGGAGCTTGCCGTTCCACACTTCAGAGGACGTCGCAAGGATCGCGGAGAACATCCTCCGGGAGCTCCCCGCCGCCGAGTACCCGCATTTCACCGAGATGATCGTTGAGCACGCCTTGAAGCCCGGCTACGATTATGGGGACGAGTTCGAGTTCGGGCTGGATCTGATCCTCGACGGCCTTGACAGGCTGCGAGCCCTTGCCTGATGGACGATGAGAGAGGCTTCATCGTGGGGGCTCCACTGGAAGGACTATTTCCTGCAAGGCGAGGGGAAGCATCGCAGCAACCCGGATCGTCGACTTGGGCTCGACGAGGCGGAACATGGCTGACATGGCTGCAATGATGCCCCAGCCCGATACGACCTTCCGGCTGCTGAGCGATCTCTTTTGAGTGCGAGCTGACGTAAGGCGCCAACTTCAGCAGTATGCTACTTCCCAACCCCTATGACATTCTTGTTCTTATCAACCTTGTAGAGTCCTTTTGAAAGATCTAGGATTGTCAATCTGTTGCCCCAAGGGTCAGACACAATTGCAAATAGTCCAACCGGAATATTGATTGGTCCAGATATCAGCTTGCCACCGGCCTTTGTGAATCCTTCGATCGCATCTGGGACCGATTCAACCAGCAGGTCGGTTCCTGGAGGGCGCTGCTCAGTGTGAAGTACTATCTCTGAGTTGCCGTCAGGAAATTCCAAACCGGCCGATGTTCGGGTCTTCCACTTGAGCTTATGGCCAAGCTTTCCAGCATAAAAGGTAACTGCTTTTGGCAAGTCATCTACTTTAAGACTGATGCAATCTACACCCTTGAAAAGGGGTTTCATACTGATCTCCTGTCGAGGTCATGGAGCCAACTGTAGAAACTCAGAGAACCACAGAAACCACGCTAGAATCTCTGCGATTCAGAGGTAGGAAGTCAATACGCGTCCAGAAGCGTGTCAAGAAGCGTTCGCCCCACGACTCCAGCGCCAGACACCGGGGGCATAACATCAAGCGGGTTGAGTCGTGGCTTTCTGATCCTTCACCCCCATGATCAGAAGCCACAACGTGAGTGAAAACTCGGCAAGGGCGCTGATCACCCAGCAGGGGTAGGCTATTGCCTGATTTGCCGGGAACAGAAAGAACTGAATGAACCACGTCAGAATGGCAAGACAATCGATCATCAACAGGATTCCCAGGAACCTAGGAAGGAAACCCGACCTGAAGACCAGGTAGCCAAGGGGGAGGACCCAGACGCCGTAAAAAACCTGGGCGATCAAATTCCCGTTCTTGTACAGGTCGATGTACAGCGTCGCTTGCGCCCGCAATTGATCCGCCGGAAACGCGCTCCCGTAGCCGGTCCCGCTCTGCAGCAACAGGCCGGGCAATCAGACCCAGCATGCTGAGAGACTGGATCGCCACGCCCACGGCATTCAACAGCAGGAACAGCAGCGAGAGGTTCTTGTTGACCGGCTTCAGCAGGACGTACAGAGCCCAGGCCGCCAGGAGAAAGAAAGCAGACGAGAGCAGACCGATCACGAGACCAGCACGGAACAGCGCCGGATGGGCCGCGATCGTGGAGATGATTGCCGCCGAATCTCCGAACGCGAAATGACCGAGCAGATCCGCAACCACCGACGCAGCGATATACATGAAATACAGGAACCCCGCGATCCGTGCGGTGCTTCGCGGGGATTGATCCGAAAAACGGTCAGTCATTTCATTTCCTCCTTGAGGCTACATAGCCACAGGGGGTGAACAGCGCAAAGATACCAAAGTACTGTTGGAGGTATCGTTTTGGGCTACAAGAGGCCCAGCTCCCGGGCGCGGGCCAGGGCTTCGGTCCGCCTTTGAACCTGGAGCTTGCCAAAGATTCTCAGGTTATGCCCTTTCACGGTGCTCAAGCTGACAAAAAGTCGGTCGCCTATTTCCTTGTTCGAGAGTCCCTGGGCAATGAGCTTCAACACTTCCAATTCGCGTGGGCTCAACGCCTCGATCAACGGTTGGGCGGTCTTTGCTGATGGCGGCACTGACTCTTTTCCAAGGGCAGCCAGCAAAAGCCGTGCATAGTCCGGCATCATCCCGCGCGCCTCTGCGTCGGACAACAGTTGAGCCATTGGAGCGCCTTCGTCGACAAACAGACGGACAAAGCCGCCGGGCTGTGCCAATGCCAGCGCGTCACCCAGCAGGTTCACGGCCTTGTCCTTTTCACCAAGGGCATGGACAACGACCGACTCCAGAACCAGCACCTTGAGCTGTTCGTCGACCCAGCCTCTGGCCTCGACCTGTTGACGCCAGGGCTTCAACACCTCCCGGGCTCCTGACGGGTTCCCCTGCGCCAGGTGCACGCGGGCCTGGCTCATGGGAAGCTTGTGCATCTGTGCCAGGCGGGCGGCTGCCGCCAGATTGCCCTGGCGAAGCAGCGCGAGCACCTGCGCGGCAGCTATTTCAGGGATGCGATGCACAAACTCATGCTGGCGCGCAGATTGATCGGCCCGGGCCAAAATGGCGGCCGCGCCGGTCACATCTCCGCGGCCCAGCCTCAGGCGGGCAAGAAATACCTCGCTGATGATGAACCTGTCGATGACCGCATCATACTGTCGCGCCAGCTGGATGCTTTGCTGCGCGTGCTGCTCGGCGGCATCCAGGTCGTTCCATTCATAGAGTATGCGGGCCAGGCCAAGATGCGGTTCGCTGGCGTTCGGCAGCGGCAGGTCCCCGACCATCTCCAGGACTTGCCTGTTGGTCTCCGCCGCCTGCGCCAGGTGGTTTTCCAGCTCCTGTACCAGCGCCACGCCGCCCATGGCCAGCAGGGCGGAGAAGACGTCCCCTGTCGAATGGCTGATCGACAGGGCTTCGGCATAGGCTTTTCCCGCCGCGGCTCGGTCCCCTTGGAGAAGATGGGCAAACGCAAGCGTCCAGATGGCGACAAAGCGGAATGCAAGGTCGTCGGCGCGCAGGTATTCCAAGGCGCGACGCGACTGGGCGACGATGCCCTCCACCCGGTACTGGGTGAGGGCCAGCGTGGCCCTTGCGGCGGCAATTCGTCCGACAAGGTTTCGAGCCTTGTCATCTGAAGCGGCGTTCCGCATTGCTGATTCGGCGGCCTGCAGCTTTTCCTCCACCCCGGTCGTCTGGCCCATCATCAACGACGTCGAGGCATACGTCGCCCACAGCGAGGGCCGTGAGCTCAGCACGGCCGCCGGCAGCGACGCCAGCCAGTCTCGCACGGCCGCCACCGCGCCACGAAAGTGAAGGGGGATCCCGCCGCCGTCGATCAGCCGCTCGGCTCGCTCCAGGTCATGCGCCGCAGCCGCGTGGTGAAAGGCTTCGAGCTCAAGACCGTTGTGCTCGTACCACTCGGAGGCGCGGATGTGGTAGACGGCCAAGCCATTCCCTGCATCCCCGCTTGAGAAGGCCGTGCTCTGCTGCAGTCGCTGTCTCAGCAGTTCCGCGAAGAGATGGTGATAGCGGTACCACCGACGTTCGTTGTCCAGGGGGACGATGAAGAGGTTGGCGCGCTCGAGGTATTCCAGGGTCTGTTGTCCTGAAGCAGAGGGGTCCCCCAGGACGGCATCGCAAAGGGGACCACACAGACGGCCCAGGATCGAGGTGCGCAGCAGGAAAGCCTGGACGTGTTCGGGCTGCCGTTGCAGGACCTCTTGGAGAAGGTAGTCCGTCACAAAAGAGTGGCTGCCCGTGAAAGACTTGATGAAGCCTGCCGCGTCTTCATGTCCCTTCACAGAAATGGCCGCCAGTTGCAGGCCGGCGATCCAACCTTCGGTGCGGGTTTCCAGCGCCGAGACATCTCCCGGAGAGAGACCAAGGCCCATCACCTCGTTGAGGAACTCAGAAGCTTCGACTGGCGAAAAACGCAGGTCAAGGGCACGGAGCTCGGCCAATTGGCCCCTGGCGCGCAACCGGGCAAGAGGCAACTGGGGATCCTCGCGGGTGGCGATGATCAGGTGCATGTGCGGCGGCATGTGCTCAAGCAGGTACGTCACGGCCTGGTCGACCGGCGGGGATTCAGTGACGTGGTAGTCGTCAAGGACAAAGACCAAAGGCTGCGCGGCAGCGGCTATGTCATTGAGCAGGTGTGCCAGAACCGATTCCGTTGACGGGGGCTGCGGGGACTGGAGCACGCGCACCACGTCTGATCCAATGGCCGCCGCAACCGCTTGTATTGCAGAAGCGAAATAGGTCAGGAAACGGATGCGGTCGCCATCCTCTTTGTCCAGCGACAACCATGCCGCCGGCTGTTTGCGGGAGGCGAGCCACTCACTGACCAACGTCGACTTTCCGAAGCCTGCAGGCGCGGAGACGAGAGTCAGCTTCCGATGCAGGACATCGTCCAGGCGGTCAGTCAGGCGGGAGCGGAGGATTGCTTTCGGCCGAGGCAGGGGGACATAGATTTTTGTCGCCAGGATCGACACCGGCATGGCCAGATTATACTGCTTGTGAACAATACAACAAACGATACTTTGGTATCCGTGCGATGGTTCCGGGGCTACGTATCAACGCTGACAAGAAAAGCCTTCAGCTCCGCCACGGTTTTGACATTCTCCGTGGCGACCCTCTGGTTGGGCGGCAACTGGCTCCTGACCCAGTTGTACACTTCTGAATCGGCCCAGACCAGGCTCTTCAGCCCGCCGTCCCCCCGGAGAAAATTGGGTGAAGCGATGTACTGGTTGGAGACACCCATGATGCCGTCGCTCTGCTTCCCCCCCGCGTAATTGGCGAGCATCTCCCAGGTACGGCCGTCGGGAGTGACAGCGGAGCTTCCCCGCTTCATGATGCCGATGCCGCCCTGACCCCTGATCCGGAAAGCGAGGTTCTGGAAACAGCCGCACGATGTGTGGGGCACCTCGTCCAGAGAATGAAGCCGGACACGGGTGAGCGCACCGGCGGTCATGGCACGGTAGACTTCGTTCACTCCCTCATATTCGCCGCGAGCCAGGTCGATGACCTTTCCCCTTTTGAACACATGCCGGAGGGGGACGGTCGTTTCCGAGCGGCGCTTGTAGGGTTTCTGATCCGACCCGAAGTACGCGGAGGCCTTGACCGAAAAATAGCTTCGCGCCGCGCACATGGGAGTCCTGTCCGGGGTGATGATGCAGGTATGGACGAGCGAAAAGGGGCGGCATTCGGTGCAGACGCAGAATTGTTCTGTATTCTCCTCTGTCATGGAATCGATGATGAGCGTGCGTTCCCGTTTGAAGCGCGCAATAACCGGAGCAAGAGTTGCGAGGCGGTCCTTCTCCCGGATTATCGAGATGTCGAAGTCTTCGAGCGCCGGAAACTGCATCCGGATTCCGGCCCGCAGAGCCTCCTCCGCCTTTTCAACGCTGAAGGGAGCGGTGTCCGCCCACTCAATGACAAAACCCTCCGTGCTGTCCCGGGCGCGCCAGTTGTCCACGAAGTTCAGGGCACGATAGGCGGCGCGTTCCATGGTGGCGGAAATATCAATTGAGAAGTCCTTTTCGCGCACTTCGATCAGGATCCCGATGTCATGGCAGTCTTCCCGCCCGCGAAAGTCTCTTGAAACGCGCTCTTCCGTTCCGGCCGGCCGCATGCACAGAAAGGAGATGGGTCCGCCCAGGCGTCCTGCAACCGGAAACTCCTGGTGCGCGTAGGCGGTATTGGCGTACTCGGGAAGAGAGATAGTCTCATCGCCGTACCTCTTGGTACGCAGGTTCTCGAACCCGTTGATCCGCTCCAGGATTTCCCGATCCGTGTCCGCAACGACCCGGTTGCCGTAGGGAAAGGGAAAGGTGGAAGGAACGAGCGCGGGCGCGCCCAGTTTCATGAGGCCCAGGGCGACAAGGTACTTCAGCGGCGTGAGGTCTTTCCGGATAATTACCACGCCCGGCATGTCCTTTTCCAGGTAATGGCCAAGCTGGTGATCGTCCCCTGGCTTGATGCGGCCCCAGGTAAGGCCGAAGCGCACCATCATCTGAAGGAAGTAAACGGGCGATGTCTCCCGGGAGCCGATGTCCCACGTGTCGGGAAGCCCCGGCAGATCCGTGAAAACCATGAACTCCCGCTCCTGCAGATCCTGGATGAGCTGCTCGGAACCGTTTCCACCCAGCACGAGTGCCCAGCCCGCCCTCCATTTGCTGCCCATGAAAACGTAATCCTGCACTTTGCGGTCCGGAATAAAGTATTTTCCTCGGTCTGGCTGGGCAGACTCTATGGCCTCTGCACAGATAAGAATCGGATCAACAAGCGGTTTGACGTCCGTTCCGGAAAAAGCAGACAGCCTTCCGGACAGGGCGGTCATGTCCGACGGCACATCCGCCAGGTACGCGGCGTGAACCGGCAGCGGGTATTCGCTGCCGGAAAAAGGCTCCGCCCTTTCGGGCAATGCTGATAGAAGTGCCTTGATTGCTGTCTGAACCGGGAACATGGGAAACCTCCTGGAAACCGTCGCCGGTGCCCTTAGCGCGCCTGCCCTGTGTAGTGGAGCGCCGCCTTCGCCAGCTCTCGACCGAGAACCTTGCAAGCTTCAAGCTCCTTTGGTCCAGGCGACTGAACGGCCGTCACGCCTTCGGACAGCTTTCTCAGCTTGTAGAACGTGAAGAACTTCTCGATCTCCTGCCGAGCCGAGGTAACATCGGCATTCTCCGAGCTGAACGCGACCGCGGGTCTCCCCGCCACGGCTTCGTGCGCGCTCCAGGCCCGATCGAAGAAGTCTCGAAGCGCGCCCGACATGCCGCCGAACGTGTTTGGGGCTCCGAAGGCGACCGCGGAGGCAGAGCTCAGATCGTCCGATCCCGCCTCCGAGACCCTCTTCAAGACTACCTCGACGTCGCGGACCTCTCTGGCGCCCGCGGCGACGGCTTCCGCCATCTTCTGAGTGCTTCCTGAGAAGCTCTGGTAAATTACCAAGACCTTGCCCATTCCAACGCCTCCTATCCCTCATCCGCCCCGGTCAGGCAGCTCCTGTCCCGTAGGCTTGATTCCAAAACGGGTCCAGGTGTCCAGTACCCGGCACCCGGCACAATCGCCGGCCGTACACGGCACGCACGTCTCGTTCTGCTTCAACGCCTCATGCAGCGCTTCTTCCATTTCCTGCAGTTCGCGCCTGCGCTCCTGGATCCTCTCGGTGACGGTGCTGAGCAGCCGAAGGTGAGCTTGCTGACGTGCCTTGTGCTCGGTCCGGTGCTCGGACAGGGCCTGCAACGTGCGCCGGATTTCCTCCACGCTCATTCCAGCTTCCTTGAGAAGCCTCGCTTTCGCCAGCGTGAGTAGTGCGGCTTGGTCATAGCGCTTCTGCCCCCCCGGGGTCCGCGCAGCGGCGCCCACAATGCCCTTCTCCTCGTAGAAGCGGACCGTGCGTATGGAGACGCGCGCCTCTCGCGCGAGCTGGGTCACGGTCATCATCAGGAGAGGAGAGTATCACGAAACGTTACGTTACGTCAAGAATAATGGGAACCTCGCTGGACGATCGGCAACACGAGGATCCAGCGATTGCTATGGTCAGTGGAATCCGCCCTGGTGCTCTTGTCCGCAACTACTCGTTCGGGGCTATTGAGCTCCTGAGAGTCATGATGATCTCTTCTCGTGAATAGGGGGAAGATCCAACCAGCTCGCCGGCATCCTCCATGATTCTGCTCAGGCTGCCCCACTGCTTGTACTTCTTGAATTTGTCTTCCCGCTCCATGCCCAACGCGGCTGCAATGACCGATACATAGCTCATGATCCGGTACGGGTACCTCGGTTCTTCAGCGGCGAATATGTTATGACACGTCTGGCAGATATCAACCAGAATGTCTGCGCCGGTTTGCGCAGCTTCCTGAAGGCGTTCATCCCGCATGGCTTCCATGCTGCCCGGAAAAAAATCCATTGCGGAGCTGCCACAGCACGCCGTACCAGTCCCATGACGAGTCATTTCTACCAGCGTGACGCCTGGTATTCCCTGCAGGAGCCTTCGCGGAGAGGTGCAATCGTTGCCTGCAGACGCCATCTTGCACGCTTCGTGCAAAGTCACGGTCTTGCTCCACGTGACCTTGAAAGGAAGCTTTTCGATATTCTGCGCAAGGTATTGGGGAAAGGAGACAAACTGGAATGGCACCTCCATCGTCTCTGCGATGGTCGTCAGGAACCTGCAGTAGCAGGTGGGACACCACAGGATCACCGCCTCCGGCACGTATGAGCTGATAGTTGCAACAAGTTCCTGCGCTGCCCGATAGCCTTTGTCCACATCTCCTGCCTCGATGGAAGCGTTCCCGCAGCAATTGTCCATCCCCGGCAGGAAGACATAGTCGTCCGTAATCAAGCTCATGATATCCAGAGCGCTGAGAATCTTTTCCGGCTGAAGGTAGACATTGCACCCGGGAAAGAAGACATACCGTGCCGCCGTTTTCTCAGGCGGAGCGAAGATCCTCGCGTAATCCCTGCCGGAAACCTGGATGCTGGAGAGAACGCGTTGCTTAGCCAAAGGGTCCCAGGGATCGGTGTAAGGAATTGGGGCGAGGTTCCGGCGCCTGTAGTCATACTTGATAATTTCGTTGATCGTCAGGGGATTGAGACCTTCAGGACACCGCCCGCGAACGCACTGATAGCATTCCATGCAGGCAAACGCCTTCGTATAGACTGCGTTGTCACCCGCTCCATCGTTCAGGAAACCGATGACTTTCTCCTGGATTTCCCGTGGGGGCGTGTCCTTCAGATCCGTATGCCTGATGACGGGACACTCCTCGATGCATGTTCCGCACTGCGTACACCGGCTCACGACTCTCTTTCTTTCATTCTCAAAATACGTTGCGAGAGTCTGTGCCATCGCGGGATCCTTTCCACCTCATGGTAACTGACTGGGAAAAACTTCTCAAGCAGCGCAGGCATGGCGCGGCAGCTGAATAGTTACGCTTGCCCAGTGAGCTCCGGGCAAGCAGAGCTCATTTCAGGGCCTCTGCTCACTGATCCGGATGCTTGACGGCGCATGCCACCTCACTGCACTCCAGACAATGAATACCGTGCAAGGGATTTCCATGACGCTGAAAAAGAGGTAGAAGGGCGTCGGCATCTTCCCAATGAAAAGTGACGAGAATTGAATCACAGTCATGATCGTGCCCGCAATAATTCTTGCCCAACAGAAATCCCGGCGTGATGGACATGGGCCCCGCGTATCCCGCCATCAGGTCTTACCTTCATGTCCACACCGGTAGCCTCTTCGTTTGTCATTTCTCTTCCTCCTTGGGCGTCTGAAGTCGAGTGACGGAGAGCAACGGCATTCCCAGGTCACGGATCTTTCTGAGCAACCCATGCAGCAAAGCCTGGTCGACAATTAGCCCCGTCAGGAGGGTGTCCCCGTTGTCCTCCCAGGTGATGGTCAGACCCTCGAACCAGTCTGACCATTCGCGTCCTAGAAGACCCTTGATCCTGATCTGGTAGCCTATGGGTTGATCCGGATCGGTTTCCGTGTTGGGCAAGTCGTCGCAGCTCACATGAGCCACTCTAGGCGGGCTGACGAGTGACGCAAAGATACCAAAGTACTGTTCCGGGTATCGTTTTGGGCTGCCCAAGGCCGCGTTCCGAACAATACCCCGAACAATACTTTAGTCTCTTTGTGCCAACACTGAAGTGAAGGCATATTGCCGTGATGACAACTTTCCGAAAGGGGAATACACAT
>CAVUXE010000031.1:0-20814 GCA_963745235.1 uncultured Spirochaetota bacterium | reverse complement strand
TCTTCCTCGAAACCGTCTTCAGTCAGCCCAAGAGTCAGCTTGACGAGCTCACGGCTCTCCGATGAAGCTGGCGTTGCCCGATACCGAGCCACCCACGGATGCATTTTGTATTCGCCGAGAGTCTTTTCGTTCCACCCATCATCGTGCGATCGAGTGTGACAGACAGCACACAACACAACAAGGTTCTCGAACGTATCGTCTCTAGTACTGGACCATGGCACTAAGTGAGCCTTCTCCAAAGCGATGGACTCACCACAGACGGCGCAGCGATGTCCACATTCGATCATTAGTCTTCTTTTCACATCAGCGGGAATAGCCTGCCTAATTTTCTTCATAGATTCCGCACTACAGCCAAGAGTCTTCTCGACGAAACCAACCCGAGCATGCCCGACGTCAAAACTTGCTCGTTTTGCGATCCCCGACTGGGGCTGATCATTCCGCCGCAAAGCCAGTCACGGACGAACATTTGAACTGTCCTTGATTCTACAGATCTCATTAACTTGTCACCACCATCGAACCCATCGCACTGTCAGGCTCCAAGGCGACTGCGATTAAGTGCTGATGCAATCTGTTATGTGACTTTGCATATGCAACCAATTGCGCAAGCAACTCGTCGACATCTCGGAGAGAGTTCACTACAGCTTCCTGCTCATCAAGGTTCGGCAGGCGAAGTACAAATCTCGAGATGTACGGCCAGAAGATGTGTTTTATTTTTGAGCCTTCGCACATTTTTATCGCGTGCAGCTGAAAGCGGGAAGATTGGAAGACACGAAATATGTACTCAGGTAGAACATCGCTGCTCCAATTGAAGAATCGACCAATCCGTTGGTTGAGTAAGCTCTTGTCGCCTGCTCGAGCCAAGCAGACGCGCCCCATGAAACCGTCCTCGAGTGACTGGGCCGTTAGATTCATTACAACATCACCTTCGCTTATTACGAAGTCGGATGCCTCTTGCTCCCATTCCACTGAAAGGTAGACTGTGTTCGATGGATCCCAAGCCAGGTAGCCGGACTGCTCTAAGTTCCCTGGACGCAACAGCCGAATGCCGCTCTTGGCGTACGCTGCCCTGGGGAAAGGCCGTCCATTCTGCATACTGCAGAGATCACCAATTTGTGTCTCGGGTCTCCCCATTTTCTCAGTCAGATCAGCAATCGCAACCCGCCGGAGACTCTCGTGGGATTCAACAAGTCGCCATAGCGACTCTCCGTATGATCGCGAAGCTAAGAGCATTTTTACAATTCTGCGCTGTTCCTTTAGCGGCGGCAAAGCGAACTCGTACCATCTAAGGTCAGAAAAATTGACGTAGGGGTTGACAGAACCTTTCGACTGCTTGATCGAGTGTTCGTAGAACGATTCGGTCTGCATGATGAAGGGCACTAAATCGGGAAGGAGTACTTGTGGATTTCTCGACTCGATGACAAAAGTCGTATTTGCGGTGATCCCTTCGAAATCGGCGACAGCGATCTTGCGAAGATATGTCCGACGTGAGCCATAGAGGATATGTCCCGGCTTGAATCGCATGTGGAACGCCGGTCCCAAGTAGCCGTCGCCTATTCGCCCCCACCGCTTGATCCGCAGGTCGCCAGAGTCCATGTGCTCGCCTGCGACGTACCGTTCGAGACCTGCGCGCTCTGGGTCAACGCGGTCCATGACTTGCCTAACCACGTCGCCGAATACGACGCGGGTCCATCCGTTGTTGGAGGCCACATTAGGCATTGGACGCCTTCTCAGGGCCGGTTCCGTCAAGAATATCCACGAGCGCGTCCATCTTCTGCCATAACTCCCGACCATTGACACCGAACTCGGCCCAGGCGGACTTGAGGTTCTTATCACCATTGATAGTCGCCCCATTCCCAACCGGCCTAACGTAGCGCGGGATCGACAAGTTGCCAGCATTCTGAAGAACCTCTGAAATTGTCGCGACTTTCGCGAAGCCTAGCTCATCGGAGAATGCCTGATAGGCCCTCAGTATTCGCTCCTGATGCTCTGGCTTCAAGAAGCTCTGTGACCGCTCCCGTGCTACCTCCTGCACAGCGTCGACAAACAGAATTTTCCGTCGACGATCGGCGGACTTCTGCCTGCGGCAGATCACTACGCAAGCTTCCATAGGCGAGTTATAGAATAAGTTGGGACCGAGGCCGAGGACGCATTCGAGTAGGTCCAACTCTACGAGCTTGCGTCGCATTTCCGCCTCTTCGTTACGGAAGAGCACGCCGTGCGGGAAGAGGATCGCGCAACGGCCGGTCTTTGGGTCTAGGCTCTTCAGGATGTGCTGGAAAAACGCGTAATCCGCGCGGCCTTGAGGCGGCGTACCGAGGAAATTGCGGCCCCAGGGGTCACTCTGCCAAGCCTCGCGATTCCACTTCTTGATCGAGTACGGCGGATTGGCGAGCACCACGTCGAAAGTACGCAGGCGGTCGCGCTTCGATGAAAGCCGGGTTGCTCAGTGTGTTGCCGGCGACGATCTCGAAGTCCTCGACGCCGTGCAGTACCAGGTTCATCCGGGCGATGGCAGCGGTGATGTGGATCAGTTCTTGCCCGTAGAGCCCCAGCGTGCGTGTGTCGCCGCCCTGGCGCTTGACCTCGGCCAGCGCCGAGATGAGCATGCCGCCGGTGCCGACGGTGGGATCGTAGATGCTCTCTCCCGCCTGCGGTTCAAGCATCTGCGTCATCAGATGGACCAGACGTGCGGTTGGTGTAGAACTCCTGCGCGGTGTGGCCGCTGTCGTCGGCAAACTGCTTGATGAGATACTCGTAGCCGTTGCCGAGCTCGTCCTCGGGCACCGCAGCCAGGCTCAGGGTGTGCTGCGAGAAATGCTCGATGAGGTTCTTGAGCGTCTCGTCGGGCATCTGGGCTTTGTCCGTCCAGGAGGCATTACCGAAGATGCCGGACAGGCGCTCCGGGTTAGCCGCCTCGATAGCGCGAAAAGCGTTGAGTAAGCTCTTGCCCTACGTCGCGGGAGGCGTCGCGCACGTCAGACCAATGCGCGCCGTCAGGAATTGCGAAGCGGTCGTCGGCCGTCGCGCGAGCGTATGATGTGTCGTCGGTCTCAGCGAGCGCGTTCTGATATTCCTCGTCCCACACGTCCGAGAGCCGCTTGAAGAACAGTAGCGGGAAGACGTACTGCTTGTAGTCGCCGGCATCGATCAGTCCCCGGAGAAGCTTGGCCGCGCCCCAAAGGTACGACTCGAGCTCTTGCTGGCTCAGATGTTCGGCGTGCCTTGCTCACGCGAGCCAGCCTTCCTCGGTCAGAACTTCGCGCAGGCGATCCTCGGCCGCGCGACATTCGGCAAGCGCCTGCTTTGAACGCAGCAACGGCCTCAGGCAGAGGCGGGATACTCCTCGCCGATTGGCGGCAGCACGTAGCGCGAGATGTTGAGCGTCCAGTCCTCGGCCTTGATCTCCTCCAGGGTGACGACCTTAGCACGATCCTCGCACGTCCTCGAAAGCGCGCACCCAGGCGACGATCTGCTCGGCGTGCTCAGGATCGAGGAAGTTCTGGGCGCGGCCCTTGCGGAACAGGCTGGAGGCGTCGACGATCAGAACCTTTCCCCTCCGCGCGGCGGGCTTCGTTCGGCGAAGGACCACGACGGCGGGGGCCAGGCCGGTGCCGTAGAAGATGTTCGGAGCAAGGCCGATCACTGCCTCGATGAGGTCTTGCTCAAGGAGTGCCTTGACGGATCCGACCTTCGGCCCCCTTGCGGAAGAGCGCCCCTTGCGGCAAGCACGACCGCCATGCGGCCTGTGCCCTGCGCCATCGAGGCGACCATGTGCTGGACCCAAGCGTAGTCGCCGTAGCTCTCGGGGGGCAGGCCGTACGCGGCGCGACCCCAAGGATCTGCCTCCCAGACCTCCCGGCCCCACTCCTTCAAGCGAAAAGGGCGGATTGGCGATCACGCAGTCGAAGGTGGCGAGGCCACCGGTGCTTGAGTCGGTGAAGGCCGGGCTGCGGAGCGTATCCTCACGCACGATCTGGAAGTCCTCGATGCCGTGCAGGACGAGATTCATGCGGGCAATGGACGGAGGTCGTCAGGTTCTTCTCCTGGCCATAGATCTTGCCGAAAAAGGTGCGCGGATCGCCGCCCGCGCGCTCGCACGTGCTCGATCGCGCCGAGCAGCATGCCGCCGGTGCCGCAGGCGGGGTCGTAGATGCTCTCGCCCTCTTTCGGGTCGAGGATATCAACCATCATGCGCACGACGCTGCGGGGCGTGTAGAACTCGCCGGCCTTCTTGCGCTTGGTGACGTCGGCGAACTTGCCGATCAGGTACTCGTAGGCGTCGCCAAGGATGTCGGAGCTGACCGCCATATTGCCGAGCGACACTTCGGAGAGCCCTTCGATGAGGTCTTTCAGGATCTCATCAGTGAGCATCTCCCGGTTGCCCCAGTCGGCGGCTCCGAACACGCGATAAAGGGTGTCGGGATTGGCGCGCTCGATCTCGCGCATCGCTCGGGAGAGCGCAGCCCCGAGGTTCGCCGGCGTCTCGCGTATGTCGCGCCAGTGGCAGCTCGTCCGGAACACGAAAGCGGTGGACCTCGGGAAAGTCCACGGGATCAGACGTCGCCGTAGAGCTCTGGCGGCTTCGGCTGTCTCCTCGTCCCAGACGTCGCAGATCCGCTTGAAGAAGAGAAGCGGCAGAATGTACGCCTTCCAGTCGGTGCGATCGACCGCGCTGCCGCGCAGGATCTCGGCGCAGTTCCAGAGATAGGACTTGAGGTCCTGGAGAGTTAGAGACATTTCATGTCGGTCGCCATGGTCAATGGAACGTCGTCCCTCCGGTTACACCGGACCACTGTTCTGGGCCATCAAACAGCCTCATTCTATTGTTTTTTTTAGAATTTTAAAGAGGCGAGTTCCCGTCGTGATTACGACGGCCGGAGTTTCTGTCTGTGCGCTTGTCTGTAATGGCCGCATAAGATAATCGGCAGTTATTGACACGAAAGTCGTCGATGAAGAGGTCTTCTACTTCCAACTTCCAAGGAGGCCCGGCTGCGAAATCGAAGGAACGCTTGTGACTGGCTGTCTTCTGAAGCAGGTTTGCCAGACATCAAAACGCCGAATTTTCTAATGGGAAAGCCGCGGAACGTGAGCCATGTAGCCGCCTAAAATTACCGGTTATCTTGCACGGGGAGGTATTTCGTCGCATACTTCAAGGCAACTGTCAGTCTCTTTCGGACTCTTGAAAAAAGCCGAGATTTAGAAAGGGGGTGATCATGAGTCTTCTTGTCGCTCTCAAAGGGAAAGACGGTTTGGTCCTGGCTGCAGACAGTCGGGGCACTTTTGGAGATCCTCGCGGGGTTACGGCACAAAACGACAACCAGAAAAAGGCGCACATTCTCTCACCACACGTAGCTGTTCTTGCTGCTGGCGCTGCAGAGGTCGGGGCGCTTGTCATTGACATGGTCAAAAACAAAACGGCGAGCGCGGGTATTGACGGTGCAACTCCTGTTCTGGAGGTTCTGAGATCGACAGTCAGGGAGCAGTACAATTCGTGGTTTCCGACCGTACCAGCGGTCGTGCCAATTCCTTTGATCCAGACCGGGCAGGTTGCTGTTCGGCCAGACCTCGCCTTCTTGATTGGAGGCTATGAACTTGACGGCGGAGCATCTCGACTTTTCGGGCTTGGGAGCCTCTTCGATTTTGCTCCAATGCTGCACGACTATGGTTTTGCAGTGCAAGGTGTGGCGCAATATGCTCTCTATCTTCTCAACCGTCTCTATGAGTCGGACCGAACCGTTCAAGAGCTGACTTCACTTGCAGTCTATGTGATAACTGAAACGGCGAGCCAGGATGGGAAGGTTGGCGGCCCTGTCAGTGTCATAACTATCGATCCGGGCCAGAAAGGGTGCCAAGTGATGAATCCCGAAGACGTTCGAAATGTATATCAGGGCAACAACTTGCGATCTCGCGCTCTACGAGATAGCTTTTATAGACGGGAGGTAGTAAGCTAATGGAGATGCAAGTCATTCACGGTCCGACTGCGCAACTGACCTCCGGCGATATCCTCTACCACGTGACACTCGCAACCGGGGCTGTTGTCACGAATCAGGCTGCTTTTGAGACGCCAATACCGGTTCCCGCCCAACCGAAGGCAATAGTCACAATTCGCGGGCAGGTGCTTGTTCGGCCGAAGACCGAATAGTCCCCGCACGGTGTGACCTTTTTTGTTAGAAAATCTGTTTCCTAAGTCATGCTGCCTTCAAGCGGTTGAGGGATAGTCCAACTTGGATTGCACTCAAAGCCAAACAAGATGAGAGTCTCACAAGTCCAAGTTGTGGTTGGCTTTGCCAGAGACGATGAGATACTACTCTCAGCGGGCAAGTACCTCCAGAAACTCAGCAAGGAACTGGGCGTCACTATCCCAAGAATGACGGTTCCAGCCTCGGCACCGCCAGAGGCGCCCAGAGCGATTGTCCCGGGCCAATCTACCTTGCTTCAGCTTTGTCTGAACAGGGCAGAGTTGTTTACTCAGCCGCCGGACCACGTTGCCAACGACTTCGGGCAGTCTATAGACTTTGCCGCACAAGTCGCGTCCAGATTCTTGTTGGAGCTAATGACTGCCGTAAGGTATGAGTGGGTCGGCGCCGTCTCAACAATAAACTTCCCTTCGCGGACCCTCATGACTCAGACAGAGGCAGTGACTCCAGCTTCCGACAGGCTCGTTAACATTCCACGCGTCGGCAGAGATCTTTCGCATTTCAACTTACAAATAGGCTTCAAGGAAAGCTCACACTTCATTACTTATTCGATAGCTGGTTATGAGGTCCGCACGGGCACTGTGCAAGCCCCGGGGGGCCCGTTGACTTTTCGAAGTTTCCTCTCAGCGAATCGGGAATCCAAGTCCTCTTAGACGTGAACAACAAGCCACAGACCGCAAAGCGTGGTTTGAAATCGGACCTTTCGGAGATGCTTGTTCATATGAAAACCAAGCAGCTATCCCTTGCGAAAGATATTGGCCTGGAGGGTATTTTATGATCAGCGCAGCAGAAAGGATCATTACATTTCCCGGGAATCAGACAGACAGCTGGCCAGATGAATTGTGGCCGAGCACGATGTCGGGCTCACACCTCTCTCTCCTTGTATCGAGTATCATCACCAACCCTCATTTTGCCGAAGCAGTTAGGTCTCTTGTGGAGGGCTACGCTGTGCAAACGATATTGAGATCTCTTGAAAAGAGAACGATTCAATCGGATCCTTTCGACCCAATCTACTTAGTAGACCTTAAACCCGACGCGATCTCCCGAACCGACGCACAGAGGCTATGGGTGGGTGCAAAGAAAGTTAGAGATCTATCGGCTGGCGTCGATCTGTTCGAAAACGAGGAGTAAATCGCCTCCGTGTATGTAGACCCGGCATCGATGGAATCGGAAGTACTCAGACAGGGAGATATCATCGCCGACGTAGAGTTAATAGGTGCATTCCACATCAATGCTATTCAAAGGACACTCAACAATCAGGACCAAATCGTTTCGTGGTCAGCAGCAACTTCCCTGAAAAAGTCTGCCGTTATGGTACTATCCCACTCTTGCGAGATAGCCCCCGAGAATAACATCAAGGTTACCAGCATCATCCTTGCGCCTGTTAGAGATGTCGAGCAGGCCACGGCCCCTGAAAAGATTCGGGAGCTAATTGAGTCCAATATCATAGACCCGGACGATCCGCGTGAATCTTACCTCAAATACTTTTATCTTGAACCGCACGAGAGACTCGGGTTCGTTCGGGGGGGAATCGCTGATTTCTCAAAGCTTTTCAGCGTTCACAAAACAAGCTATGACCGCTTGCTGCAAAAGAAGATCCTTCAACTTCGTCCCGAGATAGCGACGCGAATGGCTTACAAACTCGCCATGTATTTCTTCAGAGATCAGCAGGCTCCACCAGAGCGAGAAAGATAATCCTCAATTTTCTGCAAAGACCGCAAAGCTATGCTGCGAGCTGGCCCATGATAGGGCCGAGCGCCAGCCTTAACGGTCTAGTGGGGAATGGCTGTGAAGCAGGGATCCATTCCCGAGTGTTTTTCTGTTCGCTTTTTCGCTTTTCCCGATAAGATCCTCGAGTCGGAATGCTCCCGTGACAAGCCGCCAAGTTGCTTCGCGTCTCGCGTCTCGCGCTTGTTCGCTTGTTTCCATAAGGTATTAGGTTTCTATGAGGAGCCGAACGAACACAATACTTGCCGGGCCGATACGATGAAATCGCCGGAAGGAACGGCTTCTCATAGAAATTTTTGTACGGAATCGCTTCCCCGCGAAGTGCTCGAAGTGCTATGGGTTTTCAATCCCAGTCAATCTTGAAGGAAAAAAAGCGTCGTGAGGGCGAACGCACAAGAGATCGAAACCGAAGGCTGAGGCAGTCGTCAAACGTGAAAGATTGCTGAACGTAGATACCCTTGAAAGCAAGAAGGCAGTTCTGCGGACAGTCTTTGAGAATGTGGCACAGACGCTGAGGCATTCTTCGAGCACACACGGACAGAGGGAGTTCTGTGGGCGAAGGCGACTGCTCATGACGAATCCAGCCTTCTGGTTTTCCCGGGGTAAAACAGCTCGGGTTCGATGATCATCACGGAAACCAGGTAACCGTGATGACAATTCGGACACAGAGTGACAGTCTCCGTGGTCGCTGTCGGATGTGCCGATGATAGACCTTGGCTCTCCGACTGCTGTGTTTCGGAGGAGCCGCAGAGAAGGCTTCTGCAGACGGCGAGATTCTCGTTCTTATTCCTGTTGCTCAACAAGCCGTAGGAGCGGATTCGCATAAAGTGCGTGGGAAGCACGTGCAACAAGAATCTTCGCATGAACTCGGCCGTCGAGACGGACATGGTTTTCCAGGCATTCGCGTGCTTGTAGTCCTTCCAGCGGAATCGCACGATGCCGTCACGCACGTCGATGAGGCGATGATTCGAGATGGCCACACGGTGGGTATACCTTCCCAGATAGCGCAGAACTTGCTCGGGGCCGGCGAAGGGTTTCTTGGCGTACACGACCCAGTGCCTGGCATACGCTTGATTGAGAAGCTTCTGAAAGGCCTCCAAGGGCTCGAACTGGCTGGTTTGACCGGGGAACTTCAGGCGCTTGTTGAGGTAGGCACTCTTGAGAAAGTCGAGAAACTTCCCACGAAACAAAGCGCTCAAGATTTTCACCGAGACGAAGAACCCCTTGCGGCAGGAGATCCAGCGAGTGCCATCGGAGGAGAGTCCGCCGCCAGGCACGAGACAATGCAGATGCGGATGATCGAGCAGATTCTGGCCCCACGTGTGCAAGATGGCGAGAAAACCGACGCGTGCTCCCAGGTTCTTTGGGTTGATCGCTGATTGCAGCAGCGTTTCTTTTGCCGCTCTGAACAGGATCTCGTAGAGCACCGCTTTGTTGACCAGGACAAGGCGGTTCAACACATCAGGAATGGTGAAGACCACGTGGAAGTACTCGACGGGCAGAAGCTCACCCATGCGCTGGTCGAGCCACTTCGCCCGCGCTGCTGCCTGGCATTTCGGACAGTGGCGATTGCGGCATGAATTGTAAACAGGAAGGGTTTGGCCACAGTTGTCGCAGACGTACAGGTGTCCGCCCAGACGGGCCGTGCGACAGGAGATGAGGGCATTGACGACCTTCCACTGTTGGGGGCCGATGCTTCCCAGTTCGTGGAGGTGATCACGGAATATGTCCGCCACTTCTGCCGACGGACGGTTCCCCTCGGAGAGGGAGCAGGAGGACATGGGGAGGAAAAGCCCGATTCAGCGAATGTCCAGCAGGTCCAGAGGGTTTGGCACCTCACGCAGAGAGGTGCTGGCGACGTGAAGGTACTGGACAGTGGAACGCAGACTTCCGTGGCCCATCATGAGCTGTATCCTTCGTATATCCACTCCCGACTCCAGCAGATGGGTTGCGAAGGAATGACGCAGCGTATGGGGGCTCACGGGTTTGTGGATCCCGGCCCGCTCTTTGGCCTTGCGGATCATCTTCCCCACCGCCACATCGGGTGAGCGGATGGCCAGGCGAATCTCCAGGAAAGAGCCATGTTCGTGGGGACGGGGTTGTGCTGCGCCAGTACTGCCGCAGCAGCTCCAGGAGTTTTGGCGAAAGACCGACATAGCGATCCTTTCGATTCTTTCCCTCCTGGACGCGAACGAGCATCCGCGAGCTGTCGATGTCGTGGATTTTCAGATGCACCAACTCGCTCACCCTGAGGCCGGTCGAGTAGAGGGTGAGAACGATCGCTTTGTGCTTCAGGGAGGAAACGGCATGATACAGCTGCACGACTTCTTCCCGGCTCAAGACGACCGGCAGCCGTTTGCTCTTGCGATGATAGGGGATCAAATCGAGATTCCAGTTCCGTTGCAACGTGATCCCGTAAAGGAACTTCAAGGCAGCCACGTGGACGTTGAAGCTGCTCTCGGCGACGTTGCGCTCGCGAATCAAGTACAGCTGGTAGGAGCGGATGTCGTTCAGGCCCAGCCGCTCGGGGGATATCATGAAGTGTCCCACGAACTGTTTGACGCAGGTCAGATAGCTCTGCTGCGTGTTCTCACTCAGGCCCCTGATCGCAAGGTCCTGCTTCATTCGCTCTTTGATGGCACCCATAGTGGTATCTCCTTGAAAGATTGGATTTCAAGGAGAATTGTACCGTTCAAGGAAAGCTTGGAAGAATCGCGGAATAACCAGAAATCAGTGGGACGACCCGCTCACGAGGCAGGCGGCCATTTCAACGAGCCATCGCGAAGCGATTTCGTACAATAAGCATTAAGTCCCCTTGTGCTATCATGAGGCGGTGAGGTAGGGAAGGGAGGGAATGGCTGTGCATGGGACCCTTGCGCGGCAATCCGCCTGGCCTCGAGGCGCAAAGCCTCATGGCCGTGCGGGGAAAGAGCGCGTCCAACCACGGGAGACCTACAGAGCGGCGGTGAGTCATTTCGCGTCCTGGGCGAAAGAGGGCGGGACTGCCCTGGGGGTAAGCGGACTTGCGGCGTATGTCGAAGCTCTGAGGTCTTCCGGTGTAAAGGCGGCGAGCCTTAACCTGGCGCGAAGCGCTATCAAGGCCGCGCTACTGCAAGCCGCAGATCGAGGCGGCATGGCCGCGCGAGAGATGGCGGTACTGAAAACGGCAATCGAGTCGATACCAGGGGAGCAGGCTTCCGAGCGCTCCTTCGTGCGTCCGTTTTTGGGGGGTATAAAAGGACACCAGCCCGTTCAGATCGTTGATTGTAGCCCCACCACGGAGGTCCTCCTGCGAACAAGGCACGTGACTGTTGCGGAGAACTACTGTCCCCGCAGTTTCGGTGATATACTCAAGAAACCGGCGAGCGGTGATTCCCGTGCTCAAGTTCCAGGGGAGGGTCAACAATAGTTGTCTTGGGGCGTTAGAGCTTGTTCACAACGAACAGTAATCCTGTTGTCAGGAGCGCCGACCTACGTGGGACGTCGTTCGCCGGTTTCTTGAAGAAAACGGGCTACCCATAAGGGGGATTCTGTCGCTTTCCACATGGCGGCATGCCTGATTGATTCCTCGACGTGAGAGACTGGCCCATCAGGGAAGTCTTCCGCTGCGGCCGCCCCGATGGTAGTCTCGAAGGGGAAATACCGACTATGGGCCTCCGCCCAACAGCGACGGTGGGGAAATAGGGAAGTGGCTAGTTACATTGTGGCCTTCGGAGGTGGTGGATTCTCGGAAGAAACCGACAACACCTTGCTTGACGACTACATAATAGAGCTCTCCCGGATTGTCATGCCCCCGTATATGCTTTCTTCCAACTGCAAGTGGAGACGCTCCAGCTTACATCGAGAAGTTTCACAGCAGCTTCCCGCCGGTGCGAGCTCGGGCAACCCATTTGAGCGTTTTTGCGCCCTCTGATGTCGCTGACGTTCAATCGTTCCTACTGGAGCAGCAGGTAATTTATGTCGGCGGAGGGAGCACCCTAAACCTTCTCGCTCTTTGGCGCGCACACGGTCTGGACGACATCCTTCGAAATGCATGGCACAACGGGGTTGTTCTGGCTGGGATCAGCGCCGGGCATGGTGTGTTGGTTTCAAGAGTTTCTCACAGACTCCTATATGGGCGGCGGCCTTCGGCCCTGTCTGCAAGGCCTTGGGCTTTTGCCAGGTAGTGCCTGCCCGCACTACGAAGATCCGCAAAGGCGGGCGACCTACAAAAACCTCGTAAAGGCACGCGCACTCTCCGGCGGCATAGGTGCTGAGGGGTGTGTCGCTCTTCACTACGTCGATGGCGTTTTGGCGAAGGTTGTCACTTCGAATGCCAATCGAACTGGATTCAGCGTCCAGTTGGGCGACAACGGTATAGTAGAAAAACCACTGGAGCAAACCTTGCTGCGCTGACTGTGGGTGCAGGAAATCAAGCGGCCAAAAGAAGGGCAATTATTTGGATAGGTAACAGGGAGAAAAATCATGTTATCCAATTGCAGAAACTCAGATAGTAACTATCTCGGAATTGTTATCCAACAGTCCCTTCGCGATGCGACCTTTGCGCCTCCGGGAAAGCTCGTTGCCAGAAAGATTCTCAATACTTGGGTGTTTCTTCTGGTAAGTGTTGCTGGGAGTGCCATAGACGAACACATTGAGATGCTTCAGGCGAAAATGGTAAACGACGGAAAGTGGTACGCTCACTACTTCAGGGGAGAGGAACTTATCGTTGTCTTCCGTGACGCTGTTTTCAAGGTTAATCTGAATCGGGCCACTTGGGGACCGGTAATCGAGTATGGCCTTAAAAAAGGGATTCCCCTCGAACAGCTTGATTTCAATCCTGCTACCCCGCAGGGCACCAAGGAGCTCTTCGGTCTTAAAGAGGACAACATGGGCTATTACGATCCTTGAACGACGGAGGTGCATGCATGCAAAGATCGCAGCAACTTATTGCCCAACTTGCGGAATATAGTAGGTTCATTGTCAAGTTGCGTAGCATAGATGAACAGCTCTTCACTATGCCAATCAGTGAGGGCAAATGGTCGGTTCGTGACATCGTAGTTCACATCATGATGTGGGATAAGAATTGTGTGCAAAAGACTTTGAAAAACATGGTCGATGGAGAACAGGTTGAACTGGAGGAGGAAGCGGACCCTCAAAGCTTAAACGAGCGGTCGGTGGAATATGGCAGGACGCTAACACCACAGGAAGCGTTGGATCAGTCTCTTTACCATCGTTCCGACCTCATCTCCAAGCTGAGCAGTTTGCCCGGGAAAACATTTCGAAATGGAGAATCAAGCAACAAATTCCATGGCGCTTTCGACCTTTATTGAGCGCCTATTTATTTCACATGATCAACATCACATGAAGCAGATTGAAGATTTTCTATCTGGCCCGATTGGCACGAGGCGTTAGAGCTTGTCCACAACGAACAGTTCGTGTTTTATCAAGAGTCGGCAATGTTTGGCGCCGTCCCGCCGGTTTCGGGGAGAAGGCAAACTGCCAATAAAATGCGATCTGTCGATTTCACGGAGCCCTATGTCCGACATGCGGCGCGACTTCTGTGAGAACTAAACTTGTAAGAGGAAGATGATATGAGGGGACTCAAGACAACAGAGAGCGGTTATTCCGTCAGAGAAACCATCGACCGACTTGTTTCGCTTGTAGAATCGAAAGGCATGACGGTATTCTTGCGTCTTGACCATTCGGCCAATGCCAAGCAAGTCGGGCTCGAACTCAGACCCACGGAGCTGATAGTCTTTGGGAATCCGAAGGCTGGGACCGTTCTCATGCAGGACAGGCAGACGGCGGGAATCGACTTGCCAGTAAGGGCGCTAGCGTGGCAGGACGAGATGGGGAAGGTGTGGCTTACCTATAACGATGCGGATTGGCTTGCCAGCAGACACGAATTGACTGCGAAGAGCGATTCAATCTTAAAGGCGATTGCTGAAGGAATGGCATCCTTATGCGATGCAGCGGCCAAGAGATGATTCGGTAGATTCGCACGGAAGACGGTGTGCAGCTTCCGGAATGCACAGGGATCTGGTGGAAACAAGTGGCTGCCGCTTGAGTCAGCTTCCGAGAAGCCGCCTACTGCTACTTCGGTCAGATCAGAGTACAGGCTCCCCCACACGGGGCGACAACACTCGTGATGATTTCACCTAGGGCAATAGATCACGAAAACCGACAAAGCCACGTTTGCCGAGATAGTCGAGAATATCTAAAGCTTTGTCTCGGGCGGTACCGTTGCACAAAGTCTTGGAAAGAATTGTTCGAGATATTCGGTCCACCCCTGAATGTTCCAACCCTTGTTGTCGCTTCTGAGAATCATCTCTAAGGTTTGAAGTACAAGCTGCGGATTTTGATCTACTAAATCAGAGAGTTTTTCAACTACAAAAACATCGGGATCGACGTGACCCGCAAGGAGCAGAGTTTCTTTGAGCTGTGATAGAGCCCAGGCGCTCTCAAACTTGCCGGATGTAAACCACCATCCGAATGAACTGAGTTCTTCCAAAAGCTCCGGCTTCGCGCGAGCTTGGGCTACACGTTCCAACCATAGTTGCTTTAGCCGATCAAGGACTCTCGGTTCTGCCTATGGGAAACGGCAACTCAATCGGGAGCGCCATCCGGGCCGCCACCGACAGTGCGGGGAGTCGTTACATCACTGGCGCTACTGGAACTTCGATTAGTACGCTCACTCCATGCTACTGGAAGGACGGGGCATACACTCCCTTGAATCTGGGAACAGGAAACTCCTGGGGTGAGGCCGATGGAATTGCAATTGACACTCTGGGCAGCCTCGACATTTCCGGTCGAGTAGGTCCCTCCTCCAGCTCTGTTTCGCGCTGTTACTGGAAAGCCGGGGCCCTCACAGTCCTTTCAAACTCCGATGTGTCCGACCAGCCCGGGGAGGGCTGGCCCTGGACAGGCTCTGGAAACCTTTACGTCACCGGCGGCACGGGGACCAGCCCGATAGTGCCGGTCTACTGGATGAACGGCACGCCTGCTTCCTTGCCTATGGGGTTGGGAAACTCATCTGGCCTCACCAACGGCGCTTTTGTCGACTCCTCGGGAATCTCTGGCTCGCAGGTTGGATAGGATGATATGTTGTCAGCCGCGTATTGGAAGAACGGTTCCCTGACTTCCTCTATCCCCGGCTCAAGCCAACGCTGGAGAAGAAGGATACGGGATCACCGTGGACAGCCTTAGCAATATCCACGTCGTGGGAGTCTCCCAGACATCCGGCAACCCGGAAGTCCCTTGCTACTGGAAGAATGGAACCGCATCCATTCTGCCCATGGGAACAGGCAACTCTTCTGGAATGGCTCTGGCCGTCGTGATGGGCCCCTAACGCGGGGATCACAAACCATAAGAGTCGACCCGTTCTCCGAGGAGTTCCTGCTCCAGTGCAAGGGCATTTCTTACAAGGCTGTTGATCTGAACCGTGCGTCGAATAAATGCGCGTCAAGCCGTGGCTTGAAAGCTGCGGCTTTTTTCCTGTTCCAGTACGACGCCCGACCTTTATGCAACCGCTACAACCAACCACCACAGGTCGCCATAAATGCCCTTGCCTCGGCGTCTTCAAAGTCCGATACCACTTTCTGTCAACGGCGGGAGAGTGGGGACCTTCTCAGAAGAGGCACGGAGGCATGGATGCTGCCCCCAAGAGGGTCTCTCCATGCTGACGATCTCCCGCGCTGGTACATGACCCCGAGGACTTCCCGATTGAACCTTCCCAACCCTGACTTACTGCCAACGGACTCCGTGCCCGCGCAAAACGCTGCATGAAATCCGTCTCGGGCAGAACGTCCGGCAAGTGAAAGCTCAGAAGGGCTTGGGGTGTTTCTCCAACATCGATGCGACAGCTCCCTCTCTTTTTCGAGCTCTCTCGCCGCCGCCCGATCTCCTTTCTCGCTTTCCCATTCTGATGCTCACTCCGCTTCGTCCTGCTCTCCAGGTCCCTTATCGTTTACACACAAAGAGCGGCCCCGAGATGTTGGGATCCCGGGGCCGCGGTGCATGGAGTAGGAAGACCTACCTTCCACCTTTTCGGTAGATGCGTTCTACACCTTGACTGGGTCCCGGATCTGATTTCCTGTCATATAGCTATAACGTTCCATGTTCTTTACTGGCGGCTTTTCATTCCGATGGATTTGCAAGAGATTCTCCAGCATGGATGCTATCGGGTGCCGGGTTTTGAACGGAACACGGAGTGTAGGATGGAAGAGTGCGCCCTGGCCACATGCCTCTCGGGGCGTCGGGAGATAGCAGGTCAAAGTTTTAGCTGTTCCACGGGCGTTCCATCATGGAACAGCCGTGTGTTGCAGGGAATCATGTTTGAGACATTTCCGGGACAGAAAGAAACAGTTCCCAATGCTTTGCCCGAGGAGTAATCTTTTGTATAGGCAAGAATAAGAAGCCTCTGATTTTCCCGAGTTCAGAGATTTGCAAAGCTTACCCTTCTTTGGCACGCGGTTTGCAGTTTCTTGTGCAAGGAGAGGGAGCATGAGATTCATTCAAGCAATCCTGCTGACCATGTCCGGAGTGCTTCTGGTGATCCCTGCCTTTGCACAGGAGACGCATCTTCGGACACTGGCGGCAACTGGAACGGTGCAGGAGATTCGGGACGCGCTTCGGGACACCTGCGAGGTCAACAAGCAAGATGCAGATGGCGTCTCGACGATCATGCTCGCAGCGAGCAGCAACCGCGATATCGGCGTCATTGCCGTCCTTGTCAGTGCTGGGGCAGACATCAACGCACGGAGCAAGTCTGGGGAGACCGCGCTGCTTTACGCCGCGCAGTCAAACCCGACCGCCGAAATGATCACCACCTTGCTCGCAGCGGGTGCAAGCCTACAAGACCGCGACGCGTTAGGTCGCACGGCCCTCATGGCAGCGGCTTGGGGAAACTCCAACCCTGCCGTGATCACCGCGCTCCTGAAAGCTGGAGCAGATCCGAAGGCCAAGAGCAGCGACGGCAAGACAGCCCTCGACTATGCCAGGGACAACCCGAGTTTGCCGCCACAAAGCGATGTATTCCAGGCACTTCAGGCGGCAATGAAATGAGCGAACAAGGCCCACGAGCGGCGGTAAAAGCAAACATAGAATGGAACGACGGCTTTAGTGTCTCAGTCCAGGAGATCGACGAACAGCACAGGCAAATCATGGAGGCGATAAGCAATTTGAGTCACAAGCTCCCGGAAGGGTCCCTGGGGCCGTTACTCGTTGCTATCGATGAACTTGTTCGCGTTTCTTCCCACCATATGAAGGTGGAAGAGGAGTTGATGTTGAAGTTCCACTTCCCCGAGTACAAAGACCACCATATGCGCCACAACGAGATAACCGGAAACTACGTGAGCTCCGAGAGCAGACAGAAGCGGGTTTGTTGAGCCGTGAGGTGCCAGCTTTCCTGGCGGACAGGCTAAGCAGCCACATACGCAATGTGGATAGGAGGTATGCTACGTGCTTCAGCAGGAACGGCGTGAGGTGAGCACCCGTCTGCAAAAGGCAGATATTCCCTGTGGCATTCAAGAACTTATTTCACAGTATGTGCCAGAGGGTACGACAACCGATGAAACGCTTGACGAGTTGGCGGAGAAATGGAATCCGCTTTTCGCGTCAGAGCAAAAACAGAACCTAGTAGAGGACGTGAACGCGCTGGTCCGTGATTTTTTACGCCCCATACGACGAAGCCTTACTGAGCGAGTGCCTGACGTGACAAGGATTCACGCGCTTGCTGAGCAGCTTTCCACGAGCAAATGCCTGGCGCAGATCAAGAAGCGGAACATCCTGACGCGTTACATCGAGCTTTACATGATCAGGTGCTTACAGGTGAGAGAACTATAGCCGACTAACATTTGCGGCTTTACACTTTGAGCGAACCTAATGAGGATGTTTCTGAGTTGGAGGCTTCAGTGGAAAAAGACGACTTGGCAAGCAACCGTGTTCAACAACTTGTGGCAGCGATCGCAGAAGCCCAAGGGATCGACCCAAGCCTGATGATTTTCAAGTGGACGAACGAACCGTTGGTTTTGCAAGAATATACGCTAGAGCGAAAGATAGGGTATTCAATCTAAGGATTCACTTGAGAGAGAAATCCCAGGTTCTTTCCTTCGCGGAAAGCGCGGTCAAGAACGTGGTCAAGAGCCCGGAGAAGTTCCTGGCGGCCTATACCGACCAAGTCACCGCGGCGCTAAAAAGGCTAAAGAGACTTTCGCGTACCGCGGGTAGCGCAGAAGGGTAGAGCACGGAGTTCCAGTCAGATGGAAAGGCTGTGATCATTCAGATCGAGTGCACACGAGATGATAGATGAACCTTCGAAGGATAAATGCGCCTTACACACCGTATTTGAGCAGCGCTCGGAGGGGGCGCAAAACCACCTCAGTCTTTCTAACGGGCGGTTGGCAGTGAGTTGGCCTTTGGGAGCAACTTTTGGCTGCGTAGGTAGTACGTATCCGAAATCGAACCGTCACAATTCCAAGCAGACTCAACTCTCGTTGTTGTTCAGGGCTTTTTCTTCAAACATTATCAGCGAGGGAGTCGAGCCGCCTATAACCGATCTTTATTCTCCCTTCATCTTACGTCTATTGTTAATGCAAGGAATCAGAACTATCATGGGATATGGAAACGGCTCACCGAAAGTGATTCAACGAGCCAACTTTTCTCGACAAGTACGCGTGGCTTTCGTGCGGGAGTGACATTGAAATCGCAATCCGCTAGCGCCTCGGGAGGATCGCTATGAAGTCAATCTCAATCAGGCTTCTTATTGTAGCCTTTTGTCTTTTTGCACTCGCGGGTGTCTCGGTGCTTTGGGGTGATCCTCCAAATCGCGTGGGTCGCCTGAACTACATCAGCGGGACTGTCTCCTATCATCCCGAAAGTGTCGAGGACTGGGCTCCCGCTACCTTGAACTATCCTTTGACAATTGGGGATACTCTCTGGACCGATAAGGACGGTCAGGCGGATATCCACGTGACCTCGGCAGCGATCCGCCTTTCCTCTAACACAGATATTTCCTTCCTCAATTTGAACGACCAAACAGTACAGATTCGATTGTCGACTGGATCGTTGAACATTCGCCTTCGTGCACTCGGTCCCAACGAGGAACTCGAGGTAGATACCCCCGACGCGAGCCTTTCGCTCCTTCGCGCCGGCACCTATCGAATCGATGTCCAGCAGAATGGAGATACAACCGCCACGGCGCGCTCGGGTGAGATTGAAGTGACCGCAGGCAGTTCTGTGTTCCCTCTGCCTCAACAGCAAACGGCAACAATCACAGGTACCGATTCTCCAACATACCAGGTAGCAAGTGCCCCACCTCTTGACGATTGGGACCTGTGGTGCCAGGCCCGGGATCAGAAGGAAGACCACATCGCCTCAGCCCAGTATGTCCCTGCTGATCAGGTTGATGGAGTGGAAGACCTGGATCAGAACGGAACTTGGAGTGTTGACCCGGACCTGGGACCCGTCTGGGCACCAACCGTAACGGCGGCGGGATGGGCACCATACCACTTTGGACACTGGGTCTGGGTCGATCCCTGGGGTTGGACCTGGATTGATGATGCTCCCTGGGGGTTTGCCCCCTTCCACTATGGCCGTTGGGCTTTCCGCGGCAACGCATGGGTATGGGTACCCGGAGCCCATATTGGCCGCGCGGCCTACTCACCTGCGCTCGTGACGTTCGTTGGGGGTTCGGGATGGCGCCCTGACCAGGCTCCTGGTGAGAGGAGCGTCGGATGGTTTCCTCTTGGCCCGCATGAGCCCTATGTCGCCCCCTACCGAACGAACCGATCACTTCAGCACAACATAGACGTCGAGCACTTCAACTATGTGAATCGCAACGTGCCTGGGGCGATGACGGTCGTGCCTAACGATGCTTTCGTTCGTGGCCAACCGACATCGCAGACCGCGTTACGGGCTCCCAACGGTGTGTTCGCTCAGGCTCCGGTGCGAGGAGCTGTGGCGCCGCTCGCTCCCCAGAAAGAGAGCCTTCTTGGTGGCTTCGGTCCTGCCAGTCACTCGGCTGCCAAGCCTCCCGCGTCGGTAACCTCTCGGCCTGTAGTGGCTCGGTTGACTCCGGCGCCCCAGGCAGTGCCCTTTGCATCACGTCAGCAGTCTCTCTCGGCGCATCCTGGTCAACCTCTGGGCGCAGGAACAGCGGCCAATGTAAGACAGCCGACCCCTGCAGCTCGTCCGCAAGTAAGGGTCGTGACGCCAGGAAATCAGCGAGCAGGAGTTGGACAGCCAATACCTACGGCTCAGACGAAAGCTGGAGGAAACCAGCCAATTCGTACTTCATCGGGACCCCAAGGAGGAACTGCCGTAAGACCCTCTCCAAACGCGCCGCGTCCAGTCTCACAGAATGCGTCACCCCGACAAACAACCGTGCGGCGACCGGCGGCACCCGCGCAGACATCAAAGCCGTCCCAGAGCACCCGTTCTCCTCAGGCAGGCAATGCGCAGCATCCGGCCCAAGGCGCTTCGCAGGTGCAGTCTCCCCAGCTTGACAAGAAGATTCAGCAATGAGAATGACGTTTCATTTGACGCCGCCGATAGCAGAAAGTCTCGACAGTTTCCTAGGGCTACATGCCGGAAAAGGGAAGGCAGGAAAATGCGGCAGGTACAGGGTTCGGGAAGGCCAATCGTGGGTAAGGCACCGACCGAACAATGAGCTATGAGGCTTCAGGAAGAAACGGCCGCGTGCGGGCGAAAAGTCTTCTTTCTCTACCCGCACAGTGTTTTGAATGATGAACTTCTTGTCGAAATCCTCTCTCACGAGTATGAAGTCTACTCGTTGCGCAGCCACGACGCTGCAGCAAAGGCTGCCGCCGCGCACCCTGGATCCATTCTCTTCGTGAACATCGACGAGGCGCTTGAAGAACCTATTGAGGCTCGGAAAATTTCCGTACAA
>CAVUXE010000030.1:0-33235 GCA_963745235.1 uncultured Spirochaetota bacterium | reverse complement strand
AGAAACCGCACGAGATCCTGTCCGCCCTCCAGAGGCTTTCTGCCCTCATCGAGGAAAGCCACAGCGAAGCGCTCGATCTGTTCGAGACGGTGTGCAGGAGCCTCGAGGCTGTTTCTCCCCGAGAGGAAGTGGCGAAGCTCCGCGAGAGACTTCAAGCATACGATTTCAAAACGGCACTTTCCTTGTTGAAACTAATCCAGGAAGTCATGGAGCAAACTCCAAGAAGGGGAGAGCTAATGACAGAAGTTGATGAAAGCACCAGAAGACCGACCATTCTGATCGTGGATGACACGCCGGAGAACATTGCTCTGATAAGTTCGCTCCTCAAGGAGCGTACAGGACGAAGGTCGCCACCGAGGGGGAGACAGCTCTGCGGCTCGCCTCCATAAACGGTCAGCCTGACCTCATACTCCTCGACGTCATGATGCCGGGCATGGATGGGTACGAAGTGTGCCGACGTCTGAAAGAAAATCCAAAAACCGCGGACATCCCGGTCATCTTTCTCACCGCGAGGTCCGATGTGGAGGACGAAAGGCGAGGACTGGAGCTGGGGGCAGTCGATTACATCGCAAAGCCGATCAGCCCTCCCATCGTCACAGCACGAGTGCGCACCCACCTCCAGCTCAAGAGCGCGAGGGATTTCCTGCGTGACAAGAGCGAGTTTCTCGAACAGGAGGTTCAACGCAGGACCCGGGAGATCTCCGCGATTCAGGACGCGACAATGGTCGCCATGGGTTCTCTTGCCGAAACCAGGGACAACGAAACGGGTAACCACATCAGGCGCACCCAACACTACCTAAGGGCGCTCGCCACCAAGATGAAGGAGCATGCACGTCTTGCAGGTTATCTTACTCCTGACACGATCGACCTTCTCTACAAGTCGGCTCCGCTGCACGACATCGGGAAGGTCGGCATTCCTGATAACATCCTCTTGAAACCTGGCAAGTTGACTCTGGAGGAGTTTGAGATCATGAAGACACACACAACGCTGGGTCGCAATGCCATCATAGCTGCCGAGAGACTGCTTGACTCGCCCACCACCTTCCTGCACCTCGCGCGGGAGATCGCTTGGACCCATCATGAGAGGTGGGATGGCAAGGGTTACCCTCAGGGGCTTTCGGGGAACGATATCCCTGTGCCGGGACGCTTGATGGCAGTCGTCGATGTCTATGACGCGCTTCTCAGCAAGCGGGTCTACAAGCCGGCGATTCCCCACGAGACCGCTCTCTCCATGATCCGAGAAGATGCCGGCTCGCATTTCGACTCGGACATGGTCGATGGCTTCCTGGAGATCGCAGGGCAGCTGCCGGAGATTTCCCGGAAATTTGGCGATACGAACGAGCAATCCGGATGAGCGCAGAAAAAACGACTCTCCTGGTCATCGACGATTCGCCGCTGGACACCTCCGTGCTGGCGGAAATCCTCAAGGCCGAGCACCATGTGCTCGGCGCAACAAGCTCCGAGGCGGCCTTGGGTGTTCTCCATTCTGGAAAGCTTCCCGACCTTATCGTTCTGGATGTCATGATGCCCGGGATCGGTGGTCTGCAGTTCGCAAGCACTGATCAGGCTGGCCGCTTATCTGGAGTCACTGGACTCCCCGGTCGCCCTCATCGCCGGCGACGATACAGTTCTTTGCTCAAACGGCCATTTCCGCAGGGCATTCGATCGCCATGACCGCAAGCCGGTAGGCTGAAGATTGGTGAGGCTTTGGACTGCAAGAGTGTGACATCGCAGGGCCGCTGCGGGGAGACTGCTACTTGCTTGCACTGCGATATAAAGCGATCGATTGAACTGTCACGAATCACTGGTGAGAAGCTCCCCGGTATCCTCACAAGCATCCAAAAGCGGTCAGGGGCCGACATAACTTGCAGGATCAGCACTGAGAAGGCAGGAGAGGCCATTCTTCTCACGCTTAGGAAGACCCGAAAAGCCCGATAGCACGTTATAGCTTTAGCGAAAGCGAAAAAGAATCCTTCCTTCCTGGTCGGAGAGTCATGTTTTGCCGTTCTCGGGCTCGTAGGTGATGTCCTCGATACTCTCATCGATGATTACTTCATCGAGCAGACTGCAAAAGTCTGCCACTCCATCTCTCGCATTGCGCAACACGGCGGGGATATGCGTCTAGGATAAGGTTCCCCCTCCCTACGCTGTCACGCATGCGTAACCTGCCTTGATTGACAAACTGATCGATCTTCTCAAAGGCATTCTGTACTCACCGTCATGCTCTTATCCTCTGTCCCACCAGTGAGGTTCATCTGGAACCTTCTCAAGGACATCAAGTTTTAGGCGTTGCTTACCACCAAGGGAAAAAACACAGATAGCTTCGTCACCCTCTATCTTCTCAACAGTCATCGGCGATCCGCCGCCCTTAAACCGCACGACATCTCCTACAACAATTTGCCCTTCCATGACTCTTTTTATCCTTCAACGCCAGGGTACTAACGCGCCCGGGGGGTTACCTTGAGGTTTTCGGGCGCCTTAGTGGAGGGACAGCCTTTTTCGGTGTGCTGGCCACTATTTCTGTCCCAGAACACGCCGGGCGGGCTGCTCTGAGGGATCGAGCCAACCCCTGCGGCTGCCTTCAGGGGAGCCGTCGTTGTGACATCTACGCCGCACCACGGACATGGTCGGTACTCCGCCATAAGAGTCTCCCTTGCCTTGATTGTCGCCCAATTGTCAACTAGGAGGAGTACAAAAGCACGGCAGACCTTCGGAAAACCTCACCAGGCCCGCTATGCGAGGTTTTTCACCGACAACAAGGTGTTGTCAGGAAGGAGAAATTCTTCGACACTTCTTCGCTTATCGAAGAGAGATCTACGAAAAAAAGGGGGAGGATTTTATCTGCTGTTCCCTGCTATACTCGGGGAGGGAGAACATGACTACTTATGGCCAGACGACTGATTTCCTTGCTTTTGTTTTTCTCTTTTGCAGTTTCACTCTGGGCCTTCAATCTGCCGAGCCCACCCAGCAACCTTCCCAAGCCAACCGCTGAGGTCAGGCGTTTTGAGCTAGAGGCCATCAGCCTGCGGGACGTGACGTTTCTTTTCGACCTTGCGGTCAAGAATCCCTACCCGGTGAACATCGGTTTCGACGGGATGACCCTCAATTTCACGGTGGAAAGCGCGAAGGTGTTCACCGCGGCCAGCCAGGGCGGCTTTTCCGTTCCCGCGAACAGCGAAAAGACGAACACCTTCACCGTGACCCTAACCTACGAGTCGATCATCAGGGTCATCAAGGACTACACCCAACACGACTGGCTGAACACGGTGATCGATGGGACTCTTACCATTCCCCTGCCTAAGCTCCCCGGCCTGCCGGGAAATATCACCTTCACGTATTCTTTTGCCAAGAAGATCCCGGCCATCAAGCCGAAGGTGGCTCTTGTGGGCTTCCGGGTGGAGCCGCCAACCCGGGATCAGGTTGCCGAAGCCATTGCTCGCTCGGGAAGGAAAACAGACCCCGACAAAGCACTGGGTGTTTTCAGGGACATCCTCGCAGGAAAAGAGCTATCTGAGCCGATCATTCGATCCGGCGGACCTAGATATTCCTCTCACCGTGAGCTTCACCCTGGAGATCCGTAACGAGGCACGTGGACCGCTGTCATTCGATAAGCTCGGTTATGATCTTTCGGTGAACGGACAGAAGCTGGTCACAGGAGAGAGCACCAACGTTGTTAGCGAGCAGGGGAGGGATATCATCACCGTGTCGAATACAATTAGCTCAGCACGACTCTCGCGGGAGGTCAGGGCTCTCTTCTCGCAGAGAAGAGGCACCTTCACGGTGGCGGGCAGTGCTTCCATTAAGCTGCCGGATGAGATCCGCAAGGACCCGGTCCCGCTCAGCTTCAACGAGTCTGGGGATTTCTCCCTTTAGCAACGCTCTTCTTTTGAGAGCGGGATCACGGAAACATACGTCTTGAACATCTCTCAAGTGTCTAGCTTTCTGGCTACCCCATGAGCCGAAGGAAGGCCGTCGCCCGAGTTCCCGTACGCAAGAATAGCCGTTCGAACACCTGTCAGACACGCAATCTCCAAAATCGTACGCTCGCCCTGCCCCGTGGTGCGATCCGCAGAGGGCTAGCCGTGTATTCTACCAAGGGAAAAACACCGTTACCGACAAGAGGCTGTTGTTCGTAAAAGCCCGGGGCTATGCCGCGTCAGTCTTTGAGAACACACTCAACCTGGCCGAGCAGCGAGAGCAGCCTCGTTGCGAACTCCTCAGAGCTGGGACTCTTTTTCATTAGGTCCGCCAGGGCCTGCAGTTTGAGATAGACGTCTCTGGGGACTTCGTAATACGCCGCAAAGCCAATATTTGCCGCATCGAAACAGATCTGGTCTGAAGCCATATTGCAGACTCCCATGTCTTAAAGGTTACACACAGGAAGCCGGCTTCTCAGGAGGTCTGGCAGAGAGTAAAATTCACTCTTGGAGTATCGCGAAGCTGGGTGAGTTTTTGTTTTTGGCCGATGATCGCGATAAGCTTTAACTTAGCTTTTCTCATGGGGATCGTTGCCCCCGGTTCACCTCCTTCCCGGGGGCAATTTCTTAGAGAGGCACGGAGGCATGGTGTATAGGGGGCCTCTCCTCATGCTGACGATCTCCTGCGTTGGGTAACAGTTCCCAAGGGAAAGCGATGATCACCAACGCCGACTTACCGCCACCGGACTCCGTGCCCGCGCATTAACGCTGCATGAAAGATCAGTCTCGGGCAGAGGGCCGGCAAGCGAGACCCGACAAACAGAAAGGCCCGGGCGACTTGTCGCGCCACAAGCCGACCGGGCCATCACAGAGGTGTGACGTTTTGATTTAGCTGAGTATATCATACGGTCCAATTGCTGGATGCGTTGACTTGGCCGGGATCCCGCTGGCATACTCGTTGAGGTGTCCTGAAAGGGGCTGGGGGCCTCGGCGTTGCCGTCCTTGGCCCCTATTTTTGGGGAGGGACCGGGTGAGCACAACCAATAGAGTGCGCAACTTCCTTCGAGAACGCCTTGACGTTGAGATGTTTCAGAAGGGCTGGTGGATGCTTCTTCTGATCATGGGAACGATCGGCGTGCTATTCGTCATCTGTTGCATCATGGTGTTTGGGCAAGCGGGTTGAGAAAAGCGCCAGGCTGTTTCACTCAGGAACTACCGGAGGATCCCCTGTCGCGCCCTCTCAGCGCGCACCATGGCCTGGCGCGGGAGAGTATGCACCCTGCGGGGAGTACAGGGGGAAGAAAAGAAGCGGCCCTCGATGAGCGGGATCCCGGAGCCGTGTCAGAGCTATGTGGATTTCCGTCTGCCTTTTCGGCAGTCGGATCGTGTACTTTACTCGAAAAGCTCTGCAGGATGGAGACGGCGGACGAGGTGGACTGCCCGGCATAGGGCGTGGCGGTCCTGAGATCGAGCGGTAGCGGGCGGACAAGTTGAGGGCTTCCCTTGACCTGGCGCTTGAAAGAGAAATCAAGGAGGCGATCACGGGCGAGCTCTCCTACTCCCGAGCCATTTCCGGTAGGCTTCTTCGACGAGGATCTCCCCTTTTCCGCGCTCCTTCCTCACGCCGTAGATCTTGGCCGCTACTTCCATCCCCACACGGACTCCGAGGAGAAATAATGTGAGACAGAGAATGATCCCGACGATCATGCCGGCCGGTCTCCCTCTTTCGTGGTGACCGCGGGGGTTGGCTTCTGTTGCAACGAGAGCAAGCCGCTTTTGTTGATCGCTCTGATCACTTCGGATAATCGAGAGGCCATCCGGGAGGTAGCTTGTAATCAGCTCTGATCTCTTCCTCCAAGAGCCGTTCGTTTTGCTCGCTCTCCTCTTCCACCTCAGTCTTCGCATCTTCTTTCATGGTCTTGCTTATGTCAGCACGCTCCATGTCTTCGTGTTCTTGCTCTTTTTCTTCCTGCTCATCGGCGTCATAGTCTATCCACAGCTCTTCCAGTGAGGTATGCAGGTCGATCATTTCACGATCCAAGTCTGAGAACCGCTTGGCATCTTCGGGGTTTGCCACCTTCATTTCGATAAGGAAGTCTATCGCCGCCTTCAGTGTGGCGTAAACATGCCTAAAGACTTCATCCGCATCTTCTTGACTATACTCTTCCATTTCCTTCCCCCTCCGCGTGCGGTGGGAAACTACTCTATCGTGTTGACTGTGACTTCGTTCGATGGGACCCACTGGAGTGAATGGTTATCGTCCTCCAGCAGGACATGGGTTTTGTTGGATTCTGTGTTCTCGAAGTGAACTGCGAGGACCAGGTAGATTCTGCCCAGTGCGAAGGTCCGCTCCTTGTGTGGACCCTGGATGACTTTGACTGAGAAGTTACGAAAGTACATCTCTCGTGCCTCCTATGCGTTCGAGTGTTATTCCGTGGCAGGCCTCCGGCGCCGGGGGCGTCTAACGTGGGACTGGCCCAGGGCCTTTTCGGACGATTCAGCCATCCAGCAGACCAAGAGGCGGATGAACACCTTCTGTTCCTGCCCCTGGTTTCTCCGGCGAGGACGGCCTTAGGATCTTGTCGATGAGACCGTACTCGACGGCCTCCTCGACAGACATGTAGTAGTCTCTCTCGAGGTCCTTCTCCACGGTTTCGGGGGACTTGCCTGTGTGTCTGGCGAAGTACGACACGATGAGCTTCTTAGTCCGGAGGAGCTCCCGGGCCTGGATGCTGATGTCAACCGCCTGGCCGGACACCCCGCCCCAGGGCTGGTGGATGAGGATGCGCGAGGAGGGTAGGGCCATCCTCTTGCCCTTGGCGCCGCAGGCGAGTAGCAGGGCCGCCGAGTAGGCAGCCCCTCCGAGACAAATGGTCTGCACGTCCGGCTTGATGTACTGGATCGTGTCATAGATGGCGAGACCCGCCGTCACCGCGCCACCCGGAGAGTCGATGTAGAGGTGGATGTCCTTCTCGGGATCCTGGCTCTCGAGGAATAGGAGCTGGGCGACCACGAGATCAGCGTTCAGGTCGTAAATCTCTCCGTCGACGAAGATGATCCTATCCTTGAGGAGACGGGAGTATATGTCGTAGGCCCGCTCTCCGCGGCCGGTCTGCTCGATGACCATGGGGACAAGATCGATGCCTTTCTCATCCATAAAACCGATGCCTCACCTCCTTCATAAGGGTACGATTCCCCTGCAGGATGTCCAATGCTTTCCGCTGTTTTCCATCTCTCCCAACTTCTTGCTCCGTGAGATTGCCAACTCCATCGCAGGCGGATTCGAAGCCTGTCAGGCAAGAAGCAGGGGGGTATAATCACACGGCTGGCCTTGGGCGCGTTCGTCTACGGCCCGCCAGGCGCGTCGTTTAACGGGCTGTACGACGGCAAGATGGGAAAGAGAGAAAGGTGATAGACTTCTTCGAGTTTGTAAGAACCGGAACGTCACAGAGTGTGCACGCCGCCATCAGTAATGGCGCGGACGTGAATTTTCTGGGCTATGGCGGTAGAACCCCGCTGATGGCCGCCGCCTATAGCAACCAGAATCCTGAGGTGATTACCACGCTCCTGAAAGCTGGAGCGGACCTCAAGGCTCAGGACAACTACGGTCGGTCTCCGCTTATGGCTGCCGCCCGAGACAATCAGAATCCCGAGGTGATCGCCACGCTCCTGAAAGCTGGAGCGGACCTCATGGTTCAGGACAACTACGGCGGTACCGCGCTGATGTTCGCCGCCAGGTACAACCAGAACCCCGAGGTGATCACTACACTCCTGAAAGCTGGAGCGGACCTCAAGGCTCGGGACAAGTACGGTCGGTCTCCACTCATGGCTTCCGCCCAAGACAATCAGAATCCCGAAGTGATCGTCATCCTCCTGAAGGCCGGCGCAGACGGGAAGGCGAAAAGCAGTGCAGGAAAGACAGCGTTCGATTACGCGCAAGGCAACGCAAAGCTGAAAGGCACCGACGCCTATAGGGAACTCGAAGAAGCATCTAAGTGATCTGCGCGGTGGTCCGGCCAGCGTTAAGATACTGGGTTAGTTGGATGGTGCACGGACTGCGGAGGGTCGACCGAGCGCGCGCTTGCTTGCCCGCTCAATCATGTTCTGTGGCGTCTTGCTTGTCTCAAATAAGGTACGTGGTGGGCCCGGTCGCCCCAGGCATAGAACCCACTGCGTGCTACCCCCAACACTTGCGCCATCTTCTCTACGCTATGGGCACCCTGTTGCTCACTCATGAAGGCGTACTTCATTTCTGTAGTCTGAAGAAGACGGCGGTTGCTTTTTCGCAGGATGTCCCGCTCCTCGCGCAGCTCCTTGATCTCCTTACGCAGGGCTGCCAATTCCTCATCACGGGACTTGCCGTTCCCAGGAAACGCCCTGGCACCGTCCTGACTGAATTGCTTCCGCCAGCGGTAAATCTGTCCGCTACCGATCCCCAGGTCATGCTCGATCTCGTGCCCTGGCTTCGTACCTGACTCCAGAAGCCTTATGGCACCAAGCTTGAACTCCTTGGTGTATTTCTTCCTTTTGTCTCCCATGTCCATTGACTACCCCTTGAAGATACTGCTTAACCTTGTGTCATGATTTTCGGGGTAGGCCCACTTTTGGTTTTCTTTGTCTTGCCTTCGACATATGTCCAGACGACGGACTTTCATTGAACTGGTAGAAACTGGAACACCGCAGCAGATACAGGCCGCTATTGACCAAGGCGAAGATGTCAACGCCAAGGACAAGCTCCTCGGCTGGACCGCGGTGATGTATGCCGCCCGGTTCAACAAGAATCCAGAGGTAATCACCACGCTCCTATCGGCAGTACCCACAATCCCTCGCGATCAAGGCTGTCTGCCTCTTCTACCCATAGTCACTCCTCGAAGTCTCGGAATCAGCATTGGGACACTCCTCCGATATCCATCGTACTCGCCGCCACCGAACTCTCGCGCGAGCTCGACCTCCTCTTTGCGTGCGAAAGCATACAACATCATGAATATGAAGAGCGTGGCAATCAACGAGTATGTACCCGACATGAGAAGAGAGAACCCGACGTGCATGAGCAAAAACCCCAGATACTGTGGGTGTCGAACCCGGGCGTAGATTCCGGTCGTGACCACGCGCTCCGGGCGGTGCGCTTCAGACACCTTCCTTGTCAAGTCCGAGACCGACCGTGACAACAGAATGAGGCCCAGGAACACGAACGGCACGAACAGCATGAGATGCACCACCGGAATGACGTGGTGGATGCCGGGAACAACGAGGGACACGCGGCGAAGGATCGGAATGGTAATCCGCGGTTGCGGCGAAAACCACAGACCGATGAGGGAAGCGAACAGCATGTAGGCCGACACGTGACCGTAGAGCTCGCCGACCTTGATGCCCGTTATCCGTCCATGTTTCTGTTCCAGTCTTGCGTGCTCGACCGACACGTAGTGAATTGGTATTGCCGCGATCGCACACAACACGAATACGAAAAACAACCAGTTCATGATAGTCGACTTTGACGTTTACATGAATCTTTGGGAAGAACATCGGTATTCCATGGGGTTTCTACTGTATGCGCTCGCCCACCGGCGGCGGAGCGGGGACATGCCGTAGTAGACCAGAAACCGGTTATCGGCAGTGCTGCCACACGGCTCGCGCGAGAACGCATTGATTCTTGCTTAAATTAAGCTCCCTCCATAAGGTTCGGACATAGCGTAGGAATTCTCCGATCCTGCTTGTCCTTGGGCCATCGGTTCACGGATTTCCGGGACTTTCCACCCCATCGTCTTGTTCCTTTGCGGTTGCGGCCTTCGCGGCTCAGCGTTAGTATCTCATCCGGAGGATCCCGATGCTTATTGCAGTAATCCCTGTCCTGGTCGCCGTAGCCCTGTTAGTTGTCGGCCGAGTGATGGCGAGGAAGACAGCGAGACGTGCTGCTCTGTGGCTAAGCATCGTAGCAGCGGTTGCCTTGGGTGCCGCCATCGTGATTGCCGTTCTTACTTTTGTGCGGCGATAGCCGCTACCCCATGAAATGACACGGCAGGACTCCGCGGGAGAACACCATGTTCACTAGGCAGGAGCTTGTGGTAGACCGAATCGCCCTTATGAAAGATGATGTATTGACATTGGGCACACATCAAGATACCTTTATTCGTGATCTTCGATTGGAACGAGGAGAAGAATAAGTGGCTACGGACAGCCAGAGGCATTTCGTTTGAGGAAATCGTTGTCGCCATAGAAGAGAGAGGAACACTCGATATTCTGGAACATCCGAATCCTTCGAGATACGAAGGACAACGGCTCTACATTGTCTCAATCGACAATTATGCTTGGGTCGTTCCGTTTGTCGACAGAGGGGATATTCGATTCCTCATGACCGCATTCCCCAGCCGTAAGCTTACGAAGCGTTATCTCCAAGGTCGAGAGGAGGGAAGCAAATAATGAAGCTAGACAAAGAGGAGAAGGAACTTCTCAAGAGCATTGAAAACGGGGAATGGCGATCGATTGACAATCTCGACAAAGAGATAGAGAAGGCACGAGCGATCGCCAGGGCGACCGGGGCCAAAGATGAGCGGATGAACATCCGCATGAATCGCCGAGATATGATGGCTCTCAAGACTCGCGCCTTGGAGCGGGGAGTTCCCTATCAAACCCTAGTTTCAAGCATACTCCGTCAATGGCTTAGGAGGGAATCGGTGGCCGGAAAGAGGCGAACATCGAACTAGCCGTCGAACGACTCAGCAGGATGCTATGGTTTCGAGGGGAGGGGAACAGGATGCGAAAAATAGCGGTTGCTACTAAAAGAGCGGCGTCAGGAAAACATTGGCGGTTTTGGTAGCTCTGGGTGCTGAAGTGAACCAGCTGCGGATAGCAAAAGGTCTCTCCCTTCCCGTTGAAATGGTGACTCAGACGGCCGCGATCCTGGCGAAGCGCGGCGTCGGAAAAACGCACACAGCAGTCGTGATCACCGAGGAGCTGCTCACGGCTGATCAGCAGGTGGTGATCCTGGATCCGCTGGACGTCTGGTTCGGCCTCCGATCCTCCCGAGACGGCAAGGACCCAGGCTTTCCTATCACAGTTCTTGGCGGCGAGCATGCCGATCTTCCTCTCGAGGCTTCCAGCGGGACCGTCATCGCCGACTTCGCCGTCGAGAATCGGGTCCCTCTGGTCCTGAGCTTGCGTCACTTCTCAATGGCGGATCAGCGCCGCCTGGTCACTGACTTTTGCGAGCGCCTCTATCATCGCAAGGGCCAGGATAAGTACCGCCAGCCGCTCCACGTGGTCATCGATGAGGCGGACGAGTTTGTGCCCCAGCGGATCCAGACCGGCCAGGAGCGCATGTTCGGTGCGATCGATCGTCTGGTGCGCCGCGGTCGGTCTTCTGGAATCGGAGTCACTCTTATCAGCCAACGGGCGGCCGTTATCAACAAGGACGTCTTGACGCAGATTGAGGTCCTTATCTGCCTGCGCACGATCAGCCCTCAGGACCGTAAAGCCCTCGAGGCCTGGGTTGAGGCGCATGATGCCCACGATCAGAAGGGCGAGTTCATGGCATCCCTTGCCAGCTTGGCCATCGGAGAAGCTTGGATCTGGAGCCCTGGGTGGCTTGACTTGTTCAAGCGCGTTCAGATCCGGGAGCGAAAGACCTTCGACTCAAGCGCCACGCCGAAGATTGGAGAGAAGGCGAAGTGGCCGACCGCGGCAGCGGTCGTGGACCTCGAGAAGCTCCGCGCCGAGCTCGCGAGTACGATCGAGAGGGCGAAAGCCGAGGACCCTCGGGAACTGCGAAAAAAGATCGCCGCCCTTGAGGCGGAGCTGGGGAAGGCATCCGGCAAGATGCCGATCGCAACCGTGGATGCCGCACAGCTCAGGAAAATTCAGAAAGAGAGTTATGCTCAAGGGTTCATCGAGGCCGAACGCGCTGCCGCTGGCAAGGAGACGCGGCTACGGAGAGCGCTGGCGGCCGCCTCTGACGCTTTGGCCTCTGCGCACTCCCTCTTGAATCGTAAGGTCTCGACTCCCCCGGTAGCCGGCCATCCGCATACACCCACAGTCCGCCCCGTTGTTGTCCCAACACCTGCTCCGCGGCATGTTCGACCGACGGCGCTGTCTTCATCGATCCCAGGGGGAGAGCGAAAGATCTTGACGGCCCTGGCCCAGTACCTGCAGGGCCGATCAAAGACCCAGGTCGCGATCCTGACTGCCTACGCCGCAAGGGGCGGAGCCTTCGCCAACTATCTGGGGGCTCTGCGCAGCAAGGGAATGATCGAGGGCAGGGACCTTCTCCGTATCACTGAAGCAGGCCTGGCTGCGCTCGGGCCCTACGATCCACTCCCGACTGGGCGCGAGCTCTTGGAGCACTGGCTGAAGCAGCTCGGAAAAGCCGAACGCCTGATTCTCTCGCGTTTGACCGAGATCTATCCTGCGGCGGCATCGAAAGAAGATCTCGGCGTCGCCACCGGCTATGAGCCAAGCGGGGGTGCATTCAACAACGCGATTGGAAAGCTGCGGACGCTCGAGCTCGTTACAGGGCGCGGCGAGCTACGAGCAAGTGAAGATCTATTCGCGTGACGATAGGGGTTTCCGTGCACGAAATCGCGCCACATTGCGCCTTCGTAGCCTTTACAGAGGGCCCCTGGGGACCTAAAATAGCGCATTAGAACTACAGGCGGGACGTGCAGGCCCTCCCGACCACCCGCCGGGTGCCCGGGTTGCCTGCGCGTTCTGAGCAAAGGAGTGCCGAAATGTTGGATAACCTTATACTAGCCGTACAATCCGGCCATGCTCATCCGGGACTGGGGCCTCCTGGGCAGTAGAAGCCCGTGTCGACGGGTCCTCCGTACATCGCAAGAACCGACCCGGCACAGAGCGCAGCGCCGGCATAGGCGACCCACCCAGTCCACCGAGATAGCAACCCCGTCGCGAACGTCGCGTAGCCTGCCGCTGCCAGGAACAGGCCGGTTATGGCAAACGCAATCGACCCATTGTAGATGAGGAGCGTTCCTTCCATGAGGGCCCGGACAGCAGACGGGTCGGCGTCGCCGTGGAGCGTGTCAAGCGTTTGCGGCTCCTTCGAGTCCGTTGGTCCGCAGTTTCTCCCGATTTCGTGGCTGACGTCTTTCGTCCAAAAACGACGCTTGTAGCGGCACTACAGCCAACGCGCGACGAGCCCGCCGTATGATTGCACTCCTCGGAACGGCCACCTTTGCTACCGCGACGCTTCCTGAAGCCTTTGATAGGCGTCTGTGCCCTTAAGACTTGCGTTCTTCTGAGCGTAATCGAAAGCTGTCTTTCCTTCGTTGTCTTTCTTTTTCGCGTCTGCGCCTGCTTTCAACAGCGTTATGATCACCTCGGGATTCTGGTTGTACCGGGCGGCAAACATCAGCGCAGTTAGCGTGTATCTATCTCGTGCGTTGAGATCGGCTCCCGCTTGCACAAGAGCGAAAATTACTCCAGGATTCTGGTTGCCCCAGGCCGCCAACGTAAGTGGGGTCAGACCGTATCTGTCTCGAGCGTCGAAATCGGCTCCCGCTTGCACAAGAGCGAAAATCACCTCAGGATTCTGATTCCCCGAAGCCGCCAACATCAGCGCTGTCCAGCCGTAGTTGTCCCGTGCGTTGACATTGGCCCCTGCCTTTAGGAGCGTGCTGATGACCTCAGGGTTTCGGTTGGAGGTGGCCGCATGCATCAGTGGTGTCCGGCCGTAGTTGTTCCGCGCGCTGATGTCCGCGCCTTGGTTGATTGCGGTTTGTACAGCTTGTGGTGTTCCGGTCTTTGCCAGCTCGAAGAAGTTTGTCGTCTGCGCATACATCGAAGCCGCCAAGAGGACCACAAGAATTACGGCGACGACTATTCGCCTTCTCACATTGTTCTCTCCAAGACATTATACTAGGGGCGCAAACGCCATGCACGGGGGAATACAGCCTGACATGTCGCGCGTGGCGGCCTTAGGATCGATCCCCGACTGAACAGAAAAGTGTCTTTAATCATGCGCTGAGTTCACCTTCGGTGCACCGATTAGCTAAAGGTCAAAGTGGCCTGTAGTACTGGCTTTGTATGGGCCCTATATCAAACGTGTTTATGAGTATCGAGCCATCCGGTTGAGACTTCTGCTGTTCTATCAGCTCCCTCGCCTTCACCTCGACTTCGCCGCGGTGTCGCAGGAATGCGTGCAGTGTACCTTCTCTCTCGGCGTTGAAGTGATCGTCCAGAGCCTCAGCTGAAATCTTGCACGGGATTCGGCGACCGTCCACAATTGCTGGGAAGTCGACACCGCTATTGTCAAAGGTCAGCTGTTGTTCTCGGGGAAATGAAATCTGCATATTACACCTCCCAACCTTTTGCGTAGCGGGCGAACGCGCGAAGAGCCTGCCGTGTAAAACAACACGCCCCATTCAGTTAGACGCTTCCTGAAGCCGTCGATAAGCGGCGGTGCCTTCAAGACGTGCCTTCGTCTGCGCGTAATCGAAAGCTGTCTTTCCCCGGAGATCTTTCGCTTTCACGTCAGCGCCAGCAGTCAGGAGCGTGTTGACCACCTCGGGATTCTTGTTGTACATGACGGCAAACATCAGCGGGGTCCCGCCGCGGTTGTTCTGAGCATTGACGTCCGCGCCAGCCTTTAGGAAGGCAACTGTCACCTCGGGGTTCGGGTTGAACCGGGCAGCGTACATCAGCGAGGTCTCGCCGTGGTCGTCCCGAGCCTCGATGTCCACGCCTGCATCCAGGAGCGTTGTGATCACCTCGGGGTGTTGGTTGTACTCGGCGGCGCACATCAGCGGGGTCTTGTCGTAGCTGTTGCGCGCATTCACATCCGCGCCATTACTGATGGCGGCTTGCACGCTCTCTGGGGTTCCGGTTATCACAAGATCAAAGAAGGCAATCTGTTCAGTCACATGTCCCATCCAAGCCATTATAGCAGGCTCAAGGACACACACACCATGTGCAGGGGAAAACAGCCTAAGACCTCGCGCGTGGCGGGCCTGGGACGGTCTCTGACGACTCTCTCAGTTAGGCTCCACGGCCCTGCCGTGTTTACCTCCTATCCTCGGTCCCACCAATGAGGTTCATCAGGAACCTTCTCAAGGACATCAAGTCTTAAGCGTTGCTTACCACCAAGGGAAAAGACACAGATAGCTTCGTCACCCTCTATTTTCTCAACAGTCATCGACGATCCGCCGCCCTTAAACCGCACGACATCTCCTGCAACGATTTGCTCTTCCATGACTCTCTTGTTCCTCAGCAGTTAAGGGTAAGTTCCCTGGCTTTACATTTGAGTTTTCGGGCGCTTCGTAGAGGGACAGCCTTTTTCGGTGTGCTGGCCGCCATGTCTATCCCAGAACACCCGAGGCCGGCTGCTTTGGGCGACTGCCCAGCAACGGCCAACCGATACCTGGCTGCGATCAAGGGAACGCTGCGGGAAGCTTGGCGCCTGGGTCAGTTTCCTAGCGAGGAGCTCGAGCGGGTGCGCGACATAAAGTCTGTTTCAGGATCCTCGGTGCCTGCAGGGCGCGGGCTATCATCAGGGGAGCTACGAGCTCTTCTTTTGGCCTGCGTCGACGGAACGCCCTCTGGCTACCGAGACGCAGCGGTGCTTGCTCTGGGGTACGGAGCCGGCCTGCGCCGAGCGGAGATTGCCGCTCTCGAAATCGAGGATGTCACAAGCGAGGGGGAAGGCTTCGCGGTGAAAGTCCGACACGCCAAGGGCGGGCGCGAGCGGGTTGTCTACTTGGATAACGGAGCGCGAGATGCGCTGCACGATTACATGCAGATTAGGGGGGCGGAGGCCGGTGGCCTCTTTTGGCAGGCTCGCAAGGGCGGGAAGCTGGTCCACCAAGGGATGACCGACGATGCGGTGTGGCGCCTTATCGAGAAGCGCGCGAAGCTGGCCGGGGTGACGGACGTCTCCCCACACGACCTGAGGCGGTCTTTCGTCTCGGACCTGCTGGATGCCGGGATCGACGTGACCACGGTTTCGAAGATGGCGGGACACGCGAGCGTTCTGACCACTGCAAAGTATGACAGGCGAGGCGAAGACGCAAAGCGCAAGGCCGCAAAGGCCCTCCACGTACCCTACCCTGGCCGTCCTCGCGACCTTTTCACCGGGACTTGACCTCGTGAAAAGACACGACAGGTCCGCAGAAAACCTCGCTACAGGCCCGCCATGAGCGTCGTTTGTGGGGATCTTGCTTACTTGGCCGGGCAGCTTTTCGATTGCACTGTACGACTCTGGGTACAACTACTTTCCGGACCTGAGTTCTGAGGCTCTTGCTTGATCGTTCTTTATGTTCGTCGTTCCTTCCCATTTTTGAAAAAACAAACGCACGACCGTCGTAGGCATTCGGATCTCTTCGGTCTAATTCAATCGCCGTGTCGAAATCTGCCTTCGCGTTCTCATAGTTGCCCATTCGCGCCCAGGTGAGGCGACGATTTACGTAGGCTTTGGCGCGCGTGTCATTGCCGACATGCGTCCCATCACCGGATCTTCCTGGGAACAGCTTTCGTGTCGAGACAGAAACGGCCCCGGCTCGACTTGAGCTTGCTCCAGGCGGAGCGCAAGCAGCGAGAGACAGAGCAGGAATAGCGCACCGCGATGGGAAGCGATGCCCAGCGGCGGAGACTCCCTGCCGACCCAATCGACCGCCGCGGTCACGAACGCCACTGTCCTTTTCGTGGATGATGACGAAGCGGTTCGCTCTATCGCCCTACCCCTGCATCTTGGGAGACTCCTTCAGAGAGAACAGGAGGATGGCAAGGAGCGGCGTTTTGGCAAGCGCGCAAGGGCTGGGTGGTTTCAATATTCGCAGTCATCCCGGAAGCAACTCGCAGCGTTGTGCGACTGTTTAAAAGAACTTCCTCTTGCAATCGAGTTCAACCGAAGCGATTGGTATCGAAAGCGAGTCGTCGACGGTCTTCGTGTGCGTGGAGTTGCAATGGTTAGCGTCCAGGCGGGAGCCGCGGCGATGCCAGCACACGCACAAGTGACTGCTCCTTTCTCCTACTTCCGATTTATGGGCCGTCACATCCGCTACCATCTTCGCGGTCAATCAGTACTACGAGGACTGCCGTTACACGCCTGAAGAGTCGCAACAGTAGTTTAGGACTCGGAGGGCTTCACTCTAACGCCGGACCCCGAACAGCCCCCAGCAGTTCCGATCTTATGTCGCGAGTCGTGCCCCCGGACTTCATTTCCGTCCGGCGAGGGGCCCACAAGTGCTACTCCACGGTGAGTCAAAAATGAAAGTGGCTCTGGTGACGGTAGGGCGTCCCTCCCTATCCCCGGTCCCACCAATGTGGCTCATCTGCAACCTTCTCAAGGACATCAAGTTTTAGGCGTTGTTTACCGCCAAGTGAAAAGACACAGAGAGCTTCGTCACCCTCTATCTTCTCAACGGTCATCGGCGATCCGCCGCCCTTAAACCTCACGACATCTCCCACAACAATTTGCTCTTCCATGATTCTCTTATCCGTCAGCGGAAAGGCGCCAGGGGTTACCTTGAGGTTTTGAGGCGCTTCATGGAGGGACAGCCTTTTTCGGTGTGCTGGCCAGCATTTCTGTCCCAGAATACGCCCGGCGGGCTGCTCTGGGGGACCGAGCCAACCCCTGGCGCTATCTTCATGGGAGCCGTCGGTGTGACATCCACACCGCACCAAGGACAACGCCGATACTCCGCCATAAGAGCCCCCCTGCTTTCGATGGTCGTTCCAAGGGAGTATAAACTACGCGGCAGGCCTCCAGAAAGTCTCGCCATGCCCCGCCACGCGCGAACAGAAGCGCCAGATCGCGCACATTGCGCCTTTCATGGCTTTACGGAGGGGCCCGGAGAGGGCTAAAATAGCGCATTAGAAGAGCGAGGATTGCGGGAGTCCCTCCATTTGGCTTTCTACTGAAGCTGAGGCATTGCACAGGAGATTCGGCTATTGACGTGTTGCACCTGTTCAGCGATGTCTTCAGGAGGCCTGATGTCGCACCGAAGTTTTTCTTATGGAAACAAATCCCAAGGGTACTTCGGGCATCATTATCGCACGCCTTCCGGGCATTCCCGCCGCCGAGCTGCTGAAAGTCCGAGCCCGCGGGTCACTCTCAACCGATGCCTACCGGCGCGCTGTTCGCGCCTTCCTGGCCTGGGCGGAACTTCGCTCTCCAACCGCTGAGCTCTTCGCCGCTTACATCGAGTATTCACGCCAAGCGGGAGGATCAGCCTCCAAGCTCAACCGCGACCTCTACGGCGGCAAGGCGGCCATTCTACAAGCCGCTCAGCGCCAGGGCATGAGCAGCCGCGAGCTTGCCATGCTGAAAATTGCCCTGGACTCTATCCCTGGGGCAAAGACGAACACGCCCGAGATTAGGGTGATCTCACCCGAGGAGCGCGCGCGCCTGATCGCAGCGCTGCCCCTACGGGTGCGCCTTATCGCACGCTTCCTCTACGCGACCGCTGCGCGGGTTACCGAGGGCCTCAAGGTAAGGCTCACGGACCTCAAGGACGATGGAGACCGTGTACTCCTACGCTTCCATGGGAAGGGCCGCAAGGAGCGTTGGGTGAGAATCCCTGTTAGTTTGTTTGAAGAGATCGAGGGAGAGTATGGGAAGAAGGGGAGGGTGTACCTGTTCGAGAGCCACAATGGTGGCCCCTTCTCGAGACAATACGTGACGCGGGAGATTGCCAGGGCAGCCCGAAGGGTGTTGAATCGGCGGATCACAGCGCACAATCTACGGCACTCACGGGCCACGGACCTGTTTCAGAAGACCAGACGCCTCAAAGGAGTATCCGAGATGCTGGGCCACGCTTCCACCGCTACAACGGCGCGATTCTATGTGCGGGACTCTCTCACTGATGACGAGCTTTTCAACGGGGAGGAGTTGTAGTGGAGGGAAAGGTGAACGGCAGGGTGCGGGATTGTTCGCTTGGCACACTTCTTCGCTCCTTGAGGGTAGGGGGCGAGGAGAGACAGAGATTCTCCATTCGCCCCAGGTTTAATTTTGCATCCGGGGAGTGCATTTCCGGCCGTGTAAATGCCGGTCGCACCCTGATGAATATCTTGCCGATCCTCACAACAGCTCGCCCCAGTCCGAACGTGCAAGATTCGGACCTCCGTGAGATCCTCCGGTGTGCCCTCCCAGGCGCGGCTGTGCTCCAAATCAGTCGACAACAAGCGCAGCACATGCACGTTCTCGTCGTACTGCACGGAAAAGGGGCGCGCCTCGAGACAGGCCGCCGTATCCCGTGCAGCGCGGCTTGATATCGTCGAAAGGCGACCCGCGTCCTCGTGTCGGTCGGCGATGATCCCTTGGGCGGGGGAGGCCCTGGAGCTGTTCAAAAAACTGTTTCGAGAGAACAGGAAGTACTTCCTCGATTTTGCGAGCTTCGAGAGCAACTTCGTGAGCCTCGTGCGCTCTGACGGCGCCTTGGACCTGTATGACAGACTTCTTCGAGCGAAAGATTCGGACGGCAGAATCATCTTCGACAAGGTCCAGCCGCGCGACTACCTCAGCGTGATCCGCGAGGAAGTCCGTCCTTGGAGCTACATGAAGTTTCCGTTTATCCATCCCCTCGGGAAAGAGAAGGGTTGGTACCGCGTGGGGCCGCTGGCGCGGCTGAACAATTGCGATTTCATCGACACGCCGCTTGCTGAAGAGGAGCGAAGGGAGTTCTTGAAGCTTGGAGAGGGTAGGCCGGTGCATGCGACCCTCGCCTACCACTGGGCGCGGCTCATCGAGACCCTCCATGCCGCGGAGAAAATGAAGGAGTTGCTCTCCGACCCCGATCTCCAGGGCGTAGACCTTGTGGTGAGCGGGACCCGTCGCGGCGAAGGTGCGGCATGCATCGAGGCGCCTCGAGGGACCCTCTTTCATCACTACCGTGTCCGCAGTGACGACACGATTGAGATGGCGAATCTCATCGTATCAACGACGAGCAATAACGAGCCAATGAACAGGGCGGTTCAGAGGGTAGCCCAGGAGGAGCTTTCCGGCCGACAGATCACGGAGGGCCTGCTCAACAAGGTGGAAGTCGCCATCCGGGCCTTCGATCCCTGTTTGAGTTGCGCGACGCACGCGCTGGGCAGGATGGCCCTCGAAGGGTCACTCGTCGATTCGCGCGGTCGGGTCGTGGACAGAAAGGTCCGCGGACAAACGTGAACAACCGCCAAGGGAAAGGAGCCTCGGTTCTTCTTTTGGGGTATGGGAACCCTGGCAGGCGGGACGACGGTTTGGGGCCGTGGATTGCCCAGGAGATGCAGCGACGACACGGCGAGCGTATGACGGTCCAGACGGACTTTCAGCTCGGAATCGAATGCTGTGTCGATATGGCGCGCCACAAGGTTGTTCTTTTTCTGGATGCGGCCCGCGTCGGACCTGAGCCGTTCAAAGTCAGGCAGTTGGGCGCAGCAGCATCAGGCTCGCTGCCGATGATCGACGTCGGGTTTACGACGCACCTCTCGAGCCCGGAGGTCCTGCTGGCTCTTTGCGAATCGAGCCTCGCGGCGCGACCGTTGGCATGGCTGGTAGGTGTCCGTGGATATAATTTTGGCGGCGGTGAGGGGACTGAGCAGGAAAGCGCAGCGGAATGCTCGCGCTGTCATTGAGCTCCTTGACGTGCTGCTCGCAAGAGGAGGTGAGGCTTTTATGGCGGAAACAAAAGAAGTGATAAAGACAATCCTCGTCATCGACGATGACCCCGACGTGCGCGCGACCTTGCGCATCATTCTCGAATCGGCGGGATTTACGGTAGGGGAGGCCGCGGAGGGGACTGCGGGGATGAAAATAGCTGAGAAAATAAGGCTGGATGCAATCATCCTGGACTTGATGATGGAGACGGTGGACGCTGGCAGCAAGGTCTCCACCAAGCTGAAGAGTGCTGGTTTCACCTGCCCAATCTACCTCCTGAGCGCCGCCGGGGATTCGGTGCGGTACAACATCGACACCCAGCAGCTGGGACTCGCAGGCATTTTCCAAAAACCAGCGGATCCCAAGACCCTCGTTGCAACCCTCAAGACGAGCCTGAAACTGCGGTAGTCGTTGAGAAAGTATGTTTAAGTTGCGAAAGGAGCCCGGCGCTCGCAGAAGCCTTCGATCTGCGATGATGCCAACGCTTGGAAGTCTCAAATCCTTTTCGAGACGGGTCGCCGTCGCATCTTGACACCTGTAGCTTCGGTGGCTACATTTATTATATGGTCACTGTCAAAATCCGAGAGCTCAAAAATCGCCTTTCTCATTATCTGGGTATTGTGCGCGGGGGAGAAACAGTTATCGTACTGGATCGCAATGCTCCAATTGCCGAGATCCGTGCTCGGTCAACGAGCCTCTCCTCAGAGCGGATTGACCGCTATATCACAGAGCTCACTGCGCGAGGTCTGCTTACACCGGCCACGACAGACAGCGTTCTCAACTTCGAAGAACTCTTCCGGAAAGCTCGCATCTCCAAGCCGCGCGGGGACTGGCGTCCAACTCTCAACGAACAACGAGAGGAGCGTTTTACGTGAAGGCGGTCTACATCGATACCAGTTTTGTGCTCTCGTTTCTGTTCGCTGAACAGGGGTCGGATGATTACAAAGCGTATTGGGACGCGACGCACCTCCGCTTCTCATCTATCCTCCTGCAAGCTGAGACTCTGGTCGCCCTTCATCGTCACAAAGTCCGCGTCGACGTTTGGCGCTTTATGGACTCTCTGATGAAAGCGGTGCAGTTTCGCATCCTTGACGAGCGTATTACCGCACGCATCAGGGCTGACAGGAAATTTGGGCGCCTACGCAGCCTTGACGCGATTCACCTTGCGACAGCCTGTGAGATCAGGGACGCAATTCAGGAGCCAATCGAGATTGCCTGCTTGGACTCCCGCTTGCGTGATTCTGCGACAACATTTGGATTCGTACTTTTGCCAAGGCGGGATCGGAAAGAAGCCGGCGAATAAATCTGAATCATTTGAAGTCGTTAAGGAATTCGGAATTTCCCTATGATGTCACATTCTAAAGAAGACCAAAATGTTATATAATCTCATATTGTCTAACATGCGAGGGGAGGAGTCAAATCAAATAGATGAGCCCGATCACCGCGAGACCGCAAGCATCGCTTTGATCGCTAACGCGAGTCCTGTTGATAAGCTCAGGAATCGTTTTATGTTCATTCATATTCATGAGAAAAGCTTTCTCATTCATGATAGCGTCCAGAGTATAGGAGGGCAGCCAAGCAGTCCAACCGCCTTAAATAGGTGTTTACAGCCAACTTACCACCGGTAATGAATTGGAGAGTTTTTGTATACAGCACGAAGGCCCGTTTACGCTATAACTCTCTATGCAGAAAACAGATATCGAAATCTGTTTACACTCTTTATCTTGTCCTCCTTCCGGAGTCATCCAGAAAGTATCGCCGGCGATACTCACCCACCGAACAAGCGTTCAACGGATAAGGGCAACGCATGCATTCTTGCATCCCAGGCCTTTCTCCTCTTTACTTTTCTTACTTCTTCGGCAAGACAGAGTCGTTCTTTTTGAACCAGGCAATAACCTCTGTCAGCGCGCGTCGCTTCTCAACTTTGTTTGGGTCGTAGTTGCGCGCACGCTCCTCCAGTCTTCTGAGCTCAGGGAATTTCCCCAACAATCTGTTCCAGGAATCAGTCGGATATCGCTTGCGAATCTTCGCGTACTGCAAGGCTTTGTCAGATTCTTCGTGCTCCTCCGCCATGGTAGGCTTTCCTCGCCTTTTCGCAATCCAGTCGAGAAACTTCTCTGTCATCCATGCCCGAGGAGTCCAGTTATCCCAGTTGATTTTCACAATCTTGCCCTACAGCATCAGCCCAGAAATGAGTATCGCCGGCGATACTCGGCCGCCGAACAACCGTACAACGGGGCCATGGAAAAAGATACGGCAACCGGAGGCCCACCACGCGCGTCCGGGAAGGACTAATCTCGCAGGTCTTTGCCCTGCTCATCGCTTCAGGCTTCCCTCGCCCCCCTGCCGTCTCCGCCCTCCCCGTCCTACCCGCTCTGCACACCCACCGGCTATGGTACCCTCCAGACGTCTGGGAGGGGGAGACTCTCAGGGGGGCCACGGTTTCTGTACGCTCATCGCCGCTTCGCCGTCCTGGCTCACAGCTCTTCCCTACAGAAAGCCCTTGCTCCTTTGTGCTCGGCCGCGACGGAAGGTGACGGCGCCTTCGGCGCACGGCCGGCCCCAGCGGTCAGCGCTCCGCGCGGCAGCGGCAGGGTGACACTACAATTCCACGCAACGGCGATGGCAGGGATGCCCGAGCCGTCTTACTAGATCCCCCGCCGTCCCGAAGCCGCTTCCTTCACGGGTGTTATTTCTTACCTTCCTTGATCGTCCGCATCGCCTCGTTGTACAAAAGAATGTAGTTCTTATTGGTTTGCTCAGTCTTTTTTCCGTCCTCTATTTTGTACTGTTTGCCATTCTCGAGGAGGAATTTCTCCTCTTTCTGCGAAACGATACTGACTTGCCCCTCACTGATTGACTTATCGTAAGCGTACTCTGTGCGTTGAATTGAGATCTGATCAGAATCAAGATTCTCAAAGTGATACGTAACTTTCCCCCGCTCACCGGCCAGGTACACCTCAAAATAGGCCAGCTTGTCTTTGTCATCATAGTACGCGGAAATCATCCCTCCTTCGGATAAATGGCCGCCAAAATCAAGCTGAACCTCTCGAAGCTTCCCAGAACTACTCGTGTTAGTCGCTTGATTCCCTTGAGCAGACCCACTACTGCTTTGCGTTTTTGGGGAGCATCCCAACGCTGTGACGCTCAGGATCAACAAAAACGACAGAGATATATACTTTCGGCTCTTCATACTACTATGATGCGCGTCAAGCCGCTGTGCCCTCACCTCCTCTACTATGATGCGCGTCAAGCCGCTGTGCCCTCACCTCCTCTCCGCCGATTGTTTGCTCACTCTATGGAGCCCGCTTGGACGCTTCTACTATGATGCGCGTCAAGCCGCTGTGCCCTCACCTCCTCTCCGCCGATTGTTTGCTCACTCTATGGAGCCCGCTTGGACGCTTCTTCAAGCTGCCGATAGGCGTCAGTTCCTGTCAGCTTCTCGTTTTGTCGAGCGTAGTCATAAGCAGTTTTCCCCACTCGGTCCTTCCCTTTGGCGTTCGCGCCAGCTTTAAGCAGTGCCGCAATCACCTCGGGGTATGGGTTTTTGGCAGCCGAAATCATCAATGCGGTAGATCCGTTGTCGCTATAGGCGTTGACGTCTGCGCCAGCCTTCAGGAGCGTGGTGATTATCTCGGCGTTCTGTTTTTTTCCGGCGGCAACCATCAACGCAGTCTGGCCGTACTTGTCCCGGTTATTGATGTCCGCGCCGGCCTTCAGCAGCGTGGTGATCACCTCAGGGCTGTGGTTAGTCGCGGCGGCGTAGAGCAGCGCGGTCACGCCATCCTTGTTTCGAGTATTGATGTCCGCGCCGGCTTTCAGGAGCGTGGTGATCACCTCAGGGTTGTGGTTAGCCGCCGCGGCGTAGATCAACGCAGTCTGGCCGGCCTTGTCCTGAATATTGATGTCGGCGCCAGCCTTCAGGAGCGTGGTGATTACCTCAGCATTCTGGTTATTCGTAGCGGCATTCATCAACGCAGTCACGCCATCTTTATTCTGCGTGTTGACGTTAGCGCCAGCTTTCAGGAGCGTAGTGATCACCTCGGCGTTCTGATCGTACCCAGCAGCGACGAGCAGCGCGGTACCACCGTCTTTATTCTGCGTGTTGACGTTGGCGCCAGCTTTCAGGAGCGTAGTGATTGCCACGGCGTTCTGTTTTTCAGCGGCAGCCATAAGCGCAGTCACACCATCGTTGTTTTGGGTGTTGATGTTCGCGCCGGCTTTCAGAAGCGTAGTAATTACCTCAGGGTTCATCTCAGCAGCATATTTGAGGGGAGTGTTGCCGTGTTTGTCCTGCGCATTCACCCTCGCGCCCTTGTCGATCGCGGTCTGTACCGTCTGAGGGGTTCCTGCCTTTACAAGCTCAAAGAAATCCGTCGCCTGTGCGTACGCCGAAGCTACCATAAGGACCGCGAGAGCTACTACTACGACTATTCTCTTTTTCACGTTGTGCCTCCGTGGCCAAACGCCTGCTTCACTGTAAATCTCCAAAATCCTACACGCTAGGATTGCGTAGGACGAACGCGGCGAGAGCTTGCCGTGTCTTTATACCCCCCGTTAGACCCCCATCGCGCTTCGAGTTGCTCCGCCCTTCGAGAAAACGCGTTGGTGGCACGCTGCGAGCAGCGAAAACGCCGACTATGGTGCGTGTCAAGCCGCATGCACCTTTTCCCACCTTTTGATCTCCTTCGCGTAGTCTCTGAGCTTCGCTTCGTAGAGCTTCTGCTCAACCCAGCGATAGGGCTCGCCCGCTAACAGCATTCGGCGCATCATGGAAAAGACCTTGCGAAGGAGCGCGATACGAGCTCGCCCGTACCCCTTTCGACTCGCCAACTCGCGGTAGAACCGAGCCAGTACAGGAGAGGAGTCCGCCAAGTGGCTCACCGCCTGGGTGAAAAGGCTGCGGGCAAGTCCCCGGCTGCGTCGGTTGATCGCTCCGTTGTGCGTCACCCCGCCGCTGGAGCGCACCGTGGGCACCGTCCCCAGATATGACTGTAGCCGCCGGGCACTTTTGAACCTTGTGATGTCTCCCACCTCGGAGAGGAAGACCAGAGCCAGGAGTGGGGTCACCCCGCGGATGCCGATGAGCAGCTTCAATTCGGCCTCCAGCGGCCGGCCCGACTGGTAGATCTCGCGTTTGAGACTTTCCTTCTGCTCCTGCATGCTCGCCAGAAGTGCCAGACTGGTCGTGATGCATACACGACTGGCCGCGGAAAGTTCCACCGTCTTCAGTAGCTCGTCTGCTTTGGCGGGATTGTCCGCAAGGCGCTTGCCCAGCGCATGATCCCTCACCCCGCTATCCAACAGCACCCCGTGAATCTCGTTTTTCAGCTGACGGATCTGCTTGTTCAACAACTCATACAATCCGAATAGTCTCCTCAACTCCCGCACCACCGGTCCCGGCTGCCAGACTTCTGGCAGCTTCATCTCCCCGCTTCGTGAGGCCAGCCACAACGCTAGGGACAGATTGGCAGCGTCGCGTTTGTCCGTCTTCTGCCAGGAGTCGCGGATGATGCGGAAGCGGTAGGCGTCGATCACCATGCAGCTGGCCCCCTGGCTCTGTATTCTTTCCGCCCAATACATGGCTCCTGCAGAGGCCTCGAGCACAAGTGCGTCTTCACTGCCTAGGCTCGCGACATAGCCCTTGATGTCCGCCTGGGCTCGCACGAACTTCTCTTCCGAGCCTTCTTCATTACGCACCGAGATCGTGGCGTACTTCTTGTGCAGATCCACTCCGTGATACCTCATGCCCTCCTCCAGTCTCGAAAACCTTGGATCCAAACGAGGAGACTTCCTGGAAGGCGCTGTTGACTCCATACTACTATCCGGCATCGCCAGTGGCGTGCCAAGTTTTTGGTACGGAACGGCGGTGGGTGACCTGCCAAACTTTCACGCGTGGTCACCGCTTGGGCGCCACAAGTATGCGGAAGGCCATCTACCGTCCTCCTCTTGGAGTCCCCGGGTCATCGAGGAATGCAGTATACAGCCACCCACCACCATGATCATCAACGCCCTCCAGGAAACTAGGGACTGCATCATAAAAACTTCCACCTTGGGTCAGCGCCACGTGATGTCCAGGACTCGATTGCCGTAGGAACTTCCCATTCCATCATAGGGCTCTACCCCTAGTTGGACGGCGACAAGATTACGCAATGCTAACCGTGAGCCTCCCATGGAGACAAGCTCTTTGTCTGGCATCTGCTTTGATCCGGTCGGCAACGGCGCGGACGGCGGACGGCGGCGCGCCAGATGTCGGCGGGCGCGTCGGGAAACTTCGGATAGAGACGGCTGCTACGGATTTGCTCCGGAGTCATGAGAGAGGGACTATTTGCTGCGAAATTTCATGCCCTGATACTGCCGAAAGGCAAGGCGAACAAGGCGCTTTTCTTCTGCTGTGCCGTGCCTCTCGACATAAAGGACTTGCGCGCGGGCCTGGTCGATATCGCTGAAAGCTTCCGCCGCGTCAAGCTTGATGTTGGAGGGCTTGCCGTTGATGATCTTAAGGACAGTGCCGGTGACTTTCTTGGCTGCGGGGCTTTTCGGTGGACGGCGTTTGGTGCCGATCTTAGAAGAAGCTTTGCGTGTCTTTGGCATAGAGAGATATTAGCCGAATAGAAAAAGTTTGTCTGCGTTAGAAAGAGGCCGCACTGGCGTATCGCTGTTTCGGCTTGACGACACGCGGGCGCACCCCTGCGCCGTTACTATGCGGCCCCGTTTGATCTGCGAAGCACTTGGGTAGCGCATCCGGATCTGTTCTGCGTTCATGGCTCGTAGGCTCTGATCATTATTCTCTAGTGCGTCGAGAGCGTCGAGAACGTCAGTCAGTGAAACGCCCGTGGAGCTGACGATGTGGCTAACAGTATTAGGATCATATTGGGCCTTCTCGAATGAGTAAGCCCAAACATCGCTTCCCTCGGGGAGCGGGACAAGAACTAAGGGCATGTCCTCGGGAGCAATGCCGACACTGCCTAGGGAGTCTAGATCGTCGTCCAGGAGAACGCATACAAGATTAGGAACATCGGTAATGATCTTTTCTATGCAATTTGCGAACGCAAAAATAACCACGGTGGGAATTTCCGGCATAGCGCGAAGATTGGACAAGTCTTTGTCGAAAGCTTCAATGCGCGCAGCATATTCTGCCATCCGTTGCTTTATCTCATCGAGGACGATATCGCGCTCCGCGAGCTGTGCTTCAAGGTCCGCAATTCGTTTATCTTTATCGTTTTGCATGACGCTACGCGGTCTGCGGTGTTGACGGTATTTCTTCCGCGTCAACGTCAGTAAGCGTGTCGACGGTTTCGCATATTCTGCCGCGCGCGCCCGGCATAGCTTTATAAGGACAACCCTGGCACAGGATCTTAAAAATTGCTTGCTGGCTTTGGAATTGCATCTCGGCTGCCCTCTGTTGGTTGGCTTTCTTCATGACTGACTCTCCCTCTGTGTTTCCCGCGTGGCGTCCGCTTCGTGTGCAGCGGGGGGAAGTTCTTCCGGCGGCTGCTCGCTCTCAGCAAAGGCTTCCTGGGGTGCGTCCTTGCCGCTGTAGGGCTTGAATTCGACATGATGCGCTAGGACGTAGAGCCTACTGCGGGGGCCTTCGGGTGTCTGCCAACGATCTTGTTTGATCGAGCCTTCCAAGCGCAATGCGCTTCCCTTCAGGGCTTGCGCCGCGCAAGTTTCTGCGAGAGTAGTCCAGGTCATGACGTTAATGAAGGCAACGTCTTTCTTTTCCGCGCCGTTGCCATCTCTGTACGTTCGGTTGACAGCCAATGACATTTCGCAATAGGCAGTTCCTTTGGGCGTATGGGCGAGTAGTGGAGTTTTCGTAACTCGTCCGGTCAAAATACACTGATTAAGGTCGTTCACGTTCAAGCCCTCCTTCGGTGGCTTGCTGTTCCCTGAATACTTCGTCGGTACGAAAAGCTGCTACTTCTCGTATGGATTGAACCGTCTTGGTCAAAGCTCGCTGTCGCGGCGGCAGCAAGTTCTGAAGCACGTTGGTCGTCGAGCTGGTCAATAAGGTCTTTTGAAGCACGGCCTTCGATGAGGAAGCACGTCTCATGATGGACTGTCCAGTTTACAAGGGCCTTAAGCATTTCGTGTCCTTCTGTTCAGCGTGATTCGTTCCAGAGTTTCTGCCAGTCAGCAAGGTATTGCGAAGCGATATAGGGAACGCCGTAGAGCGCTACGCAGTTTTCAGCATTGGCCTTATCTGCGGCACTTGTGTAATTGTAGCTGCCCGTTTCAACGCTGCTCGTATCCAGAACAAGGTACTTATCATGGGTAATTTCATGTTGAGCGTCGCGCCGGACGGGTATGCCGTGCTTCTCTATGTAAGGGATTAGTGAGTAGCGCTGTAAGCTCGCTTTGTAATCGGCGACTACTGATACTTTAATCCCGTTATTGGCGGCGTTTATCAGCGCTTCCGCGATAGGGCGGCTTGTAAACTCGTAGCAAGCCACGTGAATTGAATCCTTCGCAGACGCAACAGCGTCAAGCACGACCTTGCGGGCGGATCCCCCGGGGGAAAAGCCCACTTCCAACATTGTACCGGGGGTAAGAGAGACAGTGGCGGGCTGCTGCTGCGCGTTCGCTCGCGCGGGAAAGCCGACAACGAGGGCAATGCAGAGAATCAGTGCGGTAAGCGTAACAGGTCTTGTTGTGTCGTCGTCCAGGCCCTTGGTGAGCCAGTCGGGAAGGCCATCGTAAAGGCTGACCTGTCCGACGGGGAGCTGCGGGGTTCCTTCCAGCATATCCTAACCTTTCTCGGGGGTACGGGGGGTATCCCCCCGCGCGCGAGGGAAGGCTCCTACCCTCCCCCGCGCTGTTCCCCTTACTGCGCGGCTTTTTCGGTCGGCTCCTGCTCGGAGGACTCGATAAAAGCATAAATCTCAAGAACCCGGTCAACCGCCTTCATGATCTGGAAGGCGACGGGGCTCTTGCCCTGATACGATTCGATGTACGCTTTTGTATGCTCTTCATGATGTGGAAGGTTATAGAGCGAGCAAAGGAAGCAAGAGGACAATTCCGCGACTACTTCGTTGAAGTTGTAATCCTCGTTCTTGTTGGGGAGCGCGTCGTCAATAGCGTGTGAAAGCTCATGAAAGTAAGTCGTTGGATCGTCGGTGCCAAGGGTAATCGCTTTCTCGTCAGGGGTAAAATAGCCGTAGGCGCCTTGCGTCAGTCCCGCGCGAATAGTGACACCCATTTTGACGGAAAGCTGATACAAGGGGAAGCGGCTCGGGTCAAACGCCTTCAAGGCGATCTGATAATCAAGCTCCTTTCCATCGGTATCTTCAGCGCGAAACACTGGCATGCAGCGAAAACCCGAAAGAATCTGCTTTTCATCCGGGGCCTGGTCGTCGTCCTGGCTGTGGCTCTGCTTGTCGTTGGTGACGGTGCGGAACATCGGCACAAGGATATAAAAAGCATGGGAGCCCTTGCGCGGCCACCGTCCAACCTCCCGCCACTGATTCACGCCACGCGCGTCACTGGTGCCGGTCAGGAACGCCGAGAACTGGTTAAGGCGGCTCCATTTGTTCATGGGGAGATTTGCCTCGCTGGCGAAAAGCCGTTTGCGGCAAAACGCGGCAATCGTCTGCGTGTCCAGTCTTTCGACCAGATCGCTCAAAAGCCTTTTCGCATTCTCCGTAGTTGTCATTTTCTGCATCCTCCTATGAGACATAATATATAGCATCCTATTGGTTTTGTCAAGTGAAAAAATGCAGAAAACGCAAGAAAGGTTGGAGAATCTTCGCCACGTTTGTATAGTGCTTTTGTTCCTCCTTGCGCAAGCAACCACAACCGTTTTTGTGCCGCGCTCACTCCGACCGCAGAAAACTCGAAGTTCGCCCCTCCCCCGCCCCCCCCGCCATCACAGATCACCCCCCTCGTAACCCGTATTTGCCGGAGAAGCGCAGCTAGCCGAGAATGCCAGGCAACCCAGAGAGAGAGCATCGAGTTAGAAGCGCAAGGGATCGCAGCGGAAAGCCCACAGCTTGCCTCTTGCGTGTACTCGCGCTCGAGGCAAGCGAGGACTTGAAGCGCAGAGCCCGCCCCTGGGGCTTTCGCCCCGGGGGGTGCGCCCAATAAGTTGCTTTGGTTCTGCCAAACCTAGCGTTTAAGCTCCGGCTCCTGGTCAAGAGTCAATTCTCGTTCTAGAATCTGTTCCTCATGTAAGGCAAACTTGTACCACGCGCCCATATTTGAAATCTCCATTGGCTGGCCTAGAAACTGCTCATAGTCTTTCAGTGTGCTCTCTGTAATCCGGCATATAGGTTGAAGCTGTCCATTAGGCTCGTATTCGTGTTTGTAGTGGAAAGTCTGTGTTAGAAACTGATCTGAGGAATGGTCGTAACATAGGTCGTGATAGTTTTTGTCCTGAAAATGTCCTTGGCTAGCTTCCTGGAAATACTGCTGTGCTTCCTGGGACGCTGCGAGCATTAGAATCAAATCGCCGTTTAGCGGTAGCATAAAAAGCTCCCTGTGATAGACGCGGCGCGGGACACGCTCGACACACGGCATCGAGTGTGTCCCTGGTGCTGCGCCGCGAAGGTTTGGACTGCGCTGCGGCAGGGCTTTACTCCGCGGCGCTTGGAGTTCAAGCCCTCCCCTTCGGTCGCGCGAGCGATCGGAAAAAAAGGGGGGGGTTGGGGGGAGGTTACCATAAAGAGGGGCCACGGCGTGGGACTCCCTTCTTTACTTCACGGTGCGAACGACGCTGTTGCCAGTATCGGCGATATAGATCGTTCCAGAGGAATCCACAGCTACGCCCATAGGGACCAAAAGCGAAGCGGACGTTGCCACCGTGCCATCAGGAGAGTAGCCAGGAGTTCCGTTGCCAGCGACGGTTGTGATTGTTCCGCTCGTGCTCACCATCCGTATTCGATTGTTGTAGGAGTCCGCGATGTAAAGATTGCCGCTTGAATCGAGTGCGAGTCCGGCCGGTCCGTCAAGGGCTGCCTGGTTTGCGGGACCGTTGTCGCCGCTGTAGTTTGCGGTGCCGGTTCCCGCGTAGGTGGTGATCATGCCCGAAGAATTGACTTTGCGCACAATGTTTGCGGTTGAGTCAGAGATATACAGGTTGCCAGAGCTGTCCATTACTACGGCGTAGGGGTCGATGAGTGCTGCGGAGGTGGCAGGGCCGTTGTTGCCGGTGGATCCGGAGGTTCCGTTTCCCGCATAGGTTGTGATTTTGAGAGTGCTTGCCGAAACCACGCGGACGCGGTGGTTTGAGCTGTCAGCGATATAGCAATTGCCCTGAGTGTCAAAGCAAACGCCGGATGGGAAGGCAACGGAGGCGGCGGTGGCAAGGCCAGTGTCTCCTGCGAATGTGGGAGTGCCGTTTCCTGCATAGGTGCTGATCGTGCTGGTGACTTCCCTTATACGGTCATTAAAGGAGTCGGCGATATACATATTGCCGCTTGGATCGAGTGCAACGGCGGTAGGGGTGTAGAGTTTGGACGAAGTGGGGGCAACACCGTCACTGGTGTAGCCTGGTGAATACTCTCCTGCGGCGGGTTGAATGATGCCGGATAGATTGACAAAGCGGACTTCGTTGTTCCCTGCGTCAGCGATGTACACGTAGCCAAGCTTATCAACGTAAAGCCCCATTGGGGTGTTGAGTGTGGCCTTGAGAGCGGACGCATTGTCTCCAGTGGATCCGGGCGAGCCTGTTCCTGCGAAAGTCTTAATGACCTTGCCAGATTCCCCGGTGCTGCCGTTGTTGCCGTTGTTCCCGCCAGCTGGGCCGGCACCGGGCTAGAGCATGAGGAAAGGCCGATAACGCCTACGAGAATGAGGAAAACGGCAAGAGCAAAGACAAGGACGCCGAGAGCTGGGAAAAGGGGCCGCTTCCAGCGGGGAGCGCTAGAAGATCCGCGTTTGAGAGCTTTGCGAATCATGTTTTGCCTCCTGTTTGAGAGCTGACGGGGGGATTGGGATAGACAAACACCAATTTCTTGAGACTCGGGTCGTAGCGAAGTTTGGCCTTGAAACTGTCTCCGGTTCTCTGGTTCTTGAGGTTCGAAATAAGGTGGGTTTCCTCAAGGGCGATGATCTTTGCAAGTTCCTTTTCCGTGATTGTGTGGCCGGCGATTCTCTTGGGGATTTCAAAGGGGCATCCGTTCCGTGAGTCGCATCTGTAAGAGTTCTCGAAGCCTCTCACAGGGCAGCCACAGTGCGGGCAGACTCCCACGGGCTTTTTCTGGTACTCCGGGAGCTCCAGGCTACGGAGGCTTTCTATTGCCTGTTCGACGGAGATTTTTATTGATGTGTAGAAAGCCTCCGGAGAGCTGTTCAAAAGTGCTTCCCATCTGGCGGTTTCTTCAACGCTGATAAAGTTCTTGACTCGTTCTGCGGGAATTAGTGGATCGTATGAATAAGAAAAATGCCCTTGTCGGTTGCTGAGATAGAGCGCTTTACTCTGAGCGTGTACTCTCTGATAAGAAGCCGCTCTATTATTTCTGCGCGGGTTGCTTCCGTTCCGAGGCCGTTCTTTTCCATGAAAGTCAGAAGAGAGGCTTCGGTGAACGGTGCGGGGGGCTTGGTCTTTTTTTCCAGTATTTGCGGATCGAAAGTATTGAGGATCTCTCCTTCGACCAAGGCAGGAAGGGTCTTATTATCCTGGTCCTGAGGCTCATGTTCGTCGGGTTGTTCGTCTTTGGGCTTCAAAGAGGAATAGAGCTGCTTCCATCCTAGACTGAGGACCTGGATGCCTTTCGACTGGTAGCTCTTCCCGCAA
>CAVUXE010000029.1:0-201506 GCA_963745235.1 uncultured Spirochaetota bacterium | reverse complement strand
CGTCATGTTCTCCCTCTGGGAAGTTTTTGAGTGCGCGTAAGAGAGAATCAGTATCTGCTCAAGGGTACTACGGACTCTGGAATCGTGTCCGCGAGCTGGCCACGCGGACCGCCGACTTTCTGCGCGTGAAGCCGCGACATCCCGCTCACGCGCGCACCTTTCGCCATCAAACGCCCGTATGGCGAGGGCGGCCTTATTTTGTCAGAGTCCTTGCCTGCTGTTTCTCGGACATTGCGTCGGTTGCGGTTCAATGGTCACTGCTGAAAAAATTGTTGACAGGCAACAATCGCGAGTGTAGCATGTTGCCAATCCCCGACCTCGTCGTTCTAAAGCGAATTGCCACGGACCTCAAGGCGGTAGGGTAATCCGGGAAACTGGATTGCCTCCCAGCGTGGAAAGGGGACCTGCCTCCCTTCATGCTGGCATTCGAGGGGATTCCTTATCCAAAGTTTCAAGGAGGAAGTCCTGAATGCCGTGCATGCAAAGTTAAATTCTTCGACGTACCTGATCGCCCGTCACAAGTCCTGGTTTGATCGCCCGGCAAGCAGACGAAGCTATTTGGTCCCGAGCAACGATCGACTCCGGCTCATAGTTGCTTATGGTCGGGCAACAAGAACTCTCTTGGCAAAGCTTTCTGAAAAAAGGAGCCCTCATGAAACTCTTGCGTCTTATTGTTGTGACGATTCTTCTCGTTCCCGCAGTTGGGTTTGCTGCTTTCGCGGAGGGAATCACGCTGGAAGTCGGCGCTCTCGGCGCGGCACTCAACGCCTTCTCCTCCGCGCAGCAAAAGCCGGGGGCCGCCACGGCAATCACGAGCAATCTGAATCTGGTCCCGGACCCCTATGTCAACGGCTATTACTCACTCAAGCCAAATGATTCCACGACACTGAGGCTTGGCCTGCGTGCAGAAGACATGATGGGGACCATTTCCCCTTCCTTTGTGAACTTTGCCCGAGCGGAACCTTTTGTAGACCTTCTCTACGGGCCTTTGACGGTGCGTGTCAGCTTCCCTTTGTATTTCATTGGCACTGACGCGACAAATGATCCCGCCTACGCAGAGATCAAATACCTCATGGACTACGCCTACAAAGGGATCTCTCTTGGGACTTTCTTTGGGAGCGGGATGAACACTTTTCTCTTTACAAACTACGAGAATATCGCATACAAGCTCTCTTTCGACAAAACCACGGCACTGGTATTCTCCGTGAGCGCTGAAATCGGGTTCTCTCCAGCGTGGTTGTATGATGTAAATCCGCAAGTGAGCCTTATCTACGGACCCTGGCAGCTCGATGTGCTGGAAGCCGTTTATTTTTCCGACCAGGGGAGCACAACCCCTTCGTTCAGCGATGCGGGGTATAACCTGCGTCTCTATACATATCCCAAGTTGACGTTTGACTTCACAAGCATAGGCGTTCCCGGCCTCAAGGCATATTTTAGAGCATCTTTATTCACTTACCAGAACGTTCCCAATGGAAGCACTCCGGGCTCCGCCTTTTACGGAGGCCACTCCGGTTCCGCCAAAGCGCTGGGATCCAGTCTCTATCCCGGAATCATCTATGCTACGGGACCTTTTTATGTGGAAGCTGTATTCAAGATCCACAACTACGACGACTCGAACACCGACGGACTTACAAATGTGAACCCAACCTTCGACCCCTCGGTGAAAGTCTCGTACACGTTTCACTTCTAGTTCCTCATCCCAAACGCTCCAGAGCGCGCCTCGGCCTCGCGGGGCGCTGCTCGCTTCGTTGTCTTGCGATGATGCGGAACCCTGGCTGAATTGCCATGACGCGGAACGATCCTTCTCGTTGAAAGACACGGTAGCCTTCTGGTCAGTCGAAAGACTTCAAGACTCCTCGGCGGGCTCATCCTTGTCGACTCTTAGCAGCATGGTGGCCGTTTTGTCCGTGGTAATGAAGGAATGCCAGATTATCAGAAGGTCAGAACTGCTTCCGGACAATCGGATTACAGGCTCGACTGGATCTCCGTGGACTCCCTTTCCGTTCGTTGCCTGCGTTCCGAACATGACTCCAGAAGTGTCCTTGAAAGGAACTTTGTTTTCCACAACGTGCCATTGCTGCGCACGTGCAATGCTGGCGCAAAAAATAGCCCATAGTGGTCGCGATGACTCTTTTCATGAGCTGTCACACTTTCGGCTTTAATGAACGAGTTGCAGTATCCCACGTCCTCCCTTGTGCAGCAGGAAAGAATACCCCCGGGTATCATCCCGGGGGCTCCAACATGATGACTGTCCGCTTGTCTTACCGAGCCTTTATGCCAGAAGGGAGACAATCTTCGCGACAACTTCCTTCCGCTTTGCTTCAGTGACCCTGCCAACAACTTTGCGGATGAGGCTCTTTTGGAAAGTGAATAACTTGGCGGGATGAATGTAAGACGCATGCGATAGCGCCCCGTGCTGGAAGTCTTTCTCCTCGAGGACAATCGCGTGCGGCTCGCTACGCGTGGAAGTGATGGCGGCCAGAACTGCGTCTGACCCGGGGAGATCGATCAGCACCAAGGCCGGGCGATTCCTTGCAGACGACAGATCAGAGAAGGGAAAGGGGACGACGACGACCTCTCCCTTGTTCATAGATCCTTCCAAGCCTCCTCTTCGTCGGTGGTCATCCAAACCGATGCGAGGGACTTCTCTGATGCCAGCATTATCTCTTTGCCCAAAGTGGGCGGCTCGATCACGATCTCCTGAGCGTTGTTTGCCGCAAATGCAGACTCCGCCGACGAATCGTGGGGATTGTAGATGGTGCCCATCACGAGTGCCGAGTCTGACATCATGTACCTCCGATCTGCGGGACGGACAATCTGTTCACAATAATCCTTCTTGAACCGTACTGGCCGTTCCCCACCCTGAGAATCAGATTATAGCTGCCCTCTTTGGGAAAGGTAACTCCAAAAGCAGGAACGACGATCTCAGCCTCTCGATTTTCGTCCTCAAAGTGTATCTCTCCACCCGCTGAAAACACGACAAGCTCAGCACCCTCGCGAGCTATGGTAACAGAAAACTCGTGATCACCAGCAAAGTCTTCGAGGTTTGCGTAGACGAGGAACGGCGGCGCAGTGAAAGGGAAGGTCGGAAAATTGAACGTGTTGAAGGATCCGATGATCCCGCGTTTGCCGTTGTCCTCTCTGATGACGCGGTCCGCCATCAGGAGAGCATTACACTTTCCGCTCATTGCGGCCAAGACCTCCTCTCCTGCTCCAATAATCGGCCGCCCAAGTCATCGCTTTCATATATCAATTTACTTGCGCCGTCAAGCGTAGGGGGTGCGATTTCAAGAACGGGTTTTTTGTCATTGAGTTTTTGAAGAAAAAAGCCTATCTCCACCTTGCTGATTCCTTTTTAGGGAGGGGAGATAGGCCATGGAAATCACTGATGTTCTACCGCGCAGCCAGATCCTGGTCAAGGAACTTGCCGAGGGTCTGAACTTGGGCAAATGCACCTTTGAGCAGGTGGAAGAGCGGATCTTGCAGTTCATCTATGAACTGGGGCGAGCCTTGGAGGAAGAGATTTTGCATGGAGTGCAGGAACCGACCATTGAAAACAGCCTTCGCGTCGGGGAACGTAGGGCGGTGTACTCGGGCAAACGCAATCTGCGGTTTCTCAATCGGTTTGGCGGAGAGGTAGTGCTGCCGCGACGGTGCTACAAGTTTGTCACAGAGGCGGGAGGGTGGATTCCGCTGGATGAGAAGCTGGGATTGGATCGCTGTTTGGGGTACTCCCCGTTGATGAGCTATCTGTTATCCAGTTTCGGCGGCACTGAGGCCTTTGCTCGGGCGGCGAATCTGCTGGGGGAGGCGCTGGGATTTGCCGTGAGTGCCACGGCGGTGCAGCGTAATACCGAGGCCGTTGGAGAGCGCATCCCGGACAATCCCTACGCGATGATCTCGGCTCAACGGGGGCAGAAACCCTGCGAGTTGATGGTAGTGGAAGTTGACGGGACCATCAGCCCTCAAATCCTGGAAAAGAAGGGCCTCCGTGGGCGTGAAAGCCTGAAGCAACCCACGGATTGGAAAGAATGCAACGTGGTCGTCGTGCAGAAGATTCACGAAGGAAAAGAAGTCGATCGGTGGACAGGGGCTCGCTATGGCCAGCACCAAGAGTTTGATATCTACGCGGGACGAGCAGCTCTGGCCATGGGTCAACACTTCGCCAAGAAACTTGTGTTCTTGGCCGATGGGGCTCACACCAACTGGGAACTGCAACAGACAAACTTCCCCGGCTCTGTGGGAATCCTGGATTTCTATCACGCCAGTGAGCATCTTGGAGTTTTCTGCAGCCTTCTTACCGATCAACGCAAAGCAAAGGTGACTCATGCTCGATGGGCGCGCATGCTGTTGGACGGACAGGCCTTGCAGGTCACCCAGGAGATGCGGCGCAGGGCCGACACCCTTGCCCAGCGGGACTCAGCGATCAGGGAGATCAACTACTTCAAAAACAACTTGTCTCGCATGGACTACGACACCTACAGGGCGCAGGGCTTCCCGATTGGCAGTGGGCTGGTAGAAGGAAGCTGCAAGTTCGTTGTGGCCAAGCGCTTCAAGGGGAGTGGGATGCGCTGGAAACGCCAAGATAACGTCCGAGTGCTCAGGGTCAGGGTGGAGAAGCTCAACGGCAATCTCCACCGCTACTTCCAGCCGCAGCCGCAGAGATGGACTCCGGAGTCGGCCGTCGCTTGAATGTCAACTATGATTGCCTATTCCCGAATTCCCACCCTTCCGGCTGCAGAGCTATGCCAGCCGGGGAGGGACCGCGCCCGCGGGAAACTCCGGCAGCCAGGTGTAAGCCGGGTCCTTTTCCTGCTCGCGCCTGATCTCGGAGAGCTTGCGAAGGCACGCCGCGAAGCTCTGGTGCGCCGGCGGCATGTCCTTCTCAAGCACCGCGCGCAGCTTCGGCAGGTTGAAGAACGGCACCGCGGCGTACATGTGGTGCTCGGTGTGATAGTTCATGTTCCAGTACAGGTAGCGCACCACGGGGCCCAGCTTCACCGTGTGGCAGATGGCGCGCCAGTCGGGGACGTTGGAGCCCAGTCCGGTGTGCTGGATTGCCCCGGTCAGGTTGGCAAGGATGCGCACGAAGAAATAGGAAAACACCAGGAAGATCGCAACCCACAGGTGCAGCGCAATGAACAGGGCAAGGAGAACGACATACCCGACCACGACGATCCGTGCCCAGGAGCACATCGCCTTCCTGCGCGGATCATCCTTCGGGAAGAGAGGATCCCAGTTGAAGAAGTCCGCATCCCCGTTGCCGAGCGCGTGCAGGACGTTGGCGCGCATGACGTTGGCGAACCAGGCCCAGTCGAAGGTGAGCCAGCTCACGATGGCGGCGGGATTGAGCTTCTCCTTCACCGGCACCTGGATGACTTCCTTGTCCCTGCCGCGGTAAAGGGTGAACTGGTGATGGTTCAGGATGTGGCTGGCCCTGAAATGCACGGGGTTGTTCCACGTGAGGAAGCTGAAGAGGTACAGGAAGAACTCGTTCACCGGCTTCGTCCTGAAGGGAGTGCCGTGACTGAGCTCGTGGACAGCCGCGGAAATGCTCATCATGTTCACGAACAGGGCATGGAAGTAGCATGCAACCACCATGGCCGCCCACCAGCGATGCAGGAAAAAATACACCGCCAGGGCGGTCAGCGCGGCGTAGATGAGGAGAAAGCTCCCCGAGCGGAGCCAGCCGCGCAGGTCGCTTCTCTGCGTGAGCTTCCGCAGCATTTCCTTCTCAATCGGGATCCGATACCAGTCGATTGCGGTTGCGGCCATGAGTATTCCTCCTCCGGCGCCATTCTACCAGATTTGGTGGCGCGGGAGGGCATTTTTCGGCTATACTCGCGAGGATGAAAACGCAAGGCTCGTCGCGTCGCGCCGTCGTTGCAATCGGCGGCAACTCACTCATCCGGGACTCGAAGCACCAGACGGTGGAGGACCAGGAGGAAGCCCTTCGGGACACCGCCGCCCATCTTGCGGACATGATGGAGAACGGCTGGGACCTCGCCATTGGGCACGGGAATGGACCCCAGGTAGGGTTCATCCTGCGCCGCTCGGAGATAGCCCACAAGGCGGAAGGAATGCATGAAGTCCCCCTGGACGTCTGCGGAGCCGACACGCAGGGGGCCATCGGGTACGAGCTGCAGCAGGCGCTCCAGAACCAGCTCTACCACCGGGGCGTGCACAAGAACGTGGCGACAATCATCACGCAGGTCCTCGTCGATCAGAAAGATCCGGCCTTCGCCGCCCCGACCAAGCCAATCGGCGGGTTCATGGACGCTGCAGAAGCGGAGAGGCGCCGGCGCGAGATGGGCTGGGCCGTCGTGGAAGACGCGGGCCGCGGGTGGCGGCGAGTGGTGCCGTCACCCCTGCCAAAGGAGATCGTGGAGCTGGACTCCATCCGGGCCGTCATGGATGACGGCATCACCGTGATCGCCGCGGGGGGCGGGGGCATCCCGGTTGTCGACGTGGGAAGCGGCGAGTACCGGGGGATCGCGGCAGTGATCGACAAGGATTACGCCTGCAGTCTCCTGGCCCGCGAGCTGAAGGCTGACCTTTTCCTGATCGCCACGGCCGTGGAGAGGGTGGCCATCAACTTCGGCACGCCCGAGCAGACGCTGGCTGGACTCGCTCACCCTGGCGGAGGCAAAGAAGCTTCTCTCCGAGGGCAGGCACTTTGCAAAGGGATCCATGGCGCCGAAGATCCAGGCGGCAGTCTGGTACCTGGAGGCGGGCGGAAAAGAGGCGCTCATCACCAATCCTGAAAACATCGGCCGCGCCCTGCGCGGAGAAACGGGAACCTGGATACGGGGCTAGCGACCAGGAACTTCATCCGGAAAGAGAAGCCCCTGGCGGCCGTGAAGCTGCTTCTGGATGGTTGCGACAATGGCATGAAGGTCCCGCGACTCTTCCACGAAGTCCAGCCGGTCCGAGGGCACAACGAGCACCGGGGCCACGTCGAAGGTGCCGATCCACCGTTCGTAGAGGTCGTTCAAGCTCATGAGGTAGGTGTCGGAGATGTCGGCCTCAATGCTCCGCGCGCGCCGGGCAATGCGCCGGCGAAGCGTCGCTACTGATGCGCGCAGGTAGACCACCAGGTCGGGCGGCGCCAGGAGCATGGTGAGCGTGTGGTACAGCCCCTGGTACGTCTGCCAGTCACGCTCGCTGAGAGAGCCCATCATGTACTGGGCCCGGGCAAAGACTTCCGCATCCTCGTAGAAGGAGCGGTCCTGGACAACGGACCGCCGTGAGTCCATGAGCGCGCGATGTGACCGGGCGCGATGCGTCAGGAAAAAGACCTGGGAGTTGAAGGCCCACCGCTTCATGTCCAGGTAGAAGTCCGCAAGGTAGGGGTTCTCCGCAACCGGCTCATAGTATGGCTCCCAGCCCAGCAGCTCGCACATCATGCGAACGAGGGTCGACTTTCCCGCTCCAATGTTTCCCGCGATGATGATGTAGGTCTTCAACGCCGGCAGGCTACCGCAGACCGGGCCGGCTGTACAGGGTTTTTTCGATGATCCCTTTTCGATGATCCCTTGACAGCGCGCCCGCGTTCTGATCGATTGGTGGCGATGCCGGAGCCGAATCCCGTCAGGACAACGAACAAGCTGCTCACCGTGATCGTCGTCTTCCTGACGGGAGCAGCCCTGAAGTTCGCCGCGCCGGTATTCATCGCGCTGCTTCTCACGGTCCTCCTGGTCTACGTGATCGACCCCCTGGTCGTGTTCCTGCATCGCCGCCGGCTTCCCCTGTGGCTTGCCGCTCTCATCGCCATTGTCTTCTTCTTCGCTCTTTTCCTGGGTCTCGCAATCCTCATCTTCTTCGACCTGCCCCACTTCGGCCGCACGTTCCCGCGGTTCCAGGAAGCCATCACGACGCGGGCGCAGGCGCTGCTGCACAGCGTCGAAGAGTCCATTGGCACCACCATCAGCATCGACCCCTTCGAGGAGCTGCGGACTCTGCCCGTGCGGCCCATCGTCATGGGGGCGGCGCGAAGCTCAATCCGGTTCCTCTCCGAGTTCCTCCTGATCTTCTTCTTCGCAATCATCCTCCTCCTGGGGAAATACCGCTTCGTGCGGAAGATCCTCACCGTGTTCCCGCGCAGACACAGCCTGGTGCCCATTGTCCTGAAGCACGTGGACCGCCACCTGCGTGCCTACCTCGGGATCAAGGCCCTGGCGAGCCTCGCCATTGGGATCGTGACCATGGGCATCCTGCTGCTCTTCCGCGTGGAGTTCGCGGTCACGTGGGGGTTCGTCACCGTTGTCCTGAACTTCGTCCCCACCCTTGGGCCTCTCACGGCCATCGTCCTCCCGGTCCTCGTATCGATGGTGCAGTTCCCCGGGTCGCTTCTCCCCCTTGCCATTGCCGCAAGCCTCGGCGCGCTCCACGTAGGGGTGTCCAGCTTCATCGAGCCGCGCGTCCTTGGAGAGCAGCTGGACCTTTCCTTCTTCGTGATATTCCTTTCCCTGTTCTTCTGGGGATGGATGTGGGGCCCCGCCGGAGTGCTCCTGGCCGTCCCCGTCACCGCGTCCCTGAAAATCATCCTGGAGCGGATCCCGGCCACCTCGCGGATCGCCATGCTGCTGGGCCGCTACCGGGATCGCCGAAGACGCCGCGCGCCATAGTCGCCGGCAATTGACCACTGCCCGGAATCTTCTTTAGTATTGACAAGCATTCAGAACCGAGGAGGGAAGCCATGCTCGTGAAGGAGCGCATGACACGCAATCCAATCACCATCAGGCCTGACATGCCCGGTAACCGAGGCGCAGGCGCTGATGAAGCGCGAGAAGATCCACCACCTCCCCGTGCTGGACAAGGACGAGAAGCTGGTGGGGATCGTGTCGGAAAAGGACCTTCTCTACGCTTCCCCGTCTCCCGCTTCCACCCTCAGCGTCTACGAGATGACATCGCTCCTGGCCAAGCTCAAAGTGGAAAAAGTGATGTCCAGGAACGTCATCACCGTGACGGAGGATGTCCCTCTCGAAGAGGCGGCGCGGACAATGGCGGACAAGGGAATCGGCGGTCTGCCCATCGTGCGAGGGAGCGCGGTGGTCGGCGTCATCACGGAAAGCGACCTCTTCCGCGTATTCATCGAGCTGTTCGGCGCCCGGCAGAAGGGCATCCGCATTTCCGTGACGGTGCCGAATGTGAAGGGTGAGCTCGCCAAGGTCTCCGCGGGAGTCGCGAACGCGGGCGGCAACATCATTGCCCTGGGAACGTTCCTCGGAGAGGACCCGAGCGTCGGCCGTGTGACGATGAAAGTGGACGGCATGACCCGCGACGCGCTGGTCGCGCTGCTCAGGCCCATGGCGAAATCCATCGATGATGTGAGAGAGACGTAGGAAGCCGGGCGAGCCGCCGGCGCAGGAAAGGAACTGATGGAGCAGAGACGTTTGACCCTCTCCGCAAGAGGGGGTGCGGTACCGCTTTCACCCATTCGCAAGCTGACTCCCCTGGCTGACGAGGCCAGGAAGAGAGGGGTGGAGATCTTCCATCTCAACATCGGGCAGCCGGACATCAGGACGCCCCGGCCCGTGATAGACGCGTACAGGAGCTTCAACGCGGAGGTGCTTGCGTACAGCCCGTCTCTCGGGATCCCCCAGCTCCGCCAGTCCATCGCCGGCTACTATCAGCGCTACGGCCACCCCGTGACCGCCCAGGAAGTCGCGGTCACAGTCGGAGGGTCTGAGGCGATATTCTTCGCGCTCTCCGCCCTCTGCGATCCGGGAGACGAAATCCTGGTCCGTGAGCCGTTCTACGCAAACTACATCGCATTTGCCGCAATGATTTCCGCAAAGGTGGTGCCCATTCCGTCTTCCCTCGACAATGCGTTCGCCCTCCCGTCGCGGGAAGAAATTGCGCGTTTCATAACGCCGCGAACGAAAGCCATCCTCTACATCTCTCCGGAGAACCCCACCGGGATCATCTACGACCGAAAGGAAATGGATACCCTGCGTGAGCTGTGCGAGAGATACGGGTTGTACCTCATTGCGGACGAAGTCTACCGGGAGTTCATCTATGACGAGCACGTTCAGTTCACATCGGTGCTCGGCCTTCCGGGCTTCGAACAGCACGCCATCCTGATTGACTCCGTATCCAAGCGCTTCTCCTCCTGCGGCGCGCGCGTGGGGTGCATCGTTTCCTTCAACACCGGGGTGATGGAGCTGGTGGACAAGTTTGCGCAGGCGCGGTTGTGTCCCCCCACCGTCGGGCAGCTGGCGGCGGACGCCGCCTACCGGATGGATCCCTCGTATTTCATTCCCATCAAGGATGAGTACCGCCGACGCCGGGACGCCCTGGTTGCCGGGCTTCGAGCCATCCCCGGCGTTCAGTTCAACGTGCCTGACGGCGCCTTCTATCTCATGGCCCGGCTTCCCGTGACGGATGCGGAGGATTTCTGCCGCTTCCTCCTTGCGGATTTCTCCCTCGGGGGGAAGACGGTCATGCTGACCCCGGGAGCCGGCTTTTACCACACGCCGGATCTCGGACGCAACGAGGTGCGCATTGCATACGTCCTGGAGCAGAGCAAGATCGAGGAATCCGTGAAGATCCTGTCCACTGCCCTTTCGCAGTACACGAGCTCGGTACAAAGGAATGGTCGCCACGAGGAAAGCGATGCCCCGAAGCCAGAAACCTCTCATCGTCGTCGGGCATAAGAACCCGGACACCGACTCCATTTGCGCGGCCCTCGTGTATGCCCGGCTGAAGACCGAGGTGCTTCACGAGGAGGCCATTGCGCGGCGCGCCGGAAACGTCAACCCGCAGACCCAGTTCGTCCTCTCGCGCTTCGAGACGGACGCCCCTCCGCTGGTCACGGATGTGCGCTCGCGCATCGAGGACATCATGATCCCCCGGGAGGACCTGATAGCCCTGAAGGAGCAGGACACGCTGCAGAAGGCGTGCGACCTGCTCACGGCGAACCGCTTCTCGTTCCTTCCCGTCATCGGGCCGGACGGCAAATGCCTCGGCAAGCTCACCACGCTGCGGCTCGTCTCCGTGCTGAGCGGCCTGGTGAAGAGGTGCCGTGATGATGAGCCCATCGGCGAAACGGAGAGAAACCTCCTGGCCGGCACAATCGGCGCGCTCGTGGAACGGGATCACACCACCTTCTCGCCGGACGCCTTGGTCAAGGACGTGCAGCGCGCAATCGGCAAGAGCAACGAAGGCGGCTTCATCATCCTGGGAGAGGAAAAGAGCCTCGCGGGGGTGATCACCCGGGTGAACTTCCTGGCGGAGAACAGGCTGCGCGTGGTCATGGTGGATCACAACGAGACAGGACAGGCGGTGGACGGGATCGAAGAGGCGGACGTCCAGGAAATCATCGACCACCACCGGCTGGCGGCACGCACCACGAGCCTTCCCATCACGTTCATCAACCGGGTGGTCGGCTCGACCTGCACCATCATCGCGGACCTCTACCGGACAGCCGGGGCCGCCCCCACCGCCCGGGACGCCGGCCTCATGCTCTCCGCCATGCTGTCTGACACCATCATCCTTCACTCTCCCACCACGACGCCCCTGGACAGGGAGCTTGCCGCGTGGCTCGCCGCCCTGAGCGGCGTGGACATCGAGAAGCATGGCGCCGCCATGTTCGCCGCGGGGTCCTCCCTGGAGGGCATGGACGCGAAGAAGATCGTTGAAAGGGACCGGAAGGTGTTCACCGAGGGGGAGAGGCGCTTCAGCCTCAGCCAGTTCGAGACCATCGGCTTCAGCCAGATACTGTCGCTGAAAGGCGGGCTGGTGGACGTGCTGGACGGGATCATCACCGCAGAGGCCTGCTCGTTCGCGGGCCTGATGATTACCGACGTCTCTCGGGAGACGAGCCTCCTCCTGTGCCGGGGTGAGTCGCGCGTGCTCGGCGCCATCTCCTACCCCCGCGCGGAAGAGAACCTCTTCGAGATGAAGGGCATCCTCTCCCGCAAAAAGCAGGTCCTTCCGTATTTCGTGGATCTCCTGAAGGCCTTGTAGGAGGTGGCAGACATGATCCAGGTGAGAGAAGGGGCCTCAGGAGAGATTGAAGTGCTGACAACGGGCCACCTTGCCCGGGAAGACATGGATGAGCTTGCCGCCAGGCTGGCGGAAGCCCTCGGGCGCGCCAAGGGTGCAATTGTCCTCAACTTCGAGGGCCTGAAGAGCCTCAGCTCCTCCGCCATCGGGAAGCTCCTGCACTTCCGCACGCAGTGCGACCAGAAAGGCATCAAGCTCACCATCCGTAAATGCAGCCCGCAGATAGCACAGCTCCTGAAGATGATAAAGTTCGACACATTGATCCAGATGGAGAGCTAGCCCCCCCCTTACGCTTTGCCTTATGTATGGCGTTGGACTCTCCGACTCTCTATAATGGAGAATTGTAATGCGACAAGGAGTATTCGATGGCCAGAAGAGGTTCTGATACATCGACGGCAATCGGGCTCATCATGGGTTTCGGGGGGTTGCTCCTGGGCTTCCTCCTGGAGGGCGGAAACCCGATGGGCCTTGTCGGTGTCAGCGCCCTGATCATCATCGTGCTGGGCACCCTGGGCGCCTGCACGATCTCGTACAGCCTGAAAGAGGTGCTCGGCATCCCCCGGCTTGTCCGCCAGTCCCTTCGCAGAGTCCCCGGTCCCTCGCCGCAGCTCGCCCAGCAGCTCCTTGAGTTCGCAGAAAAGGCGCGGCGGGACGGGATCCTCAGCCTCGAGGATACGGTCGAGGACCTGGAGGACGAGACGCTCCGAAAGGGGCTGCGGCTGGTCGTGGACGGGACGGAATCAGAAATCCTCGTGGAAGTGCTGGAAAGCGATCTTGCCATCGTGGAGCAGCGCAAGATGGAGGAAGCGGCTCTCTTCGAGACTGCGGGCGGCTTCTCCCCCACCATGGGAATCATCGGAACGGTCATGGGCCTCGTCCTCGTTCTTGGAAGGCTGGGCGCGGACACGAAGGAGCTGGGCAGATCCATCGCCGTTGCCTTCATTGCGACCTTGTACGGCATATCCTTTGCGAACCTCATCTGGCTGCCCATTGCCAACAAGCTGAAGAATCAGGTAAAACAGTTCCGGCTGGAGAAGCAGCTCATCATCGTCGGCGTGCGCTCCATCCAGCAGGGAGAGAGTCCGGCGCTCGTGAAAGAAAAGATAGAGGGCTTTCTCGAGGAACGCGATAAGAAGGCCCTGGACGAGACGCGCGCCGACTAGGCGCGCGGCTGAGTGGCAGTGGAAGGGATTGACAGATGGCCAGGAGGATACGGCGCCAGAGGGAGCACAAGGAAGACCTGAATAGGTGGCTTCTCACCTATGCGGACATGATCACGCTCCTGATGCTTTTCTTCATCATTCTGTACGCGATGAGCAACGTCGACACCGCTAAATACACGCAGCTTGCGCAGGCCCTGGCCAGTGTGTTCAACGGCGGGGAGTTCACGATCTTCGACCAGAACACCACCGGGGGAGCTGGCGTCCTGCCGGGCGTCACATCGGGCCAGAAGGTGGAGTCCCGGGGCGCGGGGAAAAAACAGGGAACGGGGGGGCAATCCACCCTTCACACACAGGCGCTTTCCTCCTTGCAGAACCTCGTGAAATCAGGTAGAGTGCGCGTGATCCCAACAGACCGCGGGTTCGCAATATCGCTCACGTCGGACCTGTACTTCGGCTCCGGGTCAGCAGATCTCGGGGCGGATGCGATGCCGGTGCTCCAGGAAGTGAGCGACTTCCTTTCGAGGATTCCGAACTCCGTGATCGTGGAAGGACATACGGATAATGTTCCGCCTGATCCCAAAAAGTGGGTCTCGAACTGGCAGCTCTCCGGTGAGCGCGCCATCTCTGTGCTCCAGGCCCTGGAGGACTACGGCGTGCAGTCAGACCGGCTTTCCGAATCGGCGTACGGGGACACCCGACCCGTGCAGTCCAACGATACGCCGGAAGGCAGGTCGTACAACCGGCGGGTCGACATCGACATTGTCGAGCAGCAGTAGCAGGCCCCCCGTTTCGAAGAAAAAAAGACACTCGTAAATCCTGGGAGTATATATGCAGAGTGGACTCTGGGCTCTCATCGCTGTCATCGTGCCGCTCGCCGGGGCGTTCCTCCTGCCTCTTGCAGGCCTCGCATCCGTGCGCCTGCGAAACCTGCTTGCCCTGGTGTTCGTGCTGGTGTCCCTGGCGGCGTCCATTGCGCTGGTGCCGGGGGCCCTGGCAGGCCAGACGGCGTCCTTCCTCCTGAACGGACCGCTGGGCCTGTCCTTCCACCTGGAGGCGGACGCGCTTGCCGTGTTCATGGCCCTCGTTTCTTCCCTGGTGGGCGCCATCATCATCCTCTTCTCCTGGGACTACATCAGCCATTACCAGAACCAGGACGAGTACTACCTCATGGCCGTGCTCTTCCTGGGCGCCATGATGGGGCTGATCTTCTCCGCGAACCTCATCTTCCTCTACGTCTTCTGGGAGATCACCGGCATCGCGAGCTGGCGGCTCATCGGCTTCTACCGCAGCAAGACCGATGTCCTGCGCGCGGACAAGGCATTCCTGGTCACCGCGTTCGGCGCGCTGGTCATGCTGCTGGGAATCCTTGCCGTCAACGGCCTCACGGGCACCTTCGACCTGGACCAGCTGAAAGGCAGGGCCCTTCCCTGGGCCATTTCGGCGCTCCTCCTGGTGGGAATGCTCTCCAAGTCCGCCACGCTCCCCTTCCATACGTGGCTTCCTGACGCGGGCGTCGCCCCATCCCCCGTGACGGCGCTGCTGCACGCCGCGGTCCTGGTCAAGATCGGCGTGTACGTGTTTGCGCGCCTGTTCCTTGCAACGTTCGCCCTGGATGAGTCCATGCGCACCGCGGTCGCAATCATCGCGGCGGCCAGCGCCCTGGTGAGCGCGGGGGCGGCGCTGGTGGACACCGACTTCAAGAGGATCGTCGCCTACTCAACGGTGAGCCAGATCGGCTTCATTTTCCTGGGCCTGGCCACGGGGAGCGCGCTTGGCGCGCTGGGGGCGCTCCTGTACATCCTCATGCACGGCCTCGCCAAGGCCGGCCTTTTCCTGTCAGCGGGGATCGTCGAGCAGAACGCGGGCACCAAGGACATCACGAAGCTGGGCGGGCTTTTCCGCACGATGCCCGTCACCGCCGTGGCGTTCCTCCTGTGCGCATTCTCCGTCATGGGGGTCCCGCCCCTGGGCGGCTTCTTCGGCAAATACATGGTGGTTTCCGCCGCCGTCGGCGCCGGGCATATTGCCACCAGCTCGGTGTTCATGGTCGGGGCGGTGCTCACGATCCTGTACCTTTTCCGCCTGTTCAGCCGCGTGTTCCTTGGCGAGACCAGGGGGAAGCTGGCCGCGGAAGGCTCCTCCCTGATGGTGGCCTGCGTGGTCGCCCTTGCCGTTCTGTCCCTTGCCGCCGGCTTCCTGGTGGGGTGGCCGGCGCAGCTTGCCCAGACAGCGATCAGCCAGATGCCGGGGGTGGCCAGATGAATCCGAACCTCTTGATCCTGCCCATCCTCGTCCCCGCGGCTGCCGGTCTCCTGGCGCTCATTCTGCCCTCACGCGAACGCGCCGTCCTGCCCGGCTTGATCGCGGTGGCAGCCAGCGCCGCGGAGCTGATGGTGGCCATCCTTCTCTTCCCGAACGACATGGCGCTCACGCTGCCGTGGCTGGGCTACGGGGTGGAAATCTCGCTGGTGCTCTCCCGGATGAGCGCTTTCATCCTTCTGGCCACGGCCGGCTTCGGAATCCTCATTTCCCTCTATTCAGTTGCCTTCATGATGAACGCGCCCCGCGCCCGCCAGTTTCACGCCTGGGTGCTCTTCACGCTGGCCATGGCGAGCGGGATGGTGCTGGCGAACAACCTGGTCCTTCTGCTGTTCTTCGGCGAGGGACTCCTGCTGACCCAGTTCGCCATGATCGCCGCCGGCCGCAGCAGGCCGTACGCCACCGCCATCAAGGCATTCATCATCCTGGGGGTTTCCGACCTCGCCTTGATGTTCGGCGTCATGATCACGGGCCGGCTGGCAGGCACACTCACGATGTCCGCCATACGGCTTCCCCTGGACGGCCTGGGCGGAGCAGCCTTCCTCCTTCTCATGGCGGGCGCCATCGGCAAGGCCGGGGCAATGCCGTTTCACAGCTGGATCCCGGACGCGGCAATAGACGCGCCCCTCCCCTTCATGGCAATCCTGCCGGCGAGCATCGACAAGCTGCTGGGGATCTACCTCCTTGCGCGCATCTCCCTGGATCTCTTCGAGCTGGCCCCGGGGACCTGGGTCAGCACGGTGCTCATGATCATCGGCGCGGTCACCATCCTGTTTGCGGTCATGATGGCGCTGGTCCAGAAGGACTACAAACGCCTCCTCTCCTACCACGCCATCAGCCAGGTCGGCTACATGGTGCTCGGCATCGGGACGGCGGTACCGGCGGGCATCGTGGGCGGCCTTTTCCACATGGTAAACCATGCCATGTATAAATCCTGCCTCTTCCTCACGGGAGGAGCGGTTGAAAAACAGGCGGGGACCACGGACCTGGAAAAGCTCGGCGGCCTTGCGCGGCGCATGCCCGTGACCGCAATCAGCTTCATCGTGGCGGCCGCCTCGATTTCCGGTGTCCCTCCCTTCAACGGGTTCTTCTCCAAGGAGCTCGTCTACGACGGGGCCCTGGAGCGCGGCTGGATCTTCTACGCAGCGGCCCTGCTCGGCTCCGTCCTCACGGCGGCCTCGTTCCTCAAGCTGGGACACGCCGCATTCTTCGGCAAGCCCACCGAGCAGACGAAGAACGTGAAAGAGGCGCCGTGGCCCATGCTCGTTCCCATGATCGTGCTGGCGGCGCTGTGCGTGCTCTTCGGCGTCGCCAACCAGCTGCCCCTTGGCTCGCTGGTGCAGCCCGCTGTCGGAGAAAAAGTCACCGGCGGCGCAAGCTTTGCCGGCTTCCCCGCCAGTGCCCTGCTGGTGGGGATGACGCTCCTTGCCCTCGCGCTTGCCGTTCTGAACCACATTTTCGGCGTGCGCAGGACCGGCCGGGGCCTGGGCGCGGCTGACCACATCCACCACGCGCCGGTGCTCGCTTCGATCTACTCGGCAGCTGAGAAAGGGCAGATCGACCCCTACACAATCGGCCGCTGGGTCGTCAAAGGCGGTGCCGTCGCGCTCTGGGGGATCGACAGGGCTTTTGACTGGATGTATGAGACCGTTGCCGTGGGCTCCGCCCTGGGAATATCCCGCATCAGCCGGTTCTTCCACAACGGCAACGTCAACAGGTACGTGCTGTGGTCCCTCGCGGGGGCGGTGGCGGTGGTCCTGGCGGTTCTTGCAGTCCTTGGGGGTGGAAAATGAGTCACCTTCTCCTTCTTGTGCCATTCGCCGCCCTCATCCTGGCAAACCTCCTCCCCCGGTCGGCGCGTCCCGCGGCAACCTGGATTGCATTCGGCGTGCTTGCCCTGCAGACAGTTGCCGTTGTTCTCCAGCCCCTCGGGCTGACGGACTGGTCCGCGCTGGATCCGGTCGATGCGGCCATCGGCCTGCGCGTATCCATGGACAACCTCAGCATCCTGCTTCTCCTGAGCGCGGGTCTTGCCGGAATGGCGTCCCTCATGGCGGCGGGTCCTGGTCTGAAGACGGGACGCGAGAGGTTCCTCTTCGCCAACCTCGTCCTGGTGGCCCTGATCGGCATCAACGGGATCTCCATGGTGCGGGACCTTTTCTCCCTGTACGTGTTCATCGAGGTGACCGCGGTTGCGACCTTCATCCTCGTTGCGATCCGCCATGGCACGGACGCATTCGAGGGGGCATGGAAGTACGTGGTCCTTTCCGCGGTCGCAAGCGTCCTCATGCTTTCCTCCATCGCCCTGTACATCCTGGTCGAAGGAGGGGTATCCCTCGCCGCCGTCACGCATGCCCTGGCTTCTCCCGGGCCCATACCGTGGATTGCGGCGGCCCTTTTCCTGTGCGGCCTCTTCATCAAGGGCGGCCTCGTGCCGTTCCACGGATGGCTGGCGGACGCCTACAGCGCGGCCCCCGCCCCCGCCTCGATCTTCATGGCGGGGATCGTGACAAAGGCCTCGGGAGTATTCGCGCTCATGCGGCTGGCCCAGTCAGTCTTCGCTGATGCGCTGCCCGGCCCGGTGGATCTTCCTGGTGGTGGGGGCGGTCACCCTCGTTGTCGGCGCATTCCTTGCGCTCACGCAGTCCGACATGAAACGCATGCTGGCGTATTCCAGCGTGAGCCAGATCGGCTACATCGTCCTGGCCCTGGGGGGTTCCCCGCAGCTGGGGATCGTGGCCGCGGCGCTGCACTTCTTCAACCACGCGGTCTCGAAGAGCCAGCTCTTCGCGAACGCCGAGGCCATTGAGGAGCAGCTCGGGACCGTTTCCATGGACCGCATGGGCGGCCTGGGATCCCGCATGCCTGTCACCGCCGGGACATCCGCCGTCGCCTCCCTTTCCATCGCGGGGCTGCCGCCGCTGGCCGGGTTCTGGAGCAAGCTGCTCATCGTGATTGCGCTCTGGCAGGTCGGGCAGTACACGTTTGCAGCCATCGCCGTCCTCACGAGCCTCGTCACCCTGGGCTACTTCCTCTCCCTGCAGCGGCGCGTGTTCTTCGGCACGCCGCTTCCCGAATGGGCTTCCGTGAAAGAGGCAGGCGGCAGGCTCCTGGTGCCCGCGCTGGCGCTCTCCCTGATCACCGTGGCCATCGGGCTCGGGTTCCCCTTCGTTCTGTCGATGCTGCTCGGAGGCGGCCAATGACCCTCATGACGATCCTTCTCGTTCTCCTGGTGCTCGCGGGGCTCTGGGCATCCATGACGACGCTTCTTCTGCGCGCCACCATTGCCCTTGCGCTGGCAAGCGCAATGCTGGCGGTGGTCATGTATACCCTCGGGGCGACCATTGCCGCCGTGCTGGAGCTTTCCGTGTGCGCGGGGCTGATCTCCGTGGTCTTCGTCAGCGTCATCAGCCTCACGCAGAGGAAGCCCTTCAAGGACTACGTGGTGCGGCGCGCAAGCCGGCTCACCCGGTTCTGGCCCCTGCCCCTGGTCCTCGTTGCGGCGGGCGTGGCGCTTTCGTTCGTCCACTCGCCCGTGCAGGTTGCCCTCCCGGTGCCGGGCGCCGAAGGAGACGTCCGCGTCGTTCTGTGGAACCTGCGCCAGCTGGACCTGTTCGGCCAGATCCTCATCCTCCTCGCCGGCGTCATCGGCGTTCTGGTATTATTCAAGAGGGAAAGCAAAGATGACAATTGACATCCCCCAGTCTTTCTGGCTGTACTTCGCCTTCTTCGTCCTGCTCCTGGTGGACGGCGCGTGGTGCATGCTGGCGACGTACAACCTCCTGCGGATGCTGATCGGCCTGGAGATCCTGATGAAGTCCGTGACCTTCTTCCTGATCGTGGCCGGGTACCTGGGCCACCGCCTGGCCCTGGCGCAGGCCATGGTGATAACCGTGATCGTGATCGAGGTGGTGGTGGTGGTGGTTGCCGCCGGGATCATCCTGGGCTTCTTCCGGGCGCACGACTCCATGAACGTGCGCAACACCCGGAACCTCAAGGGGTAGCGAGATGTCAATCCTGCTCCTCGTCCCCCCGGTTGCCTTCACCATCATCCTCATCGTCGTGTGGGCGCTCTCCACGGCCTCGGGCACGCTGTCCCTGAAGCGCAAGGGCCCGCGAGGGGCGCTTGACAAGCCGTACGCCGGCGGAGAGGATGTGCAGAAGCACAGGTTCCAGCCCGACTACGGCCAGTTCTTCCCGTTTGCATTCTTTTTTACAATCATGCACGTGGTTACGCTGATCGTAGCCACATCGCCGGCCCGGACGCTGGAGAGCCTGTCCATTGCGGCAATCTACGTCCTGGGCGCCTTGCTCGGGTTGTTCATGCTGTTTCGGAGGTAGCGCCCTATGAGCGTTTTCCATAGAATCGTGCGCTGGGCGCAGCGCAAGTCTCCCTGGATCCTTCACTTCAACACGGGGGCATGCAACGCATGCGATATAGAGATCATCGCAGCGCTGACGCCGCGTTTCGACCTGGAGCGCCTCGGTGTCCAGCTCAAGGGCACCCCGCGTCACTGCGACATCATGGCGTGCTCGGGCCCGGTCACCAAGCAGATCCGCTCCCGGCTGATTCGAATCTACGAGCAGGTTCCGGAGCCGAAGATCGTGGTGGCGGTGGGAAGCTGCGCGACCAGCGGGGGCGTGTTCGAGGGCTTGTACAACGTCGAGGGCGGGATTGACAAGGCCATTCCCGTCACGGCCTACATCCCCGGCTGCCCGGCAAGCCCGCAGGCCATCATCGACGGGTTCGTCAAGCTGATCAAGAAGCTCGAGGAGCAGAAATGAGTGAAACCGAGGCGGTAAAAGCGGGTCTGGAGGCGACGTTCCCCCAGTTGGCCGCGTCCGTGAGAATCCAGCGGGAGAGGCGGGTGTGGGTCGACGTGCCGCAGGAGAGCTTCCCCCAGGTCTTCGAGCACCTCGTGAAGACCATGGGATTCTCCACTCTTTGCACGATCACGGGTCTGGACGTGGGCGCGGACCTGGAGTTCATATATCATCTCGCCAAGGACGGCGGGGTCATGGTGAACCTGAAGACCCGCTGCCCCAAGGGCCGGTCCATCAGGACGGTAACGCCATTCTTCACGGGAGCCTCGATCTACGAGCGGGAGCTGGAAGATCTTCTCGGGGCGCGCGTGGAAGGCCTGCCGCCGGGGCCCCGCTACCCGCTGCCCGACGAATGGCCCACGGACCAGCATCCCCTTCTGAAAGACTGGAAGCCGGCTGGTGCTCCGGCGGCAGCGGCCGCACCCGATGCTGCCGCACCGGCACCCCAGGGAGAAACAAAGACATGAGCGACATCGAGCATATCGTCCAGATCCCGGTCGGGCCCCAGCACCCCGCCCTGAAGGAGCCGGAGAGCTTCATGATTGACCTCCGCGGGGAGAAGATCGACGCGGTGCGCATGCGATTCGGCTACAACCACCGCGGAATCGAGAAGGGATGCGAGCAGCGCTCGTACACCCAGGACCTCTACCTGGTGGAGCGCATCTGCGGGATCTGCTCGTACTCGCACTCCACGGCCTTCGTGCAGGCGGTGGAGGAGATTGCCGGGCTCGAAGTCCCGCGGCGCGCGCTGTACATCAGGACCCTCGTCGCGGAGCTCGAGCGGGTCCACAGCCACCTCTTGTGGCTCGGCGTGGCCGGTCACGAGATAGGGTTCGACACTCTCCTCATGTACACGTGGCGGGACAGGGAACTGGTGATGATCCTCCTTGCCCAGCTCACGGGAAACCGCGTCAACTACGGTCTCAACACGCTGGGGGGGGTGCGCCGTGACATCACCTCGGAGCAGCTGCCCAGCATTCTCAAGGTCGTCGACTCCCTGGAGGAGCGCACGAAGTACTACATCGAGCTTGCCCAGACAGAGGAGACGCTGCGTCAGCGGCTTGCCAACGTCGGGAAGCTGTCGAAGGAAGACGCGCTGGCCCTGGGAGCCGTTGGTCCCACGGCGCGCGCTTCGGGGGTGGACCGCGACACCCGGCGTGATGATCCCTATGGCGCGTACAGGGACGTGTCATTCAAGGTCGTCACGGACAACCACTGCGACGTGTACGGCAGGACAGTGGTCCGCCTTGGGGAGCTGATGGAGGCGTATTCCATCATCCGTCAGCTCGTGAAGAACATCCCGGACGGACCGATTCTCGTAAAGGCGCCTCGAAGGATTCCCGAGGGGGAGGCCGTGAGCCGCTACGAGGCCCCGCGAGGAGAGGACGTTCACTACGTGCGCGCGAACGGAACCGAGAAGCCCGAACGCGTAAAAGTGAGGGCACCGACGCTGGCCAACACGCAGGCGGTGGCAAAAATGCTGGAAGACGGCTACCTTGCTGACCTTCCCATCGTCATTGCCGCCATTGACCCGTGCTTCTCCTGCACGGACCGCATGATCGGCATCAACGATCACGGCAGCGGGCCTCGGCGGGTCATGAGCTGGGAGGAGCTTTCGCGCTACGGGGTGGATTTCTACCGGCGCAAAGGAATCGATCCTTCACGGATCACCCTTCGGGGAGGTTCCGCGGCATGACAGCTGCAGCGGCTCTCTTTCAGATGCTTATTTTCCCCGGGTTTTTCTTTCTGATCATCCTGGGCCTGGCCGGGCAGTTCGTGGACAGGAAGCTGTACGCCCGGCTGCAGAACCGGGTCGGCCCCCCCTGGTTCCAGCCCGTCGCGGATTTCTTCAAGCTGCTGGGAAAAGAATCCGTGATCCCGGAGGAAGCGGACAAGCGGATGTTCACCCTGGCCCCCGTGTTCGCCCTGGGGGCGGTCATCGCATCTTCTTTCTACATTCCCCTGTGGAACGCAAAACCCCTGCTTGCATTCGAAGGGGACCTTCTGGTGGTGTTGTACCTGCTTCTCATTCCGACGCTCACCTTCTTCCTGGGTGGCTGGTACTCTCGTTCGATCTTCTCGACCCTCGGGGCAGTGCGGTCAATCACGCAGCTGTTCGCCTACGAGATCCCGCTCCTGATAGCGGTGATCTCCCCCGCCCTGCTGGCCAACACCTGGTCCATCTCCGGCATGGTGCAGTACTACACGTCGCATCCCGGGCGATGGCTGTTCAACCTCATCGGCCTTGCCGTTGCCATGGTCACTCTCCTTGGGAAGCTGGAGAAGGTTCCTTTCGACATCCCCGAGGCGGAGACGGAGATCGTTGCCGGCACGTTCACGGAATACTCGGGCCGGTTTCTCGCGTTCTTCCGATTGGCCATCGACACCGAGGCCATCGTTTCAGCGTCCCTTGTGGCGGCCGTCTTTCTGCCCTTCGGTTTCGGGCTGGCGCCCTGGCTCGCATTTCTCGTGTACCTTGCGAAGATCCTGGCAATCCTTGCCGTTCTTGCTCTCCTGCGCACGGTTTTCGCGCGGCTGAGGCTGGACCAGATGATCAATTTCTGCTGGAAGGTCGTCGCACCCATTGCATTCCTGCAGGTCCTCGTTGACCTTGTCGTGAAGGAGCTGTTATAGCCATGAGCGATAAACATCCCTGGCGGCCGGGGAGGATGATCTTTTCCGTTCTCGGCTCCCTGTTCAAGAAGCCCGCAACCATCAAGTACCCGTACGCCAGCTTCAGGATGCCGGACCATTTCCGCGGCGCGCCGAAGTTTGATTCCTCCAAGTGCACGGGCTGCCGCCTCTGCATCAGGGACTGCCCGTCGCAGGCAATCACCATCACGAAGGTCGGGGACCGCAAGTTCGAGGCCTCCATAGACCTGGGGAAATGCGTGTACTGCGCGCAGTGCGCCGAAACCTGCCCCCGCAAGGTGATCGAGATCTCGACTGATTTCGAGCTCGCGCAGACTGACCGAGGAACGCTGAAAGTCACCTTCCATGCGGAACCCGCAGCTGGCGCCTGCCCTGACGAGAGCCCTTAGCGAAAGGCGTCCCGGGCAGGGGCGGAAGCGACGGGTCGTCCTTCTGGGCGTCGGCGCGGAGCTCCGCGGGGATGATGCGGCAGGCGTCCTTATCGCCGAGCGCATCGAGTCTCTCCATTTCCCGGATGTGCGCGCGCTTGCCGGCGGCACGGCGCCGGAGAATCTCACCGGGGAAATCAGGCAGCTTTCCCCTTCCCACCTGATCATTGTCGACACCGCGGACATGGGAGAAGAACCGGGGACAATCCGACTGGTCGATCCGAAGGAGATCGGCGGGATGTCCTTCGGCACGCACGCTCTCCCCCTGAGCGTCCTGGCAGGCTACCTGGCGCATGAGACTGGCTGCGCGGTCTCCATCATGGGGATCCAGCCCCGGTCCCTGGAATTCGACGCCGGGCTGACTCCTGAAGTGGCCCAGGCAGTCGAGGAGGCAGTCCAGGCTCTTTCACGATGCCTGGCGCAGGCTCCCGAAGCAGGGTCATGACCAGGACAGCGGCGGCCAGAAGCATCACGCTGTTCGCGTAGAAGGGCGAAGCCCTTCCGAGAGCGTCATAGAGCCAGCCGCCCGCGAGCGGGCCAATGGCAGTCCCCAGGAAGTAGGCAAACGTATACAGGCCGTAGCTCGTGCCCCGCGCGTCGCTTCCGGCAATGTCGGCAACAAACGCGCGCTCGGCGGGAAACGAGGCCGTGTAACCCAGGGAATCCACTCCCCACAACAGCGCGAGCAGGATGAGGCTTGAAAGCTGCGGAATCAGGGCGGAGGCGACGGCGCCGATGGCGAGGCCAACGGCCATCACCGGCCTGCGGCCGAAGCGGTCCGTGATCCTCCCCAGCCGCGAGGGAAGAAAGCTCGAGACGAGCGCGGCCGGAAGGTAGGCGAGAGCGAGTGTTATGGCGCTTGCTCCCAGCTTATCCTGGAGAAAAATCACGATGATGGGCCAGACCATGGCGGTGGAAGCCCCGGTGATGAACACGATCCCCATGAGCGCCGCAATCTGCAAGGAGAGGGGGCGCGAGGTGATCCTTCGCCCCGCCGCGGGTCGCGTTTCCCCGATGCGCCTCGTCCCGAGGAGAAGGCCGCAGCAGGCGGCAAGCGCGTACCCGCCGAACAGGACCGGCCAGGCGAGCTGCCAGGAGAGGCCCGCAAACTGCATGAGGACCATGGCCAGGAGACCCGGCAGGACGCCGAAAAGGGCGCCCCTGTTCGTGGCCTCATCAATGGCGCCGAAGCCCCTGCCCCGTCCGTCCGCCCGGGAGAGGTCCGCCACGATGGCATACGCGGACATCCAGAGAAGGGCCTGGCCCATGCCCTGGACAAAGCGGCCGATGCCGAGCACGAGGACCGTCTTTGCCGCGCAGAGCAGCGCCATGGAAACTGCATAGGCGGCCAGGCCGGCCAGGAGGAAAGGCCGGCGGCCGTGCCGGTCCAGGAAACGCCCCAGGAATGGCCGCACGATGACCGGGAAGAAAGCCGCCGCGGAGAAGAGCGCCCCGATCTCGAATGCCGATGCCTTGAGCATTCTGCCGTAGATCGGCAGGGCAAAGGAAAGCACGCCGAAGGGAAGGGACACGAGGAACGTGGCTTTCCAGAGGGAGTGGAGCGTCGCCCGCCTCCGTGCGTGCGTGCTCGGCCATGAGACGTGTATAATGCCGCGCGGGATGTCCGGTCAAGGCGAAACGCCCGTTTGCCTTGACATCGGGCTTCGCGAGCGCCACCTTACCATTGTGGGGGCGCATTCCACCAGTCCGGCCGTAAAGCCCGACATCATCATCCCCTATCCCCGGGGGGAGAGCGGTTTTGCGGATTGCGGGGACGATTCAGCATACACAATGGTCTATGTTCGGCCTGAAACGAACAACGTGGCGTACGAAAGGGCAATCCTTTCGGGGCTTCGGGCTCATGGCAAGATCATCTACTGCGCCAACCTCCCGGGAAGCATCTTCGCGCGCGACTCCATTCTGCAGCGCCACTACCCCGCCCAGTTCAGGTTTGCCCGCGACCCGCGAGGTGAGCTGGCGCGCTTCCCTGAGATAGGCGCGCGTATTGAGCGGCATTTCCACCAGCCCGTGGATGATCTTCGGCTCCTGGGCTCCTTCGAGGCCGCCAGGGCCCTGGGGATGAGCGAGGAAGACCTGTTCGAGACCATCGTCCCGACCGCGGACTACCTGGGCTGCTGCGGGCAATCCTTCAAGAAGCTGGCAGGGGCAATCGTGGTGAACCCGAACCTGCCGGCAATCGTCAAGCGCCACGCGCCGCCGGCCAACGTCTTTGCCGTGGTGGCGCGCTCCCGCGACGGGGCGAACCGTTTCTTCGAGGATTCCAACGAGACGATCTTCAAGGAGATTACATCAAGATCCGAGACGCCGCTCATCGACGGGGAGAGGCTGGATTCGCTGGTGTGGTCGGAAAGGATCCGCCGCACGTATCACCTTTCCTCGAATCACCTCATGGCGATGTTCGACATGCCGGATTATGTCTACACGGGAGATGCAACACGGCTTTCGCCGGCGGACACACCGCTGGGAAAATGGCTGCTGGAGAATGCCGCGGTGACGGAAGAGGGCCTTCGCGCCATGAAGTTGTTCCCCCTGGTCCGCCGGCGGGACTCGACGCTCCTGTACCTGCCCGGCTGCCGCGCGCGGCATGAAGCTGGGTCAGATCAAGGCGCTGATGGAGGACCTGCCGGTTCCCTCCGCAGATGGCGGAACAGGTACACCGCAAGGAGAAGCGCAAGGATGAGGACCACCGCGATGTCGATGACGTGGCTGAAGCGCAACACGGTGTTCCAGTTTCGCTTCAGCGTGTAGCCGCACCAGGTAAGGAACGAGTTCCAGAGGCCGGCTCCCAGGATGGTGAAAATGATGAAGCCGGGAAGCCGCATCCTCCCGATGCCCGCCGGTATGGAGATGAGGTGACGCACAATGGGGATGAACCTGCTCACCAGGATGGTCACGCCTCCCCGGGACTGGAAGAAGCGGTCTGTCCAGGCAAGGTCCCGCTGGTCCAGCAACAGGAACCTGCCCCACCGCGACACGAACGGCCTCCCCCCGAACCTGCCAATCGCGTAGCCGATCAGTGACCCGACGATGCTTCCCAGCGTGGCGGACACGATGACCCAGCCCGGCGCCAGCGCCATGTCCGCCACCAGGAAACCCGCAAAAGGCATGACGGCTTCGCTGGGCACCGGGAGCACCATGCTCTCCGCAACCATGAGGAGGAAGACCCCCCCATAGCCGATGCTCCCGACGATTGTCGTCCCGAGCCCGGCAATTGCCTCCGTTATCCCCACGCGCCGTCCTCAACCGACCCCTCGGCGATGCACCACGCGGGTGGCCTCGCCATACGGGAACACCCGTTCAGCGAGTACGCCGTCTCCGGCTTCAAAAGTTCGCCGCGCTCTTTCCCGCCGCCCGGGCAAATCCTCCCCGCTTGGAGAACCAGAAGGAGCCGAGGATGATCACGACGCACACGGCTCCCGCAATTGCCACGCCGACGGACATTGTGAGCGAGATGAGAAGGGGCGCCGCAAGAAGGGACACGAGGTTGATGACCTTGATCATCGGGTTGAGGGCCGGACCCGAGGTGTCCTTGAGGGGATCTCCGACCGTGTCGCCGATGACTGAGGCCTTGTGCGCTTCCGATCCCTTGCCGCCGTACAGGCCGTCCTCAATTGTCTTCTTCGCGTTGTCCCACGCGCCGCCGGAGGTGGCCATGAAGACCGCCAGCAGCTGGCCGGAGAGGATGACTCCCGCGAGGAAGCCGCCCAGGGCCTCGACGTGCAGGAGAAGCCCCACGGCGATGGGGGAAAGGACCGCGATCAGGGCCAACGGAATGAGCTCCCGCTGCGCGGCCTTGGTGCACAGGGATACTGTCTGGCCGTAGTCAGGCTTGACCTTGCCCTCGAGGAGGCCGGGGATCTTGAACTGGCGCCGGACCTCTTCCACGATCAGCCCGGCGGCGCGCGCCACCGAGTTGACGGTGAGGGAGGAGAACAGCCACGGGATGGTGCCTCCGATGAGCATGCCAATGAAGACATTCGGCACCGAGATCCGGATGCCCGTCACGGTCAGCCAGGTCTCCTTTGCAAACCCGAGAGTCTTCTGCACCAGGGACACGTCCGTGAGAAACGATCCGAAGAGCGACACGGCGGCAATGACCGCGGAGCCGATTGCAACGCCCTTGGTGATGGCCTTGGTCGTGTTCCCCACCGCATCCAGGTCCGCCATGATCTGCCGGGCCTTCTGGTCCAGCCCGGCCATTTCTCCGATCCCGTTCGCGTTGTCGCAGATGGGGCCGAAGGAGTCCATGGCGACGTTGTTGCCCGTCAGGGTCAGCATCCCGATGCCCGTCATGGCCACGCCGTACAGGACGTAGACGACGTCCTGGCCCCAGTAGATGAGAACGGCGGCGAGGATTGTCAGACCGATCACGATGGCCTGCCAGACTGTCGCCTCGAAGCCGACCACGAGGCCGCGCAGGATGACGGTTGCGGGTCCCGTTCTGGTTGCCGCCGCAATGTCCTTGACCGGCTTGTGGTGTGTGTCCGTGAAGTACTTGGTCAGCTCATCAAGAGCGATTGCCAGGATGATACCAACGGCCACGGAGAGGAACGCGCGCCACTCGTGCATGTAGAGCATGGCCAGGATGAAGAATGCAACGAGGGAGATGGCCGCCGACGAATAGAAGCCCCTGTTGATCGAGGCGAGGGCGTTCTCGTTTCCCCCTGCCTTCTTGCTTCCCCGCACCAGGTAGGTGCCGACGATGGAGGAAAGGACGCCGATCCCGCGCACGAGCAGCGGGAAGATGATCCACTTCAAGTCTCCTGTGGCCATGACCAGCGCCACGCCGAGGATCAATCCCGAGACGATGGTTACCTCGTAGGACTCGAAAATGTCCGCGGCCATTCCGGCGCAGTCACCGACGTTGTCACCGACCAGGTCCGCGATGACCGCGGCGTTGCGCGGGTCATCCTCCGGCATGCCCGCTTCCACTTTGCCCACGAGGTCCGCGCCGACGTCAGCGGCCTTCGTGTAGATGCCTCCCCCAACCCTCATGAAGAGAGCCAGGAGGGTCCCGCCGAAGCCGAAGCCCAGAAGAGCATCCGGGGCGTCCATCCCCATGTAGAGGAAAATGGCCGTTCCGCCCAGGAGCCCGAGGCCGTCGGTCAGCATCCCCGTGATGGTCCCCGACCGGTACGCAATCTTCAGGGCATCCGCGAAGCTGGTGCGAGCCGCGGCGGCGACACGGACGTTGCCCTGCACCGCCATGCGCATGCCGAACTGCCCGACGAGGAGGGAGAAGACTGCCCCCATGATGAAGGCAATTGCCCTCGCAAATCCGACGAACAGCCTGATCTGCCCGTCCGCGTAGCCTGCAAACCGGGCGCTGGCCGCCTCGCTCGGTGCCACGACGAAGACGGAGAGGAAAAGAACGACAGTCAGAATGAGGATCAGCGGAATGATGGTCCGCAGCTGCCGCCCCAGGTAGGCGTCAGCGCCTTCACGGATGGCGTTCCAGATGAGCTGCATCTGCGAGCTGCCCTTGTCGTTGCGCAGGACCTGCTTGCGCAGAAGGAGCGCATAGAGAAGCCCGAGGACGGCAATGCCAAGCACCACCCAGAGGGAGACGGTCTCGAACATCGTTGCATTCGACAGGTGAGACATGAGTTTCCTCCACGCAGGAAAATGACAAGGGTCCGGCTGGGTTCGGGGAAAAGAATAACGCTCTTCTTCTTGGGGATGCAGCCGAACCGCCCGCCGGCAGACCCGAGGTCCCGCACCGACATGCCTCGTCGGCGATCAAAGAACCCATGGTAGACTATGGAAAGAAATCGCGCATGTCAAGGGAGTCAAAGAAAAATGTCGCGGCCTCGACACCCGCCGGCGCGGCGGCTATACTGGGACGGAGCCAAGAACAAGGAGGCAGATATGGAGGGACGTTCGAAATCCGCCATCGTTGTGGGGGCTCTCCTCATTGCGCTGGGGGTCTTCTTCCTCGTCACGCGCTTCGCACCGGGCTTCTTCGGCGCCTACTCCTGGCCGTCCATCATCATTGGGGTCGGGATAGTCTTCCTGGTCATCGCCCTTGCAACCTGGACGCCGGGGCTCATGGTGCCGGCGTGCGTCATTGGCGGCATTGGCGCCATCCTGTATTGGCAGAACCAGACCGGCGCGTGGGACACGTGGTCATACGCGTGGGCCCTGATCCCGGCGTTCAGCGGCGTCGGCGTCTTTCTCAATGAATCCATGGAAGGACGACCTCTCAAGGGGATCGTGGATGGGGGATGGCCCGTGCTCATCGGCCTGCTGCTGTTCTTCCTCTTCGGCTCTTTCTTCGGCCGTCTGCCCTGGCTCGGACCATGGTGGGCCGTGGTGCTGATCGTGATCGGGGTCCTTGTCCTCCTGCGTCCCCTCGTCAGACGGGGAAGGAGCCAGAAGCAATGAGGCGCTGGAGTGTCGTCATCGGGATCGTCCTCATCCTGATCGGCGTCTCCGCCCTCCTCCAGATCGTGCTTGGCATCGGATGGATCTTCTGGCCCCTCATCCTGATCGGCGCTGGGCTCTGGCTGATATCCGGGTGGAACCGCGGCGGTCCTGGCCGCGTTCCCCGGGAGCAGGTCTCCATTCCGCTGGAAGGAGCAAAAGAAGCCTCAGTAACGGTGCACCACGGCGCGGGGCGCCTGCTGATCGGCGGCGGGCTGGCCGCGGCGAACGACCTTCTCCTCGCGGGCACCTTTGGAGGAGGGCTTGATGCATCACGCAGGCGTGAGGGGGACCACCTGATCCTTGACATGCGCGTGAAGGACAGGGACGTTTCGCATTACATCTTTCCCTGGACCCGGGGATGGGCAGGGCTTCTGGACTGGGACTTCACCCTTGCCATGGGCATCCCGTTGACCCTGAGCCTGGAGACCGGGGCAAGCGAGAGCAGGCTCAGCCTGACGGCACTGCAGGTCCGGGAGCTTCGCGTGAAGACGGGAGCCAGCTCGACCACTGTAGACCTGCCCGCCTCGGCGGGACTCACCCGCGTGATGGTGGAATCCGGGGCCGCCGCCGTGAGACTGCATGTCCCCCAGGGAGTCTCCGCGGCCATCCAGGTGCGAAGCGCGCTGGCCGGCGTTCACGTGGACCAGGCGAGGTTTCCCCAGGCGGGCGGGGGCTACCGGTCGCCTGACTATGACAGGGCGGCCAACAGGTTGGAAATCCTCGTGGAAACAGGGGTGGGGTCGGTCGACATTTTCTGAAGTATCTTTGCCTTGATGCGGCAAAGAGCGGCTCTCCTCCTGTTCCTCGGGCTTGCATGCGGGCTCCTTGCATCATGCCGGGTCAACCTTGCGGAGGTTCCGCTCCTGCGGTTGCTGGAGAGAAGGTCCGGCCTCATCAGCTTCACTGCTCCGGATGGGAACGTGCACGTCATCGACCAGGCGGGGACGGGAAACAAGGCAATCACCGGGGATGCGGGCTCCCAGGCGGAGACCTCCGTCATGTACACCGCCGTGACCTGGGCGCCGGACGGCAACCACCTGGCCTTCTCCCGTTTCGTCATTCATTCAGGGGACGTTTCGGAGGCGTCGCTCTACTCAGCCGGGGCCAGCGGCCGCGCGCCTGTGCGCCTGTTCTCCTCCCGCCGCATCGTGCCTTTCTACCTCTCCTGGTCCCCTGATTCCCGGCGCATCAGCCTGCTGTCCCAGGTCAAGGGGGAAAGCGACCTCGAGCTCGGCGTCTCACCGGCGGGCAGGCAGGAAGCGTACACGGCGGTGGACTGGGGCGCGCCCTACTACTGGAACTGGCTTGCAGACAGCTCTTCAGTGGCGGCGCATGCAAATGCGCAGCTCGGCAGTAAAATGGGGGAGCGGCTTTCCATGATCACCCTTGACCCGGTCCCCCACAGGACCGACATGCCGGTCCAGACGGACCTCTTCCAGGCCCCGGATATATCTCCGGACGGAAGGAGCATCGCATATGCCACGGGCAGCGACGGCGGGTTCACTCTGCGCGTGCGCGGCCTCGACGGCTCCGCCGAGCGCACCATAGCCACCGACACGGGCACGGCCTACTTCGGATTCGCGCCGGACGGGAATCACGTGGCCTACCTGGCGGCATTCCGTGTGCAGCCGGTGCCGCAGGGAATCCTCAGCATCGTCTCCTTGCGCGGCACGCCGGTGTCCACGAAGGTGACGGAAGCTCCCGTGCTCGCATTCTTCTGGGCCCCGGACGGACGGAGGCTCGCGCTCATTGTGCCGGACACTTCCGGCGGAACGGACCCCCTGTTCCAGGCCTCCCCGGATCAGCTCAACCTCAGGATTGTGGGCTGCGACGCGACCACCGCGAAGACGTGGACCATAGCTCGATTCCCGGCCACGCGGGGCCTTCTCAGCATCCTCCCCTTCTTCGACCAGTACCAGAGGTCCGCCACCATCTGGTCGCCAGACAGCAGCCGCATCGTGTTCACCGCGCTTTCCCCGCACGGGGACCCCGCGGTGTACGTTGCTCGAGCAGACGGCAGCGCCAAACCCCGGTTCCTGACCGCCGGCGACTCGGCGTTCTGGTCGTGGAAATAAACTGCCCTGGGTGTCGATTTTCGGCATCGGCGTTCGTCTTTCAGGGTGAGTCGCATGGTGAGTCCAGGGGGAGGAAGCAGATGGCGAAATACATCTTTTTCATGCGGGGAAGCTCGGCCGGGTTTCGGGAAATGGCTCCGGAGGAGATCCAGCGGACCATCCAGAAGTACGAGGACTGGGCTCGTTCCCTGATGAGCCAGGGCAGGCTGCGCGGGGGAGAAAAGCTCAAGGACGACGGGGTGCGCACCGTGCGGATGGACAACGGCAGGATCGTCATGGACGGCCCCTATCCCGAGACCAAGGAAACAATCGGCGGCTACTTTGTCGTGGAGGCCAACGACTACGACGAAGCCGCGAAGCTCGCCCAGGCGTGCCCTATCTATCCTTACGGAGGCACCGTGGAGGTCCGGGAAATAGATCCCGACAACGCGAGGGAGCAGTGACCACTGTCCCCGCCGCGGCGGAAGCGCCCGTGGAGAGCCTTGTCGGGAACCTTTTCCGCCACAAGGCGGGAGAGCTGGTGTCCATGCTGACGCGCCTGTTCGGCGTGGAGCGCATTGAGCTCGCCGAGGATGTCGTCCAGGAGGCCCTTGTGGCGGCGCTGCAGATATGGCCCTACCGGGGCGTGCCGGACAACCCGGGAGGCTGGCTTGCCACGGTTGCACGGAACCGGGCCCTCGATATCCTGCGGCGGGAGAAGGTTCTCCACGGGAAGATCCGCAAGACTGGAGGCGCGGGGAGCCCCGTCTTTGCTGATCCGGAGCGGTTCCTGGAGGACCCCTTCGGGGACGACCAGCTCACGATGATGTTCCTGTGCTGCCATCCCGTGGTGTCCCGCGAAGCGCAGATAGCGTTGACACTGAAGACCGTCAGCGGCTTCGGGGTCGCAGAGATTGCCCGCGCATTCCTCGTCTCCCCGGAGACAATTGCCCAGCGCCTGGTCAGGGCGAAAAGAAGGCTGGCCGCGGAGCGGGTGGCCTTCGCGCTTCCGCCTCCAGAGTATTGCGCTCCCCGCCTCGAAGCCGTGCTCCGGGTACTGTATCTCCTGTTCAACGACGGCTACACGGTGGGTGAAGGCCGCAACCTTGTTCGGGAGGACCTGTGTGCGGAGGCCATCCGCCTGTGTACGCTCCTGGCGGGTCATCGCATCGGAGACCGGCCCGAGGTGCACGCGCTCCTTGCCCTCATGCTTTTCCAGGCGTCCCGGTTTCAGACGCGGACCGACCCTCACGGGAACCTCCTCCTGATGGCGGAGCAGGACCGTTCCCTCTGGAACGACCGGCTCATCCAGGAAGGGCTTCTGCACCTCGGCCGCGCCGGCACGGGACACACTCTCAGCGAATACCACCTGCTCGCCGGCATCAGCGCATGCCACGCGGCCGCCGCGAGGTATCAGGATACGGACTGGCGCAGGATTCTCTTCTACTATGACGCGATCATGGATCTTCATCCCTCACCCGTTGCCGCGCTGAACCGGGCGGTTGCCGTGGCCATGCTCGAGGGGCCCGCGGCCGGGCTGGCGGCGCTGGAAAAGATCAGGAGCGAACCGGGCCTTCAGTCGTACTACCTGCTCCCGGCGACTTTCGGTGAGCTGCATGAGCGCGCCGGCGATCCGATGAAAGCCGCTGAGTTCTATCGCGAGGCGCTTGGGCTCGTGCAAAACGAAACGGAACGGGCGTTCCTTCACAATAAGCTCGAAAAAGCGCAGAGACAGGAGGCAGAAAATGGCGCACGCTGAGAGCTCGATCATCATTGACAGGCCAGCCGGAGAAGTCTACGACTTCCTGCTGGACGGAACGAACAACCCCCGGTGGCGCAAGGGCGTCCTGGACATCGGGAAAGTGCCAGGAACTCCGGCCGGAGTCGGCGCCGCCTTCAAGCAGGGTATGAAGGGACCGACCGGACGGATCGATGCGGACTACAAGGTCGTCGAGTGCGTCCCGGGTGCTCTCATCAGGTTCGAAGTCACCGCGGGGCCTGCCCGGCCCGCGGGGACATTCAAGCTCGAGAAGCAGGGCAACGCGACCTCGGTGACGTTCGTCCTCGACTTCCAGCCGAAGGGACTTGCAAAGCTGATGGACCCCATGATCACCAGGCAGATGCAGTCCGAGGTTGCGGCGCTCAAGGACCTCAAGGCGCTCCTGGAGGGAAAGAAATAGGACGCCGCTATTTCCTGTCCAGGAACGTGCCGTCACGAAGCTCGGAGTATGCCGCCCGCAGCTCCTCCGCCGTGTTCATGACGATGGGGCCCTGCCACGCCACGGGCTCGCCAATCGGCTTCCCGGAGACCAGGAGGAACCGGATCCCCTCTTCTCCCGCCTGGACCGTCACCTCGTCCCCCGAATCGAAGAGCACCAGGGAGCGGTTTTCCGCGGCGACGCCGTCGGCGCCATCGGGGTCCCCGACATACTCGGTGGCTACCGGCCGCGGACCTGAGGCGTTCATGAACCTGCCCGAGCCGGCAAAGACGTACGCAAAAGCGTGGCGCGAAGTCTCCACCGGAATCGACTTCCTGCGGTTCGGCGGGACCGACACGTCGATGTAGTGCGGCTCGGAGGCCACACCCACAACGGGACCAACGGCCCCCCAGATGCTCCCGCACACGACGCGCACCCGCGTGCCGTCATCATCGGTTACCTCGGGGATCTCCGCCGCATGGACCTCCTGGTATCGGGGGGCCGTCATCTTGAGGGACGAAGGCAGGTTCGACCACAGCTGGAAGCCGTGCATCCTTCCCTTTTGATCCCCCTTGGGCATTTCCTGGTGGATGATGCCGCGGCCGGCCGTCATCCACTGGACGTCGCCCTCGGAGATCGTTCCCCTGTTGCCCATGCTGTCACCGTGATCCACGGTGCCGGAAAGGACATACGTGATCGTCTCAATGCCGCGGTGGGGGTGCCACGGGAAGCCCGCAAGGTAGTCGGCGGGCCGGTCGTTTCTGAAATCGTCGAGCAGGAGGAAGGGATCGAAGCTCTCCGTGTCACCGAACCCGAACGCCCGCCGAAGCCGAACGCCTGCGCCTTCCACGGTTGGCTGCGCGGTTATGAGATCCTTGACTGGTCGAATTGACATCGCTCTTCCTCCCTCCTCAGAAGATAACGACACCGTCAAGTGGCGCCATGGCATCGCAGCGGCGGCGGCTGTATACTACGCCATCCTGAAACAACCGGAGGTTCAGCATGAAACGGAACACGTTCCTGATCCTCGCAGTCGCACTGGTGGTCGTGGCGGGCATCGTCGGATGGCTCGTCCAGACCGACGGAGGCCAGGTGGCCGTTCGCGACGTGCGGTTCATCGGCGCAAACGGGACGCGCATGAGCGCGCTCCTCTACGTGCCGAAGTCCGCGACCGCAAAGACTCCCGCGCCGGGCATCCTTGCGGTCCATTGGTATATCAATTCCCGGGAGACGCAGTCGGGCTTCGCTATCGAGCTCGCGCGGCGCGGGTACGTCGTGCTGGCCCTGGACCAGACAGGCCACGGCTACTCCGACCCACCGGCGTTCGGCAACGGCTTCGGCGGCCCGGACGGGCTCAAGTTCCTCAGGTCTCTGGACATCGTGGACAAGGACAACATCGGGCTGGAAGGGCACTCCATGGGCGGCTGGACATTCCTTGCCGCCGCCGCGGTCATGCCTGATGGCTACAAGTCCGCCGTTCTGGAAGGCTCGTCCACCGGCAAGCCCTTCGCGGCGGAGGGCAGCCCCACCTGGCCGAAGAACCTTGCCGTCGTCTACAGCAAGTACGACGAGTTTTCCGTGCTCATGTGGGGGATCCCGCGCGCGGCGGACGTCACAAAGAGCGAAAAGCTGAAGAAGGTATTCGGCGTGACGGACGACATCCAGCCGGGGAAAGTGTATGGCTCGATTGCGGACGGAACCGCCCGGGTCCTGTACACGCCCGTCACGACCCATCCGGGAGACCACATCTCCAACGCTGCAATCGGATATGCAATCGACTGGTTCGGCCAGACACTCAAGGGAGGATCGCCCCTTCCCTCCACTGACCAGATCTGGATCTGGAAAGAGCTGGCGACGCTCCTTGGATTCATTGGGTTCGTGTTCTTCCTGTTGGGGATGGGGCGCACGCTCCTGGGGACCAGGACGTTCGCGCGCCTGGCAGGCCCGCTGCCGGCGGTGACTCCGTTCACCGGCGCCCCCTGGTGGATCTGGGCAGCGGTGACGGCCGCCATCCCGGTCGTCTTCTTCTATCTCTTCATGACCCTCGGCGCGGGAATCAAGGCTTCCTGGCTTTTCCCGCAGACAATCACCAGCCAGATCATGGTGTGGGCGCTCATGGACGGCGCAATCTTCCTGGTGCTCTTCATCGCCTGGCACCTCACCACGAGCTCCCGACGCGGGGCAAACGCCGCGACGTACGGGCTCGGGTGGGGACTGATAGGGATGGACGCCCTGTACGCCGTTGCCGTGGTCTTCGCCGGCTACCTGCTTCTTGCAATGGCCGGGTATTTCTTCAAGATCGACTTCCGCTTCTGGGTGCTGGCCCTGAAGCCCATGAGCCCCCTGCAGTTCGGGATATTCCTGCGCTACCTGATCCCGTTTGCCGCCTTCTTCCTCATCTCTTCCACCACGCTGCACGCGCAGTATCGCCTGCCGGGGTCTCCCCCGGCTGCCCGGTATTTCGCCAACATGGGGATCATGGCGGGCGGCTTCCTCGTGTTCCTGCTCCTGGAGTACATCACGCTCTTTGCCCGGGGCATGCTTCTCAGCGCGTCACAGCCCTTGAACACCATCATCGCCATCCAGTTCCTGCCTCTCATGGTCATCGCTTCGATCTTCTCAACGTGGTTCTACGAAAAGACCGGCCGCGTCTGGGCGGGGTCTTTCGTCAACGCGCTCTTCGTCACGTGGTATATCGTGGCAGGACAGGCAATCCAGTTCCCGCTCTGAGAGGATCCGTCGACAACAAAGGCGCGCCCCGCGGCGCGCCTTTCCTTTGCGGGCCAGCCGGCACGCTTCAGCCCTTCGCCAGCGTGTCCGTCCAGGCCAGTCCCTTCTCGATCACGGCAACCATCTCGTCGATCTCCTGCCTGCTGATGATGAGCGGCGGGGAGATGAAGATGTAATCCCAGTTGCAGTACAGGTACAACCCGTTCTCCATGAAGATCTTGCCGAGCTGTCCGGAGACGTTCCTGAGGGAGTCATTGAACCCCGCGATGGGCTTCTTGGTCTTCTTGTCCGCCACAAGCTCGATGCACGCCCACAGGCCGACGCACCGGGTGTCCCCGACGGAGCAGTGCTTCTTCTCCAGCTCCTTGAGCTTCTTTGCAAGGTACTCCCCGTCGTCGGCGGACTTCTCGATCAGGTTCTCGCTCTTGTACACCTCGAGGTTCGCCACGCCGCAGGCGCACGCCAGCGCGTGACCCGTGTAGGTCAGGCCGCTCACAAACTTGCGCTCCTGGAAGTAGTCCCAGATCTTCCTGCTCCAGATGGTCGCGCCGAGCTGAACGTACCCGGAGGTGATGCCTTTCGCCGTCGTGATGATGTCAGGGACGATGTCGTAGTGCTGAATGGAGAACCACTTCCCCGACCTGCCCCAGGCGGACATGACCTCGTCCACAATGAGGAGGATCCCGTTCTCGTCACACAGCTGGCGCAGCCCCTTCATGTAGTTCACGGGGGGAGCGATGATCCCGTTCGTCCCGACTATCGGCTCGATGATGATGGCGGCAACCGACTTCGGATTGTCGTACATCAGCTGCTCTTTGAGCACCGCGAGGGTCCGCTCACCGCACTCCACTTCGTCCTTCGAGCCGAAGGGGCAGCGGTACGGGTAGGGCCCGAAGAAGTGGACCACGCCGGGGATGCCGGGCTCCGCCGGCCACCGCCGCGGGTCTCCCGTCACGGTGATGGCACCCGCCGTCGCCCCGTGGTAGCTCTTCCAGGCCGCATAGATCTTGTTCCTTCCGGTAAACCAGCGCGCGGACTTGATGGCGTTCTCGTTGGCCTCCGCGCCGCCGTTGGTGAACATGACGTAGTCGAGGTCCCCGGGGGTGACATCTGCCACCAAGGAGGCGAGTTTCGCCTTCGGCTCGGTTGAAAACCCGGGGGACACGTAGCACAGCTTGTCCATCTGCGCTTTCATCGCGTCGATGACGTGCTTGTTCCCATGCCCGAGGTTGATGTTGAGAAGCCCGGCGCAGCCGTCCACGATCTTGCGGCCGTCCGTGTCGTACATGTAGATGCCCTCCGCGTGGTCGATCACGGTGGGCGTCCAGCCCCCCTGGGCCTTCCAGCTGTAGATCACGTGCTGTCGGTCAAGCTTCTGCAGTTCCGCGGTATTCATCGAATCTCCTCTCTCTTGCTCAGCGCTCGTTTGCAGTCTTCACGATGCAATGCAGGAGCACGTTCGCCCCCGCTTCGCAGTCCTCCCACTTTGTGCTTTCCACTTCGACATGGCTTCTGCCGCCGATGCTCGGCACGAATATCATGGCCGTGGGGCAGACCTGGTTCATGTAGCTCGCGTCATGCCCCGCCCCGCTCACCATATGGTGGGTGGAGTACCCCAATTCCTTCGCCGTGTCCAGCACCCTCTGGACCAGCTTGTCGTTGAAGGGCGCATGGGGGACTTGCCAGGTCTCTTCGATGCGGATGGGAGTGCCGCGTCGAGCCGCGATCTCCTGGAAGTCCTTCTTCAAAAGCTCCCAGGCCCGCAGCGCATGGTCGTCATCCCACGACCTGATGTCAACGGTGAAGTGGACCTTGTCCGGGATGATGTTGCGCGAGTTGGGGCCGTTCTGGATCTCGCCGACCGTTGCGACCATGTTGCCTTTCATGCGGTCAGGGAGCGTGTTTGTCGCCAGGATCATCTCCGCGGCGGCGCACAGGGCGTCGTGCCTGCCTTCCATGGGGGTCGGTCCCACCTGGTTCGCCTCCCCTTGCAGGTACACATCGTACCAGTGGAGGCAGAGGATGCCCTTGGGCGCGCCAATAGTCTTCCCCAGCCTCTCCAGCGTGGGACCCTGCTCGATATGGTACTCGTAGTAGGCGTGGGTGGTCCATTTCTTTGCCGGCGCCGCGCCCTTGTACCCGATTCGGGCAAGCTCATCCCCCTGCTTCTTGCCGTTGATGTCCGTGCGGCTGTACGCCCAGTCACGTTCCAGGGCGCCGGCCCACACGCCGGAGGCTATCATGGCGGGGGCGAACCGCGATCCTTCTTCGTTCGTCCAATCCACAATGACGAGGGGCCGCTCCGTCTGGACCCTGTTCTCGTGGATGGTCCGCATGGTCTCCAGGGCCCCCATGACTCCAAGGATGCCGTCGAACCGTCCCCCTTTCGGCTGCGAGTCGACATGGGAGCCGCACATGACCGGGGCCAGCGTGTCGTCCTTGCCCGGGCCTGCGGCCGAAGATATTTCCCATCTCGTCGATTGTCACCGTGAAATCGATCTCCTTCAGCCACTTCACGAAAAGGTCGCGCGCCCGCTTGTCCTCATCCGAAAGGGCAAGCCTGTGAACCCCGCCCGCGGGGGTCGCGCCGATCTTTGCCATCTCCTCGAGGCTCGCCCGAAGGCGCGCCCCATTGACCCTCATCTTGCCTGTTTCCATGGGTATTCCTCCGTGTCAGGGTGAGAAAGAACGCGCCCCCCCGGCCCGGGGAGGCGCCGCTTGCCATTCTTAGAACGGGGAGAGGGGCTGCCTCTTCACGAACCTGCCGCGCCCGACCTCACCGACGAACTTCATCTGGTCCCCGGACCATTCGGCCGCGCGCTTTCCCCGAGAGTACACGATGTCGGGCATTCCCGTCATCTCGAAGCCTTCCCAGGGGGTGTAGTCCACGTTCTGATGCAGCTTCTTCTGCGTGATGGTGAATTTTCGTTTTGGATCAAAGACAACGATATCGGCATCCTTGCCGGCCGCGATGGCGCCCTTGTCTGCCAGGCCGAACATCCGCGCCGTGGCGGTCGACAGGACGTCCACCATGCGCTCCAGCGTGATGCGGCCTTTCACAACTCCCTCGGTATGCATGAGCATGAGCATGGTCTCGATGCCGGGCGCGCCGTTGGGGATCTTCCTGTAGTCATCCTTCCCCGCCATGTCCTTCTGCCCCTTGAAGTTGAACGGGCAGTGGTCGGTCCCGATGGTCTGGATGTCCCCATCCCTGAGGCCAAGCCACAGCTCATCAAGGCTCTCCTGGCAGCGCAGCGGGGGAGACATGACGTACTTCGCCCCGTTCCAGTTCGGCTCCTTGTACCTGTCCTCGGTGAGCGTCAGGTACTGCGGGCAGGTTTCCGCCTGGATCCGCACGCCTTTGTCACGGGCCTGCTTGATCTTCCACAGGCCCCGGCTCGATGAGAGGTGCACGATATAGATGCGGCTGCCGGTGAACTCCACGGCCTTTGCCGCCCTGTCCACCGCTTCTTCCTCCGCGAGCGCCGCATGCGCCCAGGCGTGGTGGATGGGATCCAGCGTCTTTGCCGCTTCGAACTGCTCGTTCAGCCTGCGGATCATGTCGAAGCTTTCCGCGTGCACCTGGACCAGGCCGCCGTGCTTCTTCGTCTCCTCCAGGAGACGGATCATGGTGTAGTCGTCCACGCGGAAGTCGTAGAACAGGAAGATCTTGAAGCTCGGGGTCCCGTATTCGTGGATTGCCTTCTTCACCTCCTCGATCACCTCCGGCCGGGCGTCGGTGACTCCGGGGTGGATGCTGAAGTCCACCACCGACTTGCCGTTCGCCTTTCCCTTCTGGCGTTCCACCGCGTCCTGGAGCATCTCCCCCTTGCCCTGAAGGCTGAAGTCGATGATCGTCGTGGTCCCGCCGCAGGCAGCAGCGACGGACCCCGTCTTCCAGTCGTCGGAGGACGTGGTCCCCATAAACGGCATTTCGATGTGGGTGTGGGGGTCGATGGCGCCGGGGAGGATGTACTTCCCCGTTGCGTCCACCGTGTCATCCGCTTTCACGGACAGCCCCGTCCCGATTGACTTGATCTTCTCACCGTCCACGAACACGTCAGCGACGTACGAGCCCGTGGACGTGACGACAAGCCCGTTTTTCAAGAGTACGCTCATGGCCCACCCTCCTCCTATGCGCCCTGGAACGGCGCCACTTTCACCTGCTTCTGCAGCGCGGCTTCCTTCATGGGAGTATGCCGTCTCTCCCAGCCCGCGGGCTTTTCCTTGTACGTGATCAGCTCCGGCACCGGGCAAATGAAGTTGCAGATCATGCAGCTCAGGCACTTGTCCTCGTCGAGCTTCGGCCGTCTCTTGTCAGCCTCCCACTCGAGGGCCTGGCCCCCCGCGTCGTGGCAGACGATATAGCACTGCCCGCAGCCCACGCACTTCTCCAGGTCGTACTGCGCGACCCCCTGGCGCTTCAGGTCGAAGTGGTCAGTTTCCTTCAGGTGAGGCAGGCTCTTGCCGATCAGGTCCGCCATGCTCGTGATTCCCCGAGAAACCATGTAATCGGTGATTCCTTCGATCATGTCTTCCACGATCCGGTACCCATAGTGGATGACGCCCGTGGTCACCTGGAGCGTCGTTGCCCCCACGAGGATGTACTCCAGGGCGTCGATCCACGTCTCGATTCCGCCCATTGCGGACAGTGGAAGGTCGAGATCGGAGCACTGGGCCATTTCGGCAATGAAATGCAGCGCGATGGGCTTTATCGCCGCCCCCGAGTATCCGCTCATGGCGCCCACTCCGAAGACATTGGGCTTCGGCACCAGGTCGTCCAGCCCGATGCCGGATATCGCCCGGAACGTGTTGACGGCCGATATGCCGTCAGCACCGCCTTTCTTTGCGAAGAGGGCGGGCTCCGTCATGTCCGTGATATTGGGCGTCAATTTGGCCAGGACCGGGATTTTCACCGCATTCTTGACCGTGGTAGTGAACTTCTCCAGCAGGTGGAACGCCTGCCCCACCTTGTATCCCGAGCCCTCCACCGACATGTGGGGACAGGAAAAGTTCAGCTCCAGCATGTCCGCCCCGTGGTCCTCCGCCGCCCGGGCAAGGTATGCCCACTCGTCGTTGGAGAACCCCATGATGCTCGCGATGATGGGCCGGTCGGGAAACTTCTTTTTCAGGTAGAGGTAATCCGCAAGATTGTCCTTGAGCGGACGGTCGGAGGTCATCTCCACGTTCTGCAGGCCCACGAGGTGCTTGTCTTCGTAGTGATACGGCGCCATGCGCGGTGAGGGATGGACAATGGTGATGCGGTCCGAGTTCAGAGTCTTGTAGCTGACTCCGCCCCACCCGTGCTCGAATGCCCTTTCCACCATCTCCGCGCAGTTGGATACGGGAGAAGAGGAAAGAAGAAACGGGTTCTTGAAAGTCACGCCGCAGAAGCTCACGGAAATATCGGTCTTGTTTTTTGTCGTCATGGCATCTCCCCTCAGCTCAGAGCTTCCCGGATTGCGCGGGCCGCAAGCTTCCCATCCTGCACGGCCTCCACAACGAGACCCGCCCCCCGAACAATGTCGCCGCCGGCAAAGATCGTCTTTGCCGATGTCTTGCGCGTCCTGGAGTCCGCAAGGATGAGGCCTGTGCGGTCCACCTTGATGGCCCCCGACCAGTCCGCGGAATCCGTCCTGTTGCCGATGGCCTCTATTGCGATCTGGGCTTCCAGGACCCACTCGGATCCGGGGATCTCGGTGGGAGCGCGCCGGCCGGAGGAATCCTCCTGGCCCAGGCGCGTGCGGGCGAGTGTAATGCCTGTGAGCATTCCCTTCGCGTCCACCCGGTATTTGACGGGCTGGTTCAACGCCAGGAAATGAGCGCCCAGTCGAAGAGCGGCCAGCCGCTCATCCTCCTCAGCCGGCATCTGGGAGAAAGACCTGCGATAGACCAGGAACGCATCCTGCGCCCCCAGCTTGAGGGCACACTGGACGCAGTCCATTGCAACGCTTCCACCGCCGATCACGGCCACTTGCCTGCCTTCGATCTGGCCGGCCATCTCGGCAATGCGGCCTTCGCGAAGAGCGGCCAGAAACTCCACGGAGGAATACACGCCTTTCGTTGCGTCTCCTCCGGGAATCCTCTCCGCACCCCAGAGGCCGGGCGCAAGAAACACGGCCTGGTATCCCTGGGAGAGCAGCTTCTCCGCGCCCCTGGCCCCGTCCACGCGCGTGCCGCAAACGAACTTCACGCCCAGCGACTCGATATCTGCAAGCTCATGCTTCAGGAAGTCCGCGTCGAACCGGTAGGCGGGAACTCCGTAGCGGATGACGCCTCCCGGCTCCGCGCGCTCCTCGAAGACGGTGACGGCAAATCCGTGCCGTGCCAGCTCGGCGGCGCAGGAGAGTCCCGCCGGCCCGGAACCGACAACGGCAACTTTTTCAGGGCGCGCAGCCGCCTTCTGGAGGGCCGGTGCACCGGTTTTCCAGGAATGCTCGATCAACGCCCTCTGGATCTTTCCAATGTCAACGGGGCGGGAAATGCCCGTGGCGCTGCATGCCTTTTCGCACAGCCGGGGCGTGGGGCACAACACCGCGCATGCGCCGCCCAGCGGGTTGTTCTCCTTCACCGTGCGGATGGCGCCCGTTACGTTGCGAAGGCGCAGCTTTCTGATGAAAGTGCCGGGGTCTGTCTCCGCGGGACATCCCTGGGAGCAGGGGGGATCATGGCAGAGAAGACAGCGGTCGGCCTCCGCCATGGCCTGGGCCAGATCCAGGCCCTTCTCCATCACTTTGAAGCGCTCGGCGTAGCTCACGGTGGAGCCTCCTTGAAAAGAAGAATCTCATCGCCTGCCGGGCGGAAAGAGTTCCTGCGCACGGGCAAGCTGTGGATCAATGCGCTTCGGAGAAAGGATTTATTTCCGGTCCGTCGCAGGGCCGTGGGACCCCGTGTTGCGCACGCCACACGGAGCCGATACATCATGCCGAATCCCCTGCGGGACCGCCCCAGTATACGACGTCGAAGGCCGGTTGTAAATAAAAATGTTGCCGAATGGAATTCATTCATTCTATAATGAGCCACCAAGATCTACCAAAAGGAGTTACCCATGCCCCGAGTCATTCGCTGCGGACTCATCCAGGCCTCCACCCCCCGACACGAGGGTTCCCTCCAGGAAATCAAGGAGGCAATGATCCAGAAGCACGTCGGCCTCGTCGAGGATGCGGGAAAGAAGGGAGTCCAGATCCTCTGCCTGCAGGAGCTGTTTCACGGCCCGTATTTCGCCGCAGAACAGGATATCAAGTGGTATCGGACAGCCGAGCCCGTGCCTGGCCCTATCACGGAAAGGATGGCCCCTCTCGCGAAAAAGTTCCGCATGGTGCTCGTGCTCCCGATCTACGAGATGGAGCAGGAGGGCGTGTACTACAACTGCGCCGCGGTTCTCGACGCTGACGGAAAATACCTTGGCAAGATGAGGAAGGTGCACATCCCGCACACCTACCCCGGTTTCTGGGAAAAGTTCTACTTCAAGCCCGGCACCCTTCCCTTCCCCGTGTTCCAGACCGCGTATGCGAAGGTGGGGATCTACATATGCTACGACCGCCATTTCCCCGAGTGCGCCAGGATCCTGGCCCTCAAGGGCGCGGAGATCCTCTTCAACCCGTCGGCGACAACGGAAGGCAAATCCAAGTACCTGTGGGAGCTCGAGCAGCCCGCCCAGGCGGTGGCCAACGGCGTGTTCATCGGCGCAAACAACCGCGTCGGCCTGGAGAAGCCCTGGGAGTTCGGCAAGTTCTACGGATCGAGCTACTTCGTGGATCCGCGCGGAAAGATCCTGGTCAAGGGCTCGGAGGACAAGGACGAGGTCGTGGTTGCAGACCTGGACCTCGAGCAGATCCGCGAGGTCCGCGACGGCTGGCAGTTCTTCAGGGACAGGCGGCCCGAGCTGTATGCCGAGATCGGCGAGCAGCTGCCCTAGCCCATAGCACGCCCGGAGGGCGCGCGAGGGATGGCGGAGCCGCGCCGAGTCCAGGGGCTCCGAGCGCGCCAGGGACATTGAGGCCACGGACCGCGTAAACAAAAAGCGCCGGGGTGACCCGGCGCTCTTTTTTGTGAGCCTGGTGGCTCCCGGAATCAGGCAGGCTTTGCTGCCGGGGTCCGCCGAGCCGGCGCCGCAACCTGCCCTGACATCAGGGCCCAGTGAGTCAGGAACGCGGCCGCGAAGCCGACGAACCACGCGTAGTCAAAGAGGAACCTGAGCGGGTGCACCACGAGACCGATCAGAGCAACAATCACGCCGACGACAAGGGAAATGATTGCCCTGATATTGAAGCCCCGCGAGAAAGCATACTCTCCCTTTTCCGTGTACAGATCATCCAGGTTGAGCCTTGTCCTCCTGATGACCCAGTAGTCGGCGATCAGGACCCCCGCGATGGGTCCGAGGAAGCCCGAGTACGTTCCCAGCCAGCCGAAGATGTATCCGCTGGGATCAGCAAGAAGCCTCCAGGGCATGATCAGGATGCCGATTATCCCCGTGATGACTCCGCCCGTCCTGAAGCTGATGAGCTTGGGGATGGTGTTCGAGAAGTCGTTCGCCGGGGAGACGGTGTTGGCGGCAATGTTCACCGACAAGGAGGCAACTACCAGACCGACCAGCGCCAGGACCAGGGTGATGGGGTTGCTGAACTTGCCCAGGAGCACAGCCGGGTCCCAGATGGCCTCACCGAACACGATGGCTGATGCGGATGTGATGATGACGCCAAACGCGGAGAAGACCAGCATGGTCGGGGGAAGGCCGATGGCCTGCCCGATCATCTGCTCTTTCTGGCCTCTTCCGAACCGGGTGAAGTCCGGGATGTTCAGAGACAGGGTTGCCCAGAACCCGACCATGCCGGTCAGGGCGGGAATGAATACCTTGAAATAGTCGCCAAAGCTGTGGAACTTGCTGGGCTGCGAAAGAAGGGGACCGAAGCCCTTGGCGGCGGTGATCATCCAGATTACCAGGGCAAGGCCGAGGATGATGACGAAAGGTGCCGCCCAGTTCTCGAATACGCGCACCGCATCCATGCCGCGGAGAATGATGTAGATCTGGAAGATCCAGAAGATCATGAACGCGATGGCCCCATGCACCGTCATTCCGAAGGCGAATGTCGTTGCGCCTCCGATGGCGCTCCATCCCGGTATCAGCTTGCCAAGAAAGATGTCGATTGCAAGCGAGCCGATATAGGTGTTGATCCCGAACCATCCGCAGGCCACGATGGCGCGCAGGAGGGCGGGGATGTTCGCCCCGAAAACCCCGAACGAGGCGCGGGCAAAGACGGGAAAGGGAATCCCGTATTTCGTGCCGGGGTGTGCATTCAGGAGCATCGGGACCAGGACGATCAAGTTGCCCAGGGTGATGGTGAACAGGGCCTGTTTCCAGTCCATGCCCAGGGCGATCAGCCCTCCTGCCAGCAGATACGTAGGGACACAGTGCGCCATACCGATCCAGAGCGCAGCGAAGTTGTAGGTGCCCCACTTGCGCCGCTTGATCTCAATGGGCGCCAGGTCCTTGTTGTAGAGCCGGTGGTTCTGCGAGACATCCCGCTGCAGCTCATACATCTGTTCCGCCATGGAAACCTCCTTTGTTTCTTAGTGGCTTGGAATTATTCTCCGGCTGGTGACACCCTGTCCCCAGTCAGGTAGTCCATGGGAGCTCGCTCCTCTGACTGGCAGACCAACAGAGCGAAGTAGCTCACTATAAAATGGGCCCCCTCAAAAAGCAAGAAAATTCTCAAGAAATTCATAAAGATGCGGGAGAGACACGGAGAGCCCGCCGCATATTCTCGTTGACGGCTCATGCCGCAGGTGGTATCATGCTGCAATCCCGCTGATCATCAAGCGAAACAAGGAGAGCCATATGCCTCAGACCCAGACTGTTCAAAAGCAGGCTGTCAGGAAGCTGCGTTATTACGCCGGAGGTTGGAAGGAGTCCAAGAGCTCCAAGTACATGGATTGCTACGACCCGTCGACCGGCGAGGTGATCGCACAGGCGCCCCAGTGCACGCCGTCTGAAGTGGAGGAAGCCATTGCGGCGGCCTCTGCCGCTTTTCCGGCATGGGCCGATACTCCGGCCAGCAAGCGGGTCCAGGTCCTCTTCCGCATGAAAGGCCTCCTGGACAAGCACCTCGACGAGCTCACATTGCTCGTTGCAAAAGAGCACGGGAAGGTCATCGATGAAGCGGTGGGTGACGCGGTCAAGGTGACGGAGCTGGTGGAGTTCGCCTGCGGCATCCCCCACCTCATGAAGGGCCCGGCAATCATGAACATCACCTCGGGCCACGACACGGTGCAGTACATGGAGCCCCTGGGCGTATTTGCGGGAATCGTGCCCTGGAACTTCCCGGCCATGCTTCCCATGGGATGGGTTGCCCCGTTGTGCATCGCCACCGGCAATACGCTTGTCCTGAAGCTCGCAAGCTTCGTGCCGCAGTCCGCGGTCAGGATCATGGAGCTGTGGGAGGAGGCGGGGCTTCCCAAGGGCGTCATCAACCTCGTGACCTGCTCCCGCAATGAGGCGGAGATCCTCCTCCGTCACCCCGACATCAAGGGCGTCACGTTCGTCGGCTCGACCTCCATCGGCAGGCACATCTACGCCACCGCCGCAGCCAACGGGAAGCGCGTGCAGGCCCTCACGGAGGCAAAGAACCACGCCCTCGTTCTGCGGGACGCTCCCCTGGAGCGGACGGCGCGGGGCATCGTGAACTCCGCGTGCGGATGCGCGGGTGAAAGGTGCATGGCGCTGCCGGTTGCAGTGGTGGAGGAGGCCATTGCCGACAAGCTCGTCGAGGCGCTGGTCAAAGTCATGAAGGAGCTGAAGGTCGGACCCGCGTACGACAAGACCAGCCAGCTCGGGCCCCTGGTGAACGCGGACCATCGCCAGTCGGTCATCAACTGGATCCAGAAGGGCGTTGAAGAGGGCGCGAAGCTCGTGCTGGACGGACGCAATCATTGCGTGAAGGGCTACGAGAAGGGCTTCTACCTGGGGCCGACCCTCTTCGACCACGTGAAGCCGGGAATGACCATCGGGGATCGGGAGATATTCGGCCCGGTGCTCTGCATCAAGAGGGTGAAGGACTTCGAGGAAGGCCTTGCCCTGATGAACAAGAACGAGTTCGCCAACGGCTCGGTGATCTACACGCAGAACGGCTACTATGCCCGCGAGTTCTCCCGCCGCACCCATGGCGGAATGGTGGGAATCAACGTCGGGATCCCGGTGCCGCTCGGCATGATCGGCTTCACCGGGCACAAGAACTCCTTCTTCGGGGACCTGCATGCAATGGGGACGGACGCCGTGCGGTTCTACACGGAGCTGAAGAGCGTCACGTCGCACTGGTGGTCCGAGGAGGAAGCGCGGGAAGGAAAGGTGAGCACCTGGGACGGCATGATGTCGATGCCGGACAGGAAGTAGCGCTGTTTGAGGACTTCAGAATGCCGGCCACCGGGGCCGGCATTCTTTTTTCAACGGATACTTTTCAACGGATATGAAATAAGTAGATGAGCAGGTTGCAGACAAGAACGACCAGCATCATGGCCGGGTAGGAAGACTTGCAGTAGTAGCCCCAGCCGATTTTCTTTCCCGTGGTGCGCTCGTACGTCGCAACCGCAACGACGTTCGCCGAGGCGCCAATCGGGGTCCCATTTCCCCCGATGTCCGTCCCCAGCGACGCGGACCAGACCAGGGGGGCAATCGAGAAACCCGGGCGCCCCGCCCAGGTGCCTGAGCAGCGGCGCCATCGTCGCGGCGAAAGGGACGTTGTCCACGATGGAGGAGCCGAACGCGCTCACCCACAGGACGATGGACAACGCAATGAAAAAGCTTCCCCCTGACAGCTCTCTCACCCCGTTCGCCACGATGGTGAGCAGACCCGCGTGCTCAACCGCGCCCACAATGATGAACAGCCCGGCGAAGAAGACAAGCGTGGAGTAGTCCAGCTTCTGAACCACCTTCCCCATTTCCCTGCCGCCCAGCAGCAGCGCACCCAGCGCCCCCGTCATGGCGATCATGCCCACCGACAGGTGCGTCACGCCGTTGGTGAGCAGAGCCACCGTGACATACAGCATTGCCACAAGGCCCACCGCGAAGAGGCGCTGGTCGCGGACCGCCCTCCTGGGCTCCAGGGAGTCAACCTGCCGCTGCAGCCTCTGCGGATCTTCCCTGAGCCGCCTGCGCGGCGCGAAGATGTCCCGCCGGTAGAACCAGATGAAGAAGGCGGTGTTGACCACGAACCCGATGAGGGCAATCAGCCCGGTGTTCCTGAGAAAGTCGAGGAAGGAGAGCTGGAAATAGGTGCCCAGGATGACGTTGGGCGGGTCACCCACCATGGTGGAGGCCCCGCCGATGTTTGACGCCGCTATCTCGGAGAGAATGAGCGGAAGCGGATTGATCCCGATGATCTCCCCCAGCTCAAGGGTCAACGTGCACATGAAAAGCATGACCGCGATGCTGCCCATGAAGGCGGAAAGGAACCCGGTCAGCAGCGGCAGCAGGATGAAGAGCAGCACGGGGTCCAGCTTCACCCAGCGCGCGCCATGGAGGCCGAGCCAGCGGAAGAAACCCGAGAGGCTCAGCGCCTCCACGATAATCATCATTCCGAAGACGAAGATGATGGTCTCCCAGTTCTCGTACTGGAGAGCCTGGCTGGGGCCGAGGACAAGAATGAACGCAAGGACCGCTCCAAGGATGGAGACGATTGTGCGGTCTACTTTTTCTGAAATGATCAGAGCATACGAAAGGACGAAAATACCAAGTGCAATCCACTGCTGAGTCGAAATATGCACCCCTCCCCGCGAGCACCGTTTGACACGGCATCCTACTGGAAGTCATATTCTAACGCAAGATGAGCTGCAAACAGTGCGCCGGAATCGAGGAAATGTTCGACGCCGAACACGCCAAAGACGAGCTGAAGCGCTATCGAAAACGCGGGCCTCGCATGACGACCCGCCGGCTCGTCCGTGAGCTCATCCGTGAAGGAGTGACCGGGAGCACCGTCCTGGACGTCGGCGGCGGCGTGGGCGCCGCGCACCTGGCGCTTCTGGCCGCGGGAGCAAGCTCAGCAACGGATGTGGATGCATCCCGGGCTTTCCTGAAGGCGGCTGAAAGAGAAGCCGCCCGCCGCGGCGTGCGTGATCGTGTGAAGCATCTTCACGGAGACCTGGTGGACCTTGCCCCCGAGATCGCCCCCGCGGACTTTGTCGTGCTGGACAAGGTTGTCTGCTGCTACCCCGATGCGGAGTCCCTCCTCACGCTGTCGGCGGAGAAAGCGCGCAGGACCCTGGGCCTCGTCTATCCGAGCGACATGTGGGTCTCCCGGGTCATCAACTGGGCATTCAATCTCTGGGTCGGGATGGAAGACTTCAAGACCTACGTGCATCGAAGGGAAAGGGTGGAGGCTTTTGTGGGGTCCCGCGGACTGACGCTCGAGAGGCGCTTCCTCACCGGGTCTCTGGCAGGTGGCAATCTTCAGCCGGCCTCGATGAGCGGCCCGAAGATGCCGATCCCTTCCTGCTTTTCCTCGTCCAGGTAGACGTGAAGCATCTTCCCTTCCCGGGCGGAAGGGACGTGGATGACGCGCATGACGTCTCCGAGATCTCGAAGAGACTCGACCAGGTTGGAAAGAGAGTTCTCCGCTCCCAGGAGGAACCCTTCCCCCAGCATGCACCCCGGCGCGTCCGGATACAGGGGCATCATGGCGATGTCCGCCTCCACGAGGTCCTGGAAGAAGTGCGTGCCGTAGGAGACCTCCGGCGTATAGCCGTCCCGGGCAAACGCGATCTCCACCAGGAGCCGCGTGTTGTTGATGTCGGAATAGGTGACCCGCACGCCGAGGTTGATGTCGTTGCTCCCCCAGCGCCCGGGGCCCAGGAGCGCGTAGCGTTTGCCCGCCAGCCGCTAGTTGAGCTGCCCCACCGCCCACCCGACCCTGTGCTTCTTCTCCACGTGTCCAGAGCGGTCGTAGGCGCGGGGATCCACGTACACGACGTACTCGATGTTCGTCACCACAGCGTTGGAGAGCTCCCTGGGTCGAGACGAACAGCTTGTCCTCCTCCGGGACGCCGCCGGGGATCACCACGCGCTCCATCTCCCGCCGCAGCGAAAGGGAGCGGCACTGGAGGATGTAGAGCTTTTCCTCGTCCCAGGCGAACTCCATGTCCACGGGCCTCCCGTAGGCGGCCTGCACCGTGGCGAGCACCTTCTTCACCAGGGGCACGAACGGCGGACTTCGAAAGGAAGTTCTCGAACGTGAGGCACAGCGAGGCGGGCGGCAGCTCCTGCGTCCGGAACAGGGGGGCGCGCATCTCCCCGTCCGCGTTCACGGAGACGGCCAGGAACAGGTCCGGGTGGCCGCGTCTCCGCGGCCAGGGTGCGGAAGTCCACCGTCTCCAGAGTGCCCGTGCGCAGGTTGATGGCGTCCACCATCTTCTGGGAGTACTTGTGGATCTGGTCCGCGGTGACCTCGGGCCGAAGCAGGGATGGCTCAGCGGGATCATGCGCGGGTAGTCCCCGCCCACCCTGTCCACCGCGCGCGTTCCCAGCCCGAAGACCAGGCGCACCAGGCCGTCGCGCTTCCTGATCTTCGGGTTCCACGCCCAGGAGTTGGACGAGTACATGACGCCCGGCCGCCAGGGGAAAGAACCAGTCGCCGAACCTGCGGCCCACGACCTTCTGCACGATCATGGCCATGCGCTCGTTGTAGTCCAGGAGGCCGTGGTCCCGGCGGTAGATGATGGGGTCCGGGCCGTACATGCTGGCAAGGACCGTCTTCACGCCGCGGATGAACGCGGCCAGGCGCGCCTCCTCGCTCGCCCTGGTTGGCGAGGAAGATGGACTGGTATTTCCCCGAGAAGGCGAGGCCGAAGCTGTCCTCCAGGTAGCTGGAGGAGCGCACGATGATGGGGTGCTCCCCGATCTGGCGGATCAGGCCGCGGAACTCCTCCACGACGTCCGGGGAGAAGTCGGCCTTCTCGAACAGCCCCCCGACGCGCTGGTACTCCTCGTCGATGGCCTCGCGGTCGCGGTACTTGTGGGTGTGGAAAACGTAGAAATGGTTCCTGTCGATGAAATCCGAAAATACGCCGGAGCTGATGTACCACGTGTCCGGCACCGCGATGTACTTCTCGAACTCCGGGTCACGCTCGCTGAGGATGGGAAGGAGGATCTTCTGGGCCACGATCATGCCCGCCGCCTTGCCCCCCAGCTTCCCCGGGTAGGTGACGTGGCCGATGGTGTTGCCCAGCACGGTGTCGATGTCCCGGATGGTGACGTGGTTCTTGGCGATGCCGATGAACGGGAGCTGGCTGGAGATGTAGTAGGAGAGCAGGGAGACCCGGATGCCCTCCGCCTCCTCGCGGGAGATGTACAGCTCCCCCTTGGGGATGTCGCAGAACTCGCGCAGGGCCCGCCAGATGGTGAGCGCGCTGGCATGGTCGCTCGCCACCACCCGGCCCAGCTCCTGGCACCTGTCCCGCTTGCGCACCAGGTTGACCTAGTTCTCCACCTCCTCCGGGCTCAGGTTGTTGGCGAACAGCAGGTCGATCAGCGCATCCGTGTACTCGGCCCGGTTGGCCTCCGTGTCCTCCACGCCGTCGGCGCGCATCTGCCGGGCCGCCAGGGCGGCGAGCTGCTCCGGCGTGGTGATCCCGCGCTCCAGCAGCACTTCCAGGAACGTGTTCCGCATCTGCGGGAGCAGCTCGGGGAACCGCGCGATCTTCCGGAAGAGACGGTAGCCCTTGATCGGGCTGAGGGTGCGCGGGAGAAAGTTCTCGCTCACACCCACCCGCGGAGCTTGCAGGCCTCCGCCACCCTGCTCACGGAGACGAGGTAGGCAGCCTCGCGCATGTTCACCTTGTGCCGCTCGTGCATCGCGTACACGTCGTGGAACGCCTTGGTCATCTTCTCATCCAGCCTGCTGTAGACCAGGTCGAGGTTCCAGTAGTAGTTGTAGGCGTTCTGCACCTGCTCGAAGTAGGACACCGTGACGCCGCCCGCGTTGGCGAGGAAGTCGGGGATGACGAACACCTTGTTCTTGTAGAGGACGGCGTCCGCCTCCGGGGTCGTGGGCCCGTTGGCCAGCTCGCAGACGATCTTCGCCTTGATGCGCGCCGCGTTCATGTCCGTGATCATGTTCTCCAGGGCCGCGGGGAAGAGCACCGCCACGTCCAGCTCCAGGAGCTTCTCGTTGGAGATGCTCTCCGCGCCGGGGAACCCCGACAGGCTGCCGGTTTTCTGCTTGTAGTCCACCAGGGCCTTCGCGTCCAGGCCCTTGGCGTTGTACACGCCGCCCTGGGAATCCGAGGCCGCCACGAGCTTCAGCCCGAGGATCTCCGAGCCCAGGAGCGCGGCGTACTGGCCGGCGTTCCCGAAGCCCTGGATGGCCATTGCCTTGCCCTTGAGGTCCAGGCCCAGCTTCGCTGCCGCCTCGCGGGTAACGTAGATGCCGCCGCGCGCGGTGGCGTCCCCGCGGCCCGCGGACCCGCCCAGCGGGATGGGCTTGCCCGTGATGACGCCGGGGCTGTGCTGGCCGATGATCGTCTCGTACTCGTCCATCATCCACGCCATGATCTCGGGTGTCGTGTACACGTCGGGAGCCGGGACGTCCTGCGTTTCGGAGAGGAACCGTCCGACGGCCCGGATGTACGCCCGGGCCAGTCTCTCCTTTTCCGCGGTGGACAGCTCCTTGGGGTTGCAGGTCACGCCGCCCTTGGCTCCGCCCAGGGGCAGGTCGACGACCGCGCGTCTTCCACGTCATCCACGCGGAAAGCGCGCGCACCGTGTCGATGGTCTCATCCGGGTGCCAGCGCAGGCCCGCCCTTGGTGGGGCCGCGCGCGCCGTTGTACTGCACGCGGTAGCCGTGGAAGATCCTGACGGACCCGTCGTCCATGCGAACGGGAAAGGTCACCTGCAGCTCGCGCTGGGGCCAGCGCAGGAGCTGGTGGGTCGCCTTCGTCGAGGCCGAGCGTGGCGGCCGCGGTGTCCAGCTGTTTCTGGGCGATCTTGAATGGATTGAGTTCCGCCATGTTGAGCATCTCCTTTGGTGGATGCGCCATTCTATTCCCGAAAATCATTCAGCGCAAGAAAAATCCACATCCCGGCGCTGCTTGTAAACTTGAGCGCCGCGCATCTTTATGCAGAGTTGGCGATTCTTTCAAGCGATTCATGGACGAGCCCGTTGGACGCGATGTAGGCGGTATCACCGGGGGTCAGCGCCGCTCCGTCGAAGCGCGGTCATCCGTCCTCCCGCCTCGGTGACGATCACGGCGCCGGCGGCAAAATCCCAGAGCTTGTCCGAGAACTCGATCACCCCGTCAAGGACTCCTTCCGCGATGTGGGAAAGGTTTCTGGCCGTGGAGCCGAAAAGCCGTATGTTGAAAATGCGCGGGCAGAGCTCTCCCAGCACGCGCAGCTTGCGAGGCGTCTCCTGGCGAAGCTCGGAATCGAAAGCCATGGTACAGGCGGAAAGGTCGGATCGCCGGGAGACGTGGATGCGGTTCCCGTTTCGGAAGGATCCCGCCCCCTGTTCTGCGCCATACATCTCATCGGTCTCCGGTATGAAGATGGCCCCGGCAACGAAGGAGCCCCGCTGGATCACGCCGATCGAGACGCCATAGATCCCCATCCCCCGGATGTAGTTGTGAGTGCCATCCATGGGATCGATCACCCAGCAGTGGTCCGAGCCCCGCGAGGTCTGTCCCCTCTCCTCCGCGATGATGTCATGGGACGGAAAGGCGGCTTCGATGCGTGAGACGATGATCCGTTCCGCTTCGCGATCAACGTTGGTCACGAGGCTCCTGTCTTCCTTGGTCTCCACGGTGAGCGACGTGTGATGGCTTTCACGGAGAAATGTCCCGGCCTCCCGGGCGGCGTCAATGGCAACGGTGATGATATTTCGCATGGCGGACCTGGTCGGATCATAGTAGAATCCGAGGCATCCGGAAAAGGGGGTTCCCTGATGAAACATGCGGAGTATTCATGGAAGGCGGCGGACGGTCTCGAGATGTTCGCGCAGTCATGGGCGCCGGAGGGAACGCCGAAGGCGGTGGTCGCGCTGGTGCACGGGTTGGGAGAGCACTCGGGCCGCTACCCCCTGCTGGTGGAAAGGCTGCCGGCGGCGGGCTACGCGCTCAGCGCGTTCGACCTGCGCGGCCACGGCAGGACGGGAGGGCCACGGCTTTACGCCTCGTCATTCGAGGACCTGATGGGAGACATCGACAGGCACATCGAGCAGACCAGGCTTCGTTTTCCCCGCATGCCTCTTTTCCTGTACGGTCACAGTCTCGGCGGAGAACAGGTGTTGTACTACGTGCTGCGCCGCTCCCCGTCGCTTGACGGCGTCATTGCCACAAGTCCTCTGCTGGCTCCCGGGACACCCCTGTCGCCGCTGAAGACAGCAGGCGGCAAAGTGCTCTCCCGGATCGTTCCCAGGACGATCATAACGACGGAGGTACCCTGGGAGAGTCTCTCACGGGATTCAGCGGTCATTGAGCGGACAAAGAAGGATCCCCTTTTTCAGGAAGGAGTCAGCGTTCGCCTCGGGGCGGAGCTGCTTCGCGCAGGTGAGTGGATCAGGCGTCAGACCGGGTTCCCGCTGCCTTTGCTCCTGATGCAGGGGACCGACGACCACCATGTGAGCCCGAAGGAGGCCATCGCTTTTGCCGAGCGTCTCTCCGGGGACGTCACGCTGAAGGTCTGGGAGGGCGGGAGACACGAGCTGCACAACGATCTGGACAGGGAGAAAGTGGCTGACTTCGTCCTTGCATGGATGGAGAAGCACCGCAAGCCATGACGCGCCCAGGGAAGCGCGACTACGCGCCCAGGGAAGCGCGCTTACAGGGAGAACGGCTGCTTCCGTCGCGAGAGGAGCCACGCGGCAACACTCAGAATGGCTATGATCCCCGCGGCCTGCGCCACCACAAGGGGAATGGAGGCCTGCACGTGCCACCAGGGGGCGTCCGGGAGGACCACCAGGGCAAGCAGCAGGTAGTGCATCACGTACAGCAGGAGCGGATTGATTCCCCACCACCTGAGATACGCGGGACGGAAGCGCAGCCGGCTTACAGCAAACTGCACAACTGCAAAGAGAAGGCCGCTCGCCCCGAGGCTGACCAGAACGTAGCTCGCTGAGACGCGGTTCTTGCTGATGGGAGCAACGAGAGACAGGAGGAGGCCGGCCGCAAGAGCCACCGCGCTGGGCCAGGCAACGCCGAGCTCGCTCGAACCATTCCTCCGCCACACGTCGGCAACCACGCTGGAGAGTATGAGCATGGCTGACCAGGCAACGGCGCCCTCCATGCCGCCGTGCTCAGAGTGCAGCACGGTGGAGAGCCACAGGTTGTCCAGAAGGAGCTGGTAGGCCGCAAGCATCACCAGCGCGATGAGCGCGCGCCACAGCGGCGGCACGCGGATCACGAGCAGGGTGACGATGCCGGCCACGCCGATTGCCTGCAGCACGCCCCAGCTGATGGGGCTCGCGTTCTTGCCCACCAGGACCTCGCCGGCGGAGATGATGGCCCCGATGCCGATCAACGCGAGCCATCTCCGCAGGAAGTGTCCCCACGTCCGTGCCGCCCCGTCGCGCTCAACGCGGGCGCGGTACGAGGCGCCGTAGGTGAGCCCGATCGCGAATATGAAGAACGGGGCTATCAGGTCGATGACGGTGAGCCCGATGTCCGGCGCATGCTTGAGCCAACCAGGTATGGTTGTCACATCGAAGAGGTAGTTTGCGATGACCATGAGGATGATCGCTATCCCGCGGTACTGATCTATTGCCTCGATGCGGTTCTGCATCTGCATATCTCCTGCACCTCAGGGCGTTCGAGCAAGGTCCGCCGCTATTGCGCTTCCGAGCCGAACATTGTGATGAAAGAGCTTCACATTCGTTTCCAGCGACTTGCCTCCGGAAAGCTCGACGATGCGTGACAGGAGAAACGGCGTGACCGCCTTCCCCGTGACGCCGCGTTTCCGCAGGTCCGCAAGGGCCTGGCGAATCCAGGCGTCCATGGTTGCGAGCGGAATCTCCCACTCCGCGGGGACTGGATTGGCCACAAGGATGCCCTGGGGAAGACCCAGGGCGCGCTGGGCCCGAAGCACCGCCGCAGCCTCGGCAGGGGTGTCCGCGCGGAGGGAAAGGGGCAGGCCGCTGGACCTCGAATAGAATGCGGGAAACTCCGCGGTCCCGAAGCCGATCACGGGGACACCGAGGGTTTCCAGCACTTCCAGAGTCCGGGGCAGATCCAGGATGGCTTTTGCCCCGGCGGACACCACGAGGACCGACGTGGAAGCAAGCTCGGCAAGATCAGCGGAAATATCGAAGGTATCCTGGGCGCCCCTGTGGACCCCGCCGATGCCGCCCGTCGCGAACACGCTGATGCCGGCCAGTCTGGCGGCGAGCATGGTTGCAGACACCGTTGTCGCGCCCGTCCGGCGCGCCGCAAGCGCCCACGCGAGGTCTCGCCGTGACACCTTGAGGACGTCCTTCTCCGTGGCGAGCCGGGAAAGCCGGGCTTCCGAGAGGCCAACTGCAACGCTGCCGTCCATGACGGCGATTGTGGCGGGAACAACGCCGGCAGCCCGAGCCAGTCGCTCCGCTTCCTGGGCCGTCTCCATGTTGCGGGGATAGGGCATGCCGTGGCTGATGATGGTGGACTCGAAGGCCAGAACGGGCCGGTGGTCCGCCAGGGCCTGCGCCACCTCGGGAGAGAGGGACACAAAGTCTGTCACAAGAGGTCTCCTGCCTGCAGTCTCTGCTCCACGGCCTGCATGGCTCCGCGCACGGCTGTCCGCACGCCCTCTCCCGCATGCACCCGGGAAACGAGTGAGGCCAGCAGGAGGTCCCCCGCACCCGTCGTGTCCGGGGCATCCACCACGAGGGTCGGAGAGATTGCCTCCTCCCCCTCATCATCGTACAACCGCACCCCGCGCCTCCCGAGTGTGACCAGCAGTGAACCGATCCTTCTGGCGCGGCGATAGTCTTGAGGAATTCCTCCCGCCAGGGCGGCCATCTCCTCCTCTGTCGGGGTGAGAAGGAACAAGTCCCGCAGGGCATCCGCATGGCGGGCGGCCTTCTCCACTGACACTGGCTCGACGATGACGCGGGTGCCTGCCGAGTATCTCCGTGCGAGGTCGGCAAGCACCGCGGGAGAAAGGTTTGCATCCAGGATGAGGAAGTCCCGCGGCCCCGGCTCTCCGATCTGCTCCACGACAAAGGAAACGGACAGGGATTGTTCGACGATCCTGAAATCCGATGCGGCGACTTTGAGGCTCCCGCTCTCCATGAGCGCAAGGTACAAGGGCGGGCCTGCATCCTTCTCCCTCACGCGCTGGATGGCCACGCCGTCATCCGCCTCCAGGGCCTCCCGTGCCCACCGCGAAATGGGGTCGTTCGCGAGAGCCGTGATGAACTTCCGGGGGGCGTCGAGATTGCTGAATATCCTGTATCCCACGCCGCCAAGCCCCAGGCGGATGTCAGACGGGTTGGACGTGCCTTCGAGGAACTTTTCCTTGACGGCAACGAGGTCGATTGCAACGGCGCCGACGACGAATACCATGCTGTTCCTGCGACTCGATCCTATTCCCGCGACTCGATCATGGGTGATATCTTAGGCGATTTTCCAGCAAACAGAAAGGTGACCTACCTGCCATGGCGGCCCGCCGCGGCCTCTTCCCGTTGAGCCTGTTCCCATTCTTTCGAGCCTGCCCTGACGAGCCTTATCGTGATGATGCCGCTGCTCATGGAGAAGGAATCCTCGTCAGCGAACCTGTAGCTCCACGTATCGTTCTTCCCGATGTCTCCGCCGTTGATTCCCGCTTTCGTGGGGCTGAAGTAGATCTTGTCTGTCGTGCAGTAGTACGTGCCGATTGTCTGCCCGAAGGAAGTATTTATGAGATAGTCCTTCTCGTAAAAGGTCAGACTGAATCTCAGGCTCACCAGGGAGTGCTCCGTGGATACCCAGGTGCCAACCAGGGACTGGGAAGACAGGCAGGCGGATGAAAAAACTGCAAGAAAAAGGAAGAGCAGCAACAGTCTTCTCATGTCTCAACGAAAGTACCCCTGGTGAGGCGTTCTGGCAACAAACAACGGTTCGACAATTCTGTGGTCGCGTTGCCGTGAACGTCGGTATCTTTCGATCGAGCGCCAGACAAATGACCTGTCCCGGGGACTGCTGGCGGTGCGCCCGAGTGAGCGTCGCGTGAAAGGAGATGCAGCATGATCGAAGCGCTGTCTCGCTACTGGTGGGCCTTCCTCATCAGGGGGATCCTCGCCATTGGGCTCGGTGTGCTGGCCTGGGTCTGGCCGGGGATCACCCTCGCCGCGCTCATCATCGTTTTCGGCGCCTACGCCTTCGTTGACGGCGTTTTCCTCGTGATCAAGGCAATAGGAAGCCGGAAAGAGCGGGATGACCGGTGGGTCCTCCTGTTCGAGGGGCTTCTGGGGATCGGCATAGGGATAATCACCTTCTTCTCCCCGGGAGTCACCGCCATCGGCCTTCTTTTCTACATCGCGGCCTGGAGCCTCGCAACCGGCATCATCGAGATAGTGGGGGCCATCCGCATGCGCAAGGAGATCAAAGGCGAGCTCTGGTGGATACTTACCGGGCTCGTTTCCATCGCATTCGCCGTCATCCTGATGGTCTTCCCCGGCGCCGGGATCCTGGGCCTGGTCTGGCTGCTGGGACTCTACGCCATCGTCTTCGGCATCTTCCTGATCGCACTCGGCATCAGGATTCACATGCACAAGCCGGCGCGCGCCTGAATCCGGCGCCGGCGCATGAGAGCGTTGCAGTAAAGCCTCACAAAACAATCCTCGCCCTGTCAATTCTGTACCGCGTGTGATATAGATGGAGAATACGCATGAAGCGGGATGCCGGCAGGGAAAACCAGGACCTGGTGCTGAAAAACGGCCTCATCGTGGACGGGACAGGGGACAAGCCGGTTGTCGGCAACCTCCTCATCCGCGCCGGCCGCGTGCATCGCATCTCCGCACGCCCCATCCGAACCACCGGCGTGATGATCGACTGCACCGACCGGGTGGTGGCCCCCGGGTTCATCGATGCGCACTCACACCTGGATTGGCACCTGCCGCTCAAGGGACATGACGAGCTGAGGTACCCCTTCCTGGCCCAGGGCATTACGACGGTGATCGGCGGCAATTGCGGATGGGCGCCGGCCGGGCTGCGCGAAAGCTCACGTTGGCGGGAACAGGTGGCGGACAACCCGTTTTCAAGCGGTCAGCTGGCGCTCCAGTGGGACACCGTGGATGAGCTGTTCGAGAGGCTCCAGGGTTCGGGGACAAGCCACAACCTCGCCCTGATGGCCGGGCACGGCTCCAGTCGAGCGTCCATCCGCGGACTGGACCCGTCCCCGCTTCATCCCTACGAGTCAAAGGAGCTGCTGCGCCTCCTGGAGATCGCGATGGAGCAGGGGGCCCGCGGGGTTTCCGTGGGACTGCACCTGGCGCCCGGGCTCTTTGCGCGCCCGGAGGAGCTGAAGGAGATTGCGCTCCTGGTGAAGCACCGCGGGAGGATCCTGTCCGTTCATCCGCGGAGCGTTTGCGCCGAGGCCCCGGGACGATCCCGGCGCTCGTTCAGCGAACCGAGCAACATCGCGGCGCTGCGGGAGCTGCTGGATCTTGCCCGACAGACGGGGGTCAGGCTCCAGATCTCGCACCTTGCGTTTCTCGGCTCCCGAACCTGGCGCACCGCGGAGACGGCTCTTCGACTCATCGACAAGGCCCTCACCGACGGATTGGACGTGAGGTTCGACACTTGCGCCGTCCACGAAGCAGTGACCCGTGTCAGCACGGCGCTGTCACCATGGTTCCTCGCCAGGGGAGCGGCCGCATTCGAAGATGGCGAAGCGTTGCGGACTCTCCGCAAAGAAGTCCGCAAATCCGGGAGACAGCTTGCCATGTCAGCGGCAGATCTACGGATAACCGACACGATGACCCAGGACATGGCGGAATACAACGGCAAGCCGCTGTCGGAGATTGCGCGGCTTCGCCGGCTCAGCCCCTCTGATGCGCTGATCGAGATAGCGCGGAGGAGCGGCGGTCGGGCGCGTCTTCTCTGCCAGAAAATGGGAAACGACAAGCTGCTGACGGAGCTCATGCGGCATCGGGCCTGCCTTTTCATGACCGGGGCTGCGGTTGAGCGCCTCGGTGGAGACAACCCCTCGGCGTTTTGTGGGCTGGTGCGGGCGCTGCAGGTTTCACGAGAGGAGAAGGTCCTGCCTCTGGAGGAAGCCGTCCGCAGGATGACGGGGGCCGTTGCGGAGAGGTTTGACCTCCGTGACCGCGGACTGCTCAAGGAAGGATTGGCCGCGGACATTGTCGTGCTGGATTGGGAGAACGTGAGGGCATCCCCGGACGGGAACCGCACCCCTGAAGGCATCGACTACGTCTTCATGAACGGCCGGAAAATAATCGGGGCCGGCAAGAAAGAGAGTCCCTTGAACGCGGGCGTTCCCCTCCGATAGGTCGGCCCCCGCCTATCGCATGGCAGCTTCCAGGGCGCGCTCCCACCTCCCGTATGCCTCCTGGTAGGCGGGCCCCTTGGCGGGATCAGGCTCCACCGTCATGACTGCCGTCAGCCCGACAAAGGCTTCCTTGCTGCTCGGGTACATGCCCGCCCCGAGCCCGGCGCCGCGCGCGGCGCCCTGCGAGCCGTCAGTGTTGTACAGCTCCACGCGAGCCCCGGTCACGGTCGAGAATGCCTCCCGGAAGATGGCGCTGAGGAACATGTTCGCATGGCCGGCGCGCACCGTCCTTGCCTCCGTGCCCATGTCCCGCATGATCTTCAAGCCGTAGTGGAGAGCGAAAACGATGCCCTCCTGGGAGGCGCGCAGCAGGTGAGGGATGCCGTGCCTGTTGAAATCCAGCCCCAGTAGGGAGCTGCCAATAGTCCGGTTTTCCAGCGTTCGCTCCGCGCCGTTGCCGAAGGGGAGGATCGTCACCCCTTCCGCGCCAATGGGGGCCTGGGCTGCAACCCGGTTCATCTGGTCGTAGGAGACGGCGCCGCTGTCACCAACCAGGATGCGTTTCATCCAGCTGTTGAGAATTCCCGTCCCGTTGACGCAGAGCAGCACCCCGTAGCGGGGCGCAGACTCGGTGTGACTCACGTGGACGAACGTGTTCACGCGGGAGAGGCGGTCGTAGCACGGCTTGCCCGCCACGCCGTAGACGACCCCCGAGGTCCCGGCCGTGGTGGCCGCTTCCCCGGGATCCAGCACCCGCAGGGAAAACGCGTTGTTCGGCTGGTCCCCTGCCCGGTAGGAGACGGGTATCCCTTTTGCCAGGCCGAGAGCGTTCGCTGCTTCCGTTGACAGCTCCCCCTGCGTCGAAAAACTGGGGCGGACCTCCGGCACCAGATTGCCGGGGATGCCATACCAGTCAAGAACCACGTCGGCCTTCCCGCCCGTGGTGAAGTCCCACAGCACCCCCTCCGAGAGACCCGAGGTGGTGGTGCAGGCCTCCCCCGTCATTCGGAAGGCAACCCAATCCCCCGGGAGGAGAAACGTGCTGACCCGGGAGAACACGTCCGGCTCGTTCTCCTTGACCCAGGCGAGCTTGGAGGCGGTGAAGTTGCCCGGTGAGTTCAGGAGGCGCGAGAGGCAGGTCTTTTCTCCGATCCCCCTGAACGCCCGTTCCCCCAGGTCCACCGCCCGGCTGTCGCACCAGATGATGGAGGGCCGAAGGACCCTCCCGCCTTTGTCCATGACGACCAGGCCATGCATCTGGTAGGAGATGCCGATGGCCGCGACGGCGCCGTACTCCTTTCCGGCGGCCGCCTTCAAAGCAGCGGCGGCGGCAACGGCATTGTCCCACCACAGGGCGGGGTCCTGTTCCGCCCACCCCGGCCGGGGAGCCGAGATGGCGAGCTCGGTTTTCGGCGATGATGCTGATGCAACAAGCCTGCCGGTCTCCGCTTCCAGCAGCGCCGCCTTTATGGAAGAGCTTCCGATGTCGAACCCCAGGAGGTACCCGTCCGAACGCTTTGCCATGCGCCATTTATAGCCCGGCCGCGGGGGACTGTGAAGACGCCTTTCGGTGTTGCACTATGGAACCAACTTACAGCGCGAGGGGGACAGCGATGTCTGATGCGAATGAGAAGTACAAGCTGGCAAGAAAGATCGCCGAACGGAAGGTGGGCTTCATACGCCACGCGGCAATCTACCTGCTGGTTATCGGAGGGCTGGCCCTCATCAATAACGTGACCTGGGGCGGATACCAGTGGTGGCTGTGGCCCGCCCTCGGATGGGGAATCGGAGTGGCATCGCATTTCCTTTCCGCCTTCCTCTACCAGTCGGGTACCCTCGTGGACCGCGTGGCAAGGCGCGAAATGGAGAAGATGGATGAATCGAACAAGACTTAGCCCGATAGACATCGTCGGCATCACCATGGGGGCGATGGTGCTCGTCGTGGTCATTGCCAGCATTGCCCTCATTTTCCGCGGACGAGCCTTCTCCTTTCCGGCGGGCGGCCCTGAGATGAAAAGGTTCTGGAACGAAAGGTCTTTTCAACGAGGCGGATGGCTGCGGGAAGAGAAGGAGGAACAGGTTTCCGGCGACTTTACGACGGTGGAGATCCGGAACATCGCCGGCGGGATCGACATCCAGGGCCCCACGCCGGGCAACGACACGGGGAGCAACGTAGGGATCCACGCCGTGAAAACCGCGATGTTTCCCGCGGCAATGGAAAACCTGAACGTCGCCATTGAGAAGCGCGGTGACCGGCTGTTGATCGAGGAGCGCCACGCGGGCGGATTCGTCATGAGCGCCGGTACGGTCTCCTTCGTCATCACCCTGCCCCGGGGGATCAAGACAATCGAGGCGCACTCTGTCAGTGGAAGCGTCACGGTGCGGGGCGTGGGCGAGGGCATCGATCAGAATCTTTCGACGATATCAGGTTCCATTGAGACCAGCGGCGCAAGAAACCTGGACGCATCCTCCACCAGCGGATCGGTTCAGTTCGTGTTCGCCGGCAGCAGGCTGGACGCGCATACGGTGTCGGGGTCCATCGAAGGGCGGATCGCGTCCCTGGACCAGGGCGGCTCCGTCAGCGTGCGCACCGTGTCCGGCGGAGTCGGGCTGGACGCGCCTTCGGGTCTCGACGCCATTGTCTCACTGCATTCAGTCAGCGGAGGGATCTCCTGTGAGCTCCCCCTCGCGGCCACGGAGCAGCGGCGCAACTGGCTCGAGGGAAGGGTGGGCAGCGGCTCCGGCCGCATGGATGTCACCACGACCAGCGGACCGATCACCGTCCGAAAGTTGTAGGACAGGCGCCCGAGATCGCGGTGAATCGCTATATCTGAAGTCCGCAGATCAGCTCCGGGGTGTACGTCGTGACCGTGGAGACCACGCCGTCTGGCAGGTTCATCTTCACCACAACTCCCGCCTCGACTGCGAGCTCGCCGAAAATCGGGATCCCCAGCACGGCGCGCAGCCTTGGATGGAAGTCGGAAGGGTTCGGGCTTGCCGCTTCCCTGAAAGAGCCCTGGTCGGCAAGGACTGACACATCCATGTCGGCAAAGAGACGGCCCAGGGGCGCGCGGACACCGACGCCGGCCCCCAGGGTCCACGCGGCGGGTGCGGAATAGGGAACCCATCCAGCGCTGAAAACGGTGTAGAAATACCTGCTGCCCAGGGAGATGGAGCCGTTCCAGCTCCCGTCCGAGTCCCACCAGACATCCATTTTGTGCCGCCCTCTTTCCTCGATGGAAACGAGCCCGAGCGGCACGCCGTCTATCTCCCGAGAGAAGTTCACGATTCCGACCTGGACCCCCGAAACGTGCCCGGCAATGTTCACTATTCCGATCTGCGCTCCTGACACCGTGTCCGCTATGTTGATCACGCTGATCTGCGGGCCCCTGACATCGCCGCCCCAGTTGCCGATGCCCGATATCTGGGCGCCCCAGACCCCCTCTTTGGCCCAGTTGAAGAGCCCTGCGACCTGCGCGCCGTGAACGTCTCCCATCCCCACGTTGGCCAGACCCGCCGCCTGGACAAATCTCACATCGCCGCCAACGATATTCACGAGCCCGGCGCCCTGGAAGCCGCTGGTGTCCCCGAGGACCACGTTGCCAAGCCCCGCTGCCTGGAATCCCACCATGTCGCGCGACTCGAAGTTGGCAAGGCTCCCCACTTCGAATCCGTGCGTCGATGAGGAAACGCCGACGAGGAGATTGAAAGTGATCGAATGGTTGTCCCGGGAAGCGAACACCCCGTCAGTGATGTCGGGCAGCAGGGTGAAGTGGAACGGCTGGTAGCGCTGGTCCTGTGAGCTCTGCTCGGTGGCGGCCGGCGACGGCGCCCCCTCATCCGGCGGAGCAGAGGAGGAGCGGTGCCCACCCACGGCGTCCACCGTTGTCGTGATTGCCGTCGCAACTGCCTTTCCGACGGCCGCTCCGACCGCTGCCCCCATGGCGGCGGCCGCCGCCACGGGGTCATTCTGCCGGGTCTGATCCTCCGATTGGCCATCCGCAGGCGCATACCCGGCCCCGCCCCGGGCAGCAGCCCGGTCAACCGATACCCTGTGAAAAGAGGAGAGTGAGAGCAGGGAACGCTGGTGCGCCGCAATGCGAAGCTGAGTGCCCAGCCGGCCCGTCCTGGCGTCCAGCAGGACGTTGTAGGTGCCCGGCTCCAGGCCCAGCTCCACGCGCTGACCTTCCACCTTGTTCAGCTCCACGGCAAGGGCCCCGCGGTCGTTGCGCAAGTAAAGCCGGCCGGCCACGTCTTCAGCAACGGCCAACCGCGCGGAGGCGGCCCTGAGATCCGTGAGGACCAGGTCGCCCGAGCCCGTCAGGTTGATGTCATAGGCCGGATGCTGGGGTCCGTACTGCGTCTTTTCCGTGGAGGCAAGCGTTTCCTGGAAGGCAAAGGCGTACGCCTCGTTCAGCGTGACCACCCCGTCCCCCACCGTGTCCGCCGCTCCCCGCAGGCCCGAGATCAGGTAATGCGTGAAGAAGGAGCCGCCTATCCTGTCGGACTCCTGGGCGGCCTCCTCCGCGGAGCTCGATGTCAGGTACGCGTGGCCCTTCATGTCCGCGGAGGCATCGAAGAGAAATGCCGGCCGAGCCACTCCTCCCTTGGCCCGTGTAAGGGATCCGGAAGAGCAGGAGTCCAGGATAGCCACTTTCACGTCCGCCTGGATGCCGCTGATCTGGTTTCTGAGCGCCTCCCATGCAAAACGCTCGGCCCCCAGGATCAGGCCCTCGTCATCCGAATGCCCGGAATAGTAGACGATGAGCTCGCTGCGCTCCTGGCTCCCCGAGACGGCGTTCACCATCTGCTGGACGCGGAGGAACGCGGACTGCAACCGCGAGAGGTCCGGGCCGACAACGAGCACCAGGTCTTCCGAGCGCACCCCGCCCAGCTCCTCCATGACGTCCGCGAACGAGCGGGCATCAGACTCGGCGTATCTCAGGCGCACAAGCTGGGGTCCGCCGTCGTTGGAGCCGGCGACGAGGGCGAACCTGCGCAGGGGAAGCGGCTCTTCCGCGGCGGCAGGCAGCAGCACGGCGCATGCAAGGACCGCGGCCAGGAGCGCCCGGGTCCTCATGGCGTCGGGCCCCGTTTCTTCAGGAGAAGGGAGTACTGCCTCACCCCCGCAGGCAGGGCAAGGTCCAGCTTTTCGGCGGAGCCCGCGCGCGAAGAAAGAGCGCGCGCTGCGTCCGCTGCGACGGCCACGTCAAAGGAATTCTCCGAGTAGACAAAGAAGAACCGTTCAAACCCCGGAGCATCGTCCAGCTCGTATGCGGTGGGAAGGATCACCTGTCCCTGCCGGTCCAGAAGCGGAGCGCCGCGCGGGGACCCGTTGTAGCCCGGGGGCAGGAGCCACGTGATTGCCCCGCGCCCGTCAACCCAGAGGATGACACCGAACCTGGCTTCCCCGGCTGTGTAGCTGAGCTGGATCACGTCGCCCCGTCCAACGAGGGAACCGGGGGCGAGGTCCTGCGCGCCCTTCGCGGTCTTCAGGAACGCGGTCAAATGGGGGGAGAGGCCTTTCATCCTGGTTTCGTCCGGGGCCAGGCGTTCACGGAAAATGAAGAATGAAAAGACCAGGAGAACAATGGCAGCCGCGGGAAGACCGATTGCCAGCTGCAGCGCCCAACGCCCGGCGGGCTCCAGGCTGGATGAGATTCCGCCGCTCCCTCCGCCTGGGCCTTCGGCGGCCTGCTCTCCATCTGCCGGTCTGTCATCCGCCGGCTGTTTCTGTTTTTCCCGGAGCCTTGCTCCAACGGACTCTGCAATGTCGGCCGGAGGGTAACGCTCCAGGATTTCCTTGTCGGACCTGATGATTGACTCGTGTCGGGCCCGCAGGGAAGGATCCCGTGCGAGCTCCTCACGAACCTCTCCAGCAACCTCCGGAGGCAGCTCACCGAGGACGTATTGCTCCAGGAGAAGATCGGATATCCGCTTCACGGCGACGCCTCCCCCAGGGCGCGGGTGCGCTCCTTGAGCAGGCGCAGCCTTTTCCGCACCCCGGACACAGACAGCCCGACGTGCTTCGCGACTTCCTCCAGCGTCATGCCGTCCACGTAATGCAGCACAGCCATGGTCCGGGTGGAGGCCCGCTCCCTGCCGAAGATGCTGTCCAGGAGATGGCGGTCAAGGACGCGCGCCTCAACGTCCTCCGAGGAGGCGATGCGATCCAGGGCGTCGTCACCGGCAGACTGGGGCCGGCGGCGCGAGCTACGCATCATGTTCAGGCACACGTTCGTCGCGATGCAGTACAGCATGCTGGAAGGGGCCTTGTCGGTGAGCCTCTCACGATAGCGGATGAGCTTCACGAAGGTCTCCTGCATGGCGTCCAGGGCCTGTTCTTCGTCGAGCAGGAGAGAACGACACCTGCGGAGCACCATGGGCCCGTACTTCCTGTAGAGACTCTCCACGTCGACTGCCAAAAGCTTCTTCTCCCGCTCATCAATCTCTGTAACACGAAAAACGCCACGCCGTGACACTCGGCCGCGCACCCGGTGTTCGAAATTACATCACGATCTTCGGAGGAGGCTTTTCATGAAGTTCAGGGCTTTTGCCATCACCGCCGCGATGCTCGCGTTGGCCATTGCCGCATCCGGGACCCCTGCATTCGCGGGTTCCGTTCACCTGACGGGCAACCTTCAAGCGGACTATTTGAAGGGACCCAGCGCCCAGCAGATTATAGACACTTTCTCGAGCCCCGGCCAGCCCCCCTTCGGCGGCGTGGGCTGGGAAGTGATCATTGGAAGAGTGGGATTCGGAGGACAGTACGGCGCAAGCTTCTCTCGAACGCCGCAGGGGCCCTGGTGGGTGGACTGGATGACACAGCCGCTCTTCCTCAGCTACCACCCCTTCCGAAGCGGATACTTCCTGGACCCTTTCATCCAGGCCGGGGTGGGCTGCGCGGGGCGTGTGTATCTGGATCAGTGGACGGGCGATGCCACCGGCAACCTGTACCTTTCCATCTATCCCTTTGTCGCCGCGGGCCTGTCCCTCGATCTCAGCGGCTTTCTCGTTTCCGGCAAAGTGTCCTACGCGCCTTTCATGACCTCGCCGCCGGCACCATCCATCAGCAGCTACCCCCTGGGAAACGTTCAGGTCACTTTGTCGGCTGGAATCGCCATCGACTGGTAGCGGGCCGCTTTTCTCGCCTTCCTTCCCGTGCTATTTTGCGCGGCATGGGAGAAACGGTAAGGGGCAGACGCTTTGTCGGGTTCGGCTTCGGACCAATCCAGGCGGGCCTGATGCTGTGCGAGGCAATCGAATCCGGCAGCTTCGATGGCTTGACTGTCGCGGAGGTGGACCAGGGGCTCGTGGATGCCGTGCGGACAAACGGGAGCTCGGTTACGATCAACGTCGCCGGCCGTGACGGGGTTCGAGCGAAGAAGTTGTCCGGCATCAGGCTCTGCAACCCGCGCGTGCCGGCGGACAGGAAAGAGCTGGTTGCAGCAGTCCGTGATTCAGAGGAAATGGCCACAGCTGTCCCCAGCGTCTCATTGTATTCCGCCGGCGGCGACTCCTCCATAGCGGCCATACTGGCGGAGGGGGCGATCCCCGGCAGGCAGAGGATCATCTATACGGCGGAAAACGACAACTTTGCCGCTGAGAAGCTTTCGAAAGAAGTTGCCAACCGGTCATCCGGCCGTGATCTCTCAGGCCTGCAGGTCCTCAACACGGTCATCGGGAAAATGAGCGGAGTGATCAGCTCGGAAAGAGAAATGAGGGAGCTGGGCCTCTCGCCTCTCGTCCCCGGTTTCAACAAGTGCGTCCTGGTGGAGGAGTTCAACAGGATACTCGTGTCCCGCGTGACGCTGCCCGGCTTCGTTCGGGGAATCCGGGTCTTCGAGGAAAAGACCGATCTGCTTCCCTTCGAGGAGGCCAAGCTCTACGGCCACAACGCCATCCACGCCCTGCTGGGATACCTCGCCCGACTCCGGGGCCATTCGGTGATGAGCACCATCAGGCAGGACTTTGCACTCCTTTCCCTGGGTGGACAGGCATTCCTGGAAGAATCCGGGGCAGCGCTCGTGAGAAAACACGGGGGAGCGGCCGGTGGAGAGCCGCTTTTTACGCCTGCCCGGTTGGTCCGCATATGCCGAGGACCTCCTCCAGCGCATGACAAATCCGTGGCTGCACGACAGCGTGGAACGGATCATCAGGGACCCGGTGAGAAAGCTCGGCTGGAGTGACCGGCTTTTTGGGACAATGCGGATTGCGATGGAACAGGGGATCGAGCCCCGGGCAATGGCGCTCGGCGCGGCTGCCGCTCTCTCCTTCGCGGGGGCGGTGGAAAAAGAGCCCGGGCCTCCGCTGGAGCTCCTTTCCCGGATCTGGGGCAGCGATGCCGTGGGTGCGGAGCGCGACGCTTGTGCCCGGCTGGTCCTCGAGGCCCTGGAGAAGCTCCCGGCGTGGACGGCACGAGCATGAAGGACACTACCCGGAGGTCCGGCCGCCACGCTCCTGGCTCTTTCCGCCATCGGGCTGTGGGGCTTTCTTGCCCTCCTGGGATCACGTGTTGTGAAACTGCCGCCGCTGCTCGTCACCGGTGTTGCCCTGAGCGTCGGCGGGGCAATCGGGCTTCTCAGGGTGACGGGACTGGAGGGTCCCGGTGAGGACGTTCTGCGTCGGGGCGGGCGGCATATTCGGCTACCATTTCCTTCTCTTCACGGCGTTTCGCAACGCCCCCACCGTGGAGGCAAACCTCATCAATTACCTGTGGCCCCTGCTGATTGTCGTCCTTTCTCCCGTGGTCCTGAGGGGCTACGGCTTGCGGCCGCGGCACATCCTTGGCGTCCTGGCCGGGCTGGCGGGGGCCGGGCTGATTGTCACGGGCGGATCGATCAGCCTGGATGCCGTCAACCTTCCGGGCTATCTTGCGGCAGCCGCGGCGGCCCTGATCTGGGCCCTCTATTCACTTCTCACCAAGCGCCTTCCCCCGTTTCGAAGCGGAGCCGTCGGAGGGTTCTGCCTGTGCTCCGGCCTGCTGGCCCTCGGGGTCTTTCTCGCGGAATCAGGCCCCGGGGGCTTTCGAGCGATCCAGGGCGCCGACTGGCTGTTTCTCCTCCTGCTCGGGCTCGGCCCCATGGGAACGGCATTCTTCCTCTGGGATGCTTCTTTGAAGCGTGGAGACCCGCGGGTGATAGGCTCCCTTTCCTACCTGACGCCGCTGCTTTCCACGCTGCTGCTGGTGGCAGTCGGCGGCAAACCCTTCACCGCCGTTTCCGCCGCCGCCATGGCGCTCATAATCGCGGGGGCTGTCATTGGCTCTCTTCCGCCGCGCCCAAAGGGTGCGGTGCTCACCCCACCTTGACCCCCTGCCGCTCCCTTCCTACTATCGCCAGCGTGAGAAAAACGCGCATCGTGTGCACGCTCGGCCCCGCCACGGAGGACGTCGGGGTCCTCTCACGCCTCCTGGAGGCGGGCATGAACGTGGCCCGGTTCAACATGGCCCACGGGGACCACGACTACCACGCCGCCATGATCGCCAGGGTGAGAGAGGCCAGCCGGCGCGACGGGCATCCCCGTGGCGCTTCTCATCGACATCAAGGGGCCCGAGGTGCGCACGGGAATCATCGCGGACGGCGGGAGCTATCGAGCTGCACCCGGGGACCGAGGTCATGGTGGCGGCGGATGACTCCCCCTGCACCGCGGAGCGGATCAGCCTCACCTACGAGGACCTGCCGGACCAGGTCAGCCCCGGGGAAGCACATCCTCATTGCCGACGGGCTCATCGACCTGGAAGTTTTCGCTGTGGAGGGCCGGGTGACCCGCGTGCGTCGTGCGCACGGGTGGCCAGCTGGGGTCCCACAAGAACGTGAACATCATCGGCATCAAGAGCCGGCTGCCCGGCAGTCACGGAGAAGGACAGGGACAACCTCGACTTCGCGGTGCAAGCAGGACATGGATTTCGTCGCCGCCTCCTTCGTGCGCAAGCCTGACGACATCCTGGAGATCCGCCAGATCCTGCTGGCGGAGGGCTCCCACATGCACATCATCGCCAAGATCGAGGACCAGGAGGGCGTGGACAACATCGACGAGATCATCCGCGTCTCCGACGGGCTCATGATCGCCCGCGGCGACCTGGGCGTGCAGCTTCCCACGGAGGAAATCCCCCTGGTGCAGAAGCGGATCATCCTCAAGTGCCACGACCAGAACAAGACCGTCATCACGGCCACGCAGATGCTCGACTCCATGATCTACAATCCGCGCCCCACGCGGGCGGAGGCCACCGACGTCGCCAACGCCATCTTCGACGGCTCCGACGCGGTGATGCTGTCCGGGGAGACGGCAAGCGGCAAATACCCCGTGCAGGCGGTGCAGGTCATGGACTCCATCGCGCGGACCGTGGAGGCCTCCCCCGAGTACGAGTCACGCGTGCGCACGGTTCTTCCGCCTGGATGATCCGAGCGAGGACATGGCGCAGTCGGTCACCCGCAGCGCGTTCCTGGTGGCGCGCGAGATCCACGCGTCCGGCGATCATCGCCCCGACCCTGCACGGCAACACGCCGCGGCTGATCAGCAAGTACCGCCCCTCGCAGGACATCATCGCCGTCACGCCGTCCGAAGCCGTGCAGCGGACGGCTTCTCCTGTACTGGGGCATCGTGCCCCTGTTGTTCGCCGATCTTGGCGAAGATTCCGATGCCATGCAGAACAACGCCCTCGCCGCCGCCATGGAAAAGGGGCTGGTGAAGAACATTCGACAAGGTGGTCATCGTGGCGGGCATCCCGCTGCACTCCCCCATCATGCTCAACACCATCAGGGTCCACTTCGTCGGCAACGTGCTGGCCAAGGGCGCAGCGCGGCTTCGGCGGCTACCGTCCGGGCAGGATCGTGCGGGTGGAGGACGCCCTGGATGCGGAGCTCAGGCTGAAGCATGACGGCTCGGAGATCCTCCTGGCCCGGTTCCTGACCCCGGATTTCCTGCCGCTCCTCACCGGCCTCAGCGGCATCGTCCTGGAAGAGTCCTCGTACCTGAGCGAGGAGCAGATCCGAAGCAAGACGAGCGATGTCGCGGTCATCGCCTCGGTGCCCGGCGCCATGGCCATCCTGGAGGACGGGTTCACTGTCACGCTGCATGGAGATGAAAAAGTGGTCTACGAAGGGATGATGCCGAAAAGCTGAGCGCAGAGGGTTACGAGCCGCTGCTTTCGAACTCCCGCAGGAGCTCCCGCTGTCGCTCCGTCAGGCGGCGGGGGATTTCCACGTTCACTCTGACCAGCTCATCCCCAGTTCCCTTCCCTCTCAGGTGAGGCATTCCTTTCCCCCGAAGCCGGAAGATGCTGCCGCTCTGGGTGCCGGGCCGGAACTTTCATGGTGACGTCCCCGCTCAGGGTCGGCACGCGGATCTCCGTCCCAAGGATTGCCTGGGTCAAGCCTATGGTGCGTTCCACCTGGAGGTCCGAGCCGGTGCGTTGGAAGGTGGTGTGAGGAGGGACCTCGACAACGGCATACAGGTCTCCCCGGCTGCCGCCTCCCCCCGCTTCCCCTTCGCCCTTGATGCGAAGCCGGGACCCCGAATCAACGCCGGGAGGTATGGTGACGGTGAGAGAACGCACGGATCCTTCCCGCTGGATGGAGAGGGTCTTCTCCGTGCCATGATATGCTTCCTCGAGGGTCACGGGCACTGCCACTTCGACGTCCCTGCCGCGATGTGCGGCCCCATTGCTGGAGCTGCCCCTCTGCCGTCGGCCGCGCGTGCTGAATATGTCGAAGCCCAGGTCTCCGAACAGGTTTTCGAAGAACCCGCCGCCCAGGCCGCGTCGCCGAACCCCTCGAAGACGCTGCTGAAGTCCGTCCCCCGGAAGATGTCCTCCTGGCCGTATTTCTGGTCGATGCCGGAGTGGCCGTGCTGGTCGTAGAGCGCGCGCTTCTGGGGATCCGAGAGGACCGCGTAGGCCTCGGAGATTTCCTTGAACGCGTCCTCCGCTTCCTTTTTCTTCTCGGCGGGGACACGGTCCGGATGATGGCGCAGCGCGAGCTCCCGGTACGCCTTCTTCAGCTCTTCCGGAGTAGCGCCTTTTTTGACCCCGAGGATCTCGTAGTAATCACGCTTCGACGACATAGGACATCAAAAACGGCCCCGGCAAGGAACGGCGCAGGACGAGTTCATCCGTCCCCGCGCGCGTACCCGCCAGTGCCTTACTTGTCTTTCTTCTCTTCGCGGAACTCGGCGTCGATGACGTCGTCGTTCTTCTTCCCCCCGTCGTCCCGGGGACCCGCGCCGGCCTCCGGGCCGGGGCCCTGCTGCGGCCCTGCCCCCTGCTTGCCCGGCGGCCTGCTTGTACACTTCCTCCGCAAGCTTGTGCGACGCCTTGGTGAGCTCCTCCATGCCCTTCTTGATCCGATCCACGTTCTTTTCCTTGATGGCGGACTTCAGGTCGTTGAGCTTCGCTTCGATGTCCGCCCGCTCGGCCTGGCTCACCTTGTCCCCGTAGTCCTTGAGGGACTTCTCCACCGAGTACGCAAGGGTGTCCGCCTGGTTGATGGCCTCCACCTCTTCCTTGCGCTTGGCATCCTCCGAGGCGAACTGCTCCGCCTGGCGCACCATCTTCTCGATCTCTTCCTTCGAAAGCTTCTTGGGCGCCGTGATCTTGATGGACTGCTGTTTGCCGGTCCCCAGGTCCTTGGCCGCCACGCTCACGATGCCGTTGGCGTCGATATCGAAGGACACCTCGACCTGCGGCACCCCGCGGGGCGCCGGCGGGATCCCCACCAGGTTGAACCTGCCCAGCTCGACGTTGTCGTTGGCCATGGGCCGCTCGCCCTGGAGCACGCGGATAGTGACCTCCGTCTGGTTGTCCGCCGCGGTGGAGAAGATCTCGCTCTTTCGCGTGGGGATGGTGGTGTTGCGCTCGATGAGCTTCGTGCTCACCCCGCCCAGCGTCTCGATGCCGAGGGACAGCGGAGTGACGTCCAGGAGCAGGACGTCCTTGACCTCTCCCTTGATGATGGCCGCCTGGATGGCGGCGCCCATGGCAACGCACTCCATGGGGTCCACACCACGTTCGATCTTCTTGCCGAAGAAGTCCTCAACGAACTTCTGCACGATGGGCATGCGCGTGGGACCGCCCACCATGATGATCTTGTCGATGTCCGCGCCGGTCTCGTTGAACTGCACTCCATCCTTGGAGAACGCCCCGCGCGCGTCGCGAAGCGCGGTTTCCAGGGGAACGCGGCAGCGTTGGACGATCGGGCCGATCAGCTCCTCCAGCTTGGCCCTGTTCACCGTCATGGTGAGGTGCTTCGGGCCGCTCGCGTCCGCGGTGATGAAGGGCAGGTTGATGTCCGTGGACATGGTGCTGGAAAGCTCCACTTTCGCTTTCTCCGCTGCTTCCCGCACCCTCTGCATGGCCATGGTGTCTTTCTTCAGGTCGATGCCCGGTCTGACGCATGAACTCTTTGACCACGTAGTCGACGAAAGTGTTGTCCATGTCCGTGCCTCCCAGCTGGGTGTCCCCGCTGGTGGCGACGACTTTGAAGCCGCCTTCCTTCCACATCTCCATGATGGTGACGTCCAGGGTCCCGCCCCCGAAGTCGAACACAAGGATCTTCAGCTCCTTGCCCGCCTTCTCCAGGCCGTACGCAAGACACGCCGCGGTGGGCTCGTTGATGATGCGCAGGACCTTCAGGCCGGCGATCTCACCGGCATCCTTGGTCGCCGTGCGCTGATTGTCGTCGAAGTACGCGGGACAGGTGATGACCACCTCTTCCACGGTGTCCCCGAGGTATGCCTCCGCATCCTGCTTGATCTTCTGCAGAATGAACGCAGAGATCTGCTGGGGGCTGTACTCTTTCCCGTACGCCTTGAACTTGTAGTCCGTCCCCATTTTCCGCTTTGCCGCGTAGATCGTGCCGTCCGGGTTGATGGCCGCCTGCCTGCGCGCGGGCTCCCCGACCAGCCGCTCCCCCTCCTTGGTGAATGCCACGAATGAAGGAAACGCTTTGCCGGAGGATACCCCCGCTCCTTCCGCCGACGGGATGATTGTGGGCCTTCCGCCTTCCATCACGGAGGCGGCCGAGTTGGAAGTCCCCAGGTCGATTCCGATGACTCTCGCCATTCTATTCTCCTTTACTGCTCTCCCGCGAGCGACCTCCTGGTCGCTTCCGGCGCTCCCGTCCGCGGCGCTTCCTGCGTCGCTTGCGGAGCTTCACCGGGCGCGCGGCTCTTCCGCTTTTTTGCCGCCCGGGAAAACCACTATCCAGTTACAATTGCTGTGATTGCGGGAGACATTCAACTGGAAAGAAGGTAAATAGAGAAGCCCTCGAAGTCAAGCCAGGGATGCGTAGCGCGGCGCAGCCGCGCGGGGGCGCCGAGCACAGGGATGTACGCGAGTACGCGTTCCGCGCGAACGCGGTACGCGAGTACGGGAGTACCCGTTCGGCGAGTACGCCGTACGCGTTCCGCGCGAACGCGGTACAGAAGGCGCCCCAGAGCCAGGGATGAGTAGGGTGGAGTCGAGGGTCAGATTCTACCGCGTACCCCGATTTCTCGTATTCCGACTAATGAAAGGTTATCGGGGAAAAGGCTGGTTCTCGAAACTCATCCCAGGGTACCGGAAACGAGAAACACGAAGCGAGAATGGGTTTTGAGAAAGAGTTTGGGGGGTTTCGAGGAAGTTGAGTACCACGCTGACTCTCGTGTGTTTGCTTGGAGTACCCACTTCCTCCTTATTCAGAGCACCGAACAACGACCTTGCCCACGTTGATCTCGCCCCGGGAAAAAGCCTCAAAGGCTTGCTGCAAGGCCACGGGATCAAACGGAACGATTTTGGTGATTTCGGCCTTGAGCTTCCCTTCCTCCGTCCATCGAACGGCCTGTTCCAAACCCCTGGCTACGTTCGCTCGTTGGGACTGGAATTCGGGATCCGTCGTATATCGTGCAAGGTCGCCGATGACCATTTTGCCCCCTCGTGCTTCGACCACCGAGGACAAATCCACCAACCCGAATTGCTGCAACTGCCTGGCGGTTCCCAGGCGGATGTACTCCCCACCCGAAGCAATTACCGCCGAAGACTGTTGGTAGGACGACGCCGAGTTGGTCGAGTCGTAGACCACGTCGACGCCTCGTCCCTTGGTCAATTTGAAGATTTCATCCACCACGTCCTGCTTGGAATAGTCGATGACGTGATCAACCTGCAGTCGATGCAAAAGGTCTGTCGTCGCCGGCTTGCCCGGCGGAACCAATCACTTTGAGCCCATGGATCTTGGCCATCTGGACCGCAAAGTGCCCGAGGCCACCGCCCGCGCCGGCAATGTAGATCCACTTGCCCTGGTGCCGCTGGATGTCACCGGACAGGATGAGGCTCTCGTACGCCGTCAGAAACGCAATCCCGAAGGTGCTGGCTTCGGTCGCAGGCACACGCCCTCGAGCTGCGATTTTATCGGGATAGCCTTTGACGACTAGATACTCGGCGTAACAGCCTCCCTTGCCGATGCTTCCGAGTACAGGATCGCCCACCTGCAAGCCTTGAGGGCCCTCACTCCCCCGTTTGACGACCACTCCGCTAAAGTCGAAACCCAACACGTAGGGCTCAGGAAGCTGGAAGAGATTCCTCTTCGCCAACATGGGATCCATTTTGTTGATGGAAGCATAGTTCACCCGGACGAAAAGCTCGTCGGGGGCCAAGGACGAAATGGTCTTCCGTTGAAGACTCACGGGATCTCCCGTCCGCGGGATCGCAAGGGCACTGAAACTCAGAGGCAATGACACTTCTGGGAGCGGCTTTGAATTATCTGAATCGGTTGATGGCATGTGTTTGTCTCCTTTGACAGGAAAGTAGTACCTTGACTTCGTACGATCTATATTCCTGAGTCCAAATTATCGTCGGGATCGTCCAGGAGGACTCGTGGATCCACTTTCTGATGTCATTTCGCTCCTCAAGCCTCACAGCTTCACCTGCAGCGGTTTTGATGTGGGTGGAGACCACTCGGTACAGTTTCCCCGGTTTGAAGGCATCAAGTACTACGCTCTTGTCTCAGGTCAGCTTTGGCTGTTGGTGGAGGGAACGCCGGAAGCGGTGCACCTCGATGCAGGAGACTGCGTGTTGCTTACGGGAGGACATCCGTGTTGTCTGACGACTGACCCGTCGTTGCCAGCCACCGACGTGGCGGTCTTCAAGTCGGCGATCCGGCATAATGGTGACATCGTTACTCTCAATGGAGGCGGAAACAGCTTGACCCTCGGAGGGCACTTTCTCCTCTCTGGACACCAGGCCAATGTTCTCCTCGATCTCCTGCCTCCCGTCATTCATATCCGCAAAGAGTCCATCGATCCTGCCTTTCATTGGTCCCTCGATTTTTTGATGCGTGAGCTGCGGACCTCGCGACCCGGCAGCAGCCTGGTAGAACAGCACCTCGCCTCCCTGATTCTGATTCAGGCTTTGCGGGTCTACTTGTCTGAAGGCTCCAACGGCATTTCTGGGTGGCTGTTCGCTCTTTCCGATGAAAAAATCAGCCGTGCGCTGACCGCGATCCATGGTGACCCGGCCCAACGCTGGACTCTTCAGAGATTGGCCGGGATAGCGGGAATGTCCCGTTCTCTTTTCGCCCAGAGGTTCAAAGCGACCGTTGGTACCTCGGCCATTGAATATGTGACCCAATGGCGGATGTTCAAGGCAACAGAACGGTTGATGGACTTCCATGACCCCATCGCTGAGATTGCGCCCTCTCTCGGCTACGAGTCTGAGAGTGCCTTTAGCGCTGCGTTCAAAAGAGTACTGGGATGTTCCCCAAGACAATACGCTCGCACCCATGCAGGTTCCATGAATCGCACAGGCTTTGAATCGTCCCAGGTTTGAGGCGACCCAATTCTCTGAGAAGACGAAGTCGCCGGAACTCGATCATGTCATCGGCCAAGTAGCCCATTCTTCAGCGTTTCCATAACCCCTCCAATTCGTCCAAACCGAGTTTATGCGGCCCTGCCGGGCCCCTTGCCCGGGAGTGGATCCTGTCCCGGTCCTCCGACTTTCTGAAGACTTTCTTGACTCATGTACCTTCGTAAGACCTGCCACTCATCGGTTTTGCTCGGCCATCAGCGCGCACGAGGCACAGTACCGGGGCGTCGTTCGGGAAGATCCCGACGACCTGCGATCGACGCTTGATCTCTCGGTTGAGCCGCTCGATGGGATTGGTGCTCGCGATCTGTGGCCAGTGCTCCTTCGGGAGCGCGATGAACGCCAGCACATCGACTTCGGCCCTCTCCATCAGGTCTTGGACCTTCGGGAACCGCGTCCGGAGGTTCATAGCCGACTCCCGCCACTGCCGAACTGCCTCGGTGTGGCTATCCTGAACGAAGGCGGTCGCCTTGGTTCCAGGAAGGAAGGGAAGTAGCTCACCTCGCGTAGCTTGGGGATCTTGAGGCTCAGTTCGCCTAACCTCGTCTGAAGACTCCGATCCCGGTGGCGAGCCAAGGATGCGTAGCGCGGCGGAGCCGCGTGGGGGGCGCCGAGCCGCATCTCGACGCGCTGCCCCTCGGCACGCTACCATCCGGCCTTCGGAGGGAATCATGCCTATCCAGTTCCCGCGCGGCTTCCTCTGGGGCGCAGCAACAGCTTCCTACCAGATAGAGGGGTCCCCGCTCGCGGACGGCGCCAGCCCTTCGATCTGGCACGAGTTCAGCCACCGGCCGGGAAGAATCAGGGATGGAACGAACGGCGACGCAGCGTGCGACCATTATCGCAGGTCCGCGCAGGACGTCGGCCTCATGAAGGAGCTGGGGCTCAACGCCTACCGGTTCTCCGTGTCGTGGCCCCGGATATTCCCCGAGCCCCATCGCGTCAACCAGAAAGGCCTGGACTTCTACTCGCGCCTGGTCGACTGCCTGCTTGCTTCGAACATCGAGCCGTGGCTTACCCTCTTCCACTGGGATGAACCCGTCTGGCTGGAAAAGACCGGCGGCTTCGTGAAACGCGCCGCCGTTGACCACCTGGAGGAGTACGGCGCCTGCCTGTTCAGGAACCTGGGAGACCGGGTAAAGACCTGGATCTCCGTCAACGAACCGTCGATCTTCGCCTCTCTGGGCTACATCCTGGGATACTTCCCTCCTGGCCGCAAGAACGACCTGAGCGGCATGTTTCACTGCGCCCATCACCTGCTCCTGTCCCACGCGCGCCTTCGCGAGGCCGTCAGAGCGCTGGTTCCGGGAGGACGGATGGGCATGGCCCTGGCGCAGATCTGGATATCCCCGAAGGATCCGGGCCGGGAAAGGGACAGGGCGGCAGCGCTGTTCATGGACCAGGCGCTCAACCGCTTCTTCATGGACCCTTTTTTCCTCGGTGCCTATCCAGGGAGTGTGCTCGCCCGTGTTGGCCGCCACATGCCGCGCGGCTTCGAAAGGGACCTTCCCGGAATGAAGGGTTCCCTGGATTTTGCCGGGATAAACTACTATCAGCGCTCGGTCTACCGCTGGTCCCTGCTGCAGCCCTACACGCACGCCCGGGAATACGTGGATCCCCACGCGCCGCGCAGCGCCATGTGGGAGATCTATCCCAAGGGCATCTATCTCTCGCTCCTTCGGCTGCGTGACGAGTACGGCAACCCTCCGTGCTACATCACGGAGAACGGCTTTCCTCTTCCCGGGGCGGACGGGCGGGATCCCCTGGACGACCCGGAACGCATCGCTTACCTGCGGGACCACATCGCGCTGGTGGGGAAGGCGGTTGCGGAGGGTGTGGACTGCCGCGGCTATTTCCACTGGACCCTGATGGACAACTTCGAGTGGGCGTTCGGTCACCTGATGCGCTTCGGGCTGCTGCACACGGACTTTGCAACCCAGGCCCGCACCTTCCGCAAGAGCGCATTCTGGTTCCAGGAGCTTGCCCGGAGGAACTGGCTGGAGGCCGAGCAACCGGTGCTCGATTCGGGTCTCAATTGACGCCGGCACCATGGCCCGGTAGAGTAGCCGATATGAATGTGCGCATCCTCGACTGGCGTTCGCTCTCCGGAGAGGAGAAGAAGAAGATCCTCTCCCGCTCGGAGCAGGACATCTCTTCCGCCATCCCCCAGGTGCGGGAGATCATTGAGCAGGTGCGCGCGGAAGGGGACAAGGCGCTCGTCTCCCTCACGCGCCGGTTCAACGGCGCTGACATTTCGGGCATGCCCCTGGCCGTCCAGGAAGAAGAGTTTGCCCGGGCAGAGTCCCTGCTCTCCGCGGCCGTCAAGGATGCAATCCGCTTCTGTGTGCGCAACGTGCGGGTCTACCATGAAGGCCAGCTGCCGGGCGCCATGAGCTTCGACGAAGTGATGCCCGGCGTATACGCGGGGGAACGGGCCACGGCCATTCCTGCTGTCGGCCTGTATGCGCCGCGGGGCAAAGGAAGCTTCCCCTCCTCCACCTACATGATGGCGGAGCCCGCCCGCGTCGCGCGGGTTCCGCGCGTCGTCGTGGTCACCCCGCCGGACGCCCTGGGCGCCTGTGACCCGGCCACTCTCTTCGCCGCCCGGCTGTGCGGCGCGCACGAGGTTTACCGGGTCGGCGGGGTGCAGGCGCTGGCGGCGCTCGCGTACGGCACGGAAAGCATTCGACGGGTGGAGAAGTTCGTCGGACCCGGCAACCAGTATGTGACAGCGGCAAAAAGGCTCCTCGTCGGAGTGGTGGACGTCGGGCTCCCTGCCGGACCCTCGGAGTCCATGATCATCGCGGATGAGAGCGCTGATGCGCGCCGCGTCGCCCTTGACCTGCTGATAGAAGCGGAGCATGGCGCGGATTCCCAGGCGCTCCTGGTCACGCCGGCAGAGGGCCTGGCGCTGAAGGTTGCGGATCTCCTCCCGAAGCTCGCCGCCTCCCTTCCCGAGCCCCGCGTAACATATGTCCGCGAAGTCTTTGCGAACTACGGCGGGATCATCCGCACCACCGATATCACGGAGGCACTTGGCATTGTGAACGATGTTGCCCCCGAGCACCTCCAGATCGCCACCGCGGATCCCCTTGCCACGCTGGGAGGGGTGCGCAATGCGGGAGAGATCCTCCTGGGACAGCACACCCCCTTTTCCCTGGCAAACTATGCAATCGGAGCCAACGCAGTGCTTCCCACGGGCGGCAAGGCCCGGTCCTTCTCGCCCCTTTCGGTGCGGGATTTCCTCAAGTACTCGTCCGTGGCCTACCTCACAGCGTCCGGGCACCAGGCGCTTCGCGCCGCGGCAATCACCCTGGCGGACTACGAGGGGTTCCCCGCGCACGCAATGGCCCTGAGGGAAAGGAGAATGGATGAAACCCACACCGGCAAGGAGAGCTGAGAGGCGTCTCCAGAAATCAACCCCCGTGGACAGAAGCGCAGCGCCGCGGCATACCGTGGTGCGTCGAGCCCGGCTTCCCCAGCCAGCGGGGGCATCCGATGCTCCCCGGGCGTGGGTCGTCACCGCGGACATGGGACTCGGCCATCAGAGAGCGGCCTGGCCGCTGCGGGACGTGGCGCAGCAGGGCATCATGACGCTGGGCAAGGCCAACAACACCTCCCCCTCGGAGCACAGGCTCTGGGAGCAGCTGCGCAGGAGCTACGAGTTCCTGTCGCGGACCAAGAGCTGGCCCCTGATCGGCGACACCGTCTTCGGCATGCTGGACAAGCTGCAGAACATCCCGCGCTTCTATCCGGTCCGCGACATGTCAAACCCTTCCTTTCAGGTCATGTGGCTCAAGCGCCTCATCACGAGGGGGATGTGCTCGGGGATGCTGGAGACAATCAACGCGAACCCGCTTCCCCTCGTCACAACCTTCTACGCTCCGGCCATCGCCGCGGACATGGCAGGCTATACGCCCACCTATTGCGTGATCTGCGACGCGGAGGTCAACAGGGCATGGGTTGCGGAGAACCCCCGTGACAGCAAGATCGTTTACCTCACCCCGTGCGGCAGGGCGGTCCGCCGGCTGAACGAATATGGCATCCCCAACGAGCGCATCTGGCTCACCGGCTTCCCGCTTCCCGTGGAGTGCCTGGGGAACAGGAACCTCAACGTGCTGCGCAAGGACCTCGGGCAAAGGCTGCGCTACCTGGACCCGTTGAACCGCTTCTGGCCGCTCCATGGGCGGAACATCGAGTACTTCCTTGGCAAAGAGAACTGCAAGCCGCTGAAGCAACGGGTCCTGACGGTCACCTTCGGGGTCGGCGGGGCAGGCGCGCAGGTGGACATCGCCCATACCATCGCGCATAGCCTCAGGGAGAAAATCGTCAGGGGAGAGATCAGGCTGAACATCCTCGCCGGCGTTCGCGCTGAGGTGAGGGCCCGGCTGGAAGCCATTCGAAAAGAGCTGGCAGCGCCGCAGATCCGGATCGTGACGGGGACAGGCCTGGAGGAGTACTTTCACGGCTTCGCCGAATGCATGCGCACCACCGACATCCTGTGGACGAAACCGAGCGAGCTGTCCTTCTACTGCGGCCTGGGAATCCCCGTCATCATGGCGCCAACCATCGGGTCCCAGGAGGAGTACAACCAGGCGTGGCTCCTGGAGATACAGGCCGGGTTCCCGCAGCAGGATCCCCAGTACACGGACCAGTGGCTCCTGGACCTGGTCAAGGCAGGCAGGCTGGCGGATGCGGGTTGGGACGGTTTTCTCCACGCCAGGAAGTTCGGGACATACAAGATCCAGGAGATCGTCCGCACGCGGGACGATGAAAAGGGAGAGCTCGGTCCTGCTGCGATGAAAAGAGAGCTCGACACTCCAGAGGACGTATTTGCCTGGACCGAGTCATTCACGAACCTCGAGAAGGGGACCCTGCCCTACGACAAGCGCAACTACCGCCTGGACCGGATGCGGCACCTCCTGGGGCTTTTCGATGACCCGGACGCGGGCCTTCGCATCATCCACGTCGCCGGCACGAAGGGGAAAGGCTCGACCTCCGCGCTCCTGGCTTCCATCCTTGACGCCGCCGGCCACCGGACCGGCCTGTACACCTCCCCGCACGTCACCAGTGCGTTCGAGAGGATCGCGATTGCGGGGGAGCAGCCGCGGCCTGACCTCCTTGTCCGCATCGGCCATGAGGCCCGTGCTGTCGTGGATTCGCTCCCCCAGGATGGCATGCCCGGGCATTTCGCCCCCACGACGTTCGAGCTGTACACTCTCCTTGCGTTCCTGTACTTCCGGGAAGCCGGCTGCGAGGAGGCCATCATAGAGACGGGGATCGGCGGCAGGCTGGATGCAACCAACATCGTGATGCCGGAGGCGGCCGTGATCACCCCCCTGGACCTGGAGCACACGGACGTCCTGGGAGACACCATCGAGCAGATCGCCTTCGAGAAGGCCGGCATCTTCAAGCCGCGGCGCCCGGCCTTCTCGGGATTCCAGCCGCCGGCGGGCAAGCAGGTGCTGCGGGACACCGCACATTCGCGCGGCTCTCCGATCACGTTCCTTGACGAAGAGCTGGAGAGCCTGGCCACCACCCTGGACGCGCGCGGCACGTCGCTTCGGCTCCACCTCAGAGGAGACAGCCCGGTGGACTTCCGGCTCTCCCTCCTGGGTGAGTTCCAGGCGGAGAACGCCGCCCTGGCCTGCCTGACCCTGCGACGGACCAGGCCGGAGATCCCGCTGCACAGCTACCGGGACGGGTTCCTTACAGCATCGCTTCCCGGGGCGAATGGAGGTGATGGGAGCCGACCCGCCTGTTGTCCTGGACGGCGCTCATACACCGCTCGCCGTCAGCGCGCCTGATGGATTCCTTCGACAGGATATTTCCCGGGGAAGCAGTGCTGCTCTTCGGGTCCGTGGCCGGGAAAAGGCCGCGGGAAATGGCGAGCATCCTGGCGCACGCGTTCCCGCGGATCGTCATCTCCACGCCGGGCACGTTCAAGGAAAGCAACCCGGAGCAGGTGTTCGAAGATCTTCCGTGGCCTGAATCCGGGCACGGTACTGGAGAAGATGCCGGATGCGGCCCTGCAAAGGGCGCGCCAGGAATCCGGCGGCACCCGCCCCATCCTTGTCACCGGGTCCTTCTACATGGTGGCCGAGATCCGGAGACTCCTCACGTGAGAAGCTTCTTCGAAGGGAGGCTTGTGGTCACCACCGGGGACATCACGCGGGTCAAAGCGGATGCGATCGTCAACGCGGCCAACTCCACCCTCCTCGGCGGCGGCGGGGTGGACGGCGCCATCCATCGCGCGGGGGGGCCGGCAATCCTGGAGGAATGCCGAAAGCTGCGCGCAACGCGGCTTCCCGGCGGGCTTCCCACCGGGCAGGCCGTGGAGACCGCGGCCGGGCGCCTTCCCGCTCGCTGGGTCATCCACACCGTGGGCCCGGTCTGGCACGGCGGAGGAGGCGGAGAGCAGGCGAAGCTCTCTGACTGCTACCGCAACAGTCTGGAGCTGGCCGACCGCATCGGCGCGGAAAGCATCGCTTTTCCAGCCATCTCCACCGGGCATCTACGGCTACCCACGGGAAAAAGCCGCTCAGGTCGCCTGGTCGGTGATTTCCGCGTTCATTTCCGGCCACTCCGCGCCGCGCGCCATTTCTCTCGTGTTCTTCGCATCGGACGACGAAAGGGTGTTCCTGGAAAATGCAGGCGCATGACTGATCCCCTGCCCTCCTCGCTCAACTGGAGGGAGATCGACCTGATCCTCTCCGAGCTGTCCCTTCCGGGGAGCCTGATCCAGGAAATCCACCAGCCCTCGCACGACAGGTTCGTCCTGAACCTCTTCCGCGGAGGGACGCACTTTTCCGTCATCGTTTCCCTCTCCTCCCGCCTGCCCCGCATCCACCTGATCACGGAAAAGCTGCCGAACCCGGAAAAGCCCCCGCGCTTCGCATCCTTCCTCCGGGCCCACGTGCGTGGCGGGCGCATTGAGGCGGCGGAGCAGTTGCGCGCGGCCGCTGCGCGGGGAGCGGATCCGGCCGCGGCAACGAGTGCGGACGTGACAGAGGTTCCCGGCGACCGGATAGTCCGCCTGGCCGTGACCCGGGCCGGCGAAGAGCTTGTGCTGTGGATTCGCCTGTGGGGCTCCGCGGCAAACGCAATCCTCACCGACACCTCGGGAAAGATCCTGGATGCGTTCTACCGCAGGCCCAGGAAGAACGAGGTATCAGGAAAGATCTTTGCGCCTGCCCAGGCCGCCGGAAGCACAGGCGGAAGCCCTGCCGCACGGGCCGCCGCGAAGGACTACGCGGTCCGCGAGCTGCCGGGGGAAGGGACGTTCAACCAGAAAATCGAGAAGCTCTTTCGGGAGAACGAGGGCCGCGGCAACACCGAGAGGCTCGTGGCGCAGGCAGACACGGAGCTTGAGGTCAGCGAGAACAAGCTCCTTGCGAACCTGGAAAAGCTTCGAGCCCGGCTGGGCGAGTACGCGAACCTGGATCGCTTCCGAGAGCTGGGAGACCTCATCACGAGCAATCTTCACGCCGCGGCAAAGGGGGACCCGTGGCTGCGCGTGGAGGATTTCTTCCACGACGACGCCCCCGTGGAGATCGAGCTTGCCCCGGAGCTGACCCCCGCGCAGAACGCGGAGAGGTACTACGATCGTCACCGCAAGGCGCGGCTCGGGAAATCCAAGGTAGAAGAAGAGATCGGTCGGCTGGAGAAAACCCTTGCCCGTGTTCAGAGACAGAGGGCTGCCCTCCTGGCGAACACGGATCCATCCTCCCTCGTGCAGGTGGCGCGCAACGCCGCCAGGGCGCGCAAGCCGCTGGCCTCTGACGACACACCCGGCCTCGTGTTCTCATCGCCTCCCTTTCGCATCCTCGTGGGTCGCACCGCCTCTGAAAACGATGAGCTTCTGCGCAGGAAGGTCCGGGGCAACGACTGGTGGTTCCACGCCAGGGACTGGCCGGGCGCGTACGTGTTCGTCAAGGCGCAGGCGGGCAAAAGCCTTCCCCTGGAGACGATGCTGGACGCCGGGAACCTCGCCGTTCATTTCTCCCGCGGCAAGAGCGCGGGGACTGCGGACGTCTATTACACGCGGGTGAAATACCTCCGCAGAGCGAAAGGAGCGAAGAAGGGCACCGTGCTTCCCACCCAGGAGAAGAACCTTCGTATCCGCCTGGACCCGGAGAGGATCGAGCGCCTGAAGGCCGGCGACATCGAGCACCGGGAACAGATTTGAGTATCTTCACCCTATGCGTGTTCTCGTCGTGGAAGACAACGCCAAGCTGGCCGCATCCCTCAAGAAAGGCCTGCGGCAGGAAGGCTACGCTGTTGACGTGGCCCTCGACGGAGAGGAGGGTCAGCGGCTGGCTGACGGCGCGGGGGAAGGCTATGACGCAATAGTGCTGGACCTCATGCTGCCGGGGATGGATGGCATGACTCTCTGTCGGAACCTCCGCGCGTCGGGAAACCGGGTCCCCGTGCTCATCCTCACGGCCCGCGGCGGCGTCCAGGACAGGGTGGAGGGGCTCGACACCGGCGCGGATGACTACCTCGCCAAGCCGTTCGCGTTCGAAGAGCTGGCAGCCCGCATCCGGGCCCTGCTTCGGCGGCCCTCCGTGCCGCTCGCGGCGGTCCTGCGCGCCGGTGAATTGACGATGAACGCCGCAACGCGGGAGGTCACCCTGAAAGGCCGGCCCGTCCCCCTGACGGCCAGGGAGTTCGCGCTCCTCGAGCTGTTGATGCGCCACCCTCGGCAGGTCCTTTCCCGCCTCCAGATCACCACGCACCTCTGGGACCAGGACTTCGACGGGGCAAGCAACGTCGTGGAGGTGCATATCCGAAACGTTCGAAAGAAGCTCCTGCAGGCGGGAAGCAATGGGCAGATCCAGACGGTCCGCGGCGCCGGCTACCGGCTCGCGGATTGATCCGTTTCGAACGGCGCGGCGCAGGCTCACGCTTCTCTACGTGGCAACCATCGCCGCCGTCGTCGCCGTTCTGAGCTCCGCCCTGTACGAGTTTCACGCGCGCGACGTGGAGGGAATCGAGCGCAGGAGCGCAGGCACGGAAGCCGAGGGGCCACTGCCGGCCACGGAAGAGCGGCGGCCGTCCGAGGTTCTGCGGGTGGGGCTGGAGGAATACCTCGAGCACCTGGGACGGTCCATCCTCGTTGCGGATGTCATCACGGTGCTCATCGGCGGCGTGCTCAGCTACCTGCTTGCCGCTCGCACGTTGCAGCCGATCAAGGAAGCCGTCCAGGGAGAGCAAAGGTTCTTTGCAAACGCGGCCCACGACCTGCGCACTCCCCTCGCCGTCATGCGCAGCGAAGCCGAGGTCGCGCTGCGCGGGGGCCCCATAGATCCGGCGGAGGCGCGGCTCCTGATCACGAGCTCGCTGGAGGAGATCCGACGAATGTCCGCGATGGTGGAGCAAGTGCTGGATCTTGCCCGCAGCGGCTCGACCCCGCTTCGGGCCGGCTCCCTGCGGCCGCTGGACATCTCTGCGCTTGCGGTGACCACCACCGCGCGGATTGCGCGGCGCGCCAAAGAGCGGGACGTGCGCCTTCTCTGCGATGCGCCCGGCCCGGTCCTGATTGCGGGGGAGGCGTCAGCCCTGGAGCGGGCAGTCTACAACATCCTGGAAAACGCGATCGAATACACGCCTCGGGGAGGCAGCGTCACCGTGGGAGTACGACGTGAAGGCGGGGACGCTTTCCTGGAGGTGGCGGACACCGGCATCGGCATTCCGCCGGAGGACCTGCGGCACATCACGGAGCCGTTCTTCCGGGGAGACAAGGCCCGCCGCGCACACACGGGCGGCGCCGGCCTCGGTCTGACCATCGCGAAGACAATCATGGAAGAGCACCGGGGAAGCCTGCACGCGTCCAGCCGGCCCGGCGGCGGGACAAAGATTTCGCTGCGGTTCCCCGCCCGGTAGAACTTTCTGTTATCCGCTCCCCTCTTCATCTCGTCTTCAGGAACCGGGTCGAAGATATCCCTGTCAGGCCGACGCACGCCGGTCTGGCGGGAGGATACCTGTGAAGAATCGAGCATGGTCACTGGTCATTGCGGCTGTCGTTACCGCGGCTCTCGGGACAGCGGCCGCCTTCGGCGAGGCACGCTACGCCGCGTATGGACTTTCCGATGGAAAGTTCACCGGGAGACGGGAATACGCCTTCTACGGCTTCGTACGGGTGCGGGCGCTGGTCAGGGCAGGCAGGCTCTCTGACGTCCAGGTACTCGAGTACCCGCACGACAACGGCACATCCCGGTACATCAACAGCGTGGCCCTGCCCTACCTCATTCAGGAGGCGGTGAGCGCCCAGAGCCACAACGTGGACTTCGTAAGCGGGGCAACATTCACAAGCCAGGCTTTCGTGAAGTCCCTTGGCGACGCTCTGCAGAGGGCCGGCAGATGAGAGCGTTTGAACGCGGGTGAGGACGCCGGACCATGATCAGGATCCTGGACGGCTTTCTGAACAGATTCACGATGTACAGGTTGACCGTGTATTACCTGGCATCGCTCCTGTACGTCGCAACCATCCTGAGCGCGTTTGGTGTCGTGCCAGGCGGCCCCGTTGCCATCCTGTCCACGACCGGGATCCTGGTTGCATCCTGTCTTCTTGGAAACGCTCTCCTTGCGCGGATAGCGCGAATCAGGTCGAATCCCGAGTCATCCCTCATCACAGCGCTCATCATGGCCCTCATCATGGGTCCCGTGCCGGCCTTGTCCGACCCTCGGCATGCGGGAATCCTGGCCCTTGCGGGCGGCGTCGCCGTTGCCTCGAAATACATCCTTGCCCTGCGGCGGCAGCACCTCTTCAACCCCGCGGCCGTTGGGGCGCTTTTCTCCGGCATCGTCTTCGGCGCGGGGGCAAGCTGGTGGGTGGGAAACATCGCGCTTCTCCCCCTTGCAGCCGTCGGGGGTCTCCTCCTGGCCCGCAAGACAGGCAGGCTGCGGCTTGTGGGCGCATTCCTTGCAATGTTCCTGGCATTCGACTTTGCCCTCGCCTTGATCCAGGGCCTGGCGGTCGGTGACGCCGTCCAGAGCCTTCTGTTCGTTCTGAGCCGGACCTCTGTCATCTTCTTCGCCACCATCATGTTCACCGAGCCAATGACGTCGCCGAAGCGCTTTCGGCTTCAGCTTCTCTATGCGGCCATCGTCGCATTCCTCTACCAGCCACAGCTTTCCCTGTTTGGCCAGAACTTGACTCCCGAAGAAGCGCTCCTGGCGGGCAATCTCTTTTCCTTCACGGTGAGCCCGAGCTTCAAGCTGCGCCTGAGGCTCAAGGAGCGCAGGGAGATAGGGAATGGAATCATGACCTTCACGTTTCCCCGCCCGCCTGGCTTTACCCACCGGCTGGGACAATACATGGAGTGGACCCTCCCTCTTTCAAAAGGCGACAGCAGGGGAACACGCCGGTACTTCAGCATTGCCTCCTCGCCGACGGAGGGGGATCTGATGATTGCCGCTCGGTTCAACCACAAGCCGAGCCGGTACAAGTCGGAAATGGCGCGGATGGAAAGAGGGGACCCCATCATTGCCCGGCGAGTTGGGCGGGGACTTCGTGCTCCCGAAGGATCCGCGCATCCCCCTTGCCTTCGTTGCGGGTGGTATCGGGATCACACCGTTTCGCAGCATGATCAAGTACCTCGTCGACACCGGGGAGCGGCGCGATATCGTGCTGCTGTACTCGAGCGCCGTCGAGGGGGAGATCGTATTCCGGGATGTTTTCGACGAGGCGAAGCGGCAACTGGGGCTGAAGGCCGTCTACACGCTCACTGACCTGTCCCGGGTCCGACAGGACTGGTGCGGGCAGCGCGGTCCCATAAACGCGGAGATGGTGCGGAAGGAAATCCCCGCGTTCACCGAGCGGCGATACTTCGTCTCGGGTCCGCCGGGAATGGTGAGCGCCATTGTGAAGCTCTTGTGGTCGGCGGGAGTCCCGCGCCGGCAGGTCCGTACCGATTCTTTTCTGGGCTATTCGTCCTGAGAGGCGGGCGATCAACGACTCGTTATTCTATCCCTCAGTTTTCACTCTTATGCCTCGCGTCTGGTGCACCAATCTTCCGGCGTCTTTCAACAAGGTGTCCAGTGACATACTTGCGAAGAATACTCTTAAGAAAAGTCTGATACCTAAGCCCTTCCGTGACGGCCATCTACTGCGCTCCTTCCCGCTCGGTACCGAGCCGTCTCGCAGTATACAGCCACCCACCGCCTCGTCCATCAAAGCCTACTCGGCCTGACGGGCACCACATCAACTTATTATGTTGTTTCTGTTCTCTTACCTTCATTTTCAGATAGATACAAATCAATGAACTCTTTCGGACTTTTTACGATTTTTTCGTTCGGAAAATGACCCTTGTTTCCAGTAACAAGGCACCTTGCACCTGCTGTCTTTGCGACCTCATAAAACATGGTATCATTGTTGTCCACAAACCTTTTGCTCGTCGGCTCTGCCGTAACGTATTCACCTTCATTCCTTAGGTAGTCAAAAATCGGATCTAGTGCGCTTCTCTTAAATCCAGACTTTTTCCTGTTTAGAACCTCTATGTATTCCCTTAGAATCCGACTATCGTAGAGCAGCGCAATTCGGCCATTCAGAAGTAGATTGACGATCTGAGCGGGCGCACCCTCAACGTTGATCAATCCAGAGACGATCACGTTTGTGTCAAGGACAACTTTCATTTCCTTTTACTTTTTCTGTAGTCCTGGATCTCCTTGCCAATCTCCTCCATGGTTATTTCGGACAGTCCCTTCTTGAGGGAGGACCCGCGAATCTTCTTCAGCGCCGCAATTGCTCGCGCTCTACGAACCGCCGTTACAGTATCTTCCATGTCAGTGTCGTTCAAAGGAGTGAGCAGAGCTATAGGTTTTCCATTGTTGGTTATGACAATCTCCTGCTCTCCGAGGAGATCCTTCCAGATTTGAGCTGGAGTCGTTCGGAAATCGCGAACGGTAACGAACTTCATCTTGCACCCCTCAATGGAAAGGTACACAATTGTCACCCATCTATCAACAGCGCCTTCACAAACGCAGAAACAGCATAACATAGGGTTGAGCTGCGCCGCCGACCGCAACCCAACAACAACGGCTTTTACGGACCGTCGGCCTCGCTTTCCTCACGTAACTCAAGGCGTCAACTTCAACGACTTGCTATGCCGTCCGCCCTTTCGATCAACGGCGACGGTTCAAGCCTTGAATCGCTACTTACTCCTCTTCTTCTTGCTTCTGAAAGCTCGAAACTTGGTTGCGATCTCTGATTTAGAAGCTTTGCTCTTTGCAACCTTCATCATCAGGTCATAGAGCTCTTCTTTTGGGTCATCAAGTTCAATCTCGTTGAGAGATAGGAACACAAGGGCTGAGGCAAGGGCAGTTCTCTTGTTTCCGTCAACGAAGGGATGATTTTGACAAATGTGAAAAGCATAAGCCGCGGCCTGCTCAAACAAATCCCTGTGGAGGTATTTCCCTTCAAATGAGCTACTTGGCATTGCCAAGGCTGAGCTCAGCAGGGCTGGATCCCGAAGTCCGTAAGTTCCACCGTATCTACGGATCTGATCCTGCAGAATAATAAGAACCTCGCTCATGGTGAGAAAACGAGGTTCCAAGTCTTACTTTCCCAGTTTGGATAAAACGAATCCGTGCTTCTGGTTAATTCTTTCAAGAGCCTGCAACAAGGTAGCTTCCGCATTCTCCTTGGTCTGAGGGGAGATAATGATGTTCTTGCCATCGGTAGTGACTTCAAGGGGAGTGTCCATACGGACTTTGAGCAGGTCCATAAGAGCCTTATCGATGACCAGGGCGGCGCTGTTTCCGTGCTGGATGAGCTTCTTAGTCATGCGCCGAAGGTATACACGTGGTGTATCCAATGTCAAGGGTAGCCTAGTACTGACCGGAGACCTCCCTATCAAGACGACCCCAAAAGGTACACGGTTGGCTGCCTCCGAATAAGTGTCCTGATTAACACATCGTTGACACTTTTCTCAGCACATCCTAACAGCTACTTGGCTGCTCTCAGCAGCCGACCGAGTTGATCCTGGATGCGCAACTCTCTCTCGTCAAGGTAGCCTAACAGCGTGTCGCGGTAGTACACGCGCCACTTGCCCTTCACGATCTGCTCCAACCCCACGTACTTCTCGATCAGAGTCGTGCTGACCACGACCCACTTGCTGGCTCCCCAGCGAATAGCTCCGTTGCGACACACGTACTTGGTGCTGATGCCTTGCTGGATACTTCCACGGTCGCATCGTGCGGGGCAAGCTCCTTGAAGACCGATGGTAGAACTCCTTTGGTCTGCGCTGCCCCAGCGCCTGATGGGGGCGCTGCTGGTTGTAGAAGTAGCGAAAGGCGTCAAACTTGTGCTGCTGTTGCCCCAGGCTGTAGGCGGGCGGCTTGGTGGCCTCAGCCTTCAGCTCCTCGTGCATGCGCTCGTGACTGCCATTCTGCTCAGGGTGAGCCGGGTCGGAGTAGACCGGCTGGATGCCCAGGTCCATGAACCATACAGCCAGCCGCGTCAGCCGCGAGAGGCTCACCGCGCTGGCAAACGGCTCCCCGTTGTCACTGTGGATCTGCTTGGGAAGCCCGTACTTCTTGAAAAGTGCCTCAAATACGGCCTTTGTGCCTTCATAGGTCGGTCGGTGCATCCCGACCACCGCCAGCACGTAGCGGCTGTACGCGTCCATGATTGTCAGCGGGTAGCAGTAGCGCATGTTGCCCATGCGGAACTCCCCCTTAAAGTCCACACTCCAAATCTCGTTGGGAGCCTTCGCCTCGAAGATCGGGTGCGTCTCTCGGATGCGACGAACGCGGCGGCGCTTCTTGACCAGACCGTAGCGTTTGAGCACCAAGGCGATCGTGGACACCGAAGGCACCGCGCGCCGACCGTGGTACCTCTCACTGAGCAACTGGTAGATCTTCAGCGCACCGATGCGCTTCCACTTGCGCCGCAGCCCCACGATGGTCCGCTCCACCTCGGGCGCCGTGCGGTTCCATACCCTGCGCGGAGCTCGTGACTGCTCCCGCAGTCCCGCCACACCCCGTAGCAGATAGCGCAGCACCAGGCGGTAGCCCAAGGCGCGCGAGACACCGAAGGACTTGCACAGTGCCGTGAACGTGTGCTCGCCCGATTCCCACTCGAGGATGAAACTTGCCTTCTCGTCCATCGTCGACCGTTCCTCTCCAGGGCATCCGCCTCTCCTCTCGGAGAGAACGTCGCCCGCAAAAGTGTCAACGATGTGCTCGGACAGGACCCAAGGACGGCATAACATAGAGTTAAGCCGCCCCGCCGCATCAGCCCAGCCGTGACCGCTTTTACTAAGCCTTTGCCTTACTGCGGGCCGGCCGTGTAGGGGTCGGCTTCAACGACTTGTTATGCTCCACGTGTTTTCAACCAAACTCCTATACCTGACGTCTACTCTCCATAATGTGTCCACATTCGGATTGTCTTGACGGCTTTCTTGTCGTCCAATACTTGGTACACAAGTCTGTGATGTATGTTGATCCGGCGTGAAAACACGCCCGAAAGATCACCGAGCAACTTTTCGTATGGAGGGTAGCGTGCGAAAGGATTTCGACGCAGAAGTTTCAACAGCTTCTCTGCCTGCGGCCGCAATCCTGCTCTGCTTAGCTTCTTAGCATCCCTTTGTGCTTGCTGAGTGAAGTAAAGCTTGTAGCTCACCAATCAACCTTGGTTGACATTTTTGAAATGGGTTCTTTCATTCCCTTAAGAATCGATTCCCGCAGCCCCGGGATGGATAGCAAGTAGAGAGTTTCCTCAATTGAACGCCAGTCGTCTTCTCCAACCAGAACTGCGGACTTGCTCTTCCCAGTAATGTGAATTGGCTCATGAGTTTCAGAAAGCTTCTCTACCAGTCTGTAAAGATTCTTTCGAGCGTTCGTGATATTGATGCTGCTCATGAAAAGGCCTTCCTCCGTACGCTTTACCGTACGTTACAAGCTACAACCTTTCGCTAAACACGTCAAGTCCACCTTCAAGCAAGTAGTCCATTGGTGACTGGCGTCGCCCAGTCTTTGAGGCACGAATTGCCGATACTTTCACGCATACGGCTGAGGGCATAAGGCCACCAACTGTCTTGACCCAAAAAGTGGAGCAGAACATTCATATTATGCAGTTTGTCTCGAAATCTTCCCATCGCCAGTTATCGATGCAGCTGCATAAGTCATGACGGGAGCTCTCCATGTGACTGCGTGCCTTGAAAGACGCAGGCTCCGCGCGTGGCGGGCCGCGGCGAGGTCTCCGCATTCCTGCCGTGGCATTTCACGTCCCCGAAAAGCTCCCCGTCACTGAAGGCGTCGTGCGCATAGCGCCGCAGCGTGGTCGCTTCGAGGTCTCCGCATTCCTGCCGTGGCATTTCACCTCCCCGAAAAGCTCCCCGTCACTGAAGGCGTCGTGCGCATAGTGCCGCAGCGTGGTCGCTTCGTCGCTGTGGCCAAGCATCATAAAGACCGCCTTGATCCTCTTCGTGGCCGCCGCCAAGGTGCCCCGCGGGAACGCCTGGAGGATTCTCTTGTACAGCTCCGTAGGGAATCTGGCCGTGCGTTCCTTTCCGCCCTTGCTGTAGAAGCCTGAGCTCCCGGAGCCGTTGGTCTTGATCTTGATCTGGTCGCGCCTGACGGTGAGGATCCAGAGACACGAGCTCCCGTGACGTACAGCGTCTCCGCAACCAAGCGCACCCGCCGGGGGGCAACGCGGCGAGGATAAACGGGATCGCAGCGAGGGCCTCGCTCGTCCACCTCACCCTATCGCTAGCACTATCGTTGGATTGACTTGTGATATATCTTTAGATATACTTCAGTCATACTTTTGATAGGAGGTATGAGAATGCATAGACATTGGGGACCTTGGGGAGGATGGATGGGCGGCATGGGGCACTGGGGGCGGTTCTTTGCGCCCGGGGAGCTCCGACTGGCCATCTTGTCGCTCCTGAAGGAAGGTCCGAAACATGGCTACGAGCTGATGAAAACCCTGGAAGCAAAGTCGGGGGGAACATACAGGGCCAGCGCAGGTGCCGTATACCCGACTCTCCAACAACTGGAAGATGAGGGACTCGTTACATCCGTTCAGCAGGAGGGCAAACGCGTCTACCAGATCACTGAAGCCGGCGGGCAGGAACTGGAGAAGAACGCGGCCGGCGTGAGCGAGATGTGGGAGCGCGCCGGAGGATGGGGCTGGGGGGACTGGAACGCGTTCATGGGGCCGCACATCGCCGGGGTTGCGGGGCCGGCCATGCACGTCATGAAGTCAGCCGCCCGCGCCGCCTCACGCTGCGGCAACAATCCGGACCAGATGGCAAAGGTCTTCGAGATTCTCGACCACGCCCGAAGGGATCTGGACACGATCACGTAGCTTGATTTCTGAAGTCCGATGCGAGCCGGGAGAGCATCTGGACGCGCCTGTCATACAGGCGCTTGAGCGCGCGCGGTTTTCTCTTTGTGAGCGCGTATGCCGTCATGATGGGAAGGGCGATGGTGCTGTCCGTGTAGCAGACCACCGTGTCGGGGAGCTGGTCGGGGTCCACCTTGCCCCAGGTGACCGCCTCCTGCGAGGTGGCCCCGGAGAGGCCGCCGGTGTCCACGCGCGCGTCGGTGACCTGGATGAAGTAGTCGTGCCCCTTTTCCGCCAGCCTGTAGATCTCCTGGATCTGCGGCTCGGTCTGCAGCGCGAAGTTCTTGGGGCTGCCGCCGCCGAGGATGAGCACGCCGCTTTTTCCGCCGGATTCGCTTGGCATCGTAGACGATGGCCGCGGTCTCGTTCACGTCCAGCTCGGGATCGAAGCCGACCTCGTAGCCCTGCAGGCGCAGGGACGCAAGGCCCATGCCGAGGCTCGAGTCGCCGGGGCTCGAGGTGTAGATGGGCACCCCGCATTCCCAGGCGGCGCCGATCAGGGAGCGGTAAGCGGTGCCGCAGCAGCTTCTCCCGCTCCCGCACGTAGCGGCCCAGCCGCCAGTGCAGCTCCGCGGTGGACATGCGCTTCTGGAACTCGGCGGACTTCAGCACCTCGGCGATGAACTCGTCGGTCTTGAAGAGCACGTCCGCGTCGAAAACGATGTCGTAGATGCGGATGATGCCGTCCCGGCGCAGCGCCACGTCGTCCACGCCGGGAGAGATGCCGTACAGGGAGAAGCCCAGGGAGCGGTGCATGTCATGGTAGATGTTCGCGCCCGTGGACACGATCCAGTCCACGAAACCGGCCTCGACCAGGGGGACGAAGGCGGCGTAGCCCAGCCCCGTCGGGGTGAGCGCGCCGCTGATGGTGAGGCCCACCGTGACGTCGGGCTCCAGCATCTTGTCCGCGAAGATGTGGCAGGCCTCGCGCAGCCGCCCGGCGTTGTAGGAGAGGAAGAAACTCGTCGACAAGCGTATCGACCCCGATGCCCGCGGAAAGGGGCCGGGGAGCAAGCTCGCGTCCCGGTGGCGGCGTCTGAGCCATCTCCGTCGGATTGCTACAGGAGAACCGCGGCGGAGACGACCGTGGTCCAGACCCCTCCCGAGGCGCCTTCCGCAGTCTGCGTGATGCTGGTGCTGTCGACGATGTGGCCGCCCATGCGGTACTGCTCGCGCCGCTCGTTGTAGTCCTTGTCCAGGTCGAAGGGCACGCCGAGCAGGGTGGCGAGCATGGAGGCGGCAAGGTCCTCCGCGTAGTCCCCCGCTTCCTTCTCCGTCTGCCCGTAGACGTGGTGCTCGGAGAGGTATCCGTACATCTTCTGGTCCGCGGGAATGGCGATGCCGATGGAGGAGGCGATGCGGCGCCCGGGCTCGTTGGTGGCCATCTCCGCGAGCACGACGAATGTGACCTCGCCGGCTTCCAGCGCGGCAAGTCCCTCTTCAGGGCTTGCGATCTTGCAGCCGGGCGGAAAAATCGAGGAGACGCGCACGATGTTGAGGTGCGCGATGCCGGCGTTCCGGAGCGCCATCTCGAAGCTGTTCAGCTTTTCCTTGTTGATCCCGACCCCGCGGGTCAGGAACAGTTTCCGGGGAACGAATCTCACCTCTTTCCTCTCCTGTGGGTGAGATATCTCACCGCGCAGCTGAAAATAGGACGGAAGTCCGATCGTAGTCAAGGATCTGCCAGGGGCCGCCGGGGCCGCTACTTGCAATCACGCCGGCATTCCACGATACTTTTCGTTATGGGCGTCACACCGCTCAGGGCGAGGGTCCGTCCGCCGATTGTGGATGGCCTCTTCTACCCGGCCAAGAGCGACCAGCTTGCGACACTCGTTGACCAGCTCCTAGCCTCCTCCCTCACCCCGACGGGCTCCTGCTTTGCCGCCGTCTCGCCCCATGCAGGCTATGAGCTGGCGGGCGCCGTCATGGCCTCAGCGTTTCGGTGCGTGAGCCGGCGCGCGGCGCGCACGGTCATCCTCATGGGGCCCGTGCATCGGGATCCCCAGAGCGGCTTCTTCCTCCCGGAATCGCAGCGGTTCGCCACGCCCCTCGGGGAGATCCCCGTGGATGAAAGGGTGGTCTCTCTCATGCTCGCCAGCGATCCGGCGTTTGTCCGCAATGACATCTTCCACCTGGAGGAGCACTGCCTGGAGGTCCAGCTTCCTTTCGTGGCGCGTGTCTTCCCCGACGCCGCGGTTGTGCCCATCCTCGTGGGGAGCCGCGGGACGGCCGCGGTGGCCGCTCTTCTCGCCGGACTTCGCTCGGCCATGGCGGAGGACGCCAGCTCGCTTGTCTGCATCGTCTCCTCCAACATGGCTTCCTACATGAGCGGCAAGGACACCGACAGCGAGTGCGCCAGCATGGAAGAGCTGCTCGGCACCGGGGACTGGCGGGCGCTGATAGCCGCCGAGCAGAAGAAAAAGATCAGCGCCTGCGGGGCAACCATCATTGCGGCGCTCATGTGTCTCGCCGGCCCGGGGGCGAGGATAGAGATCCTCAACCGCGCCTCCTCACACGAAAAGGAAAAGGACCCCGAGCGCACGGTCAACTACGCGGCCATTGGACTGGGACAATGAGCCTCGCCCTGACGCAGGAAGACGGACAGGTGCTCATCCAGGCAGCCAGGTCCGCAATCGCATCCCGGCTGTCGGAGAAGGGAGGCTGCTATCCCGCCGCCGTCACGCCCGCGCTCATGATCCAATGCGGCGCGTTTGTCACCCTGAAATCAGAAGGGTCGCTGCGGGGATGCATCGGGCGGATCTCCTCCGCGAAAGCGCTCCTCCAGACCGTCAAGGAGGTCGCGGTTTCCAGCGCGTTCGAAGACCCTCGATTTCCTCCGGTCACACGGGCAGAGTGGCGGCGCGTCCACGTCGAGGTTTCCGTCCTCTCCCCTCTGAAGGCTGTCGATGATCCCCGGTGCGTGTGCGTGGGGACCCATGGCGTCCTGGTCCGAAGCGGCTTCAACTCCGGCCTCCTCCTGCCGCAGGTGGCTGCCGAGCAGGGCTGGGACCGGGAGGCCTTCCTTTCCCATGCCTGCCGCAAGGCGGGCCTGCCGCCGGACGCCTGGAGGGATCCGCAGACTCAGATAGAAGTTTTCAGCGCGATGGTCTTCGAGCAGGAAGAGTAGGGTCGGCCTTTCCCATGGCGCTTGATATCATTATCAGCGGAGTGAAATACCTTGGCGTTCCCGTGGGGTCCCCGGCACGGGGGACCGCGTTGACGCGGATCCTTGCGCTCAAAGGCTCCCCGGGGTGGCACGCGGCGCCTCCGTCCATCAGGGAGTGGCGCTTTTCCGGAATCGCGGAGCAGTCGGGAGGGACCGTCCTGTATGGTCCCTGGGTCCCTTCCCGCTCCCTTGCTTCCGTTCTCGAGCTTCCCCGGACCAGGCTCTTCCGTTCTTCTTCCGGCTTGCCGAAGCGCTGGCGCTGCTGAAGGAAAGGAGCATCCCGCTTTTCCCCCTCCAGACCGACGCGGTGCTCTTCTGTGATGACGGCAGCGTCCTTTTTCTCCCGGCGGAGGTCATGCGCGAGCTCCGCGAGCTGCGGCCGTTCACAATGAACCGTGACACATTCGAGTCCACTCACAATCCTGACCTTCGGGGTGAAGCAATGCTCTCCTTCGCGCTGGGCGCCCTGCTCTACCGGGAGATCACGGGCGTATTTCCTTTTCAAGGCGAGTCCTCGGAGGATATCCACGAGCAGATGCGCAAGCTGGAGATCCTGTCACCCGCGGAAGCGGCCCCCGGGATCTCCGCTGAAGCGTCGGACATCATCATGGCCGCGCTGTCGCGCGCCCGGCGCGGCGCGCCGACCCTCGATGAGTGGGCGCAGAGCCTTCAGGCCTGGCAAAAAGACGGCGCGTTGCGAAGAGCTTCCCGGGGAGGAGCCACCACAACCCCGCAAGCGGTGCAGAGGTTTCAGCGCCGTGTCTTCTGGGAGAAGAACTGGCGGACAGCCCTCATCATCGCGGCCGTCGTCATCGTGGTTGGGGCCGGGGTCGGCAGCATCCTCAAGGGTGTCTTGGCTCCGCGCGTGACGCGCGGCTTCACGCCACGGGAGGTCGTGCAGGCCTTCTACTCCAGCATGAACAAGCTGGACCAAATGACCATGGGAGCCTGCGTCATCGACGGCGCGGGAAAAGGCGAGATCAACGAGGTGACCAACCTCTACGTGATCTCCCGCGTATCCACCGGGTACGAGGGGAGATCCAATATCGTGTCCGCGGCGGACTGGGACAAAGCGGCCGGCCTCCCATCCCGCCACCGCAGACCCTGTACGGGGTGACAGGGCTCTCCGTGAAACAGGAGCAGGCGGAGCCACTGCCCGTCTTTCTGGTCTCCTATGACAAGTGGACGCCGCTTCCAGGCGGGAATGAAACCGCGTCCAATCAGCCCGCCGAGCCGCGCTACGACGGCCACTCCGTCCAGGACAGGGTGTTCATGAAAAAAGACCGGGGAGACTGGGTCATCTTCAGGATCGATCGCCTGCGTTCAGACCCGCTCCCGACGAAGTAGGAAGTCCTCGATCTCCGCGGCAGTCGGCATGGACGGCTGCGCTCCCCGACGCGTTGTGGAGATGGCGGCCGCGGCGGAAGCCCGATGCAACGCGGCCTCTACCGGGCTGCCGGACGCCAGTGAAGCGGCGAGCACGCCGCAAAAGCAGTCACCGGCGCCCACGGAGTCCACCGCCTCAACGGGGAAAGCCCGCTGACGGAAGGTCTCACGGCCGTTCAGCCAGACGCTGCCTTCCCTGCCCAGGGTGACGATGACGTTCTTCACGCCCCAGCCAAGCGGCACTCTCGCCTGGCGTTCAAGGTCATCATCCCCGCTGACAAGCGCCTTGATCTCGTTCCTGTTGCACACGAGGTAGTCCACGGAGCCAAGGATTTCCGCCGCGGGGCGGCGGCCGATTGTCGGAGCAAGGTTCCACATCACCACGCACCCGGCTGCCCGGGTCTTCATGATGAGGGACTCGGTTGTCTCCCGGGGGATCTCGTTCTGGAAGAGAGACACCCATGTCTCGCCGTGGGGGACAGCGGGGATGTCCACCGCGCCTGCCTCAAACCGCATGTTGGCCCCCGGGGCAACGGCAATGGAGTTTTCCCCTTCCGCGTCCACCATGATGAGGGCAACCCCCGAGCGCACGCCCGCCTTCACCAGGACCCCCGTGACTGAGATGCCGGTCGCAGCCAGGCTGGCAAGCCGGTCCCGTCCGAATGCGTCGTCTCCCAGGCAGCCGTAGACGGCCACCTCCGCGCCGGCCCGGGCCGCGGCAACCGACTGGTTGGCGCCTTTTCCGCCGGGAAAGCTGTCCCAGCTTCCGCCGGTCACCGTTTCCCCGGGATGCGGCAGCTTGTCCACGTACACGGTGAGGTCAGTGTTGATGCTTCCGAAGACCAGGACTCGGCCACTCATTGCCCTCCATAGTAGGAGCGCCGGGAAGCGCTGTCAATGCGACGCCTCTTTTGTTATATTCCACGCCACATGAAAGCGATCGAGCTGAGCAAGGCTTTCGACCCGAAGAGCTACGAGGACAGGATCTACAGCGAATGGCTGGAGAAAGGCTACTTCGCTCCAGCCCCGACGCCGACGGGCCGCGCCGCCACCACGCGATTCGTCGTGGTCATCCCGCCGCCCAACGTGACGGGCGTCCTCCACATGGGGCACGGCCTGAACAACAGCCTCCAGGACATCGAGGTGCGCTACCACCGCATGCTGGGGGACGACACCCTGTGGGTGCCGGGGACGGACCACGCGGGCATCGCCACCCAGCACGTGGTGGAAAAGGCGCTGAAGAAGCGCGGAACGAGCCGGGAAGAGATCGGCAGGGAAAAGTTCCTGGAAGAGACCTGGAAGGTCACCCGGGAGCACCACGGCATCATCGTGAAGCAGCTCCAGAAGCTCGGCTCATCCTGCGACTGGAGCCGGGAGCGCTTCACGTTCGACGAAGGCCTCTCACGGGCGGTCCGGGAAGTCTTCGTGTCCCTTTTCGAAAAAGGCCTCATCTATCGCGGCAACTACCTCGTGAACTGGTGCCCCTCGTGCCGCACGGCAATCTCCGACGACGAGGTGGAGCACGAGGAAGTGCGGGGCAAGATGTACCATTACCACTATCCCCTGGCTGACGGCTCGGGCTCGATAACCATTGCCACCACCCGGCCGGAGACGATGCTCGGGGACGCCGCGGTGGCCGTGAATCCCGAAGACGTGCGCTACCGTCATCTGGTGGGCAAAATGGTGGCCCTGCCGCTCACCGGCCGGACAATCCCGATCATCGCGGACCCGCAGATCGACATGACGTTCGGAACAGGCGCGGTGAAAGTGACGCCGGCGCATGACCCGGTGGACTACGATATCGGTCGGCGCCACAGCCTTCCCCAGATCAACATCCTCACCCCCGCGGGCAGGCTGAACGACAATGTGCCCGAGCAGTATCGGGGACTGAGCGTGCAGAAAGCGCGCGCAAAAGTGCTGGAGGACATCAAGGCCGCGGGGCTCTTCCTCAAAGAGGAGCCGCACACGCACCAGGTCGGACATTGCTACCGCTGCAACACCGTCATCGAGCCTTTCCTCTCCGACCAGTGGTTCGTGAAGATGCAGCCCCTTGCGGAGAAGGCCCTGAAGGCATGGCAGGACGGGAAGCTGCGCTTCTACCCGCAGAGATGGGAGAACACCTATTCCAGCTGGCTGCGCACCATCCGGGACTGGTGCATCTCCCGCCAGCTCTGGTGGGGACACCGGATACCCGTGTGGTACTGCGGGAAGTGCGGCCAGATGACGGTGTCCCGCGAGGACCCGGCCGCATGCAGCAAGTGCGGGAGCGCAGAGATCGAGCAGGACCCGGACGTGCTGGACACCTGGTTCTCTTCTGCCCTGTGGCCCTTCTCCACGCTCGGCTGGCCTGAAAAGACGCCGGATCTCAAGCGCTTCTATCCCACCACGACGCTGATCACCGCGTACGAGATCATCTTCTTCTGGGTGGCCCGCATGATCATGATGGGGCTGGAGTTCATGGGCGAGGTCCCCTTCCGCGACATCTACATCCACGGTCTTGTCCGGGACAAGCAGGGCCGCAAGATGTCCAAGAGCCTCGGCAACGGCGTGGACCCCCTGGAGATCATCGATGAGTACGGCGCGGACGCGCTCAAGTTCACCATGGCGTTCCTCGCGGCCCAGGGACAGGACGTGCTCTTCGACAAGGAAGCGGTGAAGCTCGGCTCCCGGTTCGGCAACAAGATCTGGAACGCGTCTCGCTATCTCCTCATGAACCTCGAAGGACGCACGCTGCTGGATGCCTCCACGGTCCGGCGAACGGACATCGACCGCTGGATCTTCCATCGCCTGGATGCCGCGGCGGCAGCGTCCAGGACCGCCCTGGAAGGATACCGCTTCAACGACGCCGCCCAGGCGGTCTACGAGTTTTTCTGGAGCGACTTCTGCGACTGGTACATTGAAGCGGCAAAGCTTCCCCTGGCCTCGGGTGACGACGCGGAAAAGGACAGGATCGTCACGCTCCTTCTGGCGATCCTCGAAGAGTCGCTGCGGCTCCTGCACCCTTTCCTTCCCTTGATAACGGAGGAGATCTACAAGAAGCTCCCGGACGCCAGAGGTTCGGTCATGCTTCAGCCCTACCCTGCCGGGGATGGCCGCCGGGCAGATGCCGCGGTGGAAGCCAAGTTCTCTTCACTCCAGGAGCTCGTCCGCGCCGTGCGGACCATCAGGGCGGAGTTCACAATCCCGCCTGACAGCAAGGTGGACGTGGCAGTGCTCGCTGAGACGGGCATGGGGTTGCTGCAAAACTTCGAGGCGCACCGGCAGCTCGTGGCCCACCTGACAGGCTCGCGGGAACTGTCCATTACGGCGGCCGGCTCCGCGGCCGTGAGCGGGAAGCGGGACGGCAGCATCGCCGCGGCCGGCAAGGGATTCGAAGTGTTCGTGGTCATCCGCGAAGCCATCGATGCGCCAAAAGAGCTTGCCCGGCTTGCGAAGGACAAGGAAAGGACGGAGGCGGAGAAGAAGCGCACGGAAGCAAAGCTTGCCACTGCCGCCTTCGTGGACCGTGCCCCCCGGGAGATCGTGGATCGAGAAAAAGAGAAGCTGGCCGAGCTTTCCCGCCGCATTGAGAAGATAGAGGGATACGTACGGGTGCTCAGCGGCTGAAGGGACGACTCGAGCGTCTCTACCTCGCATATAACAGAAGAGAGTTCGTCCATCCCGACCCGCTGGAGACCCTCTACGACTACAGTGACCCCCGGGACCAGGAGATTGCCGGGCTCATTGCGGCCTGCCTGGCCTACGGCAGGGTCGCGCAGATCCTGGCGAGCATCCGCACGGTGCTGCGCCGGCTCCAGCGCCCCCGGTCCTTCCTGGAGCGCGCGCAGCCGGGGGAGATCTTCGAGCTCTTCGACGGCTTCAAGCACCGGTTCACAACCGGCGGCGAAGTCTCATCGCTTCTCGTCGGGATCAAGCGGGCAGTCGAGACGAGCGGCAGCCTCGAAGGGCTCTTTGCAGCGGGGCTTGGCTGCAGTGATGAATCGGTCCTTCCGGCCCTCGCGGAGTTCGTAGACCGGCTCAGGGGATTTGCCCGGCGGACCCGGCGCATGCGCGAGCCTCCTGTCCTCACCCGCGGACGGCAGCGCCTGCAAGCGTCTCAACCTGTACCTTCGCTGGATGACCCGGCGGGATGCCGTTGACCCGGGCCCGTGGACCGCCGTATCGCCGGCGCTCCTCATCGTTCCCCTGGATACGCATCTGTTTCGAATCAGCGGAGGGCTGGGCCTGACGCGGCGCAAGCAGGCGGACCTGAAGACCGCGGTGGAAGTGACGCACGGGTTCGCCGCGCTGAGCCCGCGGGACCCCGTGCGCTATGATTTCGCCCTGACCAGGCTGGGGATCAACCCCGCGTGTCGGGCGCTCGAAGCCGGAATTGCAAACCCATGGGGTCTGGACGCCGAGTCAGGGCCTACCGGCCCGTCTCCCTGCGGTCCAGGTAATCTCCCAGCACCTGCGCGTGGTCAAAGGCAAAGCTCAGGCTCTTTATCTCAGCAGGAGTCGCAACCTTGATGCCGGCGGCATCGTCTCCGGCCCGCGGCGTGCCGTCTGCGCGGGCGGTGAAGACCGTGGTCACCGTGTGGAACCGCGGGTCCCGCGCGGGGTCGGAATAGGTGTGCAGCTGCGCAAGATCAAGGAGCTCGAGGTCCGTCTCTTCCCGCGCCTCCCTTCGAACGGCGTCCTCCAGGGTTTCCCCGTAGTCGACGAACCCGCCGGGCAGCGCGAAGCCCAACGGGGGATTGGAGCGCTGGACGAGCACGATCCCGCCAGAGACCTCGATGATGGCATCCACGGTGAGAAAGGGCCCCCAGAGGAGCACGTCAAGGAAATGCCTGATATAGCCGTTCACGGCGCGGGAGAAAACGTCGAAGCCCTCCGCCGCCGGGTGGCACAGGACAATGCGGCGCAGGCTGGACGGGCCGGCACGGGCCACCCGTATTGCTTCCTGCACCATGATCTTGGCCGCCGCGACCTCCGTGATGCCTCCCGGCCGGATGCCGAACGCGGGAAGGGCAACCGAGGACATGCTCCGTACCTGCGCCTCCACGAGCGCCCGGGCGCACGCCGCCCTGACGGCCCGTTCGTCCGCAAGGCTTCCGGTATCTCCGGGAAGGGTCTCCTCGGGTGCAACCATCTCTGCCGCCACATCGTCCGCCCTGGCGCGCACGGCCTCGATCTCTACTCCCCGCACCTTGTGCTTCACCTGTGTCTCCCTGTTTGTTCAGCGACGATATACGCGCAGCACTTTCTTCACGGCTGCGACGCACGTCTCGATGTGGGACTTCTCCCAGCTCGGAGAAAGCCCGAGCAGAACGGTCCTTTCCCGCAGGGCCTCCGCCGTCTCGCAGCGGCCCCGAGCCCACCTGCTGAGCGCCGGCTCCTCGTAGGCTTCGGGACCAGGCGCCCCGCATTCGGGAATGCCCTCAGCGGCGAGAGCGCGGCGGAACTCCTTCCCGTCGCATGCCAGCTTCCCGAGGTCCAGCTGGAGAGGGTACTTCCAGTACGCGTTGCGCCTTTCCGCGGAGCTCAACGGGATGCCCCGCACGCCGTACAACTGCGAAAAGGCGTGATCATAGATCTTCGCATACCCGCGCCTGCGCGGAAGGTTCCACGTGTCGAGCCTCTCCAGCTCAGCAAGCGCAATGGTGGCCTGCATTTCCGTGAGGCGGTAATTGAACCCTGCGCGCACGTGCGCCGGGGCCTCACCGTCCGCGCCTGCCTCTGTCTGCTCACGGCCGTAGTCACAGAGCGAACGGCAGGCCGCGGCCGTGCCTTCATCGTCGCAGACGATCATGCCGCCCTCTCCCGCGCACACGTGCTTCCCCTGGGAGAAGCTGAAGCATCCCGCATCCCCCAGGGTCCCCGCTTTTTTTCCTTTCAGCTCGCCCCCCACGCACTGCGCGCAATCCTCCACGACCGCGAGGTCCCTGCGGCGCGCAATCTCACCAATGCGGTCCATGGCGCACACCGTCCCATAGAGATGCACCGCGAGGATGGCTTTTGTGCGGGGAGTGATGAGCTGCTCAACCCCGCGCGCATCCAGGGTGCCGTCCTCCGTTGTGTCACAGAACACCGGTTCGGCGCCCGCATGGACCACAGCGAGCACCGTGGAGGCAAAGGTGTGGGAGGGAACGATCACTTCCCCGTCAGTGACCCCGAGGGCAAGGAGGCTCACGTGCAGCGCCGCGGTCCCGCTGGCGCAGCAGACCGCGTGCGCCGACCCCGCCCACTTTGCCCAGCGCGTCTCCAGCTCCCTGCCGCGGCCGCCGGACCAGCTTCCGACCCGGCCCGTTCGCAGCGGCTCCAGCGCATCCGTGAGGGCCTTCTCCGCGAACTGCGGCCAGGGGGGAAACGGGTCGCGAGCCGTCTTTTCGCCGCCGAAGAGCGCCAGCTCTTCTTTCATTGCCGCCCGAGCGACCTCGCTCCCCCGCCGCCTCTACAGGGAGGCCGAACGCCACCAGATGTAGTGGGTGGTCTGCAGCTCCTGCTCGGAGGGCATGGGATAGTACACCAGCTCCTTGCCGTTGCCGAGGTAGAAGCCGTCCTGGACCGTGCGGTAGGGGAAGTCCCCGGAAGGGCTGCGGTCCACCGTCTTTGTGCTCTTGTGCGGCTGGGTCCCGAGCTCCTTCACGCAGGCCCTCAGGTGCTCGATTGAGCCGTACGGGAGGTTCTTCGTGCTGCCTTTCTCAGGGTCCTTTGCCAGCTCCCCAAGGCCCAGCTCCGCGAAGAAGATCACGGGAACGTGGATGCTGCGCTTGGAGTCCGTCATGAAGGCGGCAAACTCCCGGGGATCCAGGCTGCTGACAACGCGCGGCATGATAGGGCAGATCTCCTGGTACATGCGGTATTCCCGGGAGAAGGAGGGAAGGCTCTTCGACGGGGCGATCTCCAGCACCCGGCCGTCCCGGGTGGCAAGATAGAGGTTTCCGATTGCAGAGATGGGCACGTGCTCCAGGACCCGGTAGACGGAAAGATAGACCGAGTGCTTCGGCTGACCGTCCGCGTGGGGCACGGTGCGGGACTCGATTTCCGACAGCGGAAAGTAGTCGCTGGGGAAACTCCGGTTGACGCTGAAGAACTGCGCCTGGCCTCGTGATTTCTTCTCCGTGCCGACCGCGTAATAGACGCCGAAATCAAGCGGCGGCAGCATCGAGGCGATCAGAGCTTCTGGAATCATAGACAGATACAGATGTACAGCCATGTCTTGCCTCCTCCTCCTGCATGATCCTCGGTCAATTATAAGGTATGCGCGGCGTTCTTCAAAGTAAACTTTTCCGCCATCGCCTCACAGGAATTTGTCGAAGAAAATATGCTCATCCGCAAGGCCCTTGGCGCGCAGCACCTTGACCGATGCATCGATCATCCCGGCGCTCCCGCACAGGTATGCCTGGTGGTTGTCCAGCCTGGTCAGTTTCCGATTGAGAACGGCTGTGATTCCGCCCGTCTCGCCATCCCACTGGTCGCCGGGCGCGGGATTGGAGAGCGCCGGAATGAAGCGGAAGTCCGGCAGACTGTGCTCCAGGCCTGCAAGCTCATCCATGAGGAAGAGATCCCGGCGGGAGCGCGCGGAGAAGTAGAGTGTCGTCCTGCGGCGCACTCCGGGAGTCGTGCCTGCCTTTTCGGCCATTGACAACAGCATGCTCCTGATGGGGGCCACTCCGGAGCCGCCCGCAACGAACAGGATCTCCCGACGGCTGTCGTGCAATCGAAAATCGCCGAACGGGCCGCGGATGGCCAGCTCCTCCCCGTCCCGCAAGGTATCGCAGATGTACGGTGAGACCACTCCTCCTGGCTCACGTCGAACGACCAAGGTCACGCGACGGAGCGAGGAGGGCGGAGAGGACATCGAATAGGCGCGGTACAGGGGCTCCGCGGCGGACTCCGTGCCGGGCAGGAAGAGCTGCACGTACTGGCCGGCGACAAAGGAAAGCTCTCCCTCCACGTCCAGGGTCACCTCCTTTGTTTCCCAGGTGAGATCACGAAGCCCCGCGACCCGAGACCGGTACTGGCGCGCGGCGAAGTGCCGGGGCGGTATCTCCAGGGAGATGTTGTCGGAAACCCTGACCTGGCAGGAGAGATGGACGCCGTTCTGGCGGTCGCTTTCCGTGATAAGCAATCGCTCCGCGTCGTTGTGGGCCGGCGGGCTGCTCGTGATTCGGACCTTGCATTGACCGCAGGACCCGCGCCCCCCGCACGCTGATGGGATGTAGATCCCGGAAGACATGAGCCCGAACAGGAGGGGACGGCCGCTCTCCGCGTGGGCTTTCCGGGCGCCGCCGTTCACGGTTATCTCCACGCGGCGAGGATACCGCTTATTGACCGCGGCATTCCATCCCGGTAGACTGGGCAGTCTACGGAGCCCCAGTGACAACCAGTCTATCAGCCGCCATTGCACGATACATGCTTGTTCCCATCGCCGCCGTATGGGTCTTCCATCTCGCGCAGCGCAGATCCATGGACAAAGGCATCCGCAAGAGGAACGCGACGCTCTACCTGACTCTCGTCCTGCTTGCAGCCTGGGCCCTTGTCTGGCTGCTTGCCAAGTTCTCCCTGGACAACCTGTACCTCGTTCCGATCGGATTCTTCACGCTTGCCGTGCTGGTCTGGCAGCGGGCCGCCATCTTCCCTTTCCATGCGCGCTGCGCCCGCTGCGGCCTTCCCCTCACGGCCTCCCGCATCATGTTCGACGACTCGAACACCTGTGAGACCTGCGAGCCACTCATCAGAGAAGGAGAAAACCAATGACGAAGAACAGAAAGCTCTCCATGCCCTTCTGGTGCGTTTCCAATCCGGTCGGTGATCCGTTCGGGCCTGCCGTCATGGACCGGATCCCATCCGTTGAGGTCTGCGACCTTCTCTGCAAGGCGAAGGAAGAGAAGCTCATCGATTTCACCTCCGCCCATGATGACGACCTGGTCCCGTGGGACCCGAAACGCCCGGAAGACGACCTAGATCCTTCCAGCGGCGCATCGAAGACACTCCGGACCATCAAGGAGAAGCTGGAGGCGGCCGAGCTGAAGTTCGCCATGGCCACCTGCAGCCTCCATGGCAATCCGCTGTTCAGGAATGGCGGTCTGACCAACCCGAATCCCGAGATCAGGCTCCTGGCCGCCCGCAAGGTGATGCGGACCATCCGCATCGGGAACTTCCTGGGCGCGGAGTACTTCACGTACTGGGTTGCCCGCGACGGGTTCGAATGCCAGTTCTCCGTGCCCTGGGAGAGGACCTACCGCTACCTCATGGAGGGGCTCAACCTCGCCGAGCGCTACGCCAAGGAGCAGAACGGCACTCTTCGCCACGGGACTATCGAGCCCAAGCCCAACGAGCCGCGCGGAGAGATGTACGTGCCGACCACCGGCCACGCCCTTGGCCTGATCGCCATGCTGAATGATCCCGGCTTCTGGGGCGTGAACCCCGAGGTCCTTCAGCACGAGGGGATGACCGGCCTTTCCGCGGAGGTTGCGGTTGCCATGGCAGTCCAGGCGCAGAAGCTCTTCTTCCTCCACGTGGGCAACCAGAAACCGGGACAGTTCGATAATGACCTGCCCATGCTGGTCGGAATGGACGGCATCAAGGAGATGGTGGCCACGCTGTGGCTGCTGGACCGCATGGGCTGGCAGGGGCACGCGGAGTTCGACAACCACATCCTTCGCACCGACACCGCGCCGGGCAAAGAGAACAGCACCCGGATCCGAATGGATTTCATCCGTCAGAACGTCGAGAACTACCGGCTTGCAGAGAAGAAGGCTCATGACCTTGGGGCGGATCCCGACCTGACGAAGATGATGACGGCCCTCTGGGAAAAGGAGCCCGGGATCGCAAAGACGCTGCAGCAGGGTGACTCCGCGGAGATCCTCAAGGTGGCGGTTGACTACGACAAGGTCAACGGCACGCCCCTTTCGATTGCCCGGCTCGACCAGCTGGCAACCCGCAAGCTGCTGGGGATGTAGCAAGGGGGTCGCCCCTTCGGCCCGGGTGCTTTCCGTCGAGCGCGCCGTCGAGCGCGGTTGACACGGCGGTGCGGCGCCGCTACTGTCCGCACATGAGCAGGATCGCTGTCATCCCCGGCGACGGGACAGGCCCAGAGGTAATCAGGGAAGGAATCAAGGTCCTTACGAAAGCGGCGAAGGCTTTCTCGTTCCCCCTCACCTTCACGCAGTTCGACTGGGGAGGAGATCGGTACCTCAAGACCGGCGTCACTCTCCCCGACGACGCAGTCAGCACGTTGCGGGGCTTCGATGCGATCTACCTGGGGGCAATCGGGCACCCGGATGTGAAGCCGGGGATCCTGGAGACCGGGATACTCCTTCGCCTGCGCTTCGAGCTGGACCAGTACATCAACCTCCGTCCCGTGAAGCTCTACCCCAACGTGGAGACGCCCCTGGCCAACAAGGGCCCGGCGGACATCGATTTCGTGATCGTGCGGGAAAACGTGGAGGGCCTCTATATCGGCTCGGGCGGTTTCCTCAAGAAGGGGACCCCGGACGAGGTTGCCGTCCAGGAAATGATCTACACCCGCAAGAGCGTTGAACGCTGCATCCGTTTCGCCTTTGACCTTGCGCGCCGTCGAGGGGGCAAGAAGAAGCTGACAATGGCGGGCAAGACGAACGTGCTCATCTACGTGCAGGACCTGTGGTATCGCACCTTCATGGAGGTGGCCAAGGAATACCCGGACATCACCCCTGACTACGCCCACATCGATGCAACGACCATGTGGATGGTGAAGAACCCCGAATGGTTCGATGTCATCGTCACGGAGAACATGTTCGGGGACATCATTACGGACCTCGGCGCCATCATCCAGGGTGGAATGGGCGTCGCGGCGGGGGGGAACCTCAACCCGCAGGGAGTATCTATGTTCGAGCCCATCGGGGGCTCTGCTCCCAAGTACACAGGTCAGAACGTCATCAACCCCGTGGCTACCATCCTGGCCGGAGCCATGATGCTGGAGCAGATCGGCCAGCCACAGGCCGCGGCCGCGGTTGAGAAATCCGCCATGGCCGTGATCGGGAAGATGAAGAGCATGGCGGCCGGGAAAATGGGCTTTTCCACCAGCCAGATAGGAGACATGATTTCCGCGGGGCTGTAAGCAGAACGCCCGCGCTTCTCGAATTGGTTCAGTCAAGAAAGTTGGTCGCTCCCGGAGGAAAAAAGTGGGATGGAAATCTGTGGCGCCGGTCTTCGCTGTCTTCATCGTTGTTTTCGCTGCTCCCGCGTGGGCTGCTCCGCCGGCGGGTGAGGGCTCCAGCAGTGTGAGCTTTTTCGTCGAGCCGATTCTCCAAAAGGGTCTCGGCGGCGTTGCGTACGATCTTTCCTTCTACCAGGGCGGCGGTTACACGGGCCTGAGCCGCCTCGAGTTCCCCCAATTCGCGCTGGAGGCAGGCCTGGTGGCGGGCTTTTCTGTCTCTCAGGGAGAAAAGCGGGAATGGCTGGTGGAAGCTTCCATTGCGCACTCCACGGTGGCGTTCTCGGGCTCGATGAACGACTACGACTGGACGCAATACCTGTCCTATCCGAAGGTCCCCTTCAGCTACACGTATTCCCCGGACTCAACGGTGAGCTGGCATGCATCGCTTGAGGCGGCATGGACCTTCGCTTTCGCCAAACCGTGGTCGCTCGCTCTCTACGGCACGTATCGATACCAGGACGTGAGCCATGTCGAGGACGGCTACACGGGATGGCACTATGCGCCCGACGCGACCTCTGATGGATATGTGCCCATGGTGATCACAAGCACGACGCCAGATGTGCTGGAGTACACGCTTTCCACCCATACCATCGGTGTCGGGCTCATGGGTGAGGTCCAGCCCCTTCCCGGCCTCTCCGCTGAGCTTCGGGCCGCCTTCACTCCGGTCTACGCCTCCGACAGCGACGATCACAAGCTGCGGACCAAGCTGTCAACGGCTTCCGGCTGGGGCGCTGGCTTCTACGGTGACATGCGGGCGACTTATGTGCTGCCCCGTTCCTCGGGGATCACACCCTACCTTGCCTTGGAGGGAGAGGTCATCTATTACGTTGTCTCCACGACGCAGACGCAGTACTGGTACGGCAACGCGGACGCTGCAAATGGAGCTCCGCAAGGCACTCTCATCACCGGCGTCGGGCATGTCATCACAAGTGCTCAATTCGAGGTGGGCATCAGGCTCGGGCTCATGTTCTAGCGCGTGGGCGTTTGGCCCCTTTGGCCCCCGAGCATGTTGACCATTCAGTTTGCCCGACCTATGATCCGGCATAAATCCTGTTGGATGAAAATTGTCGATGGAGGATTGAAGTCATGAGCTTCTCTAAGAGAACGTTCCCGACACTTATCAGGGCTGGAATCGCGGTGCTTGTTTTGGGAGCTGCGCTGCTTGCGGTCAGCTGCGGCAAGAACGGAAGCATCTACGGAGCCGTGGGCGCGGACGCTACACCCCATGGCTTTGTGGGCGGCTTTCCCAGCAACATCTCTCCGGGCGTTTATTACAAAGTCAGCGAAGGAACCTATGAAGTCCAGTACTATGTGTACTACGCTGGTAACTACTACCCGGCATCGGGCTACTATTACTCCACCTACACCGTGACCGCAAACAAGGGGTCCCTCCTGAGCGACGGGAAGGACAGCTATTTCGAGCTCTATCTGGGATACGATGGACTGTATAAGCTCGGCGAGGTCAGAAGCGCAGGCGCGGTGACGCCCCGGCTGGGAACCCAGAGCTGGACGCAGGACGGCCTCCTTATCACGGTGACCAACGAAATCCGCCCGGCGAATCCTGACGAGCTCTCGAAGATCCAAAAGACTCACTTCGAGACGAAGGGAAACTGAAGGCAGCCCGGCGCGCTGCGGCGGCCGCGCCGCGCAGCGGCCGCGTCACATCGCTATTGAACGAAGCATGTCCACCGTTGCTCGGACAACCCTGGCCTGCTGCTCGGCGCGCGAGATCAGCGCCTTCCCGTCCCTCGCCTGGTCACCGTACCAGCCGAACTGCGAATGGTTTCCTCCGACAATGGTCACCCAGCGCGTCGTTGCCGGAAGGAGCCAGGCGGATTCTCTGACCACAAGCTGCGGCACCAGGCCGTCTCGCTCCGCTGATATGGACATGGCGCTGATCCGGGAGGAGGCAAGGTTGTCTCCGGCCCCCGGACGCGCGCCCCAGAGGATGAGGCCCCGGACGGCAAGCGGGTGACGCGCGGCGAATCGAGCGGCCATGGCTCCGCCCTCCCCGTGCCCGGCAATGGCCCAGGCGCGGATGCGGGTGAACTTCTTCATCACGGACTGCGCCCGGGCCACGTCCAGGGACGCCAGGTTGAGCGGCATCGCGACCACAACCACCAGGAAGCCCGCGCGGGCAATGGCGGCGGCAACAGGGGCATAGGCCCGCCAGTCCACGCGGCTTGCCGGATAGATCACCAGCCCGACTTTCGGGTGCACCGAGACGGGCTCGAACACTCCGCCCCTTTCCACGGTCACCCTGACGTCAGAGGTGCCGCGCAGGGCAGCCAGAGCCTCAGGCATCGGGCTCCTGGTGGTGGTGGCCCACAGCAGCAGCCCTCCCGCTACCGCGCACGCGGCCCCGAGCGGGATCAGGATGCCCCGCGCGCTCACCCGCGTGGGAACTCCAGCGTGGCGAAGTAGTCCTCCACCCTCTCGGCGCGGCGGATCTGCCTGACCGAGCCGTCGGGTCGAAGGAGCAGCTCCGCGGAGCGCAGCTTTCCGTTGTAATTGGACCCCATGGACCAGCCGTGGGCGCCGGTGTCGTGGATCACAACGAGGTCTCCTTCCTCCACGGGAGGGAGCGACCTGTCGATGGCGAACTTGTCGTTGTTCTCGCACAGCGACCCGGTGACATCGTACACGCGGCTGGGCGCCTGCTTCTCCCTGCCCAGCACGGTGATGTGGTGATATGCGCCGTACAGCGCGGGGCGGGCAAGATTGGCCATGCACGCATCCAGGCCGACGTAATCCTTGTAGGTGTGCTTGAGGTGGAGGACCCGGCTCACCAGCCAGCCGAACGGCCCGGTGATGGCCCTGCCGCTCTCCATGAAGATTTTCAGGGGGTGCAGGCCCCGCGCCTTCACGTTGGCGTCGTAGGCCTCACGGATCCCCCGGGACAGAGCCTGCCAGTCGATGGCGGTCTGGTCCGGCTTGTATGGAATGCCGAATCCTCCACCCAGGTTGACGAACTCGAACCTGATCCCCAGATCTTTGGAAAGCTCGGCCATGAGGTCAAAGAGCATATGCGCGGTATCCCAGTGGTACTCGAGGCTCAGCTCGTTGGATGCAATCATGGCGTGAAGGCCGAACCGGGAAGCGCCCAGCTCGCGCGCCTTTCGATACCCTTCGAAAAGCTGCTGCCGAGTGAAGCCGAACTTGGCCTGTTCAGGGGTGCCGATGATGGCGTTCCCGCCCTTCAGCGGCCCCGGGTTGTAGCGCAGGCAGATCAGCTGCGGCATCCCCGCGTGCTGTTTCAGAAAGGAGATATGGCTGAGGTCATCCAGGTTGATGATGGCGCCGAGACGCTTTGCCTCCACGTACTCGGCGGCGGGCGTGTCGTTGGAGGTGAACATGATCATTTCGCCTTTGAGCCCGACCCGGTCGGAGAGGATCAGCTCGGCCAGCGAGCTGCAATCCGCTCCAAGTCCCTCCTCTTTGAGGATGGAAATGATGTGCGGGTTGGGCAGAGCCTTGACTGCAAAGAACTCCCGAAAGCCCTCTGCCCAGGAGAATGCCTGCTTGAGCGCGCGGGCGTTCTCCCGAATCGCTTTCTCGTCATAGATATGAAAGGGCGTGGGATACGTTTTGGCAATTTCCTCGATTTTGTCCCGTGTGAACGGGAGCCGTTTATCGGCCATGCGGGTGCTCCTTTTCCTGGGAGTGTAGCGGCGCCGGGGAAGGCTGTCCATGGTCATGAAGGCAAACGGGGTGCGCAGCAATCGCAGGGTCAAAGAAGCCTGTTGCAGACGATGTCCCTGACGATTTCGAGAAATCTCTCGATATCGCCCGCCGTGTTGTAGACATAGGGGCTGGCCCGCACGGTGCCTTCAACGCCGAGCCGGGCAGCCAGGGGGTAGGCGCAGTGGCCTCCCGCGCGCACGCAAATCCCCTCTGCGTCCAGGAGATGGGCGACCACGAAGGGGTCGGCGCCGTCGACGCTGAACGACACGGCCGCGGCCCGCCTGGCGCAATCTGCAGGGCCGGTCACCTGGATACGGGGAATGTCGCCCAGGCCCTTCACAAGCCTGTCCAGGAGCCCGGCCTCATGGGCCCTTACCGCATCCATGCCCAGGGCGCCCAGGTAGTCGACCGCGCCGATCAAGCGCTGTCCGCTTTGCCCGTCGGTGGCCCCGCCGAGGGCAATCCCCGCCGCCACGTCAGGAGTCCCGGCCTCGAACTTCCAGGGGAGCGAGTTCCACGTGGAGCCGCTTTCGGTCACGGTTTCTATCATGTCACCGCCGAAGAGAAACGGAGACATCTGCCGGAGAAGCGATTCCTTTCCATACAGCACGCCGGACCCGAACGGCGCCAGCATCTTGTGCCCCGAAAAGGCGAGAAAGTCGCAGCCCAGTGACCCGACGTCCACCGGCATGCACGGGACAGATTGGGCGGCGTCCACCAGAAGCAGGGCGCCCGCCTCGTGCGCCATCCCTGCAATCTCCGCAACCGGGTTGATCGTGCCCAGGACATTCGAGACATGGGTGCAGCACACAAGCCGCGTGCGTTGTCCCAGGGAGGAAGAAAGCTCGTCGAGGTCCAGTCCTCCGTCCGCCCCCAGGCCGATGATCCGCAGGCGCAGGCCAGCCTCCCGGCACAGCGCCTGCCATGGCACGAAATTCGAGTGGTGCTCCATGATCGTGATGACGACCTCGTCACCACGTCGAAACGAAAGCGCCCCGCTTTCGCCGCGGCACAGGGAGACTGCGACGAGGTTCAGCGCCTCTGTGGTGTTCCGCAGGAAGACGATTTCCCGCGCGCTTCGCGCGCCAACGAACCTCGCCACGCCTGCGTGCGCCTGCTCGTACATCCGCGTCGCCGTCTGCCCGAGTGCGTGGGGCGAGCGGTGGATGTTCGCATTGAAACGGGAATAAAAGGTGGTAATCGTATCCAGGATCTGCCGGGGGCGCTGCGTGGTTGCCGCGTTGTCCAGGTAGATAAGGCCTGATGACAGGGCGGGAAAATCCGCCCGGATGGCCGCCGCGTCCACCCCGTCCGCCTATGCGCCAACGAACCGGGCGTAGAAGGCGCGAGCCGCGGCTTCGTCCGCCGTTCCCTTGACGATGGCTCGCCCATCCGGGAACACGACGATCTCCTTCTCCCCGGTGCGGAACCTGAGCATGTACGCATTGAAGCTGACGTCCCCAAGCGGGGCCAGCCTCTCCGACAGGGCATGGAAGTCCGGGCCTGCCGACACGCCGGGATCGAGCTGGACCGCAGTACGGCCGCACATCTTTGCGCTGCCGCCGCCGCGGGTCCCCTGGAGAAAATCGAACCGGGAGAGGTCGCACGCCGGGCACGGCTCGCTTCCCTTGCGAATGTCGATCGCCTCCACGGTGCCGGCCCACACGTCCACGTATCGCATCTGCGCCACAACGTCTTCCAGCGCGCCGCACAGGATCTTGATGGCCTCGGTTGCCTGCAGCGCGGCAACGATCCGCCGGCGCCGTGCCGAGGATCCCCGCCGTCTCGCACGTCGGCAGAGCGCCGGGCGCCGGCTGATTGGGAACGATGCAGCGGAAACAGGGTCCCCGCCCGGGGATGAAGGGCATCGTTGCCCCCGTCATCCCGATGGCCGCGCCGTAGACCCACGGCACGCGCAGCTTCAGGGAGGCGTCGTTCAGGAGCAGGCGCGTCTCGACGTTGTCAGCGCCGTCCAGGACAAGGTCGCACCCCTCCACGAGCTCCAGGATGTTGGCCGCCGTGACATCGGCAACCACCGGTTCCACGGTGACGGCCGAGTTCGTGCGGCGCAGCTTCTCAGCTGCCGCCACCGCCTTGGGCAGGCCCGCGGCAATGTCCGACTCGTCGAAGAGGGTCTGGCGTTGAAGATTGTCGAGCTCTATGAAGTCACGGTCTGCAAGGCGCACGGTGCCGCAGCCCGCTCTCACCATGAAAGAGGCAAGCGCCGTCCCGAGGGCTCCCACCCCGAGCACGAGCACCCTGGCGCTTTGCAGCCGGCGCTGGCCGTCAGTTCCTATCTTGGGCAGCAGCACCTGCCGGGAGTAGCGTCGCAGATCATCCGTGCCGTCGGGCAGAGGGCTCATTCGTCTATGGTGCCTCCGCCCAGGAGGAGGTCCCCCTCATAGAAGACGGCCATCTGGCCGCGCGCGACGGCCCGCTGCGGCTCGTCGAACTGCACCGACACTCCGCCGTCGGGCAAAGGGGTGACCACTGCCGGCGCCTCGGGATTGCGATAGCGGATCCTTGCGCCGACCCTGATGGGCTGCTCCGGCCTGTCCCTGCTCACCCAGTTCACGGATCGCACCATCAACCGGCTCCTGTACAGCAGTGACTCGGGGCCGGCGACGATGGTGTTGGTGCCGGCATCGATCTGAGTCACGTACAGCGGCTCTCCGCCTCCGACGCCGAGTCCCTTTCTCTGTCCGATGGTGTATCCCCAGATCCCGCGATGCGATCCGATCACGTTCCCGTCCTGGTCGACGATCCGGCCCGCGTTCTCCTTCGCCTCGAGGACCTCGCGGTAGCCGCCGGCGGCGAAGTCCTGGCTCTCCGGCCTGTCGTGCGTGGAGAGACCCGCCTCCCGCGCGATCCTCCGCACCTCCGCCTTTGCAAGGGTGCCAAGGGGAAAGATGACTCGTGACAGCTGCTCCTGGGAAAGCATGCAGAGGAAGTACGTCTGGTCCTTCAGGGGATCCAGCGCCTTGCGCAGGCTGTAGCGCCCGGTCTCAGAAGATCGAAAGACCTGGCAGTAGTGGCCTGTGGCAAAAGCGTCGAAGTCCAGCCCGGCGGTCCGCGAGAGACGGTCCACCAGCAGCCCGAACTTCACCACCTGGTTGCAGCGCACGCACGGGTTCGGGGTCCTCCCGGCCAGGTATTCCGAGCGCGCATAGTCCAGCACCCATGCCCGGAACTCTTTTTTCAAGTCAACGGTATGGTAGGGGATTCCCAGGGTCCGACACACAGCCTCCGCGTACTCGACGTCCGCGCCTTCACCGGGGCTGTAGCAGGAGTCGACACCCGGCACGCCCGGGCGCGTGCCGGAATATATCATCATGGTGACGCCGACCACATCGTGGCCGGCCTGCTTGAGCAGAAGAGCGGCCACGGAGGAATCCACCCCTCCGCTCAGGCCAACGACCACACGCCTCTGCATCTGGGGAGGCACCTCCGTCAGATCATGTAGTTGGAGGCGCTCTCCCCCAGCTCCCGCGCCTGGCGGGCAAGCCCGGCAAGCGTGAAGGAGGAAAGCGACTCCTGGATGTCGTCCTGGAGCTTCCTCCACACGCGCGTGACGACGCACGTGGTTGCCCGCTCGCAGGCGGAGGGGCTCTCGATGCACTCGGGGTCGGAAGAGGCCTCCCCGGAGCACGGCGCCAGGGCGATACGGCCCTCGATGGCCTCCACGACGTCTCGCACCGTTATATCCTCCGGAGGCCGCGCGAGGGAATACCCCCCGTGGGAGCCGCGCTGGGAGACGACCAGCCCGGCCGTCTTCAGCGGGATGACGATCTGGCCCAGGTATTTCTCCGATATGCCCTCACGCCGCGCAATGTCCTTCAGCAGGCTGCTCCCGTTGCCGTAGTTCAGCGCCAGGGCCACCATGAGCCGAACGCCATAGCGGCCCCGGGTGGACATCTGGAACGGCATGGCTTCAGGCGCCGTCCTCGAAGAGCCAGGTGCTCAGGTAGCGCTCGCCCGTGTCGGGGAACACCACGACGATCAGCTTCCCCGCGCTCTCGCGCCGCCTGGCCACCTCAAGGGCGGCCCACGCGGCCGCACCGGCGGAGATCCCCACCAGGAGCCCCTCCTCCTTCGCGAGCAGGCGCGCGGTCTTGCCCGCGTCCTCGTCCTCCACCTTGATCACTTCGTCGACCACGTTCTTGTTGTAGCACGCCCGGGATGAACCCCGCGCCGATTCCCTGGATCCTGTGCGGGGACGGGGCGTCCGCCGGAAAGGACGGGAGACTTGGACGGCTCCACGGCGATGGCCTTGAAACCCGGCTTCCTCTTCTTGATGAACTCCGCCACTCCGGTGATGGTTCCCCCCGTCCCGACCCCGCTCACGAGGATGTCCACCTTGCCGTCGGTGTCTTTCCAGATCTCCTCCGCGGTGGTCTTGCGGTGGACCTCGGGGTTGGCGGGGTTCTCGAACTGCTGGGGCATGAAGGAGTCCGGGGTCGCCTCCAGGATCTCTCGGGCCTTCTCGATTGCGCCCCCCATGCCCCGCGGCGCGGGGGTGAGGACCACCTCGGCGCCGAAGACCTTCAGGAGCTTGCGGCGCTCGATGCTCATGCTCTCCGGCATGGTGAGGATGCAGCGGTATCCCTTGACCGCGGCCACGTAGGCCAGCCCGATGCCCGTGTTGCCGCTGGTGGGCTCCACGATGACGCTGCCCTTTTTCAGCAGTCCGCGCTTCTCCGCGTCCTCGATCATGGCAAGCGCGATCCTGTCCTTCACGCTGGCAAGCGGGTTGCGGGACTCCAGCTTTGCGACCACCTCCGCCTTGGCGCCCTCGTTCACCCTGTTCAGCCGCACCAGGGGCGTGTTGCCGACGAGCTCCAGCACATTCGCTTTGATATTCATTTCTTTCCTCAGCTCAGTTTCAAGCCTGCTCGATGTCTTCCTTGATGTCATCCACGTGCTCCAGGCCGATGGACAGGCGGACCAGCTCGGGAGTCAGCCCGCCTTCGCGCTGCTGCTCCTCGGTGAGCTGGGAATGCGAGGTGCTTGCCGGGTGGAGGGCCAGGCTCTTCGCGTCTCCGACGTTGGCAAGGTGGGAGAACAGCTTCAGGCTGTTGATGAACTTCTCTCCCGCCGCCTTGCCGCCCTTGATGCCGAACACGACCATGCCGCCGAAGCCCTTCTTCAAGTACTTGCTGGCAACGGGGTAGGTCGGGTCCTCAGGGAGTCCGGGGTAGCGCACCCATTCGACCTTGGGCTGCTTCTTCAGCCACTGCGCCACCGCCAGGGCATTGCTGGAGTGCCGCTCCATGCGGACGGGCAGGGACTCGATGCCCTGGAGGAAGATCCACGCGTTGTCGGGAGATGTGCACGCCCCGAGGTTGCGCAAGCGGAACCGTGCGCAGCCGCAGCGCGAAGGCCATGGGGGCCAGCGGCCGCGGGAAGATCGTGGGCCCACTTCAGGCCGTGATAGTTGGGGTCCGGATCGTTGAAGAGCTTGAACTTCTTGTCCTTCCAGTCGAAACGGGCCGGCATCGGTGACGATTCCGCCGATTGCCGTCCCGTGCCCGCCCATCCATTTGGTGAGGGAGTTGATGACGATGTCGGCGCCGTAGTCGATGGTCTTCAGGAGATAGGGGGTCGTGAAAGTTGCATCCACGATGAGGGGAAGCCCGTGGGCATGGGCGACCTTCGCCACCTCCGCGATGTCGGTGACATCCAGCACGGGATTGCCGATTGTCTCGATGAAGAGGGCCCGGGTCTTCGGCGTTATCGCCTTCTCGAAGTTCTTCGGGTCGTCATGCTTGACGAACTTCACCGTGATGCCAAGGGTGGGCAGGATGGCATCGAACATCGTGTACGTCCCGCCGTAGAGGTTGCTCGCGGAGACGATCTCATCTCCCATGCACATGATGGTCACGAGGGTATTGAAGATGGCGGCCGTTCCCGAGGCGAAGGCAACGGAGGCTGCGCCGTCTTCAAGGAGAGAGACCCTCTGCTCCAGCACGTCCTGCGTGGGGTTCATGATCCTGCTGTAGATGTTGCCCAGCTCCTTCAGGGCGAAAAGGTTGGCCGCCCTCTCGGTTGTCGGGAAAACGTAGGAGCTCGTCCGGTAGACGGGCACCCCGCGCGAGGTTGTGGTCGGATCCACCACCTGGCCCCCGTGGAGCGCCAGCGTTTCGAACCTGTAAGTCTTGCTATCGCCCATTCCGTCTCCTTATCTGTAGTGTTTCAATCACTACAAAGTCTATAGTATTGGTAGTATAATTTCATCCCGGCAGGGTTTTGTCAACAAGTTTCAGCGCGGGGCAACGGACAGGCAGCGGATTGCTTTCATTGACTCCGCGTTCTTGGCTCACTATTCTTTCCATCGGGTAAAAGTCACATGCTGGTTTCAACCAGGAGCAAGTACGGGCTGAAAGTCATGTACGAGCTTGCCTTGCGATTCGGGGGCGAGCCGGTCTTCCTCAAGGACATCGCGCGGACGCACAGGATCTCGGAAAAGTACCTCAGCAAGCTGGTCATACCATTGAGGGGGGTGGGACTGATCACCTCCTACAGAGGAGCCCACGGAGGCTATTCCCTTGCTCGAGATCCGCGCACAGTCACCTTGCGGGAGATAGTCCAGGCCCTGGAGGGAGACATCTCCGCATCGGGAAGTCCCCGCAGACAACGAGGCGTGGACGACGGGTTCACTCACCCTACCGACGCTGTCTGGGGAACCGTTGAAAAAGCCATCAACGACGCGCTGGAAAAAATAACTCTTGATTCCCTCCTTCGCGGCGCGCGTGAAGGGATACTCAACTACCAGATCTGAGACCTGATGCGTCTTGCCAGCCTCAGCTGACTCTCAGGAGCTGGCTCATGAGCTTCGCCGTCGAAGCGAAACCGTGGTTCACCTGCCGCGGCCTTCCATTTCCGTCCAGGATGAACGTTGTCGGGACGCTCAAAACGCTCCACTGTCTTGCCAGGTCGGGTCGGTCCGCAGCGTCCACCTCGATCACCTGAATCCTCCCGTCCAATCGCTTCTCCAGCGCCTGCAGTGCGGGGCGCTGCGCGGCCCTGCACGTTGCGCAGTCGGGCGTCGTGAAATACACAACCCCGGGCACCCCGCGCTTGAAAGCGGAAAGGCCTGCGGAGACCCTTCCTGCGCGCGCCAGGACGACTGTCCGGACCACGAAGAAAGCGGCAACACAGAAGCCGACGATTGCCGCGGAGCAGATCGATCTGAGGACGATGCCGGACAGCATCACGCTCGCGGCCTCATTCCCGGGAATACCCCGACGGGCGGGTTTTTCGAAAAGCCGGGAACCTGCAGACGATGCAGCCAATAGTAGACCGCACATCCCGCGCAGAACCCTGCGAAAAGGTTGAGGGCGGCAAGGACGATGACGAGCCAGGTCAGGGCCCACCCGAGGCCGGTCGCGCCGAGCAGCAACCCGAGGGCCGACACGGCAGCAACAACCCCGCCGAAGCCCTGGGCAAAGCGGTGCGGCTCCGGATTATCTGCGAGCAGGTTCGGCCTGACAACACCCGCGGGACGGAGCAGCCACGAGTAGATGAAGAGGAACCCCGGGCGCGCCACCCCGGTGCCCACCAGCATGAAAGCAGCCACGATGGCCACCAGCCATGGCACGTTGATGATGAACGCGGCCAGGAGAAGCACGATGATCGTCGCCTGGTTCACCTTCAGCGACGAGTGATCTACTTTTCGAAGCCCGTTTGGCATTTCCCTCTCCTTCGCTTGACTCTCAAGTCGCGGTGCAAATATACTACCAATTCGATCAATATGGTAGTGTAATGCACCCGGTTGCCACCGGTAGGGGTTAAGCGCTATGAATAGCAAGGAGAAATACAGCCATGCCAGTGAGAATACCGGACGATCTGCCGGCAAGGAAAACCCTGGCCCAGGAAAATATCTTCGTCATGACGAAGGGTCGGGCGCTGCACCAGGACATCCGCCCGCTCCGTATCGCCGTCCTCAACCTGATGCCCACGAAGATCGTCACAGAGACCCAGATCCTGCGCCTGCTCGGCAACACCCCACTGCAGGTGGACATCACGTTCATCCGCATGGAGACGCACGAATCAAAGAACACCCCGCCGGAGCACCTTGCTGCTTTCTACGAGCCCCTGGACCGGGTGCTCGGTGAGCGCTTCGACGGCCTCGTGATCACAGGGGCCCCGGTGGAGACACTTCCTTTTGAAGAGGTGGATTACTGGGACGAGCTGGTCCGCCTGATGGACTGGAGCAGGACGAACGTCTGGTCGTCCCTCCATATCTGTTGGGGGGCGCAAGCGGGGATGTACCGCCACTTCGGCGTCCCCAAGTATCCTCTCCCCGAAAAGATGTTCGGCCTCTTCCATCACAGGATCCTCCAGCCGCACGAGCCCATCGTGCGGGGGTTCGATGAAGGGTTTCTGGCCCCCCACTCCCGCCATACCGAGGTGCGGAAGAAAGACATCGAGGCGGCAAAGGGCCTGAAACTGCTGGTGGTCTCCGAAGAAGCCGGGGTGTACATGGTGTCATCACGGGACGGTCGGATGCTGTTTGTCACGGGCCACCCGGAGTATGACAGGCATACTCTCAAGGCGGAGTACGACCGGGACATCGCAAAGGGGCTGCCCATGGCGGTCCCCGCCAACTACTTCCCCGACAACGACCCGAAGCGTGAACCGCTCCTCACCTGGCGGTCTCACGCCCATCTTCTGTACGCGAACTGGCTCAACTACTACGTCTACCAGGCCACGCCGTACGATCTCTCGAAGCTGCCCGGCAACCGACACTCCGTTCAACGGCGGGACATGATCCAGTCCACAAGAGGCTGCGGCATCAGGTCCAGGATGGCGCCGGTGCCTGACATGTATCCTGCCCGGTAGACGCGCCTGGGCCGGGCCGCGCAAAGCGCCTGGAGGACTCTCTCTGCAATGACCGAAGGGGCGCTCCTTCTGCGGTCAAAAGCAGCCAGCTCCCGCTTCTCTTTCTCCAGCGCCTCGGCGTAGAGGGCGTGCTGGCTGTCCTGCCAGCGCATCATCTGCTCTTCGAGGTCACGGGCGTTCTTCTCGGGCGCCGCGGTCTGGATGCCGCCGCAGCGCACGAAGATGCTCGGGACCTTCCACCGCGCAAGCTCGAGGGCGAATGTCCTGGCGATGCAGTTGACCGCGAAGTCGCAGGCATGAATGCTCCCGACGAACGGGATGGGAATGAGCGCGGGCGTGGCAATCCAGAGCAGGCGCCCACCGGCCTGGCGAAGGGATGGAAGAAGGGCCTGCGCAAGGGCAACGGGACCAAGCAGCCTGGATTCGAGCTCACCCCGAAAGACGTCCAGGTCCAGGAGCTCGAGCGGGGCAACAGCGCCGGCTCCTGCGTTGTTGACGATTGCGTACAGGCCCGGCTGCCCCAGGGCTGCAAGCTCCGGCTCGATCCTGGCAAGCAGGGGCGTGATGTGCTCAGGCTTTCTCAGGTCCAGGGGGAACACAGGAACAAGGCCGGCTCTTCCGAGGGACTTCAGCTCCTCGTAATCCGCCTCCCGGCGCACGGCGGCAAAGGTCGTGAAACCATGATCCGCGAGGCAGAGTGCGGTTGCGCGTCCAATGCCTGATGAGCAGCCCGTGACAAGGACTCCCCTTCCTCTCCCGCCTTTGTCTGATCCACGTCCGCCTTTCATACAGACCTCCTCTCACGATGGGAAAAGCCTATCACGTGTCCCACGCCAGGTCAATCAAATGATTAAATCGTTTGATTAATTTGAAGGGATATCGTCAACGCTTCTCGTCGAAAGAGTCAACATGAGAACACGACTGCATGGGTTCGCGCTCATCACGGGAGCCGGCGGAGGGCTGGGAAGCGCATTCGCCCTCGAGGCGGTGCGCAGGGGATGGAACATCCTCCTGGTGGACCTGCCGGGAAAGCGGCGCGCGGGAAGTCGGGGAAAGGCTGGCACGGGCCTACCAGGTCGAGGCCCACACGGTCACGATGGATCTTGCCAACTGTCGCGAGCGCGAGCGGCTTGTCGCGTGGATAGCGCAGCAAGGCATCGAGGTCGATCTTCTCATCAACAATGCGGGAACGGGGAGTTGCGGATCGTTCCTGGGCACCTCGCTGTCGAGACTGGCGGGCATTATTGAAGTGAATGTGCAGGCGGTCGTGCAGATGACCCATCTGCTTCTGCCGCAGTTGAGGCGCCGACCGTGGGCTGCGATCATCAACGTGGCAAGCCTGGCCGCCTTCTACCCCATGCCTTCCATGGCCGTCTACGCTGCCACGAAGTCGTTCATCCTCAACTTCTCCCTGGCTATCCGGCACGAGCTGGCCGGCACCGGCGTCACAGTGAGCGCCCTGTGTCCCGCTGGAATGGTGACAAACAGGGATACTGCTGACCAGGTGGAAGCGCAGGGGTTCTTCGGAAGGATCACCACGTGGTACCCGGAGCGGGTCGCCGCGGTGGCCATTCGCCAGGCCCTCCGAGGTCGGGGTGTAATCATCCCCGGCCTCGTGAACCGGCTCATCCAGTGGGTCGGAGTCAGGGCGCCGCGCCTGCTGGTCGTGCGCCTGATCGGGGGGCGGTGGAAGAAGGCCTCCTCACGGGTGGTGAAGGCATCACGGGCCGCCGCTTCCGTTGCGCATGCATCAACCGTGTGATTAAATCAATGGTGTGACAAATGCGCGCACGCCAAGGAAGCAGCCGCCCCTGCCGCCCCGGAAGAGAATCGTCGAGGCTGCCATCAATTGCATCGAGCGTGATGGTCTGCACGAGGTGACCATACGCGGCATAGCCCGCGAGGCCGGCGTGAACAGCGCCGCTATCAGCTACTACTTCAGGTCCAAGGACGCGCTGATTGCCGAGGCGCTGGCCATGACCCTGCAGAACGCCTTCGGGGATTGGGAGGTGCTGCTGCGGGAAAGGTCCTCCGACCTTCGGTCCCGGGTTCGTTCGGTTCTCCTGGAGCTGTACGAGGGATCGCTCAAGTTTCCCGGGATCGTCAAGGCGCACCTCTATGACACCTTCATCAAGGGCGTCTCGCGGACCCCTCTGATCAGGGCGCTGGACCGGTTCGTCGTTTCCCTCACCCGGGAGATGAGCGGGCTCTTCCCCGCCCGGAGCGCGCGGGAGATCTCCGCCGAGGTGGTCCAGATGGTGTCAGCGGTCCTCCTCCCGGGGATCATGCCCCAGCTGTTCCGTCATACCATGGGTCTCGACCTCGCCCGGCAGGATGGGCGGGCCGCGTATGTCGACACGATTGTGAAGCACTACTTCAGCTGATCGGTCCTGTCCGATCTCCGGTTGCCGCTCCTCCGGTTGCCCGCCTCCCCCGGACTGTGTAAGCTTGCACCGTGCTCGCAGTCGCCCAGATGGAGGAGTGCCGGAATTGAAAAGATTGCAGCTGCTTCTGGTGGCGGCCGTGGCCTTCCTTGCCGCCTGCGGCCCCGGGGTCAAGCAGATCTCGGAAGACCAGCTCAATTTCCAGAAAAAGCAGCAGGAGGACAGCCTCCTGGAGAAGACCGTTTACCGCCCGGGGAGCACGGCTCCCTACGAGAAGGGCAGAAGCGGAGGGACGTGGCTCAACAACCTCAACAATGACCTGAAGACCTTCAACCCCGTGGTTGCCGTCTATGACGCTGAGAGCGCGGGGATTGTCGACAACCTCTCCACCTCCCTTCTCGACTACGACGCGTACAAGAAGCAGTGGAAGCCCCTGGCCGCTTCCTACGAGGTCTCCGTGAACGAAGCTGCCGGCACCATGGATGTGACGTTCACGCTTCGCGACGACTTGTACTGGACGACGCTCGCGGACCCGAAAACAAAGGTCAAGGTGACCTCGGATGACGTCGTGTTCTGGTACAACCAGATCGTGGGGGACCCCGCAATGCAGCATTCCGCCTACGCGGGCCAGTTCGTGCAGATGCCGGACGGCAAGAAGAAGCACATCGACATGGAGAAGATCGACGAGAGGAGGTTCGTCATGCACTATCCCCGCGTCGTGGCCATGCCAGAGCTTTCCAGCAACATGAACTTCGGGCCTCGCTACATCTTCGAGCCGGTCAAGAAGGCGAAGGGCGTGGAGGGAGTGCTCAACCTGTGGACCATCAACACGGATCCCCGGACCATTCCCTCCATGGGACCGTACTCCATCGAGTCGAACAAGCCGGGAGTCCAGGTCACGCTGGTCCGCAACCCGAACTACTTCAAGACCGACGATTACGGTCAGAAGGTCCCGTACATCGAAAGGTATGAGACGAAGATCGTTCCCAACCAGGACACGGAAAGGCTGAAGTTCCTCGCCGGGGAGCTCGATGGCTACAGCCTGCGGCCCGAGGACCTCCAGGAGATGGTGAACAAGAGCCCGCGGGACTACTCGGTGTACTACGACGGCCCTAGCTCTCGGCGCTGCGTTCATCTCCTGGAACCAGAACCCCAGGAACCTGAAGCCGTTGTACGTGAAATGGTTCTCCAACACCGTCTTCCGCCAGGCCATGAGCTGCTTCTTCAACCGGGACAGGGTGGTCAAGGAGGTCTACCGCGGGCTGGCGGAGCCGGATCTTTCCTTCTTCGCCAAGCCGAATCCCTACTATGATCCTGTCAATCACGGCAGCAGTTCACGTACAACCCTGAGCGCGGGAAACAGCTCCTGGCGCAGATCGGGATCAAGCCGAACGCGCAGGGGCTCATGCAGGATGCGGAGGGAAACGTCATCACGTATGACCTCACCGTACCCATCGAAACCAACCTGAGCATCGACATCGCGACCATCTACGCGGATGAGCTGAAGAAGGTGGGCATCACGCTCAACGTGAAACCGGTCCAGTTCCAGAAGATCGTGGACAGCCTGACAAAAGCCTACGACTGGCAGTCCATCATGATCTCCGTCGGCTCGAACTACTTCCCCATCCAAGGTGACAATGTCTGGCTCTCCTCGGGCAACCTGCACCTGTGGAACCCCCTCCAGCCGAAGCCGGCAACCGCGTGGGAGGCCAAGATCGATGAGTTGTACTGGCAGGGCTACTCGGAGCGTGATCCGGTGAAGGCGAAAAAGATCTGGGACCAGTACCAGCGGATCCTCCTGGACCAGGTTCCCGTCATGTACATGGTTTACGCGGTTTCTTTTGCCGCGTATCGCGACAAGTGGGCGAACATCCGCGTCGACACCCTGGGAGCGCCTGATTTCAACTATGTGTACCTGAAGGCCCAATGAGCACCCCTGAGTCGGCACGCTCCACCGCGCGGACGCCGTTCAGCCTCGCGAAGCTTCGCCAACGGCATCCCCTGGCCACGTTCCTCACCGGCAGATTCACCACCATGGTGCTGATGCTGTTCCTCCTGGGCCTCGGCGTCTTTGGCCTGATGTCCCTCTCTCCCGGTGATATCGTTGACAACTACGCGCGGAGCCTGATCCTTCAGACCAAGGGCTTCCAGTCCAACACGAACACGCTGACCGAAACGCAGATCCAGGAGGCGAAGCACCGCCTGTGGCTGGACAGACCCTTCTACCTCCAGTACTTTCACTGGCTCCACCAGATATTCGTGGAGCACGACCTCGGGAGGTCGCTCATCTCGCGAGCACCCGTGCTCTACCTGGTGGGCACCCGGATGCTCAACTCGATCATCCTCAACCTCATCGAGCTGGTCTTCCTCACCATCATCTCGTTTGCGCTGGGCATCTATTTCTCTTCAAAGGCGGGCTCGCGGATCGATCCCGTCGTGGCTTTCGTCAGCCTGTTCCTCAACGCGTTCCCGGGAATCCTTCTGCTCATCCTCCTGCAGATGTTCGCCTCGGCAACGGGGATCTTCCCCGTGACGGCCTACCCGACGGAAAGCTTCGACGGCAATCCGCTCGGGTTCACGTTCTCCTATCTCTACCATATCATCCTTCCGCTCATCGGCGCATTCCTGGGCGGCATCGGCGGATCGCTCCGCCTGATCCGCGCCACGATGCTGGATCAGCTCGGACAGCCCTACATCACGGCCCTGCGCTCCCGGGGGGTTTCCGAGCGAAGGATCCTTTTCAATCACGCGTTTCGCAACACGATGAACCCGTTCATCACAAGCTCCTCCACCCTGCTGGCGGACCTCTTTTCCGGTTCGTTGTTCCTGGAGATCATTTTCTCCTATCCAGGGATCGGGCGGCTCATGTACGAATCAGTGATGCAGAAGGATATCAACCTCGTGCTGACCAACATCATGTTCATCAGCTTCCTCATTCTCGTCGGGATGCTGATCTCCGACGTGGCGCTGGCCCTCGTTGACCCCCGCATCAGGTACTCGCGCGAATGAAAAGATTCTGGAGCGCCATGCGAAGAAGGCCGATAGCGCTCGTCTCCTTCTTTGTCCTCATCGTCCTGTACCTCGGCATGATCTTCTGCGAGTTCCTGGCGCCATATGGGCCCAACGACCAGTTCGGAAGCCATTCGGACCAGCCTCCTTCCCTGCAGCTGTATTCCCCCACCCTCGGCTTTCGGCCGCAGGTTCAGACCCTCGTCCTGATCAATGACATCACGCGCCAGTACGCAGGTCTGGAAGGGCATTACACTCCGGTGTATCTGTTTGCCGTCGGACCGGACGCGAAGCTCTGGGGGCTCATTCCCTTCCGGCATCACCTGTTCGGCACGGCCAGGTACTCGAACCCCGGGGGGGAAGCTGAACCTGTGTTTCTCCTCGGCACGGACAACCTCGGGCGGGACATCTTCAGCAGGCTGCTGTACGGCTCACGGATCTCCCTGACAATCGGGTTCGTGGCGGTGGCAGTCTCTCTCTTCATCGCCCTGTTCCTGGGAGGGTTGGCTGGATATTTCGGGGGGCTCTGGGACTGGATGGTCATGCGGCTTGCGGAGTTCATCATCCTGATCCCCGGCCTTTACCTGATTCTCTTTCTCCGCTCCATCCTCAGCACGAACCTGAACTCGGGCCAGTCATACGCCATCATCACGCTGATCCTCTCCGCGGTGGGCTGGCCGGGCACGGCGCGGATGATCCGCGGCATGGTCCATGCGATCAAGCGAAACGATTTCGTGGCGAACGCGGAGCTGGAGTCCATGCCCGCGAGAGCCATCCTTTTCCGGCACATCATCCCGCAGATGGCTTCCATCCTCATCATCAGCGTCACCCTCGGCATCCCCGGGTTCATCCTCGGAGAGACGGCACTCTCCTACCTGGGCCTGGGGATCGTGGACCCCGCGGTGAGCTGGGGCAGCATGATCAGCCGGGACGCCACCACCATCACGAACCTGGTCCAGTTCCCCTGGCTTTTCACTCCGGGCCTCTTCCTCATCATCATTGCCCTGGCCTTCAATTTTCTGGGGGAGCTCCTGAGGGACGTCGCGGACCCGAACTGGAGGGAGACCCGCCGTGGCTGAGCTGAAGGCCGTCGCCGCAGGCGCTCCCGTCGCCGCAGGCGCTCCCGTCGCCGCAGGCGCTCCCGTCGCCGCAGGCGCTTCGAGAGAGACGGCGCTCGAAGCACGTGGCCTGACGGTGGATTTTCCGTCCGGAGACGGCGCCATCCAGGCGGTTCGCGGCGTGGATTTCGCGCTTCGACGAGGGGAATGCCTGGGAATCGTTGGCGAGTCAGGATCCGGAAAAAGCGTGAGCGCCCTGGCGGCCCTGGGGCTCCTGGGGCGGGATGCCGCGGTGAAAGGAAGCATCCTGCTCAACGGGCAGGATGTGCGTTCCCTGGCTCCCTCGCAGCTGCGGGCGATGCGCGGGACCGTCGTCTCCATGATCTTCCAGGAGCCCAGCAGATCCTTCGATCCCATCTACAGCATCGGAAAGACTTTCGAGGAGACGCTGCGGGTGAAGGACCCCGGGATGTCGCCGGCGGAGTGCCGCGCCAGGGCTGCTCTCCTTCTTTCAGAGGTCCATGTCCCGCGCGCCGAAGACCGCCTGAAGAGCTTCCCGCACCAGTTTTCGGGAGGGATGCTCCAGAGGATCATGATCGCGCTTGCCCTGGCCAACGATCCCCAGCTCCTCATCGCGGATGAGCCGACAACGGCCCTCGACGTCACCATCCAGGCTGAGATCGTTGCGCTCCTGAAAGAGCTGCAGACACGCCGGCGGCTCTCGCTCATCTTCATCTCTCACAACCTCAGCCTTGTCGGACTGATCGCTGACAGGATCCTCGTGATGTACGCCGGCCTGGTGGTGGAAACGGGGCCTGCCCAGGAAGTCCTGGCACGGCCCAGAAGCCCCTACACGCGCGCGCTCTTGAACGCACTTCCCGCCTGGGGCAATCACTACAGCAGGGAAAAGCTCATTACGATTCAGGGCTCAGTCCCCGATCCGACACGCCCCGAGCCGGGCTGCCCGTTCGCGCCGCGCTGTCCCCTGGCCGCGGACGAGTGCCGGGCCGCAATCCCGCCGCTGGTGCGCGACCAGGACGGCAGGCAGGTCCCGGCCGACGCCGTCGGGGTCATCGATCAGACCGCGTACCGTTGCGTCTTCCCGGGAGTCAAGAAATGAACCAGAGCCTTGCCCGGACAGGAACCAAGGCAGAGGCGCAGTCCGTGGACGCCCTCATCCGCGTGGATGACCTGAGGAAGGTCTTCAAGCTGGAAGCAGGCCTCTTCGCCTCTGCCGGGCGGTGGGTATGGGCCGTGAACGGCGTGAGCTTCGCTATCCTTCGCGGGGAGACGTACGGCCTGGTGGGAGAGTCGGGGTCAGGGAAGACCACAATTGCGCGCTGCATCGTTCAGCTGGCGCCGCACACCTCGGGTACCATACGCTACTCCCCCGGCCCGGATGAGCGTGGCGCCGGCGGCGCCCGCCTTGTGGGAGATTGACCAACACAATCCGCAGCTCCTGCGGCGGCTGCGCGCCGACGTCAAGTACGTCTTCCAGGACCCCTCCTCCTCCCTGGATCCCCGGATGAGCGTCCTCAACATCCTTTGCGCGGGGGCAAAATACAACGGGCAAGGGTCCACCGCGGCCGCTCTCAAGGCCAGGGCCGTGGAGCTCATGCAGGCGGTGGGGCTGCGGGCGGCGGACCTCCAGAGGCGGCCGTCCGAGTTTTCGGGAGGGCAGCGCCAGCGCATCTCCCTTGCCCGCGCTTTGTTCAGCGGCCCGAGAGCCCTGATCTGCGACGAGGTCGTCAGCGCCTTGGACGTCTCCATCCAGGGCCAGATCCTCAATCTCCTTGCCGATCTGAAAAGGCAGTTCAACCTGAGCATCCTCTTTATCGCCCACGACCTCACTGTTGTTTCGTACATGGCGGATCGGATCGGCGTTCTCTACGGTGGGAGCATGATGGAGGAGGCGCCCGCCGCGGACCTGGCGCGCACCCCCCTCCACCCGTATTCTCAACTCCTCTACAGCGCCATTCCGCGGATTGGCGGCAGATTGCCGGACCGCGGCGCGGCAGCGGGAAACCCGTTCAACCCCACGCGCGCTCCGACCGGGTGCCCCTTTGTGGGCAGATGCCCCCTGGAAAAAGACATCTGCACTCACGAGAAGCCTCCCCTCAAGGAGGTCTCGCCGGGGCACAGGGTAGCCTGCCACTTCGTGACCTGACGCGTTTTTCGCGCCACCGGACGGCCGTTTCGGTGGTATTATTGAGAGAGAGGGGGTGATCATGGTAGACCCCATTGCGACAATTCCCATGCGACCGGACCCGGTCGCACCTCGTCGGCAGGATCAGGCGGCCAGTCAGACGGGCCCATTTCCTTCTCCGAAGCTCAACGCCCGGCTCCAGGAGATGATGCAGACAGGAAGAGAGACTTCAGCCCTGCTGTCGACGCTTCCTGGCCCGAATCTGTCCTTCTTTCAGGCACCGGCTGCTTTCCCGACTGCGCCCGGGCGGCAACTGAATGTGCCTCTCCTGGAGAGCATGCAGGCCGGCAGGGAGACTTCAACACTTCTTTCCACCCTCATGGGCCCCGGGCAAAGGGCCTTCGCTGCTCCCGCTCCTCCCGAGTTCGCGCCTCGGCGTGAGGCGCCTCGCGCCGGCGCCCAGGCGGCCCCAGCCGGAGCGCTGCCGCCCGCAGGCGCCCGGCTCCTCGAGACCGAACAGGCGGGCCGGGAGACCTCGGCCCTGCTTTCAGGCCTGACCCCACCCGCCAAGCCGGGTGGATCTTTCGCTGTCTCTGCCCCTGCGCACGGAGCCATGGGGTACCCCTCCGGCGACGCTTTAGCTGCCATGAGGACTGCCCAGGAAGTCATGCAGGCAGTTGGCACCGCGGCCCCGTCCGCGCAGAACATGCGAATAGCAACCGAAGCCTACCGCATGGAGGCGCGGGCTCAACGGGACTACATCCGCGGCGCGGCAGCCCAGGGCGGCAACGGAATGTGGGAGTGGTTCGCATAGACTCCGAAAAGGCTTGACGCCGGAAAAGAGGTGGTGTAAGTTATGCACATACCCCCTCCCCATGGGGGGAGGGGTCAATCCGGGTGATAAATTTGAAGAAGGCGAAAGATGAAGGGCGACAAATGAAGGTTGAAGAGATAGCGGTAACCGGGATGACGTGCGCCTCCTGCTCAGCGCGAGTGGAAAAGGTTCTTGGCCAGCTCTCCGGGGTGAAGACGGCCAACGTGAACCTGGCAACGGAAAAGCTCCACCTGGAATACGATGAAGGCCAGGTGACGTTCGATGCTGTCCAGAAGGCCGTGCAAGACGCGGGGTACGGCCTCGAGCGGGCGGAGGAGACAAAGCGCGTCACCATACCCATCGAGGGAATGAGCTGCGCGTCCTGCGTTGCCAACATCGAGAAAGCCGTCAGCAAGCTGGACGGAGTGACCACGGTGGCAGTCAACCTTGCAACGGAGAAGGCAGATGTCACCTATGATCCGGCGAAAGTGAGGCTGTCGGGAATCAAGAAAGCCATCAGCGATGCCGGCTACACGCCCCGCGAGATCGACGCCGGGGACATCGTGGATCACGATGCTGAGCGCAAGGAGCGCGAGATTCGCGTCATGTGGACACGGTTCATCGTCGCCGCTTCCGCCTCTGTCCCCCTGCTCTACCTGGCGCTGGTGCACATGATCCCGGGGGCCCGTATTCCCCTCCCCGCTTTTCTGAATCCGATGCGGTTCCCGTTCAGCTATGCGGTGGCACAGATGATCCTTGTGATTCCAGCCATAATCGCGGGAAGCAGGTTCTACAGGGTCGGCGCAAAAGCGCTCTGGCACCGGGCGCCGAACATGGATTCCCTGATCGCCATCGGGACCGCGGCCGCGGTCCTGTACAGCGTGTACAGCGCGGTCCGGATCGCCCTGGGAGATCTGGAGGCGGTGAAGAATCTCTACTTCGAGACTGCCGCGGTCATCCTCACCCTGATCATGCTCGGAAAGACGCTGGAGACCGTCTCCAAGGGAAAGACGTCGCAGGCCATCAAGAAGCTGATGGGACTTGCCCCCAAGACGGCCACGGTGATCCATGACGGGAAAGAAACAGAGACCCCGATCTCAGAGGTGGAGGTCGGTGACATCCTGCGGGTGCACCCCGGAGAGAAGGTCCCCGTGGATGGGGTGGTAATGGACGGCTACACGTCGGTGGACGAGTCGATGCTGACCGGTGAGAGCATCCCTGTGGAGAAGAAGGTCGGCGACCAGGTCACGGGCGCCAGCCTCAACAAGAACGGCGCCATCACCTTCCGCGCGACCCGGGTCGGCAGCGACACGGCCCTCGCGCAAATCATCAAGCTCGTGGAGCAGGCGCAGGGGTCGAAAGCGCCCATCGCCCAGCTTGCTGACATCGTCTCGGGGTATTTCGTTCCCATCGTGATCCTCATCGCCCTGGCGGCAGGAGCCGCATGGCTCATCTCCGGCCAGAGCGTGGCATTCAGCATGACCATTTTCACGGCAGTGCTCGTCATTGCCTGCCCGTGCGCCCTCGGCCTTGCCACTCCCACCGCCATCATGGTGGGCACGGGAAAAGGCGCCGAGGAAGGGATCCTCATCAAGGGCGGAGCCGCGCTGGAGGCAACGCACCGCGTGCAGACTGTGGTGCTGGACAAGACGGGAACGGTCACGGAGGGCAGGCCCGTGGTGACCGATATTGCCCTGGCCAACGGGCTGGATGAGAATGTCCTTCTGCAGTTGGCCGCATCCGCGGAGAAGGGCTCTGAGCATCCCCTGGGAGACGCGATCGTGCAGAGCGCCGAGCGCAAGGGGCTCAGCCTTCTGGCCCTGGAGACGTTCCAGGCCATCCCCGGCCTGGGCATCGAGGCGCGCATCGACGGAAAGGCCCTTCTTCTTGGAAACGAAAAGCTGATGAGCGACAAAGGGATCCCCCTCGGACCGCTCGCCGGTGTGTCGAGCCCGGCTCGCGGAGGACGGGAAGACGCCCATGTTCGTGGCCGTGGACGGCGCCGCCGCCGGGATGATTGCCGTGGCCGATGTTCCGAAAGAGTCCAGCGCCCCGCGCCATCGCGCGCGCTGCGCGACATGGGCCTGGAGGTCGTCATGCTCACGGGGGATAACGAGAGGACCGCGCAGGCAATTGCCGCGACAGGTCGGCGTGGACCGGGTGTTGGCCGAGGTGCTGCCGCAGGAAAAGGCCGACGCTGGTAAAGAGGCTCCAGGAGGAGGGAAGCCGGGTGGCAATGGTCGGAGACGGCATCAACGACGCCGCGGCGCTGGCCCAGGCAGACATCGGGATTGCCATCGGCTCGGGCACGGATGTGGCAATCGAGTCAGCGGACATCGTGCTCATGAAGAGCGATCTCATGGACGTGGCGGGAGCCATCCATCTGAGCAGGGCCACCATCCGCACCATCAAGCAGAACCTCTTCTGGGCGTTCTGCTACAACGTCCTGGGAATCCCAGTCGCGGCGGGGCTGCTGCATGTTTTCGGCGGCCCGCTTCTCAATCCCATCTTCGCAGCCGCGGCAATGTCGTTGAGCTCCGTGTCGGTGGTGAGCAACGCGCTGCGGCTGCGCAGATTCAGGATCACGAGGGAGGGGAACGCGCATGGATCATGGAAGCCATGACAGCCAGAAAGCGATCGACCTGCTGAAGACCGCGCGCGGACAGATGGATGCCATTCTCCGCATGGTGGAGGAAGACAGGTACTGCATCGACGTTTCCAAGCAGGTGCACGCGTCCATCGCCCTTCTGAAGAAGGCGAACATCGTCATCCTCAAGCAGCACATGAACACGTGCGTGAAGGATGCCATCATGACGAACAAGGGAGCGAAAAGATCGACGAGATCACGATGATACTCGAGAAGTATCTCGAGAGATGAAGGGGGGCGGCATGAGCGCTGGGGCAACAAAGGTAAAGGACCTCGTGTGCGGGATGATGATAGATCCCGCCACCGCGGTGGCGACACGGGTCCACGAAGGCAAAACGTACTACTTCTGCGCGCAGGGCTGCGCGCGCGCTTTCGACGCGGATCCGAAGAAGTACATCCAGGCAACGTGACCCTGGAGCAGAGGGACGGGCGCTGCGCGCCGGGTGACGGCAGGAGCGTAATAGCTGCGTTGTAGCCGCTGTCATCACAATTCGACAGCGCCGTCATATATCTCGACATGGAATTCCTTCATCCACTGACTTCCGCGCGTTGCGGCGCGTCCCTATTTTTTAGGTGTCGAGTCTCGATGAGGAGGATTTCATGAGAAGATCGACCTTATTCTTTCTCCTGGCGGCGGCCGCCGTCATTGTCTCTGCCGGCTGTCAGACTGCAAAGCCTGTCAGCGCTGAACAGAGCATGATTCGGGCGGATGCGTCCGGCTTTGCCCCGGGCGCAGGCGCCGGTCACGATACGATCGCTTTCACAATGTCATTCGGGAACAGCGATGCCGTGAAGACCTGGAGCCTGTCGGTCATGGGGACCGGCGGCGCCGTCAAGACCTTCACGGGGGACGGGAAGAACCTCCCCGCTACCCTGAGCTGGGACGGAAAGAACGACGCGGGGTCCCTCGTTGATCAGGGCAGCTACACTGCGTCACTTTCCATCGATTATGCGGGCAAGCTCCCCAAGGCCACCGCGACAAGCGGGAGCTTCGTGGTCGACACCACCGCGCCGGTGGGGTCACTTTCGGTCAATCCCTCTCAGTTCACCCCCGGGGCCCAGGGAATGACGTCACCCTTGACGCTGACGGTGGACGCGAGCTCTCCGCTTGCGAAGATCAGCGCCTGGACGATCAAGATATTTGACTCGAACGGCAACCTCTTCCAGACCTTCAATGGTTCGTGGCCGGACCACACGGTCAGCTGGGACGGCAGGGGTTCATCAGGGACGTACGTGCAGCCCTCAATGACGTATTCCGCTGTCGCGACCATCAGTGACGAGTACGGTCTTGACGGGGTGGCCAAGGCGTCCATCCCGGTGACTGCTTCGGCGGCGCAGGAGCAGATTGCGCCGGCTGCTGTTCCGGTAGGCCAGGACGCCATCCAGGCGGACCTCAACGGCTTCTCCCCCAAGAGCGAGACCGGACACAAGCACATCCAGCTCTACCTGACTTTCGCGAATCCGCTGAGCGTGCATGCGTGGACGGTGACGGTGACGGGCCCTGACAAGAATGGCGTGAAGACATTCACGGGGGATTCGAACGACCTCCCCGCGTCACTCACGTGGGACGGCAGGGACACCTCGGGCCAGTATGCCCCGGATGGGACGTATACGGCGTCCCTCTCCGTTGACTACGGCGCGGCGATGGCTTCCTCCCCAGCAATGAGCAGGCCGTTCATCCTGGACGTCACGCCGCCCAGCGGCACGGTCACGCTGTCCGAGAAGCTCTTCTCTCCGGAGGAAACCTCCAAGACCATAGCGCTGACCGTTGAGGCCAGCTCGCCGGTTGCGGGCATCGGAAGCTGGACCATGAACATCATCTCTCCCGAGGGAACCGTGTTCAGGACTTTCAAAGGGACGTGGCCGGAGAACCGCGCCATCTGGGACGGCAAGAGCACCTCCGGTTCATTCGTGGAGTCCGCGGAGGATTATCCGGTCAGGGTCAATGTGATGGACGATTTCGGAAACGTTGGCGCACTGTCCACCAATGTGCCCGTGGACATCCTGGTCTTCAACACGTCGGAGGGCTACAGGATCCAGAGCTCGCGCATATTCTTCAAACCGTATACGGCTGACTATCGGGATGTTCCCCCGGATATAGCGAAGCAGAACATGGCCCGCCTGGATGCGATGGCTGAGAAGCTGAAGAAGTTCCCGTCTGACAGCATCAAGATTGTCGGCCACGCGGTCATGGTCTACTGGGACAACCCCACCCTGGGAAAGATCGAGGAGCAGGATGTGTTGTTGCCACTCTCCCGGGCCCGTGCCAAGGCAATCGAGGACGCCCTGATCGAAAGGGGTCTGCTGCCGGCAATGTTCGTGGCAGACGGCGTCGGAGCCTCCGACCAGATCGTGCCAGACAGCGATTACAAGGATCGATGGGAGAACAGGAGAGTCGCACTGTTCATTGAAAACAAGACCAGCAAGTAGGCCGTGAAGGCAGAAACGGGGCAGCTCCTCCCAGCTGCCCCACTGCCGCGGCTTCCAGCTGCCCGCGGCTTCCCCGGGCCGCTCACAGCGGCACCGGGCCGCCGCTATCCTTCCTCAATAAGCACGGAAAACTCTGTTCCTTCCTGCGCTCCGCTCACCTTCCAGCGAATCGTGAAGACCAGGCACACGCCGTTTGCCATCTCCGCTGTCGGGAGCTCGACAACGTGAATGCCGAAGCCCGTCGGCCGGGAGGAGACTTCGCCCGAGCTCTTCCACCCGTCATCGCTCCAGCGGACAACGGCTTCCTGGAGCAGCTCCACGCGGAGCGTCTTGCCGGACGTGATGGCGCGGGTTTTCTGGTTCAGCCGCCAGGCCGCAAACGGCGAATGCCTGTCCTCCACTATGTAGCGCTGTGTCGTCTGGGGGGGCATGTCGAAGACCTTTCCGTCCGCAAGGGAACGGCGCAACTTCAAGTATTCGGCGTGGGCCCACAGAAGCGGCATCGCGGAGCCGGAGGGTCTGCCGAAAAACAGCTCGCGTTGGGGGATGTCCGTCGTGTCCCAGATCTGCTCGGGGAGCAGCCCCCCGTCTCCCGCAAAGGACTCCAGGGTGCGGCAGAGCCTTCTCGCTTCCGCCGTGCGACCTGCGGCCAGCTCGTAGTGAGCCCTCTCTCCCGTAATGAGCGGCCACGCCCGGCCGATCCCCGTTCCATCGAACGCGGCGCCGTCTGCCTTCTCCCCGTACCCGTCGTCATTGTAGCGGTGCCACGCGGGACCGTCGGGAGTTTCCACTTTCAGCAGCGCGTCAATGACCCGCACCGTGTTCAGGATCCGCCTGTCGCCCGCGGCTCGCAGCCCGAAGCGCACGAGTGCCAGCGCGTCCGGGCTCACGATGTCGGCCGAGTTTTCGATCCCCTGCCCGGGAGGCCTGTTCTTGATGGGCACAAAACCGCCGGCGGGGGAAGACGCCTCGGCCTCATCCGGCGGGGCAATCCTGACGTAGTAGCCGTCGACGCCCGCCTGGTGTGCAAGGTCGGTATCCCGGACGTACATCCAGCGTTCGATGCTGTCGTTCCACGTGTCTGCGGTCTCCCGCAGGTATCCGGCGATGGCGCCCTCCCCGCTCGCCTCCGCGAGGTCCGCGGCGCACAGAAGCGCCGCCACCTCTACTGCAACCGTGAACGGGGAGTAGCCAGGGTCTTCCTCCCACCGGTCCTGCTGCGTAACGGGACCATTGCAGAGGATGAACCCGGCCGCGCGCCTGACCATTGCCCACATCCGGGCCCGATCAGCATCGTCGATTGTCCTCTCCCTCAGGGCGAGGTCCACGAGCAGGATGGGAAAAGCGGTTTCATCCATCTGGATGCCGGACCAGTATTGCGCGCCGTCCAACCACATATTCTGGGGCCAGTGGCCGTCAGCTTCCTGCGTGGACTGGAGATAGGAAAACACCCTCCGCGCGTCTTCGTGCCCGCCGGCGGCAAGGATGCCACCCGCGGTCTCCACGAGGTCCCGCGGCCATACGAGGTGGTACCCTCCCAGGTCATCGTCTCCCTTGGCAAAGCCCCAGGGAATGGAAAGGCTGGCGATTATTCCGCCGGGGAAGTTCTTCGCTTCATGGGCGCGGATAACCGCCGTGCTGACTCGAAACAGATCGGAGCTCCCGTCCCGACGCTCCTCGGGCTTCGAGTCCTCCCCCAGGGAAAGATGCTCCTGCCATTGCGTCCACTCATCGATGTACTCCCGCCTGGCCTGCTCGAACCCGTCGGACAGGCTGGCCAGCGCGCGGTTTCCCGCTTCGGATGCGTTCGCGCCGAAGCCCAGCGCGATCACGAAGTCTCCCCCCGAGAGAGCAAGGTCTACCTCCGCTGTCAGGGCGATGTTGCCGTTCTCCGCCAGCTCCCAGGTCCTGGTCATCCGCTTGTTTCGGCTGACGTCCTGCCAGCCGTCGGAGAAGCCGACAAACCCGACGGACCTGTTCAGCCACGGGCACGAGCAGGCCAGCGCCATGCAGGTTCCGTCACGCTCCGCGAAGATCATCCCCACTCCCTTGTAGTCACCCACCCATCCCGTGTTGTTCCATCCCCTGTTGCCGATGTGCGGCGCGAGGAGCGCGTAGAGGCGGTAGCTCGAGACGGGCCCCGTGAGCGCCGTGAAGGTGGTGTGCTGCAGAAGGGTCTCCCTGCGCGGATCCGTGAGGACTTCCTTGTCGATCCTGTAGCGCCCCGCCGTGCACGTGTTGGAAAGCGCGTAGGCGGGAACGCCGGGGGCGAGCATCGAGACCCGGTGCTCGGAGTTTCTTTTCTCCTCGGAAAAGAAGCCGTCGTCCGAAGCCACCATCATTCCCAGGTCCCGGGTGCACGCGCGGTCCACCCGGGGATAGTAGATCTCGTTGAAAATGCCGTGGCTCAGCGTGAACGAAACGCGGCTTGCATCGCTGAGAGAGGACCCGATACCCTGTTTTGCGCTGGAGGTCCAGCGGGGCTCGATCCCCGGCCCCCCGGTGCAACGCGGCTGGATTCTGCCATGCTCCTTCTTTTCCTCTCTTACCGGCCCCACTCGAGGGTCACCTTGATCTCGTCAGGCTCGTGACTTGCAAGAGCCTCCCTGAAATCAGCGTACGGGCGGCGGGCAGTGATGAGCCCTTCCACGAGCCCCGGCCACCTGGTCCGCGCCTGCTCCAGGTCGTCCACCGCAAGCTGGAAATGGTCGCGGGATGCGTTGACGCTTCCCACCATCACCTGGTTCTCCAGGACGAGCTTTCGGATGATCTCGGCACCCTCCAGCTGAAGAGGCCTGTCTCCGCCGGGAATCCCCGTCAACACGTAGATGCCGTTCTTCCCCAGGGCATCCAGGAGATTGAACTCCAGTGCAGCGACGCCCGTGGCCTCGAAGATGAGCTGCATCCCTTCCATGCCGCCCGGACGGGTCGCGCGGGCATCCACGTAGATCCCTCCAACGCTCCGGAGCCAGGCGGGCCGTGTGCTCGCTTCATCCACGATATCGAGGCCGTATACCTCGGCGCCGCGAAGGCGAAGCGCCATGGCGCCAAGAAGCCCGATGGGCCCGAGACCGGCCACGAGGCAGCGCCGGCCGTGAAGCCAGTACGGCCGCGCTGCCGATTCGGGGAGTCTCGTCGACTGGATTCTCACTGCCTCATCGATGGCCTTCTCGGCCACGGAGAGGGGCTCCGTGAGGACACCCGTGCTTTCGAGCAGCGTCGGGACTCGCACGACGTAACGCTCCGAGTCCACCACCAGCTCCGTCTGGTAGCCGTCGAGACCCCAGATCCCGCGCTCCTTGTAGCCGCCCGTCAGGCACATGTCGGAACGGTTCATCGCGCACGGCAGGCAATCACCGCAACCGCGGCGGACGGTGAACACAGCAAGGTCTCCCGGCTTCACCCGTGAGACAGATGCGCCGGTCTGCACCACCCGCCCCAGCATTTCATGACCGATGACAAGATCCTTGCCGTCTCCTGGAGCCCGCGCGCGACCGCCGGAAGCCTCTTCGCGGTCGGTGCCGCAGATACCTACGCGGATGACGCGCGCCAGCACCTCGTCTTCACCTTTCACGGAAGGCTGCGGCCGGTCGACGAGCTTCAGCTCCGTGGTTCCCGTGGTGAGACAAATGGCCTTCATTGGGGTACCTCCTGACGAACGCGACCCTCGAAGCTGCCTGCAAGGAAAACCGCAAGCCCCGCTGCTGTTCCGACCAGGGCCAACAGGGGTATTGCGCCGTAGCCCCAGGCCCCGGCCGCCCACCCCCCTCCAGCCGACCCCGCGACGCCTGCAAGTGCCGTTGCGGCGTTGAAAAGGCCAAGGCCTTCGCCCTCGCTCTTGCCGCGCGCATACATGTCCGCAACCAGGGCCGTGCTGGCGACGCTCAGTGCCGACCAGGCGAGGACGATAACTAGGAAAGTCCCGAGGGTCAGCCAGCCGCGCAGAGGTCCCCGGGTGAATACCAGCAACGATACGACGGCATACGACGCGGCACGGACTGCCAGTCCCGTGCGGAGCACGGTGAGAGGCCTGCCCCGGGTTGACCATCGCCCCGCCGGGGTGTAGAGAAGGAGTCCCAGCCCCGCTGAGACGGCAAAGCCGGCCGAGGAGAGCGCGGGGCCGACTCCATAGGTTTGCCGCATCACGACTGGATACAGGGAAAAGAAGGCTGCGCTCCCGCCAAAGCTGAGAAACCATCCCGCCAGGAACAATCGGAAGGATGCCCTTTGGGAAGAACCTAGGAGCCGCAGCCCGCTCGTGGTCGGATGATGGTACATGCGCTGGGGAGAACCGGTGGGCCATTCCGCGTGGCGCACGGGGTGCGTCAGCGTCGGCCTTTTCAGGGTCTGCTGTGGAGGAAGCCTCGGTGTGGCCAGGAGGGCGGGAAGAACGGCAACAGCAGCCAGGCCTCCGGCTGTCATGAGGCCGGCGCTGGAGGCATCCTGGGCAAAGAGGCCCGCCGCCAACAGGCCTGCCACCTGTCCTCCTCCGTAAAAGGTCTGCAGCCATCCGATCTTGGCGTCCCACTGGGAGCGTGGGTGCGCCTCGACAATGAAAAGGTTCGCCGTGGTGGCCGCCGCCGCAACTCCGATCCCCTGGAGGAAAGCAAGAGCGAGCCAAGCGGGCAGAGACGGGGCAAAAGGAAAGGCAACCGACGCGCAAGCAGTGCATGCCATCCCGCCGGCGAGCAGCGCCCTGTGGAGACGTCGGGCGTCGGCAAGCCTTCCCCACAGAGGCGCGCTGAGCCCCCCGAGGTTGAAAGTCGCCATGACAAGGCCCACGTGCGCCGCGACCGACGTCCTGGCGACCACGGTGGGGAGGAGGATGGGAAGAATGCCGGCGGCCGCCGCGCCGAGGAGGGCGTAGGAGACATACCAGCCTTCAATCGATTTCACGCTATATTCCACGCTGTATAGAAAATACTCACCGCGCACCAACCCGGCGAAATCGGCTATATTCTGAGCCGGAGATTGAAGGCAATCATGCAAAGGCTGGTCATCATAAAGACGGGCGACACGATTCCATCCCTCAGGGCTCTGCGGGGAGATTTCGAGGACTGGATCCTTGCCGGCATGGGGCTTGAGACCGCCCAAGCCGAGGTGGTGGATGTGGCCGCGGGCCAGCCGCTCCCGCAGCCGACGCAGGCGGGAGGGATCGTGATCACCGGCTCCCACGACATGGTGACCGATCGCCTCGAGTGGAGCGAGCAGACGGCCTCCTGGCTGTCGGATGCCGTGGCGTCCGGGACTCCAACACTCGGGATCTGCTATGGCCACCAGCTCCTGGCCCACGCCCTCGGCGGCCGGGTGGACTGGAATCCGCGCGGAAAGGAAATGGGAACGACATCCGTCACGCTGCTGGATGCGGCATTCCAGGATCCCCTGCTCGGCGGTCTGCCGGCTACCATCGATGTCCACCTCGCCCATTCACAGTCCGTGCTGAGCCTGCCCCCGGGGGCCGTTCACCTTGCGGCCAATCCCTGGGACCGTTACCAGGCCTTCCGCGTCGGTGACTGTGCCTGGGGTGTGCAGTTTCACCCCGAGTTCGATGCGGGAATCATGCGGGCGTATGCCGCTATTGAAGAGTCCTCTCCGGGGGCCCAGATCTTTGACACCCCGATTGGCGGCGAGATCCTGAAGCGATTTGCCTCACTGGTTCACTTGGAGACGAGGGAGGGGAGGTAGAACTCCTTCATGATGCGGCGCATCTGCTGGTAGCCCTCCAGCGCGGCCTCACCGCGGGAAAGCTTGTAGAGGACAGAGACCGTTCCCTTGTACTTGAAATGAAAGTCGAAATACTCCGACACCATTCCGTTGTTGATGATGGAGTACTCGAGGACAACCTCTGAGCCATCAAAGCTCTTGGGCGTCATCTCAAAAGTGGTGCTTGCGCCGTTGGGCAGAGAGAGCTCCTGGAACCTCACGTCCCGGAAGAAAGCTCCGACGGTCCTCCCGCCGAAATCCGAGACGCCCTCCCTGATCTGCAGCGCTGACTGCCAGAAGCCGTCAGGTATTGCCGGCTCCGCGAATGACGCTGCAGCGACCGCGAGGAAAGCTATGACGCACGCGCGCCGGGCGCGATTGAGGACCACGCAAATCCCTCCCGCAAACGTTCGCGAAGGCAAAGATAAGCACAAAATCGCCGTCTCGAATAGGTGCCCGCGCCGGGAGTATTGGCAGGCAGCCGTTCCCGGTGGCATTATTGAAATAGATGAAAAGGCATAGTGCCGGGATTGCGGTTATGGCCCTGGTCTCTATGGGCGTGGCCTCCTGCGTCGTGTCCAGCGTCGCAATGGGACCAGTCGGGCTGCCTTCAAAGACCGTCTCCACGGTTGCCGGCCAGGCCGGAGTGATGGGGAGCGCCGACGGCACGGGAACAGGAGCGACCCTGTCGTTCCCCGCCGGGATGGTCATCATCGGAAGCACTCTCTACTTCTGCGACTCGAACAACTCCACCATCCGGCAGATGAGCCTTACCACTGGAGCGGTGACGACAATTGCCGGCGTGGCCGGCGTGGCTGGCTACTTCGACAACGCTGGAACCTCCGTTCCTTACGCGTACTTCAACCATCCGGAAGGGATTACAACCGACGGGGCGAGCCTTTTTGTGGCCGATTCAGGAAACAACGTGATTCGCGTGCTGACAAAACCGGGAGCCGTGTGGCTCGCCAGCACTGTTGCAACTGGATTGAACAATCCCCTTGGAATCTGCTGGGTGGCGGGGGCGCCGAACATGCTGTATATCGCAGACAGCGGGAATTGCACGATTGACAAGGTTGCGGCAACAGGCGGCACCGTGACGATCCTCGCCGGTCAGCAACTGGTCGCGGGGAGCGCGGATGGAACAGGTTCCTCGGCGATTTTCACCTACCCGCAGGGCATTGTGTCTGATGGCGGCCCAACGAATCTCTATGTCGTGGACACGGGCAACGACACGGTCCGCCTCGTCACCACCGCGGGTGTCGTGACCACCATCGCCGGCCAGCCGGGCGTCAAGGGGGATGTGGACGGCGCAGGCTTGACGGCCGAGTTCAACTGGCCCGAAGGCATAGCGATCGACAACACCAATACAAATCTTTATATTGCCGACACACTCAACGCGGTGATCCGCCAGATCACCATCTCCAGCGGCAGCGTCACGACTCTGGCCGGCCAGGGACAGCTCACGGGGAGCGGCGACGGCGCGGGGAACGTGGCGACGTTCAATCATCCCATGCGGCTCGTCTACTATCCGACAACACCCGGCCTGTACGTCGCTGACACCTACAACGAGACCATCCGCCTGATCAAGTAAAGGAAAAAAGACATGATACTGGACTCATTCAAGCTGGATGGGAAGGTTGCCATTGTCACGGGATGCAGCACGGGCCTGGGACAGGCCATGTGCCTCGCGCTGGCCGAAGCCGGGGCGGACGTGGTGGGGGTCGGCCTGGCGCCCGCGAAAGAAACGAAAGCAGCCGTAGAGAAGTTTGGACGGCGGTTCCTCGGCGTGACGGCTGACCTCGTGACGACTGATCCGGTGGAGCGGATCATGCAGGAAGCAACGCAAGCCTTCGGCAGGCTCGACATCCTTGTGAACAACGCTGGAATCGTCCGCCGGGAGGACGCCATCAACTTCTCAGAGAAGGACTGGGACGATGTGATGAGCATCAACGTGAAGGCCGTCTTCTTCATGAGCCAGGCGGCCGCGCGCGTGTTCATGCGGCAAGGTTCCGGAGGGAAGATCATCAACATCGCCTCCATGCTCTCCTTCCAGGGCGGTATCAGGGTTCCCTCCTACACGGCTTCCAAGAGCGGCGTGATGGGCATCACGCGCCTCATGGCGAACGAGTGGGCCAGGGACAACATCACGGTCAACGCCATTGCGCCCGGATACATGATCACCAACAACACCGCGGCGCTCCGGGCGGATGAGCAGAGAAGCGCGGAAATACTGCAGCGCATACCCGCGGGGAGATGGGGACTTCCGGCGGACCTGATGGGGCCGGTGGTGTTCCTCGCTTCAGACGCGTCCAACTACGTCAACGGGTATACCATTGCCGTTGATGGGGGGTGGCTGGCTCGCTGAGTGGACCAGACGCGGCGACGCTTACAGGGATACGCCCAGGGATACGGTGATGCTGACGATATCCATCGAAGCTCCTGCGCCGTTTGTGAAAGTTATAGACTGCTGCCCTGGGGCGAGCAAACCTATCTGCGAGTACCCCACCGCGCCGGTCCCCACTTCGTAGGTGTCACCAATGAGAGATGATATGTGCCGATAGAGAACATCGAGTGAGATGGAGCTTCGGTTGGAGATCCTGTAGGTGGCCCCCACGCGGGGCTCAATGAGCAGCCCCCCATGCATGGTTGAGTAGAAATCAAGCTGCCGCAGGAGATGGCTGTCTTTGTCAATGCACCACACGAATGGGGAGAAACTGAAAGATGCGGACACCGTCAGGCTGTCCATGACTGGCAGGGAACCCTTCATGCCGATGGCGGGGATCAGGTAGTTCTGGGTGTAAATGATCACGGTGCCGTACACCGGTGTCTGCGGGGTAGATGGCGACCACGGAGTGAATGGGGCGTTCGTCTCCGGGGGATACTGCAGGTAGCCATTTTGCGCGGTCCACTCCAGCCGCACATATTCGAAGGAAAGAAACGGCTCGAGAGTTCCCGTCTTTCCCTCGGACAATTCGAAGGGAATGCCCCAGCCGGCCTGCGCGCTCAGGAGCAAAGCGCTTTCCATATCACCGTCCGCCTGCGAAAAATGCGTCTTGACGCCGTCCCCGTTGAGAAAATCCGAGTCCGTCATGGTCCCGGCGTTCGCCGGGATTCCCAGCTGGAGCTCGACCTTCGCGAGAAACCCCGAGGTCTCTCCAATATCCACCGTGGCTCCCGCGTAGAGCGCCGGCAGCAGCGGCCAGTCCAGCTCGCTCACGGTATATCCGCTCTGATAGACGAGCTCCTTCACTCCGCCCAGCATGACGCCGGAGGTCGTCGAGACGGAAACAGGGAGGGCCTGCGATCCGGGAGGAAGAACGGCGGCGCCCAACACCACGCAGGCGGCCAGCAGTCCGCGCACATTTGTCACGAGGTTCATAGTACGCCCCGGGACGTCATTCGGCAACCCGGACGGGCCGGTCGTGTCGACGGCGCATGCGTTTCTTCAGGGTACGGAAATAGAACAGCCGGGCTTCCTCCGCGGCCCGGTAGGGAGCATAGAAGGCGGAACGATAGGGGACATCCCACGTTCCCCATCGCTCAATGATCGTGTTGGAGAACCCGGTCTTGAACTGGTAGAGGCCATACATGGGGTGATCCGGATCGGGATTCGGCGGGATCCCGTACAGGTCGTATTCCACGCAGCCGGCCTGCTTTGCCCTCTGCATGGCCTCCCACTGGAGCGCATACGTCGGCATGAGATTCCGCTTCGCGTTGGAGGAAGCACCCGTCAGGTAGACTCCCCTGCTCTTCCAGAAAACGCAGATGTTGCCGGCCAGGAGATCTCCTTCGTGCCTGGCCGTGAGGAGCGAAACGATGGGCCCCTTTCCCGGGTAGGATTTCCCCTCGGCAAACAGGCCCCTGTAATAGGAGGGAGAATGGATGGAGATCCGGTCCCGCCGGCTCGTTTCCTGGTACATCGAGTACCAGGGGTCAAAGGCTTCCTCGCTCTCCTCCCGCACCGTGACGCCTTTCTTTTCCGCCAGCCTGACGTTGTACCTCGTTTTGGCCTTCATGCCGGAAAGGATGGTGTCCAGAGGGCCTGAGATGTCCACCACAACCGTGCTTGGCGGCTGGATGTCACTGGGAGACTTCCTGACCCCCGGCCCGCGGCCGCGCCAGGAGGGTTCTTCCCCCGCTTTTCCCCACGGCAGGTCGAACCTGAGGAACAGCGTGCCCGGTGGCAGGTGGGGGCGAAGCTCACGCGCCAGGGAAGAGAGGTACTCACCCCTTCTGCACCCGGGATCAAAGGTCGGCCCGAAGGGCACGTACGCGATCACGAAGCGCCGAAGGAAGGTCCGTGTCAGCACCAGGAGGCCGAACCGCTGCCCCGCCGCTGTGGCGATGAACGGATGCGCCCGCCACCCATGAGATTGCTTGAAGCTGCCCCACCACCCGGTTGGAGCAGCTCCTCCGAGGAGTCGAGGTCGGTCAGGGCCGCGGGGCTGAGCGATATCTCGATTACTTCACCCTGCCCTTCGCGACTTTCGACGTGACGACCGTCCTGCCGCCGCATTCCAGCTCGGCATCACCGACCAGCACGCGCGAGCCCTCCGCCACGATGGGCATGGTGAAGAAGGTATCGATATCGATCTCCGCGGGAGCGGCTTCCGCGGGACCACCCCTCAGGGTGACGCGATCCCCGGGCTGCGCGTGGTCGATGAAAAGGACTTCCACGGTCTTGCCCTCCTGGGCCGCCAGGAGCATTCCCTTGCTTTCCACTCCTCGAAGGGTCGCCGGCTTCAGGTTTGCTACAAGGACTACGGTATGGCCGAGCAATTCCTCTTCCTTGTAGTGCGGCACGAGCCCGGAGACGATGGTCCGCCTTTCCGCCCCAAGATCCACCGTCTCGACGTAGAGCTTCTCCGCGTCAGGATGCCGCTTGATCTCCACGATCTTCGCCGCGCGCAGGTCCACCTTCTGCCGGAATTGGGAAGCAATCTCCGCGGGCGTTAGAACGCGTATCCCCGCTTCTGCAGCAGCTGCGTCCGCCGCCTCCCGCTCCCTCTGGGTACCCGAGAACCTGAGCCGGAGCGCCTCTATCTGCTTGTCTTCGAGCCGCGCAAAAAGAAGCTCGGGCCGCTGGACCTTCTCGATCCCCGAAAGCGAACCGAGGTCCGCCCAGACAAGCTTCTGCACCCCCAGCATTCCCGCGATCTTCTCCGCGGTAGACGGAATATATGGGCTTACCAGGATGGCGAGATCCCGGACCAGGTACACGAGGTTCCAGATGAGGCTGGCGGTGGCCTGCGGGTTCTCCTTGACGCCTTTCCACGGCTCACCGTCCTGGAAGCGCTTGTTCCCCAGGGATGACAGGGTGAATATCCTGCGGAATGCGTCCCTGATCTCCACCTTCTCCAGAAGCGCGGCAATCTCGGCTTCCATTTTCTTTGCGTCCTGCCAGAAGCTTTCATCCGGCGTGCCCGCGGGCATCACCCCGTCATAGAACCTGCTGACGAACTGCAGCGTCCGGTTGACAAGGTTGCCGAGGTTGCCAATGAGCTCCGCGTTCACCTTTTCCTGGAAGTCTTTCCACGTGAACAGCGCGTCCGATCTCTCGGGCCTGTTGTAATAGACGTAGAACCTCCATACATCGGCGGGAATCCCGGTGTCCTTTGCATCGGATCCGAAAACGCCGATTCCCTTGCTCTTGGAAAACTTCCCGCCTTCGTAGTTCAGGTACTCGGTGGATGACATGTGGTACAGCGTGGTCCAGTTTTCCCCGGTCCCCAGCAGGCTGGAAGGAAAGATGACCGTGTGGAAGGGAATATTGTCCTTGCCAATGAACTGGAAGAGCTTCACAGACTCCGGCGCGTACCACCAGCTCTTCCAGTCATTCGGGGTGTGCTCCGCCGTGATGGAGATGTACCCGATGCAGGCGTCGAACCACACGTAGAACACCTTGTTGCGGAAGCCGTCCAGCGGCACGGGGATGCCCCACTTCAGGTCGCGCGTGATGGCGCGTTCCTTCAGGCCATCCCGCATCCAGGCGTACGTCATCTGGACCGCGTTGCGCGCCCAGAAACCCTTCTCCGCGGCTGACTCAATCCAGTTGCGCAGCTTCGGAAGCAGCGCGAGGAGGTCGATGAAAAGATGCGTGGTCTCACGGATCACCGGCTTCGTTCCGCAGACGCTGCAGCGGGGCTCGATGAGCTCGGTGGGATCGAGCAGCTTCCCGCAGTTTTCGCACTGGTCCCCACGGGCGTCCGGGTAGCCGCAATGCGGGCAGGTCCCCAGGACATAGCGGTCCGCCAGGAAACGCTGGTCGTTCTCGCAGTAGGGCTGGCGCAGCACGTGCTGCGTGATGTAGCCGTTTTCATGGAGCTTCAGGAAGATGTGCTGAGTCGTCTCCGTATGGACCGGCACGGAGGTGCGTCCAAAATGATCGAAGGCGATGTTGAACCACGCGTAAATGTCGCGATGCACGGCGTGGTAGCGGTCGCACAGCTCGCGAGGCGTGATCCCTTCCTCCAGCGCCTTTGTCTCCGTTGCGGTGCCGTACTCGTCGGTCCCGCAAATGTAGAGCGTCTCGTACCCGGCAAGCCGGCAGTAGCGGGCAAAAACGTCCGCGGACAGCACCTGGATGAGGTTCCCGAGGTGGGGAATGTTGTTCACGTAGGGAAGCGCGGAGGTGATCAGGCGTCTTTCCATAATTGAAGGTACTCTATCCGGCGGTTCCGGGGGCGTCAAGAACAGCAGTGTCCGGAGAGCGCCCGTGTCCGCGGGCCGTCAAACGTCGACGAGCAGGGAGGACAAAAGCGGCAAGGCCTCACCAAGCCGCGCCTCGATGCGGATGTCGGCAAGAGGGTCACCGCGGCTTGGCCCGAGGTTGATGATGGCCACCGGCTTGGAATCCTGGGATGCCTGCGCGACGAATCGATATCCGGAGTAGACGGCGAGGGAGGAACCGACAACCAGGAGCGCCTCTGCTTCATGCAGCATGAGACGAGCCCGCTCGACCCGGGAGCGGGGAACGTTCTCACCAAAGAAGATCACGTCAGGCTTGAGCATTCCGCCGCAGCGCAGGCAGGCAGGAACGCGGAAGGATCCGTCGGGGGGAACATCGATCTGCGCATCACCGTCCGGAGCGGAAGCGGCGGCGCGAAACGGACCGTCTGCCCAGCCGGGGTTCAAGGCCAGGATGCGCTCCTGGAGCGCCTGCCGATGCTCGCGCGCGCCGCAGCTCAGGCACACCACCTCCGCCAGGGCGCCGTGCAGCTCCAGCAGGTTGCTGCTTCCCGCGGCCTGGTGAAGCCGGTCCACGTTCTGCGTGATCACTCCGCTCACCGCGCCTGCGTGCTCCATTCGGGCTATCGCCCTATGCCCGGGGTTCGGCAGGGCCGCGGAGACTCGCGGCCACCCGACCGCGCTCCGCGCCCAATACCTGGCACGCAGAACCTCGTTCCCGACGAACTCGCGATAGTAAATGGGCCTGGTGCGCCTGGCGACGGCGCTCGGGCCCCGGTAATCGGGGATGCCGGATTCTGTGCTCAGCCCCGCACCGCTGAGCACGACGGTCAGTTTGCCGCGCATCAGGACTGCAAGGGCTTCAACGGAGGAACGCTGAGCGAAGTGCTCCATCTAACAACAGCAAAGTGACAGCACAGAGAGGGCGGGTCAATAGCCGAGCGAGTGCACCTGCCTGCCTGCCTACCGCAGGTTGCACCCATTTGGTGATGCTGAAAATGGCGATCGGGGGAACGGTGATGCCGTTGCGGGCCTCCGCGGCGCGGCGGCGCGCCCCAGATCTTCGGATCGGTTTCCCCCGCGATGCCCAAGGAGCTCGGGATCGACTATGAAGCTCAGCATGGAATTCCCCCAGGCTGAGCGTGCGGCAGAGCTCGTGCGCGGCAGATGCGGCCCACCATCCTTGCCAGCATCTCTTTTGGCCCCGGGAAGGCACCGATCAGGCCAAGGATAATGCTGGGAGCGGTGACCTTACATAGGCTACCGTGGTGTAAAGGCAAGCCCTATCCAGTCGAAACCCCGCGGGAGTAGCAGCGCAAAAAACTTGACTTCCGCCTCCTTGATGGTAAGGTGACTTGGGAGGGCCTCGTGAGCAAGGGTCACATTCTCGCCTTCGATCTCGGAACCGGCGGCAACAAGTCCGTCATTTACAGCAGCCAGGGAGAGCTGCTCAGCACATCGTTCTGCCCGTATGACACATACTACCCTCAGCCCGGCTGGGCCGAGCACTCGCCAATGGACTGGTGGGAGTCCATCAAAAACAGTACCCGGCTCCTTATGACAAAGACGGAAATCCGCCCTGATTCGATCGGGTGCATCTGCATCTCGGGTCATGGGATCGGGGTTGTCCCCGTGGACAAAAAGGGGACACTCCTCAGAGGAAAGACCCTGCTTTGGTCTGACAGCAGGGCCTTGTCGCAGGCGCGCAAGTTCCTCGAGAAAGTCGACTTCATCACCTGGTACCGGCTGACCGGCAATGCTCTACGGGCTGAGAATCACGCGGCCTTCAAGATCATGTGGCACAGGGACAATGAACGCGAGTTGTTCCGCAACACCTACAAGTTCATCGGCACAAAGGATTTCATAAACATGAGGCTCACCGGCGTCATCCGGTCGGACTTCTCTGACGCATCCTTCTCGGGAGTCTATGACCTGGAACGGGGGGCATACTCTGAGAGGCTAATGGAGGCAGCCGGCCTGCCAATGGAGAAGTTTCCCGACCTCTGCCCTTCGACGACGGTGCTTGGGGAGCTGGTGCCCGGAGCCGCGACGGAGCTCGGGCTCGTGAAGGGTATCCCGGTGGTATGCGGCGGTTATGACGGCTCCTGCACAGCCCTGGGGGCCGGCACCTTCAGGCCAGACAGGGTCGACAATTACGTGGGTTCCTCGTCGTGGATCTCATGCGCGGCCGACAAGCCTCTGATCGACGACGCAACCAAGCCATACTGCTATGCCCATGTCATTCCGCAAATGTTCAATTCCACCGTGTCAATCTACTCTGCGGGGGGCGCCTTTCAATGGCTGCGAAACACCGTGTTAGGGACGAGACGCTCGCGAGTCAGATCCTCGACATGGACACCTATGCCGTGATGGAAAAGGAAGCGCTCAGATCTCCCGTCGGCTCGAACAAGCTGTTGTTCAACCCAAGCCTCATGGGCGGTTCGACGATCCATCCTTCTCCGAACATCCGAGGAGCCTACCTGGGACTCTCACTCTCTCACACGAAGGCGGATCTCATCCGAGCCACCCTTGAAGGCATCGCCATGGATCTCCGCATGGTCCTCGATGTGTTTCGGCGCATGGGAGTCCAGGCAGACGAGATGCGCATTGTCGGGGGAGGCAGCAAAGGCGCGCTCTGGCGGCAGATCTTCGCCGATGTCTACAAGACATCCATTATTCTCACAAGCGTCGGACAGGAAGCGGCTGCTCTCGGCGCTGCCACCGTTGGAGCGGTGGGAACCGGGATATGGGACGGGTTCTCGATGGTCGATGCCATCACCAAGACCGTGGAGGTCACCCATCCAATTGCGGAGAACACCCGCAAATACGAAAAGCTCCTTCCGGTACATCAATTCGCGACGGACAAGCTTCTTGAAATCGGCGAAATGATGAACACGATAGATCTATGAAGTCATGACTCACAAAGAACGGGTAGAGGCGGCGCTGGCGCACAAAGAGGCGGACCGGGTGCCTGTCGACATCTGGGGCTCCGCAAGCCGGATCTGCAATGAGCTCTATTTCAAGATAGTCGAGGACCAGGGTTGGAAGGGACTGGGACCATGCGTCAAGGCGAGCAGGTCCGGCGACTACGTCGACGAAGGGTCGACGTTCTGGTGGATTCGGACTTCCGGCATCTGGATATCGGGCACCCCAGGTCTTTCACCCCTTCGACGAACGCGCAGGGCGACAGGATCACCGAATGGGGGTATGGCACACGCGAAGTGGCCGGCTCATCCGTTGTGACGTTCTCCCCTCTGGCATCCGCCACGGAGGCAGGGGATATCGACAGGCATCCCTGGCCGTGGGTGGCGGATCAGGCCGCATCGAGGGGCTCGCGGACAAGGCAAGAAAAATCGCTGAATCGACCGATTGTTTTGTCGGAGCAACGAGCGCGCTCTCGGGAATGATGCTGGAGTACGGCCAATACCTCCCGGTTCGACAGTTCATGATGGACTTGTATCTGAACCAACGATTTGCCCATAGGCTGGTTGGCCGGATCGCGGTCATCATCACCAAGTGGTACCTCTATTACCTCGGACCAATTGCCCCGTACATCGGATGGATCGAGTTCTCGAGCGATCACGGCATGCAGGATCGACCGCTGGTCTCTCGAAGCCCCTCTATCGAAAGTTCTTCAAGGGGCCGTATGCGAGAGTGTTCAGAGACGTGAAGAAAGCCGCTCCACATGCGAAGATCTGGCTGCACAGCTGCGGGTATAAAAGGGAGCTCATCCCCGAGTTCATCGACATGGGCGTGGATGTTCTGAACTCTCTCCAGCCCAGAGCCGCGGGCATGGACTCAGTCGAGCTAAAGCGGGAGTTCGGGTCCGAGATCGTCTTTCACGGCGGGCTCGATATCCAGCACGGCGGGATCACGGGAAGCCGTCAGGAAGCGATCGACGAGGCGAAACGGAGGATCGATTCATTTGCAAAGGGCGGCGGCTATATCTTCGCGCCATCCAACCATTTCATGGAGGATGTGCCTCTGGAAAACTTCTACGCGGTGTACCGAACAGCCATGGAACATCGGGCTCCTTGAAGTCTCGAACTCCATGACGCCCGATTGAAGAGCCTGCGCCTGCTCGAGCAACTCGCCCGCGCCCAGCTAGCTCAGCCCAAACCTGCGCGCGCCTCGTCTGTACATCTCAATGAAAGTCTCCCGGCCGCGCACGCCCCCGGCAGCCTTCACGCCGATGGCGTCTCCGACGTGCCTCTTGATAAGGGCGATGTTCTCCAGCGTTGCACCCGAGGGCGCAAGCCCCGTTCCAGTTTTAGACCCAAGAATCACGCCACGGCTTCGATGGACATGTCACAGCCCAGCAGGATCTGGTCATCGGTCAGGTAATGACATTCAAGGATTACCTTGACGGGAAAGCCCTGAGCTTCGGACGCAACGGAGCAGATGTCGTCACGGACCTCATCGCATCGACCCGAGATGCGCTTCCCGATGTTGATGACCATGTCGAACTCGGTGCATCCCAATTCATGGAGCTCCCCTGGTCTCAAAGGCCTTGGTCCGAGTCGTCTGCCCTCCCGAGGGGAACCCGATCGCGCCGCCGACCGCAACGGCCGTGGCACCGCGGAGGAGCTCGATGACGAGAAGAGTCCACAAAAGAAGGGCGAAGACCGCCGCGCAGCGGTGTTTGACAGCCGTTGCCGCCATGCTGCGCACTTGCTGCTCCGAATCCTCCGTTCGAACGGCGCTCACATTGATCATCCGACACATTTCAGCCGCGTCGAAGTCCATCAGTCCTCCTGTGATGTTCAGGCTCCCGGAACACGCGGTCAGTCTCAGTGGTGAGAATCTTGAAAGAGAGGGCAGCGCACGAGACGCTGCCCTGCTTTGAGAGACCTGTTATTTTGTGGCGGGGCCTTCTGTTCCACGTTCTGGGGAGTTGCGACATCTCCCGGGAACCAGTTGATCTCTTTCGGATCGATATTGGCGGCGAGCTTGTTGAATGCGGAAACAACGGAGCATACCCCTGGTTGAAGGGATCCTCATCGAGTGGAGCCGTCACCTTCCCGAGCGTACATACGCCCAGCCGGTCTCAGCCATCCAGTCATGGCATACGAGCTTCACCTTCCCGGTGAGACTCGCGTCCTTGATCGCCTTGGCGGCTCCGAAGGGCCCGCCCGCTGTGACGTAGATCCCCTTGATATTCGGGTGGGACGTCAGAAGGTTCTGCGTGATGTTGTACGCTTCCTCTGCCTTGTCCTGGTTCTCGAACTCCCCGATCAGCTTCATCTTGGGATTCTTGTCCAGGACGTCACGGGCGCCTTTGCGCCGCAGCTCGTGGCCCAGAACGTTGAACGAACCGGTGATGATTGCATACTCTCCTTCACCACCCATTGCGTCCATCAGCAGCTGGCCGCATTTCTGACCGCCCGCAAAACCGTCCTGACCCCAGTACGCCTGCCTCTTCGAATGCAAGCCGGGCTCCGTGTTGAAAGTATAAACAAGGATGCCGGCGGCGACTGCCTTGTCGACGACCGGCTCGAAGAGCGTCAGAGAGGCCGAACAGCGTGATTGCGTCGTATTGAGCAGTGATCGAGTTCTGCATCGCATCTTCAAATTTCTTCGGGTCGAAATCCGGAACGGAAATCCAGTCGACCTTGGTGTTCCTGTCCTTGAGAACCTCCCGGGCAAACAGCGTTCCCCTCATGACAGCTTCACCAAATGGGTTATTCTGGACCATGATGGTTGCTATGCGGATCTGCTTCGCAGGCCTGACGTCTGCAGGAAGCACATACATGCTTGCCCCCGGGGGAGCCTTCAGCTGAGCAGCAGGAACGAAACTTGTGCCACCGGCTTGTTCTTTAGATCCTGCTGCGAAAGCGATGAACGGAACAGAAACAAGAACAGCCACCAACAAAGCACCCACGAGAAACCTTTTCATCCTTTTCCTCCTTCGATTGCCTGTTCGTGCTAGGCAGGCTCTTCCTTCCCGCCCGGCCCGGTCAGCCCGTGCTGACGGAATACTTACTGTGCGGTTCAGACGCTCTCTATCTCGGCTGTCTCTGCGCTCTCCCCTCCTTTCTTGCCACACAAGGCTAGTACCTCAAGTGGGTGGCATGTATTGACTCTGTGAAGGTTCAATCACTTTATCACATGAGGATTACAAAGTCAAACAGAAAAGATCAGGTCGAACGCAACACAATTGACAGCAAATGAGCCAAATTCGGTCTGCCAAATGAAAAAACATGCTCAAAATCCAGAATCTGTCGGCTAACTGGCCCGTGTTGGCACTCGATGCTAGTTGTGTTATTATGGGCGATGTTGTTACAATTTGACCAAGAGGCGGGTGCGAGATGCTGGTAGACGAAAGACGAAACAGAATCGTTGACATGGTCCGGCAGCGAGGGGCCATGAGCGTCAAGGAGCTCAGTCACGCGCTCTATGTCTCGGAAATGACGATACGACGGGATTTGAGCTTCCTCGACAAGACCCTGGCAATCAAGAAGCACTTCGGCGGCGCGACTGATTTGTACCGCCCCTCGGCCGCGGTGACCAGCTTCTCGCTTCGAATGGAACAGCACATGAGGGAGAAGGAAGGAATTGCGGCAAAAGCGCGGGAGCTAATCAAAGAGTGTGATTCGATGTTCATTGATCACGGAACCACGTGTGCCATATTTGCCCGGGAGCTGATCCATTTCACAAACCTGACGGTGGTCACCTTCTCGCTTCCCATCATCGCTGTGCTTTCCAACACGCGTATCGAGCTCATGAGTGTTGGGGGGCTGCTCCATCGCCCCAATGATTGTTTTGCAGGGCCCCTGGCCGAGGAGATCGCGTCGCGGTTTCATCCCGACAAATGCATCCTCGGAACGCAAGGCATAGACATCCAGCGCGGTCTGAGCAACGGAGACCTTCTCGAGGCGCAGATGAAGTCCCTCATGGCGGATCGTGCGAATGAGGTCATCCTGCTGGCGGATTTCACGAAGTTCGCGACCTCGGGTCTCTATCCCAACGTATCGATCGACAAGATTGACAAGATCATCACGGACTCAAACGCGGATCCAGAGCTTCTGGACCAGTACAGGGAGAAGGACATCGAAGTGATCGTGGCTCAATTGTGAGTCAGGTTGTCTTCTTGTCTTCGAGCGTGAGCCTCATGATCTTCACCTGGTCAGCCTCACTGTGGAGCAGGGTTCCGCGAATTTCTCCGTGATGCATGACCATGATCCTGTCGCAGAGGTTCAGGACCTCCGGCAGCTCCGAGGAAATCAGGATGACCGACACCCCGTTTTTCGATAACTCGTCGATGATGTGGTAGATCTCCATCTTCGCACCCACGTCGATCCCGTGCGTCGGCTCATCCAGGAACAGGATATGCGGCCTGTGCATGAGCCACCGGGCGATGATGGTTTTCTGCTGATTGCCGCCGCTCAAGTTCTGCGAGATCTGCGCGAGGCTGGGGGTCTTGATGGAAAGGTGGTCGACGTACTCGGCGGCGGCTCTCTCGCGCTTTCTCCGATAGATCAGCGTCAGCCTGTTGGCGAGCTCCCGGAGATGCACCATGGTCATATTGTCCAGGACGGAGAGCTTCAGGAACATGCCCTGTTCCTTCCGGCCCTCCGGAACCATCCCGATGCCGAATCGGATTGCATCAGCAGGGTGACGGATCGTGACGGGCTTCCCGTTGACGCGGACCACGCCGGATACATCCCTGTCCATACCGAAGATGCCCTGGAGCAGCTCCGTGCGGCCTGCACCGACGAGGCCCGTCAATCCCAGGACCTCGCCCTTGTACAGCGTGAAGCTCGCGTCTTTCACCCGGTTTCCCACGTTGAATCCGTCGACCTCGAGAACGACCTCCCGGCCCGCATAGTCACTGAAGAACTGCCTGTGGGCCTTGCGCTCGAAATCCCGGCCGACCATCAGCGACACCAGGTGGTCGATGGTCGTGTCTCTGGTTTCCCGCGTATCGACGTAGTGACCGTCGCGCAGGACGGTTATCCTGTCCGCGACGTCGAGCACTTCTTCGAGCTTGTGCGTGATGAACAGGATCGACACGCCCTCGCTCTTCAGGGATCTCATGATGCTCATCAGGACAGCGATTTCCTTCGTGGTCAGGGACGAGGTGGGCTCGTCCATCATCAGCAGGCGCGCCTTCAGGGAGACCGCCTTCGCTATCTCCACCAGCTGCATCTGTGAGACGCTCAACTGCTTGACGAGGATATTCGGATCGATGTCCTCGACGCCCAGAGAGCCGAGGTAGGTCCTGCACTCCGAAGCCATTCGTCGGCGATCGATGAATCCAAAGACATTCTTCAGCATCCGCCCCTGGAAGACGTTCTCCGCGACGCTCATGGATCGGCACAACGACAACTCCTGGTGAATCATTGCGATGCCGATGCGCTGTGCCTGCCGCGGATCCTTCAGCCGTACCAGCTGCCCGCCGAAATAGACGTGACCTTCGTCGGGATGGTAGACGCCGGAGAGGATGTTCATGAGCGTCGACTTGCCGGCTCCATTTTCCCCTACTATAGCGTGGATTTCTCCTTTCCTCACATCGAAGCTTATGTCCTTCAGCGCAGTCACGCCGACAAACGACTTGGTAATGTTATCGACCCTGCAGATGATGTCTGCCACCATTCCCCTTCCCTCCGAGCTCAGGCCGTCCTACGCGTCCTCAGGCTATCGATGGATACCGCGCCGATAATGACGACGCCGACGGTTACCGTCTGCCAGTACCCGGGCACCGCCAGGAGCACAAAAGCGTTCTTGAGAACTCCCATCAAGCCGGCGCCCACGATCACGCCGAGGAGGTTCCCTTCGCCGCCGGCAAGGCTGATCCCGCCGATGACCGCGGCGGCGATAACGTCCAGCTCGTAGCCGTTGCCATAGAACGGATCCGAACCCTCAAGCTGACCCATGAGGATCAGTCCGCAGATGCCCGCGAGCACCCCCGTGAGAGTGAACACCATGATCTTGACCCTGTCCACGCGAATGCCCGAAAGAGTGGCCGCCTTTTCGTTGTTCCCAACCGCATACACGTTTCGTCCAATTGTCGTATTGTTGGCAAACACGTAGCCGCCGGCGACGATCAGGAGCATCACGATGACAGAAACCGGAACCAACCCGATGTGCCCGCCGCCGACCACTGAAATCCACGTGTTTCCATAGTGAATGGGCGTGCCGAGGGTCATCAGCAGTGAGAACCCGCGAGCAATGCTCATCATGCCGAGAGTGGCGATGAACGGCGGAATGCGTATCTTCGTCACGAGCAGGCCGTTCGTCATGCCTGCCGCAGCGCCGAGGCCAAGGATCGCGAGGAGAGTCACCCCGGGAGAAGCGCCCGACTTGGCGGCGAGTGCGCCGAAGCACGCGGTCAGACCGACCAGGGAGCCGACCGAAAGGTCGATTCCCGCGGTGATGATGATGAGGCCTTCGCCGACCGCCAGGATCGCAATCAACGAGAACTGTCTCAGCACGTTGACGATATTTCGAAATGTCATGAAATAGGGGCTGGCGAACGTCATCACAATGCCGAGCGCCACCAGCCCGATGAGGACACTGATCTCCGATCGAGCAAAAAACGTCCTGATCGGACCTCCTCCTGCGCTTCTCAGGCCCATCGTACTCCTCCTCGACGTTTCATTCTTGTTTCCGGCGATCACCAGGCGCAGTATCCCCCGTCTATGAGAATGTCGCCTCCCGTCATGTAATCAGAAACTTCGCTGGAAAGGAAGACGACGGCGCCCTGAAGGTCGGTGACGTCCGCCATCCGCCCGGCGGGAACCCGTTTCAGCCATTCCGGGACAATGGCCTTCCCTTCGGGCGTCTCGAGCAGTTTTTCTACGAGAGGGGTCACGGTATAGCCCGGGCTGATGCTGTTTACTCGGACTCCGCGGGGCGCCCACTCGGCCGCGAGACTGCGCGTCATGTGCAGAACGCCGGCCTTGGAAATATTGTAGGCGCTCTGCTTCTGCGGGGTGTTGATGATGTGCCCGGACATCGAAGCCGTGTTGATGATTTTCCCGTATCCGCTCTTGAACATCGCCTTTGCTTCTTCCTGTGCGCAGGAGAACACCCCGTCGAGGTTGAGCGCCATCAGAGAGCGCCATGCCTGATCCGTCATCAGCTCTGAGTCGACCCACGCGCTCACCCCGGCATTATTGACGGCAATGGTGAGAGCTCCCCATTTCTCGACGACTTCGGCGATCACGCGCATTACGTCCGCCTTCTTCGTGACATCTGCAACGATGGCCAATGACTCGATGGACTTCGCCTGCAGCTCCTTCACGGTCCTCTGGGCGCACTCGGCCTGCATGTCGACCACCGCCACCGCGGCTCCGGCGTCCCCCAGGGCGTGCGCGAACCCCCTGCCGATTCCCTGCCCCGCCGCCGCCACCAGGGCCGGGGCGCGACTGGGGAAGTGAGAAGCGCTCCAGGATCGGTCTCGACTCCAATACATGATCTGCCATTGTCATTTCTCCTTTGCCGTGGATTTCGCGAAATCCCAGGCCCTGCCTGGGTTCTGTACCTTGAGCATCCCGCCGTCAACGCCGATCACTTCTCCTGTGATATAGCCTGGCCCTCGCTGGAACCGCGGCACCCACCAGCTCCGCCACGTCTTCGGGCACTCCAAACTGGCCGCGAGGAATCTGCTTCCTCTGCTCACTGCCCCGCGTCTCGATCATCTCCCGTGTCATCTCGGTGGTGATGATGCCGGTCGGTACGCATCGACGGTGATTCCATGGGGGGCGAGCTCCGCGGCGGCTATCCGTGTGAGCATGTCGATGCTTGCCTTGGAGCACCCGTAGGCAATCAGCCCGATATCCGCGAGCCGTCCCGAGTTCCAGTCGCGTTGACGATGTGGCCTTCCCCGCTCTTCTTGAGCCACGGAAGAGCGGCCTTGATCATGGAGAAGGCGGTTTTGAAGTTCGCGCTGTAGAGCGCGTCCAGTAATTTTTCATCCATTTCTTCCAGAAAAGAACCTGGAAAATGCCAGCGTTGTTGACGAGAATGTCCGTTCGACCCCATTTCTTCGTCACTTCCTCGACGACGCGCGTCGCTTCCGCGAAGTAGGACACGTCGGCCTTGAAGGTGAAGTACTCCTTACCTGCCGCGGCCATTTCGCCCTCGGCCGACGGGCTGCGGCCGGGTTCTGACGGTAGACGGCCGCCACTGCGGTGTTCCTGCGGAGCAGGGCTTTGCAGATGCCAAAGCCGATTCCCCGGGCCCTCTTCCCGTTACAATGGCAACTCTCTTTGGATTCATAGCTCTCCTCTAGCGAAAGGCGCGCCCTGGCCTTTTCACCAGGTCCGGATTTTCCTAGGAAGGGACACCCGAAAGGCTCCTCGAACGGACGGAAAGGCACCATCGAGGCAATTTCATCGAGGCGGTCCATGATACTCTTCGAAAGGGGCCCTGCCTCCGCGGCCTGCGCGTTCTGGCGCAGTTGGTCAAGATTCCTGGGCCCCGTGAGGACTGTCGAGGCATCGGGGTTCATGAGCGCCCGGCGAAGCGTGAGCTCGGGGAGGGGGATCCCGGTCTGGTTGACGAATGCATAGAGCTTCTTCAGCTGCTCGCGCCGCGGTTTGTTCAGCCAGCGGGAGTTGGCCTGGCTCGACCTGTGCATCGTACCTCTTGGCAAGCCACCCCTGCTGGGTGGGAGATGCCAGTAGAATCCCCATGTTCTGGCGCCTGGCCTCGGGCAGCAGCTCCATTGCCGCTTCTCTCCAGAGAATGCTGTAGTTGAAGGCGGTCAGGAGCACATCGTAGAAACCCGTTGCAACGATCGGCACCATTTCATAGGCGGTGGTTCCGCCGAGTCCGGTGTACCCGATCTTCCCTTCTTCTTTCAGCTCGCTGAGGACTTTCACGATTGGGCCGTCATAGGTGCGATGGTCGTCCGACCAGTCGATCTGGCCGGCTCTGGACGGCTCGTGGATCATCAGGATGTCCACGGAATCGCGGCGGAGCAGTCGCAAGCTCTCATCAAAAGTCTTTCGAAGCTGCTTCTTGTCCTTCGGGTTGAAACCGCGGGATCTGGGCCCTATCTTCGTGGATATAATGACCGGCCGTGCCTCATTCCTGAGAGCTTCACCCACCGCGGCTTCGCTGTCGCCGTAGTCAGCGGACGTGTCGACCAGGCTCAGGCCCAAGTCCAAAGCTTCGCGGATGAGAGGCGTCGCACCGCGGAAACCAGCTTCCCCCGTTGTGACAAAGGCAGCGCCCAGAGACAACTCGCGACCATCAGCCCTGTTCGTCCGAGGAGTCGGGTTTTCATCAATCTCTTGGGGTCGTAGAGCGGGTCCGACATACGTGCGCCTCGAGAGCAACGACACAGGGCCGGAGTGGAAGAGGAGATAGATTATGGCAGAACCGCGCCCTAGTAATGGAACCAGAGAAGGGAATTGTCAAGTGATTGCTGACCCAAGGGTGCGCATTGGCCAAGTTGGTGGTTGGGGGCTAGTAAAAAGCCCTCCCAGCGCGTGGTAAACTACCACTACCAAAAGATTCCTATAGCTGGGAGGGAAAGGCGATGGATTCACTGGTAGCGCAGATTGTGGAAAACTTCAAGGCCGCCTATGGGCTGAAGAATACCGACAGCGGCGATCTGTTTCTGACCGAACGCAACATGCTGGAGTTCCTCATGAAACTTGGCCGCCAAGCGATGGGCAAAGTTTTCCAAGACGTCGGCAAAGGCTATGAGGGAGCCGTCGTGCGCAAGGAGTAAAGAAAGTACAGATTCATCGGATACCGCAGCACCAGTCTGCACGGGCTATTCGGGATGATCGACTACAAGCGGGCGTACTACTTTAACGAGGAGCAGGGAGGCGGAGGCCATTTTCCTCTTGGATGCGAAGTTGGGAATCCAGAAGAATCATACCCCCGTTGTTAATACTTTCTGTCCTCTTTCTCCGGGCGAGGCGTATTAAAAAAGCTTGCAGAGATTTCACGAAATCTTTCGCCCCGACGGCACGGAGTTGATTTCGATGAGGAAGTCCTCGACATGGACGCGGAGTTGGGAGAGCGTCTGCAAGGGCTACGCCAACAGGAGGTCACCCAGGTATTCGAGAATGAGAAGAGCCGCTGGACAAGGAGTATCCGATCGCGGGAGTGATGGCGGTGTCGGTGGATGCAACGAAGCTTCGCGAACGAGGGGAGGAAGAAAGAATCGCTGATGGCAAAAAGAGTTACCCGAGCATCTGGCGCGATGTGAAGATAGGAGCTGTTTCGGCGGTAGATTGGGATGAGAAGCACCAGGAAGCATTCTGCGCCACCAGCAGCTACGTCAGCGGCATCGAACACGCGGACCTGTTCCTGCGCCGTTTGACCGTAGAAATGCAACGGCGAGCACAGGATTTGAAGAACCAGCGCCTGGTATTCCTCGCTGATGGAGCGAAGTGGATTTGGGATCGTTTTGTTTTATACCGCTCCCCCGACCAACACCTTCATTCTGGACTTCTACCACGCCTGTGAACACGTCTCAGGGCTGTGCAAGCAACTCTATGGTGAACAGACCCCTGAGTACTGGAAACATTTCAAACGATGGAAGGCGACTCTGTTCGCTGGCAGGGTCCGGAAGTTCCTTCAAGAGTTGCGCCAGATTCGCGACACAGCGAAGTATCGAGCACATCGTGACTGCATCCAGGGTGAGATCAACTACTTCACAGATAACAAAGACCGTATGCACTATGATCGCTACCGCGTCCGCCGACTGCCGATTGGCAGTGGCACCATCGAGAGCGCCTGCAAGAATGTCGTCGGCGGCCGTATGAAGCAAGGAGGCATGAGCTGGTCGGAAGCCGGGGCCAATGGGATGCTGCAGATCCGTTGCTCAATCGCCAGCGGTCGTCTTCTCCAGGATTTCCTGGCGACCTTGGACCGGGCAGCGTGAGACTACCTACTTATTGAAGCGCTCCCCTGACCCAAAGTCCGCGGTCTGTCAGACATCCGTGGCGTGCAACAACTCGCCCAACTCGGCCTGGTACCGTCGAACCATTTCGAAGGCCGGGATGAGTCTTCGGTATTTTTCCACGTTGCCAGGAATGGGTTTGCTCACGTCCTGCACCTTGTGGACCCGATCAACCGTGTCGAAGCTCTTCCACAAGCCGGACCCACGGCGGCCACGGCGGCGGCGCCCAGGGATCCCGCCTCTTGGTCGACATTCGTTTTCACGCACTCCATACAGTAGATATCCGCAAAGATCTGCCGCCACACAGGGCTCCTGCTCCCGCCTCCGACCATGAGCATCTGCGGCTGGGGTGGCACGAACCGCCGCAGCACTTGGAGAACCGCCCCGAGGTTCATTGCAATCCCTTCCATGCCGGCCCGGATGATATCTCCGCGCGTGTGGCGAAGGTCGATCCCGGCAAACGCGCCGCGGATGTAAGGGCTGGGCTCCAGTGAGCTCCCGCCGGCCAGGCTGGGGTTGAACAGGAGCTTGTGTGAGCCGATGGGTGATGCCGCAGCCAGCTCGTTCATCACCTCGTATGCATCACGAGGCAGGCCATTCTCTCCTGGAAGCTGCTCGCCGCCCATTACCGTGTCGCGGATCCAGCGAAAGGAGCTTCCTGCCGCGAAGATGGCCACCGCGGAGGTAAACAACCCGGGGATGACATGAGTAAACACGTAGGGCTTCACATGAGGATCCAGGACCGGCTTTGAAGAGGAAACGGCGATCCATGAAGAGGATCCGAGCGAAGTGTAGATTTTCCCCTCGCCCGTGTTGCCCGCGCCCAAGGCCATGCAGGAATTGTCCACGCCGCCGCAGGCCACTTTCACCCGGGAGGTAAGGCCCAAATGCTCCGCCGCTTTCGCCGTGAGCGTTCCGATGATCTGCGTCGACGGCACAATGGGCGGAAAGAGCGATCGAGGCAGGCTGCTGGCCTGGATGAACTCCTCTGAGTATCGCCACCGCATGAGGTCGTAGATCCCCGTGCCCGATGCATATGAATAATCCGTGAAAAATCCCCCGGTAAGGCGGTAGTTGATATAGTCCTTCGAGCCGAGCACCGTGGCGGTGCGAGAGAAGAGCTCGGGCTCATTGTCGCGGTACCACATTATCTTGAACACGGAATAGCACTCGGCGGGGAAACCGTTGCCGGTCGTCATATACCATCGATCCCGGTCAACCTTCTGAAAGAACTCCGCGGTCTGTCGGGACGCCCTCATATCGGACCATATCGGAATGGACGGGCGCAAAAGCGTGCCATCCAAATCCAAGGGGATTACGGCGAGACTCTGGCCGGAGATCGCAAGGCAGTCGATGTCCGCTGCAGTCTCTGTTTTCGCATCAATAAGTGTGCGCGTTGCAGAAACGACGGCCTTCCACCAATCCCCGGGGCGCTGCTCGTGCCAGCCCGCGTTCGGATAGATGGTCTGGTAGGCCTCGAATGCGCTGGCCCTGCAACTACCGTCCGTGGAGTAGAGTGAAGCCTTTACGCCGCCTGTGCCAAGGTCGTAGGCAATGATCATCTTGACGGTCTCTCATGAGATCATACCAGATAATGAGGTCGGACTCAATCTTGCGGCCGCCGCTAGTGCCTCTTAGAGCCGTAAGAGTGGACCCAAGGGGGGCGGCAAAGAAAGAACGAGGAGAACCTTTCAACCCTCAAGATGAAGGTTGCACCCATTGGTGATGCTGACAGCAGCGTGAGAAATGGGTCACGCTCTTTTGAGCGGTTTTCCCTTGTGGCCGACCGAATGGCGCTCGTCGCTGCTACGAGGCAGAGTTCGCCACGCGACTCGGAAGGTTCCGACTGAAGCGGATCAACAAGGCAGTGGAGCGCTTTCTGGGCTGCGGTGACTACCGCAGGGTATTGGCAGGATTCAGTGCATGAACCCCGACTGCGGATTGGAGTACTTCCGGCCTTTCAGTTGCAGCGTCTTCGTTCGTCTTCACCCTGCCCAAGGCCCTGCGCCTGTTCTTCCGCCATGACAAAAGGCTTCACGGCGAAATCAGCCGGCTCATCTACGCGTTGGTGCGCGACTTCACCACAAAGGCCGCCCGGCAAGCCCGTGCGCACCGCAGCCGTCGTGGTCTTCCAGAGTTCGGGATCGTTTTGCCGCTTCCACCCTTCGACATGAAACACCTCCGTGAGGAAATGAATTTGATGACATGAGACACGCCGCGCTCGAGCGGACGCTTCGATTTTCGTGATTGGCACTGCTTTGGCTCTGATTGGGCTGACGTGCCGTCGAGGTTTTCGAGGCGTGCCGCGAGCCGCGTTAAGAAGATTTAAACTGCCGGTAACCTGCCAGCAATCTCTTCCGAGCATCTTGAAAGGAGAGAAGAATATGAACACTCGAAGAACTCTCCCGCGCTGTCTGCTCGGCGTTACGCTGGGGCACTTCGCCGCGGCGTTCCTTGCCGGGTGCGCCACGTGGACTTCGTATGACGAGTCGGCGTGGGCCAACCCGCCAACGCTCGTCGGCCGTTTGAGCTATCTCTTCGCCCCCTTCCACCCTGGGCGGTTGGCTTTTCTCTCCGGGGCACGGTGCTGGGTTCCCGGTCCTTCCGAAGATAGACCCGTCTTTGCTCCGGCCGGTGAAAGGTGGGCCCCCGTTCGGCCACGACAGGCGCCGGGCGCCCCGCTCTTTCCGGGGTCATCCGCCCATTCCTTCAGGCGAGGCACTGATCAGGTGTCGTGGCCGTTTCTCCCGATGGGCGGCGCCGCCCGACAGGACGCGCGTCAGTGACCGCCAGGTCCCGAATGAAGGATCGACTCCCCGCATTCCTCCTTTTTCTCGGTGTTGCTGCACTTTCCTCGATGCTCGCCGCCTGTCAGGCTGACGCGCCGTGGCGCCCAACGGTCAAGGCCGTGGACCCGGCTGAGGGCATGATCGTAAAGAACGTGCAGTTCTCAGGCGTTTTCGTGCCCAACCGGACGGTCAACATCTCCGCCCAGGTTTCCGGCCAGGCTACTTTTGTCGGGGCCGATGTGGGGGATCGAGTCAAGAAGGGTCAATTGCTCGTCAAGATCGACACTCGGGAGCTCGACGCACAACTGAAAGAAGCCGAAGCAAGGCTTCAGGGCGCCGTAGATCAGGCAGCTCAGGCAAAGATCGGCGTCGAGACGGCGCGGTTGACCCTGGCTCTTGCGGAACGGGCCTACAATCGGACAAAAACGCTGCTGGAGAACGAGATCATCACGAAAAGCCGGCTCGATGACGCTCAGACCAAGCTGGACCTCGCAAAAGAGGCAATCGACAACGCCAGCCAACAGTACAAGACCGTCAGCGGTTCGGGCGTGGCTCAAGCCGAAGCGCAAATCAATGCCATCAAGGTGCTGATTTCCAACAGCGCCATCATCAGCCCGCTGAACGGCATTGTTGCCACCAGGAGCATCAATCCCGGTGAGCTCACAACGCTCACCACGCCGCTGATGACCATCGTCGACACTGCCCGGCTCAAGCTGGAGGGCAATCTCTGGCAGGAGGATATCGCCCATCTTTCCCTCGGGGATCCCGTCAGCATCTCCGTTGACGCGTTCCCTGGCCGGCAGTATTCCGGCAGGATCGAGCAGGTGGGCCCCGTTGCGGCGGCTACCGGTCAGTATTTCCCTGTCGTCGTGAGCCTTGCGAACGACGGGAGGCTGTTTGCGGGGATGACGGCGAAAGCCGCGGTCACCCTCAGGGGCGCGCAGAGCGTCATTGTGCCGCTGTCAGCGGTTGATACTGAGGAGCACGGCCAGCCTTTCGTTTTTGTGATCAAAGGCGAAGAAGTTCACAAGAGGGCGGTGAGCCTCGGAATGAGCAACAATACCGATGTGCAAGTGCTGTCAGGTCTTGCCATCGGGCAGACAGTGGCGGATTCCGACGTGCAGTCGCTTCAGAACGGCATGCATATCGACGCAGCCCGACACGGGACCCGAGAAACGAGGAGCACGCGCAATGGATGCCGCGGCACTTATACCTCCCCTTCACCTGAGCTTCATCTTGGAGCAATAGGTTTTCCCTGGGGAAGATGAAATGTGGAAAGGCGAGAACATGATTGCAGCATTCTTGGGTATCCGCCCGCGCCGTCGCGAGGGGCGTCGCGGCGCGCAACTCGGAGCGGCTTCCAGCATCCTTGCAACCGCGGCCCTTCTCGCATTCGCATCTCCGTCGCAAGCGGAGGGGATGCGAAGCGTGCTGAACGAACCGCCCTCTGTCCTTCTCAGGACGGCCCCGGATCTGCCGAGCGACTCCAGGGCCATCGACCTTACGCCTGCGCCGGCGCGCAACAGTCTGCCCGCCTACGATATCACGAAGCGGACAGAGTCTCCGCCGCTTACGAGCGAGAATGCCTATGTCCAGTGGATGCTCGCTCGCTACCCGGACCAGCAGGAAAAGTTCCTCAGGGAAAGGTGGGCGCGCGCGACCTTCGCGGTCGAGCACGGCCATATCCGCAGCGAACGCATCCTCGCGGCTTTTCTTCTCACGCCCCGCGAATGGTTCGTTCGTCCGTACAACATCCGCCGCGCGTATGCGAACGCGGCGATGCCTATTGGGTACGGACAGACCATATCAGGGCCGGATCTCGTGGCGCGAATGACCGACCGCCTCGACCCTCGACCGGGGCAGCGGGTCCTGGAGATCGGGACAGGCTCCGGGTACCAGTCTGCTTTCCTCTCCGAGCTCTCGGATTACGTCTACACCATCGAGATCGTCAAACCGCTCGCGGAGGAGACCAATGCAATCTACCTTTCGCACACCAGTGAAATGCCGCAGTACGCGAACATCCAACGGCGGATCGCAGACGGGTACTACGGATGGCAGGAGTACGCGCCCTTCGACCGGATCATCGTCACCTGCGGCATCGACCATATTCCTCCTGCACTCATTCACGAGCTGGCTCCGGGCGGGATCATGCTGATTCCCATCGGGCCGCCTTCCGGGCAGACCATCCTCAAAATCACCAAGCACGTGGGTGCGGATGGGCGGGTCACCCTGGCCCGTGAAGACATATATCACGGCACGGCGAAAGACATCTTCGTACCCTTCACCGCCGAGGGCGGAGGAGTTCACTCGCTCATCATCGATTCCGTGCGCTGACATCGGAGGAAGCGAGGAACGCTCTCTGTGACACCCAAGCTTTCCGGGTTCAGGCTTTCCGCGCTCTTTCTTCTCTCCATCACGCTCCTTGCGTACGAGCTGGGGATCATGCGCCTGTTCGCGGTGGGCAGCTGGGACACTTTCGGCTCGATGGTCATCTCCATCTGCCTCCTGGGCTTTGGGCTGGCCGGAACGCTCCTCACCCTTGCCCAGAAACGGGTTCTCGCCAATCCGGACCCCTGGCTCTTCGGCACCGCGTTCCTCATGGCCCCGACAATGTCCCTCTCTCAGGTCCTCGCCCAGCAGGTTCCCTTCAACCCGGTCCTCATCGTCTCCGACCCCATGCAGGTGTGGTGGATTGCAGCGTACTACATCATCTACGCGGTCCCCTTCTTCTTCGGGGCCCTGTTCATCGGCGTTCTATTCATGACGCTTTCCGGCAGAATCCATCAACTCTACTTCTGGAACATGCTTGGCTCGGGCGTTGGCGGGTTGGTGGTCCTCCTCATGATGTTCCTCCTCCCCCCCGCCAGGCTCATCGTCCCCCTTCTCGCGCTATCTTCTCTCGCGGCTCTCTTGTGCGCGGTGAGCTGGAACGGCAGCCCTGGCAGGCTTTCCCTCCGGCTCGGAACGGCCGCGCTGATCCTGCTGGTTTTTGCCGGGTCATTCGCCGCCGTGGAGCTCTGGGGCGCGATCAAGGTTTCCGACTTCAAGCCGATCAGCTACGCACGGCGCTTCCCCGACGCCCGGGAGGTGTATCATCACTCGAGCCCCGCGGGTGAGATGGACGTCTACAAGAGCTCGTACTTTCACTTCGCGCCAGGCCTGAGCGACAACGCCTCTCTCGACCTTTCCTCCATGCCCCGAGACGCGTATATGGGGTCGTATATCGATGGAAACGGGCCGATCGGCGTCATGCGAAAGCTCTCTCGCGGAGAAGAGAAGTACATCGACTACCTTCCCATGTCCGCCCCCTATCTCCTCCTCCAGAAGCCGCGAGTGCTCCTTCTCAAGCTCGGGGGGGCCATCGGCGTCTTCACCGCCCTCTATCATGATGCGCGGAAGGTCGACGTTGTGGAGTCCAATCCCGACCTGGTCCACATGCTCAGGGATATTCCTGTCTTTCGGCGCTTCACGGGGAACATCCTTTCGGATCCTCGTGTGCGCGTGATCACCGCCGAGCCGCGGGCCTATACCGCTTCCACCGCACAGCGGTATGACCTGGTTGAAATCAGCCTCATCGATTCAATCGGGCTTTCTCAGGCCGGCGGCTACCCCATCAACGAGGACTACGTCTACACCGTTCAGGGAATGGATGACTACCTGAAGTGCCTGAACAAGGACGGCATCCTCTCGATCACGGTCTGGAACACCCTGGACCCGCCTCAGAATGTACCGAAGCTGCTTTCGACGGTCGTCGAGGCCCTCCGGCGGGAAGGAGTGAAAGATCCGCAGAAGCGCATTTTCGCGTTCGATCTCCTCCTTTCAACGGCGACCATCCTGGTGAAGAACACCGATCTTACCCCCGTGGATATCGCGCGGCTCAGGGGCTTCTGCGACCGGATGTCGTTCAGCGTTGACTACTATCCGGGAATGCCCGCGCCGCAGGGAAAGAACTTCGACCAGATACTCGCCGGCTACCAGGGTCTCTACGGCATTGGAAAAGGCGCTGCGTCCGCTGCCTCCGCAGCGTCCGCGGCTGGATCAGGCGTCGTGCTGAACGCGCAGCCGGACAAGGTCAATCTCGCGCAGATGCTCCAGGAGAGCGCACGCGTTCGCGGGACGGGGAGCGCGGCCGCGTCCATCGGGGATTCCGCGAAGCCGCTCGTTCCGAGCGACCTGTACCATTTCACCCTTGCGTGGCTTCTCCACGGAAAGGCCGCGGAGCTCTTCAGCATGTATGTCTTCGACATTCGACCGGCAACTGATAACCGCCCCTACTACAGCACCTACCTCAAGTTTTCCACCGTTGGCGCGATGGCTCGTCATATCGGACAGATACCGGAGGTCTGGGGCCAGCTTCTCCTGTTTGGGACGTTCCTCCAATCGATCCTGTTTGGCTTCCTGATCATAACGATTCCGGTGGCGGGGAGCTGGCGCGCCGTCTTCCGGCGGCGCAAGGGCACCCTCGGCGTCATCCTCTATTTCGGCGCGCTCGGCCTGGGCTACATGATGGCCGAGATCTACCTCATGCAGCGCTTCACGTTCTATCTGGCGGACCCCGTGTATTCGAGCTCGATAGTGCTGACCACAATGCTGGTGGCATCGGGGATCGGAGCTCTTGCCGGCAACCGCCTCCCGGTGAGCCGTTCCGTGCGGGTATGGCTGGCCGCGGGAGGAATAGCGGCGTTCATGCTCTTCTACATCTTCGCGCTGTCGCCGCTTCTCAACGCCACCCTCGGGCTCGGCCTCCCCGTGAAGCTTCTGCTCTCGGTCCTCTTCATAGGTCCCTCGGCATTCTGCCTCGGGATTCCGTTCCCGACCGGGCTTGCAAGCCTGTCTTCACGCCGAAAGAGCCTGCTCCCGTGGGCCTGGGGCATGAACGGGGCGCTCTCCGTGACCGGCTCGGTTCTCACGAGGATCATCTCTATCTCCGCGGGCTTTGTGGTGGTGCTTGCCTGCGTCATCGTGATCTACTTCGTTGCCGCCCTCGCCTTCCGGTCCAACGAGATAGCGGACGAGGCCTCGGATGCGGAGCGCGCCCCGAAGCTTGAGGCCCGTTCTGTCCGTTCATAATCGAGCCCGCTCATGACGAGCAAGCGAAATCCCAAGAAGCTTGCTAGCCCGCTCTCGCCGAGCCCTGCAGCCCGAGACTGTATACAAGGGCCATGTCGACGTCATGCATCCGCTGTTGGGATAGAACCCCAGTGCGCTTGATCAACCGATCTGCACTGATGGTTAGGAGTTGCTCAAGCAAGACCGTGCCATCGTCGCTCAGTCCCGTTTCGGATGAGGACACCTTAACGTGGAAAGGATAGTCGCCTTTGCTGGCACGAGTAAGAGCGGCAACTATCGTCGTTGTTGAGTAGCTATTGCCTGTGTCATTTTGAATGATCAGGGCCGGTCTGCGGCCGCCTTGTTCACTTCCCTTTGGGGTTCCGAAATCTACCCACCAAATCTCCCCCCTCCGAGCAGGCATACTTTACCAATTTGGCCACGACTCTGACGCTGCGGGAAGGACTTCCTCGGCCAAGTGCTCATTCAACTTTGCGAGTGACCCGTAGCCTGTTGCCGCCTCGGTGTCTGGAACGTAGAGGGGCGCGCCTGTCGTCTGGTGAACGGGAGCCGGGCTCAACAAAATGAAAAACCCGCTTGAGAGTGTTTCGGTAGCCTCTTCAACGGCCGTCGAATAGGTCTTTGCAACGGCATCCGCTGACATATCAAGTACCTCCGATCTGAGCGCCTTGCAGTGTGACAGTCAAGACAGTATATCCCAATTGCCGGCCGTCGATGTTGAGAGAGACCACGTGCTTCCCTGGTTTCTGGAACATGACGTTTTGCACCGGAATGAGCAGGTCCGCGTTCTCCGGATGAGTGTCTGGAATATCAAGACCGGCGGCAAAGACCACGCCCTGTGTCTGGTCATGTACAACGTTGATGGCCACCGAGTGGCCGCCTGAATCGAGGCCCGTGATCTGTGCGAAGATGAACCAAGGCAGAGCGTATGCGGCCGGCAGCGAAGGAAGATTGAAGTTTCGGAAGATCCCGATTACGGTTTTCTTTCCGTTCACAGCCTCTTCAATGACCTTGTCGCAGCAAACCAGCATTTCTAGCTTTGCATGCTCTGTCATATGTATACATCAGATCATAACGTAGGCATCGCGGCTTGTCAAAGTCGTTCTTCCACATAGGGCACCCGAAGTCAGATGACCGGCGAATCATGGCACTGCAACTGAAGCGGGGTCAGTATTGGCTCTTTTCTGCTTGCAATTCCCCGATAAGATCCGCTTATTGGGAAGCCTGCATCGAGCTATGGTCCATCCATTTTTTGCTCCCGCCGGCAAGAAGTCGACTGCGAAGGCAGCTGCAACTCCCACAATCGCGACTGGAATAAGGAGCTTCAGGCCAGGAACTCTTTGTCATCGGGCCCCACCTTGGAATACAAGCGAATTGACGCGCTGCTTCTTTCACACCAGTTCGGACAGAAAAGCGGCAACATCCCCCGGCTTTCTCGCCATGGCATAGCGCCAGGTGCCAAACCGGGCGTCCGCGTTCACCGCTTTCACCCAGCGGTCCGCTGCCTGAGCCTTGATGTCTGCCAGTTCGTCAAATCCCTTTGTCTCCAGCAGGAGATACTGATTGGACTCCCCAGAAAGCCTGATGATGAAATCCGGGAGGTATTCGTGGGGCTGGCCGTTGTGCAGGTAAGGGATAGAGAAGCCCAAACCCGCATTCTTGGCAAAGGCAGCCGCTGCTGGATGCTTGTCGATTGTGTACGCCGCCGCCTGCTCCCACACCCTGGTGTCTGCCACGACAAAGTTGAGGTGGCTCTTCGTCACTTCCCGCACGTCCTTGCTCGTCCAGAAATCCACGTCCGCCGTGGAGCCCGGTCCCCGGTTCGCCTCCAACACGGGAACTTCCGGCTCCTCACCCTTGCTGGAATCCGGCTTGATGGCCTCCACCAGTCGTTCTATGACCCAGCCGTAGTAAGGCGATAGGAAGATGTCCAGGATGTCGGCAGGCGGCGTGGCCACCACTTTCTCCTTGAGGTAGCGCTGCACCACCGCCGCCACCTGGGGGAAAAGAACGTGCGCGGGCGGATGCGGGCCGCCCTGCCCCATGTAGTCGCGGGTCAGGTCGCGCGCAAGCTCGAAGGCAAGCTCCTGCTGGCGCCGTCCCTGCCTGAACGACTGCAGGTCAATGCTTTCCAACTTGCCCGGCCCGTGAAGGCTCGGCCTGCCGCTGTTGTTGGGCAGCGCTGCCTTCACCTCGACCTCGGGGGGAATCTTCAGCGGATCAAGAACTACTTGCGCGATGCTGTCCCAATTCACCGTCACCCGGTTGCGAATGGCCTGCCTGTAGCCGACTACCCTCGGAAACTGGATCTCCAGCGCCGCCTTTTCCGGAAGGGCATGCACATGCGCGCGCTTGACGGGAGGCGGCGGTGTGCCATCTGGCGACGCCTTGAACGGTATGACCTCGAAGGGAACGCCGAAAACCTTTGAGACCTCCTCTGACAGCAGATCTCCTTCTCCGACCTCGTAGCTGGCACGCCGCAAACCGCGGCCAACGACCTGCTCGCAGAGAAGCTGCGACATGAACGGCCTGAGGCCGATGATGTGCGTGACCGTGCTGCAGTCCCACCCCTCAGTGAGCATGCCGACACTTACGATGCACCTCAGGTCGCGGCCGGGCGGGTGAAGCGGTCTGCCCAACTTCTTTGCCAGCTCCTCGAAGCCCTCCGGGTACAGCGTGCGCCCCTGCCTGTCCTCGGGCCACTTCACCTTGCCGACAGTGTCCAGGGTCAGCCGCATCCACGCGGATTCGTCGCTCTTGGCCTCCGCTGAATCCGTTTCCTGGACCACGCGGGAGTCCACGCGGATGGTGTTGATCCTGTCCGCCGTGTTGCGAAATGCAGCAATCTTGCACTGCGGTATATCGGCGGGCGCCTTGTCCTCCGCCACCCATTCATAGAGCACCTTTGCGATCCGGGTGTTCTTGCACACCAGGATAAAGACCGGCGGCCGCGGATCGTCTTTATGCGCGGCCCATTCCTTGCGCATCTCGTCCCAGTGGGATGCGAGCATGCTGATAGGTGTATTTGCCCACTTGAGGATCGCTTCGGGCCGGGGGCTCGCATGTGCACCGCCCCGCTCAGCCGGGGTGAGCTTGTCCCAGATGAACCGCCAGATGTTGAAGTAACCGGGAATGTCCTTGCCCGTTGAGTCGCGCACAGCGAGCTGCGGAATCTTGACCAGGCCGGACTCGATGGCATCCGTCAGTCCAAAATCGCTCACCACCCACGGAAAGGTCTGGTTGGTCTTCTGCCCGACCCTGCCGAGGAAGTAGGGGGTGGCGGAGAGGTCTACGCAGAAGTTGATGCCGCGGAGCTTGTTGATCCGGTCCAGGCCTTCCACCCAGACCGTGGCTTCCTGGAAGAACTCCTCGGCCTCATCCTCCTCATCGCCATCGTCCTCAACCTCTTCACGACGGATGCGGTAGGCGTGGTGCGCCTCATCGTTGAAAACCAGGATGTTCTTTTTTCCGCCGACTTGGCGGCCCAGCACCTTGTTCACGACCACTGCGTCGCTTTCCACGTAGCGGGTGGAATCGACAATGACTTTTTTCAGTGCACCCTGGGCGTCCTTGATCTCTTCCCGTACCTCCAGGAGCCCAGCGTTCACCTGGCGTGCAAGCTCGGGCTCCGTGAGATAGCGGTAGCCGTGGGCTGTCCCCGTCTTTGTTCCGATTGATATTGTCTCCCGAGACTGGACGGCGACCCCTGCCCTGGCGACACGGGCGCTAACGCCGCCAACCTGGAGGATCTGGGGCTCGAAGACATGCCAGTTGGTGACTATCACACGACCACGGGAGAGATCCGCCATCAGGTGGGGCGGCACGAGGTCCTTCGTCCTGTAGATGCTCGCTTCCCCGCGGCCCGGGTCCAGCTCCTGGAGGCGATTGCGAATGGTGACGTTTGGGCATATCGCCAGCACAGTGTCTGAGAACCGGTTGTCGGTCCTGGCAGCAACCTTGTTGAGGATGCTCCACGCGGCGAGCATTCCCATCACAATTGTCTTTCCGCTACCTGTTGCCATTTTGCATGCGTAGCGCGTGAAGGCCGCGTAGCCCTTCTGAAGGCCATCCTGACCGGGCTCATCCCGCGGGACCTCAATCCCCTGGCGAAGGTCTGACCTCGCTTCGACAAGGAAAATGACCGTCTCAACGGCTTCTATCTGCGCAAAAAAGAGGCGGAACAGCCGGCCTTCCCGCCGCCAGTACTTCAGCAGCTCCAGCGTGCTGCGGCTGACCCCGGCGTATTCTTCCTTGCGCCAGTCTGCAAGGCGATCCCTGATGAGGTTCACCAGGGTGAGCTCCACCGCGGTGCCTTTGCCGCCTGCATCGTCTCCAGATCCGGAGGGCTGGCGATAGTAGTACATGGCTCTCCTGCGGCCGGGCATTCGCCGGGGTGCTTCTCCCTCCACAATCCGCCAGTATTCCTTGGGCTCCTGGTACGGGGAGTTGAGTATGGGTTGGTCTACTTCGTATTCCATCAGCGCCGCGCCTCGGTGAGCTTCTTCACCACCATCAGCTCGTTGCCGCGGTCATCGATGACCTTCACGGCCACCTGGCCCTGCTCGCCACCTTCAAAGGGAGCGCTCTTTGTTCCCGCCAGGTGGTCCCACACGGATTCGCTGTAGGTTGCCTTGAGCGCCTTCTTGAGGCTCTCCCACGCGCTGGTGCGCGGAAAGAACGCCTGGCAGACATGGAAGCACAGGCCGTTGTAGTCCGTGTCCAGGAACCACGCGGGCACCTGCTCTCCCTTCAAGGGAATGGTGGCCATGGTGGACGGATCGAAGACGTCCAGTCCCTTCAAGGTCACCACGTAGTGAAGCCCTTTCCCCGGCTTGGCGTCTCCCGCCTGCTTCAGCTCGACATCCGGCAGACCGCAGACGCTGAAGATCTGGCTGGAGCGCATGTTCTTGAGCAGGTCCCCCATCATCAGGTCAGGGGTCGCCTGCACGTAGGTGGCGGGAACGCCGAGGGCCTCCTCGCAGGTCTCCACGAGCTTGCGCGCGTTGGGCTGGATGGCGAACCCGATCACATAGAGGTGCGTGTATCGCTTGGCCGTCGCCTCTTTGCCCGCCTCATAGACGAGATTTTCGCCGATCGACCCGTTCTCTGGTCCAAAGACGATGGCGACAGGCCGCATTGAGAACGGAAGAAGACGCTTGTTCTTCTCCGCTGCTTCCTCCACGGCGTCTGCGATCGAGGGCTGCTGGCCTTCCGCCGTTGCCTCTACCTGCGCTTCTGCGCTCAGCGTCAGCGTCTTTGCCGGAATACGGACGTTCTTGAGAGCTACAGTCTTCCCCGCGCCCAGGTGAAGGACCGGCGATCTTCGGAGCACCTCCAGCATTCGTTCCACGAAGGAGCCGTGGCTTTCTGCGGCGGGGACACCGCCGTCCTCCGCTTCGTCCCCTTCCCAATCCACTGGTGTGGGGATGGTGGCCTCCACAACGAAGGGCCCGGAGACGCGGACGATCCCCGCCTTCTTCTCGGGCCGGTCGACGAGGACTTCCTCCTGCGGGGGCTCATCGTTTGCGATTGACTTGAGGGTGACATGCGGGACGATGCCGCCGACTTCCTCGCCCTTGCTGTTCTGCTTGCGCTTGTAGACAAAGCCACCCACCGGACCTCGCGCTTCGTCCTTGAGGTCGTACCAGTCGAACGTAGCGGTCAGGAGTCGCTGGCGCGCCAAGGCGAGCGGCACTCGGCTGGTATCGATGGTGATCCAGCGCCGCCCCCACTGTTCCGCGACGTAGGCGGTGGTCCCCGAGCCGCACGTCGGGTCCAGCACGAGATCACCAGGATCGGTGGTCATGAGGAGGCACTTCCTTACGATGCCGGAGGGAGTCTGAACGACGTATAGATTCTCTTGATCACGCGCCGTGTCTTCCCAAATTGTGGTCACTTCCACTAGAGAGAAGTCGTCAAGAAACTGCTTGTAGCGGAGCGTTTCGCCAGCCTTCACTATGCGCCCGGTCGCTCCAAGCCGGTCTAGCCCCTCAGTTGTGGTCCGCCAACATTTGTTCGAACCTGGGTGGTACGTCCTCCCCTCAAACAAGTAGTCAACGGTAGTGTTCGGTCGGAATCCGCCGGTTGAAAGGCTTACAAGCTGGAATGGTCTCCATTCAGTTCCAATGGTAGCAGGATTCGCCCTCTCTGAGGCGGACAGAGGCCGGACTTCCTTCGTGATGCGATTTTCCACCTGGCTGTAATGATCTCCCGATCCGATACCAGCAATCTGCCGATCGTAGAGCTTACGATACTTCATTTGATCTGGCTTCCGGCAGTACCAAAGAAGGTAGTGTGCAGAAGACTGCATTGTTTCACCTACCATCATGCCTAGCCTTCGGTAGCAGATGACGACGACGAAGCAATCCTGCCCAAACACCTCGTCCATCAGCTCGCGGACGTGGTGGAGATTCTCGTCGCTGATCTGCACGAAGATGCTGCCGCTCGGGGTGAGGAGCTCGCGGGCCAGGAGGAGGCGGTCACGCATGTAGGTGAGGTAGGAGTGCAGGCCGAGCTCCCAGGTGTCCCGATAGGCCTTCACCATCTCAGGCTCGCGCGTCATGTCATCGTCATCGTTGTGTTTCACATCGCGCTTGCGCACAAAGGGCTGGAAGTTGCTGCCGAACTTCACCCCGTACGGTGGGTCCATGTAGATTGTCTGCACCTGCCCGGCCAGGCCCTCGTAGTGCAGCAGCGAGCTCATGACGACCAGGGAATCCCCAAGGATCATACGATTGACCCACTTATCGCGATACTCGTACGCCCGAAGGAGCTGGTCGGAGATGGGATGCTGGGGATCGCCAAAAAGGTCGAGCTGTACGTCCGCTGGCTTTCGGTGGCTCTTGAGGGTGTCGATGATCGCCGCGGTGGACAGCCTCTCATGGACGAAAAGCGGAAGCGTGGGAACATCGAATGAGAGGCGCTCTGCCTTGCCCGCCCAGTTGAGGAAGGGCTTCCCCAGCGCTACAAGCTGGTCTACCGCGTCCTCCAATCCGCGAACGGACGCCCTGGTTGCTCCGTCGTTGAGCTTCAGCTCGCGTGGTGAGTCGAATACCTGCGGTGCCGGCAGCTTGGCCGCATCCATGATGCAGTCCAGCAGGAAATCCGCGAGATCCCGAGTCGCCGTTCTGTCCATCCCACTCAAGTACTGGAGAGAGCGAGGAGTCGTAACGATATGTAACCGGAGGCTTTCTTCTTCTTGAACTTGGGCTGGGTCCCGACCTCGGGGCGCAGCGGGCTGTCAGCTTCAGGGTGACGGTAGCTTTCTGCTTTCGCCTGCTTTGCTTCGGAAGTTTTACCCGGTGCCTTTCGTGCCATATCTGCCACCCTTTTACTTGCTTGGTCTTCGAAAAACCCTGGCGCTTCGAGCTGTTCGGCATAACGCGAAGTGCAGAACATGTATATCACCATCACGGGGCGTTTGTCCTAATAGGAGCTCAAGCGACGGAACTATGCCGATCCGTAGCAGCTCCCGCGCAAACGCCCCGGGGTGTTGACGATCTTGTTGATGCCAAGTACCGATGCCAAGCTATGCGGACCAGCGCTCGAAAAGTCCTGAATCCCGCCGTATCTCGTCAAGGGTCCAGAATCGGACCCTCGGAAAACGGCTTTGAACGTACTTGATGGCGACCGAACGACTGAAGCAGACCGCGCAAAGGAGGACAGGCTTCGCGCCCAGGGACTTGATGTTTTTCGTCAGCGCTGATGCCCGTGCCCGAAGTGCATCGCAGCGTTCTATGTGCTTGAGCAGATCGTCTCTTTCCCCGTTCCTGTCCACCATACCGGCGAACCGGCTCAATTGCTCCGCGATCTCGGTTGCGGTTTTTGCTAGTTGCAGATTCTTGCACTCGATTGCGATAACCCTCTTGCTGTTGGGCTTCCACGCAAGAACATCGACATCGCCGAACTTGTCATCGCTCTTCTCACCGAGAAGTTCGCTGAGCCGCTTTTCGATGAGTACTTCAAATCCCACGCTAGAGAACACCCCGGCGACCTCAACCACTAGCTCATGCGCCTTGCGGCTCGATTCATCCGCGAGCCATCGTTTCATCTCTGTCGACCGTACGTCACTTGGCTGGATCTCGGCTTCAAAGGAGCGCGAGACTGCCAAAGTGATGCTCTCGCCCAGAAGTCCGGGCGAGATCATATAGGTTGGGCTGGGATCGTTGTCGAGCTGAACGAGGGGCCTGCTGATCAGCGAAAGACGCCGTCGAAAGCGCCACGGGTACAGATCAGTCTTTTTGAACCCTTGCGGAATGTTCTCAAACCGGCCTCTGTTGGCCAGTGAAAAGCTCTCAAGAACGGCATGGATTGCTTTCTCGTCTATGGGGAATCCGCGGCAAATCTCGATCAGATCGCCGAAAGCAGCGACAAAGACAGCCTCCTCTCTCCTCAGTGCTTCATTTTCGACTGCATCTCTGAACGCTCTTAGCTCATCTACAGAAACCCCAAACTCCGATCGGAAAGCCTCTAGAAACTGCGGCGCAAAGTGACCTACAACAGTTGGCACTACTCGCGGCTCTCGAAAATGACTCTCATAATGTTCGGCGTGGCTATCCACCTCGAGTCCCTGGAAATCAGCCCCGTAGCGCGAAACGATTTCTCCGAACTCGGTGCCGAATAGCACGTCGCCGTTTGCAGGCAATAGCAAGTCTGGCGGCATCACTTTGCGATGGATCGCATCTGATGCGCCGCCGATCTGGAACAGGAGTAGGGCATCTGTCATGAACGCGGTGATGTCCATCACTCCGGGCAACGATCCACCTCGAGTGGGTGATTCCTGTAGTGCAATTTCCACGATCAAGCGGAGAGCGATGGTTGCCGCTTTGTGTTTTGACAATTGCTCAGCGATCGTATCGCGAGCATTAGCGTTTTCAGCATGAGTCGACATGACCGCCAGCGCGCTATGCTGCCACTGTTGCTTCGAGATATCCACGCTCTCGATGGTCCTAAGGCAAAGAAGAATCACTTGCTGCCTGTCAAGTCTGCGCAGCCCCACACACAGGCGGTCAAGAAGTCGGTCGACGACCCGGTGGAGCAAAGAGACGGCATCCTCGACGCTTTGAATACGTCGCACGCCTGTCTCATCCGTCATGCTCCAAGTAAGTCCAGTTTTGGCGAGCGCGCTATCAGCTTCCGTGACGAATAGCGCCCTCGGGAGGCTGATGCCGTGCAGCATTTCCCTGAAGCTATGCGCAAAGAACGAGTGAAAATAGCGCATGTCGCTGGTCGGAACGATCGCGTCGAGAATCGACTCAAGCCTTTCCGCCGCTGTCGCTTTTCCAGCGGCTTCGAATGCTGCCTGCAGCATGGTCCGGACGAGGGTTCGTTCTGCCAGGTTCTCCGGATTTCGCGACTGAATGAAGAACTGGTCATCAAGCGCAATTCGAACACTGTTTGGCGATTGAATAGAATACTGAAAGAGCGTGGCAGGATTTCCCTCAGCTATCGATTCGGCGGCTCCCGCCGTTCGATCCAAATCAAAGGCAAATTGAAAGTTCTGACCTTCAGATAAGCCGCCGTTCAACTCCAGCGCCGGAGCGACTCTCGCGAGCCAGTTGGTTGCGGCGTCCCAGACTCGGAAGACTGTGTCCCGCTCTATGAATCCGCTCTTGGCAGTGAGCTGCAGCCATGCCTGTGCCTTTCCTTCCCACAGTGCAAGCAGGCTTCCTTTCCTTGCATCGAGACCACTAGCATAGAGCGGACGCAGATTGTCATCTTTGAAATAGGTGTCTACGTCCTTTCTCTGAATAATACGACTGGTCCCATCTGGAAGATTGGCCAAATGGATGTCATTCGAGCGCTTGAGCCGCCGCCTCAATGAAAGAACGTTGTCTGTAGGGATAGACAGAACATCAGGGATCCGTTCGATGTCACTCCTGGAAGGCAAAAGGAAGTAGTCGTTGTCCTGCCACCAGGCGAAGAGATTTAGTAGCCCGTTAGGGTTGACGATTTCAAGCCGTCGTTCTTCGAAGATCCTCAGCTGCTCTATCATTCTCCAGACGAGTGGGATTTTAGCCCAATCGGCGTTCATTAGGTTTACGTAGTCCGCCGCCGGGATGAAATCGACCCACCAATCCCTCTGGCGCTGAGGAATCGCACTCACGGTTGTCATGCCAAGTCCGCAGTTAACAATCAACGTAAGGCCGCCTAGAAACTGCGGATCCCGCCTTGCTCTTTCGATGGCTGCCCCGATTCGCTCATTGATGACCGCACTGTCAAGTTGAGTGAAACCCGCGTCGTAGGCAGCAACGCCTGCAACCAAGGCGACTAGGTGGCAATCCCGGCCTCTGTCGATCTGCTGCATCACTTCAATGACTATTTGACCTTTGTCGGTTCGAGTGAGAGCGAACGCTTCTTGTGGCGGAATGGCGCCTAGGAAAGGCGTGTCGGCGAGCAGTTCCAAGTACTCCCCTGCCAAATGATCGTCTAAGCTCCTTTCATATCCTCGGTCGATCATCCATCTGAGAATGTGTTCTCGGATCGCGTTGCCTACTGCAGACGGTAGGGCCACCACATACATCTGCCCGACTATAACGATCGGGCGTGCATGCAATGGTGATTTTTCTATTGCCGCCTCTGCCAGTTCACAAGTGTCCTCCGTTTGAAAGACAAAAGGGGATATGTCTTCTTCGGTAATACCCAAGTTGGCCAATTGTTGGCAGGTGAACTCGACTGAGTGCTGGAGCTCCGCAAGCTGGCGGCCCGAGGGCAAAAGGATGGTGCCGCCTGGATTCCCCTCTCCGACGTCAAATCGTCGGAGATTCCTACGGTTGCAGATCTCAGTGCACAGCCTTAGCAGAGCCTCTACCCTCCTCAGCAGTAGGGTTGTCTGTTCATCAGTTGGTAGAGTACAGACTATATTGTACAGTCTCTGAATGTAGAACTCGATGGACTCCCACAGACCAGTCAGCAGCAGCCTGTTGCCTTTTTGGGTCATGACATTTGCAACGAAGACGTCCTCGACCGGATCTTCACGCGACGCACAAGGCGATCTCCCAAGCTCTCGGTTGAGCAAAGCCATCAGGGTGCCTCGCGAAGGAGTCTCACTGCCTGTGGCACCTGAAAGCACCATATGGACAAGAGCCTCCAGACGCAGAGTGTTTGCATCGAGCGATGGAACCGTAAGGAGGGACGCAACGATGCTGAGAGTCTTTGAAAGGCTAAGGCTGGCCAGAATCCGACCCGCATTCTTACGTGCAAGGAGCTGTTGTGTAGTGGGCAATTCGGCAACGGGCATTTTGCGAAAGATATTGTCCCAATCAGTATCTGCTGATTTCACATCGGAGTCTGCTTTTGCGCCTTGTGGTTGAGAATGGATTTGTCAGGGACGGTTAGAGCTCGGAAGAGGTGATCTTGGTAGTCCAGGAAGAATTTCAGTAGGTCCAGATAGAACTGGAGCTTGCCCCTCGACGCCCTGGTCCACTTGATCTCGAACTGCCGAGGCAGGTTGTTCTCTATCTTGATTCCCTTCATTCGCTCAGAGCTGAGAGGGATTTTCTCTTCTGGACAGCAGATGGCCCGCAGCACCATCCACTGCGGGCGGTCGTGTTCGAGGTGGCACCTCTCGTCACAGTAGATGTTGTACTCTTCAGGCATGTGGGGTCAGCCTTGCGCGCGTTCGATCACCCATACTATCCGCGAACGGGCCGTATTGAAAGCCCCGCTCGCGGGGCGGTCAGTCAAACTGCCTTCGCTGAACCCGGCCTAAGCCAAGGAAACACCGGCTCCTCGCGATTGACCATACTTATTGTTTCACCAACGGCAGGGAGATAACTTTGAAAGGTGACAGCTGCCGCGAAATTGGGTCGCGTCAAAGAGCGCGGAAGCCTCGTCGGCTCTGACGTCAATATATGGGGATTCGAACTCATGAAATAGTCCAGCGGTGGTTACAGTAAAAAGCTGGTACGCTCCTGCTGTGCTGCGGTCGTAGCTCTCGGCGCTCAGTCGGGTTGATCCCATCATATCAACAAAGACGCAGATTACGTCTGGAACTTTCAGCCACTTTAACTGATCCTCTATTGGAATCTCGGAAGTGTCAGGAATTGCTGACCTGTTCTCTATCTTCCTTGTCGACTGATAGACCTGGTCGTTGATGATGTCCTTGAAGGAAGAGGACATCTGTGTGGACTTTATCATCGAACTTGTTCTCCTTTTTTCCACGGGCGCGGAGCCAAGGAAACCGTCACAGCAATTTCGCCTTGATCAGCTTCTGAGCAATCTCATAAATATCCCTTTTATCGCCCACCTTTCTGATTCCGGTTGCCACGACAACAACGGCGACCTTCTTGTTCTGGACGCGGTAGAGGATCCGGTACCTTCCAGCTGCAACGATCCTTCGCAAACCTTTGAGAGGGCCCACAAGCGCTCGTCCTTGCTTCTCCGGCGAATTTCGTAACCCTTTCATCTTCTCAATGATCTTGCTGTGTGCGTCTGAGTCACCAAGCTTGATTTCATCCAACATTTCCTTGACGGTCGGCGTGACGTACACCTTGAACGTGGTCTTCGAGTTTCTTTTGATCGAATTTTTGTTCACGATCTCCCCTCCCTAAACTGAACTGTCTTCGAGCCGCGATGAAACCTCAGAACGGCGTCGAAGGAGGGGGTGGACGTTTTGAGACTTGGGGTGTGACTTTGCATGATTCCCTTGTGGAATGAAAAAGGAATAGCGATGGAGTACTTTCGGCTGAATCCGCCGCAGCAAGGAGCTTTTCGAGCGCACGATGCAAGTAAACCAATCGCGAAATGTACGAAGTGGCACGCCGGCGCGCGTAGGACTCCATTTCTTGCCAGGGATCGAACTCTGAAACGGTAAGATAGTATGCGTCTTCAGCTACGCCTAACCCTGCGGTAAGCTCACTGAGATAATCATCGAGCTTTTTGAACGCCGAAGGATACAGGTTCTCCCAAAGGGCATCACTCGCGTTGGGTTGGGCAGCTGTCTTGATGCTGTCTATTGTGAACGGAGGAATGCTGGTTGTGGCCCAATCAAGCTGTGGTAGGGCAAATGCGGTGCCCCAATTGGTCCAGGGAGAGCCGGGCGCTTGAATGACGAAATCTGAAATCGTTTTTAACTGATCAATTTCGCGACTGACTTCGAATAGAGGTCGATCAAGCTCGCTCGGGGTCAGCAGGTCTCCCAGAAAGTTGCTGCCGGTGCTTTTCCAAAGGGGCTCTGCCAAATGGCGGAAGCGATCAAGATCCGAGATCTTGGGTATTTCAGGTACATTCCATACGGGAGCGAGAAGCTCCTCAATCTTGGACTTCGCTTTTTCTCTTTTTTGGTCGAGTAAAGAATCTTGTCCAAGACTAATCAACATTCCAAACCTTTCCTACGGCGCTTCGCCCCGGCCTTCATCAGCGATTTCCTTTTCCACGTCCTCCAGAGGAATAAGCTTACCCTCTTCGGCTTCCTTGATGCTCTGCCTCAGCTTTTTCATGAGCTCTTCATCCTCGAGGATGCTCAGGGTTTCCCGGATTGCGTCATACGTCTCCCATCGCATCAGGGCAAGAACTCTCTTGCCTCGACTGGTAACCGCAATCGTCTCGTCGGTTCGCATTTTATTGCGAATCGACGTCAGCTGTTCTCTGGCAGCAGTGATCTTTAATGTCTTGAGCACAATTGTGCTCCTTGTTTAAGAAAGGGTTGTTGGGTCTCTCTCCCGGAGACCCCGATTCTCCTCCGCTGGAAATTCGGCGAGACTTGTACAAGCATATGTACAAATCCATGTACACGTCAAGTACAATTGCTTGTATGCTCGGCGCACGATCTCAGCGCCTTGCTCAGCTAGCGGCAGAGTCCACTCCCCGTCAGCAAGGCGTGAGGGGGCGCAGCGGAAAGCCCGCAGGTGCGCCGCCGCGAAGAGACGCCTCGTTCCCGCCCAGCCACTTTACCGCAAGAGAAGCCCTTCGCACCGAGGACTTGGAGCGGAGCACCCGACCCGCCCGAGGCAGGAGGGAGACGCGGCCCATGGAGCCGGATGACTGCGCCTTGGGCGGGGCACGCCCAACTAATCTTACGCGCCGCCACAGCAGCCACAATAGCCCATATTGACGTGTGGGACTAAGGACCATAGTATCACCCTTATGAAGATGACCATGGAGATTGACGAGAGGAAACTCTCAAGGCTCATGAAACTCACGGGAATCAAGACAAAAACAAAGGCCTTGAACTATGCTTTGAGCGCTGCCGAGCGAAGCGCGAGGCGAAACAAGCTCCTTTCAACCTCCTTGGCGCCAAAAGATTTTGATGACGCTGTTGACCCGCGATATGATCTTCGTGCGCTGCGCGCACGCGAGAAACCGGCCAGGTAGTCACGGTGTTTCTGGTCGATTCGACCCTGTACATTGACCTCTTGCGAGCACGGCAAGATCCAGTGCAAGCCTTGCGTCCGTGGCTTCTTCAGGAAGAAGTCCTGTGCTGCGGTGTTATCCGTTGCGAGGTGCTTCGCGGTATTCTCAGCGAGAAGATACGCGAGCGCATGCGTGAGCTCTTCGAAGCAATGACCACGGTAGACATTGACGACACAACGTGGAATGAGACCGCCGATCTTGCCCGGACTTTGGATCGCCGCGGAGTTGTGCTGCCGCTTACAGATCTGGTGATTGCTTGTTGTGCCATCCGGGCTGGTGCTACTGTCGTTTCTTCCGACGAGCATTTCAAACAAATCCCCAACCTATCGGTTTCAACAGCCCTTCCATCGACGTGAGTCGGCGCCTCGCGGTGATCGCGCGAGTCCCGGAGATACGCCCAGGACCTGCTGGTCTTGTGCCCGCCGTGCTTTTTGTATATCCCTGTTTCTTATGAGCGATGAGGGTTCCAATCGCGACCCGGCGCCAGCGGGCTCCGGCGGCGTCCGAAAACGAGCTCGCGGAAAACGGGGTGCACGCACCTCTCGCCCCTCCCCAGCGGCGGCCGGCAAGCTTCGGATTGGCGACAACTGGAATGTCATTACCATCATAGCGCTTTCCCAGAACAACCCTTTGAAGGCCATAGCGGAGTTCGTAGAAAACAGCATTGACGCGCATGCGACGACAATCTCGATTGTCCGTGGAAAGGAGCGCGGTGAACCGTTTCTGAAAATTGTGGACGATGGCGAAGGTGTTCCCCGCGACCCCGAAGGGGTCCCTGACTTCCGCTTTGTCGCAACGCACATCGGGGATTCGCTGAAGCGGCGGTTGAAAGAGAAAGGCATCGAAGGTATCCAGGGGGAGTTTGGCATTGGCCTGCTCAGCTTCTGGACCGTCGGAGAACGGATGCGGCTTTCATCGACAAGCGCGGACGGCAGGACCTACCAGATGGAGATGAGGAAGAACGAGCCGGGCTACAGCATCTTCATAAAGAGGGCTCTTATTTCCCATCAGGGAACCGAGCTTCTTATCCATCCCCTTCTGCCAGGTCTTCGACAGCTGAGCGGAGAGCGAATCCAAAGCTATCTCGCCTCCGAGCTGCGCGACAGGATACGGAAATCCGGCGTGCACATCCGCATCATGGACCGCACCTCCAAAAAAGAGCTGGAAGTCCAGCCGCGCCAGTTCGCCGGCAGGCTCCTCCATGAGATAGGCCCGATATCCAGCACAGGCGGAGAGATATACGTGGAGCTGTACCTGAACAGCCAGGGGCCCGAGAACCATGTCAGCCTGTACAGGTCGGGAACTCGCGTCGTGGCTTCTCTTTCCGAGCTGGACGCGTTCAACGGGGAGCCGTGGACGAGTGGGCTCCTCCAGGGAATGATCGATGCTCCCTTTCTCCAACTGACGCCGGGAACGCGGACCGGGGTGATCCAGGACGAAAGTTTCGAGGTCTTCCGCCAGGCACTCGAACCCGCAGCTGCTCGGCTGAACGGAATTATCGCTGAAGAAAGGACCGCCGAAGAGGAGCAGGCCAGCCGCAATATCCTGAAGTCCGTGCAGAAGGCTTTCAAGGAAGCGTTTCTCACGCTGTCTCCGGATGATTATCAATGGTTTGAGCTGCATACGGGACAGAAACCCAGGCAACAGGGAGCAGGGGAGATGGGAACCGGTGCTGCGGGATCAGGGGCTGAAGGGATCGAAGGCGCCGCCGCAATGAAGGCGCCGGGGACGGCGGATGGGGAGACGGAAGTCGCCGGGCGCGAGTTCTTCGACTTCCCCGGACCGCTCTACGGCGCAGTCATATCACCATCTTCGGTTGTCATGAAGGTCAGGACGGAAAGGGGTTTCCGTTGCATTGCTCGCGACAAGGAACGTCGAACCATTGATGAGGGCATCGACGTTGTATGGACGGTAAAAGAAGGCGCGGGCGCACTCTCTTCATCCGTCGGTGACATAGTCACTTTCACCGCGCCACAGGAGCCTGGTCTCACAATTCTGGAAGCCTCCGTCCGACAGGCCGACGTGACGGTGAGCGCGCAGGCGAGGATCACCGTCAGTGAAACCTTGATCGGGCCAGATGCCGGGGCAGGCGATGCGCGGGGAAAGGGCCTGCCGGGCTACAGCTTTCTCAGGGCGCCTGGGGAACTGTGGCGATCAAAGTACGACGAGAAGAACAACCTCATCATCATCAACAACGGACATCGAGACTACGTGTTCGCCGCGCAGAGACACACGCGCAAGCTCAAGTACATCTGCCGTCTTTTCGCAAAAGAGCTTGTTCTGGCCAACTTCCCCGGTTTCGACAGCCGGGAGTTGCTCGAACGCGTGATTGAGCTATCCCTGTACGCGGAAGAGCATTTGAAATAACGGTGCAGCGGCGCAGCAGCGAGCTTGACCTTTGAATCTGCTTGCACCAGAATCTGACCATGGCCGTCGAAGTCAAGACCGTCTTGGACCACATAGTCAGGCTCGTTCTTTTGCACAAGAACGCGCGAAAAATCGTTCTCTTCGGTTCCCGTGCTCGCGGAGATGCGTCGCTCACGTCGGACATTGATATCGCCATCATCGATCCGCTTTGGACGAGGGAGGACATCAACATTGTTCGCGGGCAATTGAACGAGGAGATTGCAACGGCGTTGAAGATCGATCTTGTGAGCTACGACCTGCTTGAGAAGACTGGACTGAAGGAGAGGATTCTGAGAGAAGGGGTGCCTATCCTTGGATGACAGACGCTTGAGCCATGAGGAGTACTCAAAAGCGATCACACGTCTGCGGGAAGGATTGGCGGTGGACCCCACGAACAACAGCCTGGCTCTGGACGGCGTCATCCAGAGGTTCGAGTTCACGTTCGAGCTGGGGTGGAAGCTTTTGAAGGCATTGCTGATGCATGAAGGGATCCAGTGCGCCAGTCCACGTTCATGCATAAAAGAATCCTTTCGTGCTGGAATACTGGCTGACGGAGACTCCTGGATCCAGATGCTTGAGGATAGAAACCAGACATCTCACATCTATGATGAGGCAGAAGCGACAGCCATCTACAGGAAAATTAAAGCAAGCTATCTTGGGTTGCTGCTGGACCTCGAGAAAAGGGCGGACAACCAGGGGTAAGCTTTCGGGCAGCGCACGGCGCTCCGCGCACAGGACCAGGACCTGGCGGCGCAGCCCTCAGCGGGGGACGGGCCAGATCAGCCGCAAAGGAAGGACAAGGACCTCGAATGGAGAAGGAAGGCTCACCTTCTTCCGCGCTTGAAGGCAGAGCTCCGTGGCAGGGCCGAGGGCCAACTGGCGCATCCAGAGCGCTCCTCCTTCTTCGTCAACCAGGGGATCCAGGAGAGCAGCGAGCTCTCCGTATGTCATGCCGGCCGGTTTGCCGAACCAGTGAGCGTATCCAGGGTCGATCATCACCTCTCCGCGACGCAACAGATAGATGCTTGCGGTCCCGCCTTCCGCAACGGCTGCCGCCGCGTCATGGGGACCTGACCTGGTGCCCGAGACCGCCCCTTCGTTCAGCGCTCCCAGGGCGCCGAAGTCTTTGACGAGGTACCAGTCCTCGTACGCCTCATCGCCTCCCGCGGCCCAATCCACCCCGGCAATCCTGGCGCTGAAAGAGCCGGTGAAGCCAGACGGCGGTGCAGCCTTGAGCGCTGCATGGAAGTCCTGCTGACGTTTTTCGTAGTCGCCCGCCGGCAACCCGTTCTTTCTCCAGTGCCAGAACACGTAGGCGATCACGGGCGGCCGCTCATATCGCCGAGGCCCGGAGAACGGGAGTCGACGTCTCCGCCAGCTCCTTTGCGATCGAGCCCACCCCCGAGAGCGCGGCTTCAATCGCGGGGGAACAGTCCGTGGAGCTGATGCGGCGGATGGAATGCAGTCTCTCCCCCGGTTCGTAGATGCCCTGTGCCATGAAGCCCTCTACCTGGTCCGCGACCTGCTCATACAACGTCGCTTCTCGCATGGTTCACCGCCTCACCATGAAAAGTCGCGACGGGAACCTGAAAAGGAAAGGCACAGTTGCGTCTCCAGCAAGGGACACCGCGGCGCCTCCCGGCCAACTGTGACCGTGTGCCGTCATGCATGGCGATGCTTTTTTCCGCGCCGTCCAGTCCTGCTCGCCTGCGTTGCGGGGTGTCTCTACGTCACGCAGACCAGCGACACCACCGACCACATACTCCAGACAGGGGAAAGGTTCCAGAGCGTCCCGCGTGGCAGGATTGTCGTGACCTGCTCCACCGTGGAGGTGGCGGACGCCTACGAGAGGAAGAGCTTGAGCGCTTCCCCCGCAATCGCGCCCCCGACGACGATGATCCACGGCCTCACTTTCCAGACCATGAGCAGCAGGAATGCCGCGAGCCCGAGCGCAAAATCCGCAGGGCTCAGGATCGAGCTCGTCCAGACCGGCGCGTAGAGCGCGGCGAGCAATATCCCCACAACGGCGGCGTTGACCCCTGAGAGGGCGCTGCGCACCGACCGCCTGGCTCGAAGCGCGCCATAGAATGGAAGCAACCCGATGACGAGGAGGAAGGACGGGAGATAGATGGCCAGGAGAGCGACCCCGGCTCCCAGCACGCCTTTGGGGGCCGGCCCCAGCACTGCGCCAAGGTAAGCGGCGAATGTGAACAACGGACCCGGGACCGCCTGCGCGGCACCGTATCCCGAGAGGAAAGTCGCGTCCGACACCCACCCGGGGGGCACTACTTCACGCTGCAGGAGCGGCAGGACCACGTGGCCGCCGCCGAACACGAGGGAACCGCTGCGGTAGAAGCTGTCCACCACCGCAACGAACTGGGAATGCGTGACAGCACGCAGGGCGGGAAGTCCCAGGAGGATCACCGCGAAGGCGGCCAGGCATGAGAACGCAGCCGCCCGACTGATTCCCTCGAAGCTGGCTGACCTGACCGGCTCCTCCCCCGCGGGTGACCTGAGAAAGGCCAGTCCGGCAAGAGCGCCCGCGATGATGATGGAGACCTGTGTCAGCGAGGACGGAAGAAGAATCCCGACGATTGCAGCGGCGAACGCAATGGTGGCACGGGGCGCGTCGGAAGCCATGGCGCGAGCCATGGTCCACACGGCCTGCGCCACCACCGCTACGGCAACCACCATCAATCCGTGCAGCCAGCCCGCGGATATTCCTGATCCATGCGCCAGGAGCGCAAAAGCAACCAGGGCGATGGCGGACGGCAGGGTGAAACCGATCCAGGCGGCCAGGCCGCCGAGCACCCCTGCCCTGTGGATGCCGATTGCGATGCCCAGCTGGCTGCTCGCGGGGCCGGGAATCATCTGGCACAGAGCAACCAGGTCGGCGTAGCTTTGCTCATCCAGCCACTTCCTTCGGACAACATACTCGGCGTGGAAATATCCGAGGTGGGCGATGGGACCCCCGAATGACGTGATGCCGAGCCGGCCCGCAGCGGCCAGCACTTCCAGCGGCGTTCCCCCGTGTCGCTTCTTCATCTGACTGGCAGGCATCATATCAGAACGAAGGCTATTCTTCCGCCCTGTGTGTGCTATAGTAGTCCGGCATACCGCTGATAGGAGATTCTATGACAGACGTCACCCCTGGAAAGGGAATCCGCAGGATCACGCCGGCCCTGCTTCTCATCGCCATTGGCGTGGTTCTTGCCATCATCCTCCTGTTTTCCAGCTTCTTCGTGGTGGACCAGAAGGAAGAGGCCGTGGTTTTGAACTTCGGAAAGTTCTCCCGCATGGTGGGACCGGGTCTCCATTTCAAAGTGCCCTTTGGAGTGGAGAAGAATTACAATGTGCCGACGCAGAGAATCCTCAAGGAGGAGTTCGGGTTCCGGACCACGATGCCCGGCATCGTCTCCACCTATTCGACGGCGGACTACTCCTCGGAGTCCATCATGCTCACCGGGGATCTCAACATCATCGACGTGGAGTGGATCATCCAGTACCAGATCACCGACGCGCGGGCATGGCTGTTCAACGTCGCTGACCAGCACAAGACCATCCGGGACATCTCGCAGTCCGTCATCAACATGCTGGTCGGAGACCGCACGATATTCGATGTGATCGGCGCAGAAAGGGCCAACATCGAGCTGCAGGGCCAGGAGATGATGAATCAGCTCTATAAGTCCTACGGCCTGGGCATCCACGTGACAACGGTGAAGCTGCAGAACATCGTTCCTCCGAAGGGATCCGTCCAGGACGCCTTCGAGGACGTGAACAAGGCAATCCAGGACAGGAGCCGCATGATCAACGAAGGCAAGGAGGCGTACAACCAGGCCATTCCCCGGGCAAGCGGACAGGCCGAGCAAACCATCCAGGAAGCCCAGGGGTATGCCATTCAGCGGGTTAACGAGGCCAAGGGGGACGTGGCCCGATTCAATGCCGTGCTCGGCGAATACAGAAAAGCGCCGGACGTGGTTCGAACCCGGCTGTACTACGAGATGTATGACCGGGTGTTCGCCAACGCGGACGGCACGGACCTCATCGACAAGAACCTCAAAAACTTTCTTCCTTTGAAGAGCATGGGCGGCGGGGCCCCAACGGCGGCAGCGCCGTCACCCGGCCCCGAGCAGGCAGCCACCCCTGCCCCGGCCGCAACGGCGCCGGCCACCTCCCAATCGACAACCAATCAGCCGGCCAACAACCAGTCCACCACGGACCAGGGAGGCTCACAATGAGAAGGACAATAGTCATTCTGGTCATCGTCGGCGTGGTCCTCCTCATTGCTTCCCTGCTCGGCCCGTACTACATCCTCACGGAGGGCGAGCAGGCCGTGGTGGTCCAGTTCGGCAGGATCGTCAGGGTGGAGACGCAGGCGGGCCTGAAGTACAAGGTCCCCTTTGTGGAAAGCGTGGTCAAATATTCGAAGAAGGTGCAGTCCTGGGACGGGGACGCCCAGAGGATCCCCACCTCGGAAAACCAGTTCATCTGGGTGGACACCACGGCGCGGTGGCGCATTTCCGACCCCAAGAAGTTCTATGAGTCAGTCGGTTCCATGACGCAGGCCCAGGGCAGGCTGGACGACGTAATCGATTCCGAGGTGAGAAAGATCATCTCCAAGAATCCGCTGCGGGAAGCGGTACGGGATTCCAACGTCATCAGCACGATCAAGAGGACCAACGCGCTTGCCAGCGTGGCCGGATCAGCGGAAAGCTCGGCGGCGCTGAGCAACATCTCGACGCTTGCTGAGACCCAGTACGAGCCTATCACTGTAGGGCGCCGCGCGCTCTCCATCGAGATGCTGAACGAGGCAAGGACCATCATGCCGCAGTACGGGATGGAGCTCATCGACGTGATCATTCGCCAGATCAAGTACTCCGACGACCTGACCCCGAGCGTGTACGACCGTATGATCAAGGAGAGAAACCAGATCGCCCAGGCCTTCCGCTCCGACGGCGAGGGGGAAAAGGCGAAGTGGCTCGGCCAGACCACGCGGGAGCTCCTGCAGATCCAGTCCGACGCGGAAAGAAAAGCCAAGGAGATCAAGGCCAAGGCTGACGCAGAGGCCCTGGATATCCGCAACAAGGCCTACAGCAAGGATCCCGAGTTTGCCGACTACTGGATGGCGCTGGAGGAATATAAGGCGCTCCTGCCGAAGTTCAACAAGACGCTGAGCACGGACTCGGATTTCTACAAGTACCTGTACAACAAGAGGGGGAGGTAGGCCCCGCGGTAGTTCCGGCCTGCCGGTAATCCGGCGGGCCGGCCGTCAGCTGGCCGTCAGCTCCTGCGCGACGGCCGGCCTTCACCCCTGGCTTTGGCGGTCTCCACAACCCGGGCAAGTCCCGCCCGAAACCGCTCCGGCTCTTCGAGCTCCCCCGCGAAGCGCTGGAGAGACTCGAGAGCTCCCGCAAACTCCGCTGCGTACTTGCGGTGAGCGAGCTTGTTAAAGAGCCTGAGCATATCACGCAGCAGCCGCTTTTTTTCCCCTTGCTCCTGCTCCGCCCGCGCCACGCCAACGAGGACTTCGATCTCTTCCCTCACGTCGGTGACCTCGCAGGAGGCGAGCGCGGCAAGGAAGCCGTCCGCCTCCTCTGCCGTGGAAAAGGACGGCACCCGCGCCTCGGGAGCAAACCGCCAATGATGGCGCATCGACAGGCGCAGGCCGGCTCCCGTGGGGTCAAGGACAATCCCCCCGGGCTCGGCAAAGAACGCCTGCCGAATGCGATCGGGATTGAATGCCCTGCCGAGAAGCCGCGCGCCAGTCACCTCCCTCAAGATCCGATCGGTCCTTGGCCTGCCGGGCCGCACGTGACGGTCAACAACGAGCGCCAGCTCGATGTTGCTCGTCCTTCGCCCCAGGCTCTGTTTGCCCCCGGGATACTTCACGTAGCCGGTGGTGCGGACGGTGAGGGCGCCGGTCTCCGACAACAGGTCGCATAGCTCCTCCAGGCTGATCAGCCCCTCGTCGCTGTAGCTGACAACGAGGTGCCGGCAGTCCGCCGCGTTCACCACCTCCCGCAGCGCCTCGCGGGCCGTGGCGGGATAGCAGAAGGCGGAGCGGGTCCTGGTCCAGTCCTCGCGGATGCCCGCCTTTTTCAATAGTCGGCCGTCAGCGCCACGCTCCTGGCTCACCGGCGGCTTGTCCCAGAGCGCCACGGAATTGAGCATGAAGTAGTTGCTCCCGTACTGGTGCGTGGCGTACGGGGGGTCCAGGTAGCAGATGTCCGCTCGCCTCCCGGCGAGGAACTTCGCCGCGTCCTCGCGGGAAACGGTTGAGGGCGCGGACTCTATCAGGACCGGCGGATCGCAGCCAGATTGGCGCCATGATCCGCGTCAGGGCGTCCCGACCATGGCCGCCAAAACCGCGGTGGCAGGCCTTGAAGACTCCCGACGTGTTGGTGTGCGTGGCCGCCTCGTAGAGAAGAGGCGCCACAAGGGCGGCTTTTCGCTTTCGCTCGCCGGGCTCAATCGGCTCGCCGGGGTACATCTCCTCGATCCGCTGCCTGATGGCATCTATTCTCAGGGCGTTTTCCGTGGTGTAAAACAGCCTCTCCGTAGCCCAGTCCGCGGATTCAGTCCGGCGGGGAGCGTAGTAGCGGGAAATGTAGCGAGCCTCTTGCGGCGGAGGGGGGAGATTGTTGAGCCTTTCGAGCACGAGGTCCAACCCGCCCTGCGGCGCAAACAGGGCGCTCACCTCGCCCGCCGAGAGCGCGATGTGGCAGGAGTTGATGGCGTGCGAATACGTCTCCCAGTCGTTGGCGGCGACGGAGAAACCCATCAGCCGCGCGAGCCGGGACACGGCGCCGCTGCCGGCAAATGGGTCCAGGAAGACAGGAGCCGCGGCCCGGGTGCCGCCCCCCTCCGCCTGCGCGGCCACGCCGCGAAAGACATCGTGGAGGAACCTCAGGAGCGCGCGCTTGTTGCCGATGTACGCGATGAGCTGGCTGGTGAGGTAGGGATGATGGAAGTCGATCAGGCGATTCAATCAGGGGAGAAGGTTGCCCTGTTCCTGTCCGTTTCGAAGACCTCCACGAGAGTGAGACGGGCATCAGGGAGCTCCGCGTGCATCTTGTCGTAGATGAAGCGCGCAATCCTCTCCGCGCTGGGGCACCCGTCGCTGAATGCCGGGTGATCGTTCAGGCTTGTGTGGTCGAGCTCCAGGACGACCTTTCGGAGGGCGCTCTTCATGACGCCGAAATCCAGCAGCATTCCCCCGTCATCCAGCTCTGTTCCTGAGGCCGTCACGAGGACCTTGTAGTTGTGGCCGTGCAGTCTTTCGCACCTGCCGTGGTAGCGGGTCAGGAAATGCGCGGCGGCGAAACCGTCCTCGATCCGCACGGTATACATGCCTCCAGCATAGCGATTTCACTTTCCGATTTCAAACGGGCCGCGGTGCGTCCACGTGCGGGCGCCGCGTGCGGAGTCGGAGCATCAGGCGCTCTTGCGCCCCGAAGCCCGGCCGGGTAGCATTTGCTCATGCGGGAGAAGGCCCTTCGTGAGATCTTTGCCGGGCTGCCGGTCCTTGAAACGCGCGGCGACATGGACAGGCGGATGACGGGCATCGCCTACGACTCGCGCGACGTAGAGCCAGGCTTCCTCTTCGTTGCGATGGACGGCCTTCACGCGGATGGGCACAGGTTCGTAGGTGACGCGGTGGCGCGCGGAGCATCCGCGGTGGTTCACGCGCTGCCGGTGGAAACCGCGGCAGAAGGGGTCACGTACGTCCGCCTGGAGAACCCCCGCGGCTCCCTGTCCCCCATTGCCGCGCAGTTCTTCGATCACCCGTCGCGCTCCCTTCGCGTGGTGGGGGTGACAGGTACGGACGGGAAGAGCTCCACCGTGTGGTTCATCACCCAGCTCCTGTCCCTCATGGGCAGGCGGACGGGGTTCCTGTCCACCGTCTCTTTCCAGACAGCGGACAAGATCGTCAAGAACCCTTTCCGCCAGTCCACCCCGGAGGCGAGCGAGATCCATGGCATGCTCCGCGACATGGCGGATGGCGGCCTGGAGTTCGCCATTGTGGAGGCCACCTCGCACGGCCTTTCGACGCGGACGAACAGGCTGGGCGACGTGGACTTCGATGCGGCGGTGCTCACGAATGTCACCCATGAGCACCTGGAGTTTCACGGCACCTTCGAGCAGTACAGGTCGGACAAGGCCAACCTCTTTCGCGCCGCCCGGGGCTTCGCGGTCGTGAATGCAGATGATCCGAGCGCGGCGTACTTCCGCACCGCCTGCAAGGCCCCCGTGCACACGTATGCCGCGCGGGGAGATGCGGACCTTGTAGCCCGTGACCCGGCTGAAGACATGACGGGCTCGTGCTTCCGTCTGTCCTGCGATGGCAGGGAGGCCCCTGCCCGCCTTCGAATCCCCGGCCCGTTCTGGGTTGAAAATGCCCTGGCAGCCTCCCTCACCGTCTCCCGGCTCCTGGACCTCGATCCGCTCTCCCTTGCTCCGCTTCTGGAGAAGCTTCATGGCGTCAAAGGCAGGATGGAGAGCGTCGATCTTGGCCAGCCCTTCACGGTCATCGTGGATTACGCCCACACGCCGGGGGCTTTCGAGAGGCTCTTTCCCTGGATCAGGAAGAGGACTCGAGGCAAGGTAACCGCCGTCTTCGGATCAGCGGGAGAGAGGGATCGGGCCAAGAGACCGATGCAGGGGCAGGCGGCATCCCGGTACTGCGACACCCTTGTCATCACGGACGAGGACCCGCGCGGTGAGGACCGTCTCCTGATCCTGGAGCAGATCGCGGAGGGCTGCGGGAGCAAGGAGAGAGGCAAGGACCTTTTCCTCATCCCCGACCGGCCGGAGGCCATACGACACGCATTCCGGGCAGGCGTCGGCCGGAGACGTTGTCCTCCTGCTGGGCAAGGGACACGAAGGAAGCATCATTGGTCCCGGGGGGCCAGCTCCGTGGGACGAGAGGATGGAGGCCGAAAAGGCCCTGCGCTCCCTGGGGTATGGCCAGTGACGTTGATCTTGACCCCGAGAGGGATTTTTGTGAGACTGGCGGGGAAGAAAATTTCCGCCAAGGAGACGTAGAATGGGATGGAGCACTGTCTACCTGATTCTCGCAATCATTGCCGCTATTCTCGGGATCTGGAACCTCGCACGGCAGCGCAACGTCTTTCTCTCTCTCGCCGGGATTCTCTGGTTCCTCATTGTGCTTTTCAAGCAATACATCCCCAAGGTGTATGATTACAATCTGGTCTCAGGTCTCCCTGTGGTCGGGGACCTGCTCCTGCTGGTCGTCCTGCCGATTTTCGTGATCTTCGCATTCTTCGCCGGAGGCAGACGCTAAGCGTTGGGAGGCCGGCGCTGTCTCAGGCGCCGGTCATCCTTTCCAGGGCCCAGCGTGCAGCCTCGTCGAGCGCGCGCGTCGCGCTGCCGAGATACGGTGTGATGCACCCGCGAAGAGCTGGGTTGTTGCTGTTGCCTGCGGCGACAATGGCATTCCGCACCAGGGCATCTCTGGAGATCCAGGAAAGACCCATCGCCGTGCCGTGAAACAGCTCTTTCACTCGACGTTCGTCCAGGGAAAGGAACCAACGAAGCGACACGCTTGGTCCGATCTCCCCGACCGCCGGCGGGCCTTCCTCCAACAGGTGCCGGTTGTGCGGGCACGCGGATTGGCAATCCTGGCACCCGTACAGCCGCGCGCCCCACGTTTCCATCACCGCCGGATCAAGCACAACCGGGTCCGCCGCGAACCCCTGCAGGCATTTCGCGCGATCCACGGCTCCGGGAGTCGCAAGAGCGCCTGACGGGCAGGCATCCATGCACTTCCGGCAGCTTCCGCACAAATCTTCCATCCGCGGCGCGAAGAAGGCGGCTTCCGCCAGCGCGCGCGGAATCACTGCTCCCGCGATCACGAACAGGGATCCGAGACCCGGGGCGATGCACAATCCGTTCTTCCCCTGCCACGCGAGTCCCGCGGCAACACAGAGCGGCTTCTCCGGCAACCGGGAATTGCTGAAGATGCGGACGTCCTTTTTCGGGATGCGAAGCTCGTCTTCCATGCGGGCAACGAGCCTGCCCATCAGGCGGGCGGCTGTCTTGTAGTAGTTTCTTCGTGCGAACGGCGCTATCAGCCCGTGCGGATCATCCGGTGTGGACAGGTCCGAGGGCTCTCGGCGATGACAGGACAGGCAACAGACCAGAATCGAAGCACGATCCTTCCATTCATGGGGCCGCGTTGCCCACTGCCATTCCAGGTCATCTGGGGGAAGAGGTGCCGCGCGGCCTGCCAGGGCTCCCGGATCAACGAAGCCGGCTCGCGAAAATCCGAGGTCCCGAGCGAAGCCCAGGACCTTCTGCGCCTCGGAAGGGGAGATCGTCAAGCAGCTGTTTTTTCGAAGTCGTCCTTGCTGGCACCGCATACGGGACACACCCAATCCGCGGGAAGGTCATCGAATGAAGTCCCTGCAGCGACGCCATTCTCCGGGTCGCCTTTTCCCGGGTCGTAGATGTATCCGCACACGGTGCATATCCACTTCTGCATGTGCTCTCCTTTGCGTAGAGCCCATCCTACCGGAAACCGAACGGATTTTCAACACGAGCGTGCTCCGCCGCTGTCTGGCCATTTTCCATTGACAGCCCATTCCTTTTCTCCTACGATCCTTTCAGGATGGGTTCTCAGAATCCCAGGACAGTCGCAACCCAGAAGAGTGAACGCCCGGCGCAGTCGGGGGGATTCATCGATTGGCTTGCCTCGCTGTTCCTGAGTGATGACCCGGAACGGCAGAAGCAAAGGCGGCTGAAAGAGATTGTCGCGGAGCTTCGAAGAGCTCGCCCCCGCTACTACAATCCCTCGCAATCGACCGCGGAGCCCGCACTCGGCAGGTTCTTCTGGGACATGTACCGCGCTTTCGCGGCCGGCCAGATCCTGTTGAAGGGAGCGGAGACTTCCAGCGCGCTCAAGGCGACCCTCGTGGACCTCACGCTCACGAAAGAGGAGCTCGCGCTGCGGGAGAGCCTCACGGAGGCCTCCATCAATGAGCGGTCCAGGAAGGCTGACCCGGCCGCGCTGTCAGCGGAGGTGCACGCGGACCTCAAGAGGTTCCTGGATCGGTTTGACGTGGACTCCACGGCGGAGATCGATGCCCTGTACAACCGCCTGCTCGTCCTCCTGGACCTGATCGGCTTCGACTACTATTTCCTGCTGAGAAAGTTCGACGAGGGGCTTCCCGAAAGGGATTTCACCTACGCCCCGCGCTTTGCGGCCATCGACGGCTCGCACGTGCTGGAGGAGCTGCAGGACTTCCTGGAGATCCTGCCCAACGTGGATCCAGACGCGGATTGGGACCGCATGCTTGCCGTCCTCAAGGCCCACCGCGGGGTCGAGGTCGTCGGCCGTGACGGCCTGCGCAAGGCCCTGCAGGGCATCCGGGAGATCCAGCGTACCGGTGTGCTCCTGAAAATTGTCCGCTGCCAGGCGCAAAACCCCGAGTGGAAGCCGATGGTCCGCGTCCATCATGAAAAGATCGTCGAGCCGTACCTCGCGAAGATCAAGGCTGAGGCGGAGACGACGGCGGAGAAGGTGGCAGCGGGCCGCAGGAACCAGAAGATCGAGCAGCTTGCGCGCGCGGTCTTCGGGACAGGTGCGGTTACACGGCTGGCCAATTACTCGGAGAACGTCAACCCCGAGCTCTCCCAGAAGCTTCTCGGCGGCTTCTCCCACGTGGCCCCCCTGAACTACCTCCGCGCCTTCCTCACCGATTACCTGCCCACGAGCATCCGGGAGGTGGTGGACCTTCTCCTGATCAAGGGGAAGTGGACAAACAAGGAGACGTCCCAGCAGATGTCGGAGGCCTTCCACCAGCTTCTCAAGCAATCGGAGACCATCGCGCTGTTCGACGAGGACCTGGCGGAGGACGGAGAGACGGGTCGGAGGCTGAAGACGTTCGCCCTCAGGACTGAAAGGGACCGCAAGGCGCTTGTGCAGCTGCGCGTGACGCTGCGCCAGATCAACGACGAGGCGCATGCCATGATCAGCGACTCCGTGCAGCATCTGGTGGGCATCGCACGGGTGCTCAAGGTGGCGCATGACGACGTGGTCAGACCGAACCCGACACTGCTCATGAACTGGAAGCACCTCAAGCCATCCATGGACCGGGACATTCGCGGCTTGATTGCCACGGTTTACAAAAGGATCTACAACTTCGTACAGCTCATGCAGATGTACCGCTGATGAAACGGGCCCGGGTGGTATATTTGTCCTGGAGGCCCCATGTTCCAGAAGCTTGCAAGAGCAGCAGTCTTTGTCGCCTGGCTGATCCTTGTGACCAGCAGGATCTCGTTTCCAGTCCATCCGTACGCGGCGCACCCGCCGTACGCTGACGGGAAATCATCCACCCTGGGTGTTCTTATCGTCTATCAGCTCCAGATCCGACGTTCATAGAATAGTGTAATGTTACAGA
>CAVUXE010000028.1:0-175448 GCA_963745235.1 uncultured Spirochaetota bacterium | reverse complement strand
CTCGTTGCTTGAGAAGCGCGGCGTAATCGGATCGCGCCTCGAGGGCGGTGTGCAGCGCCTGGTCGGCGTCGGCTGATTCCACGTGATGGAATTTCAAGGGCTCGGCCAAGTCCAGCGGGGCGCCGGGGCTCAGTCCGAGGAAATGGGCAAGGACGAGCAGGGAAGTCTGATAGGTGTTGCGCGCCACCAGCAGGTTCTGCTGGTCCCGCGCCAGTTGCACCTGGGCGCGAACCTCGTCCACAGCGGTTGCCAGTCCCTGGGCGTGTTGGTCGCGCGCCAATTTCTCCAGGGTTTGCGAAGTCGTCACGCGACTTTCCGCCGCTTCCACCTCCGCGGCGGAAGCCTGGGCGTCAAGATAAAGCCCGGCGGCCTGGCGGATCACCAAATCGCGCGCGTCCTGATAATCGAGCTTGGCGGCCTCCTCTTGTTTTTCGCTGGCCTTCCAGTTGTGGTAGGAGTGGCGGTCAATCAAGGATTGGCTCGCCGAGAGGCGGAAATCGTAGTGCGCGAACGGACCGACGACGGTCAGGAACCTCGGGAAAGGAAATTCCCATGGCGCCCAAATCGATATTCTCGCGGTTGGCTAACGCGTCCCCGTTGACGTGCGGCAGCAGGGAAGCCCGCCGCCGGTCGCGCGTGCCTTCCAATTCCTCCACCTGCGCACTCGCCACGCGCACGCTGAGGTTCTGCTTCAGCGCCAAACCGATTGCGTCCCTCAGCGTCAGCCGCCGCGGAGGGGTCTGTTGCGCATCGCACGGGCGTCCCCGCCGCAAACGACAACGCCACAAACAACGTGATCCACCTTGCCCTCGACCGCATGGAACTTCTCCTTTGCCGCGCCGCCTCGATCACCTCGCGGCTTTCAATCCGGTTGCTTCCGCAGGCTGCCCAGCACGAACTCCAAGTGCGCCTTGCTGTAGGCATCAAGGTCGAGCCGGTGGCGCTCCCCGTGAAGCAATCTCCACACCATCGCCAGGACTGCCGGCGCCGCCAGAATCTGCGGGAATTCCACGGCCGCGGTTTTCCGGAATTCGCCCGAGGCGATTCCTCGCCTCAGCACCTGGCGCATCGCCTTCATTCCCGGGGCAATAATTTCGCGATGGTAGATCTCGGCAAGTTGGGGAAATCTTCCGCTTTCGGCGATCAGCAGGCGGACGATGGAGCGAACCTTTTCGTTCCTCACGACCTGGCTATACATCCGCGATAGCAGCGCGCGCAGCAACTGCTCCGCCGTCCCCTGGAAGGTTCCTGCGAGGACGTCAAATCGCTTTTGCACCAGGCTTCGCACCACCGCCCGAAAGAGCTGCTCCTTGTCACGGAAATAGAGGTAGATCGTCCCTTTGGCGATTCCGGCCTGCCGGGCGACTTCGTCGATGCGGGCGGCCTCGTACCCGTGGGCAGCGAAGACTTCGAAGGCGGCCGCCAGGATTTCCTCCTGGCGATGCAGCTTCTGCTCCCGCCGGCGCGGGGAGGTTTTGGCAGCCTTCACTCGCCGGGAATTCATTGCCTTCATGGCTCTCTCCATAAAATGACTGAACAGTCAGTCATTATTTCGACAGAACATAGCCGCAATGGAGCATTGTCAAGTCATTTGTTATGGGGCTGAGAATTGGCCAGTCCGGTTGCCTGGCAATCGGGAAGCTCCTCATGGCCGAATTTGGCGAGGTGAGAGTCCGGCGTTGCCCGAGGCGTGCACCAGCTAGGAATCGCAGGGTGGCGGCGAGCAATTGACGCTGACCGGTGCCGCTCGGGACTTACGCCCTCTTCAGAAAAGCCGCGTGGCTGCGGCGAATCGCGGGACGCTCTACCAACTCGAACCCGGCATGGATTGCCGCCTCCAGCTCGGCCTCGAAATCCGCCGTCTTCACGTGTCCGGCCGGCTCGGCAAAGAGCAACCCCGCACCGGGCTTCGAGGCCTTCGCGACTTCCGCGAAAAACGGTTCGACGGCCGGCAATTCATGCACCAGAGCGAACGCCAGCGTAAAGTCCACGGCGCCGGCGAGGTCCGCGATGCCCAGGGTGTCCGGGGCGGCCAAGCGCGCATCCACACGCTCCAGAAGCCCCGCCCGGGCGGCGCGGCGCTTCAGGCTGGAGAGCATGCGCGGCTGAATATCGACGGCCACCACCCGGCCGGAGGGGCCCACCAAGCGGGCGAGTTCGAGCGTGAAGAAGCCCATGCCCGGCCCGGGTTCGAGCACGGTCATGCCTTCTCGAACGTACGGGGCCAGCACCTTCGCCGGATCCTGCATGAGCCGCCGCAGCGGGCTGGCCAGCAGATATCCTAACCACCAGGGACAGACACGGTGCGCCATGGTTTCCTCCGTCCGGATTCTTTTTCATGAGTCAAGCCTTGGGCGCGGCCGGTGAGGATCCAAAGGGGCCGCAGCCGCCGCGCATGCCGGCTCGGAATTTCTCGCGTTCTTCGGGGGTCATCTGCTCCCAGCGCTCCATCATGCGCTGGCGCCAGTGCATCGCGAAGCCCGGCCGGCCGCGAAACCCGCCGAAGAGAATCTTGCTCAGCACCAGCAGGCCCAAAGCTTGCCAGAAGCTGATGGCATGCAGACCGAAGATGGCCGGCATCAGCCGGTTCCAGAGCCACATGACCACAAAGCTGAATACCGTTGCCGCCAGCAGCAACAATCAACAAAATTTTCAATCCTCGCAAAATCCGATGCCTTCTCATCGTTTTTACCCTCACGCTTTCTTGAATTCGTCGTAAATGGCCCGCAAGCGCCGCCGCAGGTGGAGCACCGCGTAGTGCTTTCGGGAGAGCAAGGTGTTCACGCTCAGCCCGGTCGCCGCTGCCAGGTCGTTGAAGCTCCGGCCCTCGAGTTCGTGGGCGACAAACACCTCGCGCTGTTCTTCCGGGAGTTCGTCCAAAGCCGCGTCAATTTCTTCGAGCAGCACCTCGCGCGCGTAGGCCGCTTCCGGGCCGGCATCGGGCGAGGGGAGCAGGTCTTCCCACGGGAACAACTCTCCCTCTTCTTCTCCGGCGAGGGCATCGCTGCTTGCCGCCTCCGGCTTCCGCTTGCGAAATCTGTCGATGATGCGATTCCTCGCCACCCGGAAGAGCCATGCGCCCACTTGCTCCACGGGTTTCATCAGCCGGTAAGCCTGCACGAGTTCATAGAAGACCTCTTGCAGAATGTCTTCCGCCTCGCTTTCGTCCAGAACGCGCTTGCGAATGAAGTTGCGCAGGCGGGGTTGTTCCCGCTCGACGGTCTCCGCGATGCGGCGGTTTTGCTCGTCGGTCATGAACTCGATGCTCAGCGCGTCATGCATCCAGTAGTGTAGACGAAATAATGACGCGAAATATTTTAAGGCGTTCTACTTCGTTCAACTGTTTTGCGGGCAGTCGCCGACACTCTGCTAAGCTTAAACTGTTCCGGCATGCGACAAACCATAATGACGACGTAGCAGGCGCAGGAAGTCAGTTTCCTACGCCAAACCAGGCTGACGTTACAGACCCGAGAGGCAACGTGGACAGGCCTGGAGGAGGCTGCACATGAAACGGCTATGTGGAATTCTTGCAGTATTGCTGGTGTTCTCGGTTTCTGCTTGGGCCCAACACGATAGAGGGCAAGGGGGAAGAACACGGGGGCAACAGCAGGTGGACACGCCATCCCCGCAGCATCGGCCCTGCCAAGGCCAGCCATGGTCCAACCCCATCAAGCGCCCGCTCCGCAAGCGCGTCATTATAACGACGCACCCGGGCACCCCGAGGCCCCGCACGTTCACACCAACGGCAAATGGATCGGACACGATACCGGCCCCGGAGACGCCCACTACCACCTCGATCATCCTTGGGAGCACGGGCACTTTAAGCGGCGGAATTGGCCGCGGCCACGTTTGGCATTTGGCCGGCGGAGGACGCAACCGCTTCTGGTTTAATGGTTTTTATTTCAGCGTTGCCCCCGACGATTACGGATACTGCAATGACTGGATTTGGGACGGCGACCAAATCGTGATTTACGATGACCCGGACCACGTGGGCTGGTATCTGGCGTTTAACGTCAGGCTGGGTACGTACATTCACGTCATGTTCCTCGGGAACCATTAGTCAGGTTTCAGTCAACGCCATTAGCGCTGGCGCTGGCACACTTTTGGTCTCGACATTTCCCTTCCAGCAGATCGGGGCCAGGGGAGTGTCTCCGCTGCCCCTGCTTTAGGCCGCGGCGGGGAAGGCGATGTCGTACTCGCCCAGTTGCAGCGGGTATTTCCCGTATTCTCTGACCAAGCGCACGACGTAATCGTAGTTCTCGCCGGAAATGCTGTTGGGGACGGAGTGGTCCGACTGGAAGATGAACCCGCCCCCCTTGGCGGCATTCAGTTTGGTGAGGACGGCGGCCTTGATTTCCTCCCGGCTTCCGTTGGCCCAAAGCATCACATCCATATTGCCGCAGAACCCCATGCGGTGGCCAAACCGGCGGCGCAGGTCGATGACGTCCAGCCCCGCTTTCGCCTCCAGCGGATTGTAGGCGTCGACTCCCACTTCAATGAAGTCCTCAAAAATCGCGATTGACGTTGCCGCAGCCATGATAGATGACCGGCAAGCCGTGCTTGTGGCACTCGTCGATGAGGGCCTTGACCCCAGGCTTAAAGTGCTTCCGCCAAAAAACGGGTGAGAACAGCATGCCGTTTTTGTAGGCGACGTCTCCCCAGATCACCATGCCGTCCAGCATGCCGTCGGCGGCCTTGATCTGGGCCTTCAGCACTTCCAGGGAGAAGGCGTTGATGCGTTCCACGAAGCGCGCGATGTGGTCCGGGTACAATCCCATCCACAGCAGCGTGTGTTCAGAGCCGATGATGCGCCACAGCATCTCGTGGCCCTCACAGACTCCGCCGAAGGTGGGGAAATCCGGCCACGCCCCCTGCACGCGTTCGACGAAAGCGGGAAGATTGCGCACGAAGGCATCGCCCACGCCATTGATCTGGTCGTCCCACGCGTCATCAGTCCTCGGCGTCTTCAGAGCGCTCGCGTTCTCCTGCGTCCTGTCCAACGCAGGGTCCACAGAGGCGCAGGAAATACCGGCGCCTGGCCGCATGATGAGCCTCGCCTCTTTCCTGGGGGACGTCGTTCGCACGAACCCCGGGGTGCGAGAGGCCCGCCTGCAGTGGCTCATCCAGACGGGGCAGGCGCGCGCGGAATGGGGCACCTACGAGCCCGTTCTCGCGGCCAGCGCGAAGGAGGAAGGGCTGCGCCAGCAGAACACGGCCCTTGAACAGTTCCAGCAGCTGGGAACCCCTCTGTACGACGAGAAGAACGACGCCTACTCCCTCGGGGTCGAGGGGAATCTTCCCACGGGGGCAAACTACAATCTGGGCGCCTCCATCACCAGGTTGCAGGATACCTACGTCGAGCAGGGACAGTTCAAATCCTTCGTGGGCATTTCCGCCCAGCAGCCCCTCCTGAAAGGGTTTACCCACGGCGCCCCGATGGGCTCCATTCGAACCGCTTTCGAGGACCGCATCATTGCGTTTCACGAGTATCGCCGGCAGCTCATGTCCGCGGTGACCCAGGCAGAGGCGGCATACTGGAACCTTGCGTTCGCGCAGGAAGTGCTTCGCATGGACTCCGAATCCGTCCAGGTGGCCCGCGACCTCCTCACGACCGCGAAGGAGGCAGCGCTCGTGGGGAAAATGTCCGACCTGGATGTTCGCGAAGCGGAGGCGGAGCTTGCCTCCCGCGAGGCAGCGCGGGAAGACGGGCAGATTTCCCTCAACGAGGCCCTGCGGCAACTGCGGCTGCTCACCGGCGGTGCGGGGGCAAAACCAGCAAACGACAGTATCGTTGCCACCGACCCGCTTGTTGCCAACGAGGGAGGGCAGTGGGACCCGGCGGCCGAAGGCCGCAGCTACCAGGAGTGGGCCGAGCGCGCGCAACCCGATTACATGATCGAATCGGAGCAGGTGCTCAAGGAGGGCCTCCTGGTCGACCTGCAGAAGGACCAGGCTCTGCCTGAGCTCAGCCTCACGGGCAGTTACGGGTACAGCGGGCTCGGCGACACGCCTCAGGATTCCCTTGGCACCCTTGGGAGCCAGAGCTATCCGACGTGGTCGCTCGGGCTGGAGCTCCACATGCCCCTCCTCCTGGGTGTGAAGCAGCGCAACGAGCTCGACGTGGAGGAGCTCAAGAGGGAGCTCGCAACCGTGCGGCTCGCCGCGGTGCGCCAGCAAATGACAGACACCATCGTCTCCCTTGTCCAGAGCATCGCGACACTCCGTGAGCACATCGACAACCAGCGAACGGTGGTCCAGGTCAAGCGCGACCTGCTGGCTGTCCAGACCGAACGGCTGCACGGCGGGACGGCCAGCCTCCTGGAAGTCTACAACGCCGAGGATGAGCTGCGGCAGGCCAGGCAGCACGAGCTGGAGGCAGTGGTCCGTTTCCGGCAGGCGTTGATGGAGCTGGGCCGGGCGAGTGGAGCCGTGCTCAGGGACCATGCCCTGGAACAGCTGAAGGACGGCCAGGTTGAGCTGAGGGAGGACCTGCGGTCACGGTAGTTAAGAAGATTTAACCTGGCCGCAATCAAACCGTAATCAGGCGACGCTACGATCTACGCAGGTATGAGTAGCGCCGTCAAGAGGACACGAAAGGCTGAAGAGAACGTCCTTTCAATCTATTTCAAGGAAATCAGCCGGATCCCCCTTCTTTCTCGGGCGGAAGAGGACGCGCTTGCCCGCCGCGCGATGCGCGGTGACAGGCTCGCCGGGGAAAAGCTGATCAAGGCAAACCTGAGGTTTGTCGTGAACCTCGCAAAGAAGTTTCCCTCCTATGGCATTCCGCTCGAGGACCTTGTCAGCGAGGGGAACATCGGGCTGGTGCTTGCCCTGGAACATTTCGATCCCGGCAAAGGCTACCGGTTCATCTCGTACGCCGTGTGGTGGATCCGTCAGACCATCCTGAGGGCCATCGGTGAGAAATCCCGCATGATCCGTCTCCCCCAGAACAAGGCCCAGGAGCTTCTCCAGGTCACGCGGGTGCGTGATGAGCTGCAGGGAGAGCAAAGCCGCACACCGGTGGAAGAGGAGATCGCGCAGAGGCTCCACAAGGATCGCGGCCGGGTCGCAGAGCTGCTGACCATCTCCCGTGACCTGCTTTCCCTGGACGCACCCGTTTCCGCGGATGAGGACTTCTCTCCGCTGGAGGACTTCGTGGAGGACAAGAGCCGCGGGTCCGTTGAGGAGATCCTTACCAGGAGCTCCCTCCGAGACGACATCGAAACCGTCCTGACCTCCCTTTCTCAGAGGGAGTCGGAGGTCCTCCAGTGCCGGTACGGGTTGAATGGCAGGAAGCCGATGTCGCTGAGGGAGATCGGCAGACGATGCAAGCTCACCAAGGAGCGAATTCGCCAGATCGAGAAGACGGCAATCAAGCGCCTCCGGCATCCTTCCAGCAGCCACGTGCTTCGAGTGTACACCTAGCGCCTCGGACCACTCGCTCAAGAGAGTCTCCTTGTTTATGGACCTTCCCGTTTCGCGTTTTCCGCCATTTGCACGCTCAGGTGCTTTATCAGATTGGTCGAGTGGTCGATCAGCAGGGACGCAACGCGTTCCGCGTCGCCAGCCTCTGCGGCGTGAAGCACATCCTCATGCTCCCGTGCAATCTCGTCGGGATCCACCACCTCCAGGGAGTCCATGAAGAACTTCGTCCGCACCTCGAACGCGAGGGAGTCCCAGAGTGTGAGGAGGAGGGCATTTCCTGAAGCTTCGACGATGCTCCTGTGAAAGGCCTGGTTCAGGTCCTGGAACTGTATGGAGTCTCGCTCCTCGAGGGATTTCCGCAGCGAATCGATGTGCTGCCGTATGAGCAGCGCCGTTTCGACCAGCTTCCCGCCCGCCAGACGCGCTGCCAGAGCCTCCAGCGCTCCCTTCACCTGGAGAGCGTCGATGGTTTCCGACATGCTGACCTTGCGGACCCGGGCGCCTTTGTGGACGACGCACTCGAGGACGCGCCGCGCAACCAGCTCCCGGATGGCTTCCCGGACCGGTATGGCGCTGACATCGAGCTCCTGCGCGATGTTCGCTTCGACAACCCTGTGACCGGGCGGGAGCTCTCCAGTCGCTATCTTATGGAGGATCCTGTTTCGCACCTGTTCGCTCAGAGACCTGCGGCTTGCGACTGTCGGGCTTGCCTGCTGCATGTGATTGCCGATATCATACATTATATATAATATATATATCAAGAGAACTTTTCGAAGCTGTTCAGCCGCTATCCAGTCGCTATGCCACGAGGTGTACGGATATTTTCACCCTTTTGTGACACTTCAGTGAACACTCGGCGTGACATTCTAAGTCGACAAAGGACAGGAGAGTTGAAATGACCACGGATCACGACTTGATCATCATTGGAGCCGGCGGAGCTGGCCTTTCCGCGGCCCAGTACGGGGCTCGGGGCAACCTGCGCACCCTTCTTCTTGATGAGCTGTCCTCAGGGGGCCAGGCCCTCCTGATAGATACTTTGGAGAACTACCCGGGTTTTCCCGAACCGGTCAGCGGATTCGACTTCACCCGGAAAATGGAAGAGCAGGCCTTGAAGTTCGGAGCAACGGTGGAGAACGTGGGTGTCTCCTCGTTAAGAAAGGAGGACGGGATTTTCGTGCTGGAGACCGAGCGGGGACCCATCACCACCATGACCGTCATCCTTGCCACCGGAGCCAGGCACCGCACCGTCGGGGTGCCCGGTGAAGCGGACCTTTCCGGCAAGGGGGTCTCCTACTGCGCCACCTGCGACGGCCCGTTCTTCAAGGGCAAACGCATGCTCGTGGTGGGCGGCGGAGACGCCGCCTGCGACGAGGCAACATACCTGTCGCACCTGGCTGACTCCATCCTCATGATTCACCGGCGAGACAGGTTCCGCGCTCAGAAAGCGGTTGCGGCGCGGGTCCTCGCGAACCCCAGGATCACGGTCAGGTTCAACACGGAGCTGCGCAGGATCGAAGGAGACAAGGTGGTGAAAAGAGTCGTGCTCGTCGACAACGTCACGGGCAAAGAATGCGTGGAGGAAGTTGCCGCGGTCTTCATCTTCATTGGCTCCGATCCCCAGACGAAGCTCGTCAAGAGCATGAACCTGCCCCTGGACGACGGAGGATACATCGAGACCAACCAGCGGATGGAGACGCGCATTCCCGGGCTCTATGCGGTTGGCGATGTGCGGGCAAGCCCATTCCGCCAGCTCGTGGTGGCAGCCGGTGAAGGAGCGGTCGCCGCCCACGCTGCCGGGCAATACATCGATGAGATCCGCGGAGAAAAATACTCGTGAGGAAAGGCAAACAAAGTCGACGTTGACCTGGAGGCGTGAGGGCCCCTCTACCCCTTCCACGTCTCCACGTCGATGAGGCCGATGCGCGCAGCATATTTCACGAGGTCGACCGTGGACTTCAGCCCAAGCTTGTGAAGTATGTTGGTGCGATGGTTTTCCACCGTCTTGACGCTGATGAACAACCTCTCAGCGATATCCCGGGCTGGGACGCCCTCAGCGATCATTCGCAGAACTTCCTGCTCCCTGGATGAGAGCTGCCCGTACTCGTTGTTGATCACCGTGCGTCCCTTGGAGCCTTTGTTTTCCAGAGCGGTAATAAGCTCCTGGGACGCCGCGCCGTCGAGATAGAACTGTCCTTCGGCCACGGAGCGGATGCCTTGGAGGAGGGTTTCGGGCGTGGAGCCCTTGGTCACGTATCCCCTGGCCCCCGCCTCCACGGCCTCCATGACGAGATCGGGCCTCGAAAACATGCTCACGATGATGATCAACGTCTCCGGAAGCTTTCCTCGGATCTCGCGCGCCACGTCGATCCCGCTCCTGCCGGGCAGCGAAATATCGAGCAGCACGATGTCAGGTCGTACGTGCAGCGCGGCACGGACTCCCTCGTCCGCGTTCTTTGCCTCCGCGACCACCGTGAACTGGCTGTCTCGGCGGATGATCGTCTTCAGCCCCTCACGGAACAGATTGTGATCATCGATGAGGAGAATGCTTTTCTGCTGCGCCATCGGGTTTCTCCGTGCTCTCGAAGGGAATCGTGACCTTGATCTGCGTTCCTTTGCCAATCCGGCTCGCGATTGTGAGGGTTCCCCTGAGGATGGCGGTCCTCTCGCGGATTCCGACCAGGCCCATGCACCTGCGCTCAGCCGCCTCCGCGAACGTCCGCTCGACATCGAAACCGACTCCGTCGTCGGTTATTCTCAGGATCAGGTCGGGATGAGAGTGGACAAGAGTAACCGTCACTGACCTTGCGTTCGCGTGGCGCCGGGCATTTGCCAGCGCTTCCTGCACGATACGGTAGATGTTCAGCGCTTCATCCGGCCCGAGGGGAAGCTTTTCGACTCCCGCGGACTGAAATGTGACCGAGGGCACATCGGGTCTGGCATACGAACCGCAGAGCCGGTCAAGCGACGTGACGAGCCCGTACTGGTTGATGTCCTGCGTCCTCAAGTCATACGCAATGCTGCGGATGGACTGGAGGGAGGAGGCGATGGCGGAGGAAAGCCCTGCTACACGCTGCCGGAGAACACTTCCATCCTGGTCGAGCCCGTCGAACAGCGTTTCGCAGGCGATGCGAGCGGCTGAGAGGTCCTGCGCGACGTTGTCGTGAAGGTCCTGAGAAATGCGCAGTCGCTCGATTTCCTGTACCTCGACAAGAGAACGCGCCAGTTCTTTGATCCGTTGTTCACCGGCGACCCGGGCAGAAATGTCCTGGCCGATGAACAGCGCACCAATGACCTTGCCGGAGGAGTCCTGCCGCGTCGACCCGCTTACCAGGAGGGTGGAAGGTCCCTTGCCGACCGCCTGAACCATCAGCTCCTTTTCCGTAATGCGGCCGCCGGCCAGCACCTCTGCCAGGAAGCCGGCAAATCCACCCCTGCCATCCGTCGGATCAATCAGGGGCGTGGCGGCGAGGCCGAGGGCGCGGCTCTTTTCGGAGCCGGTCAGCAAAATCATGGCCTGATTCCATTCGTTTATTATTCCCCTGCTGTCAACCCCCCAGATCGGGACGTTCGCGTGCTCTATGAGGTCCTTGTACTCGAAGCCCAGCCTGTTCATTTCCCGCATCACCCATTTTTTGGCGAGAAGCTCGATGACCAGGCTTCCCAGGATGCGGACCATTGTCATTTGCGATTCGCCCCAGGGAGGACTCGCCCTGCGCGAGGCAAGCGCGATGGCGCCGGTCACAGTGCCGCCGAAGCTCAGGGGAATGGCCGCCGCCCACGCCAGTGACTCGGCCCGAAGGACAGAAGCGGGATCCCCGTGCGCGAGCTCCGCGCGCAGATACACCGGTTCCCCTCCTGCCGCAACGTGCTGGGTCCACCGGCGAAGGAGCGGGGGGAGGCAGGCGGCTTGATTTCCGTTGGCTTCACTGTCGTCTTCTGCCGCTGCGCCGAAAAGGACGAGAGAACGTATCTCTGCCCTGCACAGTGAGGCCGCTTCGTCCAGTGCCCGGGTGACCGCGCGGTCAGCGTCCTCGATTTGCAACGTCACGAAGGTAGACGAAATCGAGGCGACAAGCTTTTTCCACTCGGTGAGGTCGCGGATCAGATACACCGAGCCGCGGCTCTTGCCCGAGGGCTCTCGAATACGCTCAACCTTCAGCGATACCGGGCGACGACGACCCGACGAATCCGTGAGAAAGGCATCGATGGGGTCGCCAGGGCTGGCGGCCTCACTTCCGCGACTCGCCGAGATGGCCTCATCCTGCCGCGGTTCCAGCGCCTGCGGTGGTGGTCTTCCCTGGAGCCGGTCCGCGCTGACGCCGAAGAGCTCGCAGGCTGACGGGTTCGCATGGATGATGGCGTTGTTGGCGTCCGTTACGATGAGCGCGTCGCTCATGCTGTCGATGGCGGCGAGGAACCTGGCCTCCTGTATCCTGACCAGGTTGCCGACTCCCAGGAGGAGCACCGCGGCCAGGCTGATGAATGCGGCCAGGAAGACCAGCAGCACGCGAAAGGCGGTCATCTGCTCCGCGCTGTACGCGCCTATCCACGCAATGAGGCTGTTGAGGTCATCGTTGATGCCCCTGGCCTCCTGGATGAACGCCTGCCGCGACGGCAACGGCATTCCCGGCTCCACGGCCAGCTCCGAGACTGCCGAACGCAGGGCCAGGCTGCGGGTTTTGAGCTGCGGGTATGCCTGGCGCAGCACAGAGAACCACGGCAGGTCAAGGAAGGCAGTCAGTTGGCGACGGAAGCCGTTGACTCTTTCGCCGTAGGTGGCATTCCCCAGTCCAGAGCTCGGCTGGGTCCCTTCTGCAATTGCAAGCTCGATCTCGAACCACTTCTTGGCAATCGCTCCCAGGTCGTCACGTTCCTTCGAGAGCCGCCCAATCACTTCGAGCATGGCGGCGAAGTAGAGAACGACCGAAACACAAACCACAGCGAGGAGGATTGCCCAGGGCAGAGTTCTACTGGTGACTTTTACCATGAGCGTCAGCTGAGCATATCACGAATCGTGAAATGTTGCTTTTCTTATCCGGTATTGTACACTCTGCACGACGTGAAAGGTTCATTTCTGTCATCGCATGCGCAGACCCGTCCTCTCTGGCTGGTTGCAGCCTCGATTGTTGTTGCGGGTGCCCTGAACACGCTGCTTGTGGTGGTGAATACCCGGGTTTTTTTGCCCCTGTTTTTCGACTCCATTTTTACTGCCTGCATGGGAGCCCTCTTCGGGTGGCTGCCTGGTCTTATCGCAGGCTTTTGGACGAACCTGGCATGCGAGCTCGTCTTTGGTTTTCCCATGACGATATTACCCTTTGCGATATGCAACATGTCCACCGGCTTGATCGTCGGAGTCATGACGGGCAAAGGGCTTTTTCGATCGGGAACGCATGCACTCATTGCAGTTCTGCTTGTGACCACGTCCAATTCCCTGCTGGGCGCCCTGGTTGCAACTTTTCTCTATGGAGGAATCACCGGAACGGCCGCCGTTGACTATGTAGCCATCGGCCTGTTGGCCACCGGAAGAACCATCTTTTCGGCGGCTTTTCTCGCACGGATCCCGGCAAATCTGGTAGACAAGGGCATCGCGGTATTCGTGGCATTCGCGGCGATTCGCCATCTATCCCGGAAGTTTGGTTGGCCCGCCCGGCGCAAAGCTTTCCCCCGAGTGATCACACGAAAAGCGGGCCCTGATAATGACGTGGGCAGGCCGGTCACGTAGCGTGACCGGCCAAAACCGGGTCTAGAGGGAGATTGACAATCCCGCCGAGATATCCAGCCGCGTATACGAGGTGTCTACATTTACCCCGAGGGAAGTGTATGAACCGTTGTTGACCGAGTAAGCGGCTTCTCCGAAGATGGCCAGATTTCCGAAACGGAAATCAACTCCACCTCCGCCCGCGTAGAAAAGCCCCCATTGAGCGATATGCCTCCGGCGTAAGCAGCATCCCCAGACCACAATCCATACCCAATACGGCCCACGAGGTACGGCTGGACTGATCCAATATCGAAGGGAACTCGCACCACTCCATAGATTGGCAGGAACTCGAAGGTGCCGGTGACGCCTGAAGCGGTTATGGTGCGCCCAAGCTGGTATTCCAGCCCGGCGCCGAGCTGGAAATTGCGAGTGATTCCAATAAGGCCCTCCGCCCCCATTGAAAAGCCTGTGCTCACTGCGAAGTTTGCGGTTGTCACAGCCGTGAACGACTGGTTGCCTCCGAACTGACCCGCCGCCCGGACCCTCGGCATGTTGCCATCAGCAAAGCTCGACATGCTGACAAGGCAGCCCAGCAAGAGCACAACGACTGCGGTGAAACAGATCTTTCTCATGATCTTTTCCTCCTTTTGAGAAAGCCTTTGACCGAAATGTGACCGAGAGCCTGAAGGTCAGCGAAGCACAGCGCTTGAGAAGCGTCGGTTTTTACATGGACTTCAGGGCAATCCTCAGCTCAGCCAACATGATATCCCGCTACCGGCGTGCCGTCAATGAAAAAACTGAAAAATCTCCAGAACAACGCGTCAATCCTGCTGCGCCTACGACTCGGCCAGGGCCGACTACAGGGCACCCTGCGCTTTGCAGTGCGTTCACATTGCCGCCCTGAGAGGCGTGGATCCCAACGGCGGTTCGGCAAGCTTTAACCGCCTCCTCTCGCAAAGGTCCGAGCGCATGTCGCTCAAGCGCTGAATCCATAACGGGCCGCAGCGCGGTTGTCTCATGAAATCCCTCTTTGTTGCATCGAAAGACCTTCGTTGACCGCGCATTGTGGACAGTAGACCAGAATCTCCTGATAGATTACCCACATCGAATCCTTGGGTGAATGGACGGCGTCCTCGCCGCAATCCGAGCATACGGCCTTTCTTCTGGTCGATAGCAGCTTCTCTGCGCTGATCAGCCTTGCATCCATACCGGCGATCCTTCCCAGGCGGTCCAAGATTGTTGCACTATTCCAACGTCACCGGATACCTGGGTCAATCGGCAAAAGGCTCAAACGCGTGGGACTTTTTCCTATCGGTGCCCGGGGGCCTGAATGACCTTACTGGCTCTGAGAGTAGATAGCCTCGAACTCGTTGCTGTGGGCTCGGAACGCTTCCCGGACGCGCGGGCAGAACTGAGACGGTTTTGTCCGACCGTCCCCTTGCAGAATGATCCTCACCACCTCTTCGTGACCAATCGCCGGTTTGTACGGGCGCCTGCTGCGAAGCGCGTCGTACTGGTCGCACAGCAGCATGATCCGTCCCGGCGCGGGGATTTCCTCTTCCCGCAGCCCTGCCGGGTATCCGGTGCCGTCCCAGCACTCATGGTGAGTCTGGGCGATCAACGCGCCCATCTCGATATAGGGCGACGTACCGCCTCGCAGCATGTCTTTGCCGAGCGTGGTGTGTGTCTTCATGACTTCCCATTCGGATGGCGAGAGGGGGCCTGGCTTCAAGAGGATGCTGTCTGGAATCGCGATCTTGCCGATGTCATGCATCGGGCTGGCATAGAAAATGGTGTCCACGAACTCCTCTTCCATTCCCATGGCCCGAGCCAACGCCGAGGCGAAGTGACTGATTCGCTTGACATGGGCGCCCGTTGCTTCATCCCGATACTCGGCCGCGCTTGTCAGCAGGTAGATGGTCTGGCGGTGACTGTCCTGGAGCTGCGCGGTTTTCTCCTTGACCCGCGTTTCAAGGACGCGGTTCAGATCAGCGAGCAGATCCCCGTACTCCTTCAGGCGGAGGTGGTTGCGGACACGCGTCCTCAACTCCGCGGCGTCGACCGGCTTTATCAGGTAGTCCTCCGCTCCGGCCTCGAGGGCACGCATGCGGGACGCCCGGTCGCCGAGTCCGGTGACCATGATGACGGGAATGGATCTTGTCCGATCCTCGGTCTTCAGGTGATTCACGACATCGAAGCCGTTGATCCCCTGCATCTCGACATCGAGAATAACCAGGTCAGGCAGGGCGACCCGTGTCAGCTCGAGCGCCGCTTCGCCGCTCTCCGCTTCGAGGGTGTCGTAGCCCTGTGTCTGAAGCAGGACGCGCGCTATCTGCCTGCTCGTCGTATCATCGTCAACGATAAGGACCATCGCCTTGCCGTCTTTCATGAAAGCGTCCCGCCCTCAGTTCTGGATCGAGCCTCCAGCACGTCCCGCAGGGTCTGCAGAAGCGTCTCGGCCGTGTACGGCTTTGCCAGGAACGCCTGCACTCCGAGACCCTTTGCCTCCTGTGCGTACTCGCCGACCATCAGACCGCTTGTTGCAATGATGAGCGCCTCGGAATCCACCCTCCGGATGGCCCGGATGGTTGCCGCGCCATCCATGTAGGGCATCATCATGTCCGTTATGACGAGCCGTATCTCGCCCTTCCTGGCGATGTACTGGGCAAGGGCATCGGTCCCGTCGCTTGCCGTCATGACCCGATACCCGTAGGACTCGAGGATCTGGCGAGTGATGTCACGCAGGGAAATCTCGTCTTCGACCACCAGGATGAGCTCCCCCTTTCCCATCGGGATTCCCTCCTCGGGGCCCTCAGCGTGCTCAGTCAATCCCTGCTCGGCTGCCGGAACGTAGACCTTGAATGCGGCACCCTTGCCGGGCTCGCTGTAAGCGTTGATGAACCCACCGTGACTCCTCGCGATGGAACGGACGGTTGAAAGACCCAGGCCGGTCCCTTTTCCCGGCTCTTTCGTCGTAAAGAACGGATCGAAGATTCTCTCCAGAACTCCCGCGGGTATCCCCGTACCCGTGTCTTCGACCATCAGCACGACGTAGCGGATCGGCCTGGCCTCGATGTTCATTTGTGCGTAGGCCTCGTCAAGCTGAACATTTTCCGCGGAAATGGTAAGCCACCCGCCATTCGGCATTGCATCCCGGGCATTGACGGCCAGGTTCATCAGGACCTGGTGCAACTGGGTGGCGTCCCCGACGACCGGCCAGAGGTCCAGGGGGATTTCCATTTTCAGCGCGACCGATCGGGGAAAGGTTTCCCGGATAATATCTTCGATTTCCCGCAGAACGTGCTTCAGCTGCAGCTCTCCGTAGTTTCCTTCCATGCCGCGCGCGAAATTGAGAATTTGTCGAACGATATTCGCGCCCCGTTGAGCGCTCGTCTTGATGATCGTGAGGATGTTTCGCGTGGAATCGTCAGGGTTATGGAAGGAAAGCCCTTCCACCCCCATGAGGATGGGTGAGAGGACGTTGTTCAGGTCATGGGCGATTCCTCCGGCCAGGGTCCCCAGGCTTTCCAGCCGCTGCGATCTCAGGAGCTGCGCTTCGACGGAACGCCGAGCCGTGACGTCGCTGTTGACCGAAAGGATCCCTTTCGGTTCTCCCTGCTCGTCTCGCATGAGGGTCCAATGTCCTTCGACCACGAGATCCTTGCCGTCCTTCGCGCGCTGGCGGAGATCGCCGCGCCATTCTCCTTTTTCCAGCGTTTCCCTTCGGGCTCGCGTTGCATCGGGGAGGTCCGATTCAGAATACAGGAATTCGAATGTGCTTCTCCCCTGGGTCTCGTCAGCGCGCCAGCCGTAGATTCTTTCAGCGCTCTTGTTCCAATAGAGAACGTGATTCTCCAGGTCCTTCACGACTATCGCGTCCGCAGTGACATCCAGAAGGGCGGCTTGCTGTCTCAGCTTCTCCTCTGTTTCCTTGCGCTCCGTCACATCCACGCCGAGCATGGCAAGCCGCTTCACCCGTCCCTGCTCATCCTTGATGGGGTGCACGTAATTGTCGATGTTCCTGCCGAAGCGGGCATCCTCGAAACGAAGAGGCTCGCCCGTGCGGACGCTCTCCGCGACATGCTTCTTCCTGATTTCGGCCACATCGACCGGGAGGAGGTCATAGATTCGGGCGCCGACAAGCTGCCGCGGTATCTTCCCAAGCCTCCGCGCAATTGTCTCGTTCGCCGCAAGGATGATTCCCTCCGCGTCGATGAGGAGAGCCGACTCTGGAATGGCGTTGACCAGCGTGCGCAAAGCAACCTCCGCTTCCGATCGCGCGCGATGCTCCGCCGCCTCCTGGAGTCCGCGTTTGATCGCGGGCGCCAGACGCGCCAGATTGTCCTTGAGAACGAAGTCCCAGACTCCCTGTTTGACGAGGGAGACAGCCTGCTCTTCTCCCAGGCTTCCTGACACCAGGATGATAGGAAGACCGGGGGTGCGGTTATGGATGAGGTCCAGGTTCCTGCGAAAGTCCATTCCGGGGATGGAGTAATCTGACAGGACAATGTCCCACGGTTCCTCAGCCAGGGCGGTCTCCAGCTCGGCATCCCTCGCAACGTGCCGCGAGAGGAAAGGCGGGAGCTGCTTCTTGAGGAAACGCTCTATCAGCAGAAAGTCGGCCCTGCTGTCTTCGATTACCAGGATTCTGATTGGTGTGTCTGCCATCGTACTGTTCCTACGGTGGGTCGTTTACCGCGAGCCAGTAGATGCCCAGACGGGACACTGTTTCCGCAAACTCGGAAAAGTCCATGGGCTTCCGTACAAAGCTATTGGCGCCTTTGTCGTAGCCGCGCAGCCGATCACGTTCCTCGTCTGACGAGGTGAGGAGAACTATGGGCAGCAACCGTGTCCGCGGGTCCGCGCGCACGCGCTCCAGCACGTCAAGCCCGCTTACGCGGGGGAGATTGATGTCCAGGAGAACAACCGTCGGCAAGTCCGAACCTTCGCGGCCGGCGAACTCACCCTCTCGAAACAGGTAGTCCAGGGCCTGCTGGCCATCCCGAACCACGTCGACACGGTTGGCCAGGTTGATCTTCTTCAGGGCGCGCAGCGTCAGCATTTCATCCTGGTGATTGTCCTCCACCAGCAGGATCATCCTGGGCGTCATGATTCCTCCGTGTTCGGAGCATCGGCGGGGGACAGGCTGAAGCTGAAGGCGGCCCCTTTTCCCGGCTCGGCTGCGGCGCGGATGGCGCCTCCATGCCGACGGATGATGCGCTGAACCGTTGCGAGCCCGATGCCGATTCCAGGAAACTCATCCTGGCGATGAAGACGCTGAAAGGCTTGGAACAACCTGGCGGCGTGCTTCATGTCGAACCCTGCGCCGTTGTCAGTCACGCAGAACCAGGTTTCTCCATCGAGTGTTTCGCTGCTGAACCGGATGGTCGGCTGGGATGTGAGCGCCGTATACTTCCAGGCGTTCGCAAGAAGGTTGCCCAGGGCTACCTCCATCAACTTGGCGTCACAGCGGGCGGTCAGGCCCGGCTCGACTGCCCAGACCACGCGGCGTCCGGGCTCCGCCCTGGCAAGGTCTTTCATGATCCCCTCTGCCAGGGCCGAAAGATCAACGTCCTGGCGCTGCATCTCGCCGCGGGTGCAGCGGGAGAGCCTCAGGATTCCGTCAATCAGCTCTCCCATGTTCACGCTGGCCTGGGAGATCTGGTCCAGGTATTCGCCGGCTTCCCCCGTCAGTGCCGCCGCATAATCCTCCTGGAGCGCGTGGCTGAAACCGCTGAGCGCGCGCAGCGGGGCGCGAAGGTCATGCGAGACCGCGTACGCGAACGCCTCCAGCTCCTTGTTTGCCGCTTCCAGCTCCGCCGTGCGTTCCTGCACGCGACGCTCAAGCTCAGCGTTCAGAGTGCGAATCTCCTTCTCCGACCGCTTGCGCTCGCTTATTTCATAGGAGAGTATGACGACCCCCTCCGGCACGGGAGACATCCGCAGGTCGAACCAGCCCTCGGTCCCATCGGGAAAGGTGAACTCGTTTTCCATGGCCTGGGGAACGCGCTCTTCCATGCAGCGTCGAATGACCGCGAACACCCCTGTCGCCTCGATGTCGGGCCACATGTCCATGTACCGGCTCCCCAGGAGCTCCTCCTTCGGTCGACGGTTGTGCGCCTCCGCCGCCGGGTTGATATAGATGTATCGCCAGTCGAAACCGATTATCTGGCAGCCTTCCAGCATGTTCTCCAGAGTCCCGCGAAAGCGCTCTTCGCTTTCCCGCAGGACGGTCTCAACGCGTTTGCGCTCTGTAATGTCGATGACGGAGGCCATCACCCGGATGCCCTCCGCGGTCTCCAAGGGACTCAGTCCGATCTCCACGGGGAACTCGCTCCCGTCCTTGCGCAGCCCGTGCAGGTCCCGGCCCGCCCCCATGGAGCGAGCCTGCGGCTGGGCGAAAAACCCGGCTCGATGCCCGGGGTGGCTCGAGCGGAAACGCTCGGGAATAAAAACCTCGATGGGGAGGCCAAGCAGCTCTGAACGACTGTAACCGAAGAGCCGTTCCACCTGCGCATTCACAAGAAGGATCTCTCCTTCACCATTCACCATGATCATCCCGGTCTGGACCGTTTCCACCACGAGCCGGAACTTCTCCTCCGCGCGTTTCCACTCGGTGATGTCCTGGAAGATCGTCCAGTAGCAGCGCTCACCGGTATCTCTATTGTTTCCGCCGTGACGAGGGCAGTCAAAGTTTCTCCGGATTTCCTGCGGTAACGCCCCTCGAAATTCCGCGCGCTGCCGTGCTCTCGCAGCGCGCGGAGAAGACTGTCTCGGTCCTTCGTCGAAACCCACAGGTTCAGCTCCAGCGACGTGCGGCCAACTGCTTCTTTCCTCGTGTAGCCGAACAGGCTTGCGAAAGCCTCATTGACGTCACGGTACCGCCCATCGGCCACGCCCGTGATGCTCATGCCGACCGGACTGGACTGAAACACGGTAGAGAATCTCGCCTCGCTCTCACGCAGGGACATCTCTTGCCGGTAGTCTTCTGCCCGCTGCCTCGCTCTCCGGTAGAGCTCGGCAACGACGCTCATGAAAACTCCCATGGAGGAGAAGAGAGCCAACCCCAGCGCATCAGCGGCCAGCGTGTTTCGGACGTGGCCCTCGGCGGGGAAGATCCAGAAGACCGTCACCAGGGCTGCACCGGTGCTCGCAAGCAACCCGGGCCCCATCCCCGCCAGAAGCCCGATAAGCATGACAGCAGGATAGAAGGTGATGAAGGGCGGCAGCCCATGCCCGACGAGCAGGGACAGAGCATGTCGAACCGCAAATGCTGCCGCCACCGCAGCCACGGCTATTCCATATGCGCTGATATGTTGGGCGAACAGAGGCTTCGAATCCTTCAATTCATCTCAACGAGTTGTCCAGGCTCATGGCAACACGACCAGCGCTTGAACGTTCGTAAATATGGTTTGAGGTCGGCTGTGACGGCTTGAAGAAAGAGGTTGGTCCGGATCCGACGGGGCGCAAGCAGTTGTGAAGCTCTCGAGATCACGCGCAACCTCCCCTAAGCGTGAATGCTCGACCAGACTTTCGAAGACTTTACGTTCGCCCCCCCGTAGACATGTAAACATTTTGTGTGAAATGAATTTAAGTCTTCAGCAAGGGCAGGTCAAGCTATTTTTCGTCTAACCCATGGCGTAACGTCGCTTCGTGGATACGCTAGGAGGCTACTTCGCGAGCCCTTTCGACTTGCGATACCAGGACCAGATGGATGCCCATTCGACGTAGTCCCTGTCCGTGAGCTCTTCATAGCGGGCGTTCGGTCCGTCCCCCCAGATACCGGTTGTGTACCACGTTGCCGGTATGCCGAGCTCTGGTGCCACGCGAAGGTACTCCCGCCACTGGTTGATATCGTACATGAACCAGTTGTCCGTATTGATGAGCCAGTCCGAGCACGCGGACGCAATTGAATGTCGGTAACGCCCTTGCTCTACAAGATCCGGTCTTTTGACAGACCAATCGTTGAGGCGAAAAACGTCTGTTACGTCAGCGAAGTAGGGATGGGCGCAGTGCGTCATGATCAAGGCGTCCTTTTTGGCGTTCTTCGCGGCGTCATGGATCAGCGACAGGTAGTGGTGCAGGAGCTCCACCCCCCATCGGGAGCCGGACTTGCGAAGACCTTCCTGGATAACGAGCTCGGCGGTGAAATCGATGAAGAAGCCGTCGAAATCATAACCGCGGGGGCTGATCATCTCTTCGACGCCGTTGCGGATTTGCATCGCGTAGCCTTCGCTTTCCGGGTCCAGGCAAAGGCCCGCGCCGCTTGCATCCCTCAGGCACCACTCGGAGTCCGCTGCGTCGTGACGCCACAGCCCCCACCACGCCATCACGTGGCGTCCTTCCGCATGGTGAGAGTCGGCAAATCCACGCAGGTCGGGGTATTTCCCGGGGTCAGGAACCAGGCGCTGGCGTTCGAGTTGCCACTTGTCGGAGGTACACGAGATGCCGACAGGCACCCCCCGATTCTTCAGGCGCCTGAACCACCTCTCCTGATTTGCCTGGGTTTCGTACATTGTGACAGCATCTCCGGTAAAATACGGCTTGGCGCTTTTTGCCTTGGCCAGGTTGCACTGTTCTCCCCATGGAAAGAGGAAGGTGTCACTCCACCAGTCGGGGGGATGCCGCGCCGGTCGCGCTGCCCAGCCCAGCCCCCGAAGCGCTTCCGCGTAGTCTATGACGACCTCCGACGGTTTTTTTCGCCCTTTGCCGAAGAAAAGCACCGAGAAGATCTGTGCGTTCGGCGGGTCGAAGTAGCCCTCATAGCTGACTCGGAGGGAAAACACTTGATCTTGCCCAGGACAGTAGGACCACCCGGAGTACTGGTTCAGCCCGGGGGCGCTCCAAGCCCGAAGCCATACCACGCGTCTCCTTTTCGTACCGGGAAAACCATCGGCGGAGGTGTGAACATCCACTGGGGTCCGAATAACCCATCTCTGTGCTCAAATCCGAGCCCCTGATAACATCCCTGTTGAGGATGAGCGAGCCTCACGTCGTTGAAGTTGGGCGCAGTGAGAAAGACTTCTTCGAACGCGTCTGTGCCCGTGATTCTCAGGATTACGCTTCTGACGCGGCCCTTGCCGGAGACATGCACGGAGTACGCCGTCACTCCGCCGTCGCGCTTTTCCTTCCTCACGACAGCCTGCAAGGCTCCGGCGCTTGATTCAATCTCTGAACTGACCGCAATTCCCGACCACATCGAATCTACTCCTCCTTCCGCGCTGAAGGCATGCGTTTCCCCGAGGGATGAGCGCCGGAGTCTTCCCCGGCGCAGAATCAGTCTACTGCGATCATGACGCTGCTCGCCTTTACGACCGCGTAGGCCTCCTTGCCTTTCTTCAAGCCGAGGCTCTTGACCGAAGACCTTGTGATAATCGAGACCATCTGCAAGCCGCCGGGCAACACGATTGTCACCTCGCTGTTGACTGCTCCGTTTGTCAGCTTGACGACCTTTCCCTTGAGGACGTTGCGGGCGCTGATTCTCATGCTACTCTCTGCTCCTTCCTCCGAGAGGATAGGCTTGAAACGCGGATAGGGGCAAGAATATTTTTATACAGGGTCCTCACGAGCAGCGGATTCCTTGGGCGCTGACCCGCAAAAGCTGTATCCTCAACGTGGCCGCGAAATGGGTGACATCACAAGAACGCGTTTCAGAACATTCGGGACGTGGCTTCTGCTCATCGGCCCGGGACTGTCTGTCATGCTCGCCGACAGCGATGTCGGCAGCATCATTACCGCCGCTCAATCCGGGGCATTGTGGCAATACACGCTCGTCTTGCCCCAGGTTCTGCTGATTCCCTTTCTCTACATTATTCAAGAAATCACGGTGCGACTCGGTGTCATCACACACAAAGGTCATGCCGAGCTCGTTCGACTCCACTTTGGCAAGGGGTGGGCATATCTTTCATCCTCCACCCTGTTCCTTGCGGCGCTGGGGGCGCTCGCTACGGAGTATGTCGGAGTCGCAAGCATCGGTGAGCTTTTCGGCATTCCGAGATGGATAACCGTGCCGCTTTCGATTGTCTTTCTTGTCGGTCTGGTTGTCTCTGGCAGCTATCGTCGGGTCGAAAGAGTGGCGATCCTCGTTGGTTTGTTCGAGCTGCTGTTCATTCCCGCCGCCTTCCTGAGCCATCCCGACTGGGGCGCTTTGGTCCGGAGCATGAAAACGCAGCCCCTGTTGAGCGCGGATTATCGCTTTCTTCTCGCCGCCAACGTCGGGGCGGTCATCATGCCCTGGATGGTTTTCTATCAACAGGATGCGGTCATTGACAAGAAGCTTGGAAAAGCGGACTTGAAAGTTGCTCGCATGGACACTCTTCTTGGCGCGGTCGTCACCCAGGTCATCATGATAGCGGTGATTGTCGCCACCGCATCAGCAGGCGCCCACACTCGGACGACTCTCCAGGTGAACTCAGTAGGTAATATAGTGGATTCCTTGCAGCCGCTCCTCGGCTCGTTCGGGGCCAAGGTGCTCGTTGGTCTTGGGATAGGAGGGGCAGGCCTGATAGCCGCGATTGTTGTCTCACTTGCAGGGGCGTGGGGAGTAGGGGAGGCCCTCGGGGTCCAGAAAAGCCTGAATCTCCGCTTTGGCGAGGCAAAAGGGTTCTACGCGGCTTTCATCGCGGCAAACCTGGTGGGCGGTGGGCTCGTCCTTTCTCATATTTCACTCACCGGTCTGACTCTGGACATCGAGTTGTTGAATGCCCTTGTTCTTCCCCTGGTTCTGGGGTTTCTCCTTCTTATTGAACGCAGAGCGCTGCCCGACAAGTACCGAATGAGAGGTGCCCACAGGATCATCGCCTGGAGCCTCGTGCTGATCGTGGTTGCCTTCGGACTCTCCATGGGGTACGACACCATCAGGCACGGACTCTGATCGTACGGGAACCGAAAAGACCCCTGTCAACGAGGACAGGGGTCGTCAACGCTGCAATCCACTAGTAGCCGCTTGCGGCTTGTCCGGCAAGTCTGATCTCTTCGATAGCCTGTTGCATGAGTTGCCTGGCCCTGGCGGCATGGCCTCTCATGTCGAAGTTGTTTGCCTTCTGGGCGTCGGAGACCTTGTCAATTGCCTGCTGAACAAACCGCTCAGCATCTGCAAGATTCGGGTGTCCAACAGTAGCGCAGCTGAGCAGGACGCCCGCCAGCATACAGCTGATAGTCAGCCGGATGAAAGATGACAGCTTCATGATTCCACGCCTCAGCTACTTGTTTGCCGCTTGCGCCGCCAGCCAGATTTCATGATACGCCTCATCGAGAAGCTGCTTTGCCTTTGCGGCGTGCCCTTTCATGTCGTACTTATTTGCTTTCTGGGCCTCCGTCAGCTTGCCTATGGCGTCCTGAATGAACTGCTGCGCCGCCGCGAGGTTTGGATGGCGCTCGCCGCTCACCTGCTGGCTGAAGACCGAGACGGTGACTGAAAGCAGTCCCACTATGATTGCGCCAATGACAAGATTCCTCAAAACCCTTCGCTTCATGTTCCCTCCTTGGTTTGAGAATCAGCACAGTCGAAGCTACAGAGGAGGTCCTCCGCGGTCAAGCAGGAGACCCGTTATCGGAGCGGCAGCTTCACCTTGAACTCGGTGAGCTCTCCGGGCACGCTCGTGAAGGTGATGATCCCCTCATGCGCCTCGGCGATGTGCTGACAAATCGACAGACCCAGGCCCACGTTCTTCTTGTTTACCTTCGTGCTGAAGAAGGGATCGAAGATCTTGCCCTGAATTTCGGCGGGGATACCGTACCCATTGTCGGAGACCGTCACTTCCGCGAAACGGTCCTCCCTGCTGGCGGCCACCCTGACCCGTACAGTGCCGCCATCAAGCACGGCGTCGATGCTGTTGAGAAGCAGGTTCAGGAAAAGCTGTTTCAGGCGGTTTTCGTCGCCCACGATTTCCACGCGCTGCTCGCACAGATCCTTGTCAAGGCGGATGTTCTTCTTGGAGACATTGTGCTGCAGGAGGAGTATCGCATCGTCGACAACCTCAACCAGGTTCGTCCGACTTTCCGGCAGCTCCTTGACCTTGGAGAATGAGAGAAGACTCTCGGTGATCTCGCAGATCCGGCCGAGCTCCTTCTGGATCTTCCGCAGCTTCTCCTTCCCATCGGGATCGAGCCTCTTGTCCTTCAGAAGCTCCACGTAGTTGCGGATGATGAAGAGAGGATTGTTGATCTCGTGGGCCACCCCCGCGGCCACCTCAGCCACCGTTGCCATCTTCTCGGCCCTGATGATGTAGTCCTTCATGTAGCGATCTATCGAGACGTCATGGATCAGAACCGCGGTCCCGATGAAAGAGCTTTCGTCATCACGGAGCGGGAAGACGTCGACGCGAACCAGTGTGTCTTCGTCGATGCGGATCTCCTCCCACACATACTCCTCCCTCGCGGCGACCCTTTCGCGGATCTCACCGGCGTTGGGGAAGCGCAGCGCGGCGAGCAGCTCCTGGATGGAATGCGTGGCCAGCTGCTCGGGACCGGGCTGCATGATCTCGATCCCCGCGAAGTTGGCAAGCTGCACGGCGTCGGCTGCGTCCAGGATGACGAGGCCGGCGGAGAGGTGGCGGATGAAGTCTTCGCTGTATCGCTTCAACATGTAGAACTGCATGCGGTTGGCTTCGATCTCCTTCTTGCCCAGCGCGAAGGAGTAGGTGAGCGCGTAGAGGCGGAAGCGATCCAGATCCGCCGCGCGCTCCGTCCCCCGGCGGTAGCCGTCCTTCAGGATGGTCACGCGGTCAGCGACCTTGAGCGTCTCCTCTATGTCGTGGGTTATGTAGATGATGCTCTTCCCCTGCTTGCGGAAGTCGAACATGATTTCGTAGATGGTTCCCATCTCTTCCGGCGTGAGCTTGTTGGCAAGCTCGTCGAGAATCAAGAGTTGCGGATTCAGAAAGAGCATCCGGGCGAACTCGACCATGAGCTGCTGTGCCTGCGACAGGCGGCGCAGCGGCGTCTCCAGGTCGATCTCCAGGTTCATTCGTTTGAAGAGCTCTCGGCCGGTCACGAACATGCGCCGGTAGTCGAGCCTCAGGAATCTGCGATGAACCATCTGCCCGGCGAAGATGTTCTCTATGGCGTTGAGGCTCGGAAGCACATTGAGATTCTGATAGACCATCCCCACGCCCGCGCGGATCGCGCTCTCCGGGGAAAAGGATTTCACCTCCGTCCCCCGGTAGATGATCTCTCCCTGGCTCTTCTGGACCGCGCCGCTCATCAGCTTGACCAGGGATGACTTGCCCGCGCGGTGCTCGCCCACCAGCGCGTGGATCTCCCCCTCGTACAGGTCGAAATCCACCCCTTTCAAGGCCGGCACGCCGTTGTATGAGACGTGGATATTGCGCATCCGCAGGAGGCACTGGTGACAGGGAGCGAGCAAAGGCGGCGCAGGATATGTGCTCATGTCAGGTTCAGTCGCTTCATCCTGTTGTAGAGGGTCTTGCGGGTGATTTTCAGGAGTCGCGCCGCCTCCCCCTTGATGCCGTTCGTCTGCAGCAGCGCCTCGCGGATCACGGAGCGTGCCTTCTCCGAGGAGAACTCCCGAATGGCCTCGAAGCCGTCAGCGCGTCGATTGACGGTGCGGTACTGCTCAGGAAGATCCCGGGGCTCGATCAGCTCGGTTTCGCAGAAAATCACTGCCCGCTCCATGATGTTCTTCAGCTCGCGCACGTTGCCCGGCCAGGTGTGCTCCCCGAGCATCCCGCTCACGCTCTCCGAGATGCCAAGCACTCTCTTCCCGTAGGCCTGGTTGAACTCCCTCGCGAAATGGAGGGCAAGGGGAAGGATGTCCTCCTTTCGGTCGCGAAGGGCAGGCAACTTCAGCGTGATGACGGAGAGCCGATAGTAGAGATCCTCGCGGAAGTTTCCCTGGGCGATCATTTCTTCGATGTTCTTGTTCGTCGCCGCTATGATGCGGAAATCCACGCTGATGGGGACCGAACCCCCCAGCCGGGTGAAATGCTTTTGCTGCACCACGCGAAGCATCTTGGCCTGTGTCTGCAGGCTCATGTCACCGATCTCGTCGAAGAAGATCGTGCCTCCATCCGCCAGCTCGATCTTTCCCTTCTGCTGGCTCTGCGCATCGGTGAAGGCCCCTTTCTCATGCCCGAACATCTCATTCTCCAGCAGGTTGTCGGGAATGGCTGCGCAATTGACCTTGATCAACGACTTGTGCTTGCGCTTGCTCGCGTGATGAAGGAGATCTGCGACCAGCTCCTTGCCCGTGCCGCTCTCACCAAGGACTATCACGGATGCCTCGGTGGGAGCCGCTTTTTCCGTCAGGCGGAGGACCTCGTCCATTCTCCAATTCTGGGTGACGATGGTCTGCGCATCAGGAATGGGCCTCTTGATGCGTACGGAGCTCTCCACGTGGCGGATTTCCCGCAGCAGCTCCGGCAGCTGCACGGGCTTTGCGAAATAGTTCAAAGCGCCATACTTCATTGCCTTCACCGTGCTCTCCACGGAGGCGTACCCGGAAATCATGATGACGGGGACAAGGGGCCGCGTCTTTCTGATTGTCTTGAGGAGATCTATGCCGCCCAGCGCCGGCATGCGGACGTCCATGAGTATCACGTCAACCTTCTCTCGCTCCAGAAGAGAGAGCACCTTGAGCGGTTCATCCTCATGCAAGGTCATGTAGCCTTTGGACCGGAGCACTTCGCCAAGGGAGAGACATACCTCCCGTTCGTCATCGACGATGAGAATCGTAAAGCTCATAGCGTCATGATAAACTGCCGCACAAGCGGTCAAATGTCCTATGCCCGTGAGGAAATGAGTACAATATGAGAAAGCCGTGATGGGTAAGGGTCTACTCAGTGCCCCCGCCGCCGCGCGGCTGCCACCCGGAACGCTTCCCTTAATTGCTTCTCCAGGAACAAATTAGTACAACCGATTCAGGGAAGACACTTGGCACATGAATTGCATTCGATGGGTAGCTCAATTCAAGGAGGTTTCCTTATGAGGAAAGCGTATCTCGTACTGCTCACCGTCCTGTTCCTGGGCGGCATGATCTTTGCGTCTGGAACGGGCGAGCAGAAGGCTCCCGCCAAGGGTGGGGCCATCAAGATCGGCCTCTCCTTCTCTGACTTCGCGACCGAGCGCTGGCCGGTCGAACAGGCCCTCATGACAAAGCTGGCCGCAGCCCAGGGCGCGCAAGTTGTCTCGCAGGTTGCCAACCATGACGCGAAGCTGCAGAACGACCAGATCGAGAACATGGCGCTGCAGGGCGTGAACGTCATCATCATCATTGCAGAAGACGGCGCGGCGGCAGCCACGGCGGTGGATGAGGCGGTAAAGGCCGGGGTGAAGTGCATCGCCTACGACCGGCTCATCAAGTCGACGAACATCTCCGCCTACATCTCGTTCGACAACACCGAGGTCGGACGCGCCGAGGCCCGCGGAGTCATCAAGGTCGTGGACCACGGCAACTTCATGCTCCTCGGCGGAAGCCCGACGGACAACAACGCCGTCCTCGTCCGCAACGGCCAGATGGAGGTCCTGAAGCCGCTCATCGACAGCGGCAAGATCAAGATCGTCGCTGACCAGTGGGTAGACAACTGGGATCCCCCGACGGCAACCAAGATCATGGAGAACGTCCTCACGGCGCAGCACAACAAGATCGATGCCGTTGTCGCCTCCAACGATGGGACCGCGCTGCGGCGCGCTCCAGGCCATGAAGGCCCAGGGGTTGGCCGGCAAGGTGCCGATTTCGGGTCAGGACGCCACTGCCGCCGGCTGCAACTCCATCGTGCAGGGCGAGCAGACCGTCACCGTCTACAAGGACGTCCGCCTGCTCTCGCCGATGGCCATCGACATGGCCATCAAGCTTGCAAAGGGACAGCAGATCGAAGGGCTGAAGATGTACAACCTTGCCGACCTCACGTTGGACAAGAAGCAGATGGGCCAGGTGCCCTGCAAGTTCCTCCCGGTCGTCCAGGTGGACAAGTCCAATGTCTACGATCAGATCGTCAAGAGCGGTTTCCAGAGCTATGACGACGTGTATCGGGACGTCCCGGACTCGAGAAGCCGGCCGAGACCGTAGTTCACCGCGCTGACGAGCGCGGAGCAGCCGCTTGCGCTCGGAATTGCATCTTCACCAAGGAGGGAAGCGAGGGCATGCACCCTCGCTTCCCGGTATCGAGGGGCATGGCCAGCATGAGCGAGATGAATGACATCATCCTTGACATTCAACAGGTGACCAAGGAGTTCCCCGGCGTGGTCGCTCTGAGCGACGTCTCTTTTTCCGTGAAGCGAGGAACGATCCACGGGATCTGCGGGGAAAACGGCGCGGGAAAATCCACGCTGATGAAGATCCTCGCGGGCGTGTATCCCTTCGACTCCTATGAGGGGCGCATCGTCTACAACGGGGAGGAGCTGCGCTTCGGGAAGGATTCGATACGACAGGCCATTGAAAAGGGAATAGCGATCGTTTATCAGGAGCTCGCATTGATACCGCTCATGACCGTGGGGCAGAACATCTTCCTGGGCCGCGAACCGGGAGCAAGCGGGGTGATCAACTGGAACAGGCTCTACCATGAGACCCAAAAGGTTCTCGATGAATACAACCTTCGCATTGTCCCGTCCTCCGTCGTGACCAACCTGGGCGTCGGCCAGCAGCAGATCGTGGAAATCGCCAAGGCCCTTTCGGAGAACGCGCGGGTGCTGATCCTGGACGAGCCCACCTCCGCCCTCACGGAGGCCGAAGTCGATATCCTCATGGGCATCCTTGCCCATCTCAAGCAACGCGGCGTCACCTGCATCTACATCTCGCACAAGGTCGAGGAGTTCTTCCGCATCACGGACACCATCACGGTTCTTCGAGACGGCGGGTGTCGTCGGGACCCTGGCCACCAAAGATGCAACCTACGAAAAGATCATCTCGATGATGGTCGGGCGGGAGATGCGGGAACGATTCCCCACCGGCGACGCGGTCCCCCGGGGAAGTCGTCCTCGAAGTCAAAGACCTGTCCGTGGACAGCCCGTATCAGGCGGGAAAGAAAGTTGTGAAGAACGTCTCCTTTTCCGTGCGCAAGGGGGAGATCCTCGGTATTGCCGGCCTCATGGGCTCGGGCCGCAGCGAGCTGGTCACGACGATTTTCGGCGAATACGGCCAGAACCGCAGCGGAGAGGTCACTCTCGACAGTGCTCCCGTGGAGATAGATTCCGCGCGCGACGCCATGAACAACGGGATCAGCCTCGTTCCGGAGGATCGCAAGCGCATGGGGCTCGTCGTCGATCAATCCATCCTCAAGAACATGTCGCTTCCGAACCTGGAGCGATTCTCAGGGTTCCTCTCCATCAACAGGAACGCGGAGCTCAAAGCGTGCGAATCCATGGCGACGTATCTTGCCATCAAGACGCCGACGTTGCAGGCCCTCGTCAACAGCCTGAGCGGCGGAAACCAGCAGAAAGTCGTCATTGCGAAATGGCTGATGTCCGAACCGAAGGTTCTCATCCTGGACGAACCGACCCGGGGGATCGACGTCGGGGCGAAGTACGAGATCTACAAGCTCATGAACAAGCTTGCGGAGGAAGGGGTCGCCATCATCCTCGTGTCCTCCGAGCTTCCCGAGATCCTGGGCATGAGCGACCGGATCCTCGTCATGCACGAGGGGGAAAACGCCGGAATCATCGACCGGCGCGATGCGACGCAGGAAAAGCTCATGGCCATGGCGACAGGTCTGGCAGGCGCAACGAGTGAGGTGAGGTAATGCTGGCAACCAAGACGACTTCGGTGGCGACCATCACGCGCGGTATCCGAACGAACATTCGGACGTACACCATGATCATCGCGCTTGCGCTGATCTGGCTTCTCTTTGGCAGCCTCACCCACTGGGTTTTCTTCGAACCGCGGAACCTTTCGAACCTTTTCCGCCAGACCACGATCGTGTCATTCCTGGCGATCGGCATGGTGCTGGTCATCATTACGGGGAACATCGACCTGTCCGTCGGCTCCTCGACCGGGCTGGTGAGCGCGGTGACCGCTTACCTGCAGTTGAATACCATGCCGGCCATCCTGCACGGCATTTTTCCCGCCATGGCGGCGGGACCTCTGGGCGTTCTCAATACGATCATCGCAATCGTGTCTGCCCTTCTTGTCGGCCTGATCGTCGGAGTCTGGCAGGGCACGATCATTGCCTACCTCGGAGTCCCCGCCTTCATCGTGACCCTCGGAGGGCAGTTGATCTTTCGGGGAGGAGTGCTTGCCGTCACCCAGGGGAAAACGCTGACGATCTACGAGGATGATTTCCGGCTCATTGCCCAGGGGTACGTGCCCGCGATGGTGGGGTGGATTCTGGGCGCTATTGTCGTGGTGCTGGTGGTTTTCTTTGTGTTGCGCGGCAGGCAGCAGAGAAAGGAGTTCGGATTCAAGCTCGTGCCGGTGTACCAGGACCTGCTGAGGATCCTTCTCATCTCATGTCTCGTGATTTTTTTCATCTATATAATGAACAGCTACCGCGGCATCCCCAACCCCGTTCTCCTCATGGCCGTGGTTGCCGTGATCTTCACGTACCTTGCCAACAACACGAAGTTCGGCCGCTACACCTACGCGCTGGGCGGCAACAAGGAAGCCACCCGGCTTTCTGGAATCAACATCAACCGCCTCGTGTTCATGGTGTTCATCCTCATGGGGCTCTTGACGGGAGTTTCCGGGATCGTCCTGACCGGCTACGTGGCCGCAGGCACCATCGGCGGAGGCGTCAACTATGAGCTGGACGCCATCGCCTCCTGCGTCATCGGAGGAACGAGCCTCATGGGCGGGGAGGGGACCATTTTCGGCGCCATCGTCGGTTCGCTGATCATCGCCAGCCTGTTGAACGGGATGAGCGTCATGAACATGGACGTCTTCTGGCAGTACATCATCCGCGGCCTTGTCATCATCGCGGCGGTCTATATCGACGTTACATCCAAGAGGAACCGCTCCTGAACCGGGGTTGAAAGCAGGGCCGGTTGACTGAAGGTTTCCATGAAGGCCGTTGACGGCACGGGGAGATTGCCTATCGACGAGGAGCCCGGAAAAATGGAGAATGGGGATCGTGGGAAGGCGCTCCGGGCAGCTGATCATGAGCTTTGCCGTCCTTGGGCTGCTTGCAGCATCGTTGGATTCATCTGCTCTGAGCTTGCTGGAGCTGGTGAAAGACGGAACGCTGGAACAAATCAAGACTGCCCTTCAAGCGGGGGTCAACATCGAGGAGCGCGACCAGAATGGCCAGACCCCCCTCATCCTCGCGGCCAGGAGCAATCGCGACCCGCACGTCATCTCCCTGCTCTTGAACGCAGGAGCGAAAATTGACGACCGTGAAGTGAGCAGCCAGACCCCCCTGATGTTGGCAGCAGCCTACAACCAGGATCCAGGGGTCGTCGCAGCGCTCGTGAAAGCGGGCGCCAACATAAACGACCGGGACAAGAACGGCTGGACGCCTTTGATGATAGCGGTGTTGCACAACCGGAACCCCGAGGTGATCAGCGCGCTTCTGCAGGCGGGGGCCATGGTCGAAGAGCGGGACATCGACGGTTGGACACCCTTGATGACTGCATCCTTCATGAGCGAGGACCCGCAGGTCATCAACGTGCTCCTGGAGGCAGGAGCGAAAGTAGAGGACCAGGACCCTGGTGGCCGGACCCCCTTGATGATTGCGGCCCTGAACAATCCGAACCCCGAGGTCATTTCAGCGCTCCTCCAGGCGGGAGCGAAGATCGACGAGCAGGACCCGGACGGCTGGACACCCCTGATGATGGCGGTCCTGCACAATCATAATCCCAAGGTCGTCACGACACTGCTGCGGGCGGGAGCGCCAGTCGAGGCGCGGGACGCAAAGGGCAGAACGCCCCTGATGGCAGTCTCTCATAACCCGGACCCCGAGGTTGTCTCTGCGCTCCTGCAGGCGGGAGCGAAAGTCGACGACCGGGATGAACAGGGCCGGACGGCCTTGCTATGGGCGGCGGATTATTCCAGCCCGAACGCGGACGTGATCTCCGCGCTCCTGCAGGCAGGTGCCAAAGTGGACGAGCAGGACGCGGAAGGCCGGACGCCCTTGACAGTGGCTGTCTCTCACAACCCTGATCCAGACGTGGTCAGCTCGCTCATCCATGCTGGTGCAAAGGTCGACCAGCGCAACGGGGAGGGATTGACACCCCTCATGATAGCAGCCTCTGATACCTTGAACTCCAAGGTCATTACAGTGCTTCTGCAGGCGGGCGCGAAGGTCGATGACCGGGACGAGGAGGGCCTGACACCTTTGACCCGCGCGGCCCTGAATAATCCGAATCCCGAGGTCATCTCCGCGCTTCTGCAGTCTGGGGCAAAGGTGGACCGGCCCACCAGGGAGGTGAGGACGTCCTTGATGGCAGTGGCCAGGTCCAATCCGAATCCCGAGGTCGTCTCGATGCTCGTGAGAGCGGGGGCGAATATCAACGAACCTGACAAAGACGGCCGGACGCCGCTCATGGTGGCGGCGAGGCACAACCAGAACCCAGAGGTCATCACAGCGCTCCTCAAAGCGGGGGGAAAGGTCGACGCGCGGGACGCGAAGGGCTGGACGCCACTCATGTATGCCGCGATGCATAGCCGCAACGCCGGCGTCATTTCCGCGCTTCTGACAGCCGGGGCAGATATCGAAAGTCAGGACAGGAATGGCTGGACGCCGTTGATGGTGGCAGCCATCGACAACAAGAGCGCAGACGTCATCTCCGCGCTTCTCAAAGCGGGGGCAAAGATCGAAGTCCGGGACACGAACGGCTTGACACCCTTGATGATGGCGGCCAGGTACAACCAGACTCCCCGAGTGATCTCAGTGCTCCTGGAGGCGGGAGCGAATGGGAAATCAAAATCCCATGATGGAAAGACTGCGTATGACTACGCCGCGCAGAACGACAAGCTGAGAAAGACTGCGCAATACCAGGAACTGAGAGACGCGCAGTGATTGCTCATCACGTCATGGCACAGCAACTCATCACACAGCAACTCATGACAGGTTGACAACAAACGCAATTTGTGATGTCTTCAACTGTTCAGGAGGATTTTGCTACATGCCCAAGATTGGTGGTTCGGTCTATTGGATTGAAAATGGAAAGCCAACAGAAAAAGTGGTAGACGCTCAACAAGCCTTTTCGAACGACGAACAAGCCAAGGCGCAGGTGCTCTTCTTCGAAAAGAAGGGAAGCGCGGCGGAGAAACGGCTCGCGCGGCTTGCGTTTCGACAGTGGCAGGGAAAGAGATTCCGGCAGAACTAGAAGGGGATCTGTTTCTAGACTTTCTTCCCGCAATACACGATCCTGTTTCCAGCCTGGAAAACCACATCGGCAATTCCGAATCCCGCCCACCGCAAGCTGTTGACGTAGAAGGATGGCGGGTACCCGTGTTCCGGGGTATCCCTGATGGAAGTGAGTGCATTCATTTCGTCAATCTCTTCTGCAATGCCGTATCTGTCCTTTATTCGTTGCCAGAAGTCGACCATCCGAATTACAGGCTTCTCGGACCTCGCGGATAGGTGAAGCCCCTCCAACCAGGTGTCCGATAGTGTCGTAACGTCACCAGTTACAAACAGCCCACCCTTCGGAAGGGACTCATGGAGATTGTGATAAACCTTCAGTATGCTTTGACGGGTGAGATTGTGGAAAGAAGTGAAGGAAACCGCGGCGTGGAAGGTCCCTGCTCCCTTTATCGCTCGATCGTCTCTGACATCTCCTTGAACAAGAGAAAACCTGTGCTTGTACTCCGCAAGATGATTTCTGTATATCATGAGGAGAAACGGGTTGGCATCCAACCCAATAATCCTGGCATTGGGAAGCCATTTCAGCAAAAACTCGGAAAGCCCTCCGGCTCCACATATGAGATCAATGACGATTGGATGTTCGACGTCGATCGATTCCAAGGTTCGAACGATTATGGACGCTTGTTCTTCCCTCCAATAGTTGTGAGTGGAGTGCATTTCTACCCATTCGCTGAACAATTGGTCGGAATCGATCTTGGACTCGTTGGCCTCAATCCAATTCTCGATCTTCACACTTCCCGATTATTGAGCCAATGAAGACACCGGTCAAGTCTTGGGGAGAGGGACCTCCTACGGACAGCCGTGCCCTCTGAACTTCAGCCAATCTCTTTGCTCTTGATATCCGGGCATGAGTGAGGAAAGAAGCTTCCAAAACGCCTTCGAGTGATCCAGGTGCCGCATGTGACACATTTCATGGGCAACAACGTACTCAAAGGCCTTCCGTGGAAACAGGGCAAGCTTCCAATTCAAGTTTATGACGTGATTCCTCCCGCAGCTTCCCCATGCATTTCCTTCTTGATCCAACCTTCGACCTTTCTTTTCACCTCCGCATTCATACCCTGAGACGGCAAACCAACGGGGACTCTCACGATCAGGCGGCCATCGTATTCAAGACGAGAGCGCTTTCTCCGTTCCGGGCAGACAAGCAAAGGCAGCTCGTTTCCCAGGAAGGGTATTTTCGTTCCCGAAACATAGTGGATGTCCGTAACTCCCTTGAGCCTCTCATCCTGCTTCAACACTTTTTCCATGGCACGATGGACCCTGTGTTTCAAGCTTTCGATCAGCTCAGTTGCTTCCTTCTCCTGTGATCCATGAGGGAGGACCACTCTCACCCCGGACGGGGCTATGACAATTCTCTTTCTCCTTGCCTTCGGACTATAGGTAATTGAGAAGGGGATTACGTCCTTCCCAACGACTACTCGGTTCATGCTGCCCCTCCCAGATCGGAGTATATCGAAACCGATTCGTGCCCGCCAGCATACTCGAGCCCGGCGGCGACGGCAGCTTGAACGAGAGTCCCGAGTTGGCGTTCGGGCATCCATTGCTTACGTTTGTGAAAAGATTCAAGAAGGAGTGTCATATGTCTGAACAAATGAGGGTGATCCGTTTTCATGAGTATGGCGGTTCAGAAAAACTGATCCTGGAAACAATCCCCCGGCCCGTGCCAAAGGCCAACGAGGTATTGATCAAGGTGCATTTCGCTGGAGTCAATCCCGTCGATTGGAAGTTGCGGGCCGGCTTCCTCAAGGACTACATGCCGCTCCAGCTCCCTTTCATCCCCGGCATCGATGTCTCCGGCACCATCGAAGAGCTCGGTCCAGGAGTGCGGACCTTGAAAAAGGGACAAGCCATCTTCGGTGTTGCAAAAGGCGCATACGCTGAATACGCAATTGCATCAGCCAGTGATGTCACGGCCAAGCCGGATAGCGTGAGCTTCGAGCTGGCTGCCACCCTCCCCGTTGGAGCGCTGACGGCCTGGCAGACGGTCGAGGATGCCGGAATCAAGGCTGCACAGACCGTCGTTGTCCAGGGCGCGGCTGGAGGAGTCGGGCTTTTTGCGGTTCAATTCGCCCGCATGAAGGGGGCACGCGTGACCGGAACGGCTTCCGCTGCCAACCAGGAGTTCGTGAAATCCATCGGGGCGGAGAGGTTTGTGGACTATACGAAGGGATCCCTTGACGCGGAAATCAAGGATGCTGATGTCGTCATCGACACGGTCGGCGGGGAAACCCTGGAAAGATCCTATGGACTGCTCGGAAAGGGAGGCGTGCTTGTGACCATGGCCGGCCAGGTTTCGGAAGAAAAGGCCAGGGCACGTGGGGTGAAGGCTGTCCATTCGAATCGCGGACCAACCGAGAAATTGAAGATGATTGGTGAAATGGCGGCCGCGGGAACCTTGCGCGCCGAAGTCGGCAGGATCTTCCCGTTGGCTGAGGCGGGGGCAGCGCAGGACCTGAGCCAGGCAAGGCACGGGAGGGGTCGCATCGTCTTGAGAGTGCATCCATAGAAGCCGGCGCTCCCGGACACCGCGGGGCATGACCCCGTCCTCGACAGGCCTCACAAAAAGCTTCCTGTAGGATATCATACGGAGTCATGGCACAAACCACCGGCAGGCAGGCATTCCTCGAGATCCTGAAACAGGAAGGGGTGGGGGTCATTTTCGGCAACCCTGGCACCACGGAGCTTCCGCTCATGGACGCACTTGTCCGGGAGCCCTCCATCCGTTACGTGCTGGCTCTTCACGAGTCAGTGGCTGTCGGAATGGCGGACGGGTTCGCGCTGGGGAGCGGCGGCCTCGCCGTGGCGAGCGTGCACATCGCCCCCGGGCTCGGCAACGCCCTGGGCATGCTCTACAACGCCCAGAAATCCGGGGCTCCGCTCCTCCTGACGGCAGGCCAGCACGACCAGTCGTTCACGGCCACTGAGCCGGTCGTGTGGGCCGACCTTCCTCCGCTGGCCAAGCCGCTGGTCAAGTGGTCGGGAGAGGTCCGCAGGGCGGAGGATCTGCCACGTCTCCTGCGGCGTGCCACGAAAACGGCCCTCGCTCATCCGACAGGGCCGGTCTTTCTCTCGCTTCCCGTCGACGTGCTCAACAGCGAGCGCGACTACGATCTGTTGAGTCCCACAAGGATAGCCTCGGGGATGGTCGCCGATCGCTCGGCAATCGATCAGGCTGCGCGTCTCCTGGCCAGGGCCGAGCGCCCTCTCATTGTGGTGGGAGATGTTGTGGCCCATGGTGACGCGCTCGCTGAGCTTGTGGAGCTTGCGGAGCTTGTCGGCTGCGCGGTGATCAACGAGTGCATGGCCTCAACGTGCGCATTCCCGTTCACTCACCCGCAGTACGCCGGCTCCATGTCGCGTCTTGCTCCGCAGATTCGTGCGATGCTCGACCGCCATGACCTGCTGTTCTCGGTGGGAGCGGACCTTTTCACCCTTTCGCTGCCGGACCAGATCGACCCGTTCCCCCCGGGGCTTGTCGTGGTTCATCTCGATCAGGACCCGTGGGAGCTCGGCAAGAACTATCCCGCGACCGTTGCGCTCCAGGGGGATCCAAAGGTCACTCTCCCGGAGCTCACGGAGGCATTTCGCCGACATACCTCCAGGCAAGGCCATCCGGACGCGGCTCGACGAAGAGAGGCCGCCGGAGCGGAGCACCGGCGAGTGCTGGAAGAGCTGAACAAGCGCGCGACAAAGGATTCGGCCCTGACCCCGATCTCCGCTCTCAGTCTCGTTCAGGCCGTTGCGCGCGGCGTCCCGAAGGACGTGACGATCGTCGAAGAGGTCCTTTCTTCCGTAGAAGGCATCCGCCAGTTCTTTCCCTGCGCAGACTCGAAAGCACTCTTCGGGATGAGGGGTGGGGGCATCGGGTGGGGCCTTCCTGCCGCAATGGGGATCAAGCTTGCCCTCCCTGCACGCCCGGTTGTTGCTCTCCTTGGAGACGGCAGCGCGATGTATACAATCCAGGCCTTGTGGACTGCCGCGCGAGATTCAATTGCTGTTGTTTTTGTCATCTTCAACAACGCCTGCTATCGCATTCTCAAGCAGCGCGTGCTCTCCCTCAAAGGCTTCTCTGCATGCGATGAAACCTTCGTTGGAATGGATCTGGATCGACCGCTCATCGATCACGTTGCCCTGGCTCGCTCTCTCGGTGTGCCGGGCGAACAGGTCACCCGAGCGGCTGATGTCTCCGCCGCGCTGCTGCGTGGTTTCACGAGCGGCGGGCCTTACCTGATCGACGCAAAAATCGATTCCGCCATCAGGTGACTGCGGCGGCGCCCCAGTCGGGAGTTTCCCCTATCAAAATAGGCAACTACCTGATTGTCGTTCCTTCCCCTGCTGCCCCATCATGTCGCAAAAGCATAATTGAGAAAGTGGAGAGCGGGATCGGTGCACAAGCGGGGACCGATCCCGCTTTGTTTTTGCCCCCGTGTGAACGGGGGCCCGTTGATGGAGAGAATGTCCATGAAGAATGGTCTCGCCTTTGGAGCTTCTCTGCTGCTCGCGCTTCTCATTTTCACCGGATGCCCGGTGCCAGGCGGGGGGACCTCGACCGTCGCAGGTAATTCTCCGACTGTCACCCTGGCTGGTCAAACGGGAGCCATCACCAGCGGCACTGCAGGCGCCGCCACGTTCGCGGTGACCACCGCTGATGTCAGTGCTGGAACCACAGGGGTCTTTACCTGGTACACATCCATGGCCGGCACTGCCACGACAACGGCGCCGACCGGCATAGCGCCCTCGGTAACCGCCGTGACCGGCAACGCGGCGGTGATAACCATGGCGGCGGACGCCACGGCTGTGGCGGGCAGCTACTACTTCAAGCTCGCTGAAGGTTCGGCGGTTTCCGCTGTGGCGACCGTGACGGTGATCTCGGCAGGGACACCGACTGTCACCCTGGCTGGTCAAACAGGAACCCTCACCAGCGGCACTGCGGGAACCGCCACGTTCGCGGTGACCACTGCTGACGTCAGTGCTGGAACCACAGGGACCTTTACCTGGTACACCTCCACGGCCGGGACTGCCACGACAACGGCGCCGACCGGCATAACGCCCTCGGTAGCCGTGGTGAACGGCAACGCGGCTGTGATAACCATAGCGGCGGACGCCACGTCTGTGGCAGGAAGCTACTACTTCAAGCTCGCTGAAGGCTCGGCGATTTCCGCTGTGGCGACCGTGACAGTGACTTCGCCGGGGACCCCGACTGTCACCCTGGCTGGTCAAACAGGAACCATCATCAGCGGCACTGCGGGAGCCGCCACGTTCGCGGTGAGCACCGCCAATGTGAGTGCTGGAACCACGGGCACCTTTACCTGGTACACCTCGACGGCCGGGTCCGCCACGACAACGGCGCCGACCGGCATAACGCCCTCGGTAACCGCCGTGACCGGCAACGCGGCTGTGATAACCATGGCGGCGGACGCCACGTCTGTGGCAGGAAGCTACTACTTCAAGCTCGCTGAAGGCTCGGCGATTTCCGCTGTGGCGACCGTGACGGTAAACGCGGCGTACCGCGTCATGTACAATGGCAACGGCAACACTGGAGGAACGCCTCCTACAGATCCAAATTTCTATGGACAAGGTCAGATGGTCACGGTGTCGGGCAACAGCGGCTACCTCACGAGCCCTGGCTCCAACTTCGCGTATTGGAACACGCAAGCCAACGGCGGCGGAACCTGGTATGCTCCCGGTCAGACCTTCATGATGGGCAACGCGAATGTGACTCTCTACGCTATCTGGTTGACATACACGCCAGGCCTCGTTTTCACGCCTGTCAACGGAAACACAGCCTACAGCGTAACAGCCTACACCGGCTCCGACGGAAATGTGATTATTCCGGCCACCTGGGAAGGATCGCCGGTCACGAGCATCGGTGACTATGCATTCGACGGTTGTGCAATGACGAGCGTCACGGTGCCGAACGGTATCACCTCGATCGGGAAGCAAGCCTTCGAAAACTGCGGAAATCTCGCAAGTATAATGTTGCCCGCAAGCACTGTGACCCTGGGTTATGGCGCATTTGCAAATTGCGCCGGACTCAGCAGCGTCACGATTCTTGGCAGCTCAGCCTCTTTCGGTGATTCGCTTTTCTACGGCTGCTATCGACTGACATCCGTTGAGATTCCCAGCGGGGTCGTCTCAATCGGTAATTCGATGTTCGAGGGCTGCGCAAGTCTGACAAATGTCACGATACCCGGCAGCGTGAAATCAATTGGCACAAATGCATTCTCCGCGACCGGCCTGACGAGCGTCACAATCCCGTCGGGGGTCACCTCCATTGGGGACGGAGCTTTCAGCAGTTGCGCGAGCCTGAACAGTGTGAATCTGCCAGGCACCGTGACTGCTCTGGGCAACGGCGTGTTCATGAATTGCGTCGTCCTGCCGAGTGTTTCTCTCCCCGGCAGCGTGAGCTCGTTGGGAGGCAATCTGTTCAACGGCTGCAAGAACCTGTCGAGCGTGACAATACCGGGCAGTGTAACGGTCATAGGCGGAAATGCGTTTTATGGTTGCACAAAGCTGACGAATGTAACGATCCCCAACAGCGTGCTTTCCATTGGAGGCTCGGCTTTCCAGGGCTCTGGGCTGACAAGCGTGTCGATCCCAGACGGTGTCCTTTCCCTCGGGACAAACGTATTCTACGGTTGTATCAGCCTGGCAAACGCGACTATTGGGAACGGCCTCACTACGATTCCTGACTGGACGTTCTATGACTGCCTGAGCTTGACGAACGTAACGATCGGCAGCAAGGTAGCTTCTCTTGGGTTGTACGCTTTTGGAGCCTGCGCGAACCTGGCAAGTTTGTCATTGCCGGACAGCGTAGCAACCGTCGGTCAGAGTGCGTTTCAAGGCTGTTCTGGTTTGACCACCGCAACCCTGGGGAACGGCGTCTCATCCATCGGTGACCAGGCATTTGCAGCTACCGGCCTGAGCGGCATCTCAATTCCTGGCAAGGTAGCTTTCATCGGAAGTGAAGCTTTCTGGAACTGTGGGAATCTGACGAGCGTCATCCTCAATCCCCTGGTCCCTCCTTCTTCTGACTCAGGGGCGATGTTCGCGGGTTGTGCCAGGCTTTCGACTATCATGGTTCCGGCCGCGAGCGTTGCCACATATACGACTGCCACCTGGTGGAGCAGCTATGCGTCTCTTATTGTTTCTCAGTAGCCCAAGGTTCTGAATCGGCAGGGGTAGTGGCCACAGGGTCGGCAGCCTTCAGTCACCTCCCTTGGCGGCAATTGCAACTTCAAGTATCAGTGCGCGCGCGGGTCATGGAAGCGTTTTCACGGCTATGACAAGCGCCATGGCGCGCGTAAAATCACGCCACATCACACGCTTTCTGCACAGCAGCTCCTGCCCCGCACCCGTTATGGTATAGTAGCGCCGCGCGGCGCCGCGGTCGATTTTTTTCCACTCTCCGTGTATGAGTCCCTGATCCTCCAGCCTGTGCAACGCCGGGTACGTGGTTCCCGCGCTGAATCGGAAGTATCCGGCGCTTCTTGCATCGAGCTCCTTGATGATGCGGTACGCGTAGGTTTCCCCCAGCTCGTTGATCACGTGCAGGAGCAGGCCATCGGTGCTTCCGCGAAGGAGATCGGCGTTGTACTTCCTGATAGCCTTATCCATCAGAAACTGTAGCGGGCGTGGGCGAAGACCTCGTTGCGGCCGCTCAGAGCCGAGAACACCGTGGAGCTGGCGGCCTGGATCCAGTGGAAGCCGAGCACGAACTCAGCGTTGTCCATGGGGTGGATGCCGATGGACGGGGCCGCCAGGATCGCGTAGTTGTCCGGAATATCGCTCCAGTCCTCCACCTCGAAGATGAAGCTGAGCAGCGTGAGCTTTACCTTCTCGTCGAACAGGCGCCATTCGAGGTCCACCGAGAAATAGTCGTTCAGGTGTCCTGATCCCGCTTCCTGGAAAAGCCCATGCACGTACTGGCCGTTGAGATAGACATCGCCGGGGAAGGTGTAGTCTCCTCCTGCCACGAACTTCACGTACGGCGTGCTGGACAGCGCGGCAGACTGGACCACCCCTCCGCCCGGAAGCTGGCTGGAGTCCGTGGTCAAGGTCACCTCTTGCGGGAGAAAAACCGCCGCTTCCGCCCAGACCCCGATCCCGAGAACGGATCCCGCGAAGTCCGCTCCGAAGATATGCTCCCTGGGATAGGTCAGGTCCGTTACAGCGTTCACGACGGGCAACCCGGGTGACGTGATGACGATGCTGTCGATGACAGGCAGGCTTTGCCTGCCGTAGAGATAGGACACGGAAAGGTCGTATCCCAGGAGATTGCCTTTGACCCTCAGTCCCGCGGTGAGGCTGTTTGCGATGGACAGACCGGGGAGCGTCGCGGTCGAGCTGACACTGCCCAGGGTCAGCCCGGGAGGCGCCTGCACCGCGGAGGGCAGGAGGGCGGTTGCCCATTGCCCCGCGGGAAGAACAGCGGGAGTGAATTGCGCCACCGCAAGGGCCGTGATCTGCAGTCCTGCGGCGTACACGTTGAGCTGAGCGCCGTCGGATCCGAGGCGCCTGCCGAAGTCCCACGGGTCGCTGAGATCCATCGGGTTCACGTTGTCCACGACGTTCAGCTTGTCCGCCGTTCCCCACGCAATGCGCTGCCGGCCGACCTTCAGATCGATATTGTCAAAGATGAATCCGTTCAGCTCGAAGTACGCTTCCCGAAGGTCCAGCACGACTGGCGCAACGCTGCCAGGTGAGAAGAGGTCAGTCCCCGAGACTGCTGAGGGGAGGAGGCCGGGAGAGCGGATCCATGCCTCCGCATGGAACTTTGCCGCCTCGGCAGGTCTGGCATCCGCCGCAAGCTCCAGGCGATACTCCTGAAACGAAAGCTCGGGATCCGTTTCCGTGGATACACGGTCATCCGTGGAAACCGCTCCGCCGAGCGAGATGCCTCCCGGTGAGCCGGAGTCGGGCTTCTGCTCGGCCCACGCAGCGGGACTCACGACCAAAGCGAAAAAGCCGAGCAGCGCAATGAGAACCTTTGTCTTCATGAGGTGCTCCTACTGGCTGAGATAGCGCTCCGTGAACTTTTCGTCTCCGATCCCGGAGTCGAGCTTGAGGTCGGATACGAGCATCTGGCTCTTGTGCTGCTTCTTGAGGTCCTCCATGGAGGTGCTCATTGCGACCCAGTATCCCTGCTCCCGCTTCAGGTCCCCGCGGACCAGCACCTTTGCCAGGGTCCCCACCGTGTCGTAGTACTCGACGCGAACAGGATAGAAGCTGTCGTCGAGAACCGTCACGATCTGTTTCGCGTAGTCTGAAGTCCTGCCGGGCTTTGGAGTCAGCTCCAGCAGGGTCGTGCCTTCATCCCTGCTCTTGATCGAGGGGACCCATTTATCCGACCACCTCGCCGCCTCAAGATCGTCATAGGTGAAGTCCGTCCCGGCGAACTTCGTGTTCTTCACGGAAGTGGCGATCCTGCGCACCTTGTTGAAGGCGGGCAGGTACAGGTACTGAAGATCTCCCGGCAGGGAGAGGAATGCGATGCCGCGCTGGTCTGCCGGCGCCGTGAAGCGCACCAGGCGCTTTTGCCGTCCCTTCTGGAGCATCATCATCTCCCGTGTCTTTTGCGAGCCGTCCTTGTCGATCAGGACAAGGTGAACCGTGTAGCTTTGATCCTTCGGACCGTTGATCGCGTCATCCACCTTGTCGAGGATCTGCGCTGCCGTCAGACCGGTATCCTGCGCCAGGGCCGGGACAGCCGCCCCCATCAGACAGAAAACGGCTGCCAGGACGATGATAGTCTTTGTTCTTCCCATGGAATGTCTCCTTCACGTCTTTTGCGTTGCTTCGCCCGCCCCCGTCGTGCTTCGTTGAAGCTTCTCCCACCCCTTGCCCATGAATGCAGCGGGCGCGCTCAGCATCAGCGCGGGAAGCAGGCTCAACGCGCCTGCGCCGCTGGCGATCATCGCCAGTGCGGTCAGGATCCCGAATTGCCGCAGCGGCAGAAGATCGGCGAACAGGAGTGCGATGAACCCCATGGTGACGGCGAGCACGTTGATGATGATTGCCAGACCCGTGGTCTGGATGGTCTTTGCGACAGCCGCCGCGGCGGTGGAAGGACCTCGGTAGTACGTCGAGAACCTCACGCTGAAATGGATCGAATAATCGATCCCGATGCCCAGGGCGATGGAGCCGACAAGGACCGTTGCCACGTTGATCGGGATGCCGGTGAGGCCCATGAAGCCGAACATCAGCACGACTGCGAGGACAATCGGCGCGAGCCCCATGAGCCCGCCGCGCCAGGACCGGAGCCTCAGAGCCAGGAGCATGAATATGAATACGATTGCGATCGCAAGGCTTTCTGCCTGGCTCCACAGGACGCTCTGATCGAGATGCCAGGAAATGAGCGGCATGCCCGTGTAGCGAACGTTGAACGTGATGAGCTCAGGAGTGGCCTGCGCCCCGCGTGAGATGCTCAAGGCGCGGAACAGCTTCACAGGCACGGCGGTTGCGAGCTGGGACAGGTCCGCAAGCTCTCCCTCCACCTCCGACCGGAAGTCCTTGTTTTCCTGGAGCTCTGCCGGGGTGAAAGGGAGGACCCGGGAGAGGGCGGCGTCCGGGTCAGGCGACGGCCAGGAGTCCCGGTAGAGGGACGTGATCTCCTCCTTCATTTGCGTGGGATCGAACTCGATCCTGCCCGTTCGCTTCTGGATAAGCCAGAGCAGCTCTTCGTATGCCCGCTGCGTCCGATACCGCGTTACCTCGGCGCGGTCCTGCGGGGACAGGGACGCCATCCGCACCTCCACGAGGTCCCTGTTCATGGAGCGGATATACCGGTCCAGGGACTGCGATCATCCCCTTGAGCCGTGCGCTGTCCAGGAGACCTACCATGGACTGAATCTGGCCTTCGTCCCGGTTCTCGCTCACGAGGCCGTTCACAATATCCTGGCCTTCCAGCATGAACATCAGGTTCGAAACCCTTGCCCGGTCATCCGGAACGGTCTTGTGGTTGTCGATGAGATCGTTCATCTCAGCGATCAGGTCAGCGAGGGAGAGCGGGTTGTTCGCAAGATGCTGGCCGGCAATGAACCTCTCGAATCGAAGCATCTCTTTGAGGACGAACGGATTTGTGAGGTCTCCCGTGAAATCGACCTCCAGCGGACGTGAGCCGCCGAAATCCCGCTGCAGGAGCGCCTCTGTGACCCGCACGGGGTTTTTCTGATCGAGGAACGTGGTGAACTCAGATTCGCGCCTGATCAGGGGGATGCCCGGCCATCCCCAGCAGAAGGATGAGCGCGCTCGCCGCGATGATTGTCTTTCGGTGACGGACTACGATGCCGGCCCACGTCGCCATGAGTCTCGGGATGAGACGGCCCTCGCCGCGCCGGTAACGGCGAGGGGAAACCTTCATGGAGCCGAGCACTGCCGGCACGAACATGATGGAGATCAGCAGGGAGAAAATGACGCCGACTGAAGCGAAGATTCCGAAGTCCCGGATGGTCGTAAGGTATGAGCCTGCAATGAACGAGGAGAAGCCAAGGACGATCGTGAGGGCCGCCAGGACAACGCGGGTGCCCACCTCGCGAAAGGCGCCTTGGGATTCCTCTCCACGGTTTCCGTATCGGCTGACGTCCTCATCGAACTTGCTGAGGATATGGATGCAGGGCGCCGTCCCTATTGCCACGAGCAGGGCTGGAATGATGCTCGAGACGAGTGTCAGCGGCACCTTCACCAGGGCCATGAAGCCCATGATCCAGACCGCGCTCATAAGGACCGAGCCGAGGGGAATGAGGACCCCCCGGATGGTGCCGAACGCAAAGAAGAGCGTGAGGATGATAAGGAAGGAAACAACGGGAATCAGGACCCGCAGGTCACGAAGCATGACGGAGCTGAGCTCCGTGGCCAGCAGCGGGTTCCCGCCGAAGTACAGCTTTTCCTCCGCGCGGCTGGCCGCGGCGGCCGCCTTCAGGTGCTCGACGATGGAGCCCGCCCGGGCATCTGACCTGATCTGGCAGACGATAAGCGTCGCACGGCCGTTCCTTGAGACGAGGCCTCCGCGGTATCTCTCATTTCCCATGACCGTGGCCCGCAGGGCCCGAATCCGGTCCGGCGCTGTCGGCGCGCTTCCCGGCTCGAAGAGCCTCCCGATCTCGATCCCGCCGTCCGGTGCCTTGCGGATGTCCATCATGTCGGCAAGGCTGAGAACGGTGGAGACGCCGTCCACGGCCTGGAACGCCTGTGTCAGGCGGTCCACGTCCTGGAGCGTCCGGGCGGTGAAGACGTCTCCCGACTCCACGGCGACCACTACCACGTCGTTCTGCTTGAAAGTGTCTCCCAGGTGATTGAAGAGCTGGACAGCCGCGTCATCCTTCGGCAGATACGAGATGCTGTCGCTGTTGAGCTTGAGATCCTTGATCCAGAACGCGAAGAACGCGGTAAGGACAAGAAAGACAACGATGATCGACGCGCGATTGCGAAAAACGAAACCCGCCAGTCGTTTCATCTGTCACCTTCTGAGAAGCCCTTGAAAGACGACTTCGAGCAGGGAATCCAGGGTCTTCTCCGTATCCGCGGGCTGCAGGGCTGGGGGAAAGGGGTACTCGAAGGCTCGAAAAGCCGTGACCATGGCGGTTGCCGTGGTGGGGATGTCTCGAATCGAGAATCGTGCCTCGGCAACTCCCTGTTCGAGGATGCTGGAAATGATCCGGATCTCATCCGGGTCGAACATCTGGTGGATTCTCAGGAGCAGCTCGTAGCGTTCCGTGGTGGCTTCAATGAACTCCATGTGCTGGTCCAGTTTCCGACGGTACATTTCCGTGCGTTTCAGGATGTACGCGCGGATCTTGCCTTCCGGGGTCCGTTCAGCGTCGATTGCCTTGAGGAACTCGTCTCGAAGCTCCGCAACTTCGTTCTTGAAGACCTCGAGGAAAATGTCCTCTTTGCTGGTGAAATAGTGGTAGAGAGAGCTTTTTCCCATGTGGAGGGCTCTCGCAATGTCGTTCATGGTTGTCTTTCCAAAACCGAACTGCTGAATAACTAATGCAGCGCCTTGGACCACTGAAGCCTTTTGATCTTCATACGTTTTGCCGTGCATTTAATGCTAACCTCCCAGACTGCTTATTTCGACCAAAGATATATTATGGTCGAGTATTCTATTGGTCGAATCATAATTCTAATTGTTTTGAACTGTCAACTGCGAAGCCGGAGCCAAAATATGTGGTTCTTACGAGAGGGGGGGCCGTCGAACAACGGTCGGTGTTGCCCTTAAGGGGCAACTATTGAATGTAGACGGTCTTGATGTTCACGAACTCACGGATACCGAATGACGAAAGCTCCCGTCCGAATCCACTCTCTCTGATGCCGCCGAAAGGAAGCCGCGGATCCGAGCGAACATATGCATTCACGAAGCAACTGCCTGCCATCAACTCTTCTCTGGCGATGCGCTCGCCTCTCTTGAGATCTCGTGTGAATATGCCCGCGCCCAGGCCATAAGAAGAATCGTTGGCGCAGTCAACAGCCTCGGCCTCGTTGTCAACGGGAATGATTGCGGCGACCGGGCCAAATACCTCCTGGTCGAAAACCGCCATTCCTCGATGGACATCAGTAAGGACGGTCGGAGGGTAGAAGAAGCCGGCCGTTCTCGGGATCTTTCCGCCCATGATGCATCGCGCGCCCGCGGAGATGCTGCGCTCGACCTGAACGGAGACCGCGTCGCGAATATCGGCTTTTGCAAGCGGTCCGATCTGCGTGGTGCTGTCGAGGGGGTTGCCTATTTTGTATTCCCCCATGCGTTGGAGCAGGAGCTCCTCGAACCGCGTCTTGATGCTCTGCACGACGATTATTCTTTTTACCGCAATACAGCTCTGTCCGGAATTGATCAACTTGCCTGCCGCGCAGCTGCTTGCTGCCAGCTCCAGGTCGGCGTCCTCAAGAATCAGGTAGGGGTCGCTTCCCCCCAACTCGAGCACAACCTTCTTCAGCGCTTCACCGGCGGTCCGGGCCACTGACCTTCCTGCTTCTGTACTGCCCGTCAGCGTAACGGCTTGAATCCGCCGGTCTTTGATCAGGGCAGCGACCTCACCAGAGTCCAGGAGCAAGCTGCTGAACACGCCTGTTGGAAATCCCGCTTCTTCGAATATCGCCTGGATTGCCATCGAGCATCCGCACACGTTCGAGGCATGCTTGAGGACCATTGCGTTCCCAGCCATGAGCGCGGGTGCAGCCGCGCGGAAGACCTGCCAGAACGGAAAGTTCCACGGCATGACCGCAAGAATGACGCCAAGCGGTTGGAAGGCGACGTAGCTTTTGCGTGTATCCGCCGCTATTTCCACCGGCGCGAGAAAAGCCTCCCCGTTGTCGGCGAAATAGTCGCAGGCCCAGGCGGACTTTTCTGCCTCTGCGACCCCTTGGGCGACCGGCTTCCCCATTTCCTCCGCCATGAGCACCGCCCATTTTTCTTTCGATTCCCGAAGGATCCGCGCGGCATTGCGCATAAAGGTCGCGCGTTCGGCCATGCCTGCTTTGCTCCATCGCAGAGAGGCGGCGGAGGCGGCAGCGAGATTGGTAGAGACTTCGGCGCGTGAGGCACCCGTGTAAACCCGGATCCTCTGGCCCGTGGTTGGATTGATCGATTCAAGCGTCATTCTGAGATCTCCCTGTCCGTCGCACCAATGTGCTTCCAGAAGTGCCTTTCAGCAAGCATCGCTGCGCCTAGTGTCTCATCGCCCACCTTCGTTGGGGACATTTCCAAACTGAGATCGACAAGCATTTCAGGCATGACCTTCTCCCTGAGCTCTATCCATAAGGACTCTCGAATGTGCTCTCCCAGCAACGCGACCGGACCGCCGATTATCAATTCCCTTGGATTGAAGAGCTTGATGACCTTGCTCACCGCGTCGCCCAGAAACCTGCCCAGCTCGAAGAGAGTTGATTTTGCAAGCTTGTCGCCCTCATCCGCGGCGTCCTTGATCACCTGCAGGCTCAGGCGACCGTCGTCGCGAAACCTCTGCAACGAGGAGATTACCCCCTCAGACAGTCTTTCCCTGAATCTGCTGAGAACCGCGGAGCAGGAGATTACCGTTTCCAGGCAACCTACGTTGCCACAGCTGCACCGTACCCCTCCCTCTTCCACGATGAGATGGCCGACTTCCCCCGCCATGCCGCGGCATCCGTAGAATGGCTTGCCATCGATGATAATACCGGCCCCGACGCCTGAACCGAGATAGAAATAGACGAGATTCCGCGCGTCATCCCTCGGCCGTCGTGTTGCCTCTCTATAGGCGAGGCATCGAGCCCCATCCTCCACAAGGACGGAGACGCCGAAAAGCCTTCGCAAGGTTTCGCCAAGGGCCACGTGGAGGACGCCGGTGATCCGCAGCCCGTGGAGCCAAATGCCCTTCTGTGTGTCCACTATTCCAGGGGGCGCAATTCCGACTGCAACAAGCCGTCGATCCGCAAGTTCCGGCGCGGCGACGAAGCTCCGAAGCTCCGCGGTGACTTTTGAGACTATCTCTTCGGCGTGAAGCGAAGGATCAGCTGAAAGTGACAACAACCCGCCGCGTTCAAGGAGTAGCTCATGCCGCACATCGATCGCGGTCAAGCGAAAGCCTGCAACATCGATTGAGACCCCTACCGAGTACCCCGCAGCAGGTCCGAGCCGGTAAAGTACGGTCGGCCTGCCAGCTTTGGACCCTCTCTTGCCGCATCTTTCAGCCAGACCCTGCGGAATCAGCCTGGTAAGCGATTTGGTGACGGATACAGCGCTCAGGTTCGTAAAGTCCGCGATCTCGTTTCGTGTCGGAGTCCCAAGGGCATAGATCGCTTGCAGGATTGCAGCATCAATATCTTTGCCAGTTCCTGAGCTCATAAATTATGTCAAGGCTAACACGAAATTAGCTGTTTTGAAAGGGAAAAGAGAATTAGTTTAACTAAAAAAGCATTTAACTATCACAACTTAACGAGGAATATCGAACGTTTTCTTACATTTTTGGATTTAAAGGTTGACATCATGCAAGTTTGTGCTAAGATCTTGCTGCCAATTACACCGAACGGAGGTTCGTCCATGCCAGGACCTGGCTTTGAATGGATAGGCAAAGAAGAAGAGAAAGAAGTCCTGGAAGTTCTGCGTAACAGGTGGCTCTTCCGATATGGGGACGAAAAAGATCCCGCATTTGTGCGGAAAGTCAAGACTCTCGAGGAAATGGTGGAGCAGAAGTTCGCCGTGAAGCATGCCCTGGCTGTAACCTCCGGCACCGCCGCCCTGATTACCGCGCTCTCCGCCCTCGGAATCGGTCCGGGAGATGAGGTCATCGTTCCCGGATACACCTTCATCGCTTCAATATCCTCCATCATCATCGCTCGAGCGGTTCCGGTCCTCGCTGAGATCGACGACAGCCTCAGCCTCGACCCTGCGGATGTTGAGAAGAAGATAACGCCGCGCACCAGGGCAATAATGGCGGTTCATATGCTGGGCAATCCGTGTGATCTGAATCGCCTTCGTGCAATAGCGGAGAAACACGGTCTCATCCTCATCGAAGACGCCGCCCAGGCCTTCGGAGGCAGCTATGGAAAGAAGAGCCTCGGCACGCTGGGGAAGATCGGGATCTACTCCTTCAACATCTTCAAGACGATCAACGCGGGTGACGGCGGTATGCTCGTGACCGATGATGATTCCCTGTACTTCCGGGCCTTCGGTTACCACGACCAGGGGCACTTTCCAAGCCGCTCGGGAGTGGAGATCGGCAACCGTTCGATCGTTGGGCAAAACTACCGAATGAACGAATTGACAGGTGCTGTTCTGATTGCCCAGTTTCGACGGCTGGACGTCATCATGAAGCGATTGCGCGAAATAAAGGAGCGTTTCAAATCGAAGATCGAGAAATTGCCGGGCCTTGGCTTTCGAAAGATCAATGACGACGCCGGCGAATGCAGCACGCTGCTGACTGTCATCCTTCCCACGGCTCAGGTTGCGGAAAGATTGGCGCTGAAGATAGGCACCACGACAGTAACAAAGTCAGGGTGGCACGTGTACAACAACATGGAGCAGATTCTTGGCAAGAAGATGATCATAGAACGTGGGTGCCCGTACAACTGCTCTTGCTATCCCTGCCAGCAGGAATATCGAAAGGGAATGCTCCCGCGCACGGACGACATCCTCGGACGGGCAATCAACATCTCCGTTGGCGTTGTGGACAAGGGGCTGGGCGCGGCCTTCGGTGTCCACCCGCATTCCACGGATGCTGAGATCGACCAGAAGGCGAAGGTTTTCGCGGCAGCATTCAAGGAGAGCATGGAAGGGTTGTGAGATCCGGACGGCCCCGTTGGGACCGCAAGAAAGACTTCGTTGGACCGCGGCCTCGGCCCGGTGCCATAGGGGAGGGTGTATGGTGAAGCGATTGCTTTTCTGCATCGTGGGATTCCTGGTGCTTGTTGCCTTTAGCTGGGGGGCTGCACCCAAGAAGGTGATCGTGCACTACCACTGGACAGAGACGATCTACGACCCGATCGACCTCAATGCGGTGAAAATCTTTGAAAAGAAGCACCCCGACGTGGAGGTGAAGCTCCTTCTGCTGCCCGACGGGGACCGCGCGAACATTATCCGCACCGTCCTGGCCGCCAATGGGCAGATCGACAGCTTCGCGCTGACCAACGGAGAGTCGGCGGAGTTCCTCTCGGCAGGTCAGGCGGTCCCTATCGATCCGAAGGGATTCGGCAAGTCATCCATCGATGACGTGGTCAAGATGTGGACCCCGGGGGCAATCCAGACCTGCGGTGGATACTGGGACGGCAAGTACTACGGGATCCCGTTCGAGCTGTCCGACTATGTGGGGTGGATCAACGTTGCCTACATGAAGGAAGCGGGCCTGAACCCCAAGACGGATATTCCCAAGACCTGGGCGGATTTCGTGGCCGTCGCCAAGAAGCTGGTGAAAGTGGACAACGGCGTCACCGTGCGGAACGGGTTCATGTGCAATTCCAAGGAAGGGATCTTCAATTTCCTGGTCATCTCTGCGATGATGGAGCAGCTCGGGCTGGACTGGGGAACGGAGAAAGGCATGATCGCTTCCATGGACCAGACCGACGCGCTCGTCCGCGGGTTGAAGACGTACACTGATTTCGTGACCACGGACAAGATCTGGGATCCTGCCCTTGCAAACAATGACCGCGAGGGATTCGGGACGGGAAAGTCCGGCATTTTCCTTACGGGCGGCACCTGGTATTGGGGCGTCCTGGACACCTACTCTGTGAAGCGCAAGGACGTGCAACCCTTCCCGTATCCGCGCTTCCCTGACGGAAAGGATATCGGCGGGATGGGATATGGCAACGCCCTCTACGTTTCGCGTCTTGCCAAGGATCCAGCGCTGACTTTCGAGTGGCTTGACACCATGACGAGCCAGCCAAACGAGTTCATCAAGCAAGGCCTGCATCAGCCGCGCATGTGGCTTTCGAACGGCAAGCAGGCTCTTGATCCGACTCTCGCCCGAAAGTACATCCCCTATTATGACCAGGTTTTCAAGGGAGAGCTTGCGAAACCATCAGTGTGGCTGTCCTCTACCAAGGGCAACCAGGTCACGTCTGCGGTGTGGGACGCGATTTCGCGCGTTATTTACCAGAACGTAGGCGTTGAAGACTCCGTCACGCAATTGCAGAGCGACGTGAAAGGCATTTACCAGTAGAGGGTCCCTGCGCGCGTCCCTGACATCTCGTCGGGGACGCCCTTTTTCCCAAAGAGCACAGAGTGAGGCGCATGCAAAAGGCCAGCTATTCGGTGACACGCCTGCAGAGACATGGCTACGTGTTCATCCTGCCGACGCTCATCTTCTTCTCTCTCTTCCTCATCTATCCCATGCTGAGCGCTTTCCGCCTGTCATTCTTCCAGTGGGACTTGCTTACTCCGCAGAAGTTCGTCGGCCTCAGGAACTTTGTAACGATGGTGAGCGACCCGCAAACCATCAACTCGTACCTGCGGACTCTCCATTTCAGCGTGATCAGCGTGGTGGCAATCAATCTCATGGCATTCGTCTTCGCTCTCCTGTTTGGGAGTCGTTTGATCCAGCACAAGAACCTCCTTCAATCCCTTGTCTTTCTTCCCGTCATTCTGTCCATCGTGGCCGTGGGCGTCGTCTGGGAGTTCATGTATCAATCCACCGGGATCATCTCCATTGTCACTCGGGCAATCTTCGGAGCGAGCCCCGCGTGGCTGACCAGCACCGCCGCGGCCCCCTACGCAATCATCATTACGTTCGTATGGAAGTCGGTTGGCTATTACATGGTGATCTATATTGCGGGGCTTCTCGATGTGCCAGTGAGCCTGTATGAAGCCTCACGGATGGACGGAGCCGGGTTCTGGGCCCAGTTATACTACGTCACGATTCCAAGCATAAGGAACACGATTGCCCTCGCCGTGATATCCTGCGTTATTTTCACCTTCGGACAGTTCTCCATCCAGTACGTCATTACAAAGGGAGGACCAAGCCGATCAACCGAGATCCTCTCCCTGCTCCTCTTTCGCCAGGCTTTTGAGTTCAGCAAGTTCGGCTATTCAGCCGCCATCTCGGTGCTGTTTTTCGTGACTCTCCTTGTATTTTCGATTTTCCAGCTTCGGCTCTTCAAGTCAGGGACGGCAGGAGGATGAGGCGTGAGAACGATTAAAAAGTCGGCACTCTATGCCGTTCTCCTGATTCTCGGGCTTGCCTTCGTGTTTCCTTTTTTCTGGATGATGATCTCCTCTGTCAAGTTGAACAAGGATGTCCTTGCCATCCCTATCAGGTTCCTCCCTCCCGTCTGGAACTGGAGAAGCTACTACAACGTCTTCACCGCTTTTCCAGATTTCAATTTCCTCCGATTCATTCTCAACAGCGTGATAGTCACGACCCTTGCCGTTCTGCTCTGCCTGTTTCTCTCAGCCACGGCAGGGTACGGGTTTGCGAAATATCGCTTCAAGGGAAATGCCCTCCTTTTTACCGTGGTCCTGGCCACCATCATGATTACCTTCGAGGCAATCGTGGTCCCGCTTTTCATCCTGGTTCGAAAAATGGGGCTTCAGAACACCTACTGGGGGTTGGTCATACCGGAAGGCCTTACGGCCTTCGGGGTCTTCATGATGCGCCAGTTCTTCTATTCCCTGCCTGATGACTATGTGGAAAGCGCGCGCATAGACGGGGCGAGCGAGTACGCCATTTTCGCAAGGATTGCTGTCCCCATGGCGAAAACCGCGCTGCTGGCCCTCGTGATCTTTCATGCCCAGTGGGTATGGAACCTCCTTCTGTGGCCGCTGATTCTCATTTCCAACCCCGACATGCGCGTCCTGCCCCAGGGGATCGCTCTCTTCAAGGGAGGGTACAACACCCCCTATCCCGAGCAGCTCGCCGTGAGCGTCATCGCCTGCCTTCCCTTGCTGCTGCTTTACATCTTCTTGTCCAGATATTTCGTTCAAGGAATCGCAATGACTGGTTTGAAAGCCTGAATCGAAACAGGTGCCAGAAAAGGAGAAAAGACATGAACATTCTTGCATTCGGCGCTCATCCTGACGACGTGGAGCTCTTCTGCGCCGGGACCCTGCTGAAATACGCAGCGGCGGGGCATCGCATTTTCATTGCGCTTGCCACGAGCGGCAACCAGGGGTCGAACATACTCGAGGGAAGGGAGGAGATCGCGCGTATCCGGGAAGCAGAGCAGCTGGAAGCTGCAAAGATCTACAGCGCACAGGTAAGGTTCCTCCGCTACGATGACGAGGGTCTCGTCGAGAACGAGGACGTCCGCAGAAACGTGCTGAATGCGGTTCGCTGGGCGGATCCCGACGTCATTCTGACTCATTTCCCCGGGGACATGAGCACAGACCACAACGTCATAGCCACAATCGTCAGTCGAATCATGCTTTCCCTGCCTGGGAAAAACGTAAAAGCCGATGTCCCGCCGATCAAGAAATCTCCCTCACTCTTCTACTGGGATACGGGCGCCGGGATACATTTCGAGCCGGAAGTGTACGTCGATATCACCGACGTCATGGATAAGAAGCTGAAAGGTCTCTCTTCTCACAAGAGTCAGTTCGATTGGATGGCCACATTCCAGACGCAGACTCTTTCCGATTTTTGCAGGGTCATCAGCGAGTTTCGCGGCCTGCAGTCAGGGTTTCGATACGCGGAAGGGTTTCGGGCATTTCGCATCCATGGCTACATGCCGAACTTCAAGCTTCTGCCATAGAAATAGAAAGAGAAGACGCAGGGCGCGGCACGGCGCGTGCCGCGCCTCTTCATGGGAAAGAGAGCGGAGCGTGAACTGGCCTCATGGGAACAGGTGCGCGGTGGCATTCACATTCGATGAAGACGGGGAATGTGCTGCGTTTGGCTACGACAGGGAGAACGCGAGGCACCGCCTGTCCTTGCAATCCGAGGCGACATACGGACCTGAAGTCGGACTGCCGAGGATCCTGGACCTTCTTGACGATCGTGGAATACGCGCCACATTCTTCGTACCTGGGTACGCGGCGGAAAGGCACCAGGACGTGGTGGAGGACATGGCTCGTCGTGGACACGAAGTGGCGCACCATGGGTACCTTCATGAGAGGCCGGATCTCATCGAGGAGGAGCAGGAAAGAGAGGTTCTGGGAAAGGGAATAGAGATTCTTCAACGGATTACCGGCAAGAGGCCACGAGGGTACCGCGCGCCTTCGTGGGAAATGCGTGAGCGAACGCCGAGGTTGTTGAAAGAAAACGATTTCAAATACGACTCGAGCCTCATGGGAGATGATGAACCGTATCACATTCAGGCGGGAGCGCATGAGAGGCTCCTGGAGATCCCCGTCCACTGGACGAACGATGATTGGGTCCATTTCGGCTACTGCTCTTCTCCCCAGCTTGGAAACGGCATTTCCAGCCCATCGAAGGTCTTCGACATCTGGTCCGAGGAGTTCCTGGGCTACTATCAGTTTGGCGGCTGCTTCGTTCTGACATTACACCCCTTTGTCACCGGACGGCCCTCCCGCATGAGACTCCTGGAGCGGATAATCGGCTCCATCCAGGGCACAGAGAGGGTATGGATCACCACCCTTGAGCAGATCGCGGACTACGTGATCGGCGGCGGATTGGGAAAGTATCGTCCACCGGCGGATATGAAGCTGCCAGGCGAAGGTGGGCTCGTGCGATAGCCGCGGGTGAAGCTGTCACCTCCTTTACTTCCGCGGTATCAGGCTCTATCATGTCCGCGCGAGGAACCAGCCTGACCGCTTCGTCCTTTTTCGGGAGAATGACAATTGTCAAGGTTTTCCATCTCGCTGTCCTGGGCCTCACGTACGGCCTGGCGGCGGTTTTCTTCTGGCCCGCATCGGTTGGTCTGAGCACGCACGCCTTTTTCCCGGAAACCTACTTCGGTTGCATCGCGGCCTCGGCGGCAATGAGTGTCCTCGCGTTGTTCCTGCGCCCCGGAATGTGGCTCTCCATCGTCCTGCTTCTGCGGACGTATCTGCTCATCGTTTTCGGGTACAGCATCGGCGCCTTTCTCTCCTCTCGGCTGGTGCTGGGGGTCGGGCTGATGACGGAGATCGGTATCCTTGCCGCGTTTCCCGTCGGGCTGGTCATCAGTGCACTCGCCCTGGCCGCTCTTGCCCTTGCGCAGGCCCTGCCCGCAATCTTCGGCTCCAACAGCCTCGTGGATACCATCCTTTCACCGACCCTGGACCAGCTCACAGCGTACTGCTTCGTCCTGGCGGCTTTTGCCGTTGTGGCATCCCTTCTTGCGCACATGACGGAGCGGCGTCAGGAGCAGGACGAGGTGCTTCGCTTCCAGGAGGTGAACTTGGACACCCTCGCGGAGCTGAACCGCAACCTCCAGGGCTACGCGCGCACCGTGGACGAAGAGTCCTCCGAACGGGAGCGAAACCGCATCAGCAGGGAGATCCACGATATCTCCGGCTACATCTTCACGAACCTTGTCGCCCTCATGGACGCGGCGGGAAGCATGCCCCGCGACGACCAGGCCGGACTGACTGACGTGCTGATCACGGCGCGCAAGACGGCCCAGGAGGGGCTGCAGGAGACGCGCCTTGCGCTGCGGAGGCTGCGTGGCGAGCCGCCCGCGCAGAGCAACGCCCCGCGCGCCATCTACAAGATCGTCTCCATCTTCCGCAAGATCACGGGCCTCGACGTGATGCTCAGTCTCGGCAATCTCCCCAACTCTCTCAGCCGGGAGCTGAGCCTTGCCCTGTACCGTACCGTCCAGGAAGCCCTCACGAACGCCGTACGCCACGGCAAGGCGTCCCGGGTCAGAGTGATCTTCTGGGTAGAGGGAGAGGAGTTGCGGCTGAACATTACAGACAACGGCAAGGGGGCCTTCGAGATCGTGAAAGGGATCGGCATTGCGGGGATGGAGGAGCGGCTTGGCGCTCTGGGGGGAACCGTCAGCGTGGGACGGGCGCCTGAAGGCGGGTTTTCCCTCACCGTGCAGGTGCCCATCAAGCCCCCCGCGGACATCGCGTAAGAGGTTTGTCGATGGAGAAGATCCGCCTGCTGATTGTCGACGACCAGGTCCTCTTCCTGGAGAGCCTGTCCACTTTTCTTCGCAACTACGCGGCAGACATCGAAGTGGTGGGACTTGCAAGGAATGGCAGGGAGGCGCTGGAGAAAGCGGCGGATCTCCATCCCGACATCGTCCTCATGGATGTCCACATGCCGGTCATGGACGGTGTGGAAGCCACCGGGCAAGCTCCTGGCAGCCCAGCCAGGGGTCCGCATCCTGATCCTGTCCACCTACGACGAAGACGAATACGTTCGCAACGCTTTGAAGCTTGGCGCCGCGGGTTATCTATTGAAGGACATATCCCCGACCGAGCTCATCGCCAGCATCCGCGCTCTCAAGGGCGGGGCAGTCCAGATCTCGCCGCAGGTGGTCGCAAAGCTGATGAGGAGCGTCCTCAGCGAGGAGCCCTCGCCGGCGCGCGAAATCGCGGGACGTCTGGAATGGTTTGAAAGTCTGACCCGGCGCGAGCGGGAAGTCTTCACGCTCATTGCCCGAGGCTACGACAATGCGCAGATAGGGGAGGAGCTCCACATGGCCGAGCATACGGTGCGCAACCACGTGAGCATGATCTACTCCAAGCTCGGGGTGCAGGACCGGTTCCAGATCATCCAGCTTGCGAACAAGCTCCGCTACCACGAGTAGGGCGCGGACAGCCCTGCCCCGGGGAGACGCGGGACAAATGTACCGGGTAATTCCTTCCCCTTCAGTGACATCTGTCTCTTGTGAACGGGCCCGGCCGGAAGCACAATCTCCTGCGCGCCCTTGTGGGTGCACAACCACTCTCAGAAGGAGGCCTCTCGTGAAAAAAGGATTGGTCACAGCGCTCGCGCTGGTCCTGTTCCTGGCATTCGTCCCCGGGGTCTTTGCCCAGCAGAAGATCACCGTATGGTGTTGGGACCCCAACTTCAACGTCTACGCCATGAAACAGGCGGCAATGGTCTACAACAAGACCCACGCCGACGTCACCATTGACGTCGTTGACATGGCGCAGGACATCGAGGCAAAAATCAGCGCCGGCCTGCAGGCGGGAGGCGCCGGCTTGCCGGACATCGCCCTGTTCCAGGACTTCCGTATCGAGCAGTTCCTGCACGACTATCCGGATGCGTTCGTGGACCTGAAGGCAGCGGGCGTGGACTACTCCAAGTTCGCCGCGTACAAGGTCGGGCCCATGACGGTGGGCAAGAAGGTCTATGGCATCCCATTCGATACGGGCTCAACCGGCCTGTGGCTTCGCGCGGACTATCTCAAGGCCGCCGGGCTCAACCCTGACAGCTACATGGGCAAGAAAATGAAGTGGGCTGACGTTGTGAAGCTCGGAGTCACGGTGAAGGCCAAGACAAACAAACCTCTGCTGTCCTACCAGAGCGACAACTTCGACATGCTGCGCATTGTCGTGCAGTCCACCGGAGGGCAGTTCTTCAAGCCGGACGGGTCGCTCAACCTGCACAGTGAGGCGTTCAGGAAGTCCCTCGGCCTGTTCAAGGAGCTCAACGACAAGGGCCTGCTGTACAGCGTGGTCGGTTGGAGTGACTGGATCAACGCCATCAACAGCGACCAGAGCGCGGGCTTCCTCAACGCCATCTGGATGGTCGGGTCCGTGAAGTCGCGGCCGGAGAACGCGGGCAAGTACATGATTCTGCCCACCCCGCGGATCGAAGGAGTGCCTGGCGCGGCCAACGCCTCCAACAACGGCGGTTCAAGCTGGTACGTCTTCTCCTCCAGCCCCAACAAGGCCGTCGCGGTTGACTTCCTGAAGTCTGTCTGGGCCACCGCCACGCCCGACACCCTTGCTTTCTACAACACCATCCTCAAGGGCGCCGGCGCAATGGGCACCTTCCTCCCCAGCCAGAAGGGCTCGAACTACACGGCGCGTGACGAGTTCTTCTACAAGAGCCAGCCCATCTACAAGGACTTTTGCCGCGTGGATGTCCAACGTCCCCGTCCTGAAGTACACTCCGAACTATCAGCCCATGCGGGACGCTGTTGCGCACGCCGTGCTGAACTATTTCCAGGGCAAACTGTCCAGCGTGGATGACACCATCGCCGCGGCAGAAGCCGAGTACAAGCAGGTCATGGGCCAGTAGACACCACCGGGTGTCCCAGCGGCTTCCGTCTCCGCTCGGAGCTACCGGGCAGGGGGCGGAAGCCTTTTTGCAAGACAGATCCACCAGGAGCAAACCGTGGCAGCGTTTGGAGCCCACCAACGATACCTCAACCGATTCGGATGGTTCTGCATCGCCCCATCCGCGTTCTTTTTCTGCGTTTTCTATGCCTATCCCATCCTCTCGTCGCTGTACTACGTCACGCGGAGATGGAAGGGAACGTCGAACGCGTTCATCGGCCTGGGCAATTTCGTCCGCATGGCTCATGACAATGTCTTCCAGGCGGCCCTGGGGCATAACTTCATCTTCATGCTCATCCAGGTCCCCGTCATGGTCTTCCTTGCCCTGGTGCTTGCCGTGCTCCTGAACCAGGGCATCCGCCGCTTCCGCGGCGCGCTGCGGCTTGCCATCTTCCTGCCCAGCGTCACGTCGCTGGTCGTCGTCTCGGTGCTGTTTCGGGTCCTTCTTCAGACCAACGGCTTTCTCAACAACGTGATGCTGAGCGGGCACCTCATCAGCTCTCCCATTGGCTGGCTCAACAACTCATTCTGGGCCAAGGTGACCATCATGCTGGCCATCACGTGGCGATGGACGGGCTACAACATGGTCTTCTTCCTCGTGGGGCTGCAGAGCCTCGACACGCAGATCTTCGAGGCGGCGGAGGTGGACGGGGCCTCCAAGGCCCGGCAGTTCTTCACCATCACCGTCCCGCTCCTCGTCCCCATCATCCTCTTTTCCGCGGTGACCTCTACCAGCGGCACCATGCAGCTCATTGAAGAACCCAACATACTCACGTTCCAGGGAGGGCCGTCGAATGCAACGATGACGGCGGCGCTCTACATCTATCGCCAGGCCTTCTTCGTCAATTTCGACTTCGGATACGCCACCTCGATGTCGTATGTCGTGGTGGTCATCTCCGGAATCCTGGCCTTCATCCAGTTGCGACTCCTGGGCGGAGAAAGGCGCGCGCAATGACCGTCGCCAACAAGTGGTCCCTGGGACGAATGATGATGTGGCTCGTGCTGCTCGTCTGCGCGGCGGTGAGCGTGTTCCCGTTCTACTGGATGCTCAACGGCATGACGCTGAACCCGAACGATGTGCTCCGCGGCATCCTCTTGCCCGGAGGGGACTTCATGTCCAACTGGCGGCAGGCCACGACGGCCTACAACCTGCCCCTCTTTTTCACGAACTCCCTCGTGATCGCGCTTGCCACCGTCATCTTCGGGGTCGCCATCAATGCCCTGGCCGCGTTCGGCTTCGAGAAATACCCCTCCCGGGCAAGAGACCGGGTTTTCGGGATCCTTCTCCTGACGCTCATCCTCCCGCAGATCGCCATCGTGGTCCCGATGTTCAAGCTCTTCAGCTTCATCAAGCTGCTCAACACGCGCGCCGCAATCATTCTTCCCTCCATCATGTCGGTGTTCATCATCTTTTTCCTGCGCCAGAACTTCAAGCTGTTCCCCACGGAGATCATGGAGGCGGCGCGCGTGGACGGGGCGAGCGAGCTGAGCATCCTCGTGCGCATCGTGGCCCCTTCCATGCGGGCGAGCTTCGCCTCCGCCGCCATCTACATGTTCCTTGCCCAGTGGAACTCCTACCTGTGGCCGCTCATCACGATCCTCAACGATGCGATAAAGACGCTCCCCATCGCAATGTCGTCCATCATGCAGGCGTACACGATCCAGTACGGCGCGCTCATGGTGATCGTCTGCATCTCCACGCTGCCCGTCCTGATTCTGTTCCTGACCATGCAGAAGCAGTTCGTCGCGGGCCTGCTGGGATCCGTAAAGTGAGCTGAGCGCCCGAGGAAGCATGGAGATAGACCTTTTTCACTCGAGACATGCATGGCAAAGCCCTGAGGTAAGCGGCGAGGGCAGGCTTCCCATGCGAAGCCCTCTCATTCCCTGGCCGGACGCAGAAGATGCCCGGGCCGCGGCCGCTTCGGGTCCCCGGGGCACCGGGTCCGGCAGCCCCTGGTTCCTGAGCCTGGACGGGTCCTGGCGGTTTGCTCTCGCGGAGAACCCCGTCGCCGTTCCTCGAGGCAACGGCGCCGCGTGTTTTGCCGACCCTCAGTTCGATGAGTCCTCCTGGGGGGAGATCAGCGTGCCGGGCACCTGGACCCTCCAGGGGTATGACAAGCCCCACTACACCAACGTCGTCATGCCGTTTGGCAACGTGCCTCCGTCCGCTCCGGCGTCTCACAACCCGACCGGTCTTTACCGCGTCACTTTCACGCTGCCTGCCCACTGGGAGCGGCGGCGCACTGTGCTCCACGTTGGCGGCGCGGAGAGCTTCCTGGAAACGTGGTGCAACGGAGAGCGGCTGGGCTTTTCCAAGGACACGCGCCTTCCCTCGGAGTTCGACCTGACCCCCTGTGTCCGCGCGGGCACCAACCTCCTGGCGTTCATGGTGGTCCGCTACTCGGACGCCAGCTTCATCGAGGACCAGGACCAGTGGTGGTATGGCGGCATCTATCGCAGCGTGTATCTCTACAGCACGGACTTCGCGTACATCGCTGACGTGGACGCGCGTCCGGCCGGGGGCTCTGTTGATGTGACAGTGAAGCTGGGTTTCACGTTCGACCCCTCACATGGCGCGGCTGCGGGCACGGCACCCCCAGATTACGCAGCGGGGAGCGGTCTGCCCCCGGGTGTGGACGCAGCGGCGCGGCGCGGGGACTGGACTGTCGTGACGGCCCTGCACGGCCCGCAAAGGCTCGGGTCAAGCGGCTTCAGCCCAGCGGCAGGCGCGCCCGTGGCGTTGGCCAGGACCGCGGTTGCGGCCGCGTATCGCACCTCGCGCTGGGAGGCGCGGATTTCGCTGCCCCTGGAGGCCCCCGCGCCGTGGAGCCACGAGGACCCGGCGCTCTACACTCTGGTGGTGAGTCTCGTCTCTCCCGGGGGCCTTGCGACCGAGCACGTCGCCTGCCGCGTGGGTTTCCGGCGCGTGGAAGTCAAGGAACGCGCGCTCCTCATCAACGGCGTGCGTGTGCTCGTCAAGGGAGTGAACCGGCACGAGCACGACGAGCGTCATGGAAAAACGCTCGCCCTGTCGGACATGATCAAAGACATCGAGATCATGAAGCGCCACAATTTCAACGCCGTGCGGCTCTCCCATTACCCCAACGACGAGCGCTGGTACGATCTGTGCGATGAGTACGGTCTCTATCTCATCGACGAGGCCGACATCGAGAGCCACGCCTACTACGATCATCTCTGCCGAGACCCTCGATGGGCGTCCGCCTTCCTGGAACGAGGCATGCGGATGGCCCTGCGCGACAAGAACCATCCCTCGGTCATCATCTGGTCCCTGGGGAACGAGTCCGGCTACGGCCCCAACCACGACGCCCTGGCCGGATGGCTGCGCACCTTCGATCCCACACGGCCCCTGCACTACGAAGGCTGCTCCCGTCCGGAGTGGGGCCAGGGCCGGCCTACCCTTGAGTCGGTGAAGCGCGGCCGCCGTGCCACGGACATCGTGTCCACCATGTACCCGCCGCTGGACCTGCTGGAGGAGTGGGCCGCCACGACCACGGACGACCGTCCCTTCATCATGTGCGAGTACTCGCATGCCATGGGCAACTCCAACGGCAGCCTCTCGGACTACTGGGCGCTGATCGAGCGCCTCCCCGGGCTGCAGGGCGGCTTCATCTGGGACTGGGTGGACCAGGGACTGGAGGCTTTCGACTCCGCAGGCAGGAAGTACTGGAAGTACGGGGGGGATTTCGGGGACAGCCCAAGCGACCTCGACTTCATCTGCAACGGCCTGGTCTTTCCTGATCGCAGCGCGAAGCCGGTCCTTGCCGAGTGCGCGAGGCTCTTTCAGCCCGTGGCCGCTTCCGCGGAGCATCCGTTCAAGGGCCGAATCCTCCTGCGTAACCGGCATGACTTTTCGGACCTGACGGGGATCGAGCTTCGATGGGCACTCCAGGCAGACGGAGAGCCCATTCTCACCGGCACTCGGGCTTTGCCCGACCTGGCGCCCGGGGCCGGTGCTGAGATGGACTTGGAGATACCCTGGACGCCGAAGACGCGTGCGGCGCTGGCCGGAGCAGAATCCTTCCTCTTCCTGGAGTTCGTGCTCTCCGCGCCGCGCGCCTGGGCGCCGGCGGGCCACAGGATCGGCTGGGCGCAGCTCGAGTTGGGTGCGCCGGCTGCCCGCCGCCATGTGCCTCCGCGTTCAGCCGGCGTTGCGCCGGCCGTCTCCGCCCTTTCCGCGTCGGGCGGCTACGAGGTGCGATCTCCAACTGCGGGGGGGCGGCCGGGCTGGGAGGCCGTGATCTCACCAGAGGGGTTCCTTTCCGTCCTTGCGGGGCCGGATGGGAACCTCCTCGCTGCGCCCCTCGTGCCGAATCTCTGGCGCGCCCCTACCGAAAATGACGGTCTGAAGCTTTTCATGGACCTGCGAGGGATACCGGATTTTGCTTTCTATTGCAGGGACAAGGTCATGTACGAGTGGCTGGATGCAGGACTCGATGCGCTCCGGTTTTCACTGGCGCAAATGCGGACCGGCGCGGCCAACGTGGAGATCGTTCACGACCTCAGCGGAAGGACGGGGAGGAGGCTCGGACGACTCCTTCAGAAGTGGCGCTTCTCCGCGACCGGACCTGACTGTTCGTTTTCATTCGACCTGGACGCCTCCCTCCCCGAGCTGCCCAGGGTCGGGATGACGTGCGCGCTCGCCCCGGGGCTCGAGCATGTGCGCTGGTACGGCCGGGGGCCGCACGAGTGCTACTCCGACCGCAAAGCCGGGGCGGCGGTCGGAATCTACCAGGCAGACGTGGATGCTCTCCAGGTGCCATATGTCCTGCCGCAGGAGAATGGCAATCGCACAGACGTGCGGTGGGTGGAGGTGGCTCCGGCGCGCGGTGGCGCTCGGGCAGCTGGGCTCAGGGTGGATTCGACATCGACGTTCGATTTCAGTGCCTCACACCACAGCGTGGAACAGCTCTGGAAAGCCCGACACACCTCCGAGCTGGTCCGCAGGCCCGAAGTATTCCTCACCATCGACATCGCGCAACGCGGAGTTGGGACTGCAACATGCGGGCCAGACACACTCGAACGCTACCGGCTGCGGCCTGGTGCAAGGAGCCTCGCGCTCTTCTTGCGTGTGATCACCTCTGAGACGAGCTGACGCGCCCGTGCGGTGCGTGTTGAACTTGCGCTGGCGAGGCGTCCTTTGCTTCTTTACGTCTGACTCAGCTCGTCGGCGTCATAGACGGGCTGCGTCCACAAAATCGCCCCATTGTCGCTTGCTGCTCGGACTCTCACGTATTTCTCGTTTCCCTTGAGCTGATACTTTGCGGCTTTAGCCGAGGACTTGTGCAGAACGCGCCCGCCTTCACCAATGAACTCGTACGATATCGTTTCTGCAGGCGTGCGTTCCAGATTTGCCTCTACCTCAATAGTTCCTCCTTGAAAAGAGAACTGCCGAAGGACCAGACCGGTCGAAGCGTACAGGTTGCCTTGTTCAATTGCTTTCTTGACGCTCTGGAAATCACGTCCGCTTGAATAAATGACGTTCCAGCCCCGGTCAATATCAAACCAGGTATGGAAATCGTCGTTCGCAAAACCCCAGACGAGCTTCCCGGCACTGAGATACTGGTCCCAAACGTCAGTTGCGAGACCGGAGCCCTTGAATCCGTTGAAAATCCCTGCGGTCAGGATCTCGATGCCGGTATAGCCACGCAATGCGCTCATAGTTCGAAGAGACAGCTTTGGGGGCATTCCCTCCTCGCTCAGCCAGTTCGGGTGACACAAGACAGCCAGGGCGCCCTGCCGCGCGCACTCGTCAATGACCTTCTGGGGTTCACCCCGTATGAACTCCTTGACACCGATACAGAGGATTCCGTCTTCTTCAACCCACTCGATGCCGTTGATCATCAGAATTTCGTGCTTTTTCGCGTACTCCTGGGTATCCAAGAAAAAGCCTTGATTCGCGATCATGAGTACGTCGTATCCGGCATCCTTGTAAGCCGCGACTACTTCGGATACGTGCTTTGAGGTTATCGTGTAGCGCCCAAGCTGAAAGGGTCTTATTTCACGTCCGTCAGGCACCGCATGGACATGAAAGTTGGCTTTGAGCCACTCTCCATTTCCGTTCCAGACCTCTTGATAGGGATTGGCAAACATCCAACACCTCCTCCTGGACAAGCAGCAGTTCTACGAGACTCTCGTTGCCCTCGTTATCCCTGGATCGCTGAACTCGTCAAGACCGTCGCGAGCCACACTCGAAAAGCTCAGCAGGACTGCTCCTTCTTCACCGGCTTGGAACCAGTGTTTTCCGCCTGGCTCAAAATAGTACTGTTGGCCCGGCGCCAAGGGAACCTCGTGTCGGCTTGAGTAGACGTTCTCTTGCTTGGGCGGTATTCTGCCGCGCCTGACCGTATCTGGACCCTCAACGTAAATGGTGAGCTGTCCCCAGAAAGCCCTTATGGTCTCCTCCTTGCCTGGATCCGTACCCACCGGTGGGTGCCGGTGTTCAGGCAGCGTTTGGTGCGGGAAAAGAATGATCAGTTTTGCCGCGATGCGGTCTGTTGCGACGAGTGTGAGGATTTGCGCTCCCTCTACCGATAGTCGGCCAAGGCCGAAATCTGCCACCTCTATTTTTTCTCGTTCCCATTCCAGGACGGGAAACCTGGACGCGCGGATAAGCTCAAACGCTTGTTGCCGAGCATGCGCCATTTCTTCACGACTGATCATTTCACGTGGCCCTATATCCGGTAAATCTCAGATTCAATGAATTTCCATGTCTCGAGATAGTCGCGTCGTTCAATGAGACTTTGGAGTCTCTCCCCGTCCAGTTCGTCGAGTCGGTGCAAGATCTTGCGTGTGATGCGCGCGTTTGCGGCGAAAGTTCCGGCTATGTCCAATCGGGTCGGTGACGTATCTGAAGTCAAGAAGTCTCTGTAGTGATACTTGCGAAGATAGTAGAGAAACTCAACATATTCCACATAGTGCTTTGTGCCGGCCATGAAGTCCCAATCCCACCGCGCGTCGTTGTCATTTATGTGCACGTAGTAATCATACTTGCTTTCCGCAAGCATCGAAACCACTTCGGCTGGATTTTCTCCTCCCCATATTGAATGGCCAAAATCCAGCGTTACTCCCATGTTCGGAAGTCCGATATCTCTGAGCAACAAGAGCGCTTTCGCTGCGGTATCCACAAAACATCGCCCACGAGTTTCACTCGGTTTGTACTCTATGAACAGGGGCATTTCCGGCCGATAGTTGCCTGCCTCCCGGAAGCCCTCGACGAGGTACTTCCACATCTGCCCATAGTCGCAATGAAAACTGAACTCGTACCCATCCCCCAAGGGACAGCAAGTAACCTTGTTCGCCTCAACAGCAACAGCGTAGTCCTTGGCCTCTTTTATGAAACGGACGGCCTTTTCACGTACTCTTGTCTCCGCCGATGTCAGTCCGCCATCGCGAAATTCCGGCTCAGACTTGACGTTGACGTTAATCGCCGCAATTTCAAGATTGTTCTTTACCACCATCGACCTGAAGGACTTAGCCTCACCAACCTCATAGGGGTATACGCACTCCACGCCATCTACGCCTTCGATCTTTGCGGCCAGCTCCAGTCTCTCTTGGATGCTCAATTCTTTGTGATAATCATTGAATCGGTCTTTGGTCTTGCTCAGAAAGCTTGTGATCACCGCATTTCTCAGTTCTGTTGCCATGGTGCTGTCTCCACTCCTTCTTACCAGATTGTATGGTCAGGCTTCGACCTTTGCGCTTCGCACGAGCACTCGTCCGTCGGCAAGATGAATTTCGGCCCGCCATAGGTCTCCTGGTCGTGTCGATATGCTCTTCTGAATCCACGTTTGTTCGTAATTCACGTAAAATGGCTCCTCGTAAGCGATATCTATGAGGTTGCCATTGAGGAAGAACTCGACCTGATTGATTTTCTCGGGAGATTCTGCGGTCAGTCTTACCCAGCGCTGACCCTTCAACTCCCACCGTCCCTGCAATCCGTCAAGAACGTATTGTTCATTCTCGCCGAGGGGCTCAATGGGAATGCCGATTCCACGAGCCATTCGCCTCGCAAAGAAGAGATCCTCAGCGTTCGCAATCCCCCAGGCCGCCGGTGGTTCCTGCTTCGTAAGATTGTTGTAGTATCCCCATGACGTGTGCGTACGATATGCAACGTCGAGCTGGGTATAACAAGGGGAGTCTTCATTGCAGACAACGGGGCGCGATAGTTCCCAGGATTTGACCATGGTGACCAATCTGTAATAGTCTTGACGCCGGGCGGTGTTTCCGTGAATCAGGATCACATCACTGGCTTCGGCAACTTCACGCGAACAGACCAGGCCGCCGCCACTTGAGCCAACGGGCATCCCGCCGGATTCCTGCCTGGCGATCTCTATCAACGTAGTTATTCCCTCTGGATCAGATACCAACCGATGGTCGTTGAATGCACCAACATTATACTCGTTGGCTACCTCGATGATTACATTCGTAAACGCGCTTTCGCGAAGCCACCGGCATGCCGCGCGTACCGCGTTTCGTATGACTGCACCGCTGCGCATACGGGGCGCCTGTCCCTGGTACAGGATGCTCACAATGACGACCATGCCAAGGGCGTCTGCAGCTCGGATCAACCGGTCCATTCGTTCCAGGTAGTCCTTGGATATGACTCTGCCATCATCACCGAAAGGATTGTTGTCTATTGAGGAGTTCTCAACAGTGAATACGGGCATACCGCCCTGAAACCCTACCGTGAAGCCTCTCAATCCGTAGTTGTACCACGTCGGCAGCGCCCTTATGAGCTCATCAGTGTGTCTCTCCGCGTCCCATGATGTCCATCCGAAACGGGCGAATCTGTTCGAATCCTGCTTGTCATCAAAGACGCCTTGGATGAATCTTGCGTTCATGAGAAGCCCATGGGCGTCTGGCCGGGAGGCGGCTACGTCGCTGTAGATGAGTTTTCCATTGATCCTGAAGTCTGCTCCGCTTATGTCAAGATTTGTCTTCACGCTCCTCCTCCTCCATTGCCGGCTCGCGCTTACACCATCTGCTTCATGAGGTCCGTGCGAATCCTTTCCCAGTGACGTTGCATGGTAACCCGTGCACCATAGGCGTCTCCGGCAATAATTGCGGTTGCCGTATCTCGATGATCCTGAGTTGATTTCCGTCGATCCAGCATGAGTCCCGATACGCCAAGACGAACAAGCTGAATCTGGGCATAAACTCTCCTGAGGCCCTCCACGATTATGCGATTTGGGCAGATGTCATACAGCGAGTCGTGAAAGGACCGATCAGCGGCAGCCCAGGCAATTTCGTTCGTGCCCAAGCCAGTTGATTTCTCTATCTCGGCTTCCATCGCCTCTATCGGTTCCAATATTCTTCTTTCAAACGCGGAGTCATACTTCTGAGCCGCGAGAAATGCAACCATACCTTCCAGCCCTTCGGCGTATTCGTATACCGAGCAGACTTCATCCCTCGATAGACTTCGAACAAACGTGCCGCGTCCCCTCAGCCGGAGCAGGACGCCCTCGGCGATCAGCCGATGAATAGCTTCCCTGACAGGAGTTCGGCTCATTTTGAGAGCCTCAGAAAATTCCAGCTCAGAAATAGGGTAACCCGGGCTTAGTTTCCCGCTGAGAATATGCTCCCGGAGATGGTTGTAGGCCTTTTCCGCATATCCAACCTGCGTAGTGAGCGACTTCAATGCAGCCTCCTCAGGAAGATCTCTCGTAGGACTCTTGCAGCCGACCGACCGCGCGTTGAAAGCATGTGAACACGCCCTACTTATTACCGGAAGTCAGAAGGCTGGGACGAAAGTGGCGTTGCATGACTCCCAGGAGTATCGTCGGCACCATCACGGCGATGGCGCTTCCAGCAAATATCGCATTCCAGAGCGTCGTGTGCTCCTGTTGAAAGTAAGCCAGCGAAACCTGGATCAATTCCGCCGCTGATGTTGTTCCAACCAGCAAAGGCCAAAGGAAAGACTGCCAAATGCTGATCGTAATGATCAGGCCGCCCCCGATCAAGCTTCCTCGTATGAGAGGAAGTGCAATCCGCCAATAGATTTGAAACCATCCTAGACCGTCTATCCGCGATGCATCAATGAGCGAACGGGGAATTCCGAGGACAGCTTGCCGCAACAGGAATATGACAAACCCGCTGGCAACGGCCGGCAGTATCAAGGCTCGAAGTTTGCCAACCCATCCAATGCCATAAATGAGCGTGTAGAGAGGAATTGCCAGCACATCCGGGGGCAAGGCCATCGTCACCATGACGAGTGCGAAAAGAAGCCCCTTTCCAGGAAAGTCGAACAGCGCAAAAGTGAAACCAGCCAACGAATTGACAAATAGTCCGAGGATGAGGGCCCCGAGTGTGACAATCACCGTGTTCTGCAGCGCGCGAAAGAAGCCGCTGGCAATGAGCAAGGCATACCCTTCCAACGTGAATGGATAGGGGACGAAAGCCCTGAGCGAAAACGGCGTCGAGTTGGCAAAAATGCTCTGATCAGTACTGAACGATCCGACCAGCATCCAAAGGAGAGGAGTGATCGAGAACAATGCGTACATGATCATCAGCAGGGTCCGCACGACTCCAAGCGTCGACCTGCCCATTTGGGAAGCCAAACCATTCGCTATCATTTGCGTCAGTCTCCACTTTCCGCGCGCATGAGCCGTAGCTCCACTGCTACAAACCCCATGACGATCAGCAGCAAGATTACCGACGCTGCCTGCCCAATTGCCATTTGGTTCATCGAAAAGGCATGCGAATATGCATAGTACACAAGGAAATCCGTAGAGCCGTTCGGCCCTCCCTTTGTCAGGATTTCCAGTGGAGCGAACATCAGGAAGTTGCTCACCGTGTCCGAAATGAAGACAAAGGCGATCATTCGCATGAGCATGGGAAGTGTTATGTAGAAAACCTTTCCGATCGTACCGGCACCGTCTATGCTTGCCGCTTCGTAGAGCGCAGGATCTATGTCATTCAGTCCGGCAAGAAAAAACACCATCCAGTAGCCACAGCCGGTCCAGCTCGCCAGAAGAACGATGGACCACAAGGCCTCATGCGGCGAAGTCAAGAAAGGCTGGGAATGAATGCCAAAGACCCGAAGCACGCCATTCGCAAGACCGCCGTTGGGGTCGAGTATCACCCCCCAGATCATTGACGTCACGGCGAGCGAGCTTCCGACCGGGAGGAAATACAGTATCCTGAAAACGGTGCTCCGCATCCCTCTTTTGAATATGGCAAGCGCGAGAACCAGAGAAATCGTGACTTGGACGGGATTAACGATCACCGCCCACAGCAAGGTGACCAGTATTGAACGAATAAAGTCTGGATCAGTAAGGAGGACGCGATAGACGGCAAGGCCCGCAAAATGCCTGAGTCCAGTCAGCTGGCTCTCTGGGGTGAGGCTTTCCGAAATCGCCATGAAAAAGGGCAACACCTCAAATATGAGCAAGCCAGCGACTGCGGGTAAGAGAAAGAGATAGGGAACGAAACGATCCTTTTTGCCAAGAGTTCCACTGGCAACTCTGAACCTCATGTTTAGCGTGACCTCGTCTTCTGTCTCAGACCGCTCGCAACGTCAGGGAAGCACATGAATGGCGAGGAACGGCCTGTGCTCACCAACGCGGAGGCTGTTCGCCTGCGCGGCAGTACCTCACTGAGCTCTGCGGCCTATCCCCCCTCGCTGACAAGGATTCAGCGAGGCAGGAATAGGCATTTTCTTCAGCAGCTCGACCCAACTTGTGTCAGTACGTTGACTGCGTGGCCCGCTTCCACTGTTCCTGGGCTGCCTGGAGAGCGGTCTCCGGGCTGGTCCCGGTGCTGATATTGTTGAACATCTGGTAGGTGAGTGTCTGATATGCGTCCCAGAAGGGGGTCACGGGTCGCGGCACGGTGGAGGAGACCTGTCGGTTTGCTAGCCGATAGATACTCCACGGAAATGTTGCGTACTTGGGGTCCTTCTCGATTTTGTTCAGAAGCGGGATGTTCGCCGGAAAGAGGACGCTTGCGCCAGCCTCGAACTCAACCGTCGGCCCCTCTCCAAGAGTCGCGTATTTGATGAACTCCACGGCCTCGGGAACGTGCTTGCTGTAGGCTGCGATGCCAAGATGTTGAGCATCGGTTGCTACGACAACCTTTCCGCCCTCGAAGTATGGATACGGCGCATAGCTGAAACTGACTTTGTCCTTCGCCCAACCAACTGCGTTCCACTCGCCGCCCGCCATCATTGCCGCGTGGCCACTGGCAAAAAGCTGGTCAGTGATGTTGGAGTTTGCGACGTTGGCAGAGATCTTCCAGGTATTGTAGCAGTCGTAGTAGAACTGCATGGCTTTGAGCCACCCTTGCGAAGTGAAATCCAGAGGATCCGCGCCCAAAGACTCGGGCAGGGGCAGGATTTCGTAGGGTTGATTCACTTGCTCAAAAAGCAGGCCCCAAACCTTCGTTGTCCCATTCTCTCTCTGCGTCAATTGCTGTGCCGCCTTGGCGACTTGTTCCCAGGTCCAAGGCTTGTCAGGGCTGGGAGGCGTAACGCCGGCGGCCTTGAAGATCGCCGGGTTGTAATAGAGAACATGGTTTGAGCTGAAAGTGGGTAATGCCGAGAGCGTCCCCTTGTAATAGCTGGCATCCAGGACAGCTGAAGCAATTGAAGAGGTCAGCTCGACCTTGGTGAAGTATTTGTCCATCGGGAGGACATAGTGACGAACTGTATACTCCGCAACCGATGGTGCATCCACAGCCAGAATGTCAATAGACGACGTCTTGGCCGCCATATCCGCCTGCACTTTGTTGAAGTACGCATCAAACGGATATGATTGGATCTCGATCTTGATGTTTGGATGGGTCTTTTCAAACCCTTGAGCAATAGGCTTGAGTGTGTCCTCTCCCCACCAACTGATCCAACGTAGCGTCACACTGTCCGCCATGCTCACCGTTGCCACAAAGCACAGTAATGCAACCAGAAACAGAGACCTTCTACGCTTCATTCTCCACCTCCAAGCCGGCCCGGCAATTCTTCCGAACTCCGAAGCCAGTTAAGATTTGATGGATACATTATAGCATACATCGTTGGATACGCAAGAAAAAAGGCAAGAGGCCAATTCGCCCGACTTTTGCCGAGGGATACCATTTCTCTCTAATTCTATTCATTCTCCAGTAAGGGGTTAGGACACTTTGTGGCACTTTCACGACGGGCCAAAAGCCCTCAAACGGCAAGCGTCATTTTCCTGAATCGGCGCGGAGCACCGTGGGCTGGACACGTCACCGATGGGTGACGTGCTGGGACCCCGCGATATTCTCCAAAAGATCTGGTTGAAGAGCTGTCGAACAATATTCGACTCCGCCGCAGTCACGCTGAGACACTTTCCGAACGATAATAATAGAGAGGACGACAGTCGCCCCAACGCAGTGCGCGGGAGGAACGAAGTCATTTTGATGAGCGAAACACACAGGCACACCTTGGTCGGGTTTCGAGCAATTGCTCTCGCGTCGGTCTTCGTCATGTTGCCAGGATGCGCCTCGCTTTCATCTGGCGGTTCGCCCGTTGGCGGTCCCGCGTCCGCGGTCCGTGTCCTGAATGCGAGCGTTTCCGAGGTGCGGGAGACGCCCGACCCCGTGAGTGATGCCGAGGTTGCCGAAGCGCGGGCAGCGCTTCGGGACGCTTCGGCGTGGGGGGCGGAGCTCTATGAACCTCAGATGTATGCGAAGGCGCAGGCCGTTTTTGACGCGGCGCTGGCCGCGCGTGGGGGCGACCCTGTTCGATGCCGTTCCCTTCTCGCCGAGACAACGGAAGCCTCGCATGCAGCCAGGCAGGCGGCTCTGCAGGCTTATGAAGAGGATGTAAAGATCCGGTTCGAGACGTCGCGCGCGAAACTCGTGGAAATCAGAGCCGACCGAGCATTCCCGGATGAGTTCGCCCGGCTCGGTTTCGGGCATCGATGCCACTGTCGGCCTGTTTGCCGCCGGGTCCTACTGGGATGCCCGCCTCAAGGCCTACTACACGCTCAAGGGCATGAGCGACCTCTATGAAACGGTCCGCGGTTTACTGAGCTGGCTGCGGGAAGCGCAGATCCGCGTGGAAAACGATATTGGCTCTGCTCAGGCGCTCGACGGGCCAAAGTGGGCACCCACGGAAATGGAAAATGCCGAACAGAAGTATCACGATGCTGTGACGCAGATGCAGGCCGGCAATCTGAACGCAGCGATCGATTCAATGAAAGCCGCGGGCCAGATCGCCCTCAGGCTGCACATTCTCCAGGACACAATGGATAAGCGCGGGGCCCGCGTGCCACTGGCCGCCATGCCAGCTCCGCCCGAAGACGGCAAAGAGGTTCAAGGTCACCCACCGGGGTTGCAGCCCCGTTCTGTCGACAATTCCCTCGTCGGCCAGAGGATTCGGATCGCTGACATGAGCATGAGTCCTGTGAAGGCCCCGCCGAGAATGTACCCCATTCTTTCAGCCGCGGTGGCTCGTTTCGATGTTGTGGCCGCTGAAGGTCTCAGGGACGCCGGGAGCATGGAGAAGGTGCTGTCGGGCATGGATGACGGCTGGGAAGCTGCCGTGAGCAGAAGCGGATATTTCGGTTTCATATACAACGACAGGGTTCAAATGACAAAGGACCTGGGCACCTACCCGGGAAAAGACGAGTTTCGCCACACTCCCTATGCAGCACAATTCAGGCTCACGGGGACACGCTTCGCCGTGAACCTTGTCCTCTGTCATATCGCCGCCAGCAAAGACCGCAAGATCAAAGCGGCCGAGGTTGCCCGTCTGGCGGATGTCTACCGCTATTTTGAGAATCTGACAGGCAACCGAGGGATCACGCTCCTTCTAGCCGGAGGCCTCAGTGATGTGCCAGAGCAGGCCTCCGGGTCCCTGATACCCCAAGGGGAAATGGTGTCACTGCGCAGGAACCCCACGGCTGCCGAAGGCCCCCACGACCAGGGACAGCGAATGTTTGCCGGCGTCGCGCTTCGGTCGCTGATCGAAGAATCAGGTTTTGGCGGATCTGCCCCTCCCGTTGTCTACGTCGTTCTAAAGACAAGCAAATAGTCCCTGGCGCACGTTCTTCAGGAAATCAGGACGTCAGCCGTCAGCATTGCCATCAAGTCCTTGGCAACCAGGTCAGGCCATGGTGAGAACGACTCCAGGTCTTCGAGTTTGGAAGCGCCTGAAAGCACTAACCCGGTACGGCAGCCGGCCTTGCGGGCGCCGACTATGTCTGTATCCAGTCGGTCGCCGACTGCCAGGATTTGCTGAGGGTGGACGCTCAAGCGCTTGATCGCCAAGTTAAAGAGGAAGGGGAATGGCTTGCCCGCTATGGTTGGTTTAACCTCGGTAGAAGCTTCAAAGAATGCCAGAAAGGCTCCTCCTCCGGGAATCACCGTACCATTTGCCTGTGGAAAGGTATTATCAGGGTTGGTTCCGATAAATGGTGCACCGCCGCGGATCAAGCTGGTGGCGGCGCAAAAGTCAGCAAAAGTTGCCTGGCGATTCAGCCCAACCACGACGGCCAAAACATCCTTTTCGGCATGGTAGTAGCCGTGTTCCTTGAGGGTCGTGCGGATGCCTTCCTCACCAAAAATGTAGACGGGGCCGCCACCGGGAAAACGCTGTTCGAGAATATCTGCCACCGCCATGGGCGAATTGATTATCTGTTCAGGTCCGAGCTCAACGCCAAAGGATCGTACTTTCTCTACGAACTGCGCGGCGGTTTGGGTGGCATTATTTGTCGCCAGAATGACCTTAAGATCCAAGTCGTTCATTTTTTGGAAAGCGACAGGTATGTCTATCAGCGCCTGTTTGCCGGCCCATAACACACCGTCCATGTCCAGGATCACGGCCCTGATGGGTGGGTCCAGTTGAGCTATCATTTTTGTCGGAGCATACCTAACACATTTGGGATATGCAAGATACGTTTGGCACAACCGCCGCTGCGCTGCAGTGCCGTTTCAGGCCGGTTTGATCATCAGGGTCAGATAATTGATATCGGTTTGCAGGAAATCACGATTCGCCGTGACATAAAAGTCCTGGAAGAGGAGCGATCCATCATCCGCTGGTCATCATGGTCGGTGCAGTCATGAGCTGGTATGGAACCTGCAGGGAGCCGATACGAGCGGGGATGGTGGGCGCGTCGAAAAGCTACGTGGGGCAGTGACGCGCTGGTGAATTGCGAGATACGCTGCGCGTCCTGCCAACGGCCGGAGTTTGCAAAAGTCTACTGAAGTATCCGCCGTCCGCGCACCTCGCCGCGGCGGGTCATTTTCGCCCGCGCTCGTGCGCATTCTCCCATCTCACCTGCACTTTCATCACGTTGCCCGTGCCGGCTGCTTTCTCAACCGCTGCAGGAAGGTCCTCGAGGGGAAGCACGCTCGTTACAATGTGGCCCGCGGAAATCCTGCCCCCCACGAGCAGATCGAGCACTTTTTCGAAGACATTGACATAACGGAAAGACCCGATGAACGCCAACTCCCTGGACATGACGAGGTTCGCTGGCATGGTACACTCCGCGGGCAGAGTCCCGACCTGCACCACCGTACCTCCCCGGGCGCACACCCGGATGGCCAGGGCCAGCGCCTGCGGAGAGCCGGATGCTTCGAATGCGATGTCGAAGCCGTCCGGGGCTTGCTGCGCGAGGAGGCTGTCAGCATCAGGCTGGGACGGATCCGCTGCCAGATCAGCACCATGATCGAGCGCAAAGGAGCGGGCAAAGGAGTCCGGGTCGGTGACCGCGACTCGCGCTGCCCCGAATGCGCGGGCAACGGTGAGGATGCACTGGCCGATTGTACCGGCCCCCGTGATCAGGACGTTCAGTCCTGCGACGCCGCCGGCGCGCGCAATTGCCTGGGCGGCCACTGCAAGGGGTTCCATGAGGGCCCCTGCCGCGTCGTCCACGGAATCCGGGAGCCTGAGGCAGTTGAAGGCCGGGACGGCGATATACTCCTGGAACCCACCGTCAAGGTGGGGAAAGCTGCTGGCGGACCCGAACGTCCGCATCTTCAGGCAGAGGTTCGAACGGCCGTGCCGGCACGGCGCGCAGCGGCGGCACGGGATGGTAGGGTCCACCGCAACGCGGTCTCCCACGGACAATCCCTCCGCATCGGGCCCTCGCTCCACCACTTCGCCGGCAAACTCGTGACCGAGGACGAACGGCGCCTTCGGCACGAAAGCGCCGGCACGACCTTCACCGTAGTAGTGAAGGTCCGATCCGCAAATCCCGGCGCGGGCAACGCGAATGACCACAGCGCCCGGTGAGGCCGAAGGCAGCGTCCTGTTCTCCAGCCGCAAATCCCTGGCTGCATGCAGCACCCAGGCCCTCATCTCAGCACCCCTGAGTCAGTCTTCATTCCCACCTCGCTCCAGGCCGTCAAGAATCTCATGGACTTTCCCTGTCAGCAAGCGGATCCAGGGCCCGCGAGCTCGGAGTCCGCGGGATCCGGCCCTCGGTGCCGGCGAACCGGCTGCATGAACCAGAGCGTCGATATTTTCCGCGGAGGTCCCCGGAGACACGCCGCCGCCGGCGGAGAGGAGGAAGGCAGGATGCCCGGCGTTTTCCGCAAGACACCGACCGGCGGCCTCGGCGACAGCCTCGTGTCTGCCCTGCGCCAGCACGTCCCGCGGCGAAACATTGCCCATCAGGCACACCGAATCTCCCACGCGTTCCCGGGTCTCCCGGATGGTTTTCAGGTGAGTGAAGTTGAACACATTCACTCCCAAGTCCTGCAGGAACTCGTAGCAAACCGACGAGTCCGTGTCATTGTGGAAGATCTTTATCGTGACCGGAAAAGAAAATACGTCCTTCAAGCAGGGATGCGCAAACTCCAGGTAGTCCTCCCGGGACAAGAACCCCACAACGTCATCGAGCACCATGACGCCATCCGTGGAGGGCAGCACTTCAGCCTGCGCCGAAAGCCAGTCCCGGACGAGCTGAGTCGTCACCTTCAGGAGCTTGTGCGTCATTGCCCGGTTCGGTCTTCAGGGCTACAAGAAACTCGGTGAGCCCCATGAGGTGTGAGGCCAGAGCCAGCGGACCTCTGGCAGCCACGATCCGCATGTCCATTCCCTCCGCCCGCACCCGAGAAAGCGCGTGCCGGTATTGGGCCAGAACGAGGGGCATGAGGCCATCGCTGCGAGGGTTGGGCGCCGCGAGTCCCTCCGTCTGCGTGATGTCGGAAAAGAGAGCGTGAATGGCCGGCGGCTGGTCCGAGGAGAACTGAATGCGGCAACCGAAGCCCGACGGCTCGGCCGCCATCCCCGGCTCCACCCAAAAGCCGGGCAGGAAGATCACGTCGGGAAACCGACGCGCCACCGCGAGATTGGCTTCAAGCCATACGTCGGGAACGCCGATGTAGTCCACCGTTGAAATGCCCAGGAACGGCGGAATCCACGGAGTATCCACGATCAACGCGACGGGCGTCCGCGCTGCCGGCTCGCCGCGGGCCGCGTGCACAAGGCTGTTCCAGTGGTCAGCGCGCACGGTGGTCCCTCTCTTTCTTCCCTATCAAAAAAAGTTGACAGCGACGCGGGCAGGGTATAGACTGCATCTGAAATAACACTGATACATCAGTGTTATTTTACAGCAGGGTGGGGGATTGCACAAGAGGCTTGGCCGAGGGTGCATTCTGTATCAGAGCAAACAGAGAAAGGAGATCGGCAGATGAACGGGAAACGGCTTCTGGCGCTTGTGTGCGTGGCGTTCCTGATTCCAGGAATTGCAACCTTCGCGGCGGACAACGCGGGGAAAGGGTTCGTGATCGGGTTCTCCAATTCGTATGGCGGGAACACATACCGCCAGACAATGGAGGCGCTCTTTCGAAAGCTCGCGGACTCCATGGTGGCTGACGGCACCTTGAAGAGCTACAAGATGCTCCAGTCCAACAACAACGTCGCGACCCAGGTCTCGCAGATTGAAAGCCTGATCCTGGAGGGCGTGAATGCGATCATCATCGATCCGGGCAGCGGGTCAGGCCTCAACGGTGCAATCGACAAGGCTGTCAGCGCTGGAATCCCGGTGGTCATTGTCAACGACGGACCGGTGACCGATCAGAATTGCTACCAGATTCTCTGGGATACGGACTCCATGGCGACCAATGCGGTCAATCACCTTGCGGAGCTCCTTGGCCGCACGGGAGACATCATCGAGATCCGCGGCCTTGCGGGCGTGCCTTTTGATGACGCGTTCCATGCCTCCGTTGTCAAGGCGCTCAAGGCGTACCAGAACATCAAGGTCGTCGGCACGGTGTACGGGGAATGGACGGAGTCCGTCGCCCAGCAGCAGATTGCCTCCATTCTCCCCGGGCTCAAGAAGGTGGACGGTGTCCTGGGCCAGGGCGGGGACGAGTACGGGGCCTTGGAGGCGTTCCAGGCGGCCGGGCAGGAAAATCCCGGTCATCATCGGCGGGAACCGCGGAAACTTCCTGACCTGGTGGTCCCATGAGAAGGCAAAGAACGGCTACAAGTCCTTCTCCTGGGCGGCCAATCCCTGGAGCGCGGCCTCCTCGCTGTATGTCGCGGTGGATGTCCTTCGAGGCGTGAAGGTTCCCAAGACCATGATCATGCCCGCTCTCAGCGTTACGCAGGACATGGTGGACGACTTCGCCAACCTCAAGCCGGACGAGGTTGCCGCGAAGGGGTATGACCACGACTGGATCGTGAGCACGTACTACAAGAAATAGGACTGACCGCATCCGAACAGGGACGGCGGGCTCCACGCGGGGCCCGCCGCGGTTCTCACGGGAACCACTTTCTCACCGGTTCCTGGCATATCACCGCGGACAGGTGTACCATGGCGCGAATCGAATGAGCGATCAGGCAGCACAGGCGCGTAGTCCTTTTCTCACGCTGACGGCAATCTGCAAGAACTTCGGCACCACGCGAGCGCTGAAAGACATGAGCCTGGAGATCCGGCTCGGGGAGATCATCGGCCTCGTCGGCCCGAACGGCGCCGGCAAGAGCACTCTCATCAAGGTGATCACCGGCGTGGAAGCGCCTACGAGCGGAGACGTTTCGTTCCTGGCCGCCGGAAAGACAACCGCGGACCTGAACGCGAATACGGCCAAGGAGTGCGGCGTGGCCTGCGCGTATCAGGAGCTCTCGCTTTTCACGAACCTGACGGTGTATGAGAACTTCCTGGTGAACCTGGTGGACCACGCGCCTTTCAGCGCGCCGGGATGGAGACGTCGGGGCGCGCAGGTGGCCCGCAAGTTCCTGGATGAGCTCTTTCCCGGCCACGGAATCGATGTGTACGCGCCGGTGAGCGACCTGCTGCTGCCGCAGCGCCAGATGCTCGAAATCGCAAAGGCCATCTCACAGCCGGGGCTGAAACTCCTGGTGCTTGACGAGCCCACCTCCTCCCTGACGGGAGACAGGATCACCCATCTCCACGACGGCAATGAGGGACCTTGCGGAGCGGGGGATCGCCATCATCTACATCTCCCACAAGCTGGATGAGATCGAGAAGGTCTGTCACCGGGTGGTGGTCATGAAGGGCGGCACCACGCAGTGGGCGGGCTACCGCGCATCCACCTCCATGCGTGAATTGGTGGAGATCCTGGGGGGCAGGGTCCAGGCCGCGCGCACGGCGGTCCAGGAAAATCTGGATCTTCCGCTTGCCCTCAGCATTCACGGGCTCAGCACGGAGGGGCTTCACGACATCAACCTGCATGTTCGAAAGGGGGAGATCGTCGGGATCTCTGGCCTCCAGGGAGCCGGCCAGACCGAGCTTATCAAATCCGTTTTCAGAGCCTCCCGCGGCACGCGAAGCCCGGGCGTTCGCCTGGAAGCGGATGTTGCCTACGCGAGCGGAGACAGGCACAACGAGGGCATCTTTCCTCTCTGGGACATCGCGGACAACACCGTGATCTCCAGCCTCGACCGGGTGACCCGCTTCGGTCTCGTATACACGGGGAAGGTCGTGGCGCTCGCGAAGTACTGGTATGAGAAGCTGAAGATCAGGGCGCGGGGAGTCCGAGACTCCATCACCAGCCTTTCCGGGGGCAACCAGCAGAAAGCCCTGCTCGCGCGGTGCCTGGCAACGGAAGCCGATCTCGTGCTGCTGAACGATCCAACCAGCGGCGTGGACGTGGAGACGAAGCAGGAGATCTACCGACTGCTCGCCGAGGCGAGACAGCAGGGAAAGGCCATCCTGCTGCACAGCACGGAAGACCTCGAGATGGAGCAGTGCGACCGGGTCTACGTCATGCACGAAGGAAGGATAGTCCGGGAGTTGGTGGGAGATCAGGTCTCCGTGCAGAACATCATCACCACGTCGTTTCAGGAGAAGTCGAAAGGGGCCGCGGGAGAGGAAGCCATTGCGCGGAACCGCTCCCCGAGGCGCGCCGGCGGCGCGGTGCGCAGAATCTTCAACAACGGCGCTTTCCTCGCGTTCGCCACCCTGGTCACGATCTTCGTGGTCAACTCGGCTTTCAACCACAGGATCACGTCCTACCTCGGAGTGCAGCTCTTGTACTCCTCCGCCATTCCCCTGGTGTTCATCGCGCTGGGACAGATGTTCATCGTGATCACGGGCGGAATAGACCTTGGAAACGGACAGTCCGTCGGCCTTCTGAACGTGATCATCGCCATCGTGTTCACAAGCAATCCGGGTCTGGGCGCTTCGTATCTGCTGCTCGTGGTCCTTGGATACGCGGGCCTGGCGGCTGTCATCTATTTCACGCGCATCCCGGCCATCGTCATCACGCTCGGCGCCTCCTTCGTATGGCTTGGCCTGGCCCTGACCGTCGCGCCCGTCCCGGGGGGCAGCGCTCCCGCATGGCTGTCCGCTTTCTACAACGCACGAGTCCCCGTGGTGCCGATGCCAATCGTGATTGCAGGAGGAGCGGCGCTTCTTTCCTGGTGGATCGTGAGGCGCTCCAAGTACGGCATGATCATCAACGCCATGGGCAACAACCCCACTGCCCTGAGCCGCGCCGGATGGTCCCGGTTCGCGGCCATGGCCGTAGCCTACGCCCTCTCCGGGTTGATGACGGTGATAGGCGCTTTCATGCTGACGGCAATCGCCAGCAGCGGGGACGCCAACTCCAGCAGGGCGTACAACATGCTCAGCATCGCCACCATCATTCTCGGAGGGTGCAGCTTCTTCGGGGGGATAAGCTCACCCGTCGGCGTGGTGATGGCCGCGCTGGGCATTTCCAGCATCTCGTTCCTCCTTACCTTCATCGGGATCGATTCGAATATGCAGAGCGCCGTGACCGGCCTGATCCTGATTGCCGCGCTGGCCCTGAAGCTGGTGAGCGCCCGTATGGAGGTGAGAAAATGAGGCTCGGGCACTTCGTTGGCAGGAACGTCTGGGTCTGGTCCGTGGCTGGTTCGATTGCCCTGTGGATCGTCATCAGCATCATGACAGGACAGCTTTCCCTGCATATGATATCGGTGAGCGCGACCCTCGGCAGCTTCCTCGTGCTCCTGAGCCTGGGCCAGATGACGGTCATCACGAGCGGCAACGGCGCCATCGACCTGTCGAGCCAGTACACCGTGGCGCTTGCTGCCTACATTTCCTCGATGCTGACGTCAGACTACGGGATCCTCGCCGGCCTGGCCGCCTCCCTTGCCGTGTGCGTCGCTCATCGGAATCCTGATCGGCGTTATCAACCTGTACCTTCGCGTGCCTCCCATGATTACGACGCTTGCCGTCGGCTTCATCGTTTATTCCGTCGTGCTGATCGTCTCCCGCATGACCACGGGCATGCCTTCCGCGAGCGTCGCGTTCTTCACGCAGAAGCTGAGGATTTTCGGCCTGTCTCCCATGATCTACGTGGCCGCCGCCGCAGCCTTCGTGATGGGCGTCATCATGTACCGCACAAAGTTCGGAAAGCGCCTCCACGCTGTGGGGCAGAACAGGACCTCCGCGGCGTTGGCCGGGATCAACGTCGTGGGCGTTGTGATCACCGCGTTCGTTGTCAGCAGCGTCCTGGCGGGCATCACGGGTACCCTCATGGGCGGGTACTTCGGCGGCGCGTCCCAGGACGTGGGCGTGGCATATCTCATGACTTCGGTAGCGGCCACGGTGATCGGCGGAACGAGCGCCGCGGGCGGCAAGTCCAGCGTGGCAGGGGCTGTGGCAGGCTCCCTGCTCCTGACGATGATGGTGGCCTTTCTCAACCTCACGATGCTTCCCGCGTCGTTCCAGCGGATCATCCAGGGCGGGCTCCTGATGATCATCCTCGTGGCCTCCGTGCCGAAAGGAAAGAAGCGTGCGGCGTTCTAAGAACGTGGGGCGTTCTGGGAGGGCAACCTGATGGCTGGTCTCGCGAACGGCGGAGGTTTCCCGAAGCTGGGCGCCAGGGCGTACGAGGTCCTGAAGGGCAGGATCGTCACCTGCGAGCTGATGCCCGGGGCCGTGGTGGACCAGAATGAGCTGATGAAGGAGATCGGCGTCAGCCGCACGCCGGTACGCGAGGCGGTCAACGCCCTGGAAGCTGAGGGTCTTCTCGTCGTGATGCCCCGGCGCGGCGTCATCGTGGCCCCGATCTCCCTGAGTGAAGTCAGCCAGATCTATACGGTGCGGGAGAACATCGAGCCGCTCATTGTGCGCCTTGCAACGCCGGCCGCGGAGAAGGACAGGCTCGCGAAATACCACAGAATCTTTACAAAAGAGAAGTCGGATCCCGACTCGATCATCCGCAGCGACTTCGAGATGCACAATTACTTCGCCGAGCGGACCGAAAACGTCTACCTCGTCCGCCTCATGAGCTCCGTGCTCTCCCAGAACATGCGCATCGTCGTCCTGGGAGCCCGGGTCCGGGATCGTCTTCCGGCGAGCAACAAGGAGCACGCCATGATCCTCGAGAGGATGCTGGATGGGGACGCCGACGGAGCCGTGGAGGCGATGCGGGCCCATATTGCCTCGGCCAAGGCTATTGCTTCCATGGTGTACAAGATGGAGCCGTGAACGGCTTCCCTGTGGCCGCATTCACCATCATTGACCCGCACGCTCACGTGATCAAGCATCTTTGCGATTACGGGGAGGCCTGCTTGACGCCGAGCACCGCCTCCCGCAGGCGCTCCTGTTCGCGAAGCGCGGCACGGTGAGCTTCGGCCGCGCCGGCGCGCGGGAAGAGCGTCCGCGCGACGGGCGGGCCCGGCACATCAGCCCTTGTGAGGTGCCCGAGGGCTTCCAGCGCCAGGAGAGCGGCGCCCCGGCTGGAGGCTTCCGGTTCATCTGCGCATGCGAGCGGGACTTCCAGGACATCGGCGAGGATCTGCGCCCATGAGGCGGACGCCAGAAGCGCTCCTCCGGTGCAAATGACTTCCCGCATTGCGGGCACGACGGGCCGCAACAGCTTCATGATTGCCGCAAATCGATAGGCCACGGCCTCCATGCTGGCTTGCAGGATATCCAGGGCGCTCGTCTCCAGGGTCAGGCCGCCTACCGTGCCACGCGCGTGCGGATTCCACCCCGTGCTGCGCTCCCCTGTGAAGAAGGGAAGGATGGTCAGGCCGTGGCCTGCCGGTTTGGCTGCCAGGAGCGCCCGTTCGATCTCTTCAGGTCCAAGCCCGATATTCAAGGCACCGTTCATCCACTCGAACAGGTTTCCTCCGTCCCCAAGAACGCCCCCGATCTGCTCCCAAGCATGGTCCATGCGGTAGCACCACAGACCCGTGGGAACGTGAGAGTCGCCCGCCGCGCGTACTGCGCGGAGTGCACCGGTTGTGCCGATCATGAGGGCCGCGCGCTGCGGGACAGCGCATCCGCATCCGACACTGCTGCACGTGCCGTCCCCGAGGGCGGGAAACCACGCTGTGTCACGCAGCTTTGGCCAACGCGCTGCAAAGGGTGGACGGCATTGGGCCGGAGAGCTCATTCCTGCCAGAGTAGAAAGGTGCGTTTCTTCCAATCCGAGGGTTCGAAGGAGCTCCTTGTCCCAGCCTGAAGTCCTTCGGTTGAAAAGCCCGAAAGCCGAAGCCATGGACAAGCTGCAAAATCTTCGGCCGGTGAAACGCCGGATGCAGTATTCACCGATGGAGCACCACCAGTCGATCTTCTGGAACAGCTGGGGTTGGTTCTCCTTGATCCACAGGATCTTGGCGGGGAAATAGACGGGGTGAAGCGGGCAGCCTGTCCGCTGTAAGACTTCCCCCGGGTCCAGCATGACAGAGAGCCGGGCCGCCTGGTCCGCGGAGCGGGTGTCTGCCCAGGTCATCACGGGCGTGAGGGCTTTGCCATCGCGGTCGGCGCCGATCATGCCGTGGAGGAATGTGCAGAAGGACACGGCCACTACCGTCGCATCCAGCCGGAGACCGGCCAGCCGCTCCAGGGATTCATCGATGCATGCTTCAACGAGTCCGGCCAGCTCGTCAGCATTCGCCTCCGCGCGGCCTCCGGCGGAGAAAACAAACCTGTGGGGCCGCCTGCTTCCCGTACCGTTCACGGCCCGGCATTGGGCATCGAAGAGACCCGCGCGGACGGAGGAGCTTCCCACATCGACGGAGAAAACCAGCGGGGACGACATCCAAGGCTGCTCTTCTATCGGATCACCCGCGCTCCGCCGCCTTTGGCCAGCGCGCGCACCTGCTCGAGTCGGGCCAAAGGTCGGATGACAAGTTTTCTCATAGATGTGTTCCCTCTTGTTGTGGACTCCTTCTCGAGGAAGTGTCTCGCGTCGTCGAGTATCGCCCGCAGCGAGCGCTAGGTCAACTCCGCGGAAAGCCCTCAGCGCAAGTACGCTTTCAAGGGATCCAGGTGGGCATCACCGGCGCAAGGCGGGCCTCACCGGAATGTTGCTTGCCGGCCTACCGGGACAGATGTACCTTGGCATGGGTGACCCCTACCAAATGTCGACGAATCGCTTGCGGTTGCCGTCATCCATGGCATCGTTCTTTTCACCGCGGTGTTTCTTGCACCCAGAAGATCTTTCGAAAGGTGAATGCGGCATGAGTCCACAATTGCTGAAGGCCATTGAGCTGCACCGCGACTACTGGGAGAGACGGTCCATGAGCATGCCTCTTGTCTCATTCCACATCGGGGACACGCTCGTCAGCCGGCAGTTCCAGGCAGCCCGACCCCTTCTTCCGGGACCACGTGCGCATTGGGCCGGAGATGATCACGGTAGAAGATTTCATTGCGGACTATGAGAGAATGTGGCGCGAATCCGAGGCAACGGGACAGAACGGCATTTTCACCGCTGAGCCGTTCACCGGCATTCCCTGGATGGAAGCGATGCTCGGTTGTGCTGTTTATGGCAGCGTCGGCGCTTTGTTCACCGAGCCCTGCATGAGCACCGTGGAGCAACTTCAAAGCATTTGTCTGGATGCGGACGACCCCTGGCTTGGGAAGTACCTGGAGTTCACGCGCAAGCTCGTCACCGTGTCAGCTGGGCGCTTCCCCGTCGGTCAGCCCATCATGCGGGGACCGTCGGACATCGTCGGGGCCCTCGTTGGACAGAGCACTATGGTCCTCTTGATGGCCGACTTCCCTGACCAGATGCGCAGTGTCTTTCAGAAGGTCGCGGAGATCTTCCTGGACGTCATCAGACGCCAACAGCGCGAGGTTCCCGCGTATCATGGCGGCGCGTCGATTGGCTTCTATCATCTATGGACGCCCGGGAAATGCATCTGGTTTCAGGAGGACCTTTCGGCGCTCCTTTCCCCGGATTACTACAGCCGCTTTCTCAAGGGAGCGGACGAGTTGATCTGCCATGACCATGACTACACTGTGGTCCACCTTCATCCTTCATCGTTTTTTCTACTCGACCAATTGTTGGGGATTGGCGGGCTGAGTGCAATTGAAGTCAACAAGGACATAGGAGGCCCGAGTGTCGAACGTATGATTCCCGTCCTGGCCCGGATACAGCAGGAGAAGAACCTTGTTGTATGGGGAGAACTTTCGCAGCAGGATGTAGACACCATACTCGACGAGTTGCCTGATCATCGCGTTGCTTTGAGCATCCTTTCTCCCTCCGTGGAGAGGGCCGCGGGACTGATGGATCACGTGCGTTCCAGGACGACTCGGGGATAGGAGCGCTCAAAGAATGCGTCTTGAAGAAATACGGACCATCCTCACTTGTCCTGACAGGAACTACCTGATTGTGAAGATCACCGCGGACAACGGGCTCGTGGGGTACGGCGATGCCACTTTGAATGGTAGGGAGCTGGCTGTCCAGTCTCTTCTTGATCACCATCTGAGCAGCTGGCTGAGGGGTTGGGATACTGATGCAATCGAGAAGATCTGGCAGTCAGTGACCCGCCAGCAGTACTGGCGCGGGGGCGCCATCCTCATGACTGCCCTCTCGGGGATCGACATGGCGTTGTGGGACTTGAAGGGAAAGAAGCTTGGAGCGCCGCTCTACAGCCTGCTGGGCGGAAAGTCGCGTGACCGGGTACGTGTGTATTTCCACGCGCATGGGAAAACGGATGAGGAGCTTGTGGGAAGGTGCCGCCAGACCATGGCGGCCGGGTGCACAGCCGTGCGCTATAGCTTCGAAACACCGGATCCGTTCGAGCCTGGATTGGCGCACCGCCAACCGCATCAGGACGTTGCCGGCGGTGACAGGCTCGAGGCTTCTCTTGATGCGCTGCGCCAACCGCCCTGCTGGGATTCGAGCGTCTACATGAAGGATCTCCCGCGCGTCACGGAGATCCTTCGACGAGAGTTGGGTCCTGATGTTCAGCTGATCCATGATGTACATCAGCGCCTGACACCAATTCAGGCAGCCACGGTTGCCAAACGGCTGGAACCGTACAACCTGCTCTACCTGGAGGACCCGGTCGAGCCGCACTCCCAGGGTCTCGGGGTAGTTCGTGCTTCTTCCTGCACTCCCATCGGCATGGGGGAACTGTGGGTGACCGCCCAGGAATATCTCCCTGCGCTCCAGCGCCACTGGATTGACTACCTGAGAGTCGATGTGAGCCACGCCGGAGGGATTACCGGCCTCATGAAGGCTTCCACGCTGGCGGATGCCTACCAGGTCAGCATGGCATTTCATGGTCCTTCCGACATCTCGCCACTGGCCCATTCCGCGAATATGCACATCGATGCTGCCATCGTGAACTTCGGCATCCAGGAGTTTGTGCGAACCGGATTCTCGGGCGCGGCAGGTTTTTGCCTGGCGATACAGTTATTCCGACGGTTGTGTCACGCTGGAAGACGCTCCGGGTCTCGGAGTCCGGGTCGATGAGGAAAGCGCCTCTCGATTTCCGTACAAAGAAAGCTACATGCCTCTGCTTCAGGACAGAGATGGAGCGGTCCACAACTGGTAGGGTCTTCGGCCGAGCCGTCCAGAACTATCGCCTTCTCTGCTCCCGACCATAGATCAACAGTAGGACAAGGATGAGCGCTCCCGAGATTATTCGGCGACCGGCTTCGGGGATTGAAAGAATGGGCAGGAGAGCCTGAATCAGGAGCATGATTATGCAGCCTGCGATGGTGCCCGTGTAGCTTCCAGAGCCTCCGAGGATGGATGACCCTCCGATAACGACGGCGGCAATGGAGTTCAGCTGAAAAGGGTCACCAATGTTGAGGTAGCTTGTCCTCGTATAGCCCGTGAGCAAAAGGCCGGCGAAAGTAGCAAGGATGCTCGAAACAACGTAGAGGCTCACGAGCACCCAGGGGACCCGAATTCCCGAGTAGTACGCAGCCTTGGGAGAATTGCCAACAGCATAAACCCATCGTCCCCAGACGGAACGTCGCGTTGAGAGGATGATGATGGCCGCAATCGCGGCCCAGAGAAGCAGGACGGCGGGCAGGGTCCCCCACAACCTCCCGGTGGCCAATTGACTCAACGCCGGCGCGGCATTTCCCTTCGGTGCGCCGTTTGTATAGAGAAGCGCTGCCCCCTGCACGATGCTCGTCATTCCGAGAGTCATCACAAGGGGGTGAATCTTGAGAAAAGCCACCCCGATTCCGTTGAGGAAGCCGATCAGGGTGCCAAGGGCAATGCAGACGACAACTCCGACGAAAAGATGCTCGTTTGAGCCTGCCATGAGAGTGGCAGAGACAACGCCGGAAAGCGTCATCACGGAGCTCACGGAAAGATCGATTCCGCCGCTCAGAATCACAAGGCCCTGACCCGCGGCGACCAACCCGAGAAAGGAAGCGAGGTTGAGGATCGAGAGGAGATGGTCGGGAGCGGCAAACCCCCGGGAGATCATCGTACCCAGGACGATAAGAAGGGCGGCCGCAATATACGGCCACACGCTGGAAGGAATGCGTTGCCTCCGGGGAGCTGCTTTGGTGACTAATGTTTCCATCAAAGTCCTTCAGGAACGAATCCCATTCCGGTCCCTTTCGAGCCCTATCCGGCGCGAAGACGCCGCGAACGGAAGAAATCCGACAGTGCCACGGCAACCAGCGCCAGGATAACGATGGCGCCATTGAACACGTATTGGTAGTAGGCGGAAACATTGAAGAAGAACAAAAGATCCACGAGCACTGTCAGTACAAGCACGCCGCCGATCGTGCCAACCGCGCCGCCCCGGCCTCCCGCGAGGCTCGTGCCCCCGAGCACGACCGCCGCGATCGAGTTGAGAGTGTAGGGCGCGCCAATCATCGGGTCGCCAGTCAAAGTCTGCGACGCAAGAGCCAAGCCGCCCAACGCGGAGAATAAGCCTCCCAAAAGAAAGGCGCTGAATTTTGCGAGCCTTACATTGATGCCGGAATAAAACGCCCCTGTTTCATTGCCCCCCACCGCATACCACGATTGCCCGATCCAGGAGCGGCGAAAAGGCAGCCAGAAGACCAGAAGGCTGCCAAGGAGAATAATCAGGGAGACCGGAACAACCCCGATGCTGCCAGTTACAAAAGCGCCGACGGCGCTCGGAATGTGCCCGCCGGGCTCCGGCAATATATAGAGGGCGATGCCGCCGAGAACCGATGAAGTGGCGAGTGTTACGATGATCGGTTGGAGCCGGGTCACCACGACGAAAAAACCGTTTGCCGCGCCTATGGCGAGCCCAATGGCCAGACACAAAACGTATACTCCCGCGGTGCTCGGAACCGTGTCTTTGGCGAGGGATGCCGCCACGACCATGACCACGCTCATGGCCGGCCCGACAGAGAGATCTATCCCCTTCACAAGCACAACGACCATTTGGGCAAGGGCCGCAAACGCCAAGGGAAGCGCCGAGCCGAGAAGGTTGTTCACTGCTACCGGAGATGAAAAGAACGGGCTTGTCATGCCGAGAAGGAGCATCAGGACAAGGAAGACGAGATAGATGATGATGACAGGCCACGCGTGGGACAGCGAGACGCTGAATGGGCTTTGCAACGCGGAGCTACTTTTTGTTTTCATGTGATGTATCTGAATTCCTTTTCAGCCCGACCGCCGCGCTCACAATGCCCTCCTCGGTAATCTCTGATCCCACCAGCTCCAGCGCAATTCTCCCCTCGTACATGACAAAAACGCGATCACAAAGCCCGACGAGCTCGATCGTATCCGTTGAGTTCAGGAGGATGCCGACCCCCTGCGAACCAAGCTCTCGGATGCGATAATAGATGTCACGCCGGGTCTCTATGTCCACACCGCGGGTTGGATCATCCAGCAGGAGAATACGAGGGTGCGCGACCAGCCATTTACCAAGGGCGACCTTCTGCTGATTGCCGCCGCTCAAGTATTCCACCGGCGCGTTCGGACCGGGCGTTCGGATAGCCAGGTCTCGAATTGTATCCCGAACCATTTCCTGCTCCAATTTGATCTTCACCCAGCCCCACAGGCTGCGCCGATCGAGCGTCGAGAGTGCTATGTTCTCGGCAACGCTCAGCGGCAGAACGATTCCTTCGGTCCGACGATCCACGGGCACAAAAGCGATTCCATCCCGAATGGAGCTTGTGGGCGAGTGCGCGAGCGTGCCCCCGGAGGGCAGCGCGATGGTGCCGCTGTGCACAGGCTGCAATCCGAACAGGGTGAGGAGAAGCTCATGCTGTCCCTGGCCTTCCAGTCCAGCAAGCCCCACAACCTCGCCTTGCCGAATGGCGAACGATACTCCATGAACACCTTCCGCGTGAAGATGCTCCGCGGAGAGCAGAGCCGGGCAGGGAATGGAGCGAACCGACGGGAAGCTTGGCGGGGAAAATGTCCTTGAGGTCCCGTCCAACCATCATTCGGATGATGTCCGCTTCGGTTACATCGCTCCTCTCAACGGTCTTTACCTTCCGCCCGTCCTTGAGGACGGTGATGTCATCAGCGATCTCGAGGACTTCGCTCATGCGATGGGAGATGAAAAGAACTGCGCGGCCCTGGCTCTTGAGCTTGCGGATCAGGCCAAGGAGCCAGCGCGTGTTGGCGGCGCCAAGAGCGGATGTCGGTTCGTCGAGGAGGATGACCCGGGGATCAAGCGCGAGGGCTTTCAGGATCTCAGCGACCTGCTGCCCTTCCAGGGAAAGGTCCGATGCCCATTGATTGATATCCAGATGAACATCGAACCGTGAGCACAGATCGGCGCTCCGCTGCCTGAGATTTCGCATTCGAACAAGAAAACCTCCGTGCAGCCTTTCGTGGCCGAGCCAGAGGTTCTGATAAACCGGGAGATACGGGCTCAGCGAAAGCTCCTGCTGGACAGTCACGATGCCGGCCTGCTGCGCTTCAGCAGGAGAGAGAGGACGGTAGCGCAACCCGTTGTACCGCAAAGAGCCGCTGTCATAGGGAATTCCGCCGGAGATGATCTTGGCAAGAGTTGATTTTCCCGCCCCGTTTTCTCCGACAAGAGCGTGCACCCTTCCTGCCTGGAGCGCAAGATCGACTTCCTGCACAGCAGGGTTGCCGGCATAAGACTTGCTTATGCCGGCAACTTCCAGGAGACCTTCAGCCATGACTACTTGAAAAGGGCGTTCAGCTGATCAGGGCTGAGGTTTGTCGGAAGCCACAGGGCGTCCGAGAGATCCGGTTGAATGTACTTGTCAAGAGTGTCACTGGTAATCACGGGGGGATCCAGGAGAGTGTCTTTGGGAACTTTTTCTCCGTTGAGCGCTTTTACGGCGACATCGAGAGTCGTTGCTCCGATTGTTGCGGGGTCCGAAGGACCAACTGAATCGAATCCATTTGCGAGGTTCTTTTTCCATACCTTGAGGAGCCCGTTGTTTGCTTCTCCCGCCATGGGGACCAGAGGCCGGTTTGCCGCCTGGAAGGCGTAGATGGCTCCCAGGGTCATGGCGCCGCCTTGCGACCATATCCCGTCAATCTTCGGGAAGGACGGAAGCAAATTGGCAACAGCCTGCTGACCCTTCGCTTGATCCCAGTCCGCGTTGACAGACGCAAGGATCTTGATGTTGGGGTACTTGTCAAAGACTGCCTTGGCTCCGCTCCACCTCTGGTCGTTGCCGGGGGTCCCGACCAGACCGTTGAGCACGATGATGTTGCCCTGGCCGTTGAGCTTCTTGGCAAGCCATTCCGCCCCGATTTGTCCGAATGTCTCCTGCGCGATGTTCACTGTCATTGAGTAGGGCGAATCCACGACATTGTCGAAGGAGATGACGAGAATGCCCGGCCTTGTGAGCCGCCTCAATGGCGGGGTTCAGCGCAGTGAGCGAGTTCGCGTCTATCAGGATGGCATCTACTCTTTTTGCTACCATGTTCTGAATCTGCTGGATCTGGCTGGCGGTGCTCCCCGTCGCGTCCGCGACGACGTAGTCCTTGAGAGTTCCACTGGCCTTCAGCTTGTCAGCCTCCGCGCGGAACTCGGCCACCATCTGAGCGCGCCACGAGTTCCCGCTGAAAGAATTGCACAATCCAACCACGTAGGGCGGCTTCTTCATGGCAACCATATACGGCTGGGCTGATGCCGGAGCCGCCGTCGTTCCGGAGCCGCCTTCCTTTGAACCGCCCGCGAACAAAGACCCAATGACCACGGTTCCCGAAACCACGATGCACAGGCAAATAAACAAAAATCTGCGTTTCATCTTTTCCTCCTTCCCGGGGTGAACAACCGAAGAAATATCGCACGCCTGCGCGAACCCGGCCAGAGGCGGCCCACGGGCGCTGGCCCACCGGCCTGTCATCCCTCCACCTCTTCGTTTTCCAGCAGTCGATCAAGAAAACGTAACGCCGCATCGAAATGACGCTTTGAAGCTGCACGTGCCTCTTTGCGACTTTTCGAACGAATTGCCTTGAGGAGCAGTTCGTGCGTCTTTATCGAGTTTTCCATCCGGCCCGAGAGACGGAGAATCTTCAGGTGAGTCTCCAGTTCAACCTCATGCAGACTCTTGAAGATCCCGGTCAGCACGGGATTTCCGCATGCGTCTGCAACAACCAGGTCGAACCGGTAATGGCTTTCCGCGAATGCCTTCAGGTCCGGGTCCGGACTCGACGCAATTGCCCGCATTTCTTCCATGTGATGCTCGAGCGCCGCGATGCCTTTGGCACCGATGCGCTCAGCAGCCAGCTCGGCCATGAAACTTTCGATCACTCGGCGCGCTTCGTAGACGCTTCGAATGCCCTCAATCTCGCGGCCGAGGTATGCCCTGATTTCGTTCGGGTGAGGAGCGAGCTTTTTTTCCGCTACGAACGTTCCCTTTCCGGGCACGATCGTGATCAGCCCGGCCAGCGCGAGCGCTCGCAGAGCCTCGCGCACGGGGCCCCGCGCTACGCCGAAGAGCTGCGCCATGGAGCGTTCGGGCGGCAACTTCTCCCCCGGACGAAACGTCCCCTCCTGGATGAGCTTGCTGAGCTGCTCCACCACTCCCTGACCGAGGGTGGCGCGCACAATGGGCCGGATAACCGTCTGCACCACGCGAGCCTCACTTGACCGACGTCTCTGGTCTGTGATAGTCTGGTAGTACCAGAGACCACTGTACCCGTTCAGTGGCTGGATGTCAAGCGGAAAAGCAGGGAAGGCGGTGTGATGCGCGTCAAAAGCGTGAGCCCATTCATCATGCATATTCCCGTCACGGGAAATCAGATCGCGGACAGCATGCACAGCATAAGCCACTGGGGCGTTGTGGGGGCGCGAATCCGCTCTTCCGACGGAATTGATGGTTTTGGCTTCACCGGAACTCATGCTCATCTTGCATCAGACCGCCTGATTGCCCGCATCATTTCTGAGCTGTACGCGCCGATTCTCGTGGGCCGGAATCTCGAAGAAGGCCAGGGCATCTGGCGTGACCTGTTCCGCTCGCCGCCCATCCAATGGATCGGCAGAGCGGGCATGACCCAGTTGGCGTTGTCTGCCGTCGACGTCGCGCTTTGGGATCTGCGGGCCAAGCACGCGGGGCAGCCGCTGTGGGCATTCCTTGGAGGCTCGCACGCGGATCGAATGCGGGCCTACAACACGGACGTTGGATGGTTGAGCTTGAATATGTCAGAGCTGGTGGATCTTTGCACCCGAACGTGCCAGGAGGAAGGATTCACGGGGGTCAAGATCAAAGTCGGTCAGGAGAACCCCGCGGACGACGTGAGACGGGTCGAGGCCGTTCGGAAAGCCATTGGTCCCGGGATCACGATAGCAATCGATGCGAACGGCAGGCTGGATCTCCCCGAGGCTCTGCACCTTTCACGGCGCCTGGAACCCTTCGACGTGCTGTGGTTCGAGGAGCCCCTGTGGTACGACGACGTAGAGGCGCATGCCCGTCTCGCCCGGGCCACGCGGATTCCGATCGCTCTGGGCGAACAGATCTATACTGTGGAATCTCTCTGTCAGTTCATGCTCCGAGGCGCTGTTCAGTTCGTGCAGCCGGACGTCACGCGCATTGGCGGGGTAACGCCTTTCCTTCAAGCAATCGCCGCGGCCGCATCGCAGTCCCTCCAGGTCGCCCCGCACGCGGGGGAAATGAGCCAGGTCCATGTGCACATCGCGTTCCATTCACCTTCCTGCAGCGTGCTGGAATACATCCCGTGGATACGACAGTGCTTTCTGGACCCGGCCACAGTGCGGGACGGCTACTTTGTAAAGCCCGAAATGCCCGGCGCAGGGACAACGCCTGCCAAGGAATCGCTGGAGAAGTATGGCAAGTCGATTGATTGAGGTCGCCGTCAATCCGCCATCGACGGTTTGACAAAGGAACGAACCATGCAGGTGATAGCTGTCCAAGACCCGCAGATAAGAAAATTCTCATTCGATTGGCCTCGGGGAGTGAATCTGGATCACAAGGTGATTTTGTCCTTCGGGGGGGCGGGAAATCTTGCGGAAACGTTCCACTACGCTGCTGCCGCCTGCGGCGCTGTTCCGCTCCTGTCGGACGTCCTCCCCTCGGACCCTGTCCGCCAAGCGGAGGCTGGGGCAAAGGCTGAAAGGATAGTTAGGAATGTCAGAGGCATCAACCCTGCTGTCCCCGCGGAATGGTACGCGGGAGACGTTACCTCACCCGCCGATGTTGCGAAAACTCTCGAGCACGTCAAGGAAAGATTCGGTCGGATCGATGTGGTGGTGAACTTCGCTGGAGTATCTCATCAACCCTTCGACCTGTATAAAGACAATCCCGACGACATGGTGGCGACTTTCCGGAAAGTGAATGACATCAACCTGAACGGGGCATTCATTGTCACACTGAATGCGGCCCGCCAGATGATACCGCAGCGACGCGGACACATTATCCATCTCTGCTCCTCGGGGAGTCGATGCTCGCTCTACGGCGTCTACGCGTACAACGCGACCAAGCATGCAGTGGAAGGCCTCATCAAGACGGCAGCAGCCCAGTTGGCGCCGTTTGGTGTGCGGGTGAACGGCGTTGCCCCGGGAACAGTGGAAACTGATCTGAACTCGGCTCTCCTCAAGGGACCCGATGGCAGGTTCAAGCCAAGGGCCAAGAGCATCCTCGCGCATACTCCAACCAAGCGGTTCGCGAGCCCCGAGGGTGTAGCGGAGACGCTGACGGCTCTCTGCGTGGACCAGCGGCATCTCACGGGAAACGTACTCTTTGCGGATGACGGCTACGTGATCGAAGGACACTCCTGGCCGGAGGGTAACGAAGCCCTGTACACCGGCTCTTCCGCCCTTGAAGCTCTTTTCGAGCGCCTGAAGGAAGACTATCCGCCCGAGAGGTCTGAAGCCTGAAGGAGAGAGCGGAGCCGGAAGATCTTTCTCTACCGGGTCCAACGGGGAAGGGGCACACGGGCGCGGCTGAAAGAACGCTCGATCTGGCCCCTGACGCCTGTGTGGCAGACGAACAGGTCTCCGCTCTGAGGAAACTTTCCGAGGTGTGCTTCATCAAGACCGTATCGCGCCGTGGTGATGTACAGGTCCTGAAGGTTCGCTCCCCCAAACGTGCAGCTGGTTGGCTTTGCGACAGGAGCCCGCAGAGTGACAATCTTTTTTCCATTCGGGTCATACCGCGTTACATTCCATCCATTGAACCGGGCGCTCCAGATGCATCCCTCAGAATCGACTGCGAGGCCGTCAGGCACCCCGTCCTCCTCCTGTGAATCAATGAGGACCTCTCTATTTGCTATCGCCCCGCTCTCCCTGTCGTAGTCATAACGGTAAATCGCTTTCCGGATTGAATCTGTATAGTAGAGCTTCAGCCCGTCGGGGCTCCAGCCCAGACCGTTGGAAGTCGTGATGTTCCATTCGACCTGCGAAAAATCCCCGTGAGCCGTCAGTCGATAGAGCCCGCCAAGGGGCATATTCTCAACGCGGTGCATCGTGCCGATGAAGTACCGCCGGCCGGGTCAACCTTTCCGTCGTTGAAACGCACTGCGCCGGCATCAAACGAACCGGTCGCGATGAGCTCGGAGGTCCTGGAGCGCGGATCCCAGTATGTCAGCTCAGTATCTGTGGCCACCAGCAGTTTTCCGTTATCACAGAAGGCAACCGAAATCGTGAAACGCCCCACGTCATTACGCTCGACCTTGCCGGTCGAGGGCTCAAGGGTCAAATAGGAGTTGTTGGTGGCATCAACCCAATACAGCCTTTGTTCGGTCTGATGCCAGATTGGTCCCTCTCCGAGGTGATTTGACACGGAAACGGCATGCTCGATCTCCACGTGTGGTCTCCTTTCTGCAACGGAAAGTTTGCCCAAGTATAGCACAGTCGCGCGACTGATGAAGGAACGATTTCCCGCTCCGCGGTTGCGTCGGGGTCATCGTGCGCCTATAATCACACGAGTGTTGCGTACGGGATCCTACAGGAGATGAAGAATGACATCGCGGGAAAGAATGTGCAAGGCGATTCAAAGGGAAATGCCTGACCGCGTCCCGACTTTCGAGTATGCCATTGATCAGAAAGTCGCGCAGCGACTCTGCCCGGGGGGAGAGTATGCCGACGTGGTAGAGGAGCTTGACCTGGACGCGATTACGGCATGGGAGCCGTCCATGGGCGGCTACGCCAAAGGCCTGAAAGCACGGACGCCCGGCGAACTGTTCGTTGACGAATGGGGCGTGACGCGAAAGGCCACCGTCGAAATGTCAGCCTTCCCGGTCGAAGAAGGCGCCCCCGTAGGGTCTCTGTCCGAGCTTGCAAACTACTGCCCTCCCGACCCGAGCCGCCCGCACAGGTACGCAATCCTCCAGGAATATGTGAAAAGGTTCAAGGGAAGCAAGCTCATCACATACAACATTGTCGATATGTTCGAGACGACCAAGTGTCTCCTCGGTTTCCAGAATTTTCTGCTGAGCGTCAGCCAGGATCGTGAGCTTCTCACGGGCGCATACGCGGTGGTAACCGATTGGATCATCGACGTGGCTAGAAAAGCCGTGGACCTGGGCGCGGAAATGATCATCATAAATGGCGACCTTGGATTCAAGACGGGGACTTTCATCGACCCGCGCATCCTGACAGAGATCCACATTCCGCGCCTGAGAGCCGCGGCACAAGCCATCAAGGACCGCAGGGCATATGTGTTCTACCACTCTCACGGAAATATCTGGCGGATCTTGGATCAGATTGTGAGCACCGGCGTGGATGTCATCCATCCCCTGGCGCCGGAAGATCAGATGGACATCAGCATTGCAAAGAAGATTTTCGGCTATCGTGTGGCTTTCGCGGGGAACATAAGCACGGATCTGCTGTCCCGGGGCAACCCGGAAGAGGTTCAAAGAATGACGCGCAAGACAATCGAAGAAACCGCAGCCGGGGGAGGATACATTCTGATGGCAGCTGCGTCTATCCACTCCGGGGTCAAGCCTGAGAACTATCGAATGATGGTCGACACGGTACATCGTTATGGCGGCTACGAGTAGGTCACAACGTCTCGATGTCCTAATTCTCTGCGACGGGACTCCCTGATCCGGCTCCTGGGGAGGAAATACCGGATCCCAAGAGCCGATGTTGCGGCCCTGCTCAAGCGCTCGACGGGCCAAAGTCGGAGGCCTCAGTGATGTGCCAGAGCAGGCTTTCGGGTCCCTGATACCCCAAGGGGAAATGGTGTCACTGCGCAGGAACCCCACGGCTGCCGAAGGCCCCCACGACCAGGGACAGCGAATGTTTGCCGGCGTCGCGCTTCGGTCGCTGATCGAAGAATCAGGTTTTGGCGGATCTGCGCCTCCCGTTGTCTACGTCGTTCTAAAGACAAGCAAGTAGTCCCTGTGGGGACACACCGACTGCACGGCGCGGCCGGTGAGACCTACCAGACCTCGAACAGAAGCGGCTGGCCGCCGAGCCCGGAAACCAGAGTCGAATGCCTGGCTCGAGTCAGCTGGATGCAGCTGCCAGGGGTGCCAATCATGTCGCGTCCATCCTCGGTGATCCATGCTTTGCCGGACAGAACGCGTACGTGCCGTACGCCACGCGCTATCCGGTGAAGCTCGCCGGAGGAAAGGGCAAAGCGACGGACGCTCTGGGAATCCCGGGCCGGAAGGACAGAAGCTATATCGACGCTGCTCATAGCGATAATCTCCCTTCGTGGTCGACGTTGGGCTCGACTCTCGATGTCCCTTTATGCGATGGGCGACGTTACGCCATCGTGACGGATCGGGAAGACGTGCGTTACGGCCGCGTTACGACGCGAGGCAGGTTTCGTGACGTCTCATTCGTCGTGCAACGGTTCGGCTAGTATATTAAAGACCAGAGAAAAGGATGATGGCGAAGGTTCGACTGGCCTTTCTGGGTCCGCCGTCCGTGGAGCGGGGCTCCCGTTCATTTCGACACTCGGAAAGCGGTTGCCCTCATGGCCTACCTGTCCGTGGTCGGGAGACCTGCCAGCCGTGACACCCTGGTCACCCTGCTGTGGTCACGCTACGGCCGCGCAGAAGGACACTCTGCGCTGCGTCGCACGCTTTCAACGCTTCGAAGTTCTCTGGGCCGGGAGTTCCTTCACGCGGAGCGGGAAGCCGTCAGCTTGACTGGATCACCGAACACCTGGATTGATCTGTCCAGGTGCAAAGAGCTGCTTGCCCTTGCCGGTGGCCATGCTCACGCGCAGCAGACGATATGCCGGCAATGCCTTCCCCTGTTGAAGGAAGCCGCGAGGCTGTACCGAGGCGAGTTCCTCCTCGGTTTCACGTTGAAAGACAGCGTAGACTTCGATGACTGGCAGCTTTTCACTACGGAGAAATACCGGCTCGAGGCAACGCAAATCCTGGATCGGCTGGTGCTGTGCACCGCGGCTGCCGGCGATTTTCCAGTCCGCACTCGGCTATGCCTATGAACGGCTCGGCCTCGACCCTCTGGACGAAGCGGCTCACGCCACGCTCATGCGGCTTTATGCCTGGGAGGGAAATCGGGCGGCGGCAAAGCGCCAGTTCGAGGAGTGCCGCAGGCTGCTGGAAAAGGAGCTGAAAGACGAACCCCAGCAGGAGACCGTGCGTCTGGCGGAATCCATCGCCCAGGGGCGGATGCCGGATCCGCCGGCTTTCGTTGACGAATCTCGGAGAAAAGTCCAAGAGCCTGCCGCTCAGGCTCCAGCGGGGAGCCTGACCACGAAGAAGCGGATTGCGGTATTGCCTCTGGCGAACATCAGCCCGAACCCCGATGACGAGTATTTCGCGGACGGCCTGACAGAAGAGCTGATATCGGCGGTATCAAAAATCGGGGGCCTGAGGACCATTTCGCGCGCGTCTGCAATGAGGTTCAAGGCAACAGACAAATCGGTGACCGAGATCGCCGTGGAGCTCCATGTGGGCTCCGTGGTCGAAGGGAGCGTCAGAAAAGTGGGCAACCGGGTGCGCATCAGCATGCACCTCGTCGACGTTGCCAGTGACGAGCACCTCTGGTCGCAGGACTACGACAGGCAGCTGGAAGATGTGTTCGCGATTCAGAGCGACATCGCCGACAAGGTTGCCCAGGCCCTGCGCATTCACATCCTGGATCAGGAGCGCGAAAGGATCGAAAGAGTGGCAACGCGCAACCTGAAGTCATACAACTTGTACCTGAAAGGTCTTCATGATCGCGCAAAGGGGACGGAGGCCTCCTTTTGGAGCGCAATACGGAACTTCCAGGAGGCGTTGAAGGAGGATCCCCATTTTGCTCCTGCCTATGCCGGATTGGCCGAGTGCTACGATCTGATGGGAGAGGAAGGCTACTTGTCCCCGAAGGAGAGCTTTCTCAAGGCGGAACAGCTTGCGCGGAGCGCTCTTGACCTGGATGACTCCCTTGCCGAGGCGCACGCCACACTCGGGGCAGTCATGACAACCTACTACTATGATCAAGCCGCGGCGGAGAAGGAGTTTGAGCGCGCCCTGGACCTGAATCCCAATTACGGGAAGGTCTGCAATTCGTACGGCGTCTATCTTGCGTGCGTGGGGAGATTGGACGAGGCAGTTGCCGAGATTGCCAGGGCGCAGGAGCTCAACCCCCTTGCCTTGGATGTCAACAGCTGCGCCGCGACCATCTTCAACTGCGCGAATGATTTCGACAAATCCGTGGAGGCGTGCGAGAGGATGTTCAAGATCGATAAAGACTTTCTTCCCGCGTACCGCAACCTCGCGGAAGCCTACTATCAAAAGTCAAGATACGAGGATGCGATCAAGGTCCTTCAAAAAGCAGCCTCGCTCTCCCGTGGAGCGGTACTGGTGAAGGCCCACCTCGGATTTGCCTGTGCGCGCCTGGAACGAACCGAAGAAGCGCGCGCCCTTCTGAAGGAACTGCAGGAAGAATCAAAGCGAAAGTACGTCCCTCCAATCGCCTTCGCTTTGGTGCACTGCGGCTTGCAGGAAAAGGCAGAGGCGATTCGGTGGCTTGGAAAAGCCTACGAGGAACGCGCCGGCAGCGCGGTTCTCTCCGTCAATGTTCGCCCCATGTGGGCAAGCCTGCGCTCTGAATCGGCATTCACCCATCTCCTGGAGAAGATGGGTCTGACCTCGCGGATGACCGAGTAGCAGCTACAGCTTTTGAGCACTTCCCTTCGCCTGCAAGCCGGTTCCCAGGAGGGCCAGCGCGCAGGAGACGTCTGTTACCAGCACGTGGGCGAGCCTGCTCTTGAGGGCTGCGCGCAGCGGCACGATCTTGTTGTCCCCCGCTGCTACGATCACTACGTTGCGGAGGTTCCTCATCTCTGGCACGGAGAGACAGACGATCCTCTCCGAGAGCGGAGTTGATACCGGGCGGCCTTCCGAATCAAGGATGATGAAATTGGTTGCGCACACGCCGCCGCGGGAGCGCATCACGGCAAGGTCGTTCCGATTAAAAATGCCGCCGCGATAGGCGGAGGTGTCCGCCCCCAGGCCGCTCACCCCGAGAATCACGGCGGTCAGGCGCCGCCACAGCTTGCGCACCTGTTCGAAGTTGCTGTCAGCCATGATGGAAGCGCGGGTCTGCGGATTGTCGACAATAGCCGGCGTGTTGACGAGGTACGCGCTGCCTCCCATCTTGTCCGCAAAGGTGCGGGCAATGCTGTTCGGGTAGACGCCTGTCTCGATCTTTCCCATGGCGCCGATGATGGGAACGACGTCCGCGCGCACGGTGGGCAGGGAAGGCAGGTTCTCCCCGATTGCTTTGAGAGTCTCTCCCCAGGACAGGCCCAGTGTGCTCCCCGGCGTGAGAATCCGCGACAGGAGCGTGCCTACCTTGCCTGCCAGAGCGCCATAGGTCTGCTCCCGCTTGTCGAAGCGTCCCACGAGCAGGCATTCACGAAGGTCGAAACGCCGCTCCATTTCGATTTCCAGCTCCGCATATGAGGTGGCGATGCTCTCATTGATGGTAACTTGGACGATCCCCAATTCCTTCGCCTGCGCGAGAGCCCGGGAGACGCTCGCGGTGGAAACGCTGAGCCTCTCCGCAATCTGCCGCTGGCTGACGTCCTCCAGGTGATAGAGCCGCGAGATCTTCACCAGTTGCCCGATCCTGGATCCCGCCTCATCATCCCGCAGCTTTCCCCTGGCCCTTGACACCGCCATGGCGCAAGGATACCCTGTAAACGTAATAAATTGCAAGGGGTGCAAGAAATTTCACCTGTGTATCGCGCCCCTTGAGAGAGTCGAGGTCGACAATGCCCACTGTTTCCAGCCGCGCGGCGGTCGGCGCACGGAAAGGCGCACCGGAAATCCCCCGGGGCCGCCTCCAGGACATGTACCTGAAGATGCTGCAGATTCGCGCATTCGAAGAGAAGGTCGCATACTTCTTCTCCCGCGGAATGGTCCACGGCACGACCCACCTGTACATCGGCGAAGAAGGCACCGCGGTCGGCGCCATTGCCGCCCTTCGGGATGATGACATCATCGCGAGCACGCACCGGGGGCACGGGCACACCATCGCGAAGGGCATCGACCTCAAGCGGATGATGGCAGAGCTTCTCGGCAAAGAGGACGGGTACTGCAGAGGGAAGGGCGGCTCCATGCACATCGCTGACCTTTCCCGGGGAAACCTCGGCGCCAACGGTGTGGTAGGGGGAGGAATCCCCATTGCCACAGGCGCAGGCATCACTGTCAAGCTCCGCGGTGAGGAGAAGGTGGTGGTCTGCTTCTTCGGGGACGGTGCCATCAACGAGGGCACGTTCCACGAGTCTGTGAACCTGGCCTCGGTATGGAAGCTTCCCGTGATCTACATATGTGAGAACAACCAGTACGGCATGTCGATGAGCATCCACAAGTCCACCAACCTGGCGGATCTCTCCGAGCGTGCGCGCGCCTATGGGATTCCGGGAAAACGCGTGGACGGAAATGACGTCTTTGCCGTCTTCACGGCGGTCGCGGAAGCCCGACAGCATGTCATCAAGAACGGACCCGTCCTGATCGTAGCAGAGACGTATCGCTACACAGGCCATTCGAAAAGTGATGCAAACCGCTATCGCACGAAAGAGGAAATCGCCGAATGGAAGGAGCGGGACCCGATCCCGCGCATGCGAGCGCGGCTCCTTGAGGGCGGTCAATTCACCGACGCACAGCTTTTGGAGCTGGAAAGCCAGGGCAGGCAGAGCATAGAGGAGGCCGTGGCCTACGCAGAGTCGTGCCCCGAGCCGTCGATCGACGAGCTCACCACCGACGTCTATGCCGAATGACGACAGGGGAAATGGAATGCGGGAGATAACGTACGCGGAGGCCATCCGCGAGGCCATGAGCGAGGAAATGCGCCGGGACAGGAACGTCTTCTTCATGGGGGAGGACATCGGCGTCTACGGCGGAGCCTTCGGCGTCTCGGTGGGGATGATCGAAGAGTTCGGGCCCGAGCGCGTGCGGGACACCCCCATCTCTGAGGCGGCGATAATTGGCGCAGCCGCGGGTGCGGCGGTAACAGGAAGTCGCCCGATCGCCGAGATCCAGTTCAGCGATTTCATTGCCATCGGGTTGGACCAGCTTGGCAACCAGGCAGCAAAGATGCGCTACATGTTCGGAGGGCGCGCCCAGGTGCCCATGGTTGTTCGCGCACCGGCCGGCTCGGGAACAGGCGCGGCAGCGCAGCATTCCCAGAGCCAGGAAGCCCTCTACTGTCACATTCCCGGCCTGAAGGTGGTGATTCCTTCCACTCCCTATGATGCAAAAGGGCTCCTGAAGAGCGCTATCCGGGACAACAACCCCGTGGTGTTTCTGGAGCAGAAGCTTCTCTATAGAAAGAAGGGGCCGGTTCCCCAGGAGGAATATACGATTCCCCTCGGCCAGGCAGACGTGAAGCGGGAGGGAACGGACCTCACCATCGTCACGTGGGGCCGCATGGTTGCCATGTGCCTGGAGGTTGCTGAGAAGCTCGCCGCGGAAGGAAAGAGCATTGAAGTTCTTGATCCCCGGACGCTCGTTCCACTGGACAAGGAAGCCATTATCCAGAGCGTCATCAAGACGGGCCGGCTTCTCATCGTGCACGAAGCGGTGCAGACCGCCGGCTACGGGGGAGAGATCGCCGCTGTGGTGGCCGACAGCAAGGCTTTCTATCACCTGGATGCGCCCATCAGGAGGGTGGCAGGTTTCGACATTCCCATCCCGTACAATCCGAACCTCGAGCGCAATGCCGTACCGACCCCTGAGAAGATCGAGCGGGCGGCTCGGGACCTTCTCAGGTAACGGGAGCCGCGCGATGGCAACGAGAGTGATCATGCCCAAGGCGGGCATGGCAATGGAGACAGGAACCATCATCAGGTGGTTCAAGAATGTCGGAGACCCTGTCACAGCCGGGGAGCCGCTCCTGGAGATCCAGACAGACAAGGTGGCGATGGACGTCGAGGCGGAGGTCTCGGGATACCTCATTGCGATCCTGCGCAAGCCGGGAGACGAGGTGGCGGTGACCGAGCAGATCGGGTTCATCGGCGCAAAGGGCGAGAAGCCGCCCACGGATTCGCCAGCTCCCTCGCCAGCCTCTGCGCCAGCCCAATCGTCACCAGGCTCCGCGCCGGCCCAAGCCACACTTGCCCAAGCAGTTCCAGCCCCTCCGACAGCGCAAGCCCCCCCTGCCGCGGCCGGCAAGCTCATGGCTACCCCTGCCGCGCGCATGCGCGCCAGAGAGCTGGATGTGGCACTGGAGGCCGCGACGCCAACCGGCCCCGAAGGCGAGATACGGCGTCGGGACGTGGAAGCCCTCGCAGGCGCTCGTCGTACCGCAAGTGTCTCACCTCTGGCACGCAAGGTTGCGCAGCAGGAGGGAATCGATCCGACCACTTTGACGGGAACCGGTCCGGGGGGAAGGATCCTTCGACAGGATGTGGCGCGAGCGGTTGCTGAGCATCCGCAGCCCGATGCCACTCGTACGCCGCTGACCGGAGCGCGAAAAATCATCACCCAACGCATGGTGGAGAGCCATCTCACCATTCCCCAGTTCACGCTGGACACGCAGGCGGATGTGACCTCTCTGTTTGCCTTTCGAAGCAGGATCAACGCGGAGGCCGGCCTCGCCATCACAGTGAATGATTTCGTCATGAAGGCAACAGCCGCGGCCCTGGTGGAAGCTCCGTACATGCTGTGCAGCATCGACGGCCAGGAAATAGTGCAGCATAACGCCGTGAACCTCGGCATGGCTGTTGCCCTGGAAACCGGCCTGATCGTGCCGGTGATCCGCGGAGCGGACAAGCTCACTCTTTCGGTCCTCGCAGCGCAGTCCGCCGGCATCGTCACGCGAGCTCGCGAGCGCAAGCTCACCCCGGATGAGATGACGGGCGGCACTTTCACCGTGAGCAATCTCGGCATGTACGGAATCACGTCTTTCACGCCGCTCATCAACCCCCCCGAAGGAGCCATCCTTGGGGTCAACGCGGCACGAACGGAAGTCTACCTGGACGCGGGTCAGCCAAAGGAGCGCAAGCTCATGACGCTGAGCCTTTCGGTGGACCACCGGGTGATCGACGGCGCGCAAGGCGCGCTCTTTCTGCAGAAGCTGGTGGCCCTGCTGGAGAATCCTTACCGGGCCCTCATATAGGGGGCCGGCCGACGCTTTATCCACGCACTACCCCCGTGAGCTATATTCTCTACGTGGAGAGAAAAATCATGGAAGAAAGCCCCTCAGCCGAGCCCGGAGTCGACGGACCAGCCGCAAAAGGAACCACCGAATACAAGACGATGCCCATTGAAGATGCCCTTCGAGCGCTGGGATCAGTCGTCGAGGGTCTCGACGAGGCTGAGGTCGAGAAGAGGCTGAAGACATACGGCAGGAACGAAGTCGCCGCCAGGAAGAAGAACCCGATCATCGAGTTCTTGTCCCGGTTCTGGGGGCCAATGCCGTGGCTGCTGGAGCTGGCGATCGCTCTCTCTGTTTTTCTTGGACATGACCTGGAAGCCGTCATCATTGCAATCCTGATCGTGACCAACGCGATCATCGGTTTCCTTCATTCCAGAAACTCACAGAGAGCCCTTGAGCTGCTCAAGGAAAGGCTGGCCGTCAATGCCGTGGTGCGTCGCGGGGGCGCGTGGGTTACCAGAGACGTATCCGAGATCGTGCCGGGAGATATTGCTGTGGTCCAGATGGGGGACATCGTCCCTGCGGATGCCAAGGTCCTGCGCGGCGCACTGTCCGTGGATCAGTCCGCATTGACGGGCGAATCGCTTCCTGTGGAGGTTGGACCGTCGGACATCCTCTACTCAAGTTCGGTCGTGAAGCGCGGAGAGGCTCACTGCCTCGTGGTCAACACGGGGAGCAACACCTACTTCGGTCGGACCGCGGAGCTTGTGCAGACCGCGCAACCGAAGTCCCACCAGGAACAGATCATGCTGTCCATCGTGAGATACATGATGTTCCTCGGAATCGCGGCGCTTGTCGCTGTTGCCGTTGGCGCCCTGCTGATGAAGATCGGAGTACTGTCGGTCGTTACCTTTGCAGTGATTTTCCTCATGGGCGCCGTGCCGGTGGCTCTGCCTGCGGTTCTTACCATCGTACAGGCGGTCGGCGCAATGGAGCTTGTCAGGAAAGGAGTGCTGGTCACCCGCCTCGACTCCATGGAAGACGCGGCATCTCTCGATGTGCTCTGTCTCGACAAGACCGGCACGCTCACAATGAACCAGCTTTCAGTGACCGAAGTCATTCCGTATGCGGGGCATGAGGTAAAAGATGTACTCGGGATGGCCGCTCTTACCGCGCAGCCGGAGAGCAAGGACGGCCTCGACATGGCGGTTCGCGAGCGCGCCGGCGCCGCCGGTATCAGCAACTCGGAATACCGCCAGATTTCGGTTACGCCATTCGAGCCCGCCACCAAGCGTTCCGAAGCGCTCATCCAGGAAGGCGCAAACCGTTTCCGGGCGGTGAAGGGCGCTCCCCAGGTGGTGCTCTCCCTTTCCCGCCTCACGGACGGCGCAATTGTGAAGGCGGCCGGCGACATGGTAGAAACTCTGTCTCGAAAAGGGTCCAGAACCCTGGCGGTGGCGAGATCCCGCTCCGCGGACGGGGATGACTTCGAGCTGGTTGGCCTGCTGGCCCTGGCCGATCCGCCCCGCCCCGATGCAAAGCAGATGATAGAGGAGGCCAGGACTCTCGGCGTAAAGCCCATCATGGTCACCGGCGACAACATCGCAATCGCCCGACAAATGTCGTTGGAACTAGGCATTGGCGAAACCGTCATGCGCATGGGAGAGCTCACGGCCTCCAGCGAGCCCGAGCAGATGCGGATTGTCCAGGGATGCGACGTGCTGGCGGAAGTCTATCCGGAGGATAAGTACAAAATCGTAAAGCTCCTGCAGGGGCACGGGCACATCTCAGGGATGACCGGTGATGGTGTCAATGACGCGCCTGCACTGAAGCAGGCTGAGGTCGGCATCGCGGTCAAAGGCGCCACGAATGTGGCCAAGGCATCGGCGAGCATGGTTCTCACCGAGCCGGGCATCAGGGTCATCATCGACGCGCTGAAGTCAAGCCGGCAGATCTACCAGCGGATGCTCACCTGGGTCATCAACAAAGTCACGAAGACGATCCAGCTGGTCGGAATCCTGACCCTGGGCTTTTTCTGGCTGCATGACCTTGTGGTTTCTCTCCTTGGCATGGCGCTCCTGGTGTTCGCCAACGACTTTGTGACCATGACGCTCTCCACGGACAACGTGAAGTACACCAGAAATCCCAACAACTGGAACGTGAAGAACGTCACCCTGGCCTCCGCGGGAATCGGGGTTTTCTTCATCCTGGAAGGGTGGCTCACCATTCTGACTGGCAGGAACCTTTTCCATCTGAATGGTGAAGGGTTGCGCACCTTCGTTCTGTTGATGCTCGTTTTCACAAGTCAGTTCAGGATTTACCTCGTGCGCGAGAGGCGTCACTTCTGGGATTCCCGGCCGGGCCGGGGCATCCTCATCTCCTCTACGGCTGCCATTGTGGTCTTTTCCCTCCTTGGCATTTTTGGAGGAATCATTCAGGGACTTGGCGTCTTCCCTGTGCTGTTCGTGCTGGCATTCTCAGGACTCTTCACTCTCGCCGTAGAGTTGCCCAAGTACTATATTTTCAAGCGACTCGGGCTTTGAACTGAAAACCCCGCGCTACGTGACGAAAGTCACTGATGAATTCGCTTCCTTCCTTTACGTTATGACTGCAATCAATTCTTCGGAGGAGGAAAGCGATGAAACAGAACATGGGAATTGGGGACAGGGTGGGAAGGATCGTGCTTGCGGCCGTGGTGGCGGCATTATACTTCACACACCAGCTTTCAGTGGTCGCGGCCATCATCCTTGGGATCCTTGCGGTCGTCTTCCTGGTGACCGGGATCGTGGGAGTGTGCCCGTTGTATCTTCCTTTTGGGCTGTCGACCAAGAGGAAGAGCGCTGCCTGACAAGGTCCTTCGACTGGCGGCCGGCGTGAGCAGTGCAGCGCGCCGCGCCGCCGGGTGAAGACACGCGACATACTCGGCAGGGAGGAACGTATGGCTCTTATCAACGACAAGGATGCGAAAGCTGTTCGGGAAAGGTTGGCAAAGCTGCCGGGCCGGGTGATTTTCGCGATTTTCACCCAGGAGCTCGAATGCGAGTATTGCCGGCAAACCCGCGAATTGGCGGAGGAAGTCGCTGGATTATCCGAGGGCAAAGTCACGACGGAGCTCTTCGACCTGGTCAGAGACAAGATGAAGGCCGATCGGATGGGGATCGACAAGGCACCAGCGCTCGCGGTGCTCAGCGGCACGGGGGAGGATTATGGGATAAGGTTCTTCGGTATTCCCGCAGGATACGAGTTCACTTCTCTCCTTGAATCCCTGGAAATGGTGGCAAAGGGGGATTCGGGGCTCGACCCCACGACGCGAGAAAAGCTCAAATCGCTGACCTCACCGGTGAGCTTGCAGGTATTTGTGACTCCCACCTGCCCCTACTGCCCCCGGGCGGTCCTCACGGCGTTCCGCTTCGCCATGGAATCGGAGAAGGTGCACGCTTCGATGGTTGAGGCTTCGGAGTTTCCCCATCTTGCGAACAAGTACCAGGTCTCCGGTGTTCCTCATACCGTCATCGGGGAAAGCCCGCAGGCGATGATCGGCGCCTACCCCGAGGCGGCGGCGGCAGACATGCTCGTTGCAGTTGCTCAGGGCATGAGAGCGATATAGGGGACTTGCCTGACGGATCTTCAGTCTCTTGACATTATTGGCATATGCTCATATCGTGAGACCGACAAATGAGCCATCCAGACGGAGTGTCGTTACGGCTCGTCCTTTGAACGAGCGCCGGGTAAGGTGCGGCGTCTCTGCCCGAGCCTTCAAGCCCGCGGGGGTGCAGGGCCGCGCGCTTGCGGAAGTGGTCCTCAGCCTGGACGAAGCGGAATCCATCCGCCTGGCCGACCTGGATGGCCTCTACCAGGAGGCCGCTGCCCTCCGAATGGCGGTCTCGCGGCAGACATTTGGGCGCATCGTGGAATCGGCCCGGCGCAAGGTGGCCGATGCCATCATCAATGGAAAGCTCCTCCGCATTGAAGGCGGAGAAGTCGCTATTCACGAGGAAGGAGAGCAGCTGATGAAGGTAGCGGTTCCCGCACGGGAAGGTCAGGTGGATGAGCATTTCGGACACTGCGAGCATTTCATGGTGTATGCCCTTGATGAAGGTCGGCAAATCGCTTCCGAAGAAAGCGTAGATTCGCCCGAGGGCTGCGGCTGCAAATCGGACATCGCAGGAATCCTCTCACGGATGGGCGTCACCCATATGGTCGCGGGCAACATGGGCGAAGGCGCTGTGCGGATCATGCATGCCCACGGGATCGAGGTAATTCGGGGTGTTTCGGGTGGCACACGGGAGGCGGTGGAGCGATTCAGCGCTGGGAGTCTTGAGGATTCAGGCACCGCCTGCGTCGGCCATGCTCACGGTCACCACGACGGGAAGGACTGCGATCACCACTAAAACGTCGTCAGAGTCTGAAGCCGTTGACCCGCCTGGATTGTTGACAATTTCTGGTACTTTGGCTTAACCGCCAAATAACCATTGATACGAAGACCGCAAGAAGATACGAACGGCGCGCCGCCGTCATCAAGGCGCTGGCCCATCCCAGCCTGTACATCGTCGACAGGCTGTCGGAGCACATGCACTGCGCCAACGAGCTGACCACACTTATCGGCAGCGACATGTCCACCGTTTCGGGCCGGCGGGCAGCTTCCCGCGCTGATTGCCGGCATCGGCCTGCTGGGGCTGGGATTCATGCTCGCGCATTCGACCCTGCTGACAGTCGCAACCGAGTTCGCGCCCAAAGCCCGGGGGATGGCAATGTCACTGGTGGCCTTCGCCTTTATGGGCGGCGGCGGAATCGGCGCTGCAATTGGAGGACATCCGATCAGAACGGGAAGCTTCTCACTGTTCTATGGAACATGCTCCCTGGCGCTGGCCGTCCTGGTGGTGCTGGCTCTCATCGTGGTGCGCGATGTCAGGACGGAGCTCGAGAGGCTCGTTTCGACTCGCGCACAATAGGGGAAGACCGTCCGTTCATCACGCCTGGCCGGGCACTCTTGATGCCTGATCCCCGGCCTTGATGAGGCTGATCATCGTCAGGGCCGCGTCCGTATCCGTGACAAGGGCGTTTGCAAAGCCTGCGCGGACGGCGCCAAGGATGGCGTCCGCCTTTCGGATGCCGCAGGCAACGGCAATGCGCAGGGGAATTGCCCGCAGCTCTTCTGGTTCTATGGCAATGGTCCTGTTGTTCATTGACAGCGGGAGGATTCCGCCATGCACGTCGAAGTGCATGCCGCAGACATTCCCCACTGCGCCCTCTTCGTAGAGCCTGGCGGATTCCTCGCTGGAAAGAAAACCTGCCCGGACGATCCCGCTGATTTCCGGCCTGTTCGAGCTGACACCGAGGATCGCCATGTCCGCCGAACGGGCGAGCTCCATGACCGCCGCGATCTGCGGTTCGTTCAGGAGCATCTCTTTCAGGTGCTCGTTCTGCACCACGAGCGGCGCCTGGATGATCCTGTAGGTGCCGTCCACCTTGACGGCAAGCGTCCTCGCCAGCTCGAACCCGTCCTGCATCGGGTCCCGCGAGCCCATGGCCCCGAGGAGCTGCACCACCTGCACACCCTTGAAGTGCCTTCTCACGATGAGCTGGTGCACCGTCTCGTACAGCGTCGTGCCGTAGCTGATTCCGATGGTGATGTCATCGTGGAGACCGGATTTCAGCAGGTCGGAGGCCGCCCTGCCCACAATGATCCGCGTCCGCGTCTCGTCCGAATCCGAGGTGCACACCACCACTTTTTCCATCGCCAGGCAGGACTGCAGCTCTGTCTGGAGGGAGAACGCGAGGGAAGGCTTCTTGTTCACCCGGATGTCCACGATGCCTTCCTGGCGAGACCGCTTGAGGTAGCTGGAAACCGTTACCCGGGAAATCTTGTATTTCTCGGCAATTTCCTTTTGGGAGAGTTCTTTTTCGTAGTAGTCGACCGCGACAGAGATCATCAGGTCCTGGTCGTTTCCTGCCATTAGCATACTGTACATTAAAGAAAAATAATCACTCAATAGCTCACCATGCTTTACTTTTGTAAAGTCTTTATCGGCTAGTTGACATATGGAAAGGCGGGCTGTACCATCGGCCGCAAGGAGGACTCACCAGATGCGAACTCTGATTCGAGTCTTGATTCTGAGCATTGTCGGCTCACTTCTCGTGGCAGTTGGCGCATTCGCGGGCGGAAAGCAGGAAGCCGCCTCGCAGGCGTCAACCGGCAAAAAAGTGATCGGCCTGGTCCAGATCGATCTGAGCAATCCGTTCCACATCGGGGAGGTCAACGGCGCAAAGGAAGCCGCGCGCAGGTTCGGCTTCGAGCTGAAGGTGGCAAGCGGCGAAGGTGACGTCAACAAGCAGATCCAGGCATTCGAGAACCTCGTCAACCAGAAGGTGGATGCGATTGCCGTCAACTTCATCGACGTGAAGGCATTCGGCCCGGCAATGGCATACGCGGCCGCCGCCCACATCCCGGTGGTTGCCCTGCACAGCAAGATCGATGGAATGGCGACCATGCTGGGGTTCGATGAAAGGAACACCGGCCGCCTGGAGGGCGAGTATTCCGTGAAGCTGCTGACGCAGAAGAACGGCTCCCCGGCCGGCAAGGTTGCCAACCTCCAGGGCCTGCTCGGACAGGGTCTGAACACGGAACGCTCCGGCGGATGGTCGGACGTGCTTGCCAAGTATCCTGACATCAAGATCGTCGCAAAGGAGCCCACCGGATGGGACCCCAAGCGCGCGGTTGAGATCATGGAAAACTGGCTGACCGCCTATCCCGACCTCGACCTCGTGTACGGCAACAGCGACAGCCTCACCGTCCCCGCCCTCAACGCGGTCGACCAGGCGGGCCGGCTCTGGGATGGAAAGGCCGGAAAGACCGGTGATGGAAAGATCATCATGGTGTCTGTGGACGGGGATGACTTCGCGCTCCAGGACATCAAGGATGGAAAGATGTCGGCCACGGTCCTCCTTGGGCCCGAGTACTCGGGATTCTGGAAGGCGTGGGTTCCCTTCCGGATCGCCATGGGTGAGAAAGTGCCTGCTGAAATCCTGATCAAAGGCACGCTGATCACCAAGGACAACGCGGACGCGGCAATCAAGCTCGCCAAGGACATGACGACCAATCTGACGACCTTCCCGTACGAGAAGCCGCTCGACGAGATCGTTGCCCAGTACATGGGGAAGTAACCCTCAACGGCGGGAGGCCGGGGCACCCCGGCCTCCTCCCTGTCTTGCGCGGAATGTGTGCACAAGCTATGAAGTAACGGGAAGAGAGGCGCGGGAACACTGTGCTCGAAATGCGAAACATGACAAAGCGCTTCCCCGGGGTCCTTGCGCTGGACCACGCCAGCCTGTCCGTGGAGGGCGGAGAAATCCACTCCGTGATCGGGCAGAACGGGGCCGGGAAATCTACCATGATGAAAATCCTGTCCGGGATGTACGCTGCGGACGACGGGATCATCACTCTGGATGGGAAGGAGCTCTCCTTCCGCCATCCCCGGGAAGCGCTGCAAAAGGGAATCGTCACCGTCTACCAGGAGCTGAGCCTCCTCTCCAATCTCACTGTTGCGGAGAACATGTTTCTCGGCCGGGAGCCGGGCAGTCCCCTTGCCGTTGACGGCCGGACGCTGCGCAGGAGATCGAAGGAGATCCTGGAGCAGCTGGGCATCGAAGACATCAATATCGAAGAAAAGATCGCCGACCTTCCCCTTGCCCAGCGTCAGCTGGTGGAGATTGCAAAAGCCCTTTCCCACGACCTGAAGGTCCTCATTCTCGATGAGCCTACCGCGCCCTTGACCCAGGAGGATACGGAGCATCTGTTCCAGATCCTGAACCGCATCCGCGACACCGGGGCCTCCATCATTTTCATCACCCACCGCCTGCGGGAGGTTCTCCAATTCTGCAACCGCGGCACCATTCTCAGAAATGGAAAGACTGTGAAAACCGTGGAGGTGGCAGGTGTCACGGAGGATGAGCTGATCGAGGCGATGATCGGGCAGAAGGCGGACGCTTTCTACCAGGCAGCCAGCCATCGCGGGGCACTGTCGGAGGAGCCGGCGCTCCAGGTGAGGAACCTGAGCATCGGCTCACGCGTCCAGGACGTCAGCTTCGATCTCTACCCGGGCGAAATCATCGGCGTGACCGGCCTCCTGGGGGCCGGGCAGAATGAGCTGCTGCGGTCCCTGTTCGGGATCATGGAAAAGTCTGAAGGCCATGTGCGGCGGCGCGGGAAAGAGATCCTGATTCACTCTCCCCGGGAAGCCATCGACGCCGGGATCTGCCTCCTTACGGAGAACAGAAAAGATGAGGGCCTGATTCTTGAAATGTCCGTCAAGGAGAACATCACGCTTCCCTCTTTGCCCGCCTTCCGCCGCAGCCGGGCGTTTCCACTCCTCAATAACCGCAGGGAGCGCGCTTCCGCGGTGGATCTCATCCGCAAGGTGGGCATCACGCTGAGGACGCCCAACTCCCGCATGAGGACGCTGAGCGGCGGAAACCAGCAGAAGACCATCGTGGCCAGGTGGCTTCTCAGCAACCTGGACATCCTGCTGTTCATCGAGCCTACCCGCGGCATCGACGTGGGCGCCAAGGCGGAGATCTACCGGATGCTGAGCTCCCTCGCCGCGGAGGGGAAGGCGATCATGGTGGTGTCGACCGACCACAACGAAATCCTGGGGATCTCGGACAGGATCTTCGTGATGTACAAGGGTCGCCTGAGCAGGATCCTCGCCCGCACCGAGGCGGGGGAAGAGCAGTTGCTGGCGGAAATCCAGGGGTGGCACAAACATGCACAGGGGAGATGAGCTGGCGCAGGCGCCGCGCCATATGGACCAGCCGGCATCGCTTCTGAACAGCGGAGAGCGGATCCGCGTCATCGCCAGCGACTATGGAATTGTCCTGGTGATCATAGCGCTGGGGATTCTCTTCGGCTTGACGGCGCCTCGATTCCTCCTGGCGGAAAACATCGTCACGATCTTCAAGCAGATATCCGTGGTTGCCATCATGGCAATCGGGATGTTCATGGTGATCCTCGTCGGAGGAATCGACCTGTCCGTGGGCTCCTCGGCGCTTCTTGCCGCGGTGGTCTCCATGTTCCTCCTCAACCACGGCTACCTTCCCACGGGCGTTGCCATCGTGGCGGGCCTGGCCGCCGCGAGCGCGGTGGGCCTCGTCAACGGCTTCCTCGTGGAAAGCGCCGGCATCAGCCCTATCATCGTGACACTCGGCACGATGATTGCGGTTCGGGGACTGGCCCAGACCATTCTCTGGATCGACAACGCCTGGCTCTGGGTGCGGGACCCGGTCTTCACCTTCGTGGCCCAGAAGACCATCGCGTCCATTCCCGTGCTCATCCTTCTCATGGTTCTCCTGTACGTCGTCTTTGCCGTTGCTCTCCGCCAGACCAGCTTCGGAAGGCGCCTGTACGCCATTGGCGGCAACGCCCGGGCAACCGCCTTGTGCGGGGTCCCCGTGGTGCGCCTCAAGACTCTCACCTACGTTCTTTCCGGCTTCACCGCCGGGATCGGCGGTCTCATCCTTGCGGCGCGCCTGAGCGCGGTGAGCCCGGGGGTGGGCAACAACATACAGTTCGACGTGATCCTTGCCGTGGTGCTGGGCGGAGCAAGCCTGACCGGTGGCTCGGGAAGGCTGGAAAAGTCCATGCTCGGCGCGCTGATCGCGGGGATGATCCTCAACTACCTCACGATCAAGGGAATACCGGGGCCTTACCAGACCGCCGTGAACGGCCTCCTGATTCTCGCCGCCGTGGTCATCGACCGGGTCAGCAGGGGGAGGGCGGCATGAAGGAACGCGGATCCCGACAGGTCACCGGCTGGCTGCTCAAGGAGTTCGGCCTCGTCTTCATGGGCGTTCTCCTGATTGTCGTATTCACCCTGCTGAATCCTGACTTTCTCACCATGAACAACCTCGTCAGCATCCTGGAGCAGAATGCCGCCCTTGCAATCGTTGCCGTGGGCGTGACCTTCACGATCATCGCCGGGCAATTCGACCTCTCACCCGGCTCCGTCGTGGCCCTTTCCGGAGTCGTGCTTGCAGTGGTTCTTCGGGGCACGGGCAGCATGGCGGTCTCCCTTGCCGCCTCCCTCGGGGTCGCCCTTGCCTGCGGGCTTTTCAACGGTTTCCTTCTTTCCTACGTGGGAATCAACTCGGTCATCGTGACCCTGGCGGCCATGATCTGGGCGCGCGGCCTGGCGCTCGGGATCACGGGCGGGGACTCGCTGCCGTTCGTCAATCCGTTCGTCGCTTTCATGAACAACCGCTTCCTTGCGGGCATTTCCCCGGTCATCCTGGTGGTGGTGGCGAGCTACCTGATCGGCTGGTACATGCTCAACCGCACGCGCCTGGGCCGCTACACCTACGCGCTGGGCGGCGACGTCGAGGCGACCAAGCAGGCGGGGGTAAACACGGACCTTTCCAGGCTGCTCCTGTTCCTTCTGAGCGGTTTCTTCGTGTGGCTGGCAACGGTGGTGACCACTGCCAGGATGTCCGCGGGAGCGCCGAACGCCGTGTACGGCCTGGAGTTCGACGCCATCGTCGCCGTCATCATTGGCGGCAGCAGCATGATGGGCGGGGAGGGGAGCATCAGGAAGACCATCGTCGGCGTGATCTTCCTCTCCATCCTGAACAACGGCCTGAGCACCATGGGCATGCGTGACTCCGCGTTCTACCTCTACAAGGGGGTAGTCATCCTCGTGGCGCTCTTCTTCGAGGTCATCAGCCGCCAGGCGCTTCGTTCGGGCGCGGCGAGCCGGCCCGCAATGCGCGGGATGCGGGGCGCTTCATGATGAGAGACAGGGAAGATACCTACGGACATACCCCGGCGAGGAAAGCCTTCGAGCTGGGGGACGTTTACGGCGTTGCAAAAGATGAAGAGCGCGCGTCGCGCAAGCCCCTTTCCCTTGGCTTCATTGGCGCGGGCCCGGTGGTGCAGTCCAAGCACTGGCCGGCCATCAAGAGGCTGCAGACGATCTGGGAGCCGGTGGAGGTACGGGCATTTGCGCTGCGCACCGCGGAGCAGGCGCGCAAGGTGGAGGCGGTGTTCGGTGGCACATGGTACGCGGACTACCGGCGCATGATAGATGAGGAGAAGCTGGACGGAGTCATCGTGTGCAGCTCGGATGACCTCCACTGCGAGCACACCTGCGCGTGTCTCGAGAAGGGCATACCGGTGCTCGTGGAAAAGCCAATTGCGCGCTCCCTGTCAGATTCGTTTCGCATGTGCACGCTCTCCGACACACGGCGCGTTCCGCTCATGGCGGTGGCGAACAAGCGGTTCTCTCCGCCGTATCGCAAGGCAAAGAGAATGATTTCCGAAGGCCCTGTTTCCAATCCTGCCATGTCCGTTGCAAAGTTCAACCTCGGCTATGAGTATGTGGACCTCTTCGAATCCGGGACCATCCACATCTTCGACATTACCCGGTATCTCATGGGTGACGTCGCCTCGGTGCGCTGCGTCGGGCTGGACCGCTACCATAAGAACCGCCGCAGGTTTCCCGTCGATAATGCGGTCTGCCAGCTGGAGTTCGCGAGCGGAGCCGTGGGAGTGATCACCACGAGCTCTTCGGCTCTGAGCTTCAAGCCGTGGGAGCGGGTGGAGGTCTACGGGGACCACGCCTGGCTGGACGTGGATGACCAGTGCCGGCTCACCCTGCATGACAGCGAGACGGAGGGATCCCGGGTCTGGGCTCCCGTTGTGCCCAACACGCTCCTGTTCGACGAGGAGTTCGGGGGCTTCATGGGCCTGATCGAGAACTTCCTGCAAACCATCCGCGGCAACGAGAAGCCGCTGGTCAGCGGCTGGGACGGGCACAAGGCATATGAAGCGCTCGTGGCCTCCGAGCTTTCCCTGGCCCGAGGCGGCGCGGTGGTGCGGCTGCCCCTGGACCCGAAGGAAGCTGATGCTGAGGCGCACGCATGGCTCGTGTCCCACGGATGGCCCGGAAAGGCACGGGCATGAAGATTTCGCGATTCGAGACGTTTCTCGCCAACGCCGGCCTGCGAAACTACCTTTTCATACGCCTGACCACGGACACCGGGATCACCGGTGTCGGGGAAGCTTCCCTGGAGTGGCAGGAGAAGACCGTGGAGACCCTGTGCCACGAATGGCTCGAGGACCGGGTGGTGGGTCGTGATCCTTTCGATATCGAAGCGCTGGCCGGGGCGCTGATCAGGGACCAGTACCAGGGAGGCTCCACCGTCATGACTGCCATCAGCGGTGTGGAGCTGGCCCTGTGGGACATCGTCGGAAAGGCGTGCGGCCAGCCGGTCTATCGGCTGCTGGGCGGCAGGTTCAACACCAGGATTCCCGCGTACGCAAACGGCTGGTACGGCGGGGCGCGAACCCCGAGGGAATACGCGGAGCGCGCTCGGGAAGCCGTGTCCCGGGGCTACAGGGCGATGAAGTTCGATCCCCTGGGAACCGCCTGGATGGTGATGAGCCCGTCGGAAATGGAAGAGGCCGAGGCCCTCGTTGCCGGCGTGCGGGAGGCCGTGGGGCCGGAAGTCCAGCTCATGATCGAGTTCCACGGCAGGCTGAATGCGCCCACTGCCCTGGAAATGATCAGGCGCCTGACCCCCTATTCCCCCGCCTGGTGCGAGGAGCCTGTTCCGCCGGAGCGCATTGAGATGCTGGATTTCGTCAAGCGCCAGTCCTCCGTGCCCATCTCTGCCGGCGAGCGTCTCTATACCATGGCGGATTTTGCGCGGATCATCTCCCTGCGGGCAGTGGACGTGCTGCAGCCCGACCTTGCCCACTGCGGCGGACTTTCCGCTGGGCGGCGCATTGCCGCGCTTGCCGAGCAGAAGGACATCCGGTTGTCCCCGCACTGCTCCGTTGGTCCGGTCTCCCTTGCCGCCTGCCTGCATTTCGACGTGGCGAGTCCCAGCTTCCTCATCCAGGAGGCGTTTGCCGAGTTCGATGTCCCGTGGAGAAATGAGCTGGTGCACGGCTGGAATCCGATCCGTGGCGGTGAGCTCTTTCTGGATGACCAGCCGGGGCTCGGCCTGGAGCTCGATGAGGCGGCCGTGGCTGCGCACCCCTATCAGCGCAACCCCTTCCCCAGCCTGTGGGACAAAGGCTGGCTCAAGGACTTCACGCAGGACCATCGGTCCGGCTGAGGAGCGACTCATGACCCCTGAGTACGTCTTTCTTTCTTATCCTCTCTCGATGGAAACGCCGACCCCGCCGGCCATCCCGAGAATGGAGCTTTCCCCGTTCCTGAGCCTGGAAAAGGGGGATGACGCCAACGTGACGCTCATCAAGGTCGTCACTCACACGGGAACGCATGTCGATGCGCCCCGCCACGTCACCCCCCGGGGCCTCGCACTATCGGATTTCCAGCCGGCGGAGCTGATCTTCGATCGGCCGGTTGTCCTGGACCTTCCCCTGGAAGATGACGCGCTCGTGATGCCGACCCACCTGGAGGGCCTGTCTCGGGGGAGCTCTGATGCTGACCTTGTCATGTTCCGATTCGGATACGGTGAGGTGCGCGCGTCCGACCCGAAGCGCTACTCCAGCCACTGCCCCGGGTTCGGCGTGGAAAGCGCCGGTTACCTCCTGGAAAAGTTTCCGCGCATGCGCGCACTGGGAATGGATGTGCCTTCCCTGTCATGCATCAGGTTTCTGGACCGGACCATGAAGGCCCACAACGTGCTCCTGGAGGGGGAGGGAAGGCGCTTCCTGGTCATCGAGGACATGAAACTGGACCAGGACCTGGGCGGGCTTGCCTCCGTGATCGTTGCGCCCTGGTGGATCAGCGGCGCGGATGGAGGGCCGGCAACGATCCTGGGGCGCATAAGGAGGAAAGAATGAGTCGAACGGACGGCCCGGAGAACGAAGCGGTTTTTGTGACCCGCACAACGGGCGTTCTTCCCGCCATGAAGATCAAGGCAGGCGGGGACCTGGTCAGCTATGTACGCGCAATGTACGAGGGCGGTGCCCGTGTTATCGAAATCACCACGACGACGCCCGGGGATCTTCGAATCTTTCGAGACCCTCAGGGACGAGCTCAAGGACAGGATCTTCCTGGCCGCCGGAACCACTCTGGATGAGACGACCGCCCGGCTCGCCATTCTTGCGGGGGCCCGGGTCATCGTTTCTCCCGCGTTTCCGGCCCGAAGTCATTGCCACGGCGCACCGTTATGGGGCCGCGATGTACTGCGGGGCTTTCACGGCAACCGAGGTGCTCATGGCCATGGAGGCCGGCGCGGACATGGTCAAGATTTTTCCCGCCACTCTCGGGGGACCGAAGTACATGACGAACCTCAAGATGGTCTACCCGGGAGTGAAGCTCTGCCCCTCCGGCGGGATCAGCCTGGAGAACGCCGCGGACTTCATTCGCTGCGGGGCGGATGCGATCTCGGGAAACCGGAACTTCTTCGATCCGGGGATGGTGGAGAAGCACGGGCTGCGGTGGATCAGCGAGCAGGTTGAAAAATACATCGCCCTCGTCGCGAAGGCGCGGCAGGATCTCCCCGAGCTTCCGTAGAGGACGCAGAATGAAGCTTGCCGTCGTATCGTCGGTGTTCTCCAACTACACCCTGGAGCACGTCCTGCCCATCGTCGCCCGGGCGGGCTACGAGGGCGTCGACCTGTGGGGCGGGCGGCCCCATGTTTTCCGCTCAGATCTGGGGCCTTCGAAGCTTCGAGCCCTTCGCCGCCAGGCCGCTGACCTGGGGCTGGAGATCGCATCCGTGATGCCGGCGTTCTACCGCTACCCCTTCAGCCTGACGACGAATGATGAGCGCGTCCGCCAGGACAGCCTGGACTACATCAAGGAGTCCATTGACAACGCGGTGCAGCTCGGAGCAACGAGCGTGCTCACCGTGCCGGGCCGGTCCCTGCACGGGCAGGGCCGGGAGGATGCCTGGGCCCGGATGTCCGACAGCCTCTCCGTGGTGGCGGACGTTGCGGCGGAGGCCGGCGTGAAGATCGGGGTGGAAGCAGTCAACCACTACGTGAGCGACCTGGTTGTCAACGCGGAAGATGCGTTGCGGCTTATCAGACCTTTGGGCAGGAACAACCTGGGCGTCGTGCTGGACTCCGGTCATATCCACCTTGCCGGGCAAACCGGCGTGGAGGAGGTCCACGCCCTGGGACCTCTTCTCTACCAGGTGCACCTGAACGACAATGACGGAAAAAGGCACCAGGGCCTTGTTCCTGGCGACGGGACTTTCAATTTCCAGCCCCTCCTCATGGCGCTTCATGAAACGCGCTTTACGGGCTTCCTGTCCGTGGAGCTTTCCTGGGATTACAACGTGGATCCCGAGCCTCATGTCATCACGGCAGCCGGCAGGATCAGGGAGTGGATGAGCCGGCTGGGCATTCCCCGAGGGGAGGATCCGCGGGGCGCCCCAGCCGTTGAAGGCCCGCGCGGCGGACGATAGGCTTTCCCGATGGTGAAGACCGGCAGGATTCAGATCGAAAGCGCTGGGAAGTTCTCCACTTTTGTGATTACCGAAGAGGCGAAACGCTTCGTTTCCGAATCCGGCCTGCGGGAGGGTTCCCTCACCGTGTTTCTCCAGCACACAACGGGATCAGTCATGATCGTAGAGCACGAGGCCGGCTTTCTCGTGGACCTGGAGGATACGCTGGAGCGGCTTGTTCCCCTGGAGGGGGCCTACCGGCATCACCTGGTGGGATATGACAGGAACGGCGCCGTCCACGTGAGAAGCGCACTCCTTTCGGCGAGCGTCACGGTTCCCGTCCAGGACGGGAAGCTTCTCCTGGGGACCTACCAGGACATCATGGTCCTGGATATGCAGCATGAAAGCGCCCCCCGCAGCCTTATCCTGCAGGTAATGGGAGAATGAGCCGCGCGAGGGCTCCCCATCTCGTCTTCCGTTTTCACGGGGTGGTCATGCGGGAAGCTCACGAGGTCCCGAGCTTCACCCCGGGCATGGAGGTGCTTCTCAAGGAGCTTTCCGGGGATTTCACCCAGTGGCTCTTTTGCGAGGGTGCCGGGGAGGACACCGCTGCGCTGGAGAACCTCCGGCTTGAGCGGTTGATTCCCGCGGACAAATGGCTTTTCGCCTCCGGGCGCTTCAGGGCAGATCTGCCGAATGAGCTCATCAAAGAGCTCATGGCCCGCACGGGTGGCCGGCGGGAGGAGCTTCTCTGGATAGATGACAGGCCGGCCGTCACCTCGTCTGTGATCCGCGCCGGAATAAACGCGGTCATCTTTGTGGATGCATTCCGTCTGCGAAGGAATCTGGTGCTGAGGGGGGTGATAAAATGAATCACGTCGTCACGATGGGGGAGATGATGATCAGGTTCATGCCGTCGGGCAACCTGAGGTTCGAGCAGGCAGGCTCATTCGATGTCTTCTATGGCGGGGATGAGTCGATTGTCGCGGCATCCCTTGCCAGGTTCGGCATGGACGTTTCCTACGTGACCCGGCTCCCCGACAATCCCCTGGGCCGCGCTGCCCTGGCGAGCATCCGCGCGCAGGGCGTGGACACACGGTTCATTGCGTTCGGGGGGAAGCGCCTGGGTCTCAACTTCTATGAGAACGGCGCGGCGATGCGTCCGTCCCGGGTCATCTATGACAGGGCGGACTCTTCCATGGCCACGGCGGGGCCGTCGCATTTCGATTTCGATGCGGTCTTCAAGGACGCGGCCTGGTTCCACGTCTCGGGGATAACTCCCGCGCTCAGCGACAGCGCCCGCCAGCTCACGGAAGTCGCGCTTGCAAAAGCAAAGGAGCACGGGCTCACCGTGAGCGTCGACCTCAACTATCGCAGGAAGCTGTGGACTCCCGAACGGGCTCGCGAAGTGATGACGGGCCTGATGAAGCACGTGGATGTCTGTATCGGCAACGAAGAGGACGCCGAGATAATGCTCGGGTTCAAGCCTTCAGACACCGACGTTTCCCGCGGCAAGCTCAGCGTGGACGGGTACAAGACGATGTTTCGGCAGATGAAGGAAAAGTTCTCTTTCCGCTTCGTGGCTTCGACGCTGCGGGAGAGCCGCTCAGCGTCGGACAACGGCTGGTCCGCGCTGCTTTACGACGGGAAGGACTTCTTCACTTCGCGAGACTATGACATCCATCTGGTTGACCGGGGCGGCGGCGGCGCCTCCTTCTCCGCGGGGTTGATCTACGCCATCATGAGCAAAATGGCCCCCCAGGAAGCCGTCGATTTCGCGGCGGCCGCCTCCGCTCTGAAGCAGACGGTTCTCGGGGACTTCAACCTTACCTCCCTCGAGGAGGTTCGTGAGCTTCTGAACGAAGGCACGTCGGGCCGGGTGCAGAGATGATCGGGTTCACATCCAGGACATTCGCGGGGGCAATCGCACGTGGTGAGACGACCCTGGAGGAGCTCGTTGCCTGGGCCGTGGATGAGCGCTTCCCGTGGATGGAAGTGCGCGACGTGAGCCTCTCTCTGGACGAGGGGGCGCTTCGGAGGCTGATCTCTGCCGCGGCCAGGGGAAACATGCGCCTGCACTACGCCTGGGACGGGACGAACATCCTGGATCCTGCTGACGGCCGGATGTTCCTTCGGGGCGTGAAAAACGGCGCCGTCTTTGGACCGGGGACTTTCGTACGCCTGACCATCGCGGGGCGGGTTATCAGGGACAATGCCGCCAAGATCGGATATTCGAACGAAGAGCTGGCCACGCTGCAGGAGCGTGTCCAGGAGTACATCAGGACCGCCGCTACGCATCGTGTCCTGCCCGTGTTCGAAAACAGCCACGAGCCCCTGAGCGGATCCGGCGGTGAGGCGGGAATCAGCGAGCTGCTTGCCGTGGTTCCTTCGATGAACCTGACTTTCGATCCGGGGAACGCAATGGACCGGGAGCACAACCGGTCCTTCTGCGGTGCGGCCGATATCAGGAAGTTCTACAATGACTATCGTGACCGGTTGCCCTATGTCCATGTCAAAATGACGAAGGACAACATCGTGCAGCCCTTGTTCGTGGAAGATGGGGACATCCCGCCCGCCTTCTACCGAGAGATGGTTGCTGATGGAAAGCTCATATGCATTGAGCTGTCGGAAGCGCAGGACCTTGAGTCATGCAAACGCAGGGTGCTGGCTGCCCGGCAACTTCTTTCTTGATGCCACTGGGGACAATTCTTTCCATGTGAAATTGTCCCCTTAATTAATCCCTAACAGTCGCCGCCGAATATGGAAACCCACAATCTTCACACGTGAGCCCAGGAGGGGGTATGAGGAACATCAGGTTGGTCCCCAAGATGCTCGGTGGGTTTCTGCTCGTGTCTCTCCTGATAGTGCCTGTCGGGTACTTCGGCATGACGAGCGTCACCCGCGTTGCCGCTCTCCTCGACTCAGCCGTGAAAGGCCTTCTCCCCGGATCGGTCTCTCTTCTCAGCCTCAAGGTTGCGATGGAGGAGGTGCAGGCCGCGGAGAGCCTGCTGCTTGTCGCGGGAGTCAAAGACCAGGATCGGGCAACCGCCTATTCGCACCTGATAGACGCCGAACAATCCGCCGGCAATGCGCTTGGCGCCTATGAGCCTCTTTCGAGAACGGACGCGGAGCAGGCATTGTGGGCTGAGCTCAAACCGGCGTGGGACGATTGGTGGAAAGAGCACGAAGTCTTCGTCACGATGGAGAAATCCTTTCGCGATTCCCCTTCCCAAGCACTCCATGAAAAGATGGTTATGCAGGTTCTCGGTGTTGAAGGAGCGAAGCGAGAACATGCTCTTGAGATTCTCTCATCCAGCGTTGAGCTGAAGAACGCGTACGCCCTCCAGGCCGCGCAGAACGGGGAGGTTGTGATCGCCGACGTGCGCAAAGCCGCGGCAGTCGCGCTTGTTGTTGGGCCTCTTCTGGCCATTCTCATTGGTATCTCCTTTGCGATTTCAATAACCCGACCGTTGGCGCGGGGGATCGCTTTGGCGGAGCTGGTGGCCGCGGGGGACCTCGGGCAGCAGATCAAGGTCAACCGCAAGGATGAAGTGGGGAAGCTCGCTCACGCACTGAACGGGATGGTCGAGCGGCTTCGTCATATGGTGGCGCGGATCCAGGAAGAGGCAAGTCTGGTTGCCGTGTCCACCGAGGAGATCAACTCCGCCATCGTTCATATCGCTGAAGGCGCTCAGAGCCAGGCATCCTCGCTCGATGAGACGAGCGCCTCCGCGGGGCACCTCGCCGCGTCCGTCGTCACGGTTTCCCGCGCCGCGCACTCACAGGCAGCTGCCGTGAACCAGGGTTCCGTGACCATGGAGCGGGCGCAGAACGCCATCGAGGAGGTTTCGAAAAGCTTCGACCGGATTGTGGAGCTGGCCGACCAGTCCATGGCGAAGGCCAGGGAAGGCTCCGAGGCGGCGCAGCTGGTAACAGGCGGCATGCGGGAGATTTCCCAGAGCTCGGAAATGATAGGAGGAATCGTGGATGTCATTTCCGACATTGCGGACCAGACGAACCTCCTGGCTCTCAATGCGTCCATCGAAGCGGCCCGGGCAGGGGATCATGGCCGCGGGTTCGCGGTCGTTGCAGACGAGGTACGAAAGCTTGCGGAGCGCAGCTCGAAATCCACGAAGGAAATCGAACGCCTGATGCTGCTCAGCAAGGGGAACGTGGCGCGCGGGGTGGAGACCGCGGGGAACTCGCGGCTGGCCATGGACCACATCCACTCGGCATCGCAGCAGGTCAGGGAAATGGTTGCCTCGGTATCCACCTCGATGGCTGAGCAGGTCCTTGCGGTGAAAGAGCTTTCGCAAGTCCTCCAGAATATCGGGGCCATGAGCAAGGGCATCTCCGAGGCAACCGAACAGCAGACGGAGAAGGCGAGGCATGTCCTGGGCGCCGTGGAAGACGCGAATCAGGTCACCCACGCTGCCGCCTCTTCGGCACGGGAAATATCCGGCGCTGTCGAGCAGCTTTCCGAGCTGGCCCAGGGACTTCAGGCGATCGCAGGCCAGTTCAAGGTGGAGGGTGAACCTGAGACGCGCGTCGGCGAACACGACCTTGCTCTCCAGGGATATTCACCAAGAAAGAACATGGAGCTCGTAGAATCCTAACAATCGCTCGATACCAATAGCTCTCGTTTGAGGGTTTCCTCCTGACGTGGTAGAGTAGTCAGCACGTGTTTTCACTCGAAGAGGCACCGGAGAATGTCAGACGTGAATGCTGAACATGACCAGAAGGCAACTGAACGCAGACAGAGCGAGCGCATTGCAGCCAGCATTCCGGCGGTGTTCACTCTCGAGACCAGGCCTTGCCCTTGTGTAGTCCTGAACATGTCCGAAGGTGGTCTCCTCTTGAAATTTGATCAGCAGCCCGCCCTTTCGCCATCAGAAGGTGACATAGGAAAAACGGGCAGCGTTGTTTTCGGAGTCGATACGTCCCAAAAGAGCCTTCGAGGCAGGATCATTCGGACCCTCATGAGCGACAACATCTGCGTGGTTGCAATCTCCCTCGTCGGTTAGTGGGGGCGGCTGCAGCCACGGCCGCGATTCTCGCCCTCGCCCTTTTCTTTTTCCGTCCCTCCGGACCGCCTGAGGCGATGGGTCTGGCGTTTCGCTTCGTCGCGGATCTGCAGAATGGCAGGATCGAAGACGCATACCAGTTGACCGACCACGGGGGCGATGTTGGAACGGACGTGCGGGCGTTTGCCGCCAACGAGGATGTCGTCTTCCTCGCGTCATCGAGGCACTCTGTTTCCCTGGCGTCCGTGAGGCCCGCGCAGTCGCGGGTTCAGCGCATCGTTCGGACCATTCGCGGAGCCCAGGTGGATCCCGATGTCGTCTACGTCAATTTTCACGTTGGAGCTCCCTTCCTCGTTCGATTGCGGCACACGCAACGGGGATGGGCTGTCTCGTATTTCGAGGTGCATGCGGAGTAAGGGTCACGGAACAATCCTCGTCTCACACGGCAGCGCCGCGCCACGCTTCATCCGGCCACGCATTTGACTTTACATTATCATATTGACATATGATCATCTTAATGTTAATACATTAGCCCGACTACGGCGACAACACCCCGAGGAAGCAGGAGGTACGGTGCTTTCGTGGAGGGAGTCATGAGTGCTGAAAATCTCAACCCCAACAGCAAGATCCCGCTCTACCACCAGCTGTACAACCTCTTGCAGGACAAAATCAGGTCTACGGCATGGAAACCGGGAGACATGATCCCTCCCGAATCCGAGCTGGTGGACACCTACCGAATCAGCCGCGTCACCGTCCGCAAGGTCCTGGACATGCTCGTTTCTGAAGGGCTCCTGGTGCGGGAGCGGGGGAGGGGATCCTTCGTGGCCCATCCCAAGCTGGAGCACGGGATGGCCCGCATCGTGAGCTTCACGGATGACATGAAGCAGCGGGGGCTGACCCCCCGGACGCGGATCATTTTCACCGGGGCTCATGCCCGCCTCCGCTGATATCGCAGAGAGGCTGAAGATACCGGCAGGCGAGGAGCTCGCGCGAATCGACAGGCTGCGTCTTGCGGATGAAGAGCCCATGTGCGTTGAGGAATCTTTCCTGGTCCATCGCTATATCCCCGGAATCCTCAATTATGACTTCTCCGTGAACTCACTGCGGGAGGTCAAGGAGAAGAAGTACGGAATCCTGTGGTCGCGCGCCATGCAGACCATCCAGGCCATCCCGGCGCCTCTCAGGATTGCCAGGCTGCTCTCCATCAGGCCCGGTGCGCCCCTTCTGTACTTCGACCGAGTCACTTTCTCCCAGGATGACATCCCCATGGAGTACCTGCGCGTGTACTACCGCGCGGATCGCTACGTGCTTCACAACGAGCTGGTGGGCGGCGCCCGGTAGAGCGCGCCATCCACGGAAGATGACGGAGGATCGAGGAATCATGGTGAACAGGAAAAGGCTGCTCGTCGGACTCGCCCCAACCCGCAGGTTCGTTTTCTCGGCAGAGGACGCGGCGCGTTACAAGGTCCTGGTGGAGAAGAAGCTCTCAGAGTGGAACGTTGACTTCGTGAACATCGACGCCGTGAACGAGGAAGGGCTCCTCTTCGAGCGCTCCCACGCCGCGGCCGCCGCGGAGCTGTTTCAAGAAGGCCGAGCGTCGACGCGGTGTTCGCGCCGCACGTGAACTTCGGGACAGAGGAGGTCGTGTGCCAGCTGGCCCGCGCCGTGGGCAAGCCCCTCCTGATCTGGGGGCCGCGGGATGAGTCCCCGCTCCCGGACGGCACGCGGCTTCGCGACACGCAGTGCGGCATGTTCGCCACGGCGAACGTCCTGAAGAAGTACGGCGTGAAGTTCTCCTGGATCGTGAACTCCCGCCTGGATGATCCCGCCTTCGAGAGGGGCGTCCGCACGTTCCTTTCCGCCGTTGCCGCCGCGAAAAGCTTCCTGGGCGCCCGCATCGGCCAGATCAGCACCCGGCCGCCGAACTTCTACACCGTCATGATCAACGAGCAGGACCTGATCCAGCGCTGGGGCATCGAGATGGTGCCGATGGACCTCGTGGTCCTCGCGAAGCGGGTCCTGGAGTTGGCCGCCGGAGACCGCCGGGTCAAGGAGACCGCAGAGGCGATCAGGGGCGCGTCTCGCTGAAGGGCGTGAACGACGAAGCGCTTCAGCGCATTGCCGCGCTCAAGGTCTTCCTCGCGGACTGGGCGGAGAAGGAAGAGCTGAGCGCCATCGCCTTCAAATGTCACGACGACCTCCCGGACACGCTGGGCATCTATCCTTGTTTCGTGAACGGAGAGCTCGCGGCCATGGGCGTGCCGGTGACATGCGAGACGGACATCCATGGCGCCTTGAGCGCTCTCCTCTTGAAAGCCGCCGCATTCGAAAGCACGCCCCCGTTCTTTGCGGACCTGACCGTCCGCCACCCCACGAACAACAATGCTGAGCTGTCTCTGGCATTGCGGGAACTTCCCCCATTCCCTCGTCAAGGAGCCGAACGCAGCTTTCCTGGGCACGCACTTCGTGATACCGCCTCACCGGCCGGGCACCGGGCAATTTCGAGATCAAGGGGGGGACGTCACGATAGCGCGCTTCGACGGCATCGGCGGCGAATACTCGCTTCTCATGGGGCACGGCCGCGGCACCGACCGGCCCGTTCACCCTGGGCACCTACCTGTGGGTGGAAGTCCCCGACTGGCCGATGTGGGAGGAGCGCCTCGTGCGCGGGCCGTACATCCACCACGTGGCCGGAATCCACGGGCAGTATGCCCCTGCCCTGTATGAGGCCACCCGTTTCATCCCTGGCCTGAAAGCCGACCCTGTGCAGCCCACGGCGGAGCAGATCGGGTCGTACCTGAGGGGGGCGTAACCAAGGGTATGGAAGCACACCGCGAGCTTGGTTTCGTCGACACCCGGGACATGTTTCGAATGGCGCACGCCGGAGGCTACGCGGTACCGGCCTTCAACTTCGTCTGCCTGGAGCAGATGCTCGCGATCGTCGAGGCGGCCATGGAGACCCGTTCTCCCTTCATCCTTCAGTGCTCGGCGAACGTTCGCGCCTACATCGGCCCGGCCATGGTGCGGAGGATGGCGCAGGGCTGCGTGGAGACCATGAAGGCCCACGGCCGCCCGCTTCCCATGGCGCTCCACCTGGACCACGGAACATCGGCGGAGGAATGCGCGTCCTGCATCGAAGACGGGTTCTCCTCCGTGATGATCGACGGATCCGCTCTGCCCTTCGAGAAGAACATCGAGTTGACGGCGAGGGTAGTGGAGCATGCCCACCGGCACGGGGTGTCCGTGGAAGGCGAGCTGGGTGTGCTCTCGGGGACCGAGGAGGATCACACTGCCGCGGAGTCGAAGTACACGGACCCCGAACGCGCCATGGAGTTCATCGCGATGACGGGGGTGGACAGCCTTGCGGTCTCCATCGGGACTTCGCACGGAATCGTCAAGATCAAGACCAGAAAGGGAGAGCCGGTGCCGCCCCTTCGCTTCGACATCCTGGAGGCCATGGGGCAGCTGATGCCGGGCTTTCCCATCGTGCTCCATGGCGCCTCTGCCCTGCTGAGCGAGTACGTTGACACGCTGAATCGATTCGGCGGCGCGCTCGTGGAAGCCCAGGGGATCCCGGAGGAAATGGTGATCCGGGCGGTCAAGTCCGCAGTCTGCAAGGTCAACATCGCCTCGGACGGATGGCTCGCCATGACGGCGGCGGTCAGGAAGGCCCTTGCGGAGAACCCCGCGGCAATCGATCCGCGCGCGTACCTCGCGGCAGCCCGCCGGGAGATGAAGGACCTGTACGTCAGGAAGATCACCCGGGTCATGGGCAGCGCCGGAAAGGCCGGGGCGGCATGACGGAAGCGGGAAGGACAAACCTCGCGGCGCTGCAGGAGATCGCGCGGTCGGTCCGGCTCGATGTCCTGGAGATGACCGCGCGGATGGGCGGACATCCCACGAGCTGCTTCTCCGTCGTGGAGATACTGACAGTTCTCTATTCGGGGGGAATCCTCAAGGTGAGGCCCGCGGAGCCCACCTGGCCGGATCGTGACAGGTTCATCCTGAGCAAGGGCCATGCCGCTCCCGCGCTGTACGCCGTGCTTGCCCGAGCGGGGTTCTTCGACGTCTCCGAGCTCTCGGGGTTTCGAACCATGGAATCGCCGCTGCACGGCCACCCGAAGCAGAATGTCGCCATTGGTGTCGAGGTGACAAGCGGATCGCTGGGCCAGGGCCTTTCCTTTGGTCTGGGGACCGCGCTTGCCGGACGGCTGGGACGCCATGCGTTCCGCGTCTATGTGCTCCTGGGGGACGGTGAGTGCGACGAGGGCCAGGTGTGGGAAGCCGCCATGGCGGCAGCGCACTTCCGGGTTGAGAACCTGACAGCCATCGTGGACTACAACAAATACCAGCAGACGGGCCCGATAGCCCGCGAGATGGCCCTGGAGCCGTTCGGCGAGAAATGGAAGGCATTCGGCTGGCACGTGGAAGAGGCGGATGGTCACGACATGGAGGACCTTCGCAGGCGCCTGGACTGCGCCCGCGTCGTTCAGGGCCGCCCGCAGGTGGTAATCGCCCATACGAAGAAGGGAAAGGGCGTGTCCTTCATGGAAAGCGACTACACGTTCCACGCCCGCTCGCCCGTCGGCGACCAGCTGCAACAGGCCCGGGAGGAGATACTGCATGCGCATCGGTGAGGAGGCCGGGCTCCCTCGGGGCACGAAGCAGATGCGGGACGCCTTCGCCGGTGCTCTCGTGGAGGTCGCGCGGGCGGATGACCGGGTGATCGCCCTGGACGGAGATCTTTCCAGCTCCACCGGGATGGGGCTCATGAGGAATACTTTCCCGGATCGCTTCTTCAACATCGGCATCGCAGAGGCGAACCTGGTGGGTGTGAGCGCAGGCTTTGCCGCCTGCGGCTTCATCCCGTTTGTCGGAAGCCTGCCCTGTTTCCTGCTGCCCAACGCCTACGACCAGCTTCGGCTGCAGGTGTCCATTGCGGGGTTGAACGTCAAGCTGCTCGGCAGCCACGCCGGCATTTCCACCGGTCGGGAAGGCCCCACCTCGCACGCCATCGAGGATTTCGCCCTCGTGGGAGGCCTTCCTTCCTTCTCCATCCTTGTTCCCAGCGATGAGACCGCGATGGCCGCCTGCGTCAAGGCCGCGGCAGACTTCGTGGGTCCCGTCTACATCCGCTCCAGCCGCGGCGAGTTCCCTCGAATCTACGCGGAAGGAAAGTGCCGGGTCAGGATCGGAAAAGCGAACGTGGTGCGAAACGGCGCCGACGTGACCCTTGCCGCGTGCGGCCTGATGGTCGGCGTGGCCCTGGACGCGGCCGCAACGCTCCAGAAGGAAGGCATCCAGGCCAGGGTGCTGGACATGCTCAGCGTGAAACCCATCGACCGGGAAGCGGTCCTGGCCGCCGCCCGGGAAACAGGGGCAATCGTGACCGCGGAGGAGCACCTCGTGCGCGGGGGAATGGGCGCGGCCGTTGCCCAGGTGGCCGCGGAAGAACATCCGGTCCCGATGCGCTTCATCGGCGTTCAGGATACCCACCTGGAATCCGGTTCCGTGGAGGAGCTGATGGCTCGCCACCATTTTGCCGCCCCGGACATCGTGGAGGCCGCGCTGGACGTGGTGGCCGCGAAGGGCGGGAGGTGAGGCCATGCTCCTGAGCGATCTTCGAAAAAGAGACAGTGCGGGCAATCCCATCCGCCTTGCAGTGAGCGGCGCCGGCTGGATCGGCAGCGGATTCGTCACCCAGGCCGCCCGGATGAAGGGCATGCAGGTGTCTGTCCTTGCGGACACGGACGTCGCGCTCGCCCGATCGGTGCTGCAGTCAACGGGAGTCCCTGCCGAGAGCATCGTGGAAACGGAGAAGGTTTCCGCCGCCGCGGATGCGCTGCGGGCCGGCAAGCGCGTGGCGACCGGCCTCTATGGATTAGCCGCGCACCTTCACGACGTGGACATCGTGGTGGACGTCACTCCATCTCCGGCAATCGGCGCCGAGACCGCGTGGTCCTGCATCCAGAACGGCAAGGACGTGGTCCTCGTGAACATCGAGGCGGATGTCACCGCGGGAAGAGTCCTCAAGCACCTCGCAGACAAGGCAGGCATCCTCTACACCGTCTCGGGCGGAGATGAGCCGGGCTGCATCATGGAGCTGTGGGACTACGTGCAGACCCTCGGCTTCGAAGCCGTGGCCATCGGGAAGGGAAAAAACAACGCGATGAATACCGCGGCGACTCCGGATACCGTTGCCGAGTCCGCCCGCAGGGACGGCAAGGACCCCTTCACCATCGCCTCCTATGTGGACGGCACCAAGACGATGTTCGAAATGGCCTGCGTAGCCAACGCAACCGGATGCCTGCCCATACAGCGCGGGATGGTGGGTCCCGAGGCAACGCGAAAGACGGTGTCTGACATTTTCTCCCTGAAAGAGGATGGAGGGATCTGCCCGTTCCCCGGCGTGGTGGATTTTGTGCAGGGCACCGACATGTCCGGCGGCGTCTTTGTCACCGTTCGAACCGACAATGCCCGGATTGCGGATGACCTGAGATACCTGAAGGCGGGCAACGGGAAGTACACGACCTTTTTTCGTCCCTATCACCTGTGGTTTCTGGAAGCGCCGATCTCCGTAGCGCGGGCGCATCTGTACCGAGAGCCGTGGCTCACCCCGCTGCCACGGCCGGTGGTGGATGTGCTTACCATCGCGAAGAAGGATCTCGCGGCCGGAGAAAGGCTGGACGATTTCGGCGGTTTCACCTTCCACGGCAGCCTGGACACTGCGGAAGAAGCCTGGAAGCTCGGCGCGCTTCCCGTGGGGCTTGCCCCCGGAGCGCGAGTGACGAGGCCGGTCAGGAGGGGCGCCGTGATCACATGGAGGGACGTGCAGCTGGACGAGTCGAAGACTGTCGTGAGGCTGCGCCGGCAGCAGGACGCACTGTAAGCGCCTGCGCGGGCGAAAGGAGGTGCCACGCTGCAGGGTGGACCCGGCAGCCGCAGCAAGTGGAATTATCCATCCGTGCTGATGGATCCAAACTCTTCAAGGAGGTACCCGGAATGAGAAAAGGAATCATGGTTCTTGCGGCGATCACGCTCGCCGCCTCGGTGCTCTTGATCGCGGGCTGCGGCCCCGCCAAGCCCAAGGAGAAGGTGCTCGGGATGAGCTTCCCCGCGGCGGATCACGGCTGGGTGGCGGCTGTCATCTACAATGCGAAGAAAGAAGCGGAAGCCCTGGGTGTGAAGTACATCCTGACCACGGGCGCCAATCCCAACGAGCAGTCCGCCAAGGTCGACGACCTGATCGCCCAGCATGTCAGCGCCATCGTGATGCTGCCCTCAGACACCAAGCCCCTGACCCCGGCAGCACAGCGCGTGCTGAACGCAAAGATTCCCCTGATCATATTCGACCGCAAAGTGGAGCTCGAGCCCACGTTCTACCTGGCCGGCGACAATGCCGGGATCGGCGTGAACGCGGCGAAGTTCATTGGCGACAAGCTGGGCGGAAAGGGCATTGTCGTTTCCGTGGGCGTCCCCGCGTACGGATCCGTGCATACCGAAAGGGTGAACGCGTTCAAGGACACGATGACCCAGATGTTCCCCAACATCAAGATTGCCAAGGAAGTCGGCGCTGAGAACAGCTCCAAGGAGGCCGGCCTGAAGATCATGAGCGACCTGCTGAACGCTGAAAAGCACATCGACGCGGTGTTCACCATCGATGACGAGCTTTCCATTGGAGTCCTCCAGGCGATTTCCGAGAGCAAGCGCAAGGACATCAAGATCGAGACCGGAGCCGGCGGGGCGCAGGAATACTTCAATGCGATCAAGGCGGGAGGGCCCATCGCGCTGGCCTCCTTCCTGTACTCGCCCCTCATGGTGAAGGACGCCGTCAAGTACGCCGTCGACATCATGAACGGGAAGATGCCCGACCAGAAGCAGGTCATCATCCCCGCAAACGCCGTCACGAAGGACAACGTCGACCAGTATCTCGACGCCTCCTCCCCGTACTAAACTGTCAAGATCAGAGCCCGGTCGCGTGCCCGCGGCCGGGCTCACCTCTCAGGTGAGCGGAGGGCGCGCATATGGACGGTCTGATCCTCGACATGCGGAACATGCGAAAGTCCTTCCTGGGCCAGGCGGCCCTGCGGGGCGTGGACTTCAGTCTCCACGCGGGGGAGATCCACGCGCTCATCGGGGAGAATGGCGCGGGCAAGACTACGTTGATGAACATCCTGGGAGGTGTCGTGCTCCCGGATGCGGGAGAGATCCTCGTCAACGGGCGGCATGCCTTTATCCCTACGCCGGCCGCTTCCCACCGGCTGGGCATCAGCTTCATCCACCAGGAGCTGAACCTCGTCAACGATCTGCGCGTTTATGAGAACTTCTTCCTGGGCGCGGAGCTTCGCACGGCCATCGGTTTCGTCGACGAGCAGGCCATGTGCGCCAGGACAGCGGAGATCCTCGGGACGCTGGACGTCGCCATTGATCCCCGCGAGATGGTGGGGGCGCTGGATGCCTCCTACAAGCAGGTGGTGGAGATCGGTCGCGCGCTCCTTGCCAACGCGAAGATCCTCATCATGGACGAGCCGACCACCTCCCTGACGGACCACGAGATCCGCTACCTCTTTACCGTGATGCGCTCCCTCGCGCAGAGCGGAGTCTCCGTCATTTTCATCTCGCACAAGCTGAAAGAGGTCCTCACCGTGTGCGACGGCTATACCGTCCTGCGGGACGGGAGCGTGGCAGGCAGCGGCCGGGTCTCCCCGTCGGTGAGCGAAGAGGACCTGGCCCGGCTCATGGTGGGCCGGGAAATGGCCGTGGAGCATTTCTACGAGCCCCGTCCCCTGGGAGGCACGGTGCTCGCAGCGGAGCACCTCTCCAGCGACCGCTCCTTCCGCGACGTGAGCTTCGAGCTGCGCCGGGGAGAGATCCTGGGTTTCACGGGCCTCGTGGGGGACGGGCGCACCGAGCTCTTCGAGTGCATCTTCGGCTCCCGCAGGAAGACCGGCGGCCGCCTCGTCGTTGAAGGCGCGCCGAGAAACCTCACGCACCCGCAGAAGGCGCTTGCCGCCGGCATCGGCCTGGCCCCCAAGAACAGGAAGGAGAACGCCCTCATCAAGGATTTTTCCGTGCGATCCAACGCCACCATTGCGCGGCTGCGGGGGTTTCTCCGCGGGCCCTTCATCGACTCGCGGCGGGAAGAGCTGCGGACGCAGGAGCACGTGAAGAACCTCAACATCAAGGTCACCGACATCAACCTCCCCATCACCTCCCTGAGCGGCGGAAACCAGCAGAAAGTGGTCCTTGCGAAGTGGATCGAGGCGGGATCCCGGATCATGATCCTGGACAACCCCACGCAGGGGATCGACGTCGGCGCGAAGGCCGAAATCTATCATCTCGTCATGCGCATGGCGCGGGAAGGCAAGTCGATCATCATCCTCTCCTCGGAGATCCCCGAGGTCCTGAAGGTGTGCGACAGGGTGGCCGTGATGTATCACGGGGAGCTCGTGGGGATCCTGGACCGGGACAATGCAACCGAGGAAAACGTGATGATGTATGCAACGGGCGCGAAACGACGGGCGGACGCCCTCCAGCAGGAAAGGTCCCACGCATGAGCGTACAATCGAGGTACCAGACCATTCGCCGCCATCCGGTGGCCGGGCCCATCGTGAGGTTCGTCGCGGAGAACAGCGCCATCGTGGCACTCCTTGCCATGGTGATCATTGCGACGGTGCTCGCCGGCAGCAGCTTCCTCAGCGAAGCGAACATCATCAATATCCTGCGCAATGACTCGATCATCGGCGTGATTTCCCTGGGAATGACGCTGATCATCATCTCGGGCGGGATCGACCTCTCCGTGGGCTCCGCGCTCGTGCTGGTGGGCGCGGGCGGGATCTGGGTGCTCAACATGACGCACAGCATCCCTCTTTCCCTCATCACCACTGTGGTCGGCGGTCTTGCGATGGGGAGCGTCAACGGGACCATCATAACGAGAGGCCGCGTCACCCCGTTCATTGCAACCCTTGGGACCATGGCCACCTGCCGGTCCCTGGCCCTCTACCTCCTGAATGGCGGCGGGATCAGCGCCAACGTGCAGCAGTACGAGATCATATCCAACGGGGATCTTTTCGGGATCTCCTACCCAGTGATCTACTTCGTCATCCTGACCGCTCTGGTCTACGTGTTTTCGCAGAAGACGCCGCTGGGCCGGTATATCTACGCCGTCGGGTCGAACGAGAAGGCCTCCCACCTCTCCGCCATCAACGTGAACAGGGTCAAGCTCCTCACGTACGCGATCAGCGGGGCAATGGTCGGCGTGGCGGCGATCATTGAGACCTCGCGCCTGAACTCGGTTTCCGCGGCCAGCTCGGGGACCGGCTACGAGCTGGATGCCATCGCGGCGGTCATCATTGGCGGAACGAGGATGAGCGGCGGAAAGGGGAGCGTGATCGGCACTTTTTTCGGCGTGCTGATCCTGGGAATCCTCAGCAATATGCTCACCCTGATGGGAGTCTCACCGTTTGCAACGGGCACTGTGAAGGGGATCATCATCATCGTATCCGTCCTTGTGCAACGCAAGGAATAGAGTCGGAGGCGCCATGGAAGCGTGGAAACGCAGGCTTCGGATGGGAATGGTGGGCGGCGGGCAGGGAGCGTTCATCGGCTGGGTGCACCGGATGGCCGCCAACCTCGACGGGCAGATCGATTTCACTGCCGGCTGTTTTTCCCGGGATCCCGAAAACACGAAGGTCACGGCGCAGCAGCTCTACATCAGCCCTTCGCGCGCCTACGCCACCTGGCAGGAGATGGTGGAAAGAGAATCCCAGCTTCCGATTGATGAGCGGATAGACTTCGTCTCCATCGTCACGCAGAACGTGTCTCATTTCGACATCGCCAAGGCGTTCCTGGAGCGCGGCTTTCACGTCGTCCTGGACAAGCCCATGACCTACAACCGGGAACAGGCGGAGGCGCTGGTGAAGCTGGTTGAGAAGACCGGCCTTGTTTTCTGCCTGACCCACAACTACACCGGCCACCCGCTGGTGCGCCATGCCCGGGGACTTTTCCAATCCGGCGAGATGGGGAAGGTCCGCAGGGTCCTCGTGGAGTACCTGCAGGACTTCCTCATGGCACCGGTGGAAAAGGAAGGCAACAAGCAGGCAGTGTGGCGCACGGACCCGAAGCAGGCCGGCCTGGTGGGAACCATGGGAGACGCCGGGACCCACTGCGAGAACCTGTTGTCGTTCATCACCGGTGAGAAGATCACCGAGGTGTGCGCGGACTTCACCACCTTCCTTCCCGACCGGGTCCTGGAAGAGGATGCGGGTGTGCTATTCCGTCTTTCCGGGGGAGGCAGGGGCACCATGACCATCAGCCAGGTGGCCACGGGGGAGGAGAACGGGCTCACCATCAGGATCTACGCGGAAAAGGGAGCAGTTCTCTGGGCCCAGGAGAACCCGAACTACCTGCACATCTACCGCTACAACCAGCCCCGGCAGACGATCAGCCGCGGGCACAAGGAATACCTCTCAGACCTGGCCACGGGGAGCACGCGCGTCCCCACGGGCCACCCCGAGGGATACCTGGAAGCGTTTGCCAACATCTATTGCGGAGTGGCAGAGGCCATCCGAAGGCATCTGGACGGGAGGCCGATGAAGACGGAGGAGTACAAGTTCCCCACCGTGTACGATGGCCTCCGCGGTATGAAGTTCGTTCTGAAGGCCGGAGAATCCGCAAAGCGCGGGTCGGCCTGGGTGAAGGTCGACGCCGGGTGAGCGTATCCGCCATCAGGCCGGAGCCGGACTTCGCGCGCCTGCGCAAAGTGCTGGCACGGCAGGTCCCGGACCAGATCCCGTTTTTCGAAATCTTCTCAAACATCGAGGAGTCGGTCCTGCGGCGCATCGGGGATCCCGAGTTGCCGCGGGAGCGCAGCTTCCCTGCGCCGCAAGGCGCGGGAAGTCGGGATTTTCTGCGGCATGTCCGCCACCAGTACTGGCTTGGCTACGACTATGCTTCCGTGCGGGAGTCCATGACTGGCTTCGTGTTCCAGCAGAAGCCGAGACCGACGGCCCTCACCGAGCAGGGAGACCGACCCTACATGACGCAGGAGCTGAAGACCATCTCGGATCGCGCCGACTTCGAACGCTACCCCTGGGTGGACATGCGATCCATCGACTATTCCCCGTTCGACTACGCACCCCGGGTTCTTCCCGAAGGCATGCTGGTCATCGGAGACAGCCCGGGAGTGTTCGAGAACGTCATGTGGCTCCTGGGATACGAAGGCATATCGTACCTGCTCTTCGATGATCCGCAGCTGATAGAAGACGTGTTCGAGGAAGTGGGAAAGAGAGTGGTAGAATACTTTCGCACTCTCGCTTCCTACGACTGCGTCGGGGCCCTGCGCTATGGCGATGACCTGGGCTTCAAGACACAGCTTCTTCTGCGTCCGGATGACTTTCGCCGCCTCGTCCTGCCGTGGCATCACCGGATCGTGGAGATTGCCCACGCGCACGGGAAGCCGATCATCCTCCATTCCTGCGGCAACCTGAGCGCGGTCATCGAGGACATCATCTCAACAGGCTGGGACGCGCGCCACTCCTTTGAAGACGTCATCGAGCCGGTGTGGGAAGCAAAGGCCCGTTACGGGAGCCGGATTGCCCATCTGGGCGGCTTCGACATGGTGAAGCTTCCCTCCATGACTGAGGAGCAGGTGCGGGAGCATACGCGGTTTCTCTTCGAGCGCTGCGCGCCGGGCGGCGGATGGGCACTGGGGTCCGGCAACTCCATCCCGGAGTACGTGCCCGTGGGCAACTTCATCGCGATGCTCGAAGAAGGAGAAGCGCTCAGGCGATCGTGACGGTCGGGGAGGCCCGCGCGCCGTGCCGCGGAAGCCGGTTCACGGAGCCCCCCAACCGCGAAGGAGGGCGGCATGCGCATCGGCGTATTCACGGTTCTCTTCCAGGACCTCCCGTTCGAAGAGGCCCTGGACACCATCAAGGCCGCAGGGATCTCCGCGGTGGAAATAGGAACGGGCGGGTACCCCGGCAGCCATCACTGCCCCGTGGAGGAGCTTCTGGCGAGCCAGGGGAAGCGTGACGCGTACCTGGCCTCGGTGGCCGCGCGCGGCCTCATGATCAGCGCTTTCAGCTGCCATTACGAGCCGCTGTCGCCGGAGGTGAAGCTTGCAAGAGAATCGGATGAGATCTTTCGAAAGACGGTGAAGCTCGCCGCGCTGCTGAGAGTACCCGTGGTCAATGTGACGTCCGGCCTGCCCGCGGGCTGTCCCGGTGACAAGTCCCCGAGTTGGGTCACCTGTCCCTGGCCGCCGCACAATCTCACCATGCTGGACTACCAGTGGAACCAGGTCGCCATCCCATACTGGAAGCAGGCGGGGGAGTTTGCGCGGGACAACGGGGTGAAGATTGCCGTAGAGATGCACCCCGGCTTCCTCGTCTACAACGTGGAAACCATGCTGAAGCTCCGGGAAGCCGTGGGGCCTGTGATCGGGTGCAACCTGGATCCCAGCCACCTGTTCTGGAACGGGGTCGATCTGCCCGCGGCCATCAGGAAGCTGGGACCGAGCATCTTTCACGTCCACGGAAAGGACTGCGCGGTGGACCGGATCAACGTGTCCGTGAACGGCTGCAACGACAACAAGCCGTACGATCGGATTCTCGAACGGGCGTGGACATTCCGCAGCATCGGCTATGGGCACGATGCAAAGACGTGGAAGGACATCATGAGCGCGCTGCGCATGGTGGGCTACGACTACGTCGTTTCCATCGAGCATGAGGACGCCATGATGTCCCGGGACGAAGGCCTGGCAAAGGGCGTTGCCCTTCTGCAAGAAGCGTTGATGGGTGAGAAGCCCGGCGAGATGTACTGGGCCTGATCAGGCCTTCGCGCGCGGACCTCACCGGTGAAGAGGAGGCATGACATGCGTGAGCTCAAGATATCAGTCGGTCTGTGGTACATGGGAGCCACGGGGGACCGGTTCGTGAAGGCAGGGTACAGGCCCGACAGGACCGTGGAGGAGCGCCTGGAAGCAGCCGGGAAGATCCCCGCCGTGGGCGGCCTTGAGATGCATTACCCCACCGAGCTCAACGACGCGAACTTCAAGCACATGAAGAAGCGGGCGGCGGACCTCAACCTGCGCTTCGTCATGATCACGCCGCATCTGTGGATCGACCCGGTGTACAAGTTCGGCCAGTTCAGCAATCCTGACAAGGCGCTGCGACGTCGCGCAATCGACTTCGCCAAGAAGGTGAGTGACATCTGCGGTGAGCTGGACGTGAGCCAGATGTGCTACTGGCCTGCCCAGGACGGGTACGACTACCCTTTCCAGGTGGATTTCCCGCGCCGGTGGGACACCCTGGCGGAAGGTCTTGCGGAGTGGGCGGACCACAACCCTCGGCAGCGTATTGTCGTGGAGTACAAGGCCTATGATCCCCGTGCGCATATCCTGCTTCCCAATGTGGGGCAGACGGTGACGCTCCTCAACGAGATCAATCGTCCCAACCTCGGCATCAACATCGAGACGGGACACGCGCTGATCATGAATGAGAACCTCGCGGAGACCTTTGCCTTCGCCATGCGCTACAAGAAGCTCTTCCACACGCACTGGAACGACAACTCGAAGATGTATGACGATGACGCCATGGTGGGCATGGTGAACCTCTGGGAAACGGTGGAGCTGTTGTTCTGGCTGGACGAGCTGGGCTACGACGGCTGGTTCGGCCTGGACCTGTTTCCGTTCCGCGAGATGCCGGAAGACGCCGTGGCGCAGAGCATCGCCAACATCCGCATGTGCTATGAGATGCTGGACCGCGTGGACCGGAACGAGCTGCGCGGGTGCTTCCAGAGCTCGGACGCCATCCGCATAGCCTCCTTGATGCGGAAGATGCTGGGAGAATCGGGGAAGTAGCCTCTTCTGGCGCACGACCCTCAGGGATCGAGCCTCCAGACCTGAACGGACTGCGGCTCGCAGGTCAGCCGCGCGCTTGAGTTTTTCACGCGTACTCTCAGGTTGCCGCCCGGGAGCGAAATCATCCCCTTCAGGTGCGGGTCGGGGAACCTGAGCTCGACATTCTGGCGCGTCTCCCCGATGTTCACCACGAACAGCCATTCACGTGACCGGGACCTGTGAAGCGTCGTAAGGATTCCCGGAACGCTGGCAGGAACCTCCGGGCCGATGCGCTCTTCATCCAGGATGCGAAGAAGCGTCTTGCTGTCCGGTTCGCCGGTCGGGCTCGCCAAGACGCCGCGCGTGCGTTCTTCCGTGAGGCAACAGTGGCTTCCCGTGAAGTGCCCGCCGCCCAGATCCCGCTCCGGCCGCCGTCCAACCCACACGACACTCCCCCCGCCAGCCACGAAATCGTCCAGCAGGCGAAGAGTCGCCTCGTCCATGGAAGACCCGCCCGGAACGAAAAGGAGCCGGTGCGCAGGAAGCATTTCCGGACGCGTCGCCGTGAGCGTCCCGAGTCCGACCCATGGATCGACCACGGCAGGATCCAGGTTCAGCCGATGCAGCTCGCTGAAAATCGACTTGAAACAGGAGTAGGAGGACCCGAGACAAAAGCCGCCGATGGTCAGGGGCGCAGGGGAAGCGTCCGCGATGAATGCCTCGCGGGCATGCGGCCGGTAGTACAGAACCGCGACCGGCTGGTTCCGATCGAAAGACTCGAGCTCAGGCTCTTCGCTGACAAGCCGAACGACGTTCCTGACCGCCTCAAGGTTCGGCCGGGGACATCCGGCCGCGTCAAGGGGGGAATCGATCCAGTTGTCCCGGTCTGCGAACATGTAGAAGTTCATCCCCTTGAGCCCGAAGGCTATGCAGCTCAGATAGAGAAGCTCGAAGTCTGCGCTTCGAAGCTCACCGGGCTCATGTTCCTGACCCTCGAAGCTCCACTTTCCGCTCATGATCTCCGGAGACCAGGGAATGACATTGCAGGCCCGGCTGTAGCCCACGAACAGCGCGACGTCTGCAAGGCCTGACGCGCCGAGAGGCATCCGGGGGTAGAAGTCAAAGCCGCCCATCCCGCTGGCCAGCTCCAGGCTGCGCCAGTCGTTGGGAACGCCGAGCTGCGGGTGCTCGTTGTAGTTGATTGTGAAAACGACCTGCGCAAGGCCGTTCTCCCGATGCAGCTCCGCGAGCTTCGCAACATGCCGGACCATCATGAGCTCCTTGAACTCCACCCAATCTGCCCAGGGCGCAGAGGTTTCCAGGATCTCGGGTCCGATGGAGCGTGGCGCCTCAACGCAGGAGAAGGATGGCCATGAGCTTCTGTACGTCCTGTTCAGCTTCGAGATCGTTCCATACTTGCCTTCCAGCCACTGGCTGTAGAGGCCATCTTTTCCGACGTTGACGCGATTGTAGTCGGATTCCAGCAGCCGGTCGTGGAAAGTCATGGAGGGCTCATTGTCCAGCTGGACCAGGATGATCGGCCCGCGGGGATGCACGTAGTCGGCAATCACCGCGTCCACCTCCCGAAGCCAGACACGGACAGCTTCAAGGTATGCGGGGTGGAGATAGCTTGGGATGGGTGACCGAAAAGCGGGGGTGTAGCCCTGCACGGGCTCGCCGGCCGCGTTCAGTACCTGAAGCTCCTCCCGCTCTACGAGCCAGTCCGGGTATCCTCCGTTGGCCTCTTCAGCGCAGATCCACGGCCCGGGCTTCATGGTGACCCACAGCCCGTGCTTCCGGCACAGCTCAAGGAACCCCTTCACGTTCAACCTCGGGTCGGTTCTGCCCTCCAGGTCGTATCGATCCGGGCCCAGGGAGAATCGCCTCCAGCTCAGGTACGTAGACACCATGGGGAGACCGATGGCCTTGAGGTTCGCCAGCGCGGTATCCCAGGTCTCCGGGGACATGCGGAAGAAGTGGATCTCTCCGCTCAGGACGGGAACCCGGGCGCCGTTGACAGTGAGGACTCCGTTTCGTATCAGCTCAGGGTGCGTGCTCATGCGTATCCTTTGTGCCGGGCCTCAGGTGGTGACTCTGAGCCCGTTCACCAGGCTCTTCTGAAAGAAGAAGGCCAGGATCATGGTCGGCAGAGACAGGTAAATGCCTCCGGCCATGAGGGGGCCCCAGTAGATCTTGTACCCCGTCTGCATCTGCATGAGGCCTGCAGTCAGGGGCATGGCTCGCGGCGTGGTGGCAAACGTGATTCCGAACAACAGATCCACCCAGCCCGCCACGAAGCTGAAGAGAAAGATGCTGTACAGGCCGGGAGCGGCCATAGGCAGCGCAGCGCGCCAGAACACCCCGACAGGGGTGAGGCCGTCCAGTTCCGCGGCTTCCTCGATCTCGTGGGGAAGTTGGTCGAAAAACGGCTTCATCATCCAGACAACAAAGGGGAGGTTGAGGACCGCAATGCCGACGGCGATGCTGGTCAGGGAGTTCAGCAGCCCGAGAGCCCGCATGAGGGAGTACAGGGGCAGCACGAGGGATGCCGGGGTGATCATCCGTGTCAGGAGCAAAGCCCCGAGAAGGACCCCGCTTCCCCTGAAACCGTAGCGGGAAAACCCGTAGGCCGCCATGGTGCCGAACACGATGCTGAGGGCCACCACGGCGCACGTGATCACGAGGCTGTTGAACGTCAGCCGGGCAAACCCGAACTGCTGGAAGAGCGCGCCGTAGTTCGCAAGTGTGGGCAGATGCGGGATCCAGGTCGGCGGATCCAGGTAGATCTCCCCCTCTGTTTTGAAGGAGCTGATCAGCATCCAGAGCATGGGAAGGAGGGCGGCCAGCATCAGGAGCAGGAGGACGAATGATCGGACAGCCGCGGAGGATCGTTTGCTAATCATCCAGCCCTCCGGGATAATACCAGGACCCAGCCGAGCAGCGCGGAGATGGCGATGGCGAGCACTGCGAGGCTGGCGGCCTGTCCGAAGTGGAGATTGGTAAAGCCCGTCTGCCAGATGAGCAGAGGGAATACCTGCGTGTCGTTTCCCGGTCCGCCCCCCGTGGTGCCGAACACAATGTCGAAGACCTTCGTGAACGCGTCCACGGCGCGGAAGGCGCACGTTACTGCCAGCACGGGGAGGATTGCGGGGAGGGTCAGGTAGGCTAGCTCATGCCACGGCCGGGCCCCATCCATGCGCGCTGCTTCGAACTGCGAATTGTCGATGGAAAGAAGCGCCGACAGCGTGAGGAAGAGGATCAAAGGCATCGTCTTCCAGGCGTCAGCAACAACAATGCTGAGCAGGGGAAAGTCCGTGAACCATGCAACCTGGACACCCAGGATCGCGTTTATCGGGCTGAACTGGGGATGCAGGAGCATCTTCCACGCTATTGCCGCAACGATCCCGGGGGCCGCGAAGGGAAGGATGAAGATTCCGTTGGCTGTCCTGCTCAGAAACCTGGCCCAGGCGTTCTTCGTGTCAAGAATCAGCTTTGCAAGCAGGAGCGCAATCGCGAGGCCGGCTACCACCTCGAGGAGCACGCTCAACATCGTGAACAGGATGGTCACGGAAAGGGAGTGCCAGACCGTGTCGGACGCAAGCATCCATTTGTAGTTCCTCAATCCCACGAACGGCGACGCCGAGGAGCGAAGCGGGGAATAGTCGTAAAAGCTCACCCTTACCAGGTCCGCTATCGGATAGACAAGGAAAGCGAAGACGAACAGAAGAGACGGCAAGGTCAGGACGATCCCTGCCCGCCTCCTGACGACGCCTCGGTGCCTGCCTGTCATCCCACGCGCAATGCCCATTGGGCTCACTCCTTACGAGGCCGGACGTCCATGAGGGGGACCGCCTGGCAAAGCCGGCGGGCCCCCCTCATTTCCGCTCGGGAGCGGTGCTACTCGATCGCCCTGCGGTCTTTGAACTTTTCGTTTTCCAGCCAGTCGCAGGCCTGGTCCGCGGTCATTTGCTTCTTGAATACTTTCCAGATCGCTTCGCTGATGCCGCTGGAAAGCTCGTTGGGCCACGTCGAATACTGATAGGTCAGGTACGGCAGCGCCTTCTGGTACTCCGGGAGGTACGGGATGGCCTTCTGCACGTCGGGATCCTTCATCACATCCTGCCTGACCGGCAAGTCCCCCGTGTCAATAGCCTGCTCCTTCTGGTATTGAGCGCTGAGCATCCAGGAAATGAACTTGCCAGCGTTATCGGGATTGGCAGCGGCCGTCGGAATCACAGCCACGAAGGCCCCGAGGTGCTCGCCGGGCTGTTTGTCGCCAACTGTCGGCACCATTCCCACCTTTCCGGGCATTTTTTCCATCAGCGTTTTGGTGATGTAGAACCAATTCTGGTACATGAAAACTTTGCCCTGGAGGAACAGCTGGTCTCCGTCGAAAAAGTTCTCCGTCTCCCATCCCTTCGGGTTGAACCGCACCATCCGGGTCAGCGCGGTCATTGACCTCTTTGCCTCGGGTGAGTTGAGAGTCAGGGCCCCAGTCTCAGGGTCACCGAGGTTGGCCTTGTTCCCGAACATGAAGTAGGTGTAGTCGAGATACACGGACCAGTCCACTCCGCCCAGGAAGAACCCGCTCATCTTAGGGGGGTGATTGAAGAATTGGGCGACCTGCTCCAGCTCATCGAAGGTGCGGGGCGGGGTCAAAGCGCGTCCGTATTTCGCCTTGAACGCTGCCTGCTCTTTCGGGTTCTCCAGGAGGTCCTTGCGGTAATACAGCATTGGGAAGTTATAGTACTGAGGCACGCCGAAGAGCCTGCCATCCTTCTTGAAATTGTCGCTGAGCAGGAGCTGGTCCACGTCGCTCTTGTCGAGGTAGTCATCCAGGGTCCGGATGTGGGCTTTCAGCTTGACCCACAGGAGATCATCCCCTCCGCCGACCATGACCACGTCATAGAGCCCGGAATCCTCCATGAGCTCCCGAACCTTGCGCTCTCCCCAGAGGGGTCTCGCGACCTGCTCGATCGAAGCCGTGATCCCCGTCTGCTTTTCAAAGTCCGCAGCGTACTTGATGAGAGCGTCGGTCTCGGGTCCCGAGACAGCGAGCACGCGGACAACTTTGGCCGCAGAGGATTGCCCGAAGGCGTTGCCGGCTGCGGCGACAGCAATGAGGACAGCCAGAATCACTACAATGGTTTTTCGCATGGAGAGATTGCCTCCTCAGAATGGATAGGGTGCTTGGCCCGTGCAACGCGCGGGACACCTGATCTACATTATATGACTTATTTTATGTCATAAAATAAATATGGTCAAGTAACTTCTCTTATCGAAAGTGACTATTCAATAGCCTTCCGATCCTTGTATTTCGTGTTCTGAAGCCAATCCATGGCTTGATCAGGAGTCATTTGACCGCCCAGAATCTTCCATATTGCCTCGCTGATTCCGGCTGACAGCTCGCCAAACCAGGTGGTTCGCTGGTAGGAAAGGTAGGGCAGCGCCTTTTGATACTGGTCAAAACCGACAAGGGCTGCCTGGACTTCCGGGTCCTCAAGGACATCCTTGCGAACGGGAAGATTGCCCGTTTCCATCGATTGGGCCTTCTGGTAGCCGGGACTGAGCATCCAGGAGATGAACTTTCCGGCAGCGTCAGGATTCGGAGCATCCCGGGGAATGACCGCAAGGAATGAGCCCAGGTGTTCTCCGGGCTGTTTGTCGCCCACCACCGGAGCAATCCCGACTTTTCCTGGCATGGCGGCCATGAGAATCTTCGTCGCATACATCCAGTTCTGGTACATGAAGACCTTCCCGGACTTGAACAGCCGCTCTGCGTCAAAGAAGCTCAGCGTCTGCCAGCCCGGCGGGTTGAAGCGGACCATCCTGCACAGAGCCCCCATCGCGCGTTTTGCCGCCGCGGTATCAAGAGCCAGCTTCCCGGTGTCGGGGTCCCCGAGGTACGTCTGGTTCCCGAAAGCGAAATACGTGTAATCCAGGAAAACAGACCATTCCACCCCGCCGACGAAGAAGCCGTACAGATCAGGCGGGCGATGGAAGAACTCCGCCACCCGCTCCAGCTCATCGAAATCGCGTGGAGGGGCCAGCGGCCTCCCGTGCCTGCGCATGAACGCCTTCTGCTCTGCGGGGTCGGAAAGCAGGTCTTTCCTGTAATAGAGCATGGGGAAGTTGTAGTACTGGGGCATGCCGAAGAGCATGCCGTCGTTCTCGAAATACTCCCGGTGCATGAGCTGCCGGAGGTCAGAATCCTGCAGGTACCCGTTCAGAGGTTGAACGTGCCCCTTGAGCTTGACCCATAGGAGGTCATCGCCTCCTGCCACCATGATCACGTCGTAGAACCCGGAGTTTTCCACCAGCTCGCGGTTCTTTCTCTCTCCCCATTGGGACCGGGTCACCTGCTCGATGGACGGGGTGATGCCGGTCTGGCTCTGCAATTCGGACAAGTGTCGAAGCAGGACGTTGGTTTCCAGGCCGGATACGGCAAGGACCCGGACCAGCCGCACGGGGGGCCTGCGGGAACCCGAGGCCTTCTTGTGTCGTGTCAGCTTCGCATCAGGGCCTGCGTTTTCGAGGAAGTGGCTCATGACGAGGGCCGCGGCCCCGAGCGTTTCGGCTTTCAGACCCAGATTGCTCAGCTCGATGGATGCAGCGGCGCGGGGCTGCGCGAGCCCGAACCGGGCGAGCACCGCCCGCAGTTCGGCAAGCGCCTGCTCTCCCAGGAGCAGCCCAAGCCATCCGCCGATGACCACCTTCGCCGGATTCAGGAGATTGACGAGATTGGCGATCCCGACCCCCAGATACTGCAGCGTATCTTGGACCACCGCCCTGGCGCGCGGATCCCCTTCCCGCGAGGCATCGAGGATGGACTGGATGAGCTCCTGCTGGTCCTCGTGGCCCTGAGCGTCCCGGCCCTCCTCATCGCCCAGGAACCGCCGGATGACTCCCGCAGATCCGATGTACGCCTCAAGGCAGCCGCGACTGCCGCATCGACAGGCCGGGCCGTCGATGTCCACGGTGGTATGCCCCCATTCGCCGGCGCTGTTGGAAACGCCCCGGAACAGCTTCCCCTCGCTTATGATGCCGGCCCCGACGCCATTGCCGAGTGAGAGCACGAGCATGCTTCCCGCTTTCTCCCCGGAGCCGAACAGGTGCTCCGCAAAAGCCATCGCGTTCGTGCCGTTTTCCAGGAAAAAGGGAAAATCCAACTCGTCTTCCAGCAGGCCGTGGAAAGGCACGTCACGCCAGTTCCAATGCGCGGCGTACACTGAAACTCCTGACGCTGAATCGACTATGCCCGGCATTCCGATGCCGACGCCGATGACCTGCTTCCTGCCGAAGCCCAGCTGCGCGAGGAGCTTGTTGATCCCGCCGGCAATAGCCTTGGCCACCTGCTCGGGAGGGTTCTCAATGAGACTGAGGGGAATGGAAAGTGAATCAAGGGGTGAGAGTATCAGGTCGAACACTTCGATACGGATCAGGGCCTCCCCCACCTCGATCCCGAAGAAGCAGCCGTAATGTCGGTTGATAGAAAGCAGCGTGCTGGGGCGTCCGACCTCGGAATCCACGGACCCCGACTCGATGATGATGCCTTCCGACAGGAGCTCTGCTACAACGTTCGAGACCGTTGCCGGGCTCAGCTCGGTCATCCTGCTGACCTGAAGCCGGCTGACTGGCCCGTCGAAGTACAAGGTCCGGAGCGCCTGGCCTCTGTTGATTCTGCGTAGGTCTCGAGTCGTCCTGTTGGCTGGTTTCATCTTTCTATCGTCAGCGTTATTTTAACTCGTGAAATATCTTTTTTCTATGGCATAAGTGGGAACGGTCCTGCATTGGACGCGCTCACGAATCGCCGCCGAGCGCCAGCGGTACGGCGGATGCACGACGGGAAGACCTGAGTCGCATCCTTCTTCCCTTGCATTCTCTCAGGAAGGCCTCGATCCTTCGGAGTATCGACCTTCGATCGTCGGAGGTCACGAAGCAAGCCGGAACTCGGCTGGATCGATAGCGCTCAAGGTGGAGCTTGAACTCTGCGAGGTCATCGCGGAGCCGTTCAACGGTGGTGGATTTTCCCTTTCGCGTCTTCTCAACCATTTCCGCGTTCAGTTGCTGTTCCCATTGACCCTGCTGGGGAATAACAAGTATTGGCTTGTTCAGGGCGATGGATTCAACGATTATCTGGTGTCCCGCCGTCGAAAGGACGAAAGAGCAGGCAGCGATGGCTTCTTCGAAGTTCTCCCTGGGATCCGGCACGAGTCGGTAGCGCAGGTGCATCGCATCAAGAACGGGGATAACCACCGGTCTCAGGCAGTCCTTGAGGTTCACGAGGATAGTTCCGTCGTCTCGTACGGGATGCGCGAAGATTTCCTCTCGCAGGATCGGGCCCACGTCTCCGTCGTAAAACGAGATGAGTATCCTGTCGTTCCACGGCCCTTCAAGGAGGCGGGTCGCCAGCGCGGTGATCAAGGCAATGAAGCGAGGCCTCAGCAGGCGCTGGACGATACCGGGGTGGTTGATCTGCAGTATGGGAACTCCCGCGATCCTGGCCGCCCAGGGGAGAAAGGGATCGAAATCAGAGATAACTGCGTCAATCCTGAGCGCATGGAGGCGGTCAATGAGTCGCATAATCTCGAAGGGGAAACGGACAAGGAGGGGAAGGGTGCAGAAAATCGAGGCAAGGAGACGAACTCTCTCCCCTTTCTTCTGAAAAGAGAAATGGAGGATGCGTTCATACTGCCTCTTGCCCAACTTGGAGACGACGAAGTCTCGGGCCACGTCGGGCACGAAATACACGACATCGTGGTTATTTTCAAGAAGAGGTCCGATGACCGAGGTTCTCGCGGCGTGGCCCAGGCCTTCTCCCGCGAATGAATAGGCGATTCGCATCGTCTTCCCCTCCCCGGTCGGAATTCGAACCAAAGATTTGTTAACTTGGCGTCAGCATGCTGTTGAGATTGAGAGAATTCGAGGGAACAAATGGCGGCAGCCCGGATCAAGAGTAATCATTTCAGAGTTCTCCTCGGGGCTGAGCAGGTGGCAGCGCTGTTCCCGGGTTACCTCTCGCTGACCATAGATACATCCCTGGTCCTGGGAGGGCACTGGTGGGGCCGGGCGAAGGGCATTTCCCGGGGAGTCGCAAGAGACACGGTGGCACCCCTCGATCTATGCGATGCGAGGCTGGTCGCTTTTGCGAAACTCCTCGCCCCTTCGATGATTCGGATAGGGGGCACTGAGGCGGACCGTGTCCGATACCGGATCAGGGAGAAGAATGGGCGGAAGCAGGAAACGCCGGACGATCATGCTGCGAATGCTGATCGGGAGATGGTGCTGGGAAAAGGTCTTTGGAAGCGAATCAATGCCTTCGCGTCAACGGTCGGTTTCCAGATCCTGTTCGTCGTCAACGCCGGGCCCAGCCAACGCGACGCCGAGGGGGCATGGATGGACTCAAGCGCCCGCGCACTCATCGCCTATACAGCGGAGAAGCGCTTTCCTGTGCGGGCATGGGAGCTTGGTAACGAGGTGAACGCTTATCCGATCACGCACGGGTTCAGATATCGAGTGAGCGCCTCGCGCTACGTGGAGGACTTTGCCGGATTCTCCGGGCTCATCCGGAATTTGCACCCTCGCGCGTTTGCCGTGGGGCCAGCGTCGGCTGTAATTCCTGCGATCGGGGAACCCAATCCTATCATGCCAACCCTTGGCAGGAGCGGGGCGATGCGATCGGACAACGTGATGAGCTGGCACTACTACCCGCAGCAGTCCAGCAGGGGCCGTTTTGCAAACAGGCGCGCGTCCGAGAAAATGCTCCTGAAACCTCGGCATCTCGACAGTGTCCGAAAGCAGGCGCGGCGGGTCGTGAAGAATGCCCGCGGGAGGCAAATCTGGATGACGGAGACGGGGCACGCCCTTTACGGCGGTGAACCGGGGCTGTCCGATACGTACCTCTCCTCCATCTGGTGGCTCGACCAGTTGGGGCTCCTGGCCCGCGAGGGAGTTTCCCGCGTGTTCCGGCAATCTCTCGTTGGCTCGGATTACGGGCTCCTCGACCAGAATACCTTCGAGCCCAGACCCGACTATTATGCAAGCTTTCTTTGGAAGAGGCTGATGGGAAACGCGGTGTTCAGGGCACACGTGGTCGAAAAGTCAGGGGGGAAGATCCGAGCGTACTATCACTCCGCGGCGAAGAAATTGCGAGGCCGCTGTCTCCTCCTCGTAAGCCTTCGTGATACCCGTTCGATGATAACCGTCGCAGGCATGGTCTGGAGGCAATACGTCATTGAACCGGTCGGCGGCATCTGCTCTTCGCAACTCGCTCTCAACGGCGTCCTTGTCGAAGATGACCTCGCATTCGCCTGGGAGAAGGAGTCGACCAGGAGGAAGTACAGGGTGGTCGTCAAGCGGGGGGAACTGGGCGGCAATGGTGATGCAGCGCTTTCGCAAATCATCCTGCCCCCGTACGCCTGCGCGTTTGTGCTTCTCAGGCCAGGGAAGCGGTCCCCGTGACCAGCGCACTAGCTCCTCAGACCTGTGCGGCCCTATGCGTGCTATCGATGTTTGTCCCGGCTACTGAAAGTCTTGTATTGATTGAGTGAAACTTGACAACCCACCGCCTGCGGCGGTGGTTATGTCCTGATGGCTATGCCGTAAGACCGATTGCGAATAACATGGGGGCATGCCGAAATGGAAAAAACAGTCGCACGTGGTCTACCAGTGCAGCTATCACATAGTATGGACTCCCAAATATCGATTGCGAATCCTGGAAGGAGCTGTAGGGAAGTACGTCGAAGGACGCATCAGAGCTATCTGCGAGTGGAAGGATAGCGAGATAGAGGAACTGGCGGTGATGACGGATCACGTGCATCTGGTGGTAAACACTCCTCCAAGAACATCGATATCAGAGCTGATGGGGTTTCTCAAAGGCAAGACAGCAATCGGGATATTCAAACACTTCCCGCACCTGAGGCGGAAGCCATACTGGGGGAATCATTTCTGGAGCCGCGGCTACTGCGTAACGACGATAGGGCTGGATGCGGAGAAGATACGGCGCTACGTTAAGTATCAGGAAAAGGCCGAGCGGCTCGAAGAGAAGGAGCGCGAAGAACCCGGCCTCTTTTAGAGGCCGGGGTTCCAAAGCCACCTCCTTTCAGACTGTGTGGATGATTTCGTGTTCCGGGGGCAGGGGAGTCTTGGCGGAAACAAGCAGAGAGCGTGGGAAAATCATTGTGCTGGAACCCCAGGCAGTGTACTCTCAACAAAACTCGAGGCGTTGAGCGCCGAGCGGTTGGGGGGGACGTGATCGAGTATAAGGCGGGCACGCCACGCAACCAGATCTACCTCTTTCAGAGCAGTTTGGAGGAATTGATCGAGCGGGACAACACCGTGCGTTTTATCGATGCATACGTGGAATCCCTAGAGATGGCTACGCTGGGATTTCATATGCATGAGAACCGAAAAGGCGCACCGGCCTACCGGCCCCAGGTGAAGCTGAAAATCTACATCTACGGCTATTTCAACCGCATACGGTCAAGCCGCTTACTGGAGGCTGAATGCAAGCGCAACCGGGAGATGATGTGGTTGGTGGAGGGGTTGAGGCCGGACTTCAAGACGATAGCCGACTTTCGCCGGGATAATCCGAAAGCGCTGAAGAATGTGTTCAAAGAGTTCGTGCTGTTCTGCCACAAGATGGGGCTGATCAGTATGAAGCTACTGGCGGTGGACGGGACGAAACTGCGCGGACAGAACGGACATGGGGAGGTCTACCGCAGGGAGAAGCTTGAGGAAATCGAACGGGCCGTCGAGCGGGGGCTTGAGCGCTACTTCGAGGAGATGGAGGAGTTGGACCGTCGGCAAGACTGTGAGGGGATACAGATTCGAAAGGAGAAAGTGGTCGAATTGACGAAGAAGATGCAAAGACTGACACGCAAACGCGAGAAGGTGAACGCAGCTAAAAAGTTTCTGGAGACTCACCCAGAAGAAAATGCCTACTCGGGCAGTGACCAGGACAGCCGGCTGCAAAAGGACAAAGGGATGGTGCAGCCGGGGTACAACGCGCAAAGCGTCGTTGATGGACAGAACAAGTTGATCGTGGCAGCCCAAGTGAGCAATCAGCAGACGGACAAGAGACTGCTGGGGGCAATGGTAGAACGGGCAATCGAAGTGAAAAAGGGGCTGGAGATAGAAGAGAACAGCGAGATGGTGGCGGATGCCGGCTACTTCAACGAAACCGAAGTGCTGGCCCACCAGCAGGAACAGGGAATCCGGTAACGTGCCGATCGCGGCGGAAGTAGCGCGCGAGCCCAGTCGACAGCCAGTCGAAAAGCTTCTCCTGCGGCCAGGAGCCCCAAGTTCTGCTACTGATACCGAGCAGGACATGTGGGTCGTGCCCGTCCACCGCCAGTAGCTTCATACTGATCACGGCCCATCTTGTGGCAGAACAGCACGAACTCTTTGAACGACATTCGGCAGCGCTTTCAGGATTATCCCGGCGAAAGTGCGGCTATCGTCTGATGAAGAGTTCCTGCACTCAACCCCTCCACCGACCACATCATGCTTCCGGTCTGCGCTATGTCATAGGCAGCCTCCAGTAAGCGGCTTGACCGTATGCGGTCTGAAAGTAGCCGTAGAGTGCAGATTTTCGAGCTTCACCTTTGGCACGATCAAGCGCGCCTTTTCGGTTCTCATGCCATATGAAATCCTGCAGCGTAGCCTATCTCTAGGGATTCCACGTATGCATCGATAAAACGCACGGTGTTGTCCCGCTCGATCAATTCCTCCAAACTGCTCTGAAAGAGGTAGATCTGGTTCCGTGGCGTGCCCGCCTTATACTCGATCACGTCCCCCCCAACCGCTCGGCGCTCAACGCCTCGACTTCTCTTCAGAGTACACTGCCTGGGGTTCCAGCGCAATGATTTTCCCACGCTCTCTGCTTGTTTCCGCCAAGACTTCCCTGCCCCCGGAATACGAAATCATCCACACAGTCTGAAAGGAGGTGGCTTTGAAACCCCGGCCTCTAAAAGAGGCCTGGTTCTTCGCGCTCCTTCTCTTCGAGCCGCTCGGCGTCTTCCTGATATTTAACGTAGCGCCGTATCTTATCCGCATCCAGCCCTATCGTCGTTACGCAGTAGCCGCGGCTCCAGAAATGATTCCCCCAGTATGGCTTCCGCCTCAGGTGCGGGAAATGTTTGAATATCCCGATTGCTGTCTTGCCTTTGAGAAACCCCATCAGCTCTGATATCGATGTTCTTGGAGGAGTACTTACCACCAGATGCACGTGATCCGTCATTACCGCCAGTTCCTCTATCTCGCTATCCTTCCACTCGCAGATAGCCCTGATGCGTCCTTCGACGTACTTCCCTACAGCTCCTTCCAGGATTCGGAATCGATACTTGGGAGTCCACACTATGTGATAGCTGCACTGGTAGACCACGTGCGACTGTTTTTTCCATTTCGGCATGCCCCTATGTTATTCGCAATCGGTCTTACGGCAAAGCCATCAGGACATGACCGCCGCCATAGGCGGCGGGTTTTCAAGTTTCAGGTAAAGAATCCACCTCCAAACAGACTGTGTGGATGATTTCGTGTTCCGGGGGCAGGGGAGTCTTGGCGGAAACAAGCAGAGAGCGTGGGAAAATCATTGTGCTGGAACCCCAGGCAGTGTACTCTCAACAAAACTCGAGGCGTTGAGCGCCGAGCGGTTGGGGGGGACGTGATCGAGTATAAGGCGGGCACGCCACGCAACCAGATCTACCTCTTTCAGAGCAGTTTGGAGGAATTGATCGAGCGGGACAACACCGTGCGTTTTATCGATGCATACGTGGAATCCCTAGAGATGGCTACGCTGGGATTTCATATGCATGAGAACCGAAAAGGCGCACCGGCCTACCGGCCCCAGGTGAAGCTGAAAATCTACATCTACGGCTATTTCAACCGCATACGGTCAAGCCGCTTACTGGAGGCTGAATGCAAGCGCAACCGGGAGATGATGTGGTTGGTGGAGGGGTTGAGGCCGGACTTCAAGACGATAGCCGACTTTCGCCGGGATAATCCGAAAGCGCTGAAGAATGTGTTCAAAGAGTTCGTGCTGTTCTGCCACAAGATGGGGCTGATCAGTATGAAGCTACTGGCGGTGGACGGGACGAAACTGCGCGGACAGAACGGACATGGGGAGGTCTACCGCAGGGAGAAGCTTGAGGAAATCGAACGGGCCGTCGAGCGGGGGCTTGAGCGCTACTTCGAGGAGATGGAGGAGTTGGACCGTCGGCAAGACTGTGAGGGGATACAGATTCGAAAGGAGAAAGTGGTCGAATTGACGAAGAAGATGCAAAGACTGACACGCAAACGCGAGAAGGTGAACGCAGCTAAAAAGTTTCTGGAGACTCACCCAGAAGAAAATGCCTACTCGGGCAGTGACCAGGACAGCCGGCTGCAAAAGGACAAAGGGATGGTGCAGCCGGGGTACAACGCGCAAAGCGTCGTTGATGGACAGAACAAGTTGATCGTGGCAGCCCAAGTGAGCAATCAGCAGACGGACAAGAGACTGCTGGGGGCAATGGTAGAACGGGCAATCGAAGTGAAAAAGGGGCTGGAGATAGAAGAGAACAGCGAGATGGTGGCGGATGCCGGCTACTTCAACGAAACCGAGGTGCTGGCCCACCAGCAGGAACAGGGAATCCGGGTAACGGTGCCGATCGCGGCGGAAGGCGCGCGGGAGGACAGCAAGGAAAAGCTCTGGGGCCAGGAGAAGTTCTGCTACGATACCGAGCAGGACATGTGGGTGTGCCCGCTGGGTACGGTGCTGCGCAAGATCACGGTTCAGGCGGTTGCAGACAAGAACGGGCGAATGACGTGGAAGTATCAAGCAGACGAGGCGGCGTGCGCGGCCTGTCTGAAAAAGAGTTGCTGCACCAAGGGCAGCGGAGGCAGGATGCTTCGGGTCTCGGTACGTCATAGGGAGCTGAAGGGGTACTTTGAACAACTGGAGAATCCTGAAAGGAAAGCCTTGATCAAGAAGCGCAAGGAGTTGGTCGAACACCCCTTTGGCACGATCAAGCGCACCCTCGGCTTCGGCCATTTCCTGCAGCGTGGGCTTGAGGCAGTAGGGGCTGAGTTTCAGTTCAGTTGTCTCATTTATGATCTGAAGCGAGTGCTCAACTTGGTACCGTTGGGCAAGTTGATGGAGGCCGTGGGCCGATAGGGGGAACCCAAGAAGGGCGAGAACAGGGAGCGGTCGATGTGCCGCGACTTCTCCCTCATAAACCGCCCCCCGCCTGCCGCGATGGCGGCGTGGTCCCGCCAATTCGCCTCCGGATTGGTGAGACTATTCACACAGTCTGTTTGGAGGTGGATTCTTTATTTTAATCACATTCGCCAGAAAGTCAAACCGACTGTCGCCATCCCCGGCCTTTTCCCCCAGGCTACTCTGGAAGGACGTAATGCCATAAGCCCGTCAGACCTTTGCAGCTATGCCCCGATTTCGAAAGCTGGCGATCTGTTGCTGGCTAAGCGATCTGGGATCTCGATGACATCCTCTTGCGACCTATCGATATCCCTACCTTGGCCTACAATGAAGTGAAGTATTCTCTCGGCATCATTGGAAGCCTTGAAGATCTCGGTCTTGTCTTGATGCAGAACCTCGATCCATGAAGCGATATAGCTGGCGTGGTTGCTCGGATCGTGCGAAATGCCTATATCCGATGAAAGCATGTAGGAGGCGATCTCGGCACGCAATTCCTCGCGGGCGTAGGCCGGGGTGCCATAGAGATTCAAGATGTCTCGATCAAGCCTCGTTGAGTGCCCGCTCCAGTGTCCCATCTCATGGAGGACGGTGGCGTAGTAAAGATCCTGCGACCTGAATTGAGCCACCGGGGTCAAATGGATTGAGTCCGTGGCGGGTCGATAGAAACATGCGTCGTTCTGGTCATGGAGAATGGCGGGATTGTGGGAGTGAATGATTTCTTCTGCCTTCTGAAGAGGATCAAACTTTCGCTCAAAGCTTCCACGGTCAAGAGGCTCGATCCCTTCGATTTGGCATGCATTGAACACGCATGCGTAGCGAAAAATTGGACGATCCAGGCGATAGGTGCGCTTCACTTTCTCGTGAGTGTCGGGATCTTCTTCTGTCCTTGTCGTTGTGCGGGAGAAATAGCTGATGGTTTCAGCGTGCTCTCCTCGGCGGACGTTCCAGCCCTTATTGGTGCATTGAAGAAAAGTCATCCAGCGAGGATCGTCATACCCATTCATGGCCGCCGCGATGCTAAGATATATTGTGTTAAGCCCACGATAGACGGTTTGGGAAACAGGATTGTAAGGTCGATCAGGAACGCTTCCTGGCTCCCATGGACGTATCCAAGGAGCAGTGCCCTTTTGAAGACACTCGATGATGCGCTGCGTCACCTTCTCGGGATAGGAGAGTCGAGAACTGCCCGCTTCGCTGGCGCTCATGGTCTACCTCCGCCGCAAGGTGCAAAACTACCGCTCAATACCGCGTGAGCTTCTTGTGTGTGACAGCTCTGGATCCCTCTGAATGGTTCTCCGGGGCTCCACAACCAAAGCCTTTCCAGGATTGGTCGCTATTGAGGCATCGTTGGCTGCATAATAGGCAGCACGAAGAAGGGATTCTCGATCTCTTTTCTGCACTTCACGACGAGCCTTTTCGAGGTTGACATCGGCCTTGTAGGGAAGGCGCAGCTGGCAGGCAAGGCGGTACTTTGCAATCGCAGCGAGTGTTTCTTGAGCTTCGCAATTGTGGCTGGGCAATTGCCTGGAGAAGGATTGAATCAGCTCTGAGGTGCGCTTCGCGCCCGTGTTCTTGAGGGCGTTTTCCGTCTTCATTTTGACAAGAGTTGTGTCCCTATCCTTCTGCAAAGGAGGCATGCCCCGAATCTGCTCTGCATTGTAGACGTAATAGTAGCTGATCCTCTTTGCGCTGTCGGAAAGGGCGGAGGCAACGGTACCACTTATCGGATTGGTATCCGTGACTTCGACAAACCTGTTGCGGAATGCAAGGCAAACCGGCTTTTCTCCGTATTTGGGAGAGAGTTTGTTTGACTCCACCATGGCCATGGGAATCCAGCGGGGATCCTTGAAACCGCGCTCCGCGGCAACAAGATCAAGAAGAACGGCGTTGACCCCGGTGTAGATAGGTGCCGGGTCGATGAAGGGGTAATAAGAGACTTCAGCAGCGCCTGCAGGATGGTCCTTGAGCCAGGGAGCCTTCCCTTCAAGGGTCATTCGGCTGATCCGCGAGGCGACATCCCTGGTGTAAGCATCCTCGTCATGATTGATTGTCATGATAGCTGTCCTCTTGCGATGCTACGGATTTGAGGCACGGTGGCCATTCTTCCAGTATTCCTTGACCTTGCCGTAGTCGGATATCACAGCGGGGCCATCCTCACGATGCAGCTGCCCTTCCTTGTAGAACTCCATGTGGGCATCGTCGCATTCGATGGCAGGGAGTCGCCCGCCGTCGAGGAACCCATTCTTAAATCGCAGTATCGCCCCCGTGTCACTATCGATAGTGTCGTTGATGAAGGGCTTGCCATGCTCGTCGGTGAGCTGCTGCCCCGCAAGGTGTGTGAAGCGGGCCGCCGTGTCCGATTTTTTGCTGAAGCTCATAGACTCTCCTTTCCGCGGACGAGAGGATTGCGATCGGGCATTCGGGATGCCGAAAGGAAGCCGCCATCACAATCTCTATCGCCTGTCATGCCGAAGAACCTCCGCCAGAGAGCACTCAAGGCATCTCATTGCTACCATAAAACGCGGATTCATTGTATAACAAAATAAAGCAGAATGCAATAATAAATTATGAAGCTGCGAATGCGCCCACCGGCCGAGACTGATCCCGTTTCTATGTTCATCGACGCAAGCGGCGATGGAGACGTGGGAAAGGATTTCGTGTTCATGGAGGGACGAATCATTCCAGTATACTACTACTACCCTGGAGAATGGCGCGGCTATGTTCTTCGATGCCAGGGTGAGCAGCAAGAGTCCCTACCAAACATCGAAGGGGGCTATAGGATACTTCTTTCGGTCCGCGGGGCGGAGGTGGGGCGGTTGAGGAAAGCTGTACGAGCGATTCAGGAAAAGGTAGGCGCTCTTGAGGAGATCCCGCTAGCTTTCTGGCCCCAGCTTGGGATGCTCACCCCACAACGCAGCTTTGGCCTGTATATGGTCAAAGAGCTCTATCTCGTGACGATACAGAAGTGCTCCCTATTGGAAGATCTGAAGGCATGTGAAAAAACGCAATAGCAAGCTGTCTCTGTGGGACCAATAACTCATATCGATGTCGGCTGGCCCTATTGCGCAAGGCCCTTGAGAAACGTCGAAAGGACGTAGTAAGCGATCAGGGTACTTGCAACGATGAGAATGAGTCTTCGAATGACCGCAGGCAGGCGATGCTGGAAACCTGGACGGCGAAGAAACGGATTAACCATTGAAGCACCTTCACCTGAAAATCCTGTTGTCAACACATGCTTCGGACCGCATGGAGGCGAACAGGATCAGTTTGCAGTGGCACCTTTGCCGATGAGAAGCGACTTAACCTCCTCGCAGAAGGAATCAAATCGCGCTTTGACCTCTGCGCTTGCTTGCCCGCTGATCTCGGGTTTGACTGTGATAGTGCCATCAGGCTCCTTCTCAGCTGTAAGGATCACGGTAAACATGTGATGGCCCTTCGTATTGGGCACCGACCGGCTGCGTTTCTCTTTGGCCTTTTGAGCGGCCGCGCGGAACGCACGCTTGCCGCCCCCGTTATCCAGGGCTTCTTTGGCAGCTTTCACTCGATCTCGCTTCAGGCAGGGCCGCTATGTCCCTCAGATGACCGGAAGGCAGAGAACCTTTCACGCCATGCTGCTCAAGTATTGGGCTGAGTCCTTCACGGGCGTTGGCTGCGGCAATCACATTGCTCACCCACTGTTTGCTCTTCATAAGAAGCTCTGTAACCGCCTCCTGGGAGCCATACCGCGCAACCAGAGCCTTGACAGCGATCTCGAGGTCCGCGGGTGAAAGATCTTCCCGCTGGATGTTTTCAATCAACTGGATCTCGGCAAGCATCTCGGGTGAGGGCTTAACAAGGGCAGGGATGGTTTCACGCTTCAGCAGTTTGAAAGCTAGCACACGCCGATGGCCTGCCTGGATGCCGTAGCGTGTTCCCATTTCGCTTAAGATGACAGGCTGCAGGAGCCCTCTTTTTTCGATGGAAGCGGCGAGCTGCCTGATGCCCTCTTCATCGTAGCGGCTTCGGACGTTCTTGATCTCGTCAATTAGGACGAGGGGAATCTCCCCGACCTGGTTCTTTTCAAGGTCAGCAATTCTGTCCTTGTAGGCTTGCTCCTTGTCGATGCCGATGTTCGAACCTATTTGAAGCTTTCCTTTTGGCGGCATACATCTGCCTCACTCACTCAAACCAGTCCATGACTTCCTGGGCAAGTGCCTGGAGGGCCGGGAAAAGAACATCGAATCTTGAGGAGTTTGTCGGTAACTGGTGGTAGTCCACGGCTCGGCGGACTTGTGCTGTCTTTGGGAAGCGTACACCAAAGAATGCATTGCCGTGTATCACTTGGAAGTGCTCCATGTACTGCTCACCGACCCCGTCAGCTTCGAAGAAGTTGTAAAGGACAAACAGACGCTCCGCCAGAAGGGGTGCATCCACGCTGAGGGCCTCCCGAACGAAGCGGCTTGCCTTTATCGAAAAGGAGTTCTTCAGCATCACGGGCATAATGATCAGGTCTGCGGCGGTCATGCCGCTGATAACGATGTTGTCGTAGTAGGGTGGGGTATCGATGAGACAGAAGTCGTAATCGCCGCTGACCTTTGAAAGGCATGAGCGGATGGTCTGGGCGGACATGGTGCGCAGCTGGGTAAGCTTGTAGTCACACTGAACAAGGAAGTGGCAGGGGCCGAGCTGAATGGTCTGGCTTGCAATATCGTCTTCGATGATCGCCCGAACGATATGTCGCCCGCCGGGATCGCCATCCGGCAGAAGGCTGTAGGAAGTGGAGTTTTGAACGTCCAAGTCGATAGTGAGGATGCGCTTTCCGATGCTGGCGAGGTAGCGGGAGAGGAGGATGCAAAGGCTTGACTTGCCGTCTCCGCCCTTGATCGTGCCGATGGTGATTGTCTTCATGGGCTCCTCCAATATAAAGCAATAGCTTTATATTGTTGTAAGCCGAGCAGAACTAGAAGTCAAGTATGATCTTAGGCAAAGCCTTGGTGGAAAACCTGCCAGAATGCACGGCAAGCTGGGGATCACAGTCATAGGCAGAGACAACACCGCAGAAAGGGTCGTCTGGAAGAAGCCAGAGATCCCTTGGCGAGGCAGAGCGGGGCGTCGCCCTCTTTGATCGGGAGCCATACTCCTCCCCATGTGAAACAGTTGCCTCCTCGTACCAGTGCTCGGTGGGAATCACGTTTTTCAGTCTGTTTATGATCTTAAAGGATGGGGTTCGCCGGTAGACGACTTTTCCAGTCTCAGGATCTCTTGTGGGCTTGCCCTTCGAGTCCGTCTTGGGCGTTTTTAGCTGCCAGAGATAGACGTAGGACAGCTTATAGTTTTTTGAGAAGCTTAAGAGTTTGCGTGTTCTTGCAAGCTGATCAAGGAATGCAACTGCTTTTGTCACCGATTTCCCTATCGACCATATTGTACATAAGCGTAAAGGTCAACAAAAGAGGGTTTCTACCCGATGCCCCTGTGGTGAGTGGACCGGCGTATGGATGCAGGGGATGCCCCCTACTGTCCATCCGATCATATCATGGGTAAAGGTCATCTGGAAGTAGAAGAGAATCGAGGATGATCTCCACCAGGTACTCGTCAGACTTGGTCAAAGCGCGTACTACGAAGTACAAGATCACCGTAACCCCCGCAAACCAGTATTGCCGCACCCCAAACACCATATAGACGGTGAGTGCGATAATGATGGCAAAGGTGATGCGGGACACCCCGGCAACAAGATCCCGCCTCAAAAGAGATCGGTGGACCTTCCAAGGATAGTCAGTAACGTTCTCGCTTTCCATATATAGCCTCCAAATGAAGGCCTGCCGTCCCCTCGATCTGTATCAGAGGGGAGCGACAGGCCGTGGCGGGGCAGGGTCAACCCTTGGGAGTCCAGACGAAGTCCACAAGGCCTTGAACGCCGAGAAGGATGATTGCGGCAACGCCTATGATCATGAACCGTTTCTTCATCGCCTCGTTGTCTTTGTTGACGATGAGGCCAATAGCGCAGCCGCCCACAGCGACGATCAGTATGACCCGGATCAATTTGCTCTTGAAGATGTTGACGATATCGTCAAGCTTCGATCCCAGGCCAAGGGAATCGGTGATGTCCGCAGCGTAGCTCGTGGCTGCCGCAGCAAGGAAATAGAACAGGCCGACCGAGAGAACACGCCGATGAAGACTCTTTTCGCTCATGTGATGCCTCCTCCTTCAGTAGGTTGCATATTGGAAATTGCCCCCGGCATCTAAGCCAGGCCGCACTTCCGCCACCTCAACGACCCGCGGGCCGAAATCTGGAATCTCTTTCAGGTAAACGCAGAGACCTATGGCCTCGTAGATAATGTTCAAGGGCACCGCGGTGGCGAAACATTCGAGGAGAAGATCGCGCATGCGAGGGAGCATCCGCTGGGCGCTATCTGCATGGAGGGTGCACATGCCGCCGGGGTGCCCGGTTGAACTGGCCTTCAGCCATTCAAGGGCGACCTCGCCGTAGCGCAGCTCGCCGAAGATGATGCGATCGGGCTTGTACCGCAGGGCGGAGCGGACCGCCCTTATCGACTCGTTTGGAAGCACCACAAGGGAGACAAAGTTGGGGGCCTTGCAGTTGATCTCTGGGGTATCCTCGACGATGTAAAGACGATCCGCGGGGCGCAAGCGGGCTATCTCGCTGATAATGGCGTTGAGGAGGGTGGTTTTCCCTGTACCCGTGCCACCTCCTATGAGAATGTTCTTGCGGTCCTTGACCGCTTGAATGATGATCTTTTGGTGAGTGAGGCTCAGCCTTTCATCCCTGACATAGTCGGCAAGGGATAAGGCAAGCAGCGTCGGCTTGCGCAGGCAGAAAGTGGGGGATGATACTGTTGGCTCGATGAAAGCTTCGATCCTGGCGTTGTACTTGGGTATGACCCCGCTCAAGTTCCACTCGTCTTTGGTAACCTTCTTCTCGATCAGGGCAGCGGTGGACATGATGATTCTCAAGATGGCTTCTCGTTCGATGACTCTGCCGCTGAATGAAGTGGTCTCTCCGAACCTCTTTACCCATAGGTCGGCCCCCGGGGTTCACCATGATGTCGGTGACCCGCTCATCAAGCAGTTCTGCCATGATGGGCTTCAGGTCCTCGTCAAGGTTGGCAAGCTGTCGTTGATACAGGGTTCGGCTTTCAGCCATGGCTTTCGCCCTGCTCCTCGATGAGATCCGCTGCCAGCTTGGAAAGAAGGCCCGTGGCGGATTTCTTCGTCTTGTCGATGAAGTTCTCGAGGAAGGCTTCGTATTGCCTCTTCGCGGGGATGGCGATTGCTGCGAGCCTTTTCTTGTCATCCAGGGGCAGGGGAGCGCTACTCATGAAGAAGGCGAAAATGAACTCCCCAAAAAGCTCTATGAGCGTCGAAAGCTTGTCATCCAGAACGTGGATGTCCTTTGATATCTTTCTAAGGGCTATGGCTTGAAGCTCTGAGTCTTGGAAGTCTTTGACGAGCTTCTCACGAAGCGCGGCACCAAGGAATTGAGATCGGTCTTTGTAGTTCTTGTTGGATCGAACCACATCATCGATGCGCGTGAGAAGGCCGTCTTCTATTCGTACACCGATTACGGTGGTAGGAGAATGCCGCTTCACAATTCTCCCCTCCTGATCGATCCAAACGGGGAATCGACAAGTTCGGGATCGGACTCGACACCGGAGGCTTCCCCTTCAAATGGATCCGGGGGGAAGTATTGCTCAGGGTGAAGCATCGCCTCGGGGCTTATCTCAAGGGTACCCGCAGCGCTACCAGCAGCGCCTTCCTTCCTTCTCGGGGGGACGTGCTCCGCGCCATCTTCAAAGGTTTCAGTGATCGCGTAATCCTCGCCCACAAGATCGCTCCAAGGGTTTCGTGAAGCTGTTGCTGGGGGAAGTTCACTGAGGATATCGTTTCGCGTTTCGGGTGCTGGAAGGTTGGCGATGTGCCTAAAGCGGGAATCCAGGTAGTAGATGATCTTCTTGCCACGGTAGGGGGGCATGCCGTGGGCGAAAACCAACAGATCCGTTGGCGGGAGACGCATGATCTCATCGGGGTTGATGAGGTTGCGTTCGACCTCATTGCCGCTTAAGTTCAGATGCGATAGGCCAACGGAGAACTTGCTGCCGCTTGTGGAAATGCTCTTCTTCCAGATCGACTCCTTGCCAGTCACTTCGGAGAAGGTCTTGGCGCTGTTGAGGTCCCCTGGCGCATAGGTGATCCATGTCTTGCAGTGCTCCATAAAAGAGTTGTTCGGGCCATACAGCTTGATGATCTGCTGGAGGCTCTGACAGATGACAAGGAAGGACATTCCATAGCCGGTGAGCAATCCCATGGTCTTTTCCAGGAAGGGAAAGCTGCCGAGAATCGGAAACTCATCCAGAAGGAACAGAATGCGGTTCTTTAGCTTGACCTCGCCATAGCGTGTTTCACCTTCCGCGAAACGCCGAATGACAAAGGAAATGAGCAGCCTGAGAAGCGAGGAAAGTCGGTCGATGTCCGAATAAGGCACAGTCAGGTACAGGGAGATGGGGTTTGCGGAATCTGCGAAATCCTCAAGGGTGAAATCACTCTCCGAGGTGTTTCTACGAATCAGAGGATCTTTGAAGGTCTGAACGGCGCGGACGGCAGTGGAAAAAACGCTTGAGCGCTCGCGATCCGCCCTTGCAAGTTGCTGATTGCCAATGCTCTGGATAACGGGGTGCAGACCGCCCAGGTGTTCGCCAAATATCATTTGTTTGCAGATGCCGGCACCAAAGTCCTCCTTGCCGTCGGCATCCAAAGCGGAGGAAGAAAGAAAATCCAGTACTCCGCCGAGTGTTTTGTTCCTGATTTCAGGTGAAGAGAGAACGTGCAAGATCGCGCCAGTAAGCAGGTTCTTCGCGGTGTCGATGAAGTGCTGTTGATTCTCGCCCTTGGCTGCACTTTCATCCTGGGGAGCGGTGAGAATGTCGGCGATGATCTCTGCGTCGCGCACTGCATTCTCACCCGGTCTGACCTCGGCAAGGATATTGAAATGAACTGAATCCTTGAGGACAGGACTGAAGCGAAGGCAATGGGAAAAGGCGCGCCGGAACCCTGCGGTGATATGCCAGTTCTCAGCCTTTGGGTCAAAGACAATGACGCTGCCTGGCCATGAGAGAAGTGAAGGAATCACGGTGCTTACGCCTTTGCCCGATCTGCTTGGGGCGACCATAAGCGTGGAAGTTTCACCTGCATGGCTGATAATCCTGGCGGAGCGAAAGAGGCGATACTTCGTGGTTCCGGTTTTGGCGTCAGCCCGTAGGACTGCATTGGCTGTCTGGCCGCAAATCACGCCTTTGCCAAAGAGGAGGCCGTTACGGCGCAGGTCCCGAATGGTTGCCCATCGGGCAGTGCCGTAGAGGTTATCGGTATTGGAATAGCCGCCTCGAAAGAAGCTCAAGACCAGATAGGTGACCAGCGCTATTCCTGAAAAGACCAGTAGATAAAGGCTAGCCTGGTAGAGGTATTCATGCACGGGCTTCCAGTGAATGAACTCATATGCCCATGCGAGCAGCATCCACGGGCGATAGACGGGCGTTGGGCCGTATCGAAACCACCAGGGGCCGAGGATCGATGAATAGTCGCACATTCGGGCGAAGGCTTGAGTGGAGATCCAGAGGCCTGTAAAGATGAGGGTGAGAGGAATCGCCTTATGAAAAACGGCGAAGGTTTGGTTCACATTTGAATTGGGCTTTGGCTTGTTGCGGATGTTGCTTTGCATTCCAGACCTATTCAGGTGCCTTGTTTGCGAATTATATCCAACTGCTTTATATTGTGCAACAAAAAAGCAACAAGCCAAAAGCCTTCTCGAAGTATCGCCGGCGATACTTTTTCAAGCCATGCGGAGCGCTTCCATTAGGTCATGATTGCTGAAGTCCGAAGCCGCTTCGTTTCTCCCCAAGCCGCGTGAGCTCGGACTTGAGTTTTTCATCAGGCATTCTTGCATAGCGTACATCCAGTAGGCTCATGTAAGGTGCAGCCGCGGAGGAACGGCCGCCAGCTGATGACCTGTGTTCTCCGCCCGTGGAGACACGCTCCAGTGATTTCATCAATGCGATTGTATCCCCGACAGAGATCCCACGGGGCCTGCGCAACAGCGGAACATAGAACGCTCGTCCATCGATGGTCTCAAGCAGGATATAGTTATTGTTGGAAAGCTCATCAATCCGGCCAATGGCGCTGACCCGCCCTACAATGCGGCCATCTTTTCCAGGAGAATACAGACGCAGGAGGCTGGGGGGCGTGAACTTCAGTTGCCTTGCTGCCTCAAGATAGCTCGCGAAGCGACGCGAAGCCTCAAGCGATTCTTGCCAGTTAGCTGCAAGGTGATAATCCCGACCCTCGCGGTGTACAAGCCCCACTTCTTCAAGGAACTTGAGGCGAGCGACGGCAGCATCAGCTCTTGCAGGCATAGCGACCGCTCGTAGTGCCTTTGTTGATACCCTGCCGGTCTTGGAAACCATCTGGATAGCTTCATCGAGGCTCGTGAAACGATTGGCTTTGATCTCTCTCTTGAAGCGCTCCTCTTCGGGGACGGGCCGACGTTCCCCCAGGGCTTCGGTAAGGATGTCACGGGCATGCTCGCGCATTTGCGAGGATATGTACTTTCGGCTGAATGCGACCTCACGGTCTTTCTTGTCCAGCCCGCTTATTACCAGGTGAATATGAGCGTGTTCAGTATTCTCATGGATGGCTCCGACCCAGGAGAGCGAGTATGCCGTATCATATTCGATGCGCTGGATAAGTTTCTTTGCAAGCACCTGTAGAGGAAAGTCCTCTGGACTCTCGGGCGAGATCACAAGGCGGTAGTGACGCATCTTGCCCGCCTCGCCAGAGGTAAGTTCGGACTTTTCTGAGCTGCCAAATAGTTCGGGCCTCTCTCCATCCTTCCCAGAGCCCTTCCGTTGAATGTATGAAAGGTGGGCTCTTAAAGAGCCTGAGCCGAGACTATATCTTACCTTGACGATGCACCGCTGCCGCCGGTCAGTGTCAGGTCTATATGAACCTGAAGCCCTACTGGAATGGCGGCCGAAGCCTTTGTTGATCTGTCTGAGAAGCCTGTACAGACTTGTGCCGGAATCTTTTCTCGGGCGACGGACAGATGGGAGTGAGGGCTCGAAGGAATCGGCCACTCTGAAAGAAAAGTGTCTCATACAAATAAGAGATCATGGAAGAAGCGAAATATCAAGCAATTGACAATAAATACTCGTCCCATGAAGTGCAGATATCAGAAAAGGAAATTGGCTCAATCAAAATTATCCCAGGCAGCATCGGAAGGCGGAGAGTTTGTCGCTGACCTACCTTGGTCATGAAGAAGCGTCAGACGGGGATTTTAAGTCCGTTTTCGATTCCCCACCCCAATACCGCCTATGTACCCAAATCTACTATTGATATATACTTGCCGCAACTGAGTATTTCAGGGTATGTCAAAAAAGATGAGGAAACGGGCAGTTCTTCTCAGAAATCATCTCATTTTTCCAGGGATCACCAAGTAAGGGAGGCCTTATGGCAAAGAAGACTTTCAAGACGGGCGAAGTGATTGTGCAGAGCGGAATCTACAAGACGCCGAGCAAGAAGACGCCCGAGATCACGCTGAGCAAGGGGGACAAGGTTCCACCCGTCGGCGGGAATCCGGTCAAGGTCGTCCTCAAGCGACCGACGAAGAAAGGCTGACGACTGCCTTTCTCCGAGGCGACGATCCGGGCGGCCTGGGCGAGGGCTGGCTCGGTCTGTGAGTGCGCGAGTGACAAGCATGGCCACGAGGGGCGCTGCACAATGCGCTTGCTATGGACTCTTCAGGGACGGCGACCGCGGAGCCGGGTGGCGGGCCTGCAGGAAGACAACGTGGGGGCCTGACGCGTTGCCAAACTGCGAGATTCGATGTGCCGACTACCAGATGCTACAGATCCGGCCGGCGGAATGATAAAGCAAAGATGCCCAACGACTATTACTGTCATTCGTGCGCCTCTTCGCTGAGTCTCATCCCTGGCTATTCGAACTTGAACCTGGTGGGTATGAACAGCTACCAGGTCGAAAAGTTTCTGAAGCATACAATTCTATCGACGAGCGAGGACAAATCTGTATTCTCTGACCCTGCGACGTCTACCTATCTGAGCTACATGATCGATGCTCGACTCGCTGGATCTGTCGAGATTCAGCGTGATGGCAAGAGGAACCTCATTCTCGCCGCCGGCCAGCCCGTTGGATTCTACATGAGCGCGGGTCGGATTATTCGTCCAGAACATATGGTCAAGGTCGTTTATTCTACCGATCTCAACAAGATCCACGCATATCCTGAGAGTTCGACAGCTTTCGAGACATCCAAGTGCATCACGTGCTGCGCGGACATCATTCGATGACGGTGCGCGACATGCCGGGATCTGGTGGTCAAGCCAAAGCTCGAAGAGGAAAGTGATACCATGGAGTGTTATCCTGAGGACGCGGATAAGAACCCCCAACACTGGGAGGAGTACTCGAATTTCCAGAGCACAAAGCACGAACTGATCCGTCTCTACTTGAGCGGATGGTTCAGCATCCTTGGATCCACGCACGGCAGGATCGTGTACTTCGATACGCATGCGGGCAGGGGCAAGTATGACACTGGGGAGGCCGGTTCGCCCTTGGTTGCTATTCGCGCCCTGCTCTCGCATTATCGAAGGGACTCGATTCTGGAGAACTGCGAGGTAGTCTTCTACCTCATCGAACGCGATCCTCACAACTTCGAAGCGCTCAAGAACGAAATCGCCGCACTGGGCACACTCCCGAGGAACGTTCTGGTCAAGCCCTTCCGCGAGAACTGCTTCAAAGTGCTTGCTGAAGTGCTCTCAGATCTGCGCGCTCGGAAGGCTACTCCGGCTCCAACTTTCATCTTTGTGGACCCCTACAACTTCGCCATTCCCGGTTCGATGCTGAAAGAACTGATGTCATACAGGAAAGTCGAGCTCTTCATCACCCTGATGTGGCGCGAGCTCGACATGCGGATGCACATCAAGGGTCAGCCGCACGTGGAGAAGGAGATTGACGACCTTCTTCTCGGGCCCGGCTGGAAACCGATCTGTGACCTTGAGTCCGACGATGAACGAGCCGACAGGACCATCGACCTCATGAGAGAGAGAATTGGCGCCCGCTGGGCAACTCACATCTTCATGCTGCGGGACCGGTTGAATATTCGGTACATCCTTTTGCACCTCACAAATCACGAGTCAGGTAGGGATCTCATCAAAGAGCAGCTCTGGAAAGCATGCCCGTTGGCAAGCGGGGTAAATAGGTTCTTTGCCAGGAAATCCGAGAACCATCATCAGCTGCAGCTTATTGAAGACGAGCCGGATCTGGGGCCCCTGGAAGAGTGGGTTCTGTCTCAGCTGCGAAAGGAACCGCGGCGCTGGCACTCACTTTATGGCGATCTTCGGGAGCAGATCTGGACCCGGTCACAGATGCACGGCGTGATATCAGAGCTGAGGAGGCAAGGGAGGATCGGCGCTTCCGACTATGGCAGGCGCTTCTCAGAAAAAGCAGATCCTCTTCTGGGGGTCGGCGTTGAGGTTTGAGAAAACCTCTGCAATTGCTATACTTTGGCTGAGGAAGTGAATGAGCGGCCGAACAACCATTGAGTGGACCGAATCGACATGGAACCCGGTGACGGGGTGCGACCGTATTTCACACGGATGCGACAACTGCTATGCCGAGCGCCTTGCTGCGCGGCTCCATGCCATGGGAAACCCAAGATATAAGAACGTCTTCAAGCTGACGGTCCACGAGGATCTCTTTGAAGTGCCGCTCAGATGGAGAGAGCCCCGGGTTATCTTTGTCAATTCGATGTCCGACCTGTTTCACGAGGCGATCCCTCGAGATGCGGTGAAACGCATCTTCAAGACCATGAACGCGGCGAGCTGGCATACTTTCCAGGTACTCACGAAGAGACCGTTCGAGCTCTTGAAACTCGCCGAGGAGCTGGAGTGGAGCAGGAATATCTGGATCGGAACGACCGTGGAATCTTACCGCTACGTCCATCGCATTGAAGCGCTGCGGAAGGTCCCGGCTGCTGTCAGGTTCATTTCCTTCGAGCCGCTGCTTTCTCCGATTCCGATGGCGACCTCCCTTGTTGGGATTCAATGGGCAATCATCGGGGGCGAATCAGGACCTGGCGCCAGGCCAATGGAGAAGAGCTGGGTCACTGATCTCAAGAAGGTTTGCAGAAAGCACGGCACCGCCTTCTTCTTCAAGCAGTGGGGTGGCGTAAATAAGAAAGCAACGGGCCGGGAGCTCCATGGAAGGACCTGGGACGAGATGCCAGCGGCGCCCTCTGCAACTCCGGCGCTCGCGCTTTAACGCGCGGATAGGGTGATCTTCTCGGATACTGCCAGCTTTGGCCACCGGACGCGGCGCATCTGAGACGTCGTGTCGCCGGCGGAGTCCGGAGGAAACAGGTTCTCGCGAGCCTGGGAAGGAGACAGTCGTGCCACTTGAAGCGCTGACGACTTGTCTGAAAACGGCCGTAGAAACTATTGAACCTCAAAAGCTTGAGCCCTACCAACTCGCTATTGTAGTCGGTTCCGCGATCGGCGGCGCTCCATTGCCGAAGGTACTCCCTCTGCTTTCGTGCATCGATGCCACTCCCGAAGTGCAAGAGCTCTACGGGCATATGCTCCACACCCCTGGGGCAGGCTCCAGGGTCTTCGATCATTCAACGATCGCCTTCTGGTTACTCAGAGGCGCTACGACAAAGGGCATTGCAGGTGCGATTCACGACCTCGAGCTCTTTCTCGAAGCGCCCACGTTTCTGTCGCGTCAGATATTCGCGATCGAAGGGTTGAAGCTCTCGAGATCATGCGTTCTGGACGATGGCACGAGCCTTCTGCCGTGGGATCAATTGCCCGAAAGTCCCGGGAAAGGTAGGGCAAGGCTGCTCGCTATGGACCAATTTCGCTCCCCTTCGGCCGCGTTGGTGAGAGAAATAGTTGTGCGGAAGCAGCTAATCAAGCCGGAAGAAATGGGACGTGTGCCTGCGTTTAAGCTGCCCGAGGACTTCCAGGACATAGTCAGCTGTGCGAGCTTGATGGGACCAAGCGGAGCGGCAATAGCCTCCGTTTGGTGGGAGGTACCGGACTGGATCCCGCCAGAGGGAAGCTCTATTTCGTACTCTATCGAACGGGCAAAGCCACAGAGTAATGATTGGCCGGATGAGGCGTACACCCTGTTTCCCGGTTTCTACAAACGATTCTTGAGCCTGGACGAAGACAGAAAGGCGCGCCTTCGCGTGCCTCTTCAAAGACTCAACAGCGCGATGCGTCGGTGGGATAAGGTTGACGCGGCAATCGATAGTGGCATTGCCCTTCAATCGCTCTTCATCACGAGCGCAGGCCACAAGTTGCTCTTGCGTGCGGCGCGGTTCCTCGAGACAACGCTTGAACGGAGAAAACAGGTCCAGGCCCTCGTCCTCTCACTATCACAAGCAAGGGCTCGGCGATGTCCGAGGCCCTTCTCGGGCTGATCGCCGCGCTCGCCGCCGATGGCCCGGAGATCACAGCCTCGGTCACGGCCATCGCGGTGGGCACGGGACGGTCGGGATCGGGGTGACACTTGGCTCCAACGTCTTCAACCTGGCCGCGCTGCTGGGGTTCAGCGCCCTCATCGCAGGTCGCATCGGGTTCCATCGACGAGAGGTCCTCCTCGAAGGCGCGGTCGGGCTCTGGATGCGCTGGGTTGAGCCTCGCCGTCGTCGCCGGGCCTGATCGCACCTGCAATCGGGCTGCTGCTGGCCCTGATCGCGTTCGTGCCCTACGTGGCTTCAGCGCCGCAACATCCAGCCGTCCGGGCGAGACTGCACCTGCCCGCACGTTGGTCGGAGTGGCTGGCGCGCGCCCTGGCCGAAGAGGAGGCGGAGCTGGCGGTGGCCATCCGATCCCGAGCCGGGTGATCGCCGGGATGCGGCTGGTTGCGCTCGTCGCTGGAATTGTCGTTGTCGCGGCCAGCGTAGCCATGGAGCAGGCGGCCACGAGCATCGGCTCGCAGATGGGCTGTCGGCCATCGTCGTAGGCGGGCTCGATCCTCGCCGGCGTGACCAGCCTTGCCCAACGCCGTGGCCGCGGTCTACCTCGCCTCGCGGGGCGAGGGCGGCCACCCTGAGCGAGGCGTTTAACAGCAACGTCTTCAACGTGATCGTCGGCCTCCTGGTGCCGGGCGCGATCCTGGGCCTCGCCAGTCCGTCAGGAGATGCGCTGTTCGTGGCCGGGTCCTACGCGGTCCTCACAGCTGCGTCCGTTGCCCTGGCTCTCAGGGGACGAGGGCTGAACCGTCGAGCAGGCTCGATCATCATCGTCAGCTACCTGGTCTTCGCGGTGGTGCTTGCGACAAGATGAGGGCCACCGCTGGCGATCGCGTCGCTCCGAGCCCACCGCCCTTGGGGGGCGGACTCGAAGGATCCGACTTCGCCAAAGAAACCAAGAGTCGAGCAGGAGAAGGATCATGGTGAACGGTGTGGTCCCCGGCGATAGCCTGGTAGTGGTCTGGACCTCGGCGGATCCGGAAGTGGCCCGGAAGATGGTGTTCATGTACACCAAGAACAGCCGGCTCCAGAACTGGTGGGGGCGGGTGAGGCTGGTTGTTTGGGGCCCTTCGGCGTCCTTGCTCGCCGCGGACCGCGAACTGCAGACAGAACTCGACGATCTCAAGGCCGCGGGGGTGGAACTGCTGGCCTGCAGGGCCTGCGCCGACCTCTACGGCGTGTCCGACCAGCTCGAGGCCCTGGGGATAGATGTCATCTACATGGGCCAGCCGTTGACCGAGATGTTGAAGTCGGGCTGGACCTGTCTGACCTTCTAGTACGCCGCGCTGCCGAATCCGAGCGGCCCCCTGGCCACGGTGTGCTCGTTGCTGCCGCCGTTCGCCCCCATCCTCATGGCGGTGCGGATGGCGGCCAGCGACGTGCCGTTCTGGCAGGTCGGCCTGGCGGTAGCGCTGACCGTCGCATCCATCGGCGGCCTGACCTGGCTGGCCGGCCGCATGTATACCAATGCAGCCATGCGCATCGGGGCCCGGGTGCGGTTCATGGATGCGTTCCGCGGGAAGGCTCGCAACTAGGTCCACCACGTTCAGGCCCCATCGGGCCGACAGATCGGAGGAAATCAGATGCCGTCTCGTGTGCAGTCTCATCCATTCTTGACCCTGATGGCGGTGGTCTCCGCGATCCTCATCGTGGTCGGCCGGGTCAACAAGGACCTGTGGTGGGGCAACTGGGTCTTTGTCGCCGGAATCGCGGTGCTCGTGGTTGCAGGCGCCCTCTTCCTCCTCCTGACAAAGAGGTGATCGAAACAACCTCGTTTTGGGTCGGGGAAGTCCGGGATACCGGCCAGGCTCGCGAGGAGAGCCCTGTGCGCTTCCACCAGAGCGGCACCAAGCGGTGCCACCGTCCGCTGGCGGGCGACTTTACCTTGGATCTCGATTACGGTCGCGTCCGTGCCGAGATCAGTACCCGCCCTTGATGACGAAGATCGTTCGCAGCCATGCTGCGTCGACGCCGTCGCCGCAGGTGATGGCGAAGAGGCGTCCGCAGGCGGGGGTGACTGGCACCTGTGGCGCGATGAATCTCGCAGAACTAGCGCCGGGCCGATAGAAGCAGCGCCGGGCCGTGGGCATCTGAGACTCACATCGCGTCGCGGCGAGCATCTGACGCTGCCGGCAGGGGGGGCCGGGCATCTGACACATCGACTGTCGCCGGCGAAGCCACTCAGAAAAGGAGGCGTTTGACGCCTCGGCGAGGATCGGGCTCGGGCAACCCGTGGAAAAGTGGCGCGCCCGGAGGTGTCTGAATCCAGGACATAGGAGACACCTGATCGGTTACTGATGAGCCGGGACATGCGTGACAGTCCGCTGCATGTCGAAGTATCGGGTGACCGTCCTCAAGGTCGTCTCAGCGCAGCTGTCTGTCACCGCCGCGGCGGCCCAGTCCGGCATAAGCCGCGGCCACCTGCACCGGCTCAAGGTCGGCGCGGCCCATGCCCGCCGCCGTGTCCTCGCCATCGTCGACGAGCGGGAGGTCACGGTCGTCGATCTCGCCACTGGCGAGATCCTCTCGACCCATCTCATCGAACCTGGCAAGGGCTACTGGCGCAACCAACAACGAGACCCCGGCCGATGGCCGGGGTCCCAGGAGACCGGCTGATCACAGGTGTCACGCATGACGCGACTCATGTGTAACCGATGTCGCGACTCAAGACAAGAGCGCGCCCGACAGGTGTCTGAATCCAGGACATAGGAGACACCTGATCGGTTACTGATGAGCCGGGACATGCGTGACAGTCCGCTGCATGTCGAAGTATCGGGTGACCGTCCTCAAGGTCGTCTCAGCGCAGCTGTCCGTCACCGCCGCGGCGGCCCAGTCCGGCATAAGCCGCGGCCACCTGCACCGGCTCCTTCGCCGGTACCGCGACGCCGGTATCGATGGCCTCGAACCGCGGTCGCGCCGGCCGCGCACCAGTCCCGGCCGGACGCCCGACGCGCTCCGCGATCGGATCACCGCACTGCGGGTCGACCTTGTCGCCCGAGGCCTGGACGCAGGCCCCGCCACAATCGGCTGGCACCTCGAGCGCGAGGGCCTGCCCGTTCCGTCGACCTCAACCATCCGGCGCATCCTCGGGGCCGCCGGCCTCGTCGTGCCCGAGCCGCACAAGCGCCCGCGCAGCTCCTGGATCCGGTTCGAGGCCGCCGCGCCGAACGAGGTCTGGCAGTCCGACTTCACCCACTGGCACCTCGCCGACGGCAGCGAGGTCGAGATCATCAGCTGGCTCGATGACCACTCCCGCTACCTGCTGGCCTGCACCGCCTTCCGGCGCGTCAGCGGCGACGACGTGGTGGCCACGTTCACCGCGGCCGGCGACGCCCACGGTTGGCCTGCCGCCACGCTCACCGACAACGGGGCGGTCTACACGTCCCGTTTCACCGGGGGCCGCAACGGCTTCGAGTACCTGCTCGCCTACCTGGGCATCCGCCAGAAGAACGGCTCGCCGGGTCACCCGCAGACCCAGGGCAAGATCGAGCGCTTCCACCAGACCCTCAAGCGGTGGCTCGGGCAGCGGCCGGCAGCGATCGGCCTTGCCGAGCTTCAGACGCAGCTCGACGCCTTCCGCCTCGCCTACAACGAGCAGCGGCCGCACCGTGCGGTTGGCCGGGCGACACCCGGCGAAGCGTACCGGGCGACACCGAAGGCGCTGCCGTCGGACTCCTGGGGCCGGGGCCACTTCCGCCTCCGCTACGACGTCACCGACGGCAAGGGCGCCATGACCCTCCGGCGCGGCGGCCGCCTGCACCACCTCAAGGTCGGCGCGGCCCATGCCCGCCGCCGTGTCCTCGCTATCGTCGACGAGCGGGAGGTCACGGTCGTCGCCATCGACACCGGTGAGCTCCTCTCGAGCCATCTCATCGAACCTGGCAAGGGCTACTGGCGCAACCAAAGAAGAGACCCCGGCCGATGGCCGGGGTCCCAGGAGACCGGCTGATCACAGGTGTCACGATGTCGCGACTCATGTGTAACCGATGTCGCGACTCAA
>CAVUXE010000027.1:0-18104 GCA_963745235.1 uncultured Spirochaetota bacterium | reverse complement strand
GTCGGCGTGCTGGTTGCCCTCCTCCATCTTGCGGTTGCCTTGGAGACTATAGTTCAGCTCGTGCAGGGTGGCCCAAACCCACCGATGGCTGGCCCCGTGACCCATGCGCTGCAGGGTGTCCGCCAACGTGCGAATGCTCTTGCACGTCCAGCGCAACGGCGACATCGGATCTCCTCGGGACAACGGTTCAACAAGGCGCTCCAGCTCCTGCACCACCGTCGGATCTACTGCGCTCACCTTCTTCCGTCCTCCCCCCGGGGCGGCGGATTCTGCCCGGGGTCACTCCCGGCCGTTGGCGGAGTTCTTGTTGTCCGCGAAGAATGGTCGAGCGAGCCAAACCGGTGATGCGTGACACCTGGGAAATACCCCCGTGCCCAAGCGCTTCCGCTTCCGTTGCCGCGAATAGGCGCAGGGCTCGTTCGTCAAGCGTCGAGGCCAATCGCTGAAATCGGAATCGAATACTCGCTTCGGGTGTCACTCCCAGAGTATACACGACTCCTAATGCTATGTGTAGCGTTTATTTTGTGTCGGATCCTAATGTTCCGGTTGTAAGAGGCAGCCTCACCAGACGCGCGCTGTTCTTGACGTTCGACGCTGATGGTGGAGAAGCTCAGCGGCGTGGTCGACTCCATTCAGCAGAGCGCGCAGGCGGTGGCCTCGTCGAGTGAAGAGATCGAGGTACAAGGTGAAGAACATTTCCATCATCGCTCGAGAGATAACTCCGTCTCCAATAAGAAAGATGTTCAATATCGCCGCGACGATGAAGGACGTGATCAGCTTTACCGTTGGCGAACCGGATTTCGTTGCGCCGGAAAACATCAACGCTGCCGCGATTCGTTCCCTGGAGCGGGGGAAACCCACTACACCGCGAACGCGGGACTGCTTCCCCTCAGGGAAGCGATAGCACGGCGCGTGGCGAATGAGATCTCGCTGACCGCCGACCCGGAACGGGAAATAATCGTCACCGCAGGAGGGATGGAGGCGCTGATGCTGGGGTTGATGGTTCTTATCGACCCGGGCGATGAGGTGATCATCAGCAACCCGCACTGGCCAAACTATCCTCAACAGGTCCAGATGTGCGGCGGGATTCCCCGTTTCGTGACGGCACGCGAGGAGAATAGCTTCGTTCTTTCACCCGATGACATACGCAAGGCTGTTACGAGCAGGACTAAGGTAATTGTCCTTAATTCGCCTTCAAACCCGACAGGCTCGGTCATCGACAGGAACACGATGAGCGAAATCGCCCGCGTGGCCGCGGAGCATGATCTCTTTGTCATTTCCGACGAAGTGTATCACCACTTCTTGTATGACGGCGCAACGTTTGCCAGTGCCTCCTCGCTCGAGGGCATGAGGGAGCGCACGCTCATGATCGACAGCTTCTCCAAGACGTACGCAATGACGGCTGGAGAGTCGGCGACGCGGTCGGACCCGAAATCATCGCAAGGAACATGGTCAAATTGCAGGAAAATGTGGTCGGTTGCGTCAACACGCAGGCACAATATGCCGCCATTGGGGCACTGGAGGGGCCGGCAATCTCTCCTGTATCTGGCCGAAGGGTGCATTCTACTGCTTTGTCAACATCTCCCGGTCGGGGATGAGCTCCGAAACGTTCGCTACGGAGTTGCTCAAGGAAACCGCCGTCGTTACGGTTCCCGGCTCGGGCTTCGGAAGCGCCGGTGAAGGCTACATACGGATGTCATATGCGACGTCAGAACAGAATATCGAGCACGGGATCGCAAGAATTCGCCGGTTCATGGAATCCCGGATGGGGGGAGAGAGGAATGCATAAGGACGATATCAAGGCCGCGGTTGTCACGGAAAAGCTCATTGCAATCATCAGGGGAGTAGAGAGCGCAAAAGTCGTGGAAACGGTGGCCGCGCTGCGCCGTGGCGGAATACGTCTCGTAGAGATAACGTTGGACCAAACCAGGAACGGAAACAATGAGGAGGAGCTTGATTCGCACCGGAAGATCTCGCGCGAGTTTGCTGGTGAGATCATTCCCGGCGCCGGGACAGTCTTGACTTCCCTACAAGTGTCCCTGGCAATTGAGGCCGGGGCCAGCTATATCGTGTCCCCCGACATGAACCCGCAGGTCATACGCGAAACCTGCAAGCTCGGCGCTCTCTCGATCCCCGGGGCGTTCACCCCGACGGAGATCGTCAGGGCGGTGACGGAGGGCGCAGATTTCGTCAAGCTGTTTCCGGCAGGCCAGCTCGGTTGTGAATACATCAAGGCCATCCGGGCGCCGCTGAAGCACGTTCCCCTTCTCGCCGTGGGAGGAGTTGATCTTAGCAATATGAAGGACTTCCTGCAGGCGGGTGTCGTCGGGTTTGGAATCGGCGGCAACCTCGTGGACGGGAAATTGATTGCTCGCGGAGAGTTTGACAAAGTCGAGGCGCGAAGTCGCGCCTTTGTGCAGACGATCCGCGAGTGGGGACCAACCGCTTCCTAAAGCGCCGCTCGAAGTCTTCTCTCTTACCACCCTGCGCATCTGAACAATTGTCACGGGCGTCATGATTGCTATCATCAGACGCACCGCGGCTATCAGGATCGGTATCTGCCGACTTATCGTCCCGAGACTATGCCTGGCCGTTGTCGGGACATGCACTGGATCACAAGCAGGCGACAAGACTCAGGTCGTGTTGGACAGGACCGATGAAAAACGCACGAGTGAAATCCCGGAGATACTCACAGCATTCACCCGGCTTCTGTCAGCACCATCGTACGGCGCATCAACGAGCGAGGGGTTGATCTGCTTAAGCTGCCGAACCACAAGCCGGGGAAGACCCCGCTCAGCCAGAAAATAGTCAATCGAGTGCTACGAATCCTGCAAGCGCTTTGTGTGGGCCAAGAGTTCCGAGGAGATCCTCGCGCGCGTCCGAAAAGCAGTTCGTGATTAAGTACTTAGTCGTTTACAGAATACTAGGAGCTAACGGGGACGCCTAGGGCGCTCCGTTTTTTGGCCTAATGGTCAATGACGATTGCGGCCTTGATGAATCCGGGCGGCTTCGACTGAAGCGCCTGAAAAGCGTTGTCCACCTGGTGGAGACCGAATGTGTGGGTGACTAGAGAAGCCATGTCGATCCTGCCGGCAGCCACCAGGTCGAGTCCGCGGCGCATGCAATCCATGAGATACCCTTCGCGCCGCTCATGCGCGTTCAGCACCTGCAAGGCTTTCCAGTTCCACAATTCCATATCAACCTGGCGCGGTCCGCGCTGGTGAAAGCCGACGATGGACAGGACGCCATGCTCGTGGGGCATTTGAGCGGCGAGCGTCAGCCCGGCCTGCGTGCCGCTGGTTTCAAAGGCGACATCCACACCCCAACCTTTGCCGCGCTGGCCCCACTCGGTGAGCTTGAGAGGCGCCGGAACGTCCTCCGGCGCCAGCACTTCGTCCGCTCCCGCCCGAAGGGCAGCGTCTCTGGCTTCCAATCGAGTGTCGATGCCGATGATTCGTGCCGGGCCTTTCAGCCGAACGACCTGCAGCATCAGCAGCCCCATGAAGCCCAGTCCGACCAGTGCAACAGTGTCCGCCAGCTCCACGGGAGTGCGCCGCGCACCGCTGAGGACGCACGCGAGCGGTTCGCCGAGTGCGAGGGTGTCTTTCATGCCCTGCGGGAGAGGCGTCACCGCTTCCTGTCGCGCCACCGCGAGCTCGGCGAATCCCGGCTGGAACAGGCCGGTGACCGTCATTCCGGCATGGAAGGCATCTACCCGCCTGCCTACTTGGACGACCTCGCCAACCACTTCGTGGCCGATCTCCCGCGGATATGCGCCGTCGTCTCCCGCCCAGCCGTGCAGCTCGGACGAACAGACGCCGCACGCTTTGACCTTGACCAGCACCTCCGTATCGCCCACCTGCGGAACGGGGCGCTCCTCGATGCGGCTCTTCTGAGGGGCAACAAGAATGGACTGTTTCATCCTTTTCCCTCGGCCGGCTCAGTGGAGTTTTTCGGCAGGACCCGGCACAGGGGTTCCGGTCTCTCGCACGTGCTTGTCACCATGTAGTGCGACCCGCTCCGGGCGGAATCGAGAAAGCCGGTCATGACATCGAGGACATGGAAAGCCATGTCGCCATTCGCGCGGGGCTTTTTTCGACGCAGAATCGAGACGGCCATGTCGGCGAGTCCGATGCCTCGGCTGTTCTCCAGGAATCCGTGCGTCAAAGGAACGCTCGTGAAATCCCCGCCGAAACGCCTCACCAGGACGGGACCGCCAAAGGTGTCGGGGTCAGGCAAGGACAAGGTCCCTTCGCTTCCAAAGATCTGGATGAAGGGCAGGTGTGAATCCCAGTACGGATAGTGAAGATCGAAGCTGGTGAGGAGATTCGCGCACACGCCGTTGCGGAACTCCATGGTGCCGCTGACGTAGGTCGGGGTTTCGACTTTTATCTTCTGTCCGTAGCGCGTCGGCCCGGTAATCGTCTTTTCCAGGAACGGCGTCGTCGCCATTCCGGTGACCCTTTTGACCGGACCGAGAAGGGACACCAAAGCGGTCACGTAATAGGGGCCCATATCCAGCATCGGGCCAGCGCCCTTCTTGTAGTAGAAATCCGGGTTCGGGTGAGACAGCGCGGGACCGCCGCCAATCATGAACGAAATGGCCCCAAAAGGGGTTCCAATCCATCCGTCATCCAGCAGCTTCCTGCCGGTCTGGAGTCCGCCCCCAAGGAAGGTGTCCGGAGCGCACCCGACGAACAACCCTTTTTCCTTCGCTTTCTCGAGGATGATTCTTCCTTCGTCTCGCGCGGCAGCGAGCGGCTTTTCGCTATAGACGTGTTTGCCGTTCTCTAATGCTTTCACTGATATGCCGAGATGTGCGGAGGGAACAGTCAGATTGAGAACTATGTCTATATCCTTGAGCGCCAGGAGCTCATCGATGGGAAACGCTTTGATCCCATACGCTTTCGCCTTTTCCTTCGCCTTGTCCTCGGTCCGGTCAGCGCACGCGACGACGTCGAGCACCTGGAAAACGTCTCGGGCGTTTTTCAGGTAGATGTCGCTGATATTTCCGCAGCCAATCAGACCGACTTTCACTTTCCTCATGGCGCCTCCTCAGACCGCAAAAACCTCCACCCCCTGGTGCTTCAGCGCTTCCAACGCGGCCTTGCTGATGTTCCTGTCGGTCACCAGCTTGTCGACGTGAGTGAAGTCGCAAAAGAAGCAAAACGCGCAGGCCCCGATCTTCGAGCTGTCAGAGACGACAATGGTCTCGCCCGAGTTGGAGGACATGAGACGCTTGATCTCAGCCTCCTGGGGAATTGCCGCGAAACAACCCTGGTCGATGATGATTCCCGACACACCGATAATGGCCTTGTCTGTCCGATACTGCTTCAGGGAAAGCTCCGCGGCGGCCCCGATCAAGCCCCTGGTTTCCTTCAGGAGCTCGCCTCCGGTCAGGATGACCTTGTTGTCATTGACTTCGACCATCGATTCTCCAATGGCGGGCGCATTGGTGACCACCAGCAGGTTCTTCTTTGCGCGCAGCGTGTGTGCGACCATCATCGTGGTGCTTCCGCCGTCGATCATGAGACTTTCCCCGTCATGGATCAGCTGCGTCACGAACTGCGCGATCCGTGTCTTCTCTTCCAGTTGCATGACCATCCGGTCCTGCAGCCTGGTTGTCTGCCACACGGAGAGCTGCTCGCGCCGAAGCGCACCGCCGTGGGCTCGGTACACGCGGCCTTGCTTCTCGAGGGAGAGCAGGTCCCGGCGGATTGTGGCTTCCGTGACGGTGTGGAAAGCCGCAAGCTCGTCGACATCGGCGCGATTGTTCTTGTTGATGTACTCGAGAATCTTGTTGCGTCGTTCCTCGACAAAATCTCTCTTGGCCATGTGATGCGATAATCTCCTACCGGGGCATCAAGGTCAAATGCCGGATGGCGCGATCAGGCCGTTCACGTCCAGGCCTTTCCATCGCTCATGCACATCCGCATGTGCTGCTTTGCAATCTCCACCATCTTCTGCCGGGCCGGGGTGAGAAGCTTCATGAGATCCCAATCCCCGGGGTTCGCGTTCAAGGTCTTGGTGAGCGTCTCGATGCAGCCTTTCCTCATGACGGTGCTGAAGTTGATTTTTGCCACTCCCAGGGTGATGGCCTTGCGGATATCTTCTTCCGGGATACCGGTGCCGCCGTGAAGAACGAGCGGGACGCCGGTCCGCTTCTGAATATCCATCAGCAGGTCAAAGCGCAGCTCCGGCTTGCGAGTGTAGATGCCGTGGGCATTCCCGATGGCGGCTGCCAGGAAGTCGACGCCGGTTTCCCTTACGAACACCTCGCATTGGCCGGGATCCGCGAGACCCAGCATGTCGCTCTTCGGCCCTTCCGGCCCGTCGGCGGCCTGGCCGATCACTCCGATCTCCCCTTCCACGGGCACGCCGCAGGCATGGGCGGCCGCAACGACCTTCTTCGTGATGGCGATATTCTCCTCCAAAGAGTGGCTGGAGCCGTCGTACATGACTGATGTGAATCCATACCGAAGACAGCGGATGGCCTCGTCGTACGAGGGGCCGTGGTCCAGGTGGATGCTCACCGGGATGGGGAGCTTCTCAGCCATGGCGCGCACCATGGCAACGAACACGTGCCCGTCCATGTAGTCTATCTCGCTCTTGGCCGCCCCAATGATGACCGGGGACCGCAGCTCTGAAGCGGCTCCCAGGATTGCCTGCATGTACTCCAGGTTGTTCGTGTTGAACGCGCCCACCGCGTAGCGGCCCTCTCTTGCGCGATCCATCAGCTGCTTGTTCGTGACGATGCTCATCCATGCTCTCCTTCCGAATGCAGTGCTCTATCTTTCAACCAGTGCCGGCAGGAAACCGCCGACAAAGGCATCTCCCAATCCAATGGTGGTGACCCGGGACTCCCTGACCTGGACAGACGGGAGGCAACAGACCCTGTCCTTTGCCAGCCCTTTGATCCTGGCGGCAAACTCTGCCCCGATGGTTTCCGGGGGAAGTCCTCGCGTTTCCTCATAGTCGGCCGCGGTGAAACCATCTCCGAAACGAAACCGCGTCGTGGCCATCGTGATTCCTCCCTTCAGGGCCTTTGCGTAGCCGGCGGCGTGCGACCCGAAGGCGAGCGCCCAATACTGCGTGTGAATCACCAGCGTCGGCGCGGGAACCACGCGGCTCAGGTCCTGCAATGCGGCATGCACGTCGAGCGGATCGAGCAGGGAGACCTTCCTGCCCAGGTGCCCTTGAAGCTCGTCTTCGTTCAGGCTGTAGATGTCGATCCTGTGGATCAGGGCCTTGCGGACCTGCACGCTGAGCGCCGGGTCGTGGAAACACGCATCCTCAAAGAACACCAGAGCATCGGACGGCACGGAGCGCAGGATGTCCAGGACCGTCTCCAGCCTTTCCGCCAGCAGGTCGCCGCTTTGCATCGCATTGAACCCCGAGATGAGGAACACGCGGGCGTCTGAGGCCAGGGACGCGAAGTCGGGGTTTATCCGCATGACGATGTGATCTTCGTCATTATGATAGATGATCCTGTTTGCCCGTTTCGTTCGGACCGCAATGTCTCCGGCCTGCACGCACGTGTCCTTGCCGAACTGGACGATCAGGTGTGGATAGAAGCTGTCCTTGTCGTTGCTGCAGACCCACGGGCTGTCCTGCGGTATCAGTCTCCGTATGTGGTCGTTGACGGTGACCAGATGCAGCGCGGAGGTATATCCCAGCTTTCTCATGGCGATGGCCGCGCGAACGGAAGTCCCGCCGATTGTGATCTTGTACCGGAAGCGGCTTGCAAAATCCTCTATGATGCCCGGTGAGAGAACAAAACGCTCTCCCCCGCCGCTGTTTTTCAGGAAGCCAAGGATCGAGATCAGGAGGTCTCGAGTGCTGGAGATGGGTATGTCGGTGTCCAGCTCGGAGCTTGCGGCGCTGAGCTCGGCAATCAATTGCTCAAAAACGTGGGAGTCCCACTCGATTTCGTAATCAGTGTTGCCGCTGAACCCCAGCACGATACGCTCACCCATAGATGCTCCATGGTACACCCCTGAACGAGTGACAAAAAGCAAATGACCAAAATGGTCATTAATACACAGCCAAAACGACTGAGTGGTAGCATATCAGATGATCAATATCGAGTCAACCGACTAAATCGGATAAATATGGACAAAAAAAATGTTAATATACTTTCATATTTTTCTTGACACGACGGCAGAGTGGATTCATAATCAGATATCGGTGATGCTACCGGAATATGGGGTAGATCGCCCAAACTACCGAAAGGAGAAGAGCATGAAGAGAACTCTCGTATTGCTTTTCGCATTCATCGTCATTTCCGCATGCGGGGCGGCTGCCGCCCCAGTGACGATCGAGTTCATCCAGTGGTGGGAGCCGCAGATGCCAGCAGGCTCGTTCCAGGCGCTGATGGACCAGTTCGAAGCTCAGAATCCCGACATAAAGGTAAAGCTCATCAGCGGCCCGTACGCCAATACTCATGACCAGATTGTCGCCGGCGCAGCAACCGGCACGCTCAGCGACGTCGTGGGTCTTGACGGCGCGTGGGTGAACGATCTGGCCAAGCAGGGGGCAATCACGCCGCTCGACCCCCTCATGGCTTCCACCAACTTCGATCCCAAGCAGGTTGCAGCCATCATCAAAGTGGATGGAAAGAGCTACATGTTCCCGGTGGCCTCATTCGTCTACCCTGTCTTCTACAACCTCGACATGTTCAAGGCCGCCGGTATCAAACATCCGCCGACCAACCGGACGGAGTTCTTCGAGGATGCAAAAAAGCTGACCAATCCATCGAAGAATCAGTATGGCTGGGCGCTGCCGCTCGCTCTTCAGCTTCCCAACGGTGTCCAGAACGACGTCATGTCCTGGGTCTGGGCTGCCGGGAAAAGCATGCTCAAGGACGGCCAGCCTGACCTGACCAACCCCGCGGTGATCAGCACGCTGAACTACATTGATTCCATGTACAAGGCGGGCGTCGTTGCGCCCGGGGCCTTCTCGATGCTGGAGCAGGACAAGCTGGAGTCGTTCGTCAACGGTCGTGTCGGCATGATGATAAGCTCTCTCGCAATGGTGAACATGATGCGCGAGCGCAACCCCAGCACGAAGTTCGATATTTCCGCCCTTCCGGCCCCCGATGGTTATACCGGCAAACGCGGCCTTCCATACGCCGCCTGGGGCATCGGCATCGCGGAGAAGAGCAAGCACAAAGCTGAGGCATGGAAGCTGGTATCGTATCTGATGAGCCCAGAGGTGAACGGGAAGCTCGTCACCCTGGCCCATGCGTTCCCCGGCAACGTGAACGCGAAGCCCGCCTACATTACGTCGGATGCCATCTATGCCAAGGCATTCCAGATCTTCAAGTCCGGATACCTCGCCAACGAGTTCACGGGCCTTCCCGTGGCAGAGCAGTTGATGAGGGAATTCGACGAGCAGATCCAGCTCATGCTCGATGGCAAGCAGACCGCCGAGCAGGCAACCGCCAAAGCTCAGGCAGAATGGGTAAAGTCGTTCTAGGGCGTTTTGTCAAAGATGGTTCCTTCGGCTACGCAATACACCGTATTGCGTAGCCTTCCATGACGAACGCAAGAGAGAGGTATGGCAGTGAGCCAGAGAGATCAGGCGTACCAACCGTTCCTTTCCTATAGAGCGAAGGACGCCCTTGTCCCGTATCTCTATCAGTCACCGACGCTCATCCTCCTTGCCCTGCTCATGCTCATCCCTATCATCACCGTTGTCCGTTATTCCCTTTTGGACAGCGTCATAATGAGGCCGCACCCCGTGTTCGTGGGGCTTCAGAACTACATCACCATCCTTGCTGACCCGACGTTCTGGATAGCGCTGGGCAACATCCTCTATTTCACGGTGATGAGCGTGATCTTCCACCTGCTTCTCGGCCTGGCGTTCGCCCTGCTGTTGAACTCCCGCGTGGTGCACCCGCTCGTCAGGGGCCTGCTCAGGGTCTTCTACATCATGCCATGGGTGTTCACCGCCACCATCATCGCAATCATGTGGCGCGTGCTCCTGGATCCCAGCGGCGTCGTTACCTATGTCGTGAGGGTCCTGCACATTACGAACAGCGAGGTTGCGTGGTTCTCGGATCCCAACCTCGCGCTTCACGCGGTCACGTTTGTGAACATCTGGGCCGGGTATCCCTTCTACATGGTCAGCCTTCTCGCCGGCCTGCAGGGGATCCCCAACGAGCTGTACGAGGCCTCCACTATCGATGGGGCCAACGAGCCCCAGAAGTTCTGGTACATCACAGTCCCGAAGCTCTCGCCGATCATCAAAAGCATTGCCATGCTCGACTTCATCTGGACCATGCAGGTCTTCCCGCTCATCTGGATGACCACGGGAGGCGGCCCCCTCCACACTACCGAGGTGCTCGGAACCTACACCTACAAGCTTGCGTTCGCCAATCTGCAGTTCTCCCTCGCTTCGGCAAGCGCGGTCGTCGTTCTCATCCTTTCCATGTGCGTGGCGTTCTTCTACGTCCGACACCAGCGGGCGGAAGACTAGGGTATGGCAAAGGCCGCCCGACGCAGTCATCCGCGCAAATGGGCCACTCTCGCCGGCACCTCGGCAGGCTTGGCCGTCGGCCTGGTGTTTGCGAGCTTCCCGGTGCTCTGGATGCTCGTCTGCTCCATCAGGTCCAACACGGAGATCTTCTCGTACCCGCCAAGGATCTTCCCGAAGGTGTTCACTCTGGTTGCCTACAACGCCATCTTCAGCGATCCCGAGAAAATCAGGTTCTTTCTCAACAGCTACCTCGTGGCGACCTCCGTCACGTCCTCACACTGCTCGTGGCCATCGTGGCCGGGTACAGCTTCAGCCGTCACACCTTCGGGCTGAAGAAGCCGCTGAACCTTTTCATCATCAGCACCCAGACGGTTCCTCCCATCACTCTCATGATTCCCTATTTCGGGATCGTGGTCGTTTTTGGACTGTACGACACCTATCTTGCGCTGATCCTGACCTACATGGTGTTCACGTTGCCGTATGCCATCCTGATGATGACGGGCTACTTCAACACTCTGCCAAGGGAGCTCGATGATGCGGTGAAGGTGGACGGAGGTTCGAACTTCTTCGCGCTCTGGCGCGTCCTGGTGCCCATCTCGGTCCCCGGGGTTGTCGCCACCGGCGTCTATACGTTTCTTCTGGCCTGGAACGAGTTCCTGTTCGCCCTCACGCTCACCAAGTCCACGGAGATGCGCACCGTACCCATCGGGATCCAGTTGTTGATGGGGCAGCACGCCTACGAGTGGAACCAGATGATGGCGATGAGCCTTTTCGGGTCGCTGCCCATCCTGGTCATTTTCCTGGTGGCCCAGAGGTACTTCCTTGCGGGAATGACCGCCGGCTCGGTGAAGAGTTAAGGACGACAGGAACAGAGACTCTTCCCGTGACCGGTATCATGAATCTCACGAACATTCCATTGCAGGAATAATCAATATAGTGTACCTTTAATAGTATGAAGTATTTGCGCGGGGGAGAACCATGACCGAGGGCAGGGCAAGTCTCCAGGAGTTCTTCGAAGTCCAGAGCGAGATCAGCCCGCTCTTCGCCCGCCATCTGGAGAACATCGTCAGCGCGGAGGGCATTACCGCACACCAGGCCATGACGCTGAAGATGCTCAAGGACCAGGACCGGATGTGCAGGATGTCCGACATCGCCACCATGCAGTTCCTGACACCCGCTGCCGCAACGGGAATCGTCGACAGACTGATTCACCTCGGGCTCGTCGAGCGCAAGTTCGATGAAAACGACAGGAGGGTCGTCCTGCTCGCTCTGACTGCGGCCGGCGAGAAGAAGCTCTCCGTGGTCGACAAAAGGCTGCAGGACACAATGCAGCGATTCCTGGAGCGCGTCTCCGAAAGCGATCGCGCGGCATCGCTGCGCATGTTCCGGAAGCTCAAGGAGTTTCTGAAAGAAGAGCTGAATGCCCTCAAGAAGAAGTAGAGCGGGATGAGCATCGAGGGATTATCATGAAAAGGCTCCTGATCATCTGTCTGTTTCTGGATTTCCTCTCCTCGTTTTCTCTCTGGGCGCAGCAGCCGGCCGTCCTGACCCTCTCGCAGGCCGTTGAGGGCGCCCTCGCCCAGGGGGCTGACAGCAAGGTCCTCGCGAAGAACCTGGAGATAGGGAGGCAGCAATACAGCCTGAGCGTCTCACAGAACTCGTTCGCCCTGTCGGGCTCCGTGGGAGAGAACGCGAGCTACGGGTTCGGGGATGAAACGCTTCTCGGCGACAACCTGCTGTCCTCCGGATTCAGCCAGACCCCGCAGGCTGGGCTGACCATCGCCGCCCCCCTGACGAGCATCGGGGTCACCATCATGCCCTACCAGCCTGCCAGCACCCTGGCGAGCGACTTTTCCCCCCTGCTGTCGTTCTTTTCCCCAGGCACACCCGTCGTGACGCCTGGCCCGACCGGCAGCGTCAATGTCAGCGTGAGCCAGACCTTGTGGAACGGCTACCCGGGAGGAACCGGCAAGGCGGCAGTGGACAAGAGCCTGCTCGCCCTTCGCGGCAGCGAGCTCTCAACCCAGTCCGGCAGGCAGAACATCGTTTCAGCCGTGACGCAGGCGTACTTCGTCATGCTCGGGGCCCAGAGAAACCTCTCGGTAAAAAAGGAGATCCGGGACCAGCAGAATGCGCTCCTGGCGCAGATCAGCGCTCTCCAGGCGCTCTCCCAGGCCACCGCGGTTGATCTGCGAACAGCCCAGATCAATGCCCAGAGCGCGGACATCGACGTTCGGAGCGCTGAAAACGACCTTCGCATCGCGAGGATCCGGCTGGCACAGCTCACAGGCTGGCAGCGAGACAGGGAGTTTACCGTCGCGGAGCAGGATGATCCCCAGGTCCCCGTGGGCACCGAGGAAGAGGCTGTCGCAGAGGCGCTGAAGAAAAGAACCGAGATTCAGCAGATCGAGCTCAATCGAAAGGCTGCCGCGATAGATCGCGCCATGATCCAGGGACAGGCGACTCCGACGGTGAGCGTCACCGCGGGGCTCGACCTCATCCATGACTGGCAGGTCACGACAACAGCGGGCCAGGGAACCGTGGGCCTGAAAGTCGGGATGCCCATTCTGGACGCGGGGGCCGTCGGCCACCAGCTGGAAGCGAACCGGCTCCAGACCGAGGTGTATGGCGTGCAGGAGGACCAGCTTCGAGCGAGCATTTCGACGGACGTCGAGGAAGCATACGAGCTGGTCCAGGTAAACGTGCAGAGGCTTCAGGTGGCAAGGCTCACGGCGGAAAAGTTCGACCTGAAGTTCAAGCTCAGGAAGACGGAGGCGCAGTTCGGAACGGCAACCAACCAGGACCTGCTGGACGCCTCCATCGACTCGGCAAATGCCCAGTCCGCCCTGGTGCTCGCTCAAAGAGACGCCCAGCTGGCCATCCTGCAGCTTCGCAATGCAATGGGATATTAGGAGAAGATTGTGATGAGAACGCTCTCAAAGATCTTCAGGAGAGCTGCAAAGGCGGCTGCCCTCGCGATCCTTGTCATGGCTGTTGGCTGCGCACCGCGCGGCGCGCCGGGGAAGAATGCCGCGGACCAGGCATCAGGGGTGAGCCCCCAGGCCAAGGGACCGGGAGTGGCCGTGATCGCCGTGCAGGCGGTCCCCGTGCAGACCGGCGCCCTTGTGGTTGAACATCAGACCTCCGGGACCGTGAAGCCGGTCATGCAGAGCCAGGTGGTCGGGCAGATGAGCGGGGTCGTTTCACGGGTGGTTCGCAAGGCCGGGGACTGGGTGGACAGGGGGGATACGGTCATTCAGCTTGACGACAGCGAGCTCAGGCTTTCTGTAAAGACGGCGCAGGCGTCTCTTGAGGCCGCCCGTATCAACCTGTCCACCGGGCAGGATACCACGAAGCAGGCGAACCCGCGGCTTGACCTCCAGGTGCGCTCCGCTCAGTCGGCGCTGTCTGCCGCACAGACGAGCTACGACTCGAAAAAGGCGCTTTTCGCCCTCGGAGGGGCAACGAGCACCGATGTCGATCGGGCAAAGAGCGACCTCGAGCTGGCGCAGGCGAACCTCGAGGCTGCCAGGACCGCACTGGACCAGAACCAGAAGGCGGATGTGCAGAACATCGCCCAGCTGAAACTTGCCGTGGATCAGGCTGACTTCGCGCTCCAGCAGGCCCAGCTCAACCTCCAGCACGCGGCGATAAAGGCGCCCTACGCAGGGCGGCTGGTGGCGGTGAACGTCATGCCGGGCGAGCTGGTCAGCCAGAACGCGGCCGCCTTCATCCTTGCAAGCAGGGAGCAGGAAGTCGACTTCGATGTGCCCCCGGCGGATGCGGCCAGCCTGCCCGTTAGGCGCGCCCGTCAAGTTCACCGTGAACGGCTCTGACCATCGCCTTGCCGTGAGCCAGGCTCCTGACGTCCCCCTGAATGGAGTTGTTCCCATGGTGGCAGCGGTGCCTGCGGCGCTCCCTCTCTCCTTCGGGGTAATCGGTACCCTGAGCTACTCCCTCGCCCTTGCGCACGGGACCATCATTCCGACGGGCTCCCTGCAGACGAATGAGGACCAGAACTTCGTCTATGTCGTTGAAGGCGGAAAAGCCGTTGTCCGCCGAATCACAATTCTCGCGGAGAGCGGCAGCAGCGCCGCGGTGACCGGGGTGGATGCCGGAAGCGTTGTCGTCCTGAACCCTCCGCCGGGCCTCCTCGACGGCTCGATCGTGAAGACACTCGGCGCCGCTGCCACGGAAAGCAAATGAAGACCACCCGCGATTTCCAGGCGAAGATATTCGACAGGATCAATCCTGCGGTGAAGTTCTCGGTGACGCGCTACGTGTTTGCAATCGGCGTGTTTGTAGCAATTTTCGCCTTCGGGCTGATCTCGGTCCTGAACATCGGCGTGGACCAGTTCCCGTCCATCAATTTCCCGTACGTCGTCGTCACCACCTCGTACCCGGGAGCCTCCCCGAGCGTGATCGATCAGCAGGTCACGCAGGTGATAGAGAATGCCGTTTCCACCCTGAGCGGGATCACGGACATCAACTCCACCAGCTCCACCGGCGCCAGCCAGGTGATCCTGGCTTTCGAGCAGTCCACAGACCAGGCAAGCGATGCCAACCAGGTTGCCTCCCTTGTTTCGGCCGCCACCCGAAGGCTCCCGCAGGGCGTCAACTCGCCCATCGTGCAGACGTTCGACCCTTCCTCCATCCCGGTCCTCCAGTTCGGCCTGTCAGGCTCGGGGGCAAGCCTCGGAGATGTCAGCACATATGTCACGAACGATCTCACGCCCCTGCTGGAGCGGGTTTCCGGCGTTGCCAATATCCAGGTGGACGGGGGACCGTCACGGCAGTTCCAGGTTCTCCTGAATCCTGACAGGCTCCAGGCGTTCGACCTCACCCCGCAGCAGGTCGTCGGGGCCATCGCCGGGTCGGCAATCAACCAGCCCATCGGAACCATCAACAGCCACAACAACGCCCTGACGTTCGCCACGCAGAACGTTCCCGCTGATACGCAGAAAATCGCGAACACGCTGATCGATCCGTCCCGCGGCGTGCGCGTGAGCGACATCGCCGTTGTTCGGGATTTCCCCGTCTCCACGAATTACGCCAGGGTGAACGGCAGGCCGGTCGTCCTGGTCTCCATCCAGAAGACCTCCTCTTCGAATGCCGTTGCCGTTGTGAGGAACGTGAGAGATCTTCTCCATGATACGAAGCTTCCCTCGGGATATGAGGTCTCCTACAGCAATGACACCACCGCGCCCATCCAGGCGTCGCTCAACTCGACCTACCGCGAGATACTCATCACGGCCATTGTCGTCGCTTTGATCGTGCTTCTCTTCCTGGGCAAGCTCAACACTGCCCTTTCCGTGATTCTTGCCGTGCCCATTGCGCTCTCGGCGGCACCGGTGCTCTACAATCTTGCCGGCTTCACGCTGAACCTGGTATCGATGCTCGCCATGATCGTTGCAATCGGCATCGTGGTGGACGATTCGATCGTCGTCGCGGAAAACGTCGAGCGCTACCGGGTCATGGGATTCAGCCAGAAAGAGTCCGTTCTGAAGGGGGCAAGCGAGATCTTCAGCGCGGTCGTGGCTGCCACGCTTTCCCTGCTCTCCGTGCTCATTCCGGTCAGCTTCATCGGCGGCATCATTGGAGATTTCCTGCGTCAGTTCGCCCTTGGGCTCGCTGCCGCGGTAGGTTTTTCGCTGCTGGAAGCCGTGCTGTTCCTCACGGTGCGCCTCGCCTATACTCCCGAATCCGAGCGGACTTTGGATTGGCGTGACCTGGCAAAGAGCTTCGGAATGCTGGGAGACTCCCTGAAATGGGGGCTCACCGCATGGCGAAGGCCCGGGGGCATAGTCGTCGGCATTCTCGCCGTCATTGTGCTTGCCGCAACGAAGCATTTCATCTTCCTGCCGGGGATTCTTCTCTTTCCCCTCTTCCTGGGCGTCCTTCGCTATCTTGGCCGTGTCCTCCTGAGCTTCCTTCAGGCCCTGACCACCACCCTTCACGGTTGGACCGAAGCAGGGCTTGAATGGGTCCGGGAAGGCTACGCGAGATCCCTCACTCGGCTCCTGGATCGCAGCGTCATTGTCCTGGTTGCCACTGCGGTTGCCCTTGTCCTCATCGTGGTGCTCGTCCTTCCACGCATCACCTTCAGCTTCGCGCCGCAGAGCGACAACGGATCCATCACGGTGAACGTCACTATGCACAACGGAACCACCCTGGCGGCAACCAACATGACAACGGGGGCGCTCGAAAAGTATCTCCTCCAGCAGCCGGCCGTCAGGACGGTACAGACCATCGTTGGGAGCGTCGGCATTTTCACCGTCGGCGTGAACAGGCCGGAGAACACGACCATGGTCGTCCAGCTCGTTCCTCTTGCCCACCGGGCCGGGGTTTATGACCTCATGGACAAGTATCGTAAGGGCATGGGGGGAATCCTGTTCACTGATGATCCCTCAGCCACGCTGAGCTTGAGCGCGGGGGGTGGTCCTCCCGGATCGAACTCCACTGTCACCTTGAGCCTCGTCTCCCCTGACCAGGACCTGCTCCAGGCAAGGAGCGAAAAGATCCTCGAGTTCGTGAAGAACCATGCCTATGTAACGAGCGCCACTTCCAGCACCTCTGACGTCACGATCGAAAGGGACTTCACGCCCAGTGAATCAAAGATGGAGGGCACGGGGATCAGCCCCGGCGAGGTGGCAAGCCTGCTCCAGACCTATGCATCCGGGACGCATTCCGGGGACGTGCAGATCGGCGGACAGAGCTATCCTATCATGGTGCAGATCGATCCGACCTATCTCTCGGACGGACAGTCTCTCCTCAACCTGCCCATCTACTCGCCCACCGAGCGGGGGAGGCTGCAGGTGGGTCAGCTGGGCGGCCTCGTGGTGCGCCAGTCTCCCATCAGTGTCCTGCGGTACAACCGCCTGTACACGGCGACACTCTCGATCAACCTGGCAAAGAAGGCTCCCTCCGCGCTCACCTTCCAGAATACCCTGACGGACGAGATGACCAGCAAGGGTCTTCTGGACAGCACCGTCACCGTCGGCTCGGGGAGGGGCGTTCAGCTCGGCCACCCTGGCCAGAGAGGTCCAGACATCGGGCATCACGGCATTCCTCCTGGCCCTCGGCCTTGCGTATCTCGTCATGGCAGCCCAATTCAACTCGTGGCGCTACCCCGTTTACCTTTTCCTGCCCGTTCCGCTCGCCATCGTGGGCGCCCTTCTTTTCATCGTGATTCTGGGAGGCGGGCTGGATACCTTCGGGCTGCTCGGCATGCTCCTCCTGATCGGCTTGTCGGCAAAGAACGCCATCCTGTATCTCGATTTTGTCGTCGAACGCATCGGAAAAATGCCGCTGAAGGAGGCGCTGACCGATTCAGCGCGGCTGCGCTTCCGCCCCATCATCATGACCACCCTGACGGTTCTGGTGATCGCGGGACCGCTCGTGTTCGGCCGCGGAGAGGGAACCGAGTTCGGTCAGCGGCTCGGCATCGTGATGTTCGGCGGAATTCTCACCTCCGCGGTGCTCACGTTCTTCGTCGTGCCGGCGGCGTTCTACCTGTTCGAGCGCAAGCGCGTGGAAAAGAGGGGCAGAGAGTGAAGCCGGGCGATGGTCTGGATCGGCGGAGGTATAGAAGTCACGGGCGCTGCCCGCGCTCAGCGATACGTTCG
>CAVUXE010000026.1:0-9633 GCA_963745235.1 uncultured Spirochaetota bacterium | reverse complement strand
AGTAGACCGAAGGCATAGTTATAGGCAGTGCGGCCGGGGGAAATTTGACAGCCGGCGAACGGCGTCCCATGTAAGGTCGGCGCTCCTGATAACAGGACGCTCACCTATTTCCCTGCCGCCGTCCGCAGCGCCTCGTATGCGTCCGTACCCTGCAGCTTGTCATTTCCTGCGGCATAGTCGAAGGCTGTTTTGTCATCGCATTTCAGCTTACCGTCTGCCCCCGCGTTCAGAAGGACCATGACCACCTTGGGGTTATGGTTCTGCCATGCCGCCCACATCAAGGGAGTTCGACCGCTCGGGTCTTTATCATCAAGTTTCGCCCCGGCCTTCAGAAGGATGGAAATGACCTCGGGGCTGTTGGCCATCGCTGCCTCCATCAGGGGTGTCATGCCTTTGCCTTCTCTGTCGTCAATTCTCGCCCCAGCCTTCAGTAACGTCACAATGACCTCGGGGTTCGGGTTCCGCGCAGCTGCCACTATCAAGGGCGTCATGCGATTGTCAGCTCTGTCGTCAATTTTGGCACCGGCATTCAACAGGGTAGTAATGACTTCGGGATTCGCGTTGTACCTGGCCGCCCATAGCAGAGCTGTCTCGTTGTCCCCATCTTTTTCGTCAATTCTCGCCCCGGCCTTCAGCAACGTCGCCATGACCTCGGGGTTCGGGTTGTACCCCGCTGCCCACATCAAAGCCGTCCAGACAGCCGCCATGCCGGGCGGAATGTTCGGGCGATCCTTCGCCCCGGCCTTCAAGAGGACAGAGATAACCTCGGGGTTCGGGTTCCGCGCGGCATACATCAAGGGTGTTGCGACTTCAGTGGACTCGTCGTTCAGTCCCGCCCCGGCCTTCAACAAGGTGGTGATGACCTCGGGGTTTGGGTTTTTCTCTGCCGCGATCATCAGGGGCGTCCTACCGGTGATCTTGTCATTGACCTTTGCCCCTCCAGCTATTGCCGTCTGTAATTGCTCCGGTGTACCAGTCTGCAAAAGCGAGATGAAGTCTTGAGCGAAGGCTACGGGAGTAAGGAACAAGCAGGCCGACAAAATCATCAATAGTTTCTTCATACGCTTTCTCCCTTGGGCTTTTCCTTGTCGGTTGTGGGTGTTTGACAGGATGCGCGGACGGGCCGACGAAGAGCAGCGAAAAACTTTCCGGCATCATATACCTTCGGCGGGCCGCGTCAAGACGGACACAGCGTCGCGATTTCTGGTACGCCACGCCTTCCCTGCCCGGGTGGTGCAGTGTTTTCCGCGTCCCGCACCGGCCCCATTTTTGGTTTAGGCTTGGGATGCCAGGCTTTCCCTTTGAGGCACGCCCCCTTAGGCTTCCTCAAGTAGACCGATCGCCGATTATAAGCTGCTGTACTCAGATCGAAAGGCTCCTCCTATCACCTACCACCAGCGAAGCGTTGGAACAGGCTCGCCTTGAGCTCTTTCAGTGCGGGCAGGCGCTTCGATGCAGATAGCTCACATCCAAGGATCGCGGCCACCTTCTCTAGCGCCGCTGCAAGAGTCCGTCGCGGGACATGGATGGCCAGTGGGATCATGGAGTGCTTTTTTACGAGTTCGAGCAACTGCTTGTTCAACGCCCAGGCTTTCAGGTCAGGATCATCCGCCTGCTCAAGAAGTTCAAAGCCCAAGCTCAGCCCGCTATGTTGATCGACCCAGCACATGGCCACAGGGTAGTAAGGTCGTTCACCTGGTGACTCTCGTGTTGGAGTGGGCACGTAAAAAAGGTCCGCTTCCCAGATCCCTTCCTGTCTGGCCGTCGAGCCTTTCAGTCTTGCGGCCTCAGTTTCGTCCACTACGGATTCTTGAAGTGGTACAACAGGGGAGGGAACTGGTTTTGTCCACTGATCGGTCCACCCCCCATCCCCTGCCATCACGCGAACGAAAAGCTCCCTCGCCCGTGGTGGCTCCAGCAGTTGCGGCTCGGCTCGTAACCGCAAGCATACCGCAGAGGCTTGCTGCAGTACTTCAGTAAAGAAAACGACCTCCGATCCATCGAGACGCCAAGGGTACCATCCACGTCGATGACTCCTAAATTGCGGCCAACCGTTGCGCCCCCGAAAGGTGAGGCCGAGCGATTTTATGCGCGCAAGATCGCTGGCTTCCAGTCCCTGGCGGTTTTCAAACGACACCATGAGGCACGGAAACCCATAACGGATTTCATCGTCCTCTGCCCTCAGTTCGCCAACCTGGATTCTGCTGTGGATGCTAAGCCCCGCGGAGCCAAGGTAGGCGGCCAACCCGAAAACCTCCCCTCTCAGGCCCAGAACACAGCACCAGGCAATCTGTCCATGGTTCCCATCCGCCACTCCGAAAACCATGCTGTCGTCCATCCATGCCCAGGGGCCGAGCTCCCGGAAAGCCTCGGCGGCGGCGAACAGATCTCTCCATTGTTCCTTCAGTGCTTCTGACATGAGGGGAGAATATCGAAGACTGTCTTAGCCTGTGAATCACCCCTGGACAGCGGCGCGAATCACTCGGCGGCGTGTTGGTCGAGAAACATCCGAAGCTACACCCTCTCCTTCTCTTTCGTTCGCGCTTCTTTATTTCTTGTTCAACGGATGGGGAAGCGTTGGAGTCAGCAAGGCCGCAAGGCCTGTCCCGCTCCCCATAGACAGGCTCGTCCTTACTGGAGTAGACCGGAAGCGGCTTATCGGCATGAGGCCTATCGTTTCGCCCAAGACTGTCTTAACTAATACGGACTCCACGACTACTTCTCACCTTTCTGAACATCTGTATTGTAACCGGACCATCCGGCATACGCGCCACTATCTCAAGCGTCCCACCCATTGCCTCAATAATCCTTCTTAAAGTACTCAGGTAGATATCCGACCTATGTTCGAGCTTAGAAATCTCAGCTTGCTTAACCTTTAGGGTGGTTGCCAGCTCCTCCTGGGTGAGATTGAGCGCTTCACGCAATTCATTCAAAGCCATTCCCTTGAGAAGTGCATTCGCTTTGGCTTTGATTCTAGCCTGCCGTGGCGCAGGCATCTTATTAATCAGAGCAGCAAAGTTCTTTGCCATTATAGTAATCCTTCCTTTTCCACCGCTTTCAGATGGTCACCGTAAATCCTGTCTGCCTGTGGTACGAATTCTTCGTACCAGCGATCGTTTCCTGTCTTATTGCCTCCGACAAGAAGTATCGCGATTCGGCGAGGGTCAAAAGCATACAGCACCCGATACGGGCTACCTGCGTGTTGAATGACAAGCTCCTTCATATTCGGATAGCGCGATCCCTCAATACTGCCACTAAGAGGCCGCCTCAAAGTCGGACCAACCTTCTGTAAAACTTCTACGACTGCTGCCACGTCGTCTTGCTCACTCTCAGTGAGTGAATCCCACCAGAGGCCGAACTCGTCAGAATACTCGACCTCCCATTCTTCCGTAGGAGTTACCTCTTTGTGGCGGTGCATCCTATACATGAATATTCCATATATGGAATGTCTTGTCAATCGGAAATAGGGGTGGTGTTCTCGATTCCCTTCCGTTTTTTCTTGACATTATGTATCACAAGAGATACATTTAGGCGTGTACCGGGTGACGGTGAGGAAAACCGCCTTAAAGAAGCTCTCGAAAGCTCCTGAGTCGGTTCGCATTCTCTTCGATGAGTTGGCTGAAGACCTCGAGGCGAAGGGACCGATACAAACGACGTGGCCGAATTTCTCCTCGCTCGGAAAGTCGAAGTATCATTGTCATCTAGCCTATTCATGGGTGGCATGTTGGTACAACGAAACGGATTCGAAGGATATAGAGGTGTATTATGCTGGTAGTCGAGAAGACGCGCCATATTAACGTAAGTCTCACAGGTGAGGGTGCAGCCACGGTCGCGGCCCTCCTCAAGAAGAGCCTGCCCGATGCCGTCCTCGTTGATGACGAGAGCGAGGCTGTGGAGTGGAAGACGTCCGCCCTCGCGAAGGAAATAAAGGCCGCAAAAACGCCAGGAAGGCTTGTCCGTGCGTATCGCGAACGGGCCGGAATGACACTCGTCAAACTCGCCCATGCCGTTGGAACGAAGTATCCAAATCTCTCCGCAATCGAGAACGATCGGCGCGTGATCGGCCTCGCAATGGCGCGCAAGCTCGGTAAGGTTCTTGGCGTGGATTATCGAAAGTTCCTCGAATAGGTGCCCAAAGAGAGATTGCTAGCGCGCGCCCTTTCTCTTTAGGAAGTCACGGATTGCGAACCTCATTCCCGCCCCTATGCCTAAGCCCAGGTCCGCCGCGACAATTTTCAACGCCTTATAATCGGCGGGATCAATATAAAAAGAGACGGGCTTCATATTTGTCTCCGCCTCTGGAATCACCTCGGGTCGAGGGGCGAGCCCGCGCGAGTCAACGTCCATCGAGGCTCTTTGGGCCGTATCCGTCGCCTTTGGTTTGCGGTGTAGTCTTTCACTCATCCGACAGCCTCGGCGAGACGTGCATACTCATTTAGCGGTTTATCGGCGGGAGCATATTCGGCGAGGAAAACATGATCCGTTTGCGCGTTGGTTATTCTTGCTGATTGCGGGATGATGAAAACTTCCCGCCCCTTTCCTGCGAGAGAATCGGCGTAGGACAGATGAACCGGCATTGAACGATTCAGGCCGTTGACAACAAGGCGAGACGAAGCAACGCGCCCACCCAAATCATTCCGAATTTCGTTAAGGGTTTCGACAAACACTTCTAGTCCGTCAACGGAAAAAATTTCAGGCCGAAGAATCGGTAGAGCTTCGTCAACTGCTGCAACAATGGAGCGCTCCAGGAGCGATGCCCCTGGACTCATATCAAAAACGGTGTACTCGTATCCAAGGCCGGATATGTCTCGAATGAGGCGCGTGAAGGCCTGTGGCTTCCCGTATAGCTTTGTCTCCGCCCATTCCTTCAAGCCACCCCCAATGGCGAACGTCGGAAGTAGGTCGAGCCCTTCCCTCACGGATAGGATAGCGTCTGCCAGCTGCACGGCTCCTGTGAGTACATCGGCTAGCTCATGCTCGAATTGTTTCGGGTGTATCCATGATGAAAGGTTGCCCTGCGGATCGGCATCAATAGCCAGGACGCGCCCCCGCTTCCGAAGCTCGTAAACCAGGTTTCCTGTCGTCGAGCTCTTGCCCGTCCCGCCTTTCGCTACCCATACGGCTATGGTTTTCAAGTTCTATCCCTCCTCTATCGATCCTATAGTGTTCCTATTGTTAATAACCATCGTTTAACTTGTACAATAATACTGAAACGATATATATTCAAGAGGAGGCTATCCTTGGCTCTGTGGCTGGAAGCATGCTCGTAACGGTTAGCTTGTGCTAATCTTGACCCATGCCAATACCAGATTACCAAACGTTGATGCTCCCGCTCCTTCGATTCCTCTCTGACGAGAAAGAGCACAAGCTTGAAGAAGCGATAGCCGCCTTGTCGGAGGAGTTTGGGCTCACCCCTAATGAGCGCCAAACAATGCTCCCCAGTGGCCAGCAGACGGTGATCAGGAACCGAGCAGGTTGGGCGCGGACCTACATGGCGAAGGCTGGTCTAATTGACTCGGTCCGAAGAGGTTTCTTCCGACTGTCCGAGAAAGGCAAGGCCGTTCTTTCCTCCAGGCCTGAGCGTATCGATATCCACTTCCTTGAGCAGTTTCCTGAGTTCGTCGCTTTCCGTGATCTTCACCACAACCAGGGCGAGGAGAAAAAAGAAGCGTCCGCGTCAGCGGAGACCCCAGAGGAAGCGTTTGATGCTGCCTATCAAAGACTACGCGCCGACCTCGAAGCTGATGTCCTTGAACAAGTCAAGGTCGCATCGCCAGCTTTTTTCGAGCGCATCGTCGTCGAGCTTCTCGTCAATATGGGGTACGGCGGGAACCTTCACGACGCTGGGCAGGCAGTAGGCCATGTGGGAGATGGGGGAATCGATGGGATTATTAAAGAGGATCGACTCGGGTTGGACGTGATCTACATCCAAGCAAAGCGTTGGGACGCTACTGTTGGGCGCCCCGAAATTCAGAAGTTTGTCGGTGCGTTAGGCGGGAATCGAGCTAAGAAGGGCGTATTCATCACAACGTCTGGATTCTCTAAAGATGCGATTGATTTCGTTGATAGAATCGACAGCAAGATAGTCCTGATCGACGGGCAGACGCTTTCGAGGCTGATGGTCGATCACGGCGTGGGTGTTTCAAAAATCCAGTCTTACGAGGTGAAGAAGGTAGACGCCGACTACTTCTCCGAGGAGTAGCCGAGGTTACTCAAATCAAAGCCGAAGCGGTAAGTGTTGCAAGATGCACGCCGGCATTGTATGCTGTTTGATGATCTTGGGAGGGGTCAAGCCGATAGGAAAATCCTTAATCGAATAACACGCGCTGTTCGTCGAACAGCCTAAAAACGCAAAACCCCCGAGTCTCTCGGGGGCTATGCTTGCGCCCTGGTGGGCAATGCTACTGTCGCTTCTGGTAAATCCGACAGTAGCACAAACCCTCCGGAACGTCAAGCAAAAAATCAGCGCTTGAAGTATGTCCCGAGCGCCATGCCTCTGGAGGGGACCATGCAAAGTGATTCCGTCGGAGTAGAGCGTCGACGTCTACCCTTTACGCTCATCGAAAACATCATCCTCGAGGACCAGACTCTCAGCCGTGTCGATATCCTGGTGTACTTGGCCATAGCCAAGCACGCAGACGGGGAGGGCACCTGCTGGCCCTCCATGGCCACGATAGGCAAGCTCGCCCGATGCGCCAGAGAGACCGTAGCGCGCAGCCTCACTCGCCTGGAGTCCCGGGGCTATCTCAAGCGTAGCGCCCGATTTCGCCCCGACGGCGGTGTGACTTCCAACGTCTACCAGCTCATGCCCCTGGAAGCCCATAAGTACCCCCCTGTCGCCCAGGAGGACACCCCCTGTGATCGTGAATCACAGCCCCCTGTGAGCCATGATCACACGAACTATATTCAATCTGAACTAGATCCAGAAAACCAAAAGAGAGGGGAGCGCGTGCACCGGCCCGCGGCAAGGCTATCCCTCCCAAGACGTACACCCGTACCGAAGTCCGTTCCCTCTCTCTCTGTTTTGCTTACGCGTATAAAACAAGAGGCCCAAGCTCGAAAAGCTCCCCTGGTGGTCGGGAGGGACTGGTCGGAGGGCATCGCAGAGCTTACCCGTAGCGGCATCCCCGAGGAAGAGCTTATTCAGGCTTTCGCTACATGTGTCGAAACGGCGCCCGAGAGGGTGACCTTCTTTCCGCGGGACTTTCTGAAGTGGCGTAAAGCATCCCGAGACCGAGTATCGCGAGATCGCGAGCAAGAGCATCAAAGACGCGAGAGGGAAGAGGGAGAACGGGAGCGGAAAGCCGAACGGGAGAAGGTCCTGGCCGAACAGAGTGATCCGCAGAGTGCGGCACGGCTCGAGGCGGCAATAGCTGGCCTGCCCTGGAAGAGGGTGAGGGAGTGAGTGAAATGAAGCGTGAGCAGCTGTACTTGTTTTCCGAGTATGTGTGGGAAGAGGACTATAGCGGAGTGGAGGGGGACGGGTTGTGTTGAGGGGGAAGAGGTCTACGAGGGAGAGTTTGCGGGAGAGTGGTACAACGAAAAGCAACAAGCACAGCAGCATGCATAAGAGGGCGGGAGGGTTGGAGGGAAGGGATGAAGGGTGAGCTGATCAAATACCCAGAGCCAGAAAAGGCAAAGCCAGTGCAGGGAGAGCACGAGCAGCCGAGTCAGGGATTAACAAAGACGCAACGAAAGAACCAGCGGCGCCACCAGAGGTGGCAAGAAGCGCATCCAGGATTACGAGGGGTGTCGTTTATCATCGACACGGCGATGTGGGAGCGGTTTGTGCAGTTGTACTGCCGCAAGCAGCGGCCTAACGAGATATTCACCCGCATGATCTACAACGCGGTGGCGGCGAAAGGACCTTTCCCGCCCGTGGAGGGTTTGGATTCCAGCGGGGACGGTATCGAGGACCCTGAGGGGTAAGGATCGGTGGGCGGGCGGCCCCCCTTGGGGGGATCCACACCTCGTTGGTTCCACCTGTCGCCGCAGGCGGGTATCCTATCGCTTTGACTCCGGCGGCTTTGGTGGAGGTGCCTTGGGCTTTGCAGGCTTTGCCCATTCAGCCTGCAGAAGCGATAGCTGTTTGACAGCCTTCTCTTTTTCCTTTGGATTTCCGATCCACGACACCGCCCGATTGATCAGGCTCTTGATGCCTTCATCCCCGCGGGCCTTCTTCAATAGCTCGCCCATGACCACGTACATGAAGTGCGAGCGCTGGGCGCGCAGCTTTGCCGCATCGACCTTGGAAGCCCGCTCGGCGCGGACCACCCCCACGATCTGTAGCTGGGCGAGCTTGGCATAGAGGCGCTTGATCACTCGCAGGTGGCCGGCCTTCTCCTTTGGGTCTTTGGCCTGGTTGGCGGCGACCCGCTCGGATTGAAGCTTCTTTTCTACCTCTTCGATCTGGGCTTTGAGCTCAGGCATGTTTTTCTCCTGGTAAGCTGTTTCGACGGCATAGCCGCCCGGAAAGCCGCCGGCCAAGGCGCGTGGCGGGGCTGTAGCGAACGATCAGGCGCCCTGCCGCATACCTAGTACCACCCCGCAAAGTCGAAGACGAATCTTAGGCCGCGCCCGCCTCGCCTTCCGTGTCGCCTACACTTCGCGGGGGCCTCAGTGTAGGAACCCGACACAGAAGGGACCCGAGGGGGGCGCGGCCCTCCGACTACAAGCCACACAAGCGCATTGCGCTATTTTGCACGGAGTGCTATTGTGTGGCTTGTAGTCGGAGCGCATTTAACAGAAGTCCCTACGGACTTCCATGCGTTAGGGGGCCACTGGCCCCCTAAAACCCCATGGCGCTTATGCCCCACGCTGGCCTCTTCGGCAGCGTGGCTCATAAGCTATCAGAGAAGAAGGGGAAAGTCCATGAAAACCAAGCCGCTTCACCCCAGCGTTCGGGCCATCCAGAGGTCCCGATCGATTGGCAAGACCCACAGGCCCATGACCACCGTGGGAATAGCCGCCTACCACAACCGCATGGACTTGCACCTGGAAGCCGACAGGTTCCTTGAGGCCCACGACTACAAGTTTGGCGAGCGCGGGGAGGATCCGGTCATCGCGCGGGGCATCATTTCACCCGAGAACGCACCCGAATACCTGAAGGACGTCGACCCCAGCGACAAGAAGCTTTACCGCGAGTGCACCGGGCGGCTTTGGAACGACGCGGAGCACGCGGGAGGGAAGTCCAACGCCATCACGGGGCGCGACTGGATGCTCCCCATCCCCTGCGAGCTTAACAAGCAGGAGGCGGAGCACCTGGTGAGAAGCTTCCTCAAGGACTACCTGGTGGAGAAGGGCATGGTGGCGCAGTACGTGATCCACGAGCCAAACGAAAAGAACGACGCGAGAAATCTTCACGCTCACGTTCTGACGACTGACCGAGACATCACGGCTGAAGGATTCGCAAAGAAAAAGACAGCGAGTCTTGAGTGGCACAACCGCGACCTGGTCAGGGATGCTCACCCCGCGTGGGAGAAAGCATGCAACAACGCCTTGCAGCTTGCGGGACACAAAGACGTCCATATCGACAACAGGCGAAACGCGGTGCAGCTGGGGAAGCCCTCGAGCGGGGGACCTCACCGAGCGCGCGAGCTAAACCATGTCCCCGGGGTGCACAAGGGCAGGGCG
>CAVUXE010000025.1:0-18681 GCA_963745235.1 uncultured Spirochaetota bacterium | reverse complement strand
GGCGAAGCGAGGAGGCGCGGCTGGACCTGGAGCGAAGGATGCTGTCTGCGCAGAAGCTCGAAGGCCTCGGCCTCCTTGCCGGTGGCGTGGCGCATGATTTCAACAACATGCTGGCCGTCATTCTTGGGCACGCGGAGCTGCTCAAGATGGAGCTTCCCCCGGACGCCGTCTCGGGGGCGCACGTGGATGAGATAATCTCCGCAACGGAGAGCTCCCGCAGCCTCACGCGCCAACTCCTCGCCATCGGCCAGAGGCAATCCCTGGAAATGAAGCCCCTGGACCTGAACCAGGTCATCACGGGATTTGACAGCATCCTTCGCCGCACCGTTCGGGAAAACATTTCCCTCTCGTTGCGCTTTGGACCGCTGGGCCCCGTGCTTGCGGACGCGGGACAGATAGAGCAGATCATCCTCAATCTTGCGGCAAACGCCCAGGATGCAATGCCCATGGGAGGCACGCTCACCATTGAGACGAGCGAGGTTGACCTTGACCAGGCCTACGCGAAAGGCCACGAAGACGTGAAGCCGGGCAGGCACGTGCTCCTGACGGTGGCGGATACGGGGGAGGGAATGACGGCGGACACTGTCCGGCGGATCTTTGACCCTTTTTTCACGACCAAGAGCGGGGGCAAGGGCACAGGGCTCGGGCTTTCCACCGTGTACGGCATCGTGAAGCAGCACGGCGGAAGCATCGAGGTTCAGAGTGCTCCGGGAGAAGGCACGCGGTTCAGAATCTACCTTCCCCGCAGCGCGGATTCCCCTCGTGAGACGGACAACGGTCCCCCCGGGCAGACGGTACGGGGAGATGAGACCGTGTTGGTGGTAGAGGACCAGGATCAGATCCGGAGGCTTGTCGGCCGCCTGTTGCGTGACTGCGGGTATACCGTGCTTGATGCCAGAGACGGCGACTCCGCAATCCGGGTTGCCCAGCAGTATGCCGGTGCGGTTGACCTCCTGATCACCGACGTGGTCCTCGAAGGAATGAACGGCAGGGAGCTGTACGCCAGGCTTGCCCTCGAAAGGAAAGGGCTGAAGGTCCTGTATATGTCGGGATATCCCGGTGACATCCTGAAAGGACAGGGTCTTCCCGCCGCCGGGGTGGACCTCATTCAGAAGCCGTTCACGTTCAAGTCATTGACAGAAAAGGTCCGTGAAGTCCTGACACGCGCGTAAGCGGCTCACGGTTCCCCCGTTTGTGTTGACACCGTCTTGATCCATCGCTACATTCAAAATCAGCAGGAGACATTTTTCGGGGAGCTCGGTAGAGACCGGGCTGAGATGGCGGCTGTTAGCCGCCGACCCGTTGAACCTGATCTGGATAATGCCAGCGCAGGGACGGTACACCGGCATTGGGAAGCCGCCCCGGCGAACACTGGGGCGGCTTTTTTTGTCTCCTTTATCGCCCCGACGCAGGGAGTTGATTGAACATGATGACCTCGAAGGCAATACAGAGGATTCTCACGCACGCCCCGCCCGAATGGGGGATCGAGCCTGTCCCGCGGCAGAACCGGGTGCTTGGCTTCATGGACTTCCTTGTCCTGTGGGGAGACCTGGGGATCGGGCTCCTTGTCATGCTGGCAGGCACATTCCTGGTGCCGGGGCTGGGGCTCGGCCAGGCGCTTCTTGCCGTCCTGATTGGCAGCGCCGCGGGCTGCCTGCTCCTTGCCCTGGTTGGCGTTGCGGGCAGCGCAACCGGCGCGCCCACCATGGTGCTCCTGCGCCCGGTGCTTGGCGTGCGCGGAAGCTACGTGCCCACGGTGCTGAACGTGCTCCAGCTCATCGGATGGACCATCTTCGAGTTTGTCGTCATGGGGGTGGCCGCATCCACAATCGCCCGCACCCTTTTCGGCACGGGCAGCTACGTTGTCTGGGCCGCCGTGTTCGCGGCCATAGTCATCCTGATGGGGGTTGGCGGTCCCATCGGCGTGGTCCGCCAGTGGCTGGAGAAGTTTGCCGTCTGGATTGCGCTTGCCACGGGGGTCTGGCTTACCGTGCTCGTTTTCACGCGCTACGACATCCACGCCCTCTTGAGGCAGGCTGGGGACGGCTCCCTTTCCTTCGGGATTGGCGTCGACCTGGCCATTGCCCTCCCCATCTCGTGGCTTCCGCTGGTTGCGGATTACAACAGGTTCTCCCGGTCCACGGGCCGCGGGTTCCTGGGCACCATGATCGGGTTCTTCGTCACCAACGCGTGGTTCCTGGCCCTTGGGCGCCATGCTGCTCCTGGGCTCGAAGGTTGCGCAGGAGCCGAGGGACTTCGCTTCGGCAATCGCGCTCACTGCCGGGTGGGTGGCGCTCCTGATTCTCCTTGCGGATGAGACGCACAACGCGTGGGCGGACCTGTATTCATCCGCCGTCTCCATCCAGAATCTCTTCCCGAAGGTGAAGCAGCGCTGGCTCATCACGGGGCTGGGCGTTGCGTGTTTCCTGGTGGCGGTGTTCCTGGACATCACGCGGTACCAGAACTTCCTGTTCGTGATCGGCTCCTTCTTCGTGCCGTTGTTCGGGATCCTCACCGCCGACTACTTCGTGCTGCGCGGCCGCGGCTACAAGGTGGAAGAGTTCTACAAGACCCGCGGAGCGTACTGGTACACCGGCGGAGTGAACATCCCGGCAATGATCGTATGGGTCATCGGTGTGGCCGTGTACCACCTGGCAAACCCCGGCACCCTGGGCGCAATTTTCCCCGCATGGCAGAAGCTCGTGCCTGCATCCCTGGGAGCGGCAGGCGGCTCACTGCCGAGCTTTGCCGTGGCTTTCCTGCTTTCCCTGGCAGTCGGATTCACATGGAGGACAAAGAATGACCGCACCTGATATTCACACGAAGAGCTTCGGCGCAATAGCGGCCGAGCTCCTGGAGCGCATCCACCAGCGCCACCCGCTCATCCATCACATGACCAACTGGGTGGTCATGAACGACACGGCCAATGCGACGCTTGCCCTCAGTGCGCTGCCGGTGATGTCCCACGCAAAGGAGGAAGTGGCGGACATGGTGGAGGCCGCGGGGGCGCTGATCCTGAACCCCGGCACCTTGTACCCGGACCTCGTGGATGCCATGATCATTGCGGGCAAGCGCGCCAACGAGCGCGGCGTGCCCGTGATCTATGACCCCGTGGGTGTCGGAGCCACACGGTATCGCAACGAGACCGCGGAGCGCATCATGAAAGAGATGCACGTGGATGTGATTCGCGGCAACTCGGGGGAAGTGGGCGCGCTTGCAGGCGCGGGCGGGATGGTGAAGGGGGTTGAATCGGTGGAAGGGGTGAAAGACCCCGCGGGGGTCGCGCGGGACCTGGCGAAACGCAGGACCACAGTGGTTGCCATCACGGGCAAGCGTGACGTCATCTCGGATGGCACGCGCGTGCTGGGCGTGGACAACGGCCACCAGATGCTGAAGACCGTGACCGGCACCGGGTGCATGGCCACCACCGTGATTGCAATCTTCTGCGCGGTTGAGCTGGACAGGCTCCTGGCAACGACGTGCGCCCTGGCCGCCTACGGCCTTGCCGCGCAGAACGCCGCAAGGGGCGTCCGGGGGCCCGGTTCCTTCCGCACGGCGCTGATTGACTGCCTCTACAACCTCAGGCCGGGGGACGTGACAAAGGGCGCCCGCATCCTGGAGCTGAGCTGAGAACACCGGTGGACTACACGCTGTACCTCGTCACGGATGCGGGTCTCTCCCTGGGCAGACCGCTCACGCACGTGGTAGAAGCGGCGGTGCGCGGCGGGGTGACGGTGGTCCAGTACCGGGAGAAGTCCGCAACCACCCGCCGGATGATCGAAGAAGCGCGCGAAGTCCGGCAGCTGTGCCGGGCGGCGGGCGTGCCGTTCATTGTGAACGACAGGGTCGATGTGGCCCTGGCGGTGGATGCGGACGGAGTGCACGTGGGCCAGGATGACATGCCGGCATACCTTGCCCGCAGGATGATCGGCAAGGGGCGGATCCTGGGGGTCTCCGCGGGGAACGTCCAGGAAGCGAAGAAGGCAATGGCGGACGGCGCTGACTACATCGGGGCAAGCCCCATATTCGCAACGCCCACAAAGCCGGATGCGCCGGCTCCCATGGGCGTGGAGGGCCTGCGTCAACTGGCCGGTGCCGTGAGTATCCCTGTCGTGGCCATAGGCGGGATCAACGCCCGGAATGCCGCCTCGATCATTGCGGCTGGGGCGGCGGGAGTGGCAGTAGTGTCTGCGGTCGTGGCCGCGGAAGACATCGAAGCGGCGGCGCGGGCCATTCACGCCGCAGTGGCAGCCGCATCGCAAAAATGAGGACACCTTGAAAATCGATCAGTTGGGAGAGTTCGGCCTCATCGACAGGATCCGCTCCGCGCTCCCGAGCCGGGGCCGAATGTGGTGGTGGGTATTGGAGACGATGTGGCCGTGGTGGAAGGGTCCGCTGAAAGCGTGTGGCTTGCCACCTGCGACGTCCAGGTGGAGGGGGCGCACTTCCTGCGGGATGCAATCCCGCCCCGGAGCCTCGGGCGCAAAGCGCTTGCAATCAACCTGAGCGACATAGCCTCCGCGGGGGGCATCCCCAGGTTTGCCCTGGTGTCGCTGGGGCTGCCCGGCGACATGGAGGTGAGCTTCGTTGACGAGCTGTACGCGGGCCTCCGTGAAGAGGGGGAAAAGTTCGGCGTGGAGATCGTTGGCGGAAATATCTCGCGCTCCCGGCTGGGAATGTTCATTGACGTCTTTCTCCTGGGGGAGACTCTGCGGGACAACGTGGTGCTCAGGTCAGGAGCAAAGGCGGGAGACAGGATCATGGTCACGGGCAGCGTCGGTGATGCCGCCGCGGGGGTGGCGCTCCTCCTTGACCACAACCTGAAGACGGATGAGTCCTACGCCGCTACCGCCGGGGAGCGTCAGTACTCTCCAACGCCGCGGGTCAAGGAGGGGGCGCTGATTGGCGCCCTGCGCCAGGCCAGCTCCATGATCGACGTGAGTGATGGCATTGCAGGGGACCTGGGCCATGTCTGCCAGAAAAGCGGCGTGAGCGCCCGGCTGGAGGCGGCGCGGTTCCCCGTGCGTCCGGAGAACCGGGCGCTTTCCCAGTCCGCGCGCGGGGATGAGTGGCACTTTGCGCTTCATGGGGGAGAGGATTACGAGCTTCTGATCACGGCGCCTCCGGGGAAAGCGGAGAGGCTCGCGCAGAGGATCACGGCGGAGACGGGGACGCCGGTCACGATCATCGGGGAGATCCTCCCCGCGGACCAACCGGCCCAGCTCGTTCTCCCTGACGGAAAAACACTGCCCCTGGGAGATGCGGGATGGGATCACTTCAAATGAAAAGGGCGCTGACAATTGCAGGCTCGGATTCCGGCGGCGGGGCGGGAATCCAGGCGGACCTGAAGACGTTCGCGGCGCTTGGGGTCTACGGGATGAGCGCCATCACCGCCCTCACCGCGCAGAACACCGAAGGAGTGCTCGGGATCTTTCCCGTCACGCCGAAGTTCGTGGCGCTCCAGATAGACGCCGTCATCAAGGACATTGGCGCGGACGCCGTGAAGACGGGCATGCTCTCCAACCAGGGGATCATCGAGGCGGTGGCTGCCAAGGTCGTGCAGCACAAGCTCCGGCCGCTCGTTGTGGACCCGGTCATGGTTGCAAAGAGCGGAGACCCGCTCCTGGAGCCAAAGGCCCGCGGCGCCCTGATTGAAACGCTCCTGCCGCTGGCCGCGGTGGTCACCCCCAACCTGCCGGAAGCGGAGGTGCTCTGCGGCTTTTCCATCATGGACCTGGAGGGCATGCGGGAGGCCGCCAGGGCAATCCACGCGCGGGGACCGAAGTGCGTTGTGGTGAAGGGCGGGCACCTGCTGGGGACCGGGCTACAGCACGGACCTTTTCTTTGACGGGAAGAAGTTCCAGGAACTGTCCGCGCGCCGCATCGACACGCGCAATACGCACGGGACGGGCTGCACGTTCGCTTCCGCGATTGCGGCAAGGCTCGCCCTTGGCGACTCGACCCTGGATGCCGTGCGTGCGGCGAAGCGCTACGTGACCAGGATCCTCAAGGCGTCAGCAGCGCTGTCACTCGGGCACGGCCACGGGCCCATGAATCACATGGCAAAGGGCCGGAGCAGCACGGGCCGGAGTCACGGCGGGCTGACGCGTCAGTCATGGACTGCGCATCGGCCCCAGTGACGCGTCAGTCATGGACTGCGCATCGGCCCCAGTGACGCGTCAGTCATGGACTGTGCATCGGCCCCAGTGACGCGTCAGCCGCCGTGCACCAGCTTCCACACAGGGTCATAGCTTCTTGAACGGGCGGCAGTAGTCCCCGTGGCAGTTGTCCCGGAGGAGGTCGTTCCCGTGCCTGTCGTTCGCGCGGCCGTGGTCCCCACGGAAGTCCTGCTCTCCCTGGTCGTCAGGCTCTCTATCTGGAGCACCACCCTGTCCACGCGGACGCCCATGGACCGGGCGATGCGCGCCCAGTCTCCCGACCGCGGGGCCCGCCATCGCGAAACAATTCTTTCTATATTAAGCCTGCTGATGCCGCCATGCAGGCGGGACGCCAGGGCCATGACGACGGAGATGTCCCCGTAGCCCAGGCGTTGCTTTCTCAGACCCTCGATCTGCGCAGCATCCGCCCCGAACTTCTCCTGCAGTGACCGGCTGAGCGACCTCTCCCCGGATGCGCTTCTGCCGACGTTGTTGAGGTACGCCACGTCCTTGCCCAGGCGCATCTCCACTCCCGCCCTTGATGCCCACACCGTTCCAATGGAAACGAAAAGACCGATGAAGATGAAGAGAATGTCGCGCGTCGATGTTTTCATCCTGTACCGCCCCTCCCCTAGTATCGGTGGCAAAGGCCCTACCACTAAAGAGAACACCGCTTGACGCCAGAGGTTTCATGCTCTATATTCTGAATGGAAACGATTTACACATAATTCGTTTCCTTTGGGGATGGTATGGCAAAAAGAAATCCGGACGCAGAAAAGCGCAGAATGATCCTGGATCGGTCCCGCACCATTTTCTTCCAGCGGGGCGTGAGCGCCCTTTCAATGGAAGAGATTGCTTCCATCCAGGGCATCAGCAAGAAGACCCTGTACAAGTACTTCCCGAACAAGGACGCCCTCATCTCAGCCGCGGTGGAGGAGAGGATTGCCGCAATCGGCGTGGAAGCGGCCCGGCTCGGAGAGGAAGTGGATCTCCCCTGGTTGGATCGCATCCACGGGCTCTTCAAGGTGGTCGGGGCCCAGATCAGCATGCTCAGCGAAACGATGGTCCATGACATCTATTACAACAAGCCGGAGCTGTGGGAAAAGATCGACAAGTTCCGCCAGGAGCACGTATTCAGCATCGTCACGCGGCTCCTTGAGGAAGGCAGAAAAAAGGGCTTCATCCGAAGGGACATAGATGGACGCCTTGTCCCGCTGCTCTTCGTCAGCTCAATAACCGCGGTCCTGACGCCGTCCCAGATGGTGAAGCTTCCTTTTGCGCCCGGAATCCTTTTCGATTCCTTCATCCGCATTCTTTTCGGCGGGATCCTCACGGACAACGCTCGCCGAAAGTTCTTCACCCAGGAGGGAAAGGTATGAAGCAGTTTCTGACAGCCGCTGTGGCGTGTCTCATCCTGGCCGCGTGCTCCAGCGCTTCCCGCGCAATCGAGGCCTCCGGCACCATCGAAGCCACCAGCGTGCAGGTCTCTTCCAAGTCCTCCGGGGAGATCCTTCACCTGGACGCCAGCGAAGGATCCTTCGTGAAGGAGGGGGAAATCCTGGCCGTGATCGATCACGCGGCCCTGGAGCTCCAGCTCGGCCAGGCCGGAAGCGGCGTGGACCTTGCGAAAGCGCAGCTGGACCTGCTGACCGCGGGCGCCCGGGGAGAGGACCTTGCCCAGGCGAAGGACGCCGTCAACCAGGCAAATGACACCCTTCGAAACGCGCAGGAAGACTTCGAGCGGATGGAAAGCCTGTTCAAGGTGAACGCTGCCACGAAGAAGCAGCGTGACGACGCGGAGCTCCGCTACGCCAACGCCAAAGCGCAGGCCAGCTCCGCAGAGCAGGCGCTGCTGAGACTGCAGAACTTCGCCCGGCCGGAAGACGTCAGGGCCGCGCTTGCCCGGGTGGACCAGGCCGTCTACTCGGTGCGGCTCCTGGAAAAGAGCATCCAGGACTGCACTGTGCGTTCGCCCACCAGCGGCATTGTGACGGAAAAGCTCGTGGAGGAGGGAGAGCTTGCGGCGCCGGGCACCGGGCTGTACGTGATCACGGACCTGAGCACCGTGAAGCTCACCATCTACGTGCCGGAAACTGACCTGGGCAACATCCGCCTGGGGCAGGAGGCGCGGATCTCCATAGACTCCCGAAAAGGCGCCACCTATCCCGGCAAGGTCACCTACATTTCCCCCATCGCGGAGTTCACCCCGCGGGATATCCAGACAAAGGATGAGCGCGTGAAGCTTGTGTATGCGGTCAGGATAGAGATCTCCAATCCCGATCAGATCTTCAAGCCGGGCATGCCCGGCGGATGCCACCCTGGCCAGGATGGGAGGGTGACGGCGTGACTCCCGCAGGTATGAGCCCCGCGGCGTGACTCCCGCAATCGAGATGACGGGCCTCTCCTACAGCTACGGGAGCGTGCGCGCCATCTCCAGGACTGGACCTGCGCGTGGAGGCAAACGAGATGTTCGCGCTCGTCGGCCCCGACGGCGCGGGAAAGACCACCACCATCCGCTTGCTGTGCGGAATCCTGAGGCCCGCCGCGGGAAGCGTGCAGGTGTTCGGCCGCGACCTCCAGCGCGAGCTTCCCTGGGTGAAGGAGCAGATCGGCTATCTCTCCCAGCGCTTCAGCCTCTACGGGGACCTCACCGTTGATGAGAACATCGAGTTCTTTGCCCGGATCCATGGAGTTGCTGACTTCCAGGACCGCCGTCGGGAGCTGCTCTCCTTCACACAGGCTCCTCCCGTTCCGAAGCCGCCTGGCGGACCGCCTCTCCGGCGGCATGAAGCAGAAGCTCGCCCTTGCCTGCACGCTGGTCCATCGCCCGCGCATCATCTTCCTGGATGAGCCGACCACCGGCGTTGACCCGGTCTCCCGCAGGGAGTTCTGGATCATCCTGTCCCAGCTCCTGCGGGAAGGCATCACCATCGTGATGTCCACCCCGTACCTGGACGAGGCGGAAAGGGCAAGCCGCGTGGGGCTCATGAACGCGGGCCGTCTCATGGCGGCTGAAAGCCCCGCGCGGATCAAGGCCGCCATGAAGGGCTCCGTGCTGGAGATCATCTGCGCCGACATCCGGCGCGCAAGCGCTGTGCTGCGCAGGCTCGGCGAGCTTCGCGAGGTCCAGCTCTTCGGCGACCGGCTGAACGCGGTGGCCGTGGACGCGACAGGCCGGGGAACAGGCCGCGCGCGCGGCCCTGGACGTGGAGGGAATCCAGGTCACCTCCCTCAGGGTCATCCCCTCCAGCCTGGAGAACGCATTCATCTCTTTGATACGAAGCGAAAGCGAGGTGGCCACATGAGAGCGAGCATCCTGGCGGCGGTGGCAGTTGCGCTGTGCGCCGCCCCTGCCCTCCCCGCACAAGCGGAGGCGCCGCGCGTCGTGGTGAGCCTGGAGGAATGCCTTCGCCTGGGCTTTGCAAACGATGCGGGGCTCCGCGCGGATGAGCTTGAAACGCGGATTGCGGAGGCGAAGATCCGCGAGATGCAGGGCCAGTACCTGCCCTCCCTGTCTCTGCAGGGCGGGTACGCGCGGCTCTCTGACGTGGCTCCCGGCAGCCTGTCTGTCCCGTTCATCCCGCAGCCCATAACGTTCCCCCCGAGCCTGGACAACAACACCAGCATCAAGCTCGCCCTGCAGCAGCCTCTTTTCACGGGGACGCGCATCGCAAGCTCGATCAGGCAGGCGGAGGCCCTGCGGGATTCCAGCAGGGGGGACCTCGGTAAGAGCAGGTTGGACCTGCGCTACTCCATCACGGAGGCCTTCTGGAACCTGGCAAAGGCAAAGACGCAGGCGCAGGCCATCGCGCAGAGCGTGGCGCAGGCGGACACACATCTTGCGGACGCGCGCAAGCTCCTTGACCAGGGCATGGCAACGAACAACGACGTGCTGCAGGCACAGATGCGCCTGGAGGACGCGAAGATCGAGCTGGCAAGCGCGCAAAGCGCAGAGGAGATTTCGCGGTCCCGCCTGGCAATTCTCATCGGGCTTCCCTGGAGCGACGGAGTGGATATTCCCGACGATGCGGCCCTGACGGTGAATGCGCCCTCCGACAGCCTCCAGGATCTCGTGACGCGCGCCGTTGCCTCGCGCCCGGAGATCCAGGCGTCGCGTTCCCGGGTGAGCGCATCCGAGGCCGGGGTGGACCTCGCGCGGGCCGGCCTCTTCCCGAGCATCTCCCTCACGGGAGACTACACGCTTGCGGACCCCAACCAGCGGGTGTTCCCGCCGTCCGACCAGTTCGTGGGGACCTGGTCCCTCGGGATCCAGGCCTCGATAGACCTTGGCCGCTATCCCCAGGTCCTTGCCCAGGAGGAGCAGGCAAGGAACAAGCTCACGCAGGCGGAGCAGAGCTCACGCAAGATCGCGGATGGAGTGACGACGGACGTCATCCGCGCTTATGTCACGCTCAACGAGGCGGTGGGACGGCTGGCCGCGCTCCACCAGGAGACAGCGCAGGCAGAGGAGAACGACAGGGTGACGCAGGAGCGATACCGCCAGGGCGTCGCGCTTTCCTCGGAAAGCCTGGACGCGCAGACCCTGCTGGTGCGGGCGCGCCTCAGGGAAGACGGCGCGCTGTTCGACTGCCAGGTGGCGCGGGCCGCGCTGGAGAGGGCGGTGGGACAGTGATCTCGTTCAGGGACGGGGGCGCGGGCTCGGCGGAGGCAGCGGCGGAGAACGCAATCCACACGGAGAAGCTCACCAAGCGCTTCGGCTCGTTCGTGGCGGTTGACTCCGTCTCCTTCGACGTGCCGGCGGGGAGCATCTTCGGCCTCCTGGGCGCAAACGGAGCGGGAAAGTCCACCACCATCCGGATGCTCTGCGGCCTCCTTGCCCCGACATCGGGAACGGCATCAGTGGCGGGAATAGACATCGCCCGGAATCCCGAAGGCGTGAAACGCAGAATCGGCTACATGTCGCAGAGATTCTCCCTGTACAACGACCTCACCGTGGAGGAGAACATCAGGTTCTTCGGCGGCGTGTACGGGCTTTCCGACCGGGAGCTCGCCGAGAGACAGAGAGAGACTGTCCGCCTGGCCGGGCTGGAAGGCAGGGAAAGGGTCCTCACGCGGGAGCTTTCCGGCGGCTGGAAGCAGCGCCTCGCCCTGGGCTGCGCCATGCTTCATCACCCCGGCATCGTGTTCCTGGATGAGCCCACGGGAGGCACCGACCCCATCTCCCGCAGGCTCTTCTGGGACGTCATCAACGAGCTGGCACAGGCCGGCACGACGGTCCTGGTGACCACCCACTACCTGGACGAGGCGGAGTACTGCAACGAGCTGGTCCTCATGCACGCCGGCAGGATTGTCGCGCAGGGAAGCCCCGGAGCGCTCAAGCGCGAGGTGATCACCGGAAGCGTCTTCGAGGTGGAGTGTTCCGATCCTGTGGCGGGGATGTCCACGCTGCGCGGGGTGCCAGAGGTCAGGGAGACGGCGATTTTTGCCACCCGGCTGCACGTCAGCCTGGACAAGGACCAGGACGTGGAGGCCGCGGTGGCCGCGCTGCGCTCCGCCGGGCTGACGGTGAGCGCCTACGCCCGCATCGTCCCTTCCCTGGAAGACGTCTTCATCCGGCTGATAGATCGAAACGGAGAGGCGAAGGCATGAACCGCGCGCGGATTGCAACCATCATGGTCAAGGAGCTTCGCCAGGTATCGCGGGACCCAGCCACCCTCGGGATGCTCCTGGTAGTGCCGCTTCTTCCTTCTCCTCATGTTCGGGTTTGCCATCAGCCTGGACGTCAAGCACATCCAGATGGCCGTCCTTGACCGGGACAAGACGCCGTCAAGCAGGGAGTTCCTGCAGTCGTTTCTGCACTCCGAGTATTTCGACCTGAAGCAGGTGCTGGACAGGGAGTCCCAGATCGACGGCCTCCTGGACGAGGGGCAGCGTGCTCGTTGCGCTTGTCATCCCGAAAGACTTCGGGAGAGCCGTGGGAAACGGGGAGAGGGTCGGAGGTTCAGGCCATTGTGGACGGGTCCAACGGCACCACGGCGGCAACGGCAATCGGCTACGTGCAGGCGGTTGCGGCAGACTACTCGCAGCGCGCCTTCGTGCGCTCCCTGGAGCGGGCCGGCGTCACGGGGATGAAGACCACCATAGATTTCCGCCCGCGCGTCCTGTTCAACCCCGAGCTTCGAAGCGCCAATTTCCTGATCCCCGGCCTGATTGTCCTCATCCTCATGATGACGGCAGTGCTGTCCACCACCCTTTCCATCGTGCGGGAAAAGGAGAGGGGCACCATGGAGCAGATCATCGTCTCCCCGGTGCAGCCCATGGAGCTGATCCTCGGGAAGACGGTGCCGTACCTCTTCATCAGCCTGGTGGCAGCGGCCACCATCCTGGCAACCAGCCGCCTGCTCTTCGGAGTGACGGTGAAGGGGAGCTGGCTGGACCTCAGCGTGGTGACGCTGATCTTTCTCTTCGGCTGCCTCGCCTTCGGCGTCTTCCTGTCCACGATATCCGACAGCCAGCAGGTGGCTTTTCTCCTCTCCTCCCTGCTCACGCTTCTGCCGACATTCATCCTCTCCGGGTTCGTCTTTCCCTTCCGCAACATGCCCGTTGTCATCCAGGCAGTCAGCTACCTGCTGCCGGGCAGGTACTACCTTGCCGCGCTGCGCGCGATCATGGTGAAGGGGGTCGGCTTCCAGGCCTTCGGTGACCAGGTGCTGGCGCTCCTCATCTTCGCGGCCGTAATGGGCGGGCTCAGCGTGCTTCGCCTGAGGAGGGGCAAATGAGGACCATCCGCTTCATCATCCGAAAGGAGTTCCAGCAGCTGCGCCGGGACCGTCGGCTCCTTCCCCTGATCTTCCTGTCCCCCGTCCTGCAGATTGCGCTCCTGGGGTACGCGGCAAACATGGATGTGAAGGACATCCCCCTGGCCATCTGCGACCAGGACCACAGCGTGGAAAGCAGGCAGCTTGTCGCCAGCTTCCTGGAGTCCGGAAGCTACGTCGCAAGCGTGTACGTGCCTGACGCGCAGAGCGCGGAGCGAAGCATAGAGGAGGGAAGATCCTCCCTGGCGCTCGTCATCCCGCCCGGGTTCGGCAGGTCGCTGGACGGGACAAAGAGCGCGCCGCTGCAGCTCCTGGCCGACGGCTCGGATTCCCAGTCCGCGGCCATCGGGCTCACCTACGCCACCCTGATCGTCTCCCGCGCGCAGACCGCGCGGGCGGCGGCCAGGCTTTCCGGCCTGGACCCCCGCGTGCTGCGCCAGGTCAAGTCCGTGCAGGTGGACCCGGCCGTCCGCGTCCTGTACAACCCGACGCTTGCCAGCAGGAACTTCATGGTGCCCGGCGTCCTGGCGATGATCCTCATGATCATCACGACCATCCTGACCTCCCTGGCCATCGTCAAGGAAAAGGAGCTTGGCACGCTGGAGCAGCTCATCGTGACCCCCATCACGCCCCGGGCAGCTCATCATCGGCAAGCTCGCGCCCTTCGCCCTCATCAGCCTGGTCATCATCACGGTGGTGCTGATCGCCAGTCTCCTGCTGTTCGGGATTGCCGTGCGGGGGAGCCTCCTGGTGCTCTACGCGCTTTCCCTGTTGTTCATGCTCAGCTCGCTGGGAATGGGGCTGTTCGTTTCCACGGTTGCCCGCACGCAGCAGCAGGCCATGATGATCTCCATGTTCTTTTTCATGATGCCCATGATCATCCTCTCCGGGTTCGTGTTCCCCATTGAGAGCATGCCGCCCGTCATCCAGGCGGTCACCTACATATTTCCGCTGCGCTACTACTTCGTCATCATCCGCGGGCTTTTCCTCAAGGGAGTGAGCTTTGCCGAGCTGTGGAGGGAGACAGCCGCGCTCGCCGCAATTGGAGTGGTTGTCATTGCGGCGAGCGTGCTGCGGTTCAGGAAGAGGCTGGAATAAGGACTCGTGCGGCCAGAGAGGGAGCGGGAGGCTGGAATGAGGACCCGTGCGGCCAGAGGCGGAGCGGTAGTCCGAGTCCACCGTGAAGGCAGCAGGTGATCCTTGCCCAGTCACGCGGTCGGGTGATCCTCGCCCAGTCACGCCGCTGGGTTTCGCCTCATGTACCTGAGGGGAAAATACATGAGGTTGAGAAGGGTCCCCATGAGAGTCGTGAATCCAATGATGCGGTAGCTGTGCCCCGCGCCGGTGAAGCGATCGAACATGTCGTGAACCACGCGAGCTGGATTTCCCACGAGGTCCCAGCTGTTCCACCTCCAGAAACGTCCTATGTAGATGCCAAAGGCTGCCACGTAGATCATGCACACTGAAAGGATCGCCACGGTCTTCGCGTCCGCGCGAAACTTCTCCTTCATGAAGCGCTCGATGTCCATCAGGCTCAGGAAGCCGAAGCAGAGACCCGCCCAGGCAAACGAGAGCACAACGATGAGGTCCAGCCAGAGAGGGGCATTCTCGATCCTGGCGCAGGTGAACGAGATCGGTCAGTATGTAAAGACAATTGGGAAAGAACAGGAGCCACACGGCCATGATGACGAGGATGGCGATCCTGCTCTGCATTTTCCTGAGCACTGCCACGCTTGTGAGCAGCCAGGGAAAAAAAGCCAGAAACAGGTTCCAGTTCAGGGACAGGTATCCATACGTGCCCGTGTACAGCAACCTGAACGCCGACAGGAGAACGCAGTACACCGAAAGGACGAGCAGGAACGCGGTAGATCCAAGTCGGCCGCTCTCTTTCAGCGTGGTGAGCAGGTTCTTCCGAATGGTCTTCTGGCCGGAATCGATTGTCGTGTTCTCCTCCATCCGGGATCCTCTCCCGGTCCTACCTGTTCTGCTTCCACCCGGGGTGCGTGAAACCGAAATGCTTGATCTTGTAATTCAGCGCGCGCGTTGAAACGCCGAGAAGGCCAGCTGCCTCCTTCTGAACCCAGGAGGTGCGCTGCAGCGCCTGCCTGATCAGCTCCCGCTCGGCGTCCTCCAGCCGTATCCCCTTGCCGGGGAAGCCTGATCATGCCCCTCTTCCGCCCGCGGCTCCCCGACAAAGAAAAGCTCGATGTCTTCGGCGGTGATGGTGTCACCCTCCGCGAGCAGGATGGCGCGTTCGATGGTATTCTCCAGCTCCCGGATGTTGCCGGGCCAATGGTAGCCGGTCAGCATCTTCATGGCCGCGGGCTCGATTCCGCTGACCGCCTTGTCCATCTCCGAGGATATCCTCTGGAGAAAGAATTGCACCAGGAGCGCGATGTCCCCTTCCCGCTCACGCAGCGGCGGGAGGCGGATCGTCACCACGTTCAGCCGGTAGTAGAGGTCTTCCCGGAAGAGGCCCTGCCGCATCCTCTCCATCAGGTCCTTGTTCGTTGCCGAGATGATCCTGACGTCGGTCTTCACCGTCTCGTTGGAACCGAGCCGCTCGAACTCCTTCTCCTGGATGACCCGGAGAACCTTCGCCTGGGTGGACGGGCTCATGTCCGCCACCTCGTCCAGAAAGATGGTGCCGCCGTTGGCGTGCTCGAACCTGCCCGCGCGGACCCGGTCCGCGCCGGTGAAAGCGCCCTTCTCGTACCCGAAGAGCTCGCTTTCCAGGAGCTGCTCCGGCAGCGCGGCGCAGTTGACCCGCACGAAGGGGCCGTCGGCGCGCGGGCTGTTGTAGTGGATGGCACCCGCCACGAGCTCCTTCCCCGTCCCCGTCTCCCCGACAATGATCACGCTCGAGTCCGTGCGGGCAACCCTGTTGACGATCCGGAAGACCTTCTTGATCTGGGGGCTCTCCCCGATGAAGTTGTAGGGCTGGTAGACCTCCTGGCGAAGCCCCGCCGGCGTCCGGGAGCGGCGTCTTCTGGCTCCGTCTTCTCGAGGGCCCTCTTGATCTGGAAGTTCAGCTCGGGGATGCTGAAGGGCTTCTGCAGTATGCTGAACGCCCCTTCCCGCACCGCCTGGACGGCCTCCTGCGTGGTCTGGAGATCCGCGTTGACGATGATGGCGGTCTCCGGGTCTTCGCGGCTTCACCGCCGGCCACCAGGTCATGGATCGTTCCCCCGATGATCGATGCGCTGCTGATGATGACGTCGTAGGAGCGTTTTTCCAGCAGGGCGAGGGCGCCGGCGAAATCCGAGGCCCTGTACATGGAATGGCCGATGCTGTGGAAAAAGCTGCAGATGTCCGAGCAGATGATCGGCGTCCTGGTCCAGAATCAGGAACGTGCTCATTGAGCTTTCCTGACATAGTAAGGACTTTCACCGCAATATCAAGGTATGCAGGCGGGCGCATGGTGCGAGGACGCGCGGGATGTGCGAGGAGCACGGTTGCGGGCGGGGCGCGCGGGATGCGCCAGGAGATGCATTCTTGTGTCCAGAGCTCTTTCGCGCCTATACTATATGGCCCGTGACGAAGAATCCCCCTCTCCAGAAGCTCAAAGAAATATCGTTTTTCGCGGAAGTCCCCGAGGCGGATCTGCGCCAGATCGCAGAGATCGTCGAGGTGAAGAATTATCGAAAAGGCTCGCTCATCATCAAGGAGCTCTCCGAAGCGGATCGGTTCTTCATCATCTCCCGGGGCAAGATAGAGATCACGAAAAAGCTGGAACAGGGTGAGGAGCTCGTTCTTGCCGTCCAGAGCGACGGTGATTTCTTCGGGGAGATGGCACTCCTTGACGAGAGGCCCCGGTCCGCCTCCGCCCGCGCCCTGGAGTCAACCACGGTCCTGGAGATATCGCGGTCCAATTTCGAAACTCTCCTGCACAAAGCCCCGCTGCTCGCCTTTCGCGTCATGAAGGAGCTCAGTGCGAGATTACGGGACACGGATGCGCTTCTCATCTCGCACCTGCAGCAGAGGAACCGGCTGCTCTACCGGGCGCACCTGGACACCATCACCATGGTGGTCCAAGCCATTGAGCGGCGTGATGCTCAGACCAGCGGCCGGACCCGGCGGGTAACGGACATTGCGAAAGCCATTGGCAAGGAATTGGGGCTGGCCGAAGAGGAGCTTCTCATCCTGGAGCTCAGCACGCTCCTTCATGACCTTGGAATGCTGGCGCTGCCGGAGGGCCTGGTGGAAAAACCCGGACCCCTTGCGCCGAGTGAGTACCGAAGGGTAAAGACGCACACGGAGAGGGGAAAGAAGATGATCGAGGGGATCCCCTTCCTTGAAAGGGCCATTCCCCAGGTGGTCCACCACCATGAGAAGTTCGATGGCACGGGATACCCCGAAGGACTGTCCGGGCACGGGCATACCGCGGTCCAGCCGAATCATCGCCGTTGCGGACGCATTCGAGGCCATGACGAGAGACAAGCCCTACCGGGAGCGCCTGGGTCAGGAAGCGGCAATTCAGGAGATCAGGAAGGGATCCGGGTCCAGTTCGATCCCGATGTCGTAAAAGCACTGATCAAGCTCTGCAGATCAGGAGCCGTTCCCTGAGAGCGTGACCGCCGTGGTCGCGGCGACCGCGGCGGTCACGGCGACGGCGCCGCATAGCGGAGCGGCTCCTGTGGTTTCCTCATCAACCCTCGCAGCTGCTCTCTTCCAGTTCCCCGATCACGTCCAGCGTGTCCTCGATGACGCGATTCAGTACCTGGCTTGCTTTCCTAGGGTCTTTCTTGTTGAGGTCTGACAGGAGATAGAACCCGATCCGTGTCTTGTCCTCCCCGGCCACGACGTCCGTCATGCGGGCTCGCTTGGGAAGGAGCGCGGCAACCCCGAAGCAGTCCCCCACCTTGTAGCGGTGGTGCTTGTTGCGCGTGGGATAGGCGGCGCCCTTGAGGACCTCGCACACCGCGCTTGCGTTGTCACCCTTCTTCAGGATCACATCGCCCTTCATGAACTCTTTCACGTACAGCTGTTCCATTCGGTCCCCGGCGGGAACATTCACGGGGCCAGCGCCGGTGAGCTGGATGCTTCCGGAAATCATGCGGATCTCTGGATTCTCCAACGGGTGCCCGCGCCCGATATGAAGCGAATCATGCTTGATATGGGCCATGTCCTTGGCCATTTTCCAGGCCTCGGTCTGGACATCCGTCTCGGTCATGCCCATGATGTTTTCCTTGATTTCCAGCTGCGCATTGAAAGGACATTGAGCATGTCGGCAGCGGATCTCGAAGACGCCTTTGTTCAGTCGGTACGGCATATCAGACTCCCTTCAGCTCGTTCCTATGCCTCGGCAGGTGACATTGTGTAGTGCTCCGCGAACTTCACAGCCACTCCCTGCTCTGTGGATCGGATCACTTCTCCCTCGGTGCTGATCTTTGCGGCTTTGGGCATGTCATGGAGCTGCTCGATGGCGGAGATGGAAAGAAACAGCGTTACCTTCACCTTTTCCCCCTGCCGGCAGGGGCACATCCATGGGGAAGAACGCTCCTCCAGAGGAGATGTCCTGCGTGCGCAGCTCGAACACCTTTTCCGCGCCTGACGATACAGTCTTAACCACCGCGAAGGCAGTGACGGAAAAGCGCTGCAAATGTCTTCTCTCCAGTCCGCTTTCGTATTCCATTTTGCACACTCCTTTTTGGAATGCCGCAGTCAACAGTAGGGTATGCAAGAGCTGTGCCAGGGTCTATGCGAGCGTGCGTTTCTCATTTTATTGTATAGAATGGAGATAG
>CAVUXE010000024.1:0-13691 GCA_963745235.1 uncultured Spirochaetota bacterium | reverse complement strand
CCGGGATGATCGGGTCGGGAAAGACCACTCTCGGGCGCCTGCTGGCGCATCGCCTCGACAGGCCCTTTTTCGACCTCGACGAGGAGATGGACCGGCGTCTGGGCCATTCGTTTCACATGCTCGTAAAGGAGAAAGGGTGGCTCGCCTTCCGGGAGCTCGAGTACTCCATCTGCAAGGACCTGGCACAGCGCAGGGACTCTGTGATCTGCCTTGGTGGAGGGACGGTCCGCTACGAGTGAAGAACGGGACCTGCTGCGGGGAACCGGCAGGGTGATCCTGCTTGAGGTCTCCGAGGCGGAGCTCGTGCGCCGTGTCCAGGCTGCTGACCGCCCTCGCGTGAACCCGGGAACCACGCTGGAAGAGGACGTCCACCTGATGTGGTCACGGGAACGGTCGAAGTACTACGAAGCCGCCGACGCGGTCTACCGCGCCGAGGGAAAGCTGATCGAGGAGGAGGTGGAAGATCTCCTGCGGCTGTGCGCATTCGAACACCCGCAGCGCTGACTCGGTCGCCCGACCCGCCGAACCCTCACCGCCCCCTGGATTGCAGTCTCGATCCGACTCAGGTACAATTGCGGGGTCCAATGGCAGAGAATCGCAAGAAATCTGACAAGCGTCCGCCCTACAGGCGAAGCAAGCAGCGCGAAAAAATTCTTGCTCTCCTGCGATCAACGGACACCCATCCCACCGCAAACTGGCTGTTCGGAAGGCTGAAGAAGGAGTTCCCCAACCTCAGTATAGGAACCATCTACAGAAACATTGGAATTCTCGTCCACCAGGGCCTGATCGGTAGAATTGCCTTCGGCAGCACCTTCGACCGCCTTGACGCGAATGTCACCGAACACTACCATTTCATCTGCGAAAGGTGCGATGCAATCATCGATCTGAAGCTCCCTGTCCAGCGCGGCCTCGACAAGCAGGTTCCGACCTCCGAGGGTTTCCAGGTACACAGGCACGCAGTCGAGTTCTACGGATTATGCCCGAAATGCGCGAAGAAAGCTTGACGGCTTCCTGTTTCTGCCCAATAATAAGAATCGTTCCGAATACGAAACCGAAAGGAGCGTACCATGTCAACCGAATCAAAGCGCTCGTTCAACCATGGTGCCGGCGGCGGCACGTCAAACCGCGACTGGTGGCCGAACCAGTTGCGCCTCGACATCCTGCACCAGCATTCCTCCAAGTCCAACCCGATGGGCGGGGATTTCAACTACGCTGAAGAGTTCAAGAGTCTCGACCTGAAGGCGGTGAAGAAGGACCTCAGCGAACTGATGACCAGGTCCCAGGACTGGTGGCCTGCGGACTTCGGTCACTACGGACCTTTGTTCATCCGCATGGCATGGCACAGCGCCGGCACCTACCGCACTGGGGACGGCCGCGGCGGCGCAGGCAACGGCAGCCAGCGCTTTGCTCCCCTCAGCAGCTGGCCCGACAACGTCCTCCTCGACAGGGCGCGCCGCCTGCTCTGGCCGATCAAGCAGAAGCACGGCCGCAAGATATCATGGGCGGACCTGATGATCCTCGCCGGGAACGTCGCTCTGGAATCCATGGGCTTCAAGACCTTCGGTTTTGGCGGCGGGCGTGAGGACGTCTGGGAACCGGAAAAGGACATCTACTGGGGCTCCGAAGGCAAGTGGCTGGAGGACAAGCGCTACTCGGGAGACCGTGACCTCGAGAATCCGCTTGCTGCCGTGCAGATGGGCCTGATCTACGTCAACCCGGAAGGTCCCAACGGCAACCCGGATCCGGTGGCCGCCGCCCGGGACATCCGCGAGACATTCGCACGCATGGCGATGAACGACGAAGAGACGGTTGCGCTCATCGCGGGCGGCCACTCCTTCGGCAAGACCCACGGCGCCGGCCCCGCGTCCCATGTCGGGCCCGAGCCGGAAGCGGCCGGCATCGAGGAGCAGGGCCTCGGCTGGAAGAGCAGCTTCCGCACCGGCAAAGGTGATGACGCGATCGGAAGCGGCCTGGAAGTCACCTGGACCGCGACGCCGACGAAGTGGAGCAACGGTTTCTTCCAGAACCTGTTCGGCTATGAATGGGAGCTGACGAAGAGCCCGGCCGGTGCGCATCAGTGGCAACCGAAGGGTGGCGCAGGCGCCGGCACGGTGCCGGACGCCCACGATCCGTCCAGGCGCCGCGCGCCTTCCATGCTTACCACGGACCTCTCTCTGCGGTTCGACCCTGCGTATGAAAAGATTTCACGGCGCTTCATGGAGCATCCGGATCAGTTGGCGGACGCGTTCGCCCGGGCCTGGTTCAAGTTGACGCACCGTGACATGGGACCTCGCGCGCGCTATCTCGGTCCGGAGGTCCCTGCCGAAGAGCTCATCTGGCAGGACCCCATCCCCGCGGTCAATCACACGTTGATCGATGCGCAGGACATCGCTTCCCTGAAGACCAGGATCCTCGCATCCGGGCTTTCCATCTCCCAACTGGTCTTGACGGCCTGGGCGTCGGCGTCAACCTTCCGCGGCAGCGACAAGCGTGGTGGGGCCAACGGGGCGCGCATTCGCCTCACTCCGCAGAAGGACTGGGAAGCGAACCAGCCGGCCGAGCTGGCGAAGGCCCTGAAGCAGCTGGAGGCCATCCAGAAAGACTTCAACAGAGCGGCGTCCGGCGGGAAGAAGGTCTCGCTTGCGGACGTGATCGTTCTCGGCGGCTGCGCAGCCGTGGAGGAGGCCGCGAAGAAAGCGGGGCATGGCGTCAAGGTTCCTTTTGCGCCAGGACGCATGGATGCTTCGCAGCAGCAGACGGATGCGGTTTCGTTCGCGGTGCTTCAACCGGTTGCGGACGGCTTCCGCAACTACCAGCGAAAGGGACTGCAAGCGCCGGCAGAGGAGCTGCTGGTGGATCGGGCGCAGTTACTGACGCTGACCGCCCCCGAGATGACGGTTCTGATCGGCGGCATGCGGGCCCTGAGCGCAAACGTCGGGCAGTCCAGACACGGCGTCTTTACCAAGAGGCCCGAGACGCTGACCAACGACTTCTTCGTGAACCTGCTCGACATGGGCACGGAATGGAAGGCTGTATCGGAAGCCAAAGACTCGTTTGAAGGGCGGGATCGCAAAACGGGTGAAGTCAAGTGGACCGGCACGCGCGTCGATCTCATCTTCGGTTCGAACTCCCAGCTTCGGGCCATCGCCGAAGTCTATGCGTGTGACGACTCCAAGGAGAAGTTCGTGAAGGACTTTGTCGCTGCGTGGAGCAAGGTGATGAACCTTGATCGCTTCGACTGACGAGGCTCGTGGAACGCAGCCGCGACTCAGGGTTCGACGCGAGAAGCGGATGGTGTGACGGCAGTTTGGTTCTCAGCGTGGATTCCCATGCGTACCAGGACCTCGTGTCTGACCAGGTCTCGCGTCAGGGGGATGAGTCCATCCTCGATGCATCTGCCGTCCATCTCGATGCGGGAAACGCCGCGCTCGCAGCCCTCGGGGTTCTCTACGCGGACCGCATAGAGCGCCTTCCCATGACGATACTGCACGGAAAATCCGCTCCACCAGCCGGGGATGACGGGCTCCACCAGCAATTTGTTTCCACGCACTTTCAGGCCGAGCACCTCCTCCACCCAGGCGCGGTACATCCATGCCGCGGAGCCGGTATACCATGACCAGCCGCCGCGGCCGATGCGTCCAGGCAAGCGGTAAACGTCCGCGGCAATCGCGTACGGCTCAACAGAGTACCGCTGCACGGACTCCGGATCCCGCGTCTGTTCGACGGGGTTGAGCATCCGCAACAGCTTCTCTGCGCGGGTGCCGTCTCCCTGGCGAGCCAGGGCCATGGCAAGCCATACCGCGGCGTGCGTATACTGGCCTCCATTTTCTCGAACCCCTGGCGGGTAGGCCCGTATGTACCCGGGCGACGGTACGGCTTTGTCAAAAGGGGGCGTGAAAAGCAGCGCCAGCCCGTCCTCCTGCCGAACGAGCTGGGACCAGGCGGACTCCAGCGCCTTGCCTGCCCGACCCCCGTCCGCGCCACCGCTCAAGGAAGCCCAGGACTGGGGAAGGGAGTCGATCCGCGCCTCGGAATTGCGCGACGAGCCCAGGAGAGAGCCGTCATCGAAAATCCCCCGTATGTACCAATCCCCATCCCACGCGGCTCGCTCGATCCGGGCGCTCAAGCTCGTCCCTCTGGTGAAGGTATTCAGCTTTCGAGTCTGTCCTGCCCAGCGCCTCGGACATTTCAGACATCCCTGTCAGGACATCCACGAGGAACCAGCCCAGCCAGGAGCTCTCTCCCCTCCCTTCTGCGCCGACGAGGTTCATTCCGTCATTCCAGTCCCCCGTTCCCATGAGGGGAAGGCCGTGCGGCCCGGCAGTCAGGCCGTGGGCAACAGCGCGCCGGCAATGCTCGAAAAGCGTGGCAGTCTCCGCCGTGGCCGTTGGGGTAAAAAAGGCTTCATGCTGATCCTCTCTCAGCGTTGGACCGTCGAGGAAGGGAACCTGCGCGCTCAGGATTTCTGAATCGCCTGTGACTCGCAGGTATTGCGCAGCAACAAATGGCAGCCATAACAGATCGTCCGAGATGCGTGATCGGATCCCATCTCCGCTCGGCGGATGCCACCAGTGCTGGACGTCTCCCTCCCGGAACTGCCTGCTCGCCGCAAGGATGATGTGATCACGCGCCAGGGAGGGCGCGGCGTACAGGAGAGCCATGATGTCCTGAAGCTGGTCGCGGAAGCCGAACGCGCCTCCCGACTGGTAGAACGCAGACCGTCCCCATACCCGGCAGCTCAGGCTCTGGTACACCATCCATCGATTGATGAGGAAGTCAACGGAAAGCTCGGGCGTATGCGCTTCCACCGTGCCCAGAAGCTCGTTCCACCAGGCCTTCGTTTCTTCCAGCGCCGCGTCGACCCCGGTCGTGCGATAGGAGTAGACCATGGTGCGCGCCGCCTCACGCGACTCCACCTCACCGAGCATGCATGCCACTTCTGTCTGCTCACCGGGCGCCAGCTCGAGGATCGTCCGCAGCGCCGCGCAGGGATCGAACCCCGCTCCCGTACGGCCCGACAGGGATGTCCGCTCCATTGCTCGCCGGGGATTTCAAAGAACCGTTGCGCCCCAGGAACGTGGTGCGGTCGCCGCTCCACGATTCCACCCCGACGCTGAGCGCCGCGAATGCGATACGATCCGCGCGCTCCGGATGGAATACATTTCGAGCCGTCAGGGCCTGGATCTCGTCGTCCCATCCCGTGACGATGTGCATCTGCGAGGTCTCCCGATGCTCGCCAAGCACCCACTCGACATACCACGTCAGCGAGAGCGTGCGGGATCGGGAAGAGTCGTTTTTCAAACGGAGCCGCTGCAGCTTGACCGGCTGTCCCCCTTCAGGGTCCATGGGGACAAACACTGTCAGCTCCTGGCTGATGCCGTTGCTGTTGTGCTCGAAGACGGTGTACCCCGCGCCGTGGCGTGTTCGGTACGCTGCTTCTTCCCGGATGGGGGATGCAGTCGGCGTCCAACACACGCCAGTCTCCTCATCCCTGACATACAGCACCTCAGAGGCGGGGTCGGTAACTGGATCGTTCGACCACGTGCTGAGTCGATTTCGCTGGCTGTTCCCGCTCCATGTGAACCCGGCGCCGCTTTCGCTTGCCAGGGTTCCGAAAGTCGGGTTGGCCATGATATTCACCCAGGGGTCTGGGGTGTGGGTGCCGGCGCCGAGATAGATCGCATATTCGCGGCCGTCCTGAGTGAAGCCGCCGATGCCGTTGAAATACGGCAGCTCCAGGAACGGAAGGGGAGACGACGGATCTTCGGAAGCCCGTTTCCAGGCCGGCCTCTGCGGCGGTTCCGGCGCCTCCCCCGGTATGCCCACCTGCTGCGGGAGAGCGCCGCGCGCCCCCACGAGCACAACGCTGGCGGCCGCGTGGAGAAGTGTCAGGTCCGCCTCCGGAATCTGGTCAGCACTCCGCAGGAAAACACCGCCGGGCTTGTCCCTGCCCGTATGCGTCGAATGGGCCTGGATCAGAGCTTCCAGCCTCTCGTGCACCGGCCGTTCGTAGGTGCTCGCCTCTTCAGCAATGATCAGCAGGTCCGCGATCAGCCCGTGCATGCGCCAGTAGGCGTGCCCCTGGAGCATCTGTCCGACCAGGCCGACGTCACGAATCTCGTTGATCGTCACCAGGGCGATGGGGACGTCTCCCGAGATCCCGTACTGCCAGAGACCGGCCTGGCCTTTGACATTCTCCTCGATGCGCTCCGCGGCAGACCGCAGCAGCCGGTTGGGGTACAACAGGTGGCTTGCAAGCTGCTGGAAGCGGCGCGCGTCGTCGGGCTGGATGCGCAGCACGCGCAGCTCGAGCTGCGCGGCAGCCCATGCAAAGTCCATGGCTCGATCTATTGCGTGCGGGTCGGCGTACTTTGCCATGAGCCGCAAAGCGTGCTCCCGGCTTTCAGCGGCGGCGAGCACCAGCGAAAGCACAACGTGCTGCCCGGGAGCAAGGCGCACACGCGTTCGGATGCTGAGAACCGGATCCAGCACGTATCCCTCGGAGTTGTGCGGCTCCTCGGCGCTTCCTCTTGGATTCGCCAGGGTCCGTCCCCTGCCGATAAACGTTCGGCGGTCGGTCTCGAATCGGAGCGGCTCCTGCTCCGCGGCTTCGACAGTCACGCGGTGAGCAACGTACATCGACGGGGCATCCTGCCCGGGCGGACGTCGGAACGCAAGAAGCGCGTGCAGCTGCGGAAGCGCCTCGGTCTGAACGAACAGCTTGTTGAAGGCCGGATGCTGCCTGTCGGCTGCGTGCGGGGCCATGGATAGCTCGACATAGCTGGTGCATTCCAACACGCGCGTGCGAAGTGAGCGATTGACCAGCGTGATCCGGCGGATCTCCACGTCGTCTTCGGGAGAGACGACGACCTCCGTGCGCGTGTGGATGCCGTTGTCGGTGCGCTTGAACTCGGCTCGATCCAGCGCAAAGGAAGTGGAACACGATTCATCCGGCCCCCCGCAGGGCTGGAATGTGGCGGACCAGGTTTCACCCGAATCAGGTTCGTTGATGTAGAAAAAGGTCCCCCACGGGTCCCGTGTCCGGTCCGACCTCCATCGCGTGATCTCCAGCGCGCCCCACTGGCTGTAGCCGCCGCCCGCGTTGGTGAGCATGACGCTATAGCGAGCGTTGCTGAGCAGCTGTGTCTTGGGGGTTCGCGTGTGTGCCGTGTCGAACGTGGTCGTGGAAGCAGCAATTTCGCCTACGCTCGCAGCCGCCTGCGCGCGTTCGCGCGTGGAGATGTGATGGAGCGAACGCAGGACCGGAACTCTCTCATGGAGCAGGGGCTCGACCGCGCGCACGCGTCCGTCGGCGCGGAAACGGCCGCGGATCGCTCCCTGGAAAAGGAAGTTCGTCAAGGAGAGGAAGCTCATGCCCTGGTGATGCGCCATGTACGCCTGGACAACCACGCCTTTGCCGCCGGCGCGGCCAGGTTGGCGGCTGAAATCGATGGCATCGTAGTATCCATGGCTGGACAGCAGCCCAAGGGCGGCCAGGCGTCTCAGGTTGCGCATTGTTTCAAGCGGCGCGAAACCGACAGCGAGCAAGGAGGCATAGGGGGCCACGACGACTTTCTCCTCTGTCTCGCGCTTCAATCCCAGCTGAGGCACGCCGAATGCCTTGTACTGATAGACCCGATTGATGTCCAGGTCCGCAAAGGTAGATTCCGAGATCCCCCATGGCACATGGTGACGCCGTGCATGCTCCATTTGCACGGCAACGGCACCGCGCGCAGCTTCTTCCAGGAGCGTGTTCGGCAGGGATGCCTGAAAAATCAGGGGCATGAGGTACTCGAACATCGTCCCGGTCCAGCTGAGGAGAACGCGGCGTCGGCCGACTGACGTGTACGGGCGGCTCAGCGAAAACCAATGCTCGAACGGGACATCGCCTCGGGCAATCGCGACAAAGCTGCCCAGTCGAGCTTCGCTCGCCAGAAGGTCGTAGAATGCGCCGTCGCGGCGTCCTTCTGACACGTTGTAGCCGATGGAAAACAATCGACGCTCGGGGTCGTACAGGAAGCGCATGTTGATCTGTTCCGACAGTGCCCCGCAATCCGTGATGAGCCGTTCCGCGAGGCCAAGGATCTCGCCGGCCAGCCAACGGGAGGTGGAAAATGCCTGCAGCACCCGGTCAAGCCAGGCGCAGAGCGGATCCGCGGGCGCCGCAGTCTCCCGCATGCGCTGCAGGACTGGAATGCATCGAACGCTTCCGTTGGCCAGGTCGCTCAGCGAAGGGGCACGTGACAGCGTCTGGCTCACCGCCTCCGCGGCCTCGGGGCCCAGAGACAGGATCTCCTCCTCCGACTTCTCGGCCAGTATCTCCATCCAACGCAGGTAGCGGTCCACGACGTGCCGCCAGGCCGATGATTGCTTCTCCAGCTGTCCGGCCCAATAGTCACGATCCTCGCCCGGGCCGGCAATCGCTCTGAGCTCCTCTTCCCCTGACTCGAAGAAGACCGAGGGAGTCGACAAACCGAGGCGGCCGGCTTTCCCATTTGCCCACGAGCGCGGAGAGAGCCTGCGAGCCGGAGCTCGACGACCTGCCCCGCCCCAGGATTCGTCGCAGGATTCTTCCTGCATCCAAGAGGCCGGAAAAGGCTGCATCGTCGAGGATTGGTTCCCGGAGCATCCCGAGGAGCCCTTGTTCGAGGGCCCACAGGGCACCCAGAAGGTTTCCGCTGTCCACGGAAGAGACGTAACGGGGCTCGAGCGGGGCCAGGGTTCGCACCTCGTACCAGTTCAGCAGGTGGCCTTCGAAGCGCTGCATCCCTGCAATGGTCTGCATGGTGAGCGTCAGTTTCTCAAAGACCTGGTCCGCGGTCTGGTACCCGAAATCGCGGGCCGCCAACAGGCTCAACATCCACAGACCGATGTTGGTAGGACTGGTACGCATCGCCAGCTCATTCCGTGGAGAGACCTGGTAGTTATCCGGGGGAAGCCAGGATGTGCCGGCATCGACGAAATCGTCGAAATACCGCCAGGTCCGTCGAGCAATCTCTCTGAGGAATCGTGCATCCGCCTGAGGCAGCGCGAGGGGCCGTTCCTGGACGCGCGGTTTCAGGTTCAGGAGCCAGGCAACCAGGGGAGACAGAAACCATGCAGCCAGCCACGGGCTGGCATTCACAAGACCAGATGGCAGCCAGCGCAGCATGAGGAATGCCGTTGTGGCGCTCGCAAGGCTGACCAGGGCCATCGACATCATGAGAAGCCGCGGCCCCTTGGGACCGGCTCCGGGCAGCGCCTGGGCGGATGTCCACTGGAGCATTCCCCTGTGAGAAATGAAGCGGCGGTAGCCGGCCCGGACTATTGCATCCAGCGCCAGCCCCGCCTGGTGGGGAAGGAATGCGGCATCCGCGAGCGCCCGAAGCAGGTCGTGAGCGACGACGGCGAGTGTGAAGCCCCTGAGCCCGCGTCGCGTGGTTGCCATGGTGAAAGGCTGTGCGAAGGGCCGAAAGAGGAGCTGGGCGGCCACGACCAGGGTTGCAGCCAGGCCCGCGGGGGGCGAGACGGCCCAGCACGCCAGGAGCAGACCAACGCTGGCGGCCGGCACAAGACTGCGGCGCAGGTTATCGAAAAGCTTCCACCGATCGTAGAAGGAGAGCGGATTCCGTTCTTTCCCGGCTTCATGCCGCGGAACACTTCCTGAAACCCACTTCGCGATCTGCCAGTCGCCGCGAATCCAGCGATGCTGCCGTTGCGCGTACTCACCGTAGCCGTGAGGGAACTCGTCATAGAGCTCGATGTCGCTGGCCAGCCCGACGCGGACGTGAGCTCCTTCTATCAGGTCATGGCTCAGCAGGCGATCGTCCGGGAAACGCCCGGAGAGCACGCGATCGAAAGCCCGCACATCATAGATCCCCTTTCCGTAATACGAGCCTTCACCCGTGAGATCCTGGTGGACGTCTGAAACCGCGCGCGTGTAGGGATCGATCCCCCGCGCATCCGCGAACAGGCGGCCGAAAAGAGAGGCGCTCGCGCTCGGCAGGGAAGGGCTCACGCGCGGCTGTATGATGGTGTACGTGCCGGCAGCCACTCCGCCGGCCTGGTCGACGCGCGGCTGGTTGAGAGGATGCGCCAGCGTCTCGATCATGCGGCGGGCGGCGCCCGGCGGGAGCTGGGTGTCGCTGTCCAGGGTGATCACGAACCTGACGTTGCGCAGGGCGGCAGGATCGCCAATCCGGACCAGGTTTGCAGACTCCCTGGACCGCGAGCCCGTGATCAAGCCATTCAGCTCTTCCAGCTTGCCTCGCTTGCGCTCCCAGCCAATGTATTTCTGCTCGGACGCGCTCCATGCGCGCTCGCGATGGAAAAGCAGGAAACGCCCGTCGCCGTGGCGCTGGTTCAGCGCTTCCAGACTCTCGATCATTGTTTGCAGAAGGCGCGAGTCTTCGACACGCTGCACCTGGTCCGCGTCCCGGTAATCGGTGAAGAGGCTGAAGAGGAGGTTGCGCTCTTTGTTTGCAAGGTAGCGGACCTCGAGCTTCTCCACCTCGGCGCGGATCGAATCCTCATTGCCGAGCAGCAAGGGCACGACGACGAGCGTCCGAAACTCGTCCGGGATTCCGGAAACCTTGAAATCCATTTTGGGCAAGCCGCGGGGCGGAAGGAGCCGTGTGACGAGGTAATTGAGAAGCTCGAGGACGAGCTGACTGACAGGAAGCAGCAGAAGCAGGGCAACCAGCGCCCGCGCGTGCGGCTGGTGCGCGAACGGGCCAGCCAGGGTGATTGCGAGTGTGGAGGCGATCGTGAGGGCGGCAAGCAAAGGGAAGTACGCCGCGGCCGCGTGACGGTAGACCCAGTGCAAGCGGCGATAGCGACCACTCTCTCTGCAGCGCAGCTGCAGCACGAGCGCGCCTCTGGCAGTTCCGATCAGCCAGGCGCCCACATGGCGCAGCCGCTCATCAGCATGGGGGCCGCTGGGCGCTTCCGCGGCGAGCGTGAGGACCTGTTCCGCGACTCCTTCTTCGGTCTGGCCGGATCTGCGAGCCAACTCTTCGATCACTCTCCGATAGCGATCTCGCGTGTCGAAGTCCATCTGTGGATAAACCCCCGCGGGGTCCCTGCGCAGCAGCCGCTCAACGCGGCTGGAATGCTCGAATATCTCCCGCCAGTCGAGCAGGGCGAGTTGCCTGAGGCTGGTGAAGGCGTTGCCGATGGAGATCTGATCCTTTGCCTGGCGGTTCTGCTCGCGCAGGTTGATCTCTGCGATGGGCCTGTGGTACGTGCGCTCCAGCCACCCGTGCACCAGCACGAGGGCAGCTTCTTCGTCATACAGGTGATCGACCAGCTGAGCAGCGAAATAGGGGCTGGGGTTTGGCTGCGTTGCGGCAAGCTCGGCAAGGATCGCAAACAACTGATCCGGACCCCTCCTGTTGGCCCGTATCAGCCGGCTGGCCCAGAAGTCCGCGATTTCCCGCTCGCGCAGCTCGGCTGAAGCCCGCAGGCCGAGGTCCCGTATGCTCTCGATCAAAGCGATGCGCAGCATCTGGGGAAGGGCCCATAGCTCGCCAATAGCCAGGGGGCCGTCGGACTGGCGCGCATCGATGAACCCCGAGATGTTCTCCCTGTCCAGGCGCAGCTCGAGGCCGGCAACGAGCTTGCAGGCGATATCATAGATGCGCGGCAGGCCGGCGAAAGGTCCGCCCGTGAGGCTCGGAAGCCGACGGCAGAATTGCGGAGGGAGATTCACCTGAACGTCGCGCGCATTGCCTTCGATGACGTATTCATTGTCGAGAATCCACTCTGCCGTGGGAGGCGTTCCCTGCTCCAGCTTGCCTGCCTGGGAGAGATCCGTGCAGACGTCGTGGATCCTGCGGCGGGCGTCCTGGAGCCGCGAGAGTATTGAGCCGCGCGTCCTGGCCTCGGGCAGTGGGCGTTTCGGATGCAGAACGAAAACAGCAGGCGGGATGTCGCCGCCTTCCCGCAGCAGGGAAACGGCTGCATGCAGTGTCCGAGACGGCGCCTGGAGGATGAGGACCGTTTCATCCGACACCAGCCATCGTGCGTGATCCTTGAGCAGACTCCGCTTGATGCCGCGCTGCGAGCGCCGGTTCAACATCCACCCGGCCAGCAGTCCAGCGGATCCGCCCGTCAGGCTCGGAAGCAGCATCGGCCACTCCAGAACCAGGGACGCGGCAAGAGACACGAGTGCAAAGACAGCAGCTGCAAGGAGGGCCACGAGCGTGCGGTGCAGCAGGAATGGGTCTCCTGCATGGACCTCTCCGTTCGTTGCCTTGTGCATCAACGCGATGCGGCGAAAGCCCCGTCTCCTCAGTTTGCCGAGCGCACCGGCAGCCTCGTCCCGTTTGGCAAAGTAGGCAGCAAGGATGGCGGCTCGTGATACGTGGCTTGGATTACCTACCGGCGTGTGCAGCCCCGTTCGATCTGGTGGCTCGGGAACGTTGTGAATCTGATCACGTATCATCATATACTATTTACGATCAGTGGACAGCACGGCATCTTCACTCATAAACTCAATTTCAATGAGGTCCGAGAAATGCTGACGGACGCCATGAAGAAAGACGTGCAGGCTTTCCTGAGGGCTGCCGGCAAAGGCCCCGTCTCGTTGAGGTTCTGCGAGCGCTTTGATGAAAACAGCAAGATCTGGAATTTGCGGGAACACTCCCACCCCTACCTCGAGCTGATCTACTTCGTCGACGGCAAGGCGAGCGTGGCGACCAACGGGGATACCCTGGATGTCGCCATCTTCGATCTGCTGGCCTATCCCCCGGGGGTGATGCATTGCGAAACCCTGGATGCGTCAAGCCACCAGGACATCGTGTGCCTCTGGCTTGAGCTCGGGAGTCGCGCCACGCTTCCATTCTCGTTCAAAATGAGCGACGATGACGGAGAGCTCGGGTGGCTCTGCCAGGGGGCCTATGTGAACCGCTTGCGTCGCGCGAAACACTATCGCGAGCTGGAAGACCACCTCCTGAGATCTCTCCTGCTTTTCATGGCGCAGAAACTGGATGCCGTCGCCTCGTCGGGAAACGCGGCGCTTGACCGGAGCCGCACCTATATCGATGAGCATTATTCCGAGGGCTTCGACGTGGAGACCCTCGCGCGGGTGGCCTGTGTCACTCCATCCTACCTTTCGCGTCTTTACAAGAAGCACCTCGGCACCTCGCCAATGCGCTATCGCAACGCCGTGCGGATCGAGAAGGCGAAGCATTTGCTGCTGGTGAAATCGGCTTCCGTGGAGGAAATTGCCGACATCCTCGGCTTCGTGGATACCAAGTATTTCAGTCGGCTCTTCAAGAGCACAACCACGCTCACCCCAAGTCAGTTCCGGAAAAAGTACCGCGCTCTCTCGGGCGGATAGTTCATTTTTGCCTCCCAATCAGTGCAGTTTTCGCCCTTTCGGATTTTCCGTGGTGGAATAATCTTCCTCCATTGACATATGGATGAACGTATGCATAATCAGTTGGGGTTACGTATGAAACACTCAGGTGTTTCATGTAATACACACAAGAGGAGGTGCGCTATGGCAAAAATGAGGAGAGTCTTGATCGTTGGACTCGTCCTGCTGGTCGCGATCGCCTTTGGCGTCGGAGCCCAGGGAAAGCTGGTGAAGGCAGCGTTCGTCATCTCGAACGCGGCCAATGAGTCGCAGGCGTTCTCATCCAAGCAGTTCCTGAAGTTCGGGTCACAGTTCGGCTTCGACATGTACACCTTCGACGCGAAGGGGGATA
>CAVUXE010000023.1:0-20824 GCA_963745235.1 uncultured Spirochaetota bacterium | reverse complement strand
GGTGGTTCTCTGGACGGAAAGGAGTACCTCGGGATTGCCGTTGACCCGGGCGTAATCCGTGCTAGAGGCAGGCCTGAAATTCGGCCACACGGTCCCAACTTGATCCACGAGGATGCCCCGCGAGGAATCCACGACGATACTGCCGATTTGCTGTGCATCAGCTGGCTGGTCCTGTGTCTGGAAGGTCAGGTCGTTCTCGTTTTTGACGATGGTCCCGATGGGCATGTTGAAGGCGGAGTTTGTAATGGCATTCACCACGTCCTGGGCGCGCAGGTTGTAGTACCGCAGCACGTCCGGCTTGAGCAGGACAGTGAACTGCTTGGTCGGCGCCCCGTCGAGGAGCACCGTGGCCACGCCGTCCACGCGCTCGATGGCCGGCCCCACGACGTTTGTCACGTAGTCGCTGATGTCGGCGAGGTTCACTCCTTGACCGAAAAGACCAAACTGGAGCACAGGAGCGGAGTTCGGGTCAAAGGTTTCGATGGTAGGCACCGTGATGTTTTTCGGCAGGGTGCTGATGGCGGCAGACACAGCAGTGGCCACCTGGTTGGCATCCGCGTACTTGTCCGTGCTCGGGTCGAAAAGAAAAAACGTCAGGCCAAGGCCCTGGGAACTTCGGGAGTTGACGTCGGTGATGCCTTCAACCGTCGAGACCGCATTCTCGATGACCTGAGTGACCTGCAGATCCATGACGCCGGGAGTCGCCCCCGGGTAGACGGTCTTTACGACGACGGCAGGAATCTGAATGTCGGGCAACAGGTCGATGCCAAGGCTTCTGAGGGAGATGAGGCCGAAGACCGCCACCGCGACGAAAATACCGATGGCTAACACGTAGCGGGTGACCGAAAAACTGACCAGCGGGTTGATCTTGCTGAAAATCTTGGCCTCGTAGTTTCGCAGCGTGTTCATCGTATTCGTCCCTTTTCTGTCACCCGGAAAAGGTACTAATAACGTCCCCTCATGGTGAGATTGGAGTCAACCCTTATGCGACTCTGACCTGTAAAGGCCAACCCGCGATGAAAGCGGAGGTCGGCACGGGTATGAGGCAGTGCTGAGGGATAGAAAGGTTCACACGAAGACCTGGTCAAGTCATGACGAGGTGACTTCCGACCTGGCCGACCTGCCGCCATCCGGCTTTCTCGAAGGCCTTCACGGCCTCCTTGCCGGATATGTTTGAAAGCAGGCTCATTGCCAAACTAGCCTACGTTCATCGCTCAAGCGTTGCACAAGCCATCAAGCGCCTGGAAGCTCGAGGCTATCTCAGGCTACGCTCCCGCCTCCAGCCTCTTGATGAGCTCCGGCACCACCTGGAACAGGTCTCCCACAATGCCGTAGTGGGCAATATCGAAGATGGGCGCGTTGGGATCAGAGTTGATGGCGATGATCATATCGGAGGCCTTCATGCCAGCCAGGTGCTGGATGGCGCCGCTGATGCCGCAGGCGATATAGACGGTGGGCTTCACCGTCTTCCCCGTCTGCCCGACCTGGTGCGAGTACGGAATCCAGCCGGCATCCACGGCAGCGCGGGATGCGCCCACCGCGCCGCCGGTGGCAAGGGCGAGCCTCTCGATGAGTGAGAAGTTCTTGGGGTCCTTGATTCCGCGCCCTCCGGAGACTATGACGTCCGCCTCCACCAGGTTGACCGTGGCGCTCTTCTCTTCCACGAACTCCAGGAACTCCAGCTTCGAGTGCGGAACCGGAATGTGCTTCAGCTCGATCACTTTTCCTTTCGGGTCGGACACCTTCTCCGCCGGCGTCATCACCTTGTGGCGGACGGTGGCCATCTGCGGCCTGTGGTTCTGCGTGAGGATGGTGGCCATGATGTTGCCGCCAAACGCGGGCCTCGTCTGCTTCAGGAGCTGGGTTTCCCCGTCAATGCTGAGCTCCGTGCAGTCCGCGGTGAGGCCGGTCAGGATGCGGGCGGCAACGCGCGGCAGGAGAGACCTCCCCACCACGGTGCCTCCACCCAGGAACACCTCGGGCTTCTTTTCCAGCAGGATCTCGGAGACGAGGTCCGCCTGGACGTCTTCATCGAAGTCTCCGATGGCCGGGTTGTCGATCATCCAGATTTCGTCGACCCCGTACGACAGGAGCTCGTCGGTAAACGCGTGCACGCCGTTTCCAACGAGGATGGCGCTCACGGTGGATGCGCGCTGCTTTGCCAGCTCCCGCGCGGCACCAATGATCTCAGGCACCACGGAAGCGATCCTGCCTCTGCGGTGCTCCGCAAAGATGGCGACCCCGGAATATGTCGTCACGTCCTGGCCCTTGAAAGTCCTTCGCGTGATGACGATTGCGTTGTAGCGCTTGCACGCTTCCACGCAGGCACCGCAGAGCGTGCACTTCCCCAGGTCGATGACGGCCGTGTTGCGGTCTGTCCTTCCCTCGACCAGCGGCCCTGTCAGAGTGATTGCCTCGTACGGGCATGCTTTGACGCAGAGCTTGCAGCCTACGCAGTTCTGCGTAATGACGCGGATGGGATCCATGTGAGTCCTCTACTTGCCGCTCTTGCGGATGGAGATGCCGGCCGTGGTGAGCTCGCTGAGAAGCGCGCCCACGGTGACCGCCGGCTCGCCGGTGAACTTCTTGCCGCCGGAAGGCCGGGCAGGCGTGAAGATCTTCATCACCTGTGTCGGAGACCCGTTCAGCCCGAGACGCTGGACGTCCGCCTCGATGTCCGCGGCTTTCAGGACCGCAATTTCGGCTTTCTTTGCCGCGAGCTTCCCTTTGAGCGATGGGAGGCGGGGGTTGTTGATCTCCTTCACCACCGTCAGCACCACGGGGAGGCGAGCGGCAAGCCTCGCATAGCCTTCCTCCAGCAGACGCTCCACAACGATGCGGGAGTCCGTGATCTCCTCGATCTTGCGGATGTCCGTGATGTGAGAGATGCCAAGGTTCTCCGCGACTCCCGGCCCGACCTGGCCGGTGTCCCCGTCTATGGCCTGCCGTCCCATGAGGATGATGTCCGCGCCGCCCAGCTTGCGGACCGCGCAGGAAAGGGCGTAGGCGGTTGCCAGGGTATCAGCGCCTGCAAAAGCGCGGTCCGAGACGAGGTACGCGCTGTCAGCGCCCAGGGCTATTGCGTCGCGAAGAGCGCTCTCCGCCTGCGGCGGCCCCATGGTGATGACGGTGACCGTTCCGCCATGCTTTTCCTTCAGGCGGACGGCTTCCTCCAGGGCGTAGACATCGAAAGGATTGATGATTGACTGCACCCCTTCGCGCACCAGGGTGTTGGTTTCCGGGTTGATGCGCACGTTGGTGGTATCAGGCACCTGCTTGATGCAGACAAAGACCTTCACGGCCGAACCCTCACTTCTTTGCGGCGGCTGCGCCCCGGGCGGCGCCCCTCACGCTTTCCTTGATCAGGTTCAAGGCAATCACTTCGCGCTGGATCTGGTTCGTGCCTTCGTAGATCTGCGTGATCTTTGCATCCCGCATCATCTTCTCAACGGGGTATTCCTTCATGTAGCCGTAGCCGCCGAAGACCTGCACGGCATCCGTGGTCACCTTCATGGCGGTGTCGGATGCGAAGACCTTGGCCATGGCGGACATGCGTGAGACGTCCTTGTCCCCCGCGTCGATGCTGCGTGCCGCGGCGTACGTCAGGGCCCGCGCGGCTTCCACCTGGGTGGCCATGTCGGCAAGGAGGAACTGTATCCCCTGGAAGGATGAGATGGTCTTGCCGAACTGCTGGCGTTCACGGGAGTACTCGATTGCCTTGTCCAGGGCCCCCTGCGCAATCCCCACCGCCTGCGCCGCAACGCCCGGCCGTGACTGGTCCAGCGTGCGCATGGCGACAAGGAACCCCATGCCTTCCTTCCCCAGGAGATTGGACTTGGGAACCCGGCAGTCCTGGAAAATGAGCTCGCGCGTGGCGGACGCCCGGATGCCCATCTTGTTTTCCTTCTTGCCGAACTCGAACCCGGGGGTCCCCTTCTCCACCAGGATGGCTGAAGACCCGCGCACTCCGCGGGAAGGGTCCGTCAGGGCAATCACGGTGTAGACGGAGGCCTCCCCGCCGTTTGTGATCCATTGCTTGGTCCCGTTGATCACGTAGGAATCACCGTCCAGGCGCGCCGTGGTCTTGATCCCCGCGGCGTCGCTTCCCGCGTTGGGCTCCGTGAGCCCGAAAGCGGCAAGAACCTCTCCCGACGCGAGCCGCGGAAGGTACTTTTTCTTCTGCTCATCTGTCCCGAACAGGATGATGGGGATGGTGCCAAGAGCCGAAGCGGCATAGGAAAGGGAAATCCCGCCGCAGGCCCGCGAGAGCTCCTCCACGGCGAGGCACATCTCGAAGCAGCCCCCGCCGAGGCCTTCGTATTCCGCCGGGATGAACACCCGGTAGAGATCCGCCTTCCCCATGGTATGCACAACGTCCCAGGGGAACTCCGCTGATTCGTCCAGCTCCGCCGCAATGGGGGCGATTTTTTCGCGCGCGATCTGAGCGGCCAGATCACGGATCATGGTCTGCTCTTCAGTGAGGAAATAGTTCACGTGGGGTCTCCTCTTGTCGACAATCTTTACTGTTTAGGTATGCTTTATTCTGCCCTACGGAGGCAGGGTCGTCAAGAGGGGGGCGGTGAACAGTATGACACTTTCCGATCTGGACAGATGGATGCGGGGGCTCCTGGACCTCGCGGCATTCGATGCCATAGATCACAGCCGCAACGGCGCTGCAGGTGGCCAGCAGGGCTTCTGAGGTGACCAAGGTGGCTTTCGCCGTGGACGCATCGCTGGAAAGCTTCAGAAGGGCCATCGAGTGGGGCGCCCAGGTGCTCTTCGTTCACCACGGCATCCTGTGGGACAGGCCAGAGCGCGTGGTTGGCGCGTTCTATGAGCGCCTCAGCGCGCTCATCCAGGGCAACCTCGCCCTGTACGCGGCGCATCTGCCCCTGGATCAGCATCCGGAGGTCGGGAACAACATCGGCATCGCCCGCCATCTGGGTCTGCGTGAACATCCAGCCTTTCGGCGCCTACAGGGGAATCAAGATCGGGTACAAAGGGACCCTTGCGGCCCCCGCGCGCCTGGACGAGGTCGTCTTCCGCCTCGCCGGAAGGCAGGGCGAGCAGATGAGGACGCTGCCGTTCGGTCCGCGAGCTGATCAGTACGGTCGGGATCGTGTCCGGCGGGGCCGCGTGGGAGTTGCCCAGGCGGTGGAGGAGGGTCTGGACCTGTACATCACCGGGGAGCCGCTGCACGAGATCTACCACCATTGCCTCGAGTCGCGCATCCATGTTATCTTTGCTGGTCACTACCACTCAGAATCCTTCGGGGTCAGATCGCTCAGCGAAAGGCTCGCCCGGGAAACAGGGCGTGGAAACGACGTATCTCGACGTTCCCACGGGGTTGTAAATGATTCTGAACGTGCAGAAAAGGGACATGAAGCCTCGGCTCGTCCCGCTCGTCCTCTCGGCGGGGATCATCATCCTGGACCAGGCGATCGAAGCTCATCGTCTCTCTCACCATCCCGCAGGGCGGAGGCGTCACGGTGATCGGCGACTTTTTCCGCATCATCCACGTGCAGAACCCCGCCATCGCGTTCAGCATCGGCCGGAACCTCGCCGCGGGACCGCGCAGGACGCTGTTCAGCCTGCTCCCGCTGGCGGTGATCGCGCTGCTGTTCCTCTACTACCTGTTCACCCGGGACCCGCTCACCGGCTTTCAGAAATGGACATTCGCCGCGCTGCTGGGCGGCGGGCTGGGAAACTACGTGGACCGCATCTTCCGGCCGGACGGCGTCGTGGATTTCCTGGATTTCAAGTTCTACGGAATCCTGGGCATGGAGCGCTGGCCCACGTTCAACCTCGCGGATATGACCGTGGTGGTCGCCGGGCATCCTCCTGTTCGTGTCGTTCCTCATTCCCGTCGCGGCCCGCAGGAGGAGGCGAAATGAGCTCCGGCGAAGATGGTCCTTTTCTTTCTTGCCGCCACGGTCTTCAACATCGCTGCTCATGGTCGGCCTCATCATCATCTTCCTGCTCATCTGGCGGCCCTTGGTGCCCGTCAACGCGATCGCGAATCGCCCTGAGTCTTCGTCGGGCTCATCGCCTCCATCGTGCTCACCTTCCTGATCTACGGGAGGGTGATGAAGATGGGTCACGGTGCAGGTTCGAGCTGGAGAAGCACATTCCCCAGCTCTTCAAGGGCAAGAGAAAGGGCTGAAAGATGGAGGAAACATGGATTTCACGCGACGTCATCTGCGGGAGAGAAAGCATTCGCAGCTACGACCCGACGCGGCCGGTGGACAAGCAGGTGCTGGAGCGGATCCTGGACGCGGGCCGCATCGCCCCGTCGGCGGCCAACACGCCAGCCCTGGCGGTTCCTCCTCGTCTCCTCCCGGGAGATGCTCACCCAGGTCCGCCGCTGCTACCACGAAGCCCTGGTTCCAGGACGCGCCGCACGTGCTCGTGGTCATCGGGCAGGACGGGTGACGCCTGGACCCGGCAGGACGGCTGGAACTCCATCGAGACCGACCTGACCATCGCCATGGACCACATGATCCTGGCCGCGGAGAACGAAGGCGTGGGCACCTGCTGGATCGCCGCCTTCGACCCCGGGTCCTGCGCTCCGCCCTGGGCCTGGCGCGGACGAGCGCGTGTACGCATCACCCCGCTGGGGTACCCGAAGCCGGGTTCTGCAAGAAGGGCCAGAAGCAGAGGAAGACGCTGCAGGAAGTGGTGAGGTACCTGTAGAGGTCCAGGCGCCAGAGCCTTCGGCGGGCAGGCCGCGCTCAGTACCCGTCGGACTTGGCGATGTTCTGGTCTTTCTTGTACAGGTCGTTGTAGATGAATCCGCGGTTTCGCAGGTTGTCCTTGATGTGCTGGGGGAACGGCATCATGCGCCAGAAGATCCCGCGCACGTCCTTGTCCAGCTTCTGCATTCCCTGGCTTTCCTTGTTGATCCACAGCGCGTAGTCGCGGATGAAGTACTCCCGCACGTCCCCGCGCAGCTTGCGCTCGCGTGAACCACTGGTAGTACTTGCCCGGTGATCCCCTCTTCCATCCAGTAGTACTGCGCCTTCTCCTTGGCCACCTGCCAGCGCAGGTCCGCCATGGCGGTGAGGACCGCCACGGGAAGGCTCTTGGTGGAACATGGGGATGGCCACCCGGCCGCGGCTGGTGGCCCGGTTGAACTTCTCGAACGGCTCCCAGCAGATCCCCGTGTCCCCGTAGCTGGCCAGGAGGATGATGTTGGGGACGATGCGGGTGGTCTGGCTCTTGTAGGTGCGCAGGAAAAGGCCCGGGATCCATGGCCTCCACCTGCGCCATCTCCCGGATCACGTTCTCCCGGGTGCCGATCTCCCGGATGTTGGGCCGCACGAACTGGGAAAGGAAGATGGGGAAATGGTTTCCCTGCCGCCCCACGCACATCTTGGCCATCTGGCGGATGCAGCCCCACTCATCCACCACGGCCTTGGCATCCACCACGCTCGGATGCGCTGATCCCTTCAGACTTGCGGCCCAGGGATTCCAGGTCCTTGTCTATATTGGCAAGGTCCCCGTAGGAAGACGCGATCTGCCCGTCCAGTGCCGAGAGCTGGCGCAGCATTTCCTGGATCTGGGCCAGGGCCGCCTTCTGGGCCTGGTTGAAAGGGGCCTTCAGCCCGCCTACTCCTCGTTGCGGTCATGGCGGATGAGCATGTCCACCTGGCCTCGAAGCTGCTCTTCCCGCTCCTCCAGCTGGGAGATCTTGGCCTTGAGGATTGTGATCTCGCTGTCCCGCTGGCCCTTCCTCTTTTCCACGGCGTCCAGGATCTTCTGCCCCGTGTCCTTTGTCCTCTGCTTCACCTCGTCGATGGTGGAAGGCCGGACCTGCCCCTTGCAATCCTCTCCAGCCATTCATCCACGTAGTACACCGGCTCACCCGTGGTGTTTCCATGAATGATGCGGGACACAACCTCGCGGAGCTCGGGGGAAAGGAAGCCCGGGGAAAGGATGCCGAAGCGAAGCAGCAGCCGCTTGGGAGTGATGAGCTCCCTGTTGGCCCGGTAGGCGATAGCCGACCCGAGGTCCCAGTACGCGGAGATGAGCTGGGCCCGGAACTTCGACTTCTCCTCCGGGTCCTCCGCCTTCATGTATTTGCCCAGCAGGTCATGGACCCGGGTCCCGTTGTCCCCTTCTCCGGCAAGCACCTTCTTGTAGTAGTCCTTGTCCTGGAAGTAGGGCTTCGGTTCCTCTTCCAGCTTGACGATGGTGGGGAAGCTCTTCTTGGTGGTGTCGATCTGCTCCGCGGGCGTCTTCTCCGCCTGCTGAGTGGACTTCTCTTCGCCGAAAAGGGTATGAAAGTCCGGTCCCCCTTCCGCGCGCGTCTCCGGCGCGGGCTTCGGGGTCTCTATGTCGAGAAGCTCCGCGAGATCAGGATCGAGCTCACTCTGCGATGTCGACTCTTTTACCTTGTCATCCATTGGGTTCTAGTGGAGGCGACGGGAATTGAACCCACGACCTCTTGAATGCCATTCAAGCGCTCTAGCCAACTGAGCTACGCCCCCGTTCAGTTGTCATCATACGAAGGGGGCTGGCCGCCTGTCAACCCTTACGGTCTTCTAGCGGAGGCTGTCGCGCGCCGCCTGCACCCCGTTTCGAAAGATGGCCAGGCCTTGGCCCTCGTGGACCGTGCGGCTCGCTGCGACCCGGCCCGCTGCCGCCCGACGCGCAGACCGACGCGCCGACCACTGCGGATGGTTCTCAGGATAGAGAAAGGCCTCCGGGTGCGGCATGAGCCCGAAAACCTGGCCCGTGGGATCGCAGATCCCGGCGATGTGGTTGACCGATCCGTTGGGATCATCGGGGTAGTTCACGGCTTCATCCATGTCCTGGGCAGTGTCATTCGGCGCGTAGCGCAGGGCAACCAGGCTTCGGCGCTCCAGCTCCGCAAGCACCTTCGGTGAATCCACCACCAGCTTCCCTTCCCCATGCCTGACGGGCAGGTCCATCCCGGTGAGCCCCCGAGTCCAGAGGCAATTGCACGCTCCCTGAAAACGCACGCGCACCCAGCGGTCCTCGAACCTGCCCGAGTCGTTGTGGATCAACGAGACCTCCTGGGAGTGGGTCCCCGAGAGGTCAGGAAGGAATCCCATCTTCACCAGGGCCTGGAAACCGTTGCAGACCCCGAGGACCAGGCCTCCGCGCAGGACGTGTTTCTCCAGGGCCGGGCCGAGACTGCGGCGGAAAAGCGTTGCAAAAACCTTCCCGGAGCCCAGGTGGTCTCCAAAGGAGAAGCCGCCGGGAAACGCAAGGATCTGGAAGCCCTGGAGGCGGTCCGGGCTGTCCACGAGGTCCCCCGCATGCAGCCGGCATGCCCGCGCGCCCGCCATCTGGAACGCCAGGGCGAGCTCCTCGTCTGCGTTTATGCCGAACCCGGTGAGCACGCAGGCTTTCACGCGCATCACGCGTGCGCTCCCCGCCATGCGGCCCGCGCCTCGCGCAGATCAACCGCGGCGATCTCCCGGCCGTTTGCCAGCACGCGCACTATGGCATCCGTTGCCACTTCTCCAATCCGCGACACGGCCGTGCCTCTCATGGCCCTTCGAAATCCAGGGTCCGCTTCAGGGGCGACGCTCACGAGAAGGCGGGATGGAGTCTCGCAGAACAGCAGTCGGGCCGGCTCCCGGGAGCAGCCTGCGGAAACAGCCAGGCCGTCCAGGGATATGCGAGCGCCGCAATCCCCGCCAAAGCAGCTCTCCGCCAGAGAGACCCACAGTCCGCCGTCCGAAAGGTCGTGGCAGGAACGGACCAGCCCGCGCCTGATGGAGCCGGCCAGCCGATGGTAGCTCGCCCGCGCCTTCTCCACGTCAACGGTCGGAAATGCTCCGAGCCTCCGCCCGGAGATCCTCTGGAAGCGCGTTCCGCCGAGCTCTCCCCTGGTCTCACCGACAACATAGATGATGTCTCCGGCGCCCTTGAAATCCGTCGTCACCGCGCGCCGCACGTCGCGGATGATGCCCATCAGTGAGACAAGAAGCGTGGGCCGTATGGAGATCTTTCTCCCCGCCACCTTCGCGTCGTTCTTCATCGAATCCTTGCCCGAGATGAGAGGCAGCTGGTACCCCAGGCAGGCATCCGCGAGGCCGCGGCAGGCGCGGACCAGCTGCGCGAGCTTGCGCTGCCCGTCCGGCGTCTCAGGGCTTTCAACCGGGTCCGGCCAGCAGAAGTTGTCAAGCGCAACCATCCGCCGCGGGTCGCCCCCGAGTGCCACGTGAGCGCGCACCGCCTCATCCACGGCGCACCGGGCCATCTCGTAGGTGTCTTCATCTCCGTACCAGGGGCAGATGCCGTGCGTCACCGTGACGCCGCGCGCGGAGCCCGCCCGCACCCGCAGCACGCCCCCGTCGGAGGGGGCATCGCGCCGCTTGCCGACAAACGGCTTGATCACCGACCGTCCCTGGACCTCGTGATCGAACTGCCGGACCCACTCCTCCCGGGAGGCGATGTTCGGGTCGGCAAGCAGCTCCAGCATGAGGGGCCGCAGCTCGGCGGCTGGCAGAAGATCTTCGCTTTGCGGACGTGAAGGCGTCCACTGGGCTTCCAGGTCCATGACGGGGAGGCCGCTGTGCAGGAACTGGAGCTCCAGCAGGCCAACTGTTTTTCCGCCTGCGGTCACTTCGACCATACCGGTGCCGGTGAACTCCCCCACAACAGTTGCCTCGACGTCCCTGCGGGCGGCAAGGGAAAGGAGCCGCGCCACGCGCGCTGGCGGGACTGCAAGGCTCATCCGTTCCTGGGATTCCGAGACCAGGATCTCCCACGGTGCAAGCCCCTGGTACTTGAGCGGGCATTTGTCCAGGTGGATCCGCACGCCGCCGCTGACGGCTGCCATTTCCCCCAGGGAAGAGGAAAGCCCGCCGGCGCCGTTGTCCGTGATTCCGCGGTAGAGGCCGAGGTCCCGCGCTTCCAGGATCATGTCCAGCATCTTCTTCTGAGTGATGGGGTCCCCGATCTGCACAGCCGAGGTCGGGGAGCTTTCACTCAGGGCTTCTGATGAGAAGGTGGCACCGTGGATCCCGTCTTTGCCCACCCTCCCGCCAACCATGACAGCGAGATCTCCCGGACGCACGCCCTTTACCCACCCCGGCCTGCCGCGGACCCGGGCGGGAAGGACCCCCCCGGTGCCGCAGAAGACAAGCGGCTTGCCGAGGAAGCTGTCATCAAAGAGAAAACCCCCGGCAACGACAGGGATACCCGACTGGTTGCCGCCATCCACGATTCCGCGGTGGACCCCGTCCATCACCCGCCTTGGGTGCATGAGGCCCGCCGGCACCTGGGAAGCCGGAGTCTGCGGATAGCCGAAGCACAGGACATCCGTGTTGAAGATGGGGCGCGCGCCCATCCCCGTGCCAAGGATGTCGCGGTTCACCCCGACGATGCCGGTGATGGCCCCGCCGTAGGGGTCCAGCGCGGACGGGGAATTGTGGGTCTCCACCTTGAAGCACAGCAGCGTGGACCGGTCGAATGCGATCACCCCCGAATTGTCGTGAAAGACAGATCGCAGGAATCTCTTCCTCTTCCGCAGCGCCTCCGTGGTGGCCCTGATATAGGTGCGGAAAAGAGAACGGATGACCTCCTCCCGACCCGCTTCACGATAGCGGATCGTCGCGTTGAAGATCTTGTGCTTGCAGTGCTCCGACCAGGTCTGGGCAATCATCTCCAGCTCAACGTCCGTTGCGGCCGGGGGAAGGCCGCACGCCTGACGCGGGCCGGTCACGTCGTCCCGGGAATAGTACTGCTGGATTGCCTTCATCTCGGGGAGAGACAGCGCAAGGAGCCGGCTTCGCGACAACTGGAGCAGCTCATCGTCACCAAGCGCAGCCAGGTCTACCACGCTGACCGCAGGAGAAGGCGCGTCCACCACCTGCGGATAGGAGGACGGAGGACGGGAGCCTCCCTCCCACTGAGCTCGTGTGAGAACGAAAGCGGACTGAATGAGCGGATTGAAAAAGAAGGAGGCAAGCGCGCCGGGGTCGAGCTTGCCGGCAGACGCGTCCGCCCGGATCAGGTATTGGGTGGCGGTCTGAACGCGCGCCGGGGCGGGAACAATGGATGGCAGGAACGTCCGCAAAGCCTGCAGGGCGGTGGCAGCAACAGGGTCCGTCACACCGGGCTTTACGGTGATCTCGACAAGGAAGTCCCAGTCCTGGGGGCCGTCCATTTGCGGCCCTGGCACGCGCACCTCCTGGGCAACGCTGTCGGAGAACACCTGCCGCGCGTCCTCCCGGCCAAGGGACGGCGCGTCATGCACGATGTACACGTCCGCAATCCGGACCTCGTGGATGCCGTCGTGCTCGCGGCGCAGTGCGGGAAGAAGCCGACGCGCCCTGCCGTCTTCAAACCCGTGTCGGGTGACGACCTCCAGGCGCAGCGGGGCCATCAGGGCCCCGCGCCGGCCGGCATGAACGACATGGCGAGGAGGCACATGTCGTCCTGGGGCGGCGCGTCGCCGAGGAAGGCGCGCACGGATGCGACAATGGCTTCCACGTCCGGCCGCCCGTCCGCCTTCATTGCGCGAAGCCCCTCCTCCTTGACCCGGTCCATGCCGAAGAAGCCGGATTCCCCCCACGCCTCCACAACCCCGTCACTCAGGAACAGGAAGCTTTCGCCGGGGGAGAACTGGTACCTGCGCGTTTCGTACTCATGGTTCGGCACGTGCCCCACGGGGTAGTCGGAGATGTCGAACAGCTCCGCGGCCCGCCCGGGTGAAACGACAAGAGGAGACACGTGGGTCCCCGCGGAGGAGTACGCGAAGGAAAAGTCCCGCGTGTCCAGCACGCCAAGGAAGAGGGTGAGGTAGATCTCAGGGTCTCCCTGGCTGATCTCCGTCATGAAGCTGTGGTTGATGGAGGTGAGCACCGCTCCCGGCGGTTTGACCACGTAGCGGCCGCCGCTGAGCAACCGCTTCACGGAGGTCTCGATGAGCTTCTTCACGTAGCTCATGATCAGGGCAGCGTAGATGCCGTGGCCGCAGACATCTCCTCCGTATATCGCGAGATGGTTCTCATCCACAGAGAACGCGCCGGTGATATCCCCTCCCAGCTCCTCGCAGGGAACATAGTCCGTAGTGACGACGATTCCGTGAAAGGTCTTGGTCTTCTCCGGAAGGAGATTTCGCTGGATGGTCTGGGCAAGCACGAGATCCCTGCGCAGCCTCTCCCCCACCGCTTCAAGCTCCCGAGTCCTCTCCCTGACCTGGCGCTCCAGCTCCTGCGTCTCCGCGCGGAGGCTGGAAACGAACCGCTGGTTCATGTCCTGGAGTTGGAGGACAATATTGGAAAGGATGTTCCTGGCAATGGGGGATAGTCGACGAGAAGCCTGCTGAAATCATCCTTGCCGAGGGAGAGTACTTTCACGTCGCTCGCGGCGACTACGCTTGCCGAATGCTCGAGGGCGCCTCGGATGATCCCCAGCTCTCCGAAAAAATCACCCGCGGAGAGCGCTGCGAGCTCCACCTCCACGGAGTCAGGCATCCGCTTCTTCACGGAGGCGCGTCCCTCCAGGAGGAGGTAGACGCGCTCCGGCGGCAGGGACTGGCGGACAATCACGTCGCCGTGTGAGAACTCCTGCGGGGTCATGAGTGGAACCAGCAGGGCAAGCTGCTCTTCCGAGAGGCCAGAGAGAAGCTTGCTGTTTGTCAGGGCAGAAGGCGGCCGTAAGTCCATCTCGCGCAGCCCAGAATCCCCCGGCTTCACGGCGGGTGTCAAGGCGCCAGCGCCCGGACACGCCGAGCGCGCCGAACGCGGCCCTTTGTTGACGCGCCTGCGGCACGCGCGTATCTTCTCCCTGATGGCGGACATTCTGGTTTTCGGAGCGCATCCCGATGATGCAGAGTTCGGGATGGGGGCAAGCCTGGTGAAGTTCGTTCGCGGCGGCGCCTCCGTTGCGGTGTGCGTGCTGACCAGGGGCGAGGCGGGGACCTTTGGAACGGCGGAGCAGCGCGAGCAGGAGATGCGGGTGGCCGCGGAGAAGCTCGGCAGCGAGCTTGAGATCCTGTCCTTCCAGGATTGCAGGATCTTCGACACCTTTGAAACGCGCCTGCGCCTTGCGGAGGTGGTTCGCAAGTTCAGGCCAAAGATCGTCTTTGCGCCATACCATACCAATCCCAGCTACCACAAGGATGGGGGTGCCCATCCCGACCACACGGCAACGGGGACCATTGTGCGCTCCGCGGTGCGCTACGCACGGTTCTCAGGTCTCAAGGATGCGAAAGGCGAGCCCTGGAACGCTGACCATCTCATCTATTACATGGTTCCGCGTTCGCGCATGCCGAATCTCCTGAACGACGTTTCCGCCTTCATGACTGAATGGGAAGCAATTGCGCGCTGCCACGAGTCGCAGATGAGCCTGCGGGACGGGAAAGTGCTGGACGGGCTGCGTCGGTTCAGGGAGTCCTACGGGAACCTGCTGGGAGTTTCCCATGCGGAAGGCTTTTTCATCGAGGAGCCCGTGATCTTCGACCTGGCAAGCTTCCTGCGGACATCAAGCCAGCCGGGCGGCGTCCCCGCGGCTGTCAAGGGAACAGTATAGGACTGCGCCGCCGAGCGGTCTGCGCCTACTGAGGCAGCTTGAGAGCGAGGATCCCCGCTCTCCCCACCTGCGTGAACTGAGTCTCCTCCCATGAGGAAACGAACATGTCGTCTTTCTTCACGAGGTCCGTGTAGCGGAATCCGTCAGGGAGTGACGGGAGGAAGGACGTTTGCACGGCAGCTCCCGGCCGTTTTGTCAGCACCTGGCCGTCCGGGAGCAGCGCGTAGAGAGTGCCGCCGTCATCGAAAACGTGCACTAGCAGGATCGAGTCCTGCTCCACGCCGGTGCGGAAGTACCTCTGCACGGGCACCAGGGGCGAGCGCACCTTGAAATGGAGAGCCGTGGCGGCGCTGAGCCCCTGGATCCGGGAGCGGCACTCCTGGAAGAATGCGCTGTACGAAGCCGGGACATCCGGGCCAGTCAGGGACTGCGTGCCAAGCGCGGCAACATAGGCGTCCCTGTTGCTGCCGGCCTCCAGCTGCAGATCCGCGCGATAGCGCGTGTAGGCAAATCGCGTTTCCGTTGCGTCAGTGAACTTCCACTCGAAATCGAACTCGTTCTCCGAGATCGGCGCAAACCCAACGGCTTCCCACTCGGGGTTTTTCTTCTGATAGGGCGGGATGAGGAAGGAGAAGTCCTTCTGCCCGGGCAGGAATGTGACAAGGCTGATTCCCCGCAGCAGAAGCTCCTCGGGCTTCGCATCGTTCAGGAGAGCGTTGTAGTAGAGGTGGATCATGAGGTCCCCGTGACGGGGGATCAGCGTGGTAATGGTGCGGTGAGCAAAGATGGGCGCGTCGTAGTGGTAGCTGAACGACAGTGTCCCGGCCGCCGCTGAATCCACCGCCACCACACCCGCGCCGTTGACGGCGCAGTACAGGGTATTTCCCAGGAACGCCATGTCCGTGATCCTGGACTGCACGGTCCAGGGAAGAGCGGGAACCGCGGGGGCGGCGTCCGCGGCGCCGACTGACTGAAAGACCGTTGATGCCAGCTCGTACCACGAGCCGGCGGCAACCCTGGCGGGTGCCTGCCGGGGCGCGCAGGAGTCGAGGGCCGCAAAGAGGCCGGCACCGAGGACAAGGAGCGCTAGTACGCGCGCCCGAAAATCGCCAGGTGGCGTGCGGTCTTTCCGCAAATGACGCATGTGGTGCCTTTCGGTGCGGCGGATGCCTGGGTCCCGTCCAGGGGGATGAGGCGAATGGTGGCCTTCGTCTCCTCCTTGATCTTCGCTTCGCAGGCTGCATCCCCGCACCAGCCCGCCTCGATGAACCCTCCGGGCTCATCCAGCAGCTTCTTGAACTCCGCGTAGTCGCTCACGCGGAAAGTGTGCGCGGTGCGGAACTCCAGGGCCCGCGTGAAAAGCGACTTCTGGATTTCCTCCAGGAGCGCGCGCAGGCGAACGCCCGCCTCCGCCACGGGGAGGAATATCTTCTCACCGGTGTCCCGACGCACCGCAACACACTGGCCTTTTTCCATGTCCCGGGGGCCGATCTCCACCCGGAGCGGGATGCCCTGCAGCTCGTACTCGGAGAACTTCCAGCCCGGCGTGTTCTGATCATCATCGTCCAGGTGCACCCGGAACCCCGGCTTGAGGGCGTCACGGAGCTTGCGGGCAAAATCCAGCACGACATCCTTTGTCTCGTTCTTGAAGATGGGAACAATGACGACCTCGGTGGGAGCCATGCGGGGAGGAAGAACCAGCCCCTTGTCGTCCGCGTGGGTCATGATCAGGGCGCCGATCAGGCGGGTGGAGGCTCCCCACGACGTTGCCCACACATGGTCCACGGTCTTGGTGCGGGTCTGGTAGGTCACGTCGAAGGCCTTGGCGAAGTTCTGCCCCAGGTTGTGGGATGTGCCGGCCTGCAGGGACTTCGTGTCCTGCATCATGGCCTCGATGCAGTAGGTGCGGACCGCGCCGGCAAACTTCTCCGAATCGCTTTTCATGCCGTACAGGACAGGAATGGCCATGTACTCCTCCGCGAACCTCCTGTACACGTCGAGCATCCGAAGGGTCTCCTCTTCCGCCTCCTCCGCGCTGGCGTGGGCCGTGTGCCCTTCCTGCCAGAGGAACTCGCTGGTGCGCAGGAAAAGCCGGGTGCGCTTCTCCCATCGCAGGACGTTGCACCACTGGTTGATGAGCAGCGGGAGGTCGCGGTAGGACTGGATCCACTTCTTGTACATGCTCCAGATGATGGTCTCCGAGGTTGGACGGATGACCAGGGGCTCCTCGAGCATTTCTCCCCCCGCGTGGGTGACGACGGCCAGCTCAGGGGAAAACCCTTCCACGTGCTCGGCTTCCTTCTTGATGAAGCTCTCGGGGATGAGAAGCGGAAAGTAAGCGTTGACATGGCCAGTCTGCTTGAACAGCCCGTCCAGGCCCTGCTGGATCATCTCCCAGAGGGCGTACCCCCGGGGCCTGATGACCATGCAGCCCTTGACGGGCGCGTAGTCAGCGAGCTTTGCATTGATCACGATGTCGATGTACCACTGCGAATAGTCAGTGGCCCGGGGGGTAATCTTTTCTGCCATTCTGTCGAGCGTCTCCTTTGGAATGGGCGGCATTCTACGGTCATGAGAAGACCAAAGTCAAGGATGAAGGCGCTCTCCTGCGCTCTCCGGGATCAGTTGATCCCGGCGGTTTCGATCATGTAGCGAACGTTGTCCCCTCGGGTGTCGTGCTGCTCTTTCTGTATCAGGAAGACGAGCGACGCGTTGTCCGGGGCAAGAATGATTTCCTTGACGTGGTAGGCCTTCACCCCGGCCCGCCGCAGGGCGGGATCCCCTGCCTTGCTGGTGTGCACCACTCCATCCTTGTCCGTCACGGTGATGGCAAGACCGAAGGAGGCACCGGCTTCACCCGACGGGGGGGTCTGCGACATCGTGATCTCGTAGTTTCGGCCGGTCTGAAAGTCACGGAAATCGACCGTGTCAGGGGCCGTGGCGCCGTCCACGAGGATGTAGAGAAGCCTTCCCGTCACCATGTGCTGAATCCTGTACTGCAGCTTCTGGGCGCGGGAGTCGGCAACGGCGTCGAACAGCGCGCCAATGCCATCGCTGCCCGGATCCACCTGCTGGGAGGAGGAAACCTTGTGCACTCCGTGGGCTACGAAGGTGTTGGCCTTTACGTCGACGATGTACGTCTCCGCCCAGGGAGTGGAGGTCTTTTCCTGGATTCCGAACTGCCCGAACATGAAATACCGCGAGTCCGGAGAGAACCCGAGGTTCATGAACCGGGCGATGTCGCCCGCGGACGCGGCGAACGTCACCAGGAGGATCAGGACCCCGATTGACGCGAGCCGTTTTGCCATAGATGCTCCTACAAACAGTATCGTACGGTTCGCGCTTTTCTATAGAGGAATCTGAAAGAGCCCGCTAGTTGACCGCCGTTCCCAGGTGCGGGGCCAGGTCCTTCAGCCGGGTGAGCAGGTCCTCGAAGTGCGGGTAGTTCAGGCTCTGCTTTCCGTCCGACCGAGCCTCCGACGGGTTGGGGTGGATCTCGATGATGATGCCATCCGCCCCCGCGGCCAGCGCCGCCATTGCAGCTGCGGGCACGTAGTGCCAGTTCCCCATGGCGTGACTGGGATCCACGATGATTGGCAGGTGGCTCAGGCGCTTGATGGCGGGGACCGCGCCGATATCCAGGGTGTTTCGCGTCTCCGTCTCGAAGGTACGGATGCCCCGCTCGCAGAGGATGACGTGGGGGTTCCCCCCCTTCATGATGTACTCGGCGGAGAGCAGCAGCTCTTCGATGGTGCCCATCATGCTCCTTTTCAGAAGCACGGGAGTACGGGTTTCCCCCAGGGCCTTGAGGAGCGCGAAGTTCTGCATGTTGCGGGCCCCCACCTGCAGCACGCCTGCGTAACGGCTCACCAGCTCCACGTCGTATTCGGAGAGGACCTCCGTGACCACCGTGAGGCCGTGGCGTTTCGCTGCCGCGCTCAGGATCTGCAGGCCCTGTTCGCCCAGCCCCTGGAAGGAGTATGGCGATGAACGGGGTTTGAAAGCGCCGCCGCGCATGAGCCTGAGGCCTGAGCGGTGCAGGAGCTCCGCCGAGGACTCTACCTGCCCCTCGGTCTCCACCGAGCAGGGCCCCGCAATGACGGCAAAGCTTCCCGGGCCCATGCTGACTCCACCCACGCTGATGCGGGTGGGATCAGGATGAAACTCGCGAGAAGCGAGCTTGTATGGTTTGAGGACGCGCAGGACGCTTTCCACGCCGGGCATCTGGTCGAACTCGGACTGATCCAGGGCTCGGTCGTCCCCGGTGACGCCGCAGATGGTCTTGACTGCTCCCCTGCTGAGGTGCGGCGTGTAGCCCAGATGCTCGATCTTGCGCAGAGCGCTCTGAATCTCCTCTTCAGTAGCGTCTTTCTTGAAGATCATGATCATGGAAAAAGACTACAATGCTTTTGACCTTCTCGCCTATATCGTCCTACAATCCACCTCCGTGCGCACCTCTTTGGAAGCCGGGCTCCCGGAGCCGCTCTCGTTGTCACGCTCATCCTTGGCCTCATCGCTTGCGCCTCATTGGCGTTTCTCCTCAGCCGACCAGCCCTCGCCGGGGCGCTCTCCGTGCTCCCGTCGAACCCATGGTGGCTCATCTACCATGATCCCGGCCCGAAGGATGCGACCCAGCCCTTGTGGTTGATTGGGGCCGTGGCGGCTGCAACGGCCGTCGGCTTCGTTTTCTCCCTTCGCTCCAGCCGGCGGTACCGCAGCAATCGCACGCCCGTGCTTCCGTACCTCCTCCTCTTCTTTCTCACGATTGGAATTGAGTGTCTCCGGGGAGCTACCGCGGTGCTTTTTGCAACGGACAACTCGATCCAGGCAGCCATCGCGTTGACACGCGCGGTGTACTGGGGCAGGTTCGTGGGTTTGTTTGCGCTCCTCTTTTCCAGCCTCTATTGCATCGGGCTGAAATACCGCCACGTCTACGTGCTGGGGGGAGGATTTCTGGTGGTCGCGCTGGCCATCGCGGCGAGTATTCCGTTGGACCGGACCACCTTTCTTTCTGAGCTCACGTGGAAGCTTGCGGATGAACAGGGCGTGTGGTTCGTGAACCTCGTCATTGCTGCCCTGGTCCCTGCGACGGCGGTTGGCGCATGGGTCCTGAAGCGGGACAGGAGGTTCCTTGCGCTGGCCGTGGGGCTCGCGCTTCTCCTGGCGGCTCGGGAGCTTCTGTTCTTCATGGTGCAGCCAATCCCGCTTGCATGCGGAGTTCTCGCCCTGGCCGCGGGCGCAACTGTATGCCTCAGGTCCCTCAGGGAACCAGGAGCCTGGTTGCCACCATTCCGACGCCAAATGGAATGATGATGTTGTCGAAGTTGCCGGTGGGGATCCCTTCCAGGACCGTGGCGACTGAAGCGATGATGAGGGACTCCGCGGGCCGGCGGCTCACGTGGTAAGCCATGACAAAAACGGCGGCAAAACAGGCGAGGCTGCCCGTGAATGTCTTGCCCCTCAGGAACGGTATCTTCGGTCCGCCAACCGCTCTTCCGACCAGGGCTGCCAGGCCATCTCCGAAGGCAAGCGCATAGATGGCGATGGAAGCGGCCGGCTCAGGATACAAAAGGAGGGAGATCATGGCTCCGAGCCCGAGGGTCACGGGGCCGAGCACGAATCCGTCCTTGTCCCGTCCCGGGAGGCGATCATCGTGAGATCGCTGACAACGAGGATCGGATTTCCCAGCCTACGCGAGCTTTCCGCGAAGGCGTAGAAAAGAGTCCCGGTTGCGAGCAGGGCCAGCGTTGCCGGCAGGTTGACACAGGCGAGAACGGGCACGACTGCGATCAGGAAGTGAAGGGACTTCCTGACTACCTCACCTGAACCCTTGAAAGCGGATGTACTCTGGGTTCTTGTTCGCGCAACTGGGCGAACGAACTCCTGGTTCTCCTGCATGATGCCAGTCACCGTTCCCCCCATCAATGCAAAATCGATACCAAGTCGGAGAGGGAGACATAATCACATCTATTTATTTATGCCAAAATCAGTTGAGCGGCAATGGACACTATGAAGGGACTTGGGCGATACGCGTCGTTTGTCTACTTTCCTCCACCGAATATTCTGATTTTAATATACGGACGGTTGACGGCTGACGACGCGGGCTGGGGAACGCGCGCCTTGACATCTCTGGGTCCGCCAAAGTATAAGTACGCATATTCCAGGGAGCTGACAAGTGTCCCTCTGAGGGCGATTAACTCAGTGGGAGAGTGCTACCTTCACACGGTAGAAGTCACTGGTTCAAATCCAGTATCGCCCAAACAAAGCCCTACGTTGTAGGGAGTTAGGAAGCCACCCGAAAACGGGCGCT
>CAVUXE010000022.1:0-131038 GCA_963745235.1 uncultured Spirochaetota bacterium | reverse complement strand
ATCGCGCCAAGCAAAGCTTGGGAAAGGAGGATGCTCAGCATGTAGGCGGAAACCTTTCATCGTGACCCTGTTGGTAACCAATCCAACACAGCAAAGCTTGGCCAGCAGCTGGAAGTGAGTCTTGCGTGACCACAGGCGACTGTGGCCATGAAGCGTAGACAACGATCGTAAAAGCCGTGCGATTGAGCCTCGATAGCAGCCATGCGGGAGTCTTCGCAGTTAACTATGCGGGGACAGCACCGAAGCGTCGTAATGGCCCGACGTGGAGGTCCCGCCGGGGTCGGAGAACAGGGCAAATACGAATAAGGGTCACCCAGGAACTTGGGAGATCTCGTTGATTCCATGCCTTCGGAAACTGGACGAGGGTCACCAGAGAATGAACCCCTGGCCCATGGGCAGAAGCGTCATGATGCCCATGCGGAGCGAAGAACAAAGACGCAGGCTGCAAATGGTATTGCCGAGCGAAGGAAACGAAGCGAAGCGAAACGGTCAACGAGAAGTCGTAGCGCCTTCACAGTACCGCTGAAGCGGGGGAACCAAACCCAGCAGGAACCCCGTGGAGGGAAGGGAGGCGTCGGGTCATAGAGCTGTCGGTGGGACACACGGAGGATGCGATGGAATCCACAGACGTGTCAACGAAACAACGGCGGATAACGGAACTCGCGAGGATTCATCCCGAGGTGAGTTTCACGTCGCTGGCGCATCACATCGACCTGCGATGGCTGTACGAAGCTTACCTCCGCACGCGCAAGGACGCGGCGGTGGGAGTGGACGGACAGACAGCCGAGGAATACGCAAAGGATCTTGGGGGTAACCTCAGGAGCCTACTGGAGAGGGCGAAAGCGGGAACGTATGTCGCTCCTCCTGTTAAGCGCGTGTATATACCGAAGGGCACGAAAGGTGAAACACGTCCGATCGGTATTACCTCCTTCGAAGACAAGGTGCTGCAACGTGCAGTGCAGATGGTGCTGGAACCGCTGTACGAGCAGGAGTTTTTGGACTGCTCGTATGGATTTCGGCCAGGGCGGTCAGCCCATGATGCGTTGCGGGCACTTCGGGACGGGCTGATGAAGATGGGTGGCGGGTGGATAATTGATCTTGACATACGAAAATTTTTCGACACTCTCGACAAAGGCCACCTTAGAGAGATCCTCAAGAGGCGGGTGTGTGACGGGGTGCTCCTTCGTCTGATCGGGAAATGGCTGAATGCTGGAGTACTGGAGGAGGGAGGGGTAAGCTACCCTGAGCGGGGGACTCCACAGGGCGCTGTGATTTCACCAATCTTAAGCAACATCTACCTGCACGATGTGCTGGACAGATGGTTTGCAGAGGTGGTGAAGCCGCGCCTGAAGGGTGATGCGTTCCTGATTCGGTTTGCGGATGACGAGGTACTGGTGTTTGCGCGCAAAGAGGACGCCGAGCGGGTGATGGACGTGCTGCCGAAGCGATTTGGCAAATATGGCCTCACCATTCATCCCGAGAAAACTCGGTTGATATGTTTCGACAAGCCTCAGAAGCGCGAGGGAGGGACGGTTGAACCACCTCGGTGGGCGAAGTTCAATTTTCTGGGCTTCACACACTACTGGGGGCGGAGTCGAAAAGGGGCGTGGGTCGTGAAGCGAAAGACGGAACCGAGTCGCTTTACTCGGGCGCTGAAGAGTACCTGTGAGTGGTGTAGGCGTAATCGCCATCTACCGCTTAAGGATCAACAACGTATGCTCACATGGAAGCTCAACGGACACTACGCGTACTACGGGATAACTGGAAACTCGCACTGGATCAGCAGCTTCTTCTACGAAGTCAAAAGAGCGTGGCGTAAGTGGCTCATGCGTCGCAGTCGCGGGCAATACATGCCCTGGGAGCGTTCTCTGCAACTGCTCCAGAGGTATCCACTCCCTGCAGCTCGGATAGCGCACTCTTGTTAAGCAGTGAAACTATGGCCCGAAGAACCGTATGCGTCGAATCGCGCACGTACGGGTCCGTGGGGGCTCTGGGCGAGGGATCGCCCAGAGCTACCCAGCCAGAAATAGCTTGACAATCGCCGTGGGCGCCAGCGGCTACTGGCCAGCCGCCAGCAGCCATCCCACAGCAGCGTTGTAGTCCGGTGTCTTCCCATCCCACTGCGGCACGTTGACGTCAGGGCCAAGGTCCAGCTTGTGCTCATCCGCCCACTCGCGCAGCCAGTCCAGCGTGTCATCAACCAGCTCGCGCGGCGGCTCGGGCGCGAGCAGCTTGCCGGCAGGCGAGTGGAAGGCAAAAACGCCGTCGGCTTCGGAGGTTACGGTCCACCCGCCCTCGTGAACCAGGTGATGATGGAGGCTGCACAGCAGGACAACATTGACCAGGCTGGTTTCCCCGCCGTGCAGCCAGTGCTGGATGTGGTGCCCGTGAAGGAAGGCCGTGTGAGTGCACCCGGGAAAGGCGCAGCCGCGGTCACGCAGCATCAGTGCGCGGCGTATGGCGGGCGGAATACTGCGGGCGCGGCGGCCGATGTTCAGTGCCTCCCCATCTCCACCTGTGGCCACCAGGCCGCAATCGCAGGCCACCCTGCGCAACGTTTCCGCGGAAACGCGGGTTCCATCCTCCAGGGTGGCCGCCCAGGCACTGTCTGGCCCAAGCACCTCCTGATCCAGGTGAACCATGACCTGGAAGCGCTCCCCGCCGGTTCCCGTCACGGGATTGCCTGCCAGGAACGACTCGGCGAGCTTCACCGCGCCATCAGCCCGCGAGGGCCAGCACGTTTCCGCGGAAATGCCGGCGGCTTCAACTGCCTCCGCCTCCCCCCGCGCCGCAGGCACAGGAGGCACCGGCAGGCGCTCCGGGAGCCTCTGTCTCCAGCGGCTCTGCCCTGGCGGGCGTGCACCTCCCGGGCGCGCTCGATGGCGCGCAGGATCAAATCCGCCTCGTCAGGCTCAAGCACCAACTCCAGCTTGACCATCCCCCCCGCCAGCAGCCGCTGGCGTACCGAACGCTCCTCCGGCGCCGGCGTCCTTTCAGAGTCCAGCACCCCTCGGTAGCCTCGGCACAGCCGCTCAAGCTGCGCCCCGGTTGCGATAAGCGCCATCTCCAGCAGCTTCGCTTCGTTCTCGGGGGTCGCCACCCGAGTGAGCGCGCGAACCTTGGCGTAGGATAGCCTGGCGGTGCGCAACGATTCGTTGATGGCGGGCAGCCTACCCAGCGCGCGTGCCACCCGTACCTTCTCGCGGGCGGTGGCCAGGTCCCATCCGAGGCGCCACGCCAGCCAGTGCGCGCACGATATCGCGCCCTGCTCGTGCCAGCCGCAGGCCTCGTCGAAGCGTCGGATGCATTCCAGCAGACGGTGGGCGGCTGCATCCAGGTGGGCGGACAAGCTGGCGATCTCCTGACCGAGTTCCTCGAGGTTCTCCATGGCAGGTACTATACATTTGTTTAGTTATCACTGCAAGTGTTTTTTCGCCCCTCGGATGCTTGCCGTTTTCCGCCGATAGCTGCATCCAAGTGCTCTCCAAGTTCGCGCGTTGTAAAGAAGCGCTACTTACACCACACTAGGCCCCCCGGGGGAGCGTCAGAGCTCCGGCGTTGGCCGGGTGTGAAATCCCGGCAAATTTGGGCTAAACTATTAGTACCGCACAAGCATTCCCGCATGCTGCGGCGTGGAAAAGGATGATCACAATACCGTCGGCCGCCGCCCGAGCAATAACAATTGCGGCGCTCCTGCAGCTGGGAGGATTCCCCCTCCCGGCAGCCGACCTGAAACCGCAGGCGTCGCCAACCGACATTGTCGTGCTTGTTGACCCGATGCAGAAGAACGCGGAGAGCTTCCGCCAGCTTGTCGCGGATGCTGCCCAGTACAAGCTGAGCTCCCTTGGCGTCGCCGCCCAGGTCCTGACCGCTTCGCCGACGGAAGCAGCGAAACCGCTCCCGGAGGCCCTGGCACACGGCGCCACCGTGGCGCTGGTTTGCAGCTATGACGTGGAAGGACAGCAGATGGACGTTACGCTGGGGTGGTACGACTCGAAGACCACTGGCGCCGCCATTGTCGTCCAGGCGCGGGGGCCTGTGGATCTGCATCTGGACAGCGTCATCCTTGACGCCCTGGACCAGATACTCGCCAGGGTTGGAGACAGGATCAGGGTTCTCAGCGCCAACCGCTCTCTGGAAAGCTCTCGTCCCTCCCCGGAAGCGACGCCTGCGGGGTTTCCTGTCGTCACGGTCATTGGCCCGCCCGCGGCACAACCAGCTTCGAAGCCGATCAGGCGCCTGCTGCTCTCCGGTGGCTTTGCTCCCTTTCTCCCGACAGGCGCGGCGGCCTACTATTTCACGCTCGGCTACCTCCCCTCGGTGCTTGCCACCTACTTTCTCGACACTCCCGTGGGACCTGTCGGGCTAGGCCTGTATGCCGGCATGGACTATTTCACCGCCATCGGGTCCCAGGACTATGCAGACACATACCTCCTTCCCATCGGGGTGGATGTTCGCTACCGGGTGGGCCAGGGGCTGCTGCGGCCGTTCTTCCACGTGGCTGGCGGCCCGGCCCTCATGATCATGGTCACCGGGACCCAGGGGACCATCACCAATATCCTGCCCTTCCTGAAAAGCGGAATCGGGGTGGAAGTGATGCTGACGCAGGAGTTGGGGATAAGTGCGCTGGCGGACTACGACGTGTATTTTGAATTGCCGTACCTGGTGACGGGGTTCTCACCGTCTATGAACCTGGAGCTCAACCTATGAAACAGGTCCTTGCTCTTGCCCTGGTCGCGCTGGTGGCGCTGGCCGCGCTTGGCGCGTGCAACAACTCCGCCTTCTTCACCACCCTGGGGAACAAGATCCAGGTGCCCCAGCTCCTTATATCACCGACTACCGCCACCGTGCCGGCCAACGGAAGCACCACCTTCAGCGCATCTGGAGGAGTCCCGCCGTACACATATTCAATCACGTCCGGACCGGGCACAATCAATGGGGCAACGGGCGTCTACACCGCGCCCGCTTCCCCCGGAGTCGCCATCATCCAGGTCAAGGACAAGCAGGGGACAACCGCTACGGCGGTCGCGAACCCTGTGACCTATGCCGTCACCGCGGTGAACAATACAGGCCTGCTGTTTGCCGGCGGGGCTGCCGCCGGAAACTTTACGATTCAGAACCAGGGAAGCTCGAATGGCACGCAGCTAATCTCCTGGACCGTCTACGCATCCCCCACCCCTGCCCTGGGCTCGGGGAGCTCTGTGATCCAATCATCCACGACTGGCGCTGTGCTCAGCGGGAACAGTTCTACGGTACCTTTTGCAGGAACATGGACGACAACGCCGGGCCCCTACTACCTGATTGCTTCCATCACCTCCACTGACAGCGCCGGAGCGTCCCTGTCCACTGCGAGCACGCTCGCTGTTGTCGCGGCGCAGGTAAATTACACGGTCACGGCGGTAAACTACCTCTCAGCGCCGACGACTCCTGGAGGAGCGGTGAGCGGGAACTTCCAATATCATAACGGCGGCCCCAATAATGGCATCCAGCAGATCAGCTGGCAGGCATATGCATCCACCACGACCAGCCTGACCGCCGCGCCCGCGCCCGTGCTCATTGCCTCAGGCTTTGCGGCACCCCTCAACAGTGGCGTCACCTCGGGCCTGATACCTTTCGGCGGCAACTGGCCGCTCGTCTATGGCAATTACTACGTGGTCGTCAAGGTGACGGTGCAGGTGGACAACAACACAAGCGGCAACAATCTGGGGGCTACCGGGACCTCGACCGCCGTCGGAATTTACGCTGTTGGCACGCCTCACTCCCCGTATACCAGCCCCTACAACCTGGGGATAGCGTTCCAACCCGGAATGATCATCTCAGTCACGGGGACACTGTCTTCAGTCGACCCGACAGACTTCCTGGAGTTCAGCACGGGAACGGCGGCCTCCCTCACGTTCTCCGCAACGTGGTCTCCGTCCGCAACGGGAGCTCTCCAGGTTGTGGACCTGTCCGACGTTTCACTGTCTGGGCCGATACCGTACACGGCCACCACCTCAGCTTCATTGGGCCCCTGGGTCGTCGATCTGCCCGCAACCTCGAGGCTCTTCAATATCTCGAGCTCAGGGCCGTACACCGGAGCGTACGTCCTGATTGTTACGGCAAACTGAGGCAGGACCGGGGCAGGTCCTCGCGCGCTGAGGAGCGCTACTTCCCGGCCAAGAGTTGCTGCAGGTGGTCCAGCAAAGTGACAAGCGGGTCCACGCGTGCGGAGCCCGCGGCCGACGACGACGTAGCTGTCCCCGCTTGCGAGCCGGCGCTGCTCCCACCCGAAAGCCTGTCCAGCACGGACGCCAGCTCGCCGATAGCCGCGGTGCGGCCCTCCATCTTTCCCTGCTGCTCCAGCGCCACGAAGTAGCTGTCGATGTCGGAACCCAGGTGAGGGTACTGCAATCGGACCGGGTCGGAATCAATGATCTGTCGGAGCAGGATCTTGGCCTGGAGGAGGCTTGCAAGAGACTGGTTTCCGGCAGCATCCCCGGGAGAGGACTGGGGAGGCAGCGCCGCGTACGCCAGGTACTGGCTGCGGATCTCCTGGAGGCGCGCCAGGATGGCCTGCCTCTTTTCTTCATTCGTGCGAAGCTTTGCAAGCGCGGCCAGGTCGTCCGCGGCCAGGACGCGGTAGCCCGCGTTCATCACGTTGTCCGTGAGCTGGTTGGCCAGCGCCTGATCCTTGAGAAGCAGGCCCACGGCTTGCCGGTACTGGGAGAGGGAGCTGAGGAAGTTGCCGGCCTGGTAGAAGAGGTTCGCTTTCTGCAGCCCCGCAATTGCCGCTTGCGGCCCCTGCTGGTCCTCGGCAGCGCGCATCTCATCCAGCGCCAGGTACCCGCGGTTCACGGAAGGAACGACGCGGATGGCCTGAAGGTAGGAGTCGCGAGCCCCGCCCAGGTCACCGGCCTTCGAGAGCGCGTCCCCCTTCGCCACCAGGTCGCTGACATTGCGAAGCTGCGCATCCGCTTCTGAAACGACCGCGGCCCCGGTGGATGCCGGCGAGCGGCGGCTTCGCACGAGGTCCCCCAGGGAATCTATCAGGAACATCTCAACCGCGCGGCGCTTCTGGACGGTGGGGAGGCTTGCGACGGACGGGTCATCCAGGTAGGCCCGAAGGGAATCGAGGCCTTTCTGCGCTTCAGCGAAGTCCTGCTGCTGGAGCGCCGCATTCACGCGCGCGTACCCGGCAAGGATCTGGTCCAGGACCAGCTGTTCCTTTTCTCTTTGGGCACGCAAGCGCGAGAGCTCTTCGGTGGCGGCGGCTCGCGCGGATTCAGCCGCCTGGACGCTCTGGGCGTAGGTGCTCCTGAGGCTGGCCTCCTTCTGCGTGTAGTCGCTCTGAATCTGCTCCCGCTGCTGCCGGGCAGCATCCAGGTCTCCCTTGTACTGGGCGGCAAGGGCGGCAAGAGATTTCTGCCGTGCCGCAAGGTCCGTTTCAGCCTGCCGGCGCGCCGCCGCAAGCTGCCTGTCGACCTCCCTTTGACGCGCTGCCTCGAACTCGCTCAGCTGCCGGGATTGCGCCGCCGCGGAAAGGCCCTGTTTTTCAAGGGCAGCCTTTTCCTGCGCGAGCCTCGCGTCGAAGTCCGCCCTGAGCGCATCCTCCTTCGCCTTGACCGCAGAATCTGCCTGGTTCCGAAGCTGCTGCTGCTCCTGGGAGAGGGCCTGGAGCTTCTGCTGGGAATCAAGGATGGCCTGATCCCGGGCGCGGAGCTGCTGGTCTGTCTCCTTCTTTATCTCCGCAATGAGCTTGTTCTCTGCTCCCTGGACAACGGCTTGCCCGCTCGCAATGAACTTCTCCTGGTGGTTGAGCAGCCGGAAAATGACCAACCCGACAAGGATGAAAATCGCAAAAACCGCAACGTTGCTTATGATGGGGAGAAGCGCTCCGCGACGTTTGGGCGTGTACGCAAGGGCCTGGGGCGAAACCTGGACCCGGCTCTCGGCGAGCATGTCTTCGATGTGGCTGGAGATCTTTGCCCGTTCCTCCGCGCTGATTCCATCATCCTGTTTCCCGGGTGTCTCAACGGCACCTTCGGAATCCTGAAGAGCGAGATTGTGAAATGTAAGCGCCTTGCGATAGAGCCCCGCCAAAGGCATTGCCTCCCAGGAAGACACCGATAGCGTATGATCGGCCTCTTTCCTACCATCGGCCTCAAGACTCGTAAAATGCAACCGGTTTTGCCGATATTAGTCATAGTAAACACCGTTCGCGGCTCTGCACAAGCGGGTTCTCACCGCTGCCCGCAGGGACCATGAAAACAAGAGGAGCGCGCCGGAAACAATGAGCATTCGAGCAAAGGTCGTCCTCCTGGTCCTTCCCCTCATCATCGCGCCCCTTCTGCTTACCGGTTTCGTGGCGTCTCTGTCCGCGAGAAACGGGATCACCTCCGTTGCAACGAATCTCCTCCAGTTCAAGATGGACAGCCTGGTGAACTACGCGAACAGCCAATGGTCCCTCCTCGTGGAGAACAATTTCGTCGGCAACCAGGAATACATGGATGCCGCCCGTTCCGCGGTATCCTCGTACGCGCAGACCCTTGTCCGCGGGGACTCGGAGCTGATCTTTGCCCTTGACGCGGGCGGGAAAGTCGGGTTCAGCACCGGCCCCTTGACCATTGCGGATGCGGAAAGCCGCGAGCTCGCCCGGCTCAGATCAGCGGGAAGCACGGTCTGGATGTCCATCCAGGCCGGCGGCGTGACGCGCGTTGCGCAGGCAACGATATTCGAGCCATTCGGCTGGTACATTTTCGTCACGGAGAAGCGGGACACCTTTTACCGCGCAACGACAGACATCGTCATGCGGACGGCGATCATTCTCTTCGGGTCCCTTGCAATCGCCATCACGCTCCTGATCGTGTTCTCCTACTTGATGACGCAGCCGCTGCGCCTCGTCGTGGGGGCCATGCGAGAGATCATAAGCACGAACGACCTTTCCCGACGCGTGGAGATCCTTTACCGGGACGAGACCGGCGACCTGGGGCACAGCTTCAACCTGATGACGGGAGAGCTGGACAAGGCGTACCGGCAGATCAAAGGGTACGCCCTGGATGCCGCCATCGCCCAGCACAAGGAACAGAAGATCCGCAGCATCTTCCAGAAGTACGTCCCCACCGAGGTGATCGACGAGTATTTTGCGAGCCCGGAGTCGATGCTGGTGGGTCGAAGCGCCGTGATCGCTGTCCTGTTCTCCGATATTCGCCAGTTCACGACGATCTCGGAGAAGATGATGCCGGACGACGTCGTGAACGAGCTGAACCGATACTTCAAGGTCATGGTGGACATCATCATGGACAAGCACAAGGGGGTGGTGGACAAGTACATCGGGGATGCGATCATGGCCTTCTTTGGCGCCCCCAAGAGGCACGACGACGACGCCCTGCAGTCGGTCATGGCGGGAATCGAGATGATCGAAGCACTGGATGGGTTCAATGCCGGCCAGGAAAAAGCGGGCAAGCCGCCGTTCACCATCGGGGTGGGCATCCACTACGGTGTTGTAACCGTAGGGAACATGGGCACCGACAAGAAGATGGACTACACCGTGATCGGAGACAGCGTCAACCTCGCCTCACGGCTTGAAGGGCTGACGAAAGTGTACCACGAGGGGCTGATCATCTCCGAGTCGGTTTTCCGCTCACGCTCTTTCGCCGGGAAGCTCCAGTGCCGGCAGCTCGACAAAGTACGTGTGAAGGGAAAAGAGCAGGATATCCGCATCTACACGCCCCGACGCACCGTCTCGGACAAGGAGGCGCAGGCCTGGAAGATTCACGCCGAGGCACTCGAGTTGTTCTACAAACGCAGTTTTCCCGAGGCGAGAGAAGCCTTTCAGCGCGTGCTGGAGCTGATTCCCCGCGACACGTGCGCGGGCATGTTCATGAAACGCTGCAGTGACAACATCACGACCCCCCCGCCGGCGTCCTGGACCGGGGCCGTTATCATGACGGAGAAGTGAAGACGCCTCCTATGTCGGTCCGCTTGCCTGGATGGAAACGACCGTCTGGGATGGTCCGCAGGCTCTTGATCACCCGGCCGAAGTCCTCCCGATTGTCCAGCTCCACGGTGAAGAAACCCCGAAGCATCTCCTGCTCGTTCTCCTCCAGCTTGCCCTCTATGAGGTGGCCGCCGAACTTCTTGAGCGCGCCTTCGATCTCGGAGAAGAGATTGGAGGTGAGCCGGGCCGTCACCTGGAAGCGCCGCGTGGACTTGGGCGACACCGTCTCCCACTCCACGTCGATGCTGCGCTCCGCGAAATCCTTGATGGAGGCGATGCTGGGACAGCCGATCCTGTGCACCGTGATGCCGCGGCCGCGGGAGATGTAGCCCACGATGCGCGTCACCCGTGGAGGGCGTGCAGCACTGGGCAAGGCGGATCATGATGTTCCGCTCCTGCCCGATCCTGATGGACACCCGGGACGGGTCGCGAATCTGCGTCTCCGGCTCCCCCTCCTCCTTCGGCTTCTGGAGCACGACGGGCGCGGGAGCTTCCTCCTTCTTGCGCGCCACGATGTTCCGGTCGAAGATCAGCCCCGGCTCGTTCTGCGCAAGCCAGTGCTTGACCTTGTTGCGCGCCTTGGAGGTCTTCACGTACCGCAGCCAGTCCAGGTGGGGATGCGCGGTCTTGGAGGTCATGACCTCCACCACCTGCGTGTTCTTCAGCGGCTCCTTCAGCGGAATGATCACCCCGTCCGCCTTCGCGGTGGTGCAGTGGTCCCCGATGTCGGTGTGGATGCTGTAGGCGAAATCGATCGCGGTGGAGCCGTGGGGCAGCTCCACCACGTCCCCCTTCGGCGTGAAGACATAGATCGAATCCCGCAGGAGCTCCTTCTTGATCTCGTCCAGGAAGTCCGAGGACACCGGCCCCCGCCCCTGCAGCTCCTTCAGCTTGTTGATGAGGGAGAGCTCCTTGGTCTTTTCCGCCTCCTTCAGGGCGCCGCTCTTGTACAGCCAGTGCGCGGCAATCCCGTTCTCCGCGGTCTGGTGCATTCCCTCCGTGCGGATCTGGATCTCGATGATCTTTCCGTCGTAGCCCATGACCGTGGTGTGCAGGCTCTGGTAGCGGTTGGACTTGGGCATGGCGATGTAGTCCTTGAACCGCCCCTCGATGGGCATCCAGAGCTTGTGCACGAGCCCCAGCAGCTCGTAGCACTGGCTCGTCGTGTCGCAGAGGATGCGGAGGCCGAGCAGGTCGTAGATCTCCTCCAGCGGCTTCGCGCCGGCGCCTCATCTTCTGGTAGATGGAGTAGAAGTGCTTGGCCCGCGTCTCGATCGCGAGGGAGATCCCCGCGGCCTCCGCCTCACCAGAGATCGCCTCCTTCACGCGCTCCAGGTAGCTGGCGCGCTCGCTCTTGCGTCTCCGCCACGTGCCTGCGGATCTGCTCGTATACCGGGGGCTGCAGGTGCTTGAGGCTGAGGTCCTCCAGCTCGTCCTTGATGCGCGAGATTCCCAGCCTGCCCGCCAGCGGCGCGTAGATGTCGAGGGTCTCCATGGCGATGCGCTTCCGGTCCTCCTCCGGGAGGTAGCCGAGGGTGCGCATGTTGTGCAGCTTGTCCGCCAGCTTGATGAGGATGACGCGGACGTCCTTCACCATGGCGAAGAGCATCTTGCGGATGGTCTCCGCGTGCTGGAAGGAGCGCGACCTGCCGCGCAGGACGGAGATCTTCGTCACTCCCTGGACGAGGGACTCCACCTCCCGGCCGAACTCCTTGCGCAGCTGCGCCTTGCTGGTCTCCGTGTCCTCCAGCACGTCGTGGAGAAGCGCCGCGATGACGCCCTGGGCGTCCATGTGGATGTCCACGAGGATGGAGGCCACGCTCAGCGGGTGGATGAAGAAGGGGTCCCCGGAGGCGCGCTTCTGCTCGCCGTGCAGTCGTCGGGCCCACTCCGCGGCGGAAAGGATCTTCTCCGTCTCCTCAGGGGAGTAGGAGACGAGCTTCTGACGGAAGTAGGTGAGGAGCTCGGTGACCTCTGTCGCGGTATTGCCCGCGGCATTCGCGGTATTCCCCGTGACCCTCGCGGCGGTCCCGGCAACGTTCGCCGTGCTCCCGCTGATGGCGGTGGCCTCCGCGGCAATGTCCTTCGCGGCCCCGGCCGTGCCTGCGGCGACGCCGGGAACGGCGAGGTGCTCGTCACCCATCGAGCCCGCCCCGCAGGCCCGGGCCGAGCCTCCCGGCAATGACCCTGTTGCGGCCCGCCATGTCCTTCACCACGTCGATGCTGTGAAAGCCCGCCTGGTCCATCAGGGCATAGAGCTTGTTGATCTGCTGGGGCGCGGCCTCCAGCAGGAGCCAGCCGTTTGCCGCGAGCTTCTGCGGCGCGGCGCGGATCAGCCGCTCCGCAAGGGCCGTCCCGTCCCTCCCCCCGCGCAGCGCAATCTCGGGCTCCGGCCAGCCGATCTTGCGCATGCTCCGCCACCTCGTCGTCGCGGAGGTACGGGGGATTTGCGGCGATGACGTCGAAGGATCCCGGCACGCCCTCCAGGAGGTCGGAGACGAAGAAGTCCATCCGCCGACCCAGCAGCTTCTCCGCATTCAGGCGGAGGACAACGCCCGCTTCCGCGGAGAGGTCCGAGGCGCTCACCTCCAGGCGCGGCACAGTCCGCTGGAGGGCAATGCCGATGCACCCCGAGCCCGCGCAGGCATCGTGCAGCCGGAGAAGCCGCGGGTCGGCGCGGACCACGTCCAGCACCTTTTCCACGAGGACCTCGGTGTCCGGCCGGGGGACCAGCACGCGCTCGTCAACGTAGAACTCCAGGCCCTAGAACTCCTTGATCCTGCGGATGTAGGACACCGGGGTGCCTGCCGAGCGGCGATCCACCAGGGAAATGAAGCGACCTTCGACCTCGGGGCCAACCTCGTCGGGCAGAGACGCAAGGACTCTCTCCTTCGTCGTCTCCAGGGCGAAGGCCAGCAGCAGCAGGGCGTCCAGGAGCGGCGTATCGACCTCCGCGAGAAACAGCTTGTCATACCCCTGCGCAGCAGGGTGCGGACGGTCATGTGCTCTCCGATGTCAGCGCTGATTCCTGCGCGTTCAGGCGAAGGGCCTCCACGAACTCGTCGATCTCCCCCTTCATCACCGCGTCCAGCTTGTACAGGGTGAGGTTGATGCGATGGTCCGTCGCGCGGTTCTGCGGGAAGTTGTAGGTGCGGATCTTCTCCGCGCGGTCCCCCGAGCCGATCTGGCTCTTGCGTGCCTGCGCCCGCTCGGCGTGCTTGCGCTCCTCCTCCGCCTCGTAGAGGCGCGCGCGCAGGATGCGCAGCGCCTTGGCCTTGTTCTTGTGCTGGCTCTTTTCGTCCTGGCAGTGAACGACGATCCCGGTGGGCAGGTGGGTGATGCGCACCGCGGAGTCCGTTGTGTTGACGCTCTGCCCACCGGGACCGCCGGCGCGCATCACGTCGATGCGCAGCTCGTTCGGGTTGATCTCGATCTCCGTCTCCTCCACCTCGGGGAGCACGGCCACCGAGGCGGTGGAGGTGTGGATCCGCCCGCCCGCCTCCGTGACGGGGACGCGCTGCACGCGGTGGACGCCGCTTTCGTAGCGCAGCTGCGCGTAGACGCTCTTGCCCGGAAATCGAGCAGATGATCTCCTTGAACCCCCCGATCCCCGTGGGGCTTGAGGACATCATCTCGATCTTCCACTCCTGCGCCTCCGCGTAGTAGGAATACATGCGGAAGAGGTCCGCGGCGAACAGGGCGGCCTCGTCGCCGCCGGTCCCTCCGCGGATCTCCATGATGACGTTCTTGTCGTCCAGCGGGTCACGGGGGACCAGGAGCACCCGCAGCTTCTCCAGGGACCCTTCCCTGCGCTTCTCCAGGGCGGAGATCTCTTCCCGGGCCAGCTCCTTCAGCTCCTTCTCCTCCGACCCCTCCACCAGGGCGGCGTTGGCGGCTATCTCCGCCTCGATGGCGCGGTACCTGGTGAACTCTTCCACGAGATCCACCAGGGAGGCGTGCTCCTGGCGCAGCTCCCGGTAGCGCTTCTGGTCGCGGATGACGGCCGGGTCCGAGATGAGGGCCTGCAGCTCCTCGTAGCGCTTCATGCTTTTTTCGAGCTTGTCGATCAATTCCATTCACCCCCTGGCTCTGCCAGCGTAGCAAAAACACCCCCCGGGTTCAACGCGGATGCGCGAACCTGGACGTGCTTGGTCTCCCGTGCGGCAGAACCGTGCAGCGGTCAGGCGGTGAGAATCCCCTTGATCTCCTCTGTCTTCGCCTGCGCAACCTCCGGCCGCCTCGCTTCCAGCCGCAGCCGCAGGAGGGGCTCCGTGTTGCTGGGCCGGACGTTGAACCAGAAGTCCTCGAACTCCACGGACACGCCGTCCAGCTTGTCGATTCGTCCCTTTGCGTAGCGTCTCTCGATCTCCCGCATGGCCTTCTGCTTGTCCTTTACCTCGACGTTGATCTCAGGGGACTGGACGTAGCGGGCGCGCAGGGGCGCAACCATTTCCGAGAGCGGGCGTCCGCGAGATGCCAGGAGCCCCATGAGCACCACCAGCGCGTACGCGGCAGACTCCGTGTAGTAGGTGTCGCTTACCTTGAAATAGACGTGCCCAGATGTCTCCGCGCCGAAAGCCGCGTGCGCCGCGACCATGCGATCGTAAAGGAACGTGTAGCCGACGCGAGAGACCACCGGCTCTCCGCCCGAGCTCCCGGATGCGCTCGGGAAGGACCCGCGAAGAGATGAGATCGTACACGATTGCGGCTCCCGGCGTGCGCGCAAGGAGCTCCTCCGCCACGAGGCAGGAAAGAAAGTAGTTCTCGATGCCCTGGCCCTTTTCGTCAATGAACAGGATGCGGTCTCCGTCACCGTCCAGGACGACTCCGAATGCCGCTCCGTTCTCCTTGACGGCCTTCGCAGCCTGCTCCCGGGATTCCGCCTTGAGCGGGTTCGGATCGTGGCTGGGAAAGTTGCCGTCAGGCTCGGCGTTCAGGATCACGGCGTCGACCCCGAGAGTCTCCGCAAGCCTGCGGAACACCGGCCCGGAGGACCCGTTGGAGGCGTCGATGACGATCTTTGCCCCCAGCTTCTTCCCTGCGGACGCTTTTGCGACGAACCCCACGTAACGATCCAGGCCCTCGACCTGGCCCATGGTCTGCGGTGCGATGGCGGACGGCGCCGGGATGCCGGCGATCAGCGCTTCGACTTTCCCGAGCCCCTTGTCGTAGCTCAGCGAGCCGCCCTGCGCATCGAAAACCTTGAACCCGTGGTACAGGGGCGGATTGTGAGAAGCGGTCACCATGACGGCGGCGGGAAACCCGCCTTCGATCTGGGTGTAATGGAGCTGAGGGGTGCTTGCGAGCCCGGTCCCGGTGACCTTCGCGCCTTCCTGGACCAGTCCGCTTGCCAGGGCCTGGTAGAGCTCGGGGGAGTGCAGCCGGGCGTCGTAGCCCAGGAGGAAGGAGCCGGCCTTCATGTACCGGGCCAGGCCGCGGCCAATCCGGTAGGCCAGGCTGTCATCCACTTCGGTGCCCCAAATTCCACGTATATCGTAGGTTTTGAATACGCTCATGCAAATAGGGTAGTAAAACGGGGCACCGGTGGGAAGGGCTCCTGGTGTCCTCTCCACGCCTCGCCAGGCATCCCCGGGGCATCCCCGGGGTTGACACTGAATCCGGCGGAGAGTACCTTTGTGCCGGCCCGAGCTCGTCTGCACTCGATCCAGTATCAAAAACGGGGCTCCCGCCCCCGCAAGAAGGGAGAGATGGGACAAACTCTCATCGGACTTCTGCAGGAGTCTGTCGTCAAGTATGCCTCCCTTGCTGCCTTGAAGACCCGGAAGCCCGACGACAGCTTCCAGACCCTCACCTATGCGGAGCTGTACACTGCAGTGAAGGAGCTGGGAACGGGCCTCATTCGCATCGGGCTGCCTCCCGGGCGCTCACGTGGCCATCCTTGCAGAGAACAACCAGAACTGGCTCATCACGGACCTTGCCATCCTCGGCTGCGGCGGCGTCGACGTGCCCCTGAGCCCCCGATCCGGGGACCGCGAGATTGAGCACGTCATCGCCCATTCGGACTGCGAGATTGCCATCGTGGAGAACGCGGCCGTCCTTTCCCGGCTCCTCGGCATGCGAAAGCGCCTCACGAAGCTGCGAAAGATCGTCGTCATGGAGTTCAGCGGCACCAAGCCCCAGGCCGGCACTGGGAGAAGAGAGAGTGCTGATCTACACCTGGGAAGATGTGCTGAAGAAGGGCAACCGCAAGATCGCCAAGGGGGAGCGGCAGTTCGATCTGCGCGCGGCCAGCGTGGCTCCGACGGACACGGCAACGCTCCTGTACACCTCCGGGACCACCGGCAAACCCAAGGGCGTGATGCTCTCCCACGGCAACATCATGCACAACGTCACGAGCGTGCATGCGAGCATCAATCCACCCCTCGGCGCGACCTGGCTTTCCGTCCTCCCCGTCTGGCACTCCTTCGAGCGCACCGTCGAGTACTGCAGCCTCTCCTTCGGAGGCACCATCGCGTATTCCCAGCCTTCCGAGTGGAAGATTTTCGATGACCTTCGCGCTCTTCGCCCTCAGTACCTGGTCATCGTTCCCCCGCTGCTCGAGAATCTTGCAAAGAGCCTCGAAAAGAGGCTCGGGCTGGTGGAGGGGATATTCATCCGCTTCGAGAAGTTCTACCTGGTCTTCTCGGGGTTCGTCATGGGCCGCTATCCCCGGTTCCGAAGGGAAGAGCGCCTCCTGGAGATCTTCGCGGCCGTGCTGCCGCTGGTCCTGCTTTCCCCTGTGAAGCTGGCCTCCCATTTCATCCTTCGAAAGAAGGCGTGGGCGCTCCTCGGGGGGAACCTCCTGGCCATCGTGACCGGCGGAGGCCCGTTGCCGGCTCACCTGGACCGCTTTTTCGCGGCCATTGGAGTCGACGTTCTGGAAGGGTACGGGCTCACCGAGGCATCACCCATCGTGGCTGTCCGCGTGGACAAGTACCCGGTGCTTGGAACGGTCGGGAGACCCCTCCCGCAGACTGAAGTCCGGATCGTGGGAGAGAACGGGGAGGTCCTGCCGCCGGTCGCAAGGGAAGCGTCCGGATCAAGGGACCGCAGATCATGATGGGGTACTACAAGGACCCGGTCTCCACCCGACAGATCCTGTCAGCGGATGGATGGCTGGACACGGGGGACAGCGGGATCCTCACATACGACGGGAACCTTGTCATCACGGGCCGCACGAAGCACACCATCGTGCTGGGCTCTGGTGAGCGGGTGGAGCCGGAGCCCATCGAGATGGTGGTCCAGGAGTCGCCATACATCCAGGAGGCGGTCGTGGTGGGGGACAGGCGCGACAGCGTGGGACTGCTCATCGTGCCGAACATGGACGCCCTGCGGCGCGTCGCGGATTCCCGCAGGATCTCGTGGAACGACGAAAAGGACCTCACCACCAATCCGTCCGTGTACCGATTCTTCCAGGAAGAAGTCCAGGCCCGGCTGGTCAACGGCGGGATCCATTTCCCCGGCGGCAGGGCAGCACGGATTGCCCTTCTGCCGACCCGCTTCGAGGTGGGGCGGGAGCTCACGCGCAATCTGGGCAAAAGGCGGGAGGTGATTGCGGAGATGTACGCGGGAGTCATCGAGAGGCTGTATCGCTCCTAGGGGGCTACTGCCGAGCCTCCCCCATCCGTGCCTTCAGCTCCGAGATACGGGAAGCGACTTCCTCCCAGCGCCTGTTTTCCTCCTGGTGCATCCGTGCGTTCTCATCGTGCTCTCTTGCCAGGTCCCGCATCCTGGCGCCGTCCGCGTAGATCTCGGGACGCGCCATTGTGTCTTCCGTCTCCCTTCGGGCAGCCTCCAGGGAATCCAGCCTGGCCAGGATCTGCTCTTCCTCTTTCTCCAGCGCCCGCAGCGTGCTTTTCATCCGCTTGTCCTCGAGCCTCTGGACCTGCGTGGCTGACGGGGTCTTGTCCTCGAGCCGGCGCCGGGCGCGCGTCGCCCTGGTCCGCCTCCCCGCCGGTTTTTCGCAGGTAGTACTCGTAGTCCCCGGGGAAGTACCGGGCGGCCCCGCCCTTCATCTCCAGGACCCCCGTTGCGAGGTGGGAAATGAAGTGCCGGTCATGGGAGACGAAGATCACGGTCCCGGGGAACCCGTTCAAGGCCTCCAGGAGCACGTCCTTTGATGCGAGGTCCAGATGGTTGGTGGGCTCGTCAAGGATGAGAAGGTTGGCAGGCTTCAAGAGCAGCATGAGGAGGGAAAGGCGGCTCTTTTCACCGCCGCTCAGGACGGACACGCTCTTGAAAACATCGTCCCCCCGGAAAAGGAACGCGCCCAGGAGAGTGCGCAGCTCCGGGATCAAAGAGGTCGGCGCAACTGACTCGACCTCCTCGATGACCTGCCGCGTGGTGGTCCACGAGTCGGCGTTTTCCTGGGAGTAGAAGGCGGGAACCACTCCTGCTCCCCAGCGCAGCGCGCCTTCATCCGGCTGCTCACGGCCGGAGAGCAGCCTCAGGAGAGTGGATTTGCCGGCGCCGTTGACGCCGACCACCACCAGCTTGTCTCCTCGGGAGACCTCGATGTCCACGCCGCGAAAGACCCGAAGCGCGCCGTAGGACTTCGCGAGCCCTGATGCGGACAGGACGATCCGCCCGGCATGGGGAGGAGGGGGAAAAGAAAAGTGGATGGTCTTGACCACGGGCGGGACTTCGATCCGCTCCATCTTCTCCAGCGCCGTGATCCTGCTCTGGACCAGGCGCGCCTTGGAGGCGTTGTAGCGGAACTTGGCGATGAACGCCTCGATGCGGGCGATCTCCTCCTGCTGGAGACGCCAGCGCTCCTGCAGCGACGCAAGCTCGCCGCTTCGCGCTTCCTCGTAGTGGGAGTAATTGCCGGTGAAGAGCGAGACGCGCGCCATGAAGATCTCAGCCACGGCGGTCACAACTGAATCCAGAAACCATCGGTCATGGGACACAAGGAGAAGCCCGCCGGGGAAGTCGGTGAGAAAGCCCGCAAGCCAGGTCCGCGCCTCGATGTCCAGGTAGTTCGTCGGCTCGTCCAGGAGCAGGATGTCGGGACGTTCCAGGATGGCCTTGGCAAGAGCAATCCTCATCTGCCAACCCGCCGAAAAAGTGGAGCATTCCCTTTTGCGGTCCTCCGACATGAAGCCAAGGCCGCTCAGCACCCGGTCCATGGCTTCTTCCCTGGCGTAGTAGCCGCTGGAAGCGAGAGTCTCCTGGAGGGCGTGGTGCTTCCACACCAGCCCCTCGGCCTCACGAGAATCCGGGGAGAGCAGGCCGAGTCTCTCTTCCAGGGCGCGCATCTCCTCCACGATCCGGCCCTCGCAATCGAAGGCCCTTTCGGCTTCCTGGTGAAGGGTGCTGCCAGCCAGGGCCACCCCGGACTGGGGAACGTAGGAGACGCGCGTGTCCTTCTCCGGCACCACCGAGCCGGCATCCGGCGCGGCAAGCCCCGCCAGGATCCGCATGAGGGTGGTCTTGCCGCTTCCGTTGGGCCCCACGAGGGCCATTCGGGAGCCCTTGGAGACGGTAAGGTTGACCGCGTCAAGAAGGCGTCTCTCACCGAAAGAGACCGAGACGCCTGACAGGCTTACGAGCGGCATGGCTAGCGGGAGGTCTGGGTGAAGAAGATCACGGCAGGCGAAATCCCCGGGTGGGTCACCACGAGGTTGTTGACGCTGTCGCTGTCCAGAGACGTGAAACGGAGGCCTCCCGGGACGGCCTTGTAGAGGAAGCTCACCGAGGAACCCGCGGGGCCAGGTGAGCCGGCTGCCCCGGAGTCCCCGCCTTTGTCGAAAACAAAAGTGATCACCCCGTCGTAGGTCCCCGCCAGGTCCTTCGCGGCGTGCAACGGAAAATCCACCCGCCCCTTTCCATTCACGTCGGAGGCGATGAGGGACGGAACGAGCTTCTGGTACCCCGTCCAGCTGAAGCGCATGCCATCCGACAGGGCGATGGTGCCATACGCGCTGGAGCTGAGGGATGTCCCTTTGGCGGTGATGCCGTCAAAGATGGCCTGTCGCCTCTTCTGTTCCGCCGTGACCAGGTCCGTCACTTCCCCCGTGATGAGGGTGTACAGGCCGGCTACCCGCTGGTCCTTGTAATGGTAGTAGATGCTGATGCGCTGGTCGTCGAGGACGGATATGCGCAGATCGGACCCCGTGAATACGTAGGTGCTTTCCCCGAGCTTCTGCACGTCTGTGTAGTGGAACTCCAGGGAGTACTGCGGCAGGACCAGGCGCATGACCTTGTCAGAGGGGCCGGGGAAAAGGCCTATGTCGTCCCGGAAGATCGCAAGATCTATTGCGCCGCGGGCCATCATTTCACGGAACCAGTCGGGGCGCCACGTGTTGCTCAAGATCCTGTCCAGCGCGTCGTCCTGGCTGAGGATGCGCTGCGCCTCCTGGACCGGGTCCCCGGCGGTGGAGAAGACCTTGAGATAGTATCCGAAGACGAAACCGGAATACCCATCTTCCGTGACGACCTCGTACCAGTAGTCGGTGAACTGCTGGACCGTCTCTTTCCCCGCGCTCCTTCCCACCACCTTCATCAGCTGGCCGGGTTTCAGCTTGTAGATCACCCGTCCGTCCTGGGAGGCCTGGTCACGGATGGGCAGCGGCGGCGGGTCCTGCTTCATGGAGACGGCCCATGACTGAACGAACGGCGCAAAAGACTGCGAGAACCGGGTCGCATCCGCCTTTGCGCGGAAAAACCTGATCCTGCCCATCGCAAACTCGCGCGGCCGGGGCTCCCCGGGAACGAGCACCAGGTAGTTGGAGTTGATGGGCGCTTCCCGCACGATGGGCACCGTGATGCCCGTCTGCAGCGCGCTCTGCATCTCCCCCCAGAGCACAACCCCGTATCCCGCAGCCCTCACGCCGCAGGAGGAAAGGACGAGCACGGGGAGGGCCACGGAAACAACGGCAGCGCAGATGCGACGCAGCATGGCCGCATTCTGTGGTGCCGGGGGAATTTGATCAAGGGCTCCCAATACTGTATACACAAGAACATGGACCCCATCGAAGCGTTGCGAAAGAAGATCTATTCCAAGCGGGATGAAATGATTGAGCTGCAGCGCGCGCTCACCGCGGTGCCGGCCCTTGGTCCGCAGAATGGCGGAGAGGGTGAATGGAAAAAGGCGCAGGTGCTCATCTCCTGGCTGGAGAAGCTGGGCCTCGGCCCCTCGGAGATCGTCTCGGCCCCCGACAGCCGGGTTCCGCGCGGAGAACGTCCGAACATTGTCGTTACGATCCCGGGCGGCGCCGAGGCGGGAACATTCTGGGTCATGACGCACATGGACATCGTTCCCCCGGGGGAAGCGAGGTTATGGGAGTCGGACCCCTACACTATGGTGATCAAGGGAGATCGACTGATCGGGCGGGGGGTGGAGGATAACCAGCAGAGCCTGGTAGCCTCGGTTTTCGCGGGCGCCTGCATCAGGGAGCTCGGCCTGAGTCCCCGGCGGACGGTGCGCCTCCTGTTCGTCTCCGACGAGGAAACCGGCTCGGCACAGGGGGTCCAGCACGTGCTTTCGGCCACGCGCCTCTTCAGCCCACGGGACCTGGCGCTGGTGCCTGACAGCGGCTCACCGGAAGGGGACCAGATCGAGATCGCCGAGAAAAGCATCCTGTGGTTGAGGTTCGTCGTCGTTGGCAGGCAATGCCACGCCTCCACGCCGGAAAAAGGAGTGAACGCCTTCGAGGCGGGCTCCCACCTCGTGGTGCGCCTGGGAGCGCTGCGGGAGCGTTTCAAGGCGACGGACGAGCTGTTCAGCCCTCCCACATCGACATTCGTGCCCACCCGCAAAGAGGCGAATGTTCCCAATGTCAACACCCTGCCCGGTGAGGATGTCTTCTACCTGGACGAGCCGGGTGCTGCCCCGTGAGGACCTGGGCAAGGTGACGGGGGAAATCCGCAGGATCTGCGACTCCATCGAGGGGGATTTCGGCGTCCAGGTGCAGGTGGAGGAAGTCCAGAAGGCCTCCTCCCCGCCCACCTCGCCGGATGCGCCCATCGTCACCACCCTGCGCAACGCCATCCGGCACGTTTACGGGGTGGAAGCTTCCACCGTCGGGATCGGCGGCGGGACAGTGGGCGCTTACCTGCGCGCCGCGGGCATTCCGACGGTTGTCTGGTCACGGATCGAGGAGACCGCCCACCAGCCCAACGAGCACTGCCTGGTGGAGAACATGCTCGGGGACTCGCTGGTGATGGCGCTGGCAATGGTGAGCTGAGCGCCGGGTCAGTCGAGGCTCTCGTAGACGATCACAATCCGCCCTTCGCGCAGGAGCTCCCGGTTCTCCGGCAGGGTCAGCAGCTGCCGCGCGCCCTCCGTGGGAATTACGATATCGGTTGCGTTGTCACCGAACACGCCGCGGGCGACGAGCCGGAGCGGCAGCGCCCCGGCGCGCAGCGTCACCACGGGGTCATCCAGGCTCGCCGCATAGCCCACCATGCCCCACTGGGCGAGGGCCTCCGGCCCGCACATTCCCTTTTCCATGACGAGGGTCATGCTTTCATCGAAGATGCGCGGGAACACGGCCGGCCGCGCCGGGGCCATGCCGTTGGCCCCGACGACGGGAAGCATTCCCTTCGCGTAGATGAGAAGTCCGGTGAAAGGCCTGGTGGGGACCCATCCCAGGCCGCGGCGCACGGGCTCGCTCCGTGACGGGTACAGGGGGGAAGCGATCCCCTGCGCTCCAAAGAGGGGCAGGGAGTACCGGGCGATGAGATGCGAAAAATCGTCCGACAGGAACAGCGCCTGCCGCTGGGCCCCGCCCGCGAGCTCGCTCAGCCCGGGAGAACAAGGCGGGGTCGCGCCCGAGCAGGTCACCATAGGTATGGGAGGAGTCGATGATGACTGCCGACAGGGCTGCCGTCATGAAACCGCTCAGGCGTGACTCTATGTCCGTTTCGGCATCTGCCTTGGCCCGCGGAAGCGCCGCGGTGGAGGGGTCCAACTGGCGCGAGGCTTCGACCTCCAGCATCCCGCCAGTCCAGTCCACCCGGCTGCGGGCGGTGAAGCCCGGCTCATCAACGATGAGCTTCCCGGCCTGAGCGGAAGCGGGCTGAATCCCCAGCGCGCACAGCGCAAGGAAGGCAAGGAAGGTCCTCATCATCCTTCGCTCCGCGGGGGCGCCATGGGGATCATGACCTTCGATCCTATCTGGAGGGCCCGTGGCGTGAGCCTCGGGTTGAACTGGAGGATCATATCCACGGTGACATGGTACTTCTGCGCCATCCCTGAGAGAGTATCTCCGGACTTGACGACATGGATGTTGAACTCCATGAGCGGGACAACGGCGGCGGCCAGCGTATCCTTCACCGCCTGCTCGTATTCCTGGGGGACTTTGAGCACGTACTGGTACGATGCGGGTGGGGTCATGGGGAAGTTGAGCTCCGCGTTGCTCGATGCGAGAACATCCAGGGGGACCCCGGACTCCCGTGAGAGGAGGCGCAGGTCCACGCAGGCCTCCAGGGGAATGCGCGCCCAGTCCGAAGAAGGGTCCCAGCCGGCATCCAGGCCGTAACGACCCGGATAGCTCAGGATGCGGGTGATTGCAAGGAACATCGGAACGAAGGCGGCTGTCTCTCGAGGAAGGACCCCTTTCTTCCTCAACGCCCAGAAATCCGAGTCTGGATTCCTGGAAAGGACCCCCGCCAGCCGTCCCGCCCCGCAATTGTAGGCGGCAAGGGCGAGGGGCCAGTCCCCGAACTGGTCGAAATTGTCCTGGAGCTTCTGGAGCGACGCTTCGGTGGAACGCATGAAGTCCCGACGTTCGTCCATCCACTGGTCCATGCGCAGGCCGTACGGGGAGGCGGTATTTCGCATGAGCTGCCAGAGGCCGACCGCGCCGCGGGGAGACACCGCATGCGTTTGAAATCCGGACTCCACGGCCGGCAGGAAACGCAACTCCCGCGGCAGGCCCCTGTCAGCCACTTCCGCCGCAATGACAAGACGGTAACGGCGGCTCCGGGAAAGCACGGCCTGCAGCCAGTCCCTCCGCTGGGCAAGGAGTCCCTCCATGTACCTTTGGATGACGTCTTCGTCCGGGATGTCGAGGGAATAGATCTCATCCCCGCGATGGCCCTGCAGGGGGGGCAGCGGTCCGAGAGTGTCCTCCGCCTGCGGCCGGGCCTCGGGCCGCGGCGGCCCCGGTGTGGCGTCCGCCTGGGGCCCCGCCGGGGGCGCCACGGGCAGCGGTCCCGCCGTGACCTGTCCTGCCCAGCAGTCTGCCGCCACCAGGCAGAGAGCAGAAATTAGGGCAGCTTCTCGCCGAAGTATACGCCAGCCCATTCCCATTGCCCGTTGATGTCAGGATCCGCAGGGAAATCCACCTTGCGGAAGTACAGGTACCATGTCGGCGGACGGAAGTTCCAATCCGTCGTGCGCAGAGTCGCCTCGCGATCATTGTCGGCGATATCCAGCTGACCGTCGATCTTCGGGTACGAGCTGGCCAGATAGGATGTGATGTCCAGCGTCCGGTTGCCCTCGCTGGAGCCTTCTCCCGTGGGGTCGCCGAACAGCGCAGTCTGATCCCATCCGCCTTCGTAGAAATTGACCTTGGCCTGGTACTTCTTGAGCTTCGATATGTTCTTCGTGACAATTGCGTCTTTCACGGCATCAACGAGCGTCTGCAGGTCAGGCACCATCCAGCTCTTGTCCGGATTGTCGTAGAGGTTGACTTTTTCGTTTGCAATGCGGTACGCGTTGGGCTCCCCGGGGATGTCGGTGTCAGGGTAGCCCAGGTACTTGTTGTATGCCTGCCTGGCCTGGTCCCACTCCCCCACCTCTTCGTAGCTCTTCGCCATGAAGTACCAGTTCACGGCGGGATGCTCGATCTGGTCCCCGAACCGGGAGATGATCTCCTTGTAGTATTCGATCTTGTGCTCGGGGTTGTTCTCCAGCGCAAGCAGGTCCTCGAGGCACTGCAGGTGGATGGACCTTCCCCTGACCAGCAGGTCCGCATCGTTCATGAGGATCTGCCGGTAATAGTAGATTGCCAGGGGAGCTTCTTTCATGTCGCTGTAGGCCTCGGCAACCAGCAGCAGGTAGTAGGCGTTGTAGATGTCAGACGGGTTCTTCTCCACGTGCGTCGTGAGAAAGATGATCTCCTTGTCCCGCTTGCCGGCATTCGCGAGCGCGGAGGCGATCTGCTGGATGAGGACGAACCTGTTCTCCTGGTCTTTCTCCTTGCGGAACAGGCGAAACAGCTCTCGCAGGTCCTGGTTCTGCTCGAAAGTCCCGAGGTAATAGCGAGTGTCGGATGCCGAACAACCTGTGACAAGCGCAGCCAGCGTGGTGGCCAGCGCGATGAGAAGAAGAAACCGCGCTCTCATGGCTGGGGGGATCGTAGCAGGAACGCGGTCCGTTGGCAACCGCACCACGGCGGCGGCCTGACACGGCGGCCTGCCGAGTTGGCAAGGCAGACAGGTTTCTGGTACTATCACGCCCGGGGGAGCTCATGGGAACGAGAATTACACGGTCTTCATCTGGTCTTTCAGTCCCGGACAATCCCCTGATCCCGTACATCGAAGGAGACGGCACAGGGCCCGACATCTGGCGCGCCGCCCGGCGCGTGTTCGACGAAGCGGTTGCGCGCGCGTACAGCGGGCGTCGAAGCGTGGAATGGGTTCCCGTGCTCGCGGGAGAGAAGGCCTTCCGGGAAACCGGGGACTGGCTCCCGGCGGAGACGGAGGAATCCTTTCGATCCCACCTCGTCGGCATCAAGGGGCCCCTCACCACGCCCGTGGGCGGCGGCATCCGCAGCCTGAATGTCGCCCTGCGGCAGAAGCTCGACCTGTACGTCTGCCTGCGGCCCGTGCGCTGGTATCCCGGCGTGCCCTCCCCGGTGGTGCACCCGGAAAGAGTGGACATGGTCGTGTTCCGTGAGAACACCGAGGATGTGTACGCGGGGTTCGAGGCGAAAGAGGGCAGTCCTGAAGCGGGCAAACTGATCGCTTTCCTCCGTGACACCATGGGATGGAATATCAGGGAAGACTCCGGCATCGGGATCAAGCCCGTGAGCCGCACAGGGTCGGAGCGGCTCGTCCGCGCAGCCCTTCAGTACGCCGTCTCCCGCGGAAGGAAGAGCGTCACGCTGGTGCACAAGGGAAACATCCAGAAGTTCACCGAGGGTGCCTTCCGGGAATGGGGCTACGAGCTTGCCGCGCGCGAGTTTTCGCACAACGTCGTGCTCCAGAAGGAAAGCGGGGAGCCGCCCGCGGTGCCGGCAGGAAAGGTGCTCGTCAAGGACGCAATCGCGGACAACTTCCTCCAGCAGATCCTCAGCAGGCCGGCGGAGTACGACGTCATTGCCACCACGAACCTCAACGGTGACTACATCTCAGATGCGCTGGCCGCCCAGGTTGGCGGGATCGGGATCGCGCCGGGCGCCAACATCAATTATGTCACCGGGCACGCCGTTTTCGAGGCAACGCACGGCACGGCTCCCAAGTATGCGGACAAGGACATGGCCAACCCGTCCTCGGTGATCCTTTCCGGCCAGATGATGTTCGACTACCTGGGATGGACCGAGGCGGCGGCCCTCATCGAGAAGGGCCTGACCCGGACCATCGAGCAGAAGGTCGTGACCTACGATTTCGCCCGGCTGATGCAGGGCGCAACGCAGGTATCAACATCCGCGTTCGCTTCCCGGATCGTGGAGAATCTCGGCGCATGAGCAGGCGGGTGGTCCAAAGACCCCGCTACCCGAACAAGTTCCTCATTCTGGGGGTCGCGGGGCTTGTTGCGGGCGGGGTCCTCCTCCTGTGGAACTTCGGATATCTTCCGCAGCCGGGCAAGTGGTGGCCCATCCTGGTGCTCGTCACGGGCCTCTTCTTCCTCTACATGGCATGGCCGCGCAAGCATTCGGACACCTGGATCATCCCCGGGATGGTGCTCACCCTCGGCGGCCTCGTGTTCCTCCTTTCCAATACGGTGCTGGAAGGGCAGAATCTCCAGAGGATCTGGCCGCTTTTCATGCTGGTAACAGGGATCTCGCTGGTCCCGTACGCGCTTCGGAAAAAAGGCGCGTCACGGACGGCGATCATCGTTCCAGCCGCATTCATTTCGTTTCTCGCCTTGTTCTTTCTGCTCTTCAGCCTCCATCGGGAGCCGGGAGGGCTGGTGTGGTTCGTCCGGCAGTGGTGGCCCATGATTCTGGTGGTTCTGGGAATTACGCTTATCATTTCATTTTTCAGTGCGCGCAGGCCGAGTAATAAGGTATGAGCAGGCGGCTCATCCTCATTGTCGCGGTCTCCGTAATGTTTCTCTCTTCAGCGGGCATTGTCACTTTCCTCAGCGCCCAGGAGGGCTCCCCCACACTGCTCGCGCCTCCGGCAACGGGGGACACCACGCGCATTGCTGTTCAATCTGACAAGGCAAAGCTCCTCCCCCTTGAGACGCAGTACGCGCCGGACAGGATATTCCGCACTTCATCCGCGTCCATCTGGCGGGTTTCCCTGGATCATGGGGTCCTTTTCTCCGAGGACGGAGGGCAGACCTGGGCTGAGCGGAATACGGGGCTTCCCCGGAGGGCCGTGTACCCGTTCACGGAGGACAAGCCCCCCGTCATCACCGACCTCTCCGTGGATCCCCTTGATGGAAACCGGGTTGGCATCTCCACCCTGGACGCGGTCTTCCTCTCCGAAGACGGAGGGGCGAGCTGGCAAAAAGTGGAGCTGAAGGACCCCATTCGGGCCAACGACCAGCTCACCTGCATTTCCCTGGCGCCCGGCGACACGAACGGCATGCTCGTTGGCACCTCGTTCCACGGGTTCTTCGAAAGCCAGGACGGCGGGAAGACGTGGAGATCCCTCTCCGAGCCCCTCGTCTCGCTCCAACTGGGAGGGGGGAACTTCGAGGAAATTGCCTCCATTGCCCATGACCCCTCGGACCCGTCGCTCATCTGGTTTGCCCTCGGGTTCGGAAAAGGCCTCTACGCCCTGAAACGCGGGACAAAGAACGTTGCGCAGATCGATCTCAGCGCGGGCCCCGTCGGCTCCGCAATCCGCGACATCGCTTTCCTGCGCTCACCTGCCGCAGGGGCGGCGGGGACGTGGTTCCTGGAGTGCCGCACCGACAACGCACGCTGGAGCTACACTCCCGCTGACGCCTCGTGGAAGCTGATCGAAAAGATCGACATGGCCGTATCCATCCCGGCGGACAAGGCCCAGAGAATGGCAACCGCCGCGGACAAGTACGGCATCTATGTCTCCTCCCACCAGGCGTCGGGCAAGTATCTCCAGGATCACATTGATTTTCTCAAGTCGCAGGGGATGAACAGCATGGTCCTGGATTTCAAGGACGATTTCGGCTACCTCACCTACGACACCAACCTTGCCATTCCGCGCAGGATCGGGGCGATCCAGAAACGCTTCAAGATCGACGACGTGGTCCAGGCCGCGCACGCGAACGGACTGTACCTGATCGGGCGCATCGTTGTTTTCCGCGACAAGCAGCTGTACAACTCCGACGACTACGCCTACGCGGCGTGGGACAGGGTCGCCAAGGCCCCCTGGCGATATCTCAAGAAGGTCGTGGATGAAGACACGGGGGAAGAGTCCCTGGTCCAGGGTGAATACTGGGTGGATCCTTTCTCCGAGTATGTCTGGGACTACAACATCGCCATCGCCCGAGAGCTGCAGGACCACGGCGTGGACGAAGTCCAGTTCGACTACATCCGCTTCCCGTCGGACGGGGACCTCGGACGGATCACCTGGCGTTTCCGCAGGGACGGCATGGGAAAGCTGGAGGCGCTGGAGTCGTTCCTTGCAAAGGCGCGTGAGGCCCTGACCATCCCCATCTCGACAGACGTCTACGGCTATTGCGGCTGGGCCCGGATCTCGAACTGGGTGGCCCAGAACATCGAGATGTATTCGCGCTATGTTGATGTCATCCAGCCCATGTTCTACCCCTCGCACTTCCCGCGGGACTTCCTGGGCTCCATGGCGTACCTCCCGCGGGCTCAGTACATCTACCAGGAAGGGAGCCGGAGATCGGCGTATATCGTTGAAGGCAGGAGCATCATCCGCCCGTATGTCCAGGCTTTCCGCATTGGAGGAGAGCTCAGCTTCACCCCGTCGGTCTACTCGACGTACCTCGTGGACCAGGTGCAGGGCGCCCTCCAGGGAGCGGCACAGGGCTTCACCCTGTGGAATGCCTCGAACGACTACTACATGGTATCCGTTCCCCTGGGCCCCATGATCAGCCAGGCCATTGCTTCTCGAGAGATTCCATGAGCGCTTCATCGAGAATGTCATTTGTGCTGCTTGCGGCCGTCCTCGCCGGTTGCGCTGGCGCGCCAAAAACAGACGAAGCCGCACAGCGGGCCTCCCGGATCCAGGCGGACCTGGGCAGCGCAATGCGCCTGGTCGAGATTGCTCGAACGGAGTCTCTGACAAGGGCCGCCCAGCTTCTTGACGGGCAGGAGCTGAAGGGAGAGCCGGCGACAGCCGATCTCACTCTGTTTGCCAGCCGCCTGTGGGTGAACCTGTACCCTGAGCTGCAGGACCCCTTTCCGGGAGCAGCGCCCGGCGCGCTGGCTGACTCGGTCCCCGCGAGCTCGAAGTTCTTCCAGGCGGTCGGTCCGGCGCTTTCCCTTCTCACTCCGGGGCCCGTTCCGGATGACGACCACGCTGCGAGCATCCTGGACGGTCTCACAACGGCGAATGACCTGAACGCTGATTCAATTCTGCCTCCGTACCTTCGCGCCCTCCTCCTGGAGCGCCAGGGAAGGCCGTCAGACGCGATCCGGCCCCTCTACGAGGAGTGCCTCCATCGGGACCCCTCCTTCTATCCGGCCAAGCTCGGGATCATCAACGCAGCCATCGACCAGGGCACGGCGGCAGCGGAGCTTCCCCTTCTCACGAAATACGCGGGTGAGCTTCCCACTCCCGCGGCGCAGCAGACCGCCATGGCCCGCATTTCGCTGGCCGCGGGGAAGCAGGGACAGGCCGCGGACGCGGCAGCGCACGCGCTCCTTCTTGCCCCCGACTCGAGCGATCTCCTGCTCCTGCGGGCCAAGGCTTTTGAAGACATGGGAGACTGGTACCAGGCCCTGTCCATCCTGGATTCGCTCGTGAGAATTGCGCCGAACAACGCCGCCGCGCAGGCGGAAAGAGCCACTATCCTTTTCGAGAAGGCCGGAAACCCTGACGGCGCAATGAAAATCCTGTCGGAAGTCGAGCCGAAGTTCCCCAACGACCCGGCATTCCCCGAGCTGCGCGGAAGGATACTGCTGGCCCGCGGGAACAGCGTGGAAGGCGAAGCGGCGCTTCAGGCGGCTCTCAGGCTGGACCCGACCAGAGCCGGCACCCTGGCTCTCCTTGCCGGCGCCGCCGCGCGCGCCGGGAGATGGCAGGAAGCAGACGGCTACCTCCAGCGCGTGCCCGAGCGCCTGAGAACCCCCGAGCTGTTGAAGGTGGGGTGGCAGATCTCCATGAAGCTTGCGGATTATGACGGCGCTCTTGCCTATGCCCAGACCCTGGAAAAGGCGGGGGGGGACGGCTCACTGCTCTTTCGCGTCAGGACGCTCGTCGCCGCGGGCAGGTCGAAGGATGCGCGGGAATTGGCCACCGCGGACCTGCGGACAGTGAAAACGCCCGAGGTCCGCGGATCCCTGTATTTCCTCCGCGCAACGGCCGCGCACCAGGCCGGAGCTGAAGACGACGTCGTGCTCACGGACCTGCGGGCGGCGCTGAACGAGAACCCGGACGACGGCGAAGCGCTCCTTGCCATTGCGGACGCCCTGAGCAGCGCGCATGAATACCGCAAGGCGCTGGCATACCTGAAGCACGCGCAGGAGCTCTCTCCTGACGACGCGGATATCCGGGCCCGGGTGAGCGAAGCCGCGAGACTGGCCGAGCCCGGGAATTAGAGCCGGGCATGTCGCACCGCGGGACCGCTCCCGACCCGGCCGGTCTCACCCCTGCGCGGGTCCGCCGGGCCTTGAACCTGAACATCGTCCTCGGATCTTCCGGCGTTCTCTTCATCACCGTGATCGCGCCGGGCACGATCATGAACGTCTTCTTCAAGAACCAGCTGGGGGCATCCGACGGGTCCCTGGGCCTCCTTGTGGCGTCCACCCAGCTTGCCTCGGTGCTCAACCTGCTGTCCATCCTGATCTTCGGCCGGCGCAGCCGGGTGAAACCGTTCTGGATCATCGTCACCAGCATCCACCGCGTCCTCGGCTTCATGCCGGCGGTGGTTGCCCTGATGATTGCCCGCGGCGGAGACAGAGCCGTCGGCGCCCAGGCCGTGCTGATTGCGATTGCCGTCAGCTGGGTGTTCGCGAACCTTGGCGTCTCGGGATGGTGGAGGTGGATGTCGGAGCTCGTTCCCGAGGACACCCGCGCCACCTTCTTCAGCCGACGTTCCGCCGTGCTCAACACGGCAACCATGGTCTGGTTCCTCATCGCCGTTGTCCTGCTTGACTTCTTCAAAAATGCGGGGATCTTCTGGACCTACTTCGCCATTTTCTCCGTGGCCGGCGCTGCCGGTCTCCTGGAAAGCCTCCTGTACATCTTCATTCCCGAGCCGGTGCCGGCGGGGCCCCGGCCGCGATTTCGGGCCGCGGACTTCACCCAGCCGCTGCGGGACCGCAACTTCTTCGGCTTCGCCCTGGCCATTGGACTCTGGCTCTTTTCGGTGAGCACCCTGGGCCCCTTCGTTGCGCCGTACATCACCGCCGACGACGGGATAGGCGCCCCGAACACGTGGCTGGGCATCATGATGATCATCACGCAGCTTTCGTACGTCGCAACCTCAATGGGGTGGGGCGTGCTCATGGACAGGATGGGGAGGAAGCCCGTGGTGCTCCTGGGCAGCATGTATCCCCTGAGCTGGATCATCTACCTAGTCCTCCGTCCGGGGAACTACACCTACATCCTGCCCGTCACCGCGCTCGTCCAGGGGCTCCTGAGCTTCGCGATCCTCGACGGCTCGGGCCAGCTCATGCTCACCCTCACCCCGCAGCCGAACAGGACGGCATACGTGGCCTGGTATGCGGCAACAACGGGAGTGATGTCGGCCGCCGGGGCGTTTTTCGGCGGCATCCTGGGTGACGCGCTTTCCGATTTCCACGTCGTGGCAGCCGGCCGGTTCCCCATCGGCGGTTTCCAGGTGATCATCATGGTCTGCTTCGTCCTGTGCGCCTTGAGCACCCTCATCCTGTCGCGCATCCGTGAAGGCAGGGAGAAGCCGGTGGGGTTCCTCCTTTCCGCCCTGATGACCCCGACGATCTTCCGCACGTTTCTCACCATCAACATCCTCGGCAGGGGGGAGGGCTCCGCAAAAGTGGCCCGGGCGCTGCGCCACGTGGACAAGGGATCCGGGGCCATTGCGGTGCGGGACATCATCGGGCGCCTGGATGACCCTGACGCCGAAGTCAGGGAAGAGGCCGCCCGCGCGCTGGGACGCATCGGTTCCGCGGACGCCGTTGAGCCGTTGATCCGCCACGTGCGTGAGCGCGGCTCGACCATTCGGACCTACGCCGCGCGGTCGCTGGGCCGCATCGGGGATGAGCGCGCGGTGCCCTGGCTCATCCAGGAGCTCGCCAGCCCTTCCGAGGAGCTCGTGGAGGCCTGCTGCCAGGCCCTCGGAAGAATGGGGGCGCGAGCCGCCCGCAAGCCGCTCCTGGACCTGTTCGGGACGGAGCGCCCGCCGCGCGTCATTGCCGCGGCAAGCGACGCGCTCTCCCGGCTGGGAGCATTCGAGGCGGCCCTGGAAATTCTCCCCGGATGAACTCGGCGGAAAACCCCGTCCTGGTCCGGCAACTGGCCATCGCCATGGGGAACCTCCTCGGGGCGCCCGGCGGCTTCTACGCGATTGTCACGGGAGACCGCGCTACGCGCAGCGTCGCGATGGAGCGACTGGAGGCCGAGGCGCAGAAGAACCCTGATACGCTTTTTGCGCACTGCCGGAGGGACTTTGCGCGGCGTGCCGCAAGACGCCAGGCCCTGGCTATGGCCGGGCGGAGCCTTCACCAGGCGGTCGTGCGGGAAGACCATCCGGCAATCGTGGAGCGTGAGCACGATGCGATGTTTGCGCTCTGCCCGGCTCCTCGCGGACCGGGACCTCGCCGAAGACGAGGCGCTGGGCTTCGCTTTCATGCGGGGCGCGCGGCTGGGGCTGGGTCTCTGGTTCGCGGCGGAAGCAAGGAGAAAGTCCGCGGGACGGCACGGGGCCGAAGACACGGCGGCGACCACGAGCGCGGTGTCGGCTGTTGAGCGAGGCGCCCATGAGCTCTGGGAGATCCACTCGCTTCTGGGGCTGTACTTCCTTGCCACCTACCGGGAAGAGGGTCCCGACGATGATGCCTGAAACAGATACGTGACGCAGTCGTTCACTGCGACGGTGAAGGTGTTCCTCCCCTGCCGCAGCTCCCCGGTGAAATCCTTCGGGCAGCCGTCCCTGCACAGTCCACCGCCCACGGCATGACGCTCATAGCAGCCAAGGCTGTAGAAGAGCGGCGGACGGTAGCTTTCCGCTATCCTGACGACCGGAGGAACAGTCGCCGCCCCGTCGAAGAGAATCGTTTCACCAGCCTCGATCCACGAATAGAGAAAGAGCAGCCGCGGTATCCGCGCCGCAAGGAACGAAAGAGCGCTTCGATTGGCGACGTAGAGATAGAAGTCGACAAAGAAAGAGCAGCGCTCCTGGTCTGCCAGCGTGCGGGCGAGATCGAGATGGCCAACATTGCTGAGCCCGATTGCGAAGCGGACCTTCGGATTCGCGTCGAAAAGGCCCCGGAGGGCCTCGATCCACGCGTCATCATCCGGCATGACCGGAGGAAGCGGAACAAAGACCAGACCGCCAAGGGAGGAAAGGGAGGCAGGCCCCGTTCTGATATCCCCGAGTGTCGCGAACGGCGTGGGCTGCCTGGCAGGGGGAGACAGGAGGTCCCGGTTGCCGAGCACGGAAACGTCCAACGCGGCAGGCAAAGTGTGCAAAGCGGCCGCAGGGGCAGGCGCTGGGGGCGCGGCCGCCAGGGCAGCCTGGGACGTCCGCTCGACCTCCGACAGGTGCCATTGCTCCAGCGCCGCGAAGATCTCTTTCCTTGCTTTCTTCAGCTCAGACGGAGGCACAAAGATTTCCCTGTCTGCTCTTCCCGTCATGTTCGAGAACGAAAGCTCTCCAAGGGTAAACAGGGAGCTTCCTGATTCCCCAAGGAGCTTGCTGAGAACGTCTTCGAACGACTTCCCGCCGGTTGACTCGATGAGCTTGAGCTCTCTGCGGAAAGCGAACCTCCCGCCGGCCATATCCGCCCGACAATCAAGAAATGCCGCGCCCGACTCCTCCCGGAGCGTGGCCTCCAGCTTGACGGGGATCCGGTACGGCGGGATTGTCGACTCTTTTGCAACCGGGCGGTCCAGGAACCTTGAGGAGAACAACCGGACCTCCGATCCGGCGGGAGGCAGTGGCGCCGCGGCCTCAACGGGAATGAAGACGGCATCTCCTTTTTCAGCAAACCGCGCCTGTTTTTCTCCTTTGCGGATTTGGCGCACGGAGAAGATCACCGGATCCCGGACGCCCGGCAGCCAGTAGCCTACGCCGTCGCGCAGCGACACCCTTGTCACCAGGCGAAGACCGATCTCCCTGCCCTGGACCCGTGTTGCGGTCCCCAGGGGGATGCCCCGATGTCCGGGATACCCGGTGGTGAGGAGGTGTTCGCCTCGGGAAGAGGAGAAGTATCCTTTCGTCTTTTCACGGGAGAACGTGGTCTCAGCCCTTCTCTGAAGCTCCCCCAGCTCGGCCTCCGAAAGCGCGCTGCCTTTATCCAGGATCTCCCGATAGAGCCGGGTGACGTGGAAGACGTATTCGGGAGACTTCATCCTTCCTTCGATTTTCAATGAATCGATGCCGGCCTCGGCGAGCTTCAGAACCTCGGTGCCAAGGGAGAGATCCCTGCAGGAGAATGGCGTGGCTTCCCGGTCCTTTCCCGAGCAGAACACGCTGCGGCAGATCTGCGCGCAGTCCCCCCTGTTTCCAGACCTTCCCGTCAGCGCCCAGGAGGCAAGGCAGACTCCCGAGAAGCTGTAGCACAGGGCGCCGTGGACAAAAACCTCCAGCTCGATGTCCGCGTGACGTTGCCGCAGGGAACGGATTTTCTCCAGGGTCAGCTCGCGGGAGAGCACGACGCGGCGGATCCCCACCTCCCGGGCGAACCGCAAACCGCTGTCGTTGTGAATTGCCATCTGGGTGGAGGCATGGATGGCCAGGTGTGGAAAGCCGCGGGCAAGGAGAGCGCACAGGCCGACGTCCTGCACGATCACCCCGTCCACGTCGAGGGACTGAAGCCCTCCGCACAGGGAAGCGACCCGCGGCATCTCGGCCTCGCGGATCACCGTGTTCACCGTGACGTAGATCCTGCGGCCTTTCTGCCGCGCGAGCCCGAGGATTCGTCGAAGCTGGGGAAGGTCGAAGTTCGTCGCCGACTTTCGGGCAGAGAACTCGGTCAGGCCCAGGTAGACGCCATCCGCTCCCGCTTCGAAGGCCTGGTACGCCGCCTCAAAGCTCCCGGCGGGCGAAAGGAGCTCGGGCTTCTTCATATGCGAAGCCTGGCTGCCGTTTCGATGTGCGAGGTCTGGGGAAAGAAATCGAAGAGCCCGACCTCCTCCAGCGTCAATCCGGAGCGCACAAGCTCACCCAGGTCCCGCGCCAGCGTCACCGGGTTGCAGGAAACGTAGATGAGCCTGCCCGGCATGGCCTGCGTGAGCCAGCGGCGCACCTCCGGGCCAAGCCCCGACCTCGGAGGATCCACGACAACCGCATCCAGCCTCCCCCGCGCCGCCCCGGATTCCATCCATTGCTCGACGCTCATTGGGTAGAAGTCATGCGCCGGGCCGGACATGTTCCGCCGGGCATATGACAGGCTGAGAGAGCTGGACTCCACCGCGGTCACCCGCGAGAAACGATCCGCCAGAAACGCGCCGAAGAGGCCCACCCCGCAGTAGAGGTCTGCCGCGGATTCCCCGCTCAGCCCGCTCATGACGAAGGGAACCAGCTGCGACACCAGGGAGAGGTTGGATTGGAAGAAGCAGTCAACGGAAAAGACAATCTCCTTCTCCAGCACCCGGACTGCGACCTCGCCATCACGGTCCATTCCCTGGACGGCGGTTGTGTCTGCGCATCCCCAGACGGTGAACCTGTCCATATCCGCCGGCGCAAGCCCGGGCGAATCGAAAACGCGATTGATTGCGCGGTCAGAGACGGGGCAGGTTTCCACGGGGACCACGCGGCGGCTGCCGGCGCCCATGAACCCGAGCCGGCCGGCTCCATCGCGGTGCATCTGCACGCGATTGCGGTAGCCGAGTGAGGGACCTGCATGGATGCTGATTTCCTTCCAGTCAAACCGCCCGACCCTTCGGAAGGCCTCCCGGACTATCGAGACTTTCTGCGCAAGCTGCTCTTCGTAGCGCACGTGGAGCCAGTCGCAGCCGCCGCATATCCCCGCAAGAGCGCAGGGCGGCTCCTGCCGGGCAGGGGAAGAGACCAGCACCGAAAGCAGGGATGCGCGGTCGAAGTCCCTGTGGCGCTGGGTCAGGCGCACCCGGACTTTCTCTCCGGGAAGCGTCCCCGGCACGAATACCGCCTTGCCGTCCAGGAACCCGAGGCCCTCACCGCCGGCCACGAGCTTCTCTATCACGATCTCGGTGGTGTCGATCCCCGTGTTTTCGATGTCAGCGCTCACTCCAGAAATGGGCCTCCACCATTGCGCAGAGGCAGTGATACACGGGGAGATGCAGCTCCTGGATCTCGAAGGTCCGGCGGGCAGGCACCGCAATCAGCACGTCGCACAGGCCGGCCATCCTGCCTCCCCCCAGCCCCGTCATCCCGATGGTGGAGATGCCCATGGCCCGCGCAACGCAGAGGGCGGCCCGAACGTTCGCGGCGTTGCCGGAGGTGCTCAACCCGAGAAGAACGTCGCCGCGCTTCCCGTGTCCGTAGGCTGCCTGCGCGTAGGCGTGCACTGGGGTAACGTCGTTGCCGAAGGCGCTGTTGAGAGAAACCCCCGCGGTGAGGTCGATTGCGGGGAGTGAACCCTGGAGAGTGTCCCCCAGGGCCTTGCCCATCTCAGGATCAGCCTGCGCCAGTCGCGCGCGGACTTCCCCCGGCAGGGGCCGCGCGTGCAGGTAGCCCTTCATCAACTCGCCAACGATATGCTCGCAGTCAGCGGCGCTGCCGCCGTTTCCGCACAGGAGAAGCTTGCCGCCTTTCTCATAGCAGTCCACAAGAAGACCGTACGCCTTCTCGATATGGCCCCTGCAGGGGACAAGCACGGGGTGCCGCTGCAGCAGCTCATCCAGGTAGCTTTCCACTGCCAGAGTGTAGCATCATGCGATCTGGCGGCGCAACAAAGGGTGGTTTGGCCGGTTTGGCCGCCCGGCGATGAGTCGCATTACAGGTGTTCGACGAAAGCTACAATTGCGTATACCCCCGGTTTTCGGTCCTACATTTATGTACCCCGTGGGCTCAGAATTCCGGACTTGAAATCGTCCTATTTCTTTTAGTGGTAATAAATTACTCTCTCTGGCATCTCCTGGCATGGCGTTTGCATTCTGGCGGGTGGGAACGTGTTTCCCGCAACCCCTCCTGTGGCGTTCGGCCGTGGCCCCCCGCGGTACGGGCGTACCCGTTCGGCGGGTACGCCGCACGCCGTGGGATCGGGAGGGGCATTATGGGCAAGGAGGCATTTACAATGAGCGTCGGCAAGACACCGAAAGAGATCATCGCGTTCATGGAAAAGGAGAAGGTGGAAGTCGTGGACCTGAGGTTCATGGACTTCCCCGGCATCTGGCAGCACTTCTCTGTCCCGGCGAGGGAGCTGAGCGAGGAGGCATTCGAGAAGGGGCTCGGGTTCGATGGATCGAGCATCAGGGGCTGGCAGGCCATCAACGAGTCGGACATGCTGGTGAAGCCGGTGGCGGACACCTGCTTCGTGGATCCGTTTCTCCACGCCAAGACGCTGGTGGCAATCTGCAACATCGCGGACCCGCTTACCGGGGAAGACTACACCAGGGACCCGCGCAACATCGCCCGAAAGGCTGAGGCCTTCGTCAAGGGGACCGGTCTTGCCGATGTCCCCTACTTCGGCCCCGAGGCTGAGTTCTTCATCTTCGATGACATCCGCTACGACCAGAACGAGCATGAAGGGTACTACCACATAGATTCGGGTGAGGGCAGGTGGAACACGGGGCGCCAGGAGAACCCCAACCTCGGGTACAAGATCCGCTACAAGGAGGGCTACTTCCCCGTGCCCCCGGCGGACAGCCTGCAGGACATCCGAAGCGAGATGATGCTCACCCTGGAGTCCATTGACGTCCCCATCGAGGCGCAGCACCACGAGGTTGCAACCGGCGGCCAGTGCGAGATCGACATGCGCTTCAACAACCTGGTGACCATGGCCGACAACCTCCTGAAATACAAGTACGTCATCAAGAACACCGCCAAGAAGCACGGCAAGGTGGCGACGTTCATGCCCAAGCCGCTGTTCGGCGACAACGGGAGCGGCATGCACGTCCACTTCTCACTCTGGAAGGGCGGCAAGAACCTCTTCGCAGGCGACGGGTATGCCGGGCTCTCCCAGATGGCCCTTCACGCCATCGGCGGGCTCTTGAAGCACGCCCCTTCGATCCTTGCCTTCGCCACGCCGACCACCAACAGCTTCAAGCGGCTCGTGCCCGGGTTCGAGGCGCCCGTGAACCTCGCGTATTCGCGCCGCAACAGGAGCGCGGCCATCCGCATCCCCATGTACTCCCCGTCCCCCAAGGCAAAGAGGCTCGAGTTCCGCTGCCCTGATCCGAGCAGCAACCCGTATCTGACCTTCTCCGCAATGCTGATGGCGGCAGTGGACGGCATCCAGAACAAGATCGATCCGGGACAGCCCATGGACAAGGACATCTACGACTTGCCCCCCGAAGAGGCCGCCAAGGTTCCGCAGACGCCCGGCTCGCTGCGAGAGGTGCTCAAAGCGCTGCAGAACGATCACCAGTACCTGCTCAAGAACGACGTGTTCACACCAGACGTGATCGAGACCTGGATCGACTACAAGATGAAGAACGAGGTCCTTGCCCTCGATCTTCGGCCGCATCCCTGGGAGTTCATGCTCTACTTCGACATCTAAAAAGGCGTTTCTCCTCAGCTTCCTGATCCTATCCTCTTTGCCCCCCGCAAGCGCGGGGGGCGCTTTTCGAGGCTCCCGCCGTTTGCTCCGCAAGCGGCTGCCGCCCTCCGCACGCCCTGGCGGGCGTGCTACGCATCCCTGTCTCAGCGCCCCTTGTGCCTCCCTGCACTGGGGGCGCTTTTCGCGGGGGCGCTTTTTCGCGGGGGCGAGTCGTCCCCTCACCCGGACCGCGACGCGGCCGTCTTTGCCGAGGGATGGAAGGTGACCGGATATCCCAGCGAAATGGCCCGCACGGTCGACGCCGGGGTCAGCACCTGAAAATCGGCGCCGGGAGGCTTGGGAATGCTCCGCGTGTACCCACCCGGCTCCCACCGCACGAGCCGCTCATCCAGCACAAGGTACGGGATACCCTCGCCATCCGCCACAAACACGCCGGCGGGCAGCTCGGACACGGGGGCGAGGTACGTGCGCTTCCGCCGCTCGGCGTTCAGCCGCTCAGCGTGGAGAACCCGATCGATCTCGTCGGCTTGCGGTCGGGACGCTGCCCAGGTCTCGCGAAAGAGGTTGTACCGCGCGCGCTGGCACTCGGCGCACGGCCGGTGGCCGGCGGCCAGCGCCGTGGCCTCATCGAGGAAGAACAGCTCGGTGTAATGGCCGGGCCTCATGATGGTTCGATGTCGACCACGAAACTCCAGCACGCAGATGATCCACCTCGCGCAGGCAAATGCCCGTCGGATGCGCTGCTCTCCGTCATGCAGGCAGCCGCGGTTGCCCATCAAAGTGCCGCGGGAATCCGCGGCTATCAGCTCCCCGAATGGGTTGACTCGGTTCTGTCGCGGCATACGTGACGCATCCTCCCATGAATATGCACTCTCCGCGACCGCTCCGGCCTCCCTTGGCAACGGCCGCCAGCCCACGTATGCTTGCCGCATGCCTGCGGCTCTCGTGGAGCGCATCAAGGCCCGCCTCGCCACGGTGGATCCGCGCGTCGTGGACGAGCACCTGCGGCGCCTGGATGAGCGCTACTTCACGCGGTTTTCCGAGGATGAGATCGCCTCTCAGATCGCGGGGCTCGCGAGCCTGGGAACCGGAGTGCCGGTCAAGGTCCTGGGCAGCCGGCGGGAACCGGGCGCGCTCGTCTGCACGGTCCTCGCCTTCGACCACCTGGGGGCCTTCTCCCTCATCGCCGGGGTCCTCTCCGCCATGGGCTTCAACATCCTGTCCGGGGACATCTTCACCTGGGCCCCCCCTGACGAGCGAACTCCCCGTGACGGGGCGCTTCGGCGCAAGCGTATCATCGACCAGCTCACGGTGACGGGAGCCGGTGCCGCCGAAGACGAGACGTGGCTGGAAAGACTGTCCGCCACCCTTGCCGGGAATCTTCGCGGCGTTGGAACAGGGCGGGGAAGCCGCGGCGCGCGCGCGGCAAACGGTGAACGAGATGGCTGCCGAAAAGCTTGCCGATCTGAAGCTGGAAGCCCAGGGCGTTCTCTACCCCGTGCGAATTGAGCTGGGCTTTGACGGATCACCGGTGGCGCGCACCCGCATGCGCGTGAAGGCGCAGGATACCCCCTTTTTCCTCTATGCCTTCTCCACCGCCCTTTCCCTGCAGGACGTTTCCATTGAAAGCGTCATCATCAGGACGGAGCAGGGAAGGATCGAGGACGAGCTGGAGCTCGTGGACGGGGCGGGGAGACCGATAACGGACCAGTCCCGATTGGATGGCATCAAGCTCTCGGTCCTTCTCACAAAGCAGTTCACCTCGTTCCTGGGCAGCGCATCGGACCCGTTGGCGGCGCTGCTGAGATTCGAGCAGCTCGTGAAGGACATCGTTTCCGCACCGGGGCAGGCCCGCTGGGTGGAGCTTCTCTCCAGCCAGAGCGTCCTGCGGGACCTCGCGCAGCTCCTGGGCGCAAGCTCCTTTCTCTGGGAGGATTTTGTCCGCCTGCAGTACGAGGAGCTGATTCCGCTCCTCGGACCCGGTGTCCCGGGAAAGAGTCTCGTCGAGCCTCTCGAGCTCCTCCCCGAGAGACTGGAGATGGCCCTGGCCGGCGCTGCCAACCCCGAGGAGCTTGCACGGAGGTTGAACGAGTTCAAGGACAGGGAAATCTATCTCTTCGATCTGGACCACATCCTTGCTCCGCAGCGCAGGTCTTCCGCAAACGAGGAGTCCTTCATCTCGGACTTCCTCACGCTGAGCAGGCGGCTCACGGCGCTTGCGGAAGTGGTGGTCGACGCGGCGGCCTCATGCGCCTGGCGCCAGCTCGCCGCGAGATTCGGACAGCCGCGCACCGTTGCCGGGCTGCCGGTGAGGCTCGCCATCATGGGGCTCGGGAAGCTCGGCGGCGCGGCCCTGGGGTACGCATCCGACATCGAGCTTCTGTTCGTGTACAGCGACAGCGGCTTCACGGAGGGCCCGGAGGTCATCGGCAACGCTGAGTTCTTCGACAGCCTCGTGCGGGAGGTGCTGCGGCTGGTGCACGCCAAGCGCGAAGGGATCTTCCATATGGACCTTCGCCTGCGGCCCTTCGGCGCATCCGGCCCGCTCGCATGCAGCCTGGAGAGCTTCTGCACCTATTACGTCCCGGGGGGAGGGTCCCATTCCTATGAGCGGCTCTCCCTGGTGCGCCTGCGCGCCGTGGGGGGAGACAAGGCATTCGGCCGCCAGGTTGAGCGCCTCCGTGACGAGATGGTGTACGCGGCGCGCAGCATCGACCTCGCGGAGCTGCGCGACATCCGGCTCAAGCAGGCGCAGGAAAAGGTCCAGCGCGGCAGGTTGAACGCAAAGTTCAGCCCCGGGGCCCTGGTAGACCTGGAGTACGCGGTCCAGGCCCTCCAGGTCACCTATGGAGCGGCGGAGGCGCGGCTGCGCACGCCCCGCATCCACGAGGCGCTGGATGCCCTCGCCTCCATCGGCGTGCTCGACGCGGGAGAGGCGGAGGAGCTGGTGTCCGCGTACAGGTTCTTCCGGCACCTGATCAACGGCCTGCGGATGCTGCGCGGCTCGGCGCAGGACCTGTTTCTTCCCGGGCTGGACTCGGACGAGTATCTGCACCTCGCGCGCCGCATGGGGTACCCGCCCGACCCCGACATCGGTCCCGCGAGAAAGCTTCACCTGGACTTCGAGACGCACAGCGCGGAGGTGCGCGCGTTCGTGGAACGATACTTCGGCCGGGAAACGCTCCCCGGCGTTCCCAAGATCACCGTTGCGGACATCGTCCTCTCGAATACGGTTCCCTTCGAGCTGGCGGAGGCCGCCCTGGCGGAAAAGGGTTTTGCAAATCCGGCCCGTGCCGTGCTCAACCTGCGCCAGATCGCGGGAGAGGCGGACAGGCGCGCGCTCTTTGCGCGGCTTGCAATCCTTGCCACGGATGTCCTGGCCCAGCGGCCGGATCCCGACATGGCGCTCAACAACTGGGAGAGGTTCCTCCATTCCCTTTCCGACCCCGCCGCCCACCTTCGCCAGATGTTGTCCCAGCCCATGCGGCTGGAGATCCTTCTTTCCATCTGTTCCGCCAGCCAGTTTCTCGCGGATACGCTGGTGCGAAATCCAGAGTTTCTCGACTACATCGGGAGACGGGACGTGCTGAACGTGCCCCGCAACGCGGAGGAGATCTCCGCGGAGCTTGCCGATATTTCGGAGCAGACTCCGGAGCACGCCGCCTGGGTGGATGCGCTGCGGCGCTACCGCAGGCGGGAGATCCTGCGCATCGGTGCCCGGGACATGTGCCTCGGCGCACCAACGCAGCGGATCATGGAGGAAATCTCGGACCTGGCGGACGGCGTCATAGGGGCGGCCCTGGAGAGAAGGCTGAAGGCCGCGCGCGCAACCGGCGCAGGCCGCCTGCCGGCATTCTGTGTCGTCGCATTCGGAAAGCTCGGCGGCCGGGAGCTCAACTACAGCTCCGACATCGATCTCCTGGGCCTCTGCAGCGGAGATGAGACTGACGCGGAGGCCGCCGCGCCCGTCATGGAGGCGCTGCGAGCCGACCTCTCCGCCCACACGACAGAGGGGTACGCGTATCGCGTCGACCTCCGCCTGCGGCCCTACGGCAGCTCAGGGCAGCTCGTGTTCTCCCTGGAATCGCTTCGCACGTATTACTCCCGCCATGCCGCGCTCTGGGAGGTGCAGGCGCTTCTCAAGGCAAGACCGGTGGCGGGGGACGCCGAGCTCGGGCGGGCATTTCTCCGCTCGGCGCAGGAAGTGCTCCTGTCCGCCCACGCTCCGGCAGAGATCGCCTCATCCATCGACCGGCTGCGAACGGAAGCGCTGCGCGCTCTGTCGCGAAGCATCCTCACAACCACCGACATCAAGACCGGCCTCGGCGGGCTGCGCGACATAGAGTTCCTTGCCCAGGGACTGCAGCTTGTCCACGCGCGGAAGATGCCCGAGCTCCTGCAGGGCGGAACGCTTCCCGCCTTGCGTGCGCTGGGCGCGGCAGGCATCCTCTCCCGGGAGACAGTGGAGGGCCTCTCCGGGGACTACATCTTCCTGCGGCGCGTGGAGCATTTCCTCCAGATCTACGAGGACCGACAGACGCACAGCCTTCCCAGCGATCCCGGTCAGCTGCGGGCCCTCGCGCGGTTGATGCTGGGAGGCGCAGCAACGGCGGACCAGCTCGTCTCCCGGCTGTCACGCCGGCTGGAGAGGGTCCGGGAGGAGTATCAGAAATACCTGCACAACGCGGAGGTCATGTGAGCGGTCCGACCGCCCGCTGGACCTCCTGGATGATCCCGCCGTCACGCAGCAGCTCCACCATGGTCTCGATGTCCTGTGAGAGAACGCGATCCGCGTCGAGCCGCGGGACACGCTCGCGGACGACCCGGTAGGCAGCCTCGGTTCCCCGGCCCGGTCTGCCCTTCGTGAGAAGGTCCAGAGCCTGGCAGCCGCACAACAGCTCGATGGCGATCACCGCCTCCGCGTTCGCGATGACGGACCTGCACTTGCGCACCGAGATGGTGCCCATGCTGACGTGGTCCTCCTTGTTCGCTGAGGTCGGGATGGAGTCCACGCACGCCGGGTGGGACAGCACCTTGTTCTCCGAGACGAGCGCCGCGGCCGTGTACTGCGCAATCATGAAGCCCGAGTTCACCCCGGAGTCCGTAACAAGGAAGGCCGGCAACCCGCTCAGCTGCGGATTGACGAGTCTCTCGATGCGCCGCTCGGAGATGCTGGCAAGCTCCGAGGCGGCCATGCACAGGTAGTCCGCCGCAAGGGCAAGGGGCTGGCCGTGGAAATTGCCGCCCAGGAGGAAGTCCCCCGTCTCGGGGAAGATCAACGGGTTCGTCGTGCAGGAGGCGAGCTCCGTTTCGAACACGCCTCTCACGTGCGAGATGGCGTCCCGGCTTGCCCCGTGGACCTGCGGGGAGCAGCGCAGCGTGTAGGCGTCCTGGATCCTGTGGCAGTCCTTGTGAGATGACATGATGGCGCTGTCCTGCGTGATCCGATACATATTGTCGGCCACCGCCGCCTGCCCGGGATGAGGACGGGCCTTGTGGATGCGGGGGTCGAACTCCACGTTGGTCCCCATCAGGACCTCCAGGCTGATGGAGCAGGCGATGTCCGCTGTCCGGGCGAGCCGGGCCGCGTCGTTCACGGCAAGCCCGCCGATGCCGGCCATGAACTGGGTGCCGTTGATGAGCGCAAGGCCTTCACCCGCATCCAGGAGGACAGGGTGCAGGTCCGCGGCGGAAAGCGCCTCCCGGCCGCTCATGCGAGCGCCGCGGTAGAACGCTTCCCCCTTGCCGATGAGGACCAGGGCGGCGTGCGCCATGGGAGCAAGGTCTCCGCTGGCGCCCACCGAGCCTTTCTCCGGCACAACAGGGCACACTCCGGAGTTCAGGAGGTCCACAAGGGCCTGGAGGGTCTCAAGCTTCACTCCCGCATGGCCCTGGGAGAGGTCCTGCACCCGGGTTGCCAGCGCCGCGCGCACCACCTCCGCGGGGAAAGGGCTTCCGACACCCGCGGCGTGGCTCATGAGGATGTTCTCCTGCAGGGTTCGTGTCTGGTCTTCCGCAATGGCAACCTCGCACAGCGCGCCGAAGCCCGTGGTCACGCCGTAGACCGCCCTCCCCTCGTGAACCCATTTCTCCACCAGCTCCCGCGCCCGGGTGACCCGCTGGCGCGCGGACTCATCCAGCTGAACAGGCGCTCCGCGTCGTGCAATGGCAACGAGTGCCTCGATGTCCAGGGGCTTTCCGCCGATCGTGATGGTTTCCATCCGCGTCTCCTCAGGGAGCGAGGGCGAGCCGGGTTTCGACAATGGCTTCTGTCCTCTGGCTCTCATCCAGCACCTCCTGAAGGATGTTCGTTGTCCTGCCGGAAAGCTCCTGCCGAACGGCAGGGTCCGCGAGGGCGGGCAGATTGACGCGGACATTGTAGGCAGCGCTCATGGCACCGGCCCGGATCAGCTGGGCGGCCGAGCCGGCATCCGTGACGCAGGCCGGGTTGCCCCTGTCCGCGGCAAGCCGGGCGAGCATGGACAGCTCCCGCAGGGCGGAAAGCGTTGCAAACGGAGCTCTCGCGGATCGGAGGACCGCTTCCCGAAGCGCGCGCTCCCTGGTTTCACGCTCCGCCGTCGTCCCGCGTGGAAGCCTGCGCGCGTCCATGACCGCGCGGAACGCCGCCGTGTCCTCGTCAACGAGATTCCGCAACCGCTCCTCCAGGGCCGCGGCTTCGCGGCCGACCTTCTCCATGTCCTCCCAGGAATCCCGGCACTTTTCTTTTCCGGCGGTCAGACCCGACACCATCACGCACAGCGCCGCTGCCAGCGCGCCCGCGAGCGCGGCAACGCTGCCACCCCCGGGCGCGGGAGACGAGGAGCCCAGCTCCTTCAGGAAGTCTTCCAGTGACATCGTGATGAGGCTCACTGCCATGCGACCTTTCCTTCAACGTACACCTGGGAAACGGGCGGAACCCCTGCATGGAACGCCAGGATGGCGGGGGTCTCCCCTTCAAGGAGGAGGAAGTCCGCTCTTTTCCCCGGTGAAAGACTTCCCGTTTCCCGCCCCATCCCCACCGCGCACGCCGCGTTCAGGGTGCAGGCGTTGAGCGCTTCCGCTGCGCTCAGGCCCATCTGCAGCACCGCCAGGCCGAAGATGAAAGGCACTGACTCGGTGAACGACGAGCCGGGATTGCAGTCCGTGGCGACCGCCACGGGGACGTTCATGGCAATCATCTTCCTGGCAGGCGCGTATGGCTTTCTCATGGCGTAGGCGGTGCCGGGCAGGAGAACGCCCACGACTCCCGCGCCCGCCATGGCCCTGAGCCCGGACTCGGATGCCGCAAGGAGGTGATCCGCGGAGGCCGCCTGCAGGGAGGCGGCAAGCTCGGCGCCGCCCGTCCCGGAAAGCTCATCCGCGTGCAGCTTGAGGCCCAAGCCGGCCGCGCGCGCCGCCCCCAGGACCCTGCGGGCTTGCGAAACCGTGAAGACTCCCTGCTCGCAGAAGACATCGCAGAACCTTGCAAGGCCTGCCTCGGACACCGCCGGGATCATCTCGGAGATGATGAGGTCGACATAGGCGTCCGCCCTGCCCTCATACTCGGGCGGGACCGCGTGCGCGCCGAGGAAAGTCGGAACCACGCGAAGCGGAGTCTCGCGTGCAACCCTCGCAATGACGCGAAGCTGCTTGAGCTCGGACCCGACGTCCAGGCCATACCCTGATTTGATTTCGACGGTGGTTGTCCCGTGGCGCAGCGCGGACAACGCGCGCGCGCGTGTCAGCCGAAAGAGCTCCTCCTCGGAAGCAGAACGCACCTCCCGGACAGAAGAGAGGATCCCGCCCCCGGCCTTCAGGATCTCCAGGTAGTCAGCGCCGTCCAGCCTGGCGCTGAACTCCTCTTCCCTCGCCCGACAGAAGCACATGTGCGTGTGGGGATCCACGAAGCCGGGCACGAGGCAGCGCCCGCGGCAATCGATCTCCTCAATGTCGCTCGCGGCGACTCCCTTTACAACATCCCGCTCGTCGCCGATCGCGGTGATCCTGCCCTCATGGCACACGAGGGCGCCGGGGTCCCACCGCGAAAGCTCGCCCTGCCGCGGGCCCGAAACAGGGGTGCCTCCGCCCTTGTCCACGGGGGTCCAGATGCGGGCGTTGCGAAACAGCTTGGTCGTCATTCCGTCCCCGCGGCCATGTCCAGGAGCCTCAGGTCGAGCACCTGGGCCTCGTCGAACCCCGCGACCTGAAGGTCTGTCACGGCCTCCTTGAGCAGCGCGGCCGCCGGCACCAGGCCGTAGATCTCCGTCTCAACGACGCGCACACCGACGCGCCCCGCCTCGGCGCGCACGAGCTCCAGGACCGTGCGAAGCGGGGTGACGCGGTAATCCGTGAGGTTCACGCTCACCTGCACCAGCCCGCGGGCGGCCAGGTCCACTCCCACGGCTTTGACCTTGGGAAGCCCCCCGCTGGACGCCCTGATTGCGCGGGCAATCCGCCGCGCAAGCCCCGCGTCTCGTGAATCCAGATTGATGTTGAAGGCAATCAGGAATTGCCGGGCACCGATTGCGGTGGCCCCCGCGCTGGGATGCAGCCTCGGCTCTCCGAAGTCCGGCACGCGTTCGGGAAGGGAGATCTGAGCCTGGAGGCCTTCGAACTGCCCTTTTCTGACTAGCTCCAGGTTCCTTCTCTCCGGACGAAGGGCGGCCTCTTCGTAGAGATAGACGGGCACGCATGTCTCACGGGCGTATCTCGCCGCAAAGGAACGAGCCAGGGAAACGGCATCTCCCATGCCGACGCCGCGCAGCGGGACGAACGGGATGACGTCCACCGCCCCGATCCTTGGATGCTCGCCCGCATGGACGCGAAGATCAATTGCGGCGATTGCAGCGATTGCGGATTCCAGGAGCGCCTCCTGGAGCGGCTCGGCCTCTCCCACCAGGGTCACCACCAGCCGGTTGTGGTCAGCGTCCGCCCGATGATCCAGGAGATGGACACCCGCACGGGCCTGGAAGGGGGCAATGATCCGGTCGATGACCTGCGGCCTCCGCCCCTCGCTGTAGTTCGGCACGCATTCGAAGAGGCCGCGGCTCATCGAGCCTCACCATGCCCGCCCGTGCCGACCAGGGGAATCTTCACGCCTCGCGCGGCGGCAGCCTGGGCCGCCTGCTCGTACCCCGCATCCGCGTGGCGCAGGATGCCGGTCGCAGGGTCATTTCTCAGCACCGTGGTCACCCGCAGCTCCCCGTCAGCGGTGCCGTCCGCCACCGTGACCTGTCCCGCGTGCAGCGAATACCCCATCCCGACTCCGCCGCCGTGATGGAAGGACGCCCAGCTGGCTCCGGAGGCAACGTTGACCATGAGGTTGAGAAGCGGCCAGTCAGCCACCGCATCCGATCCATCCAGCATGGCCTCTGTTTCCCTGTTTGGCGATGCGACGGATCCGGCGTCCAGGTGGTCTCTCCCGATCACAATGGGCGCCCTGAGCCGACCGTCCCTCACCATGTCGTTGAAAAGCTTTCCCGCCCTGTCTCTCTCACCGTACCCCAGCCAGCAGATGCGCGCCGGAAGCCCCATGTGCCGCACGCGCTTTGCCGCGAGCTCCAGCCACTGCACCATCCGTTTCTTCTCGGGGAATGTCCTGATCAGCGCCTCATCCGTGGCCTCGATGTCCCTCGGGTCGCCGGAGAGCGCGACCCAGCGAAAAGGACCTTCGCCCTGGCAGAAGAGCGGACGGATATACGCCGGCACGAAGCCGGGATAGTCGAAAGCGTTTGCGACGCCCCTTCTCAGGGCCTGGCCGCGGAGGTTGTTTCCGTAGTCGAAAGCCACGGCGCCGCGCGCCTTCATGTCCAGAATGGCCCTGCAGTGCCGGGCCATCGCGTCCAGGGCAAGCTCGGAATACCGCGCTGGGTCGGAGCGTCGAAGCTCGAGGGCGGCCTCCAGGCGCATGCCATCCGGCACATAGCCTGCCAGCTCGTCATGGGCGCTGGTCTGGTCCGTGACCACGTCCGGAATGACGCCTTCCCGCACCATGCGGGGGAGAATCTCCGCCGCGTTTCCCAGCAGGCCGATGGAGAGGGGCGCCTTTCGCGCCGCGGCCTCCCGCGCCTGGGAGAGGGCCTCCTCCAGGGTCTCCGCCTTCCTGTCGAGATAGCCGGTGTCGCAGCCGCCGCTGGATCCTGTGCGGGTCCACCTCCACGCAGATCACCGCGCCGCCGTTCATCGTGACCGCCAGGGGCTGGGCGCCCCCCATGCCGCCGAGCCCCGCGCTGACGACCATCCTGCCGGCAAGGGTCCCGGCGAAGTGCTTCTCCGCCAGCGCGGCGAACGTCTCATAGGTGCCCTGGAGAATCCCCTGCGTGCCGATGTAGATCCATGAGCCGGCGGTCATTTGCCCGTACATCATGAGGCCCCGCGCCTCCAGCTCGTGGAAGTGCTCCCAAGTTGCCCACTTCGGCACGAGGTTGGAGTTTGCAATCAGGACCCGGGGAGACAGGGGAAGCGTCCTCAGGATGCCGACCGGCTTTCCGGACTGCACCAGCAGCGTCTCGTTGCCTTCCAGGTCGAGCAGGGATCTGACCAGCGCGTCGAAGCAGCGCCAGTCCCGCGCCGCTTTCCCCGTGCCGCCGTACACGATCAGCTCATCCGGTTTCTCCGCGTTCTGCGGGTCCAGGTTGTTGCACAGCATGCGCAGAGCTGCTTCCTGATGCCAGCCTTTGCAGGCGAGCTCCGTGCCGCGCGGCGCGCGCACGGGGCGTGGAGCCCCGCATCCGATGCGCAGCTCCTCCTCAAGTCTTGCCCTCGCTGATCCAGCCATGGATTCACCTCGAAATTCGGGCGGATTTCGGTTTTCTATGTGCTCTTGGGCGGGCTGACCCGCTGGTTCTCCTGCCGGACCCGCTTCATCTGCTCTTCGATCAGCATCAGGATCAGCCCCTCGAAGCTCAGCTTGCGGGATTGCGCCTCGTTCTGCATGAACTCATTCATTTCATCCGAGACGCGGAGCTCCAGCCGAATCGTCACCTGCTTCATACGCTCCCGGGCATGATACGGAGCCCCCGGGGAAAAGTCAACGAAATGCCGATCCGAGGGTGTCTTTGCTTTGCCTCCGTGCCCGGCCGTGCATACATTCTATGCGACGTGGAGGGTCGGCATCTGATGGCTGTCATAGGAATGCGGGAAATGGTGGAGCAGGTCCTGGGAGTCCTGTCGGAGGCTTTTGAAGGCCCCCAGGAGACGTGGAGCTACTTCACCGACAGCGGCCGGGACGGGGGGTTGTTCGGCACCCTGGAGAGACTGGACGCAGAGGTGGCCTCCCGCGTCCTGGGCAGGACCACCATAGCCGCGCACGTCAATCACGTGACGTTCGGGCTGCACGCTTCCGCGCGATGGATCGAGGGTGACCGCACCACGCACAAGTGGGATGAGAGCTGGAGCGTGAGCTCAGTGGACGGTGAGGAGTGGGTGCGGGCCAAAGACGGCTGCGCACCGCATACAGGGACATACGGCGCGCCGTGGAGATCTTTGCGATGGAAAGCGAAGAGGCCATGGCAGGGGCAGTGGGCGCCCTGGCCCACGTGGCGTACCATCTCGGGGCAATCCGACAGAAAGTCTCCTTCATCGCGGCCGGGGGTTGAGCCGCGGGCTGCGGCTCTGCTAACCTCCTCCCCATCGGAGAACACGTGAGCAGCATCATCCCGCTTTCCGAAAAGACCTTGCCTGCGGAGTGCCTCGTCTACAAGCATTCCACCACGTGCGGCGTGTCCGCTCGCGCGGCCAGGGAGGTGGAGGCGCTCCAGACCGGCCTTCCCATCTACTGGGTGAACGTCCGTGAGCAGCGTGACCTGTCAAACTGGATAGCAGAGGCCTACAACGTCACCCATGAATCCCCGCAGCTCATCCTCATCTCCGGGGGAAAGCTGGAGCAGGTCTGGAACCACTTCCGGGTGAACCGGGAGCTCGTCGAAAAGGCTCTCGTCAGCCCTGGTCCCTGAGGTCCGAGATCAGGACGGCGTATGCCGCGTTCACGTCCTTGCACCGCTCCAGGCCGAAGGGGTCCACGTCGGGGTGATGCCGCATCATGAGCCTTCTGTAGAGAAGGCGCAGGTCTTCCGCTGAATAGCTCCTGCCGTCCACGCCCATGACCACACGCGCCCACGTCCGCGCATCCGTCCTGCGCGCTTTGCCGGTGCTCGAGCGGGGCTGGTCCTCGGCATCCCCGTACCCCAGCTGCGCCGCAGCCAGCCGCAGCCTTTCCGCGAGGCCCACCAGCAGTCCTGCCCGCTCCAGAACGTGGCGTTCGAGCATGGTGCGCAGGTAGCGCCGCGCCGTCGTCCTCCCGCGAACGGGCAGACCTTGCAGGGCGAGGAACGACTCGACGCTGGCCTGGAAGAGCTCTTCGAGATCGATGTACTCGTCCAGGTAGATCCCGATTGCCGCGCGGACGTTCCCGGTGTGGCGGAGCATGGCCCCAAGCTCATCCGAACGCACGTCGTGCGCCGCCGCGAGCCGGCGCGCGCGAAACACCACCTCCTCCGTCAGCTCGATGCCCAGCGCATAGGGCAGGAACAACCCTGCCTGCGTCATCCTTTCTTCGGCCTCCGCGCCGACCAGCTTTTCCAGCAGAGTGACCAGGTCTCCCACGGTGTCCTGGTTCCAGCCGTCGATGGCCTCTGAGAAGCTGATCCTGTCCCGCACCTCGTGGACCGCACGCCAGAACGGGACCTGCTCGATGCCGAGAAGCCCCGCGACCTCTCCCGCGGATATTTTCCAGCAGCCCTCTGCGTCCGTTCGCACGCAAAGCGCCTCGATAAGCCTTGTCACACGCTGCTCCCCCGGCATCGTTTCGCGTGACGGGGAGAGTAGTCAAGATGGCCGCGGCATGGGTATGGTGAAGCGATGAGCGACAGGAAAGGCGGCTGGCCATCCGTTGACGCGGACGGGCTTGCCGTGCGCTTTACGACGACCGCCCCCCGGCCCCGGCCGGACGAGTTCATGCCGGTGCTGGAGGGCCCGGGCATCAGGCTGGAGCCGATGCGGGAAGATCACCTTGACGGGCTGTGCGGGATAGGCCTGGATCCTGATATCTCCCGGCTCATGCCGAACAGCCTCACGACCCGTGAACAGATGGCCGCGTTCATCAGGGACGCCCTGGCGGCGCGCGCCGCGATGAGCGCAATCCCGTTCGTGACGGTGCTCCTTTCCGACGGCCCAGGGGCGCGCGTCGTCGGAACGACCCGGTTCATGAGCATAGACTCCCGCAACCGCCGCATGGAGATCGGCGCGACCTGGATCGGGAAGGCGTGGCAGCGCACGCGGGTCAACACGGAGGCAAAATACGTGATGCTCCGGCACGCCTTCGAAACGCTGCAGTGCATCCGCATCGAGTTCAAGACGGATTCCCTGAACGACCGCTCGCGCGCCGCGCTGCTTCGCATCGGGGCGGTCCAGGAGGGGGTGTTCCGCAATCACCTCATCACGGCGGAGGGACGGATCAGGCACTCGGTGTACTTCAGCATCACCCGGGAGGAGTGGCCGAAGGTCAAGGAAAAGCTGGAAAGGATGCTGCAGGAGCGCGGGCGGGAATGAAGTCGGTGCACCTGTCCGCATCCAGCTTCTACGGTCTCTATCGCCCCAGCACCTGCGAGAAGCGGGTGTTTCTCCTTGCGGCCGCGGAGCCAGGCGGAGAGCCGACCGAGCTGGACCAGGTCATGAGGGACCTCGGTGAGCGCCACGAGAAGGAGCACCTGGCCACGTTCCCCGCGCCCAGGAACCTTGCGGAAGGCAGCCTCGCGGACAGGGCGCAGAGGACCCGGGAAGCCGCGCAGAACCGGGCCCCCGTCATCTACCAGGGAGTGCTCCGCGCGGCGTTGCCCGGCTCCCGCGACATCGTCACCGGCATACCGGACTTCATGCTGCTGTCGAATGATTCCTATCGGATACGAGACTGCAAGCTCTCCCGCAGCATACGGGGAGAAAGTCACCCGGAAATCCGACACCAGCTCCAGACGTACGGATGGCTTTTCGAAAAGACCTTCAGTCGCCCGCCGGCGGCTTTGGAGGTGTATCTGGGAGATCGAACAATCGAGGCAGTGGCCTACGCCGGCGCCGCTCAGGCGGAGAAGGACCTGGGCGGGATCCGCCACCTGCTCCTTCTGGCCGACGAGCCGTGGGAGCCGCTGGGGTGGTCCAAATGCGGGGCGTGCCTGTTCCAGCAGAGGTGCTGGACAAAGGCCGCCGCGGAGCATGATGTGTCCCTTGTCTACGGCGTGGACCAGGGGACGGCGCGCGTCCTTCGAGGGCTGGGGATACGCACGTACGACAAGCTCCTGGAGACCATGGACGCAAAGCGCCTGGCAGGGCTCACCCGCACGCGGGGAGGCGCCTCGCGGCGCGTGGGCGCGGCGGCAGGCAGGATCCTTTCCCAGGCGCAGGCGCTCGCCTCACGGAAGGTGATCAAGCTCGGCCCGCTCACCGTGCCTGACACGCCCATGGTCATGCTGGACCTCGAAGGAATGCCGCCGCAGCACGACGAGCTGGACACGGTGTATCTCTGGGGCACGCAGGTGTACGGGGAGGGCGGACCGGAGGGCCCGTACAGCCCTGCCATGGCCGGCTTCGGTCCCGACGCGGACCGGGAGGGATGGAAGAAGTTCCTGGAGATCACCGGAAAGATCTTTCAGGTGCACAGCCGGATCCCTTTCGTCCATTGGGGAGACTACGAGAAGGCAAAGATAAGATCCTACATCGACAGGTTCGGGGATCCGACTGGTGTGGCCGCGCGGGTCCTGGAATGCTGCTTCGACCTGCTGAGGGCCGTTCGAGACTCCCTTGCCCTTCCGGTTCCCAGCTACGGTCTGAAGGTCGTCGAGGGCCTGAGCGGCTACACGCGAACCATGGATGATTACGGCGGGGACTGGTCCATTGGCCGCTACGTTCGCGCCTGTGAGAGCAAGGACGAACAGGAGCGCTCGCAGATCATGGCGGAGATTGCGCGCTACAACCAGGAAGACCTTCACGCCATGACTGCGATTCTCCGATGGGTCAAGGCGGAATCTGTTGACCGCCCTCCCGGGGAGCCGTAGCTTCTCTGGTGGAGGTGCTGCCATGGCTGATACCGAGTGGGGCAAGCGCGACTCTCGCGGAGAATGGGTCCCGGATCCGCTTCCCAAGCCGAGCCCGCTGTTCGGATGGCCCTTCAACCTTTCAAGGATCGCCACGTACCTGTTCGCGCCGGAAGGCTTCCTCTGGCCGGTGAACCTTGTTCTGGTTGTCCTTGCGGTCGTCAGCTGGCTGTTCTTCACGCCGGGATTCGATCGCACTGTCCGCTTTGCCCCGGGGTGGATGCTGGAGATCTATGCGCGCAATGCCGTGCTCCTGATCCTGATGGCCGGAGGGCTGCACCTGAGGCTGTACGCCACGCGCGGGCAGGGGATGAAGTACAAATACTCCAACAAGTGGCTCGCAACCCATGATCCAAAGTTCCTGTTCGCAAACCAGACGTGGGACAACATCTTCTGGAACCTCGTGAGCGCGTGCACCATCTGGTCCGCGTACGAGGCGGTGACCTTGTGGGCGTACGCGAACAGGCTGATACCGTACGTGGACTTCCGCTCGCACCCGGTGTATTTCGTTCTTCTGTTCATCGGGATCGTCCTCTGGCGCGTGTTCCACTTCTACTGGATCCATCGGTTCATCCACTGGAAGCCGATGTACAACCTGATCCACTTCGTTCATCACAAGAACGTCAACGTCGGGCCCTGGTCGGGACTTGCAATGCATCCCCTCGAGCACCTCCTGTACTTCTCCGTGGCCATGATCCACTGGATCGTCCCCTCGCACCCGATTCACCTGATCTTCAACCTCCAGCACGCGGGCCTGACGCCGGCGCTCGGCCACGCCGGTTTCGACAAGTTCGTGACGCAGGAAGAACGCGGCTTGAGAAACGACAACTACTTTCACTACCTGCACCATCGCTTCTTCACCGTCAATTTCGGCACGGAAGCGGTGCCGCTGGACCAGTGGTTCGGCACCTGGCATGACGGCTCGCCGGAAGCGCAGGCCAGGATGCTGGCTCGAAGAGCAGAGAAGAGAAAGAACAAGATGCCTGATGAGAGCTCGGTGTCCGCCGCGCAGCCGGGAGCGGCGCCGTCGGGAGCACCGCCATCAGGAGGGGCGCCGTCAGGAGGGGCCAGGGGAAGATGAGGACTGCCGGAAGACGCGCACGAGGTCCTGGAGCGGCTCTTCCTGCTGGCCATCGTGAGCTCCTTCCAGGGTGAACACGTTCAGGTTGTCCATCGCGCGGCTCATCGCAACGTAGATGAGGTTCCTGACGAGGGTGTCCCCGGCCTTCCCGTCGTACTCCGTCCGCGGAGGCAGGGAGGGAAGGAACAGGAGGACCACGGGGAAATCCAGGCCCTTGCTGGAGTGGAGGCTGGAGAGCCGGATGGTCTTTTCGTGCTTGAAGGAGAAATCTTCATCACGGATGTTTGCATGCTGGTAGCCCGCGTGCCCGAGCATGTCGCCAATGGCCGCGAGGTCGGTCTTTGTCGGGGCCAGCACGGCCAGGTTCTCCGGGTCGTAGCCGAGCCTTTCGATGAAAAGTGAAGCCTTTCTCAGGAGCAGCCTCATGAGGTCCTGGCGGGTCGGCGCGGTGTACAGCTCAGGGCCCGGTCCTTCCCGAAATGCGACGGTGCCCCCGGCATCCTCGTCGTCAAGCCCCGAGAGCCGGCGGTAGGCCTCCGTCACATCGTGGATGGGCACGGTATTGCGGAAGCTCGTGCGAAGCACGCGCGACCTGCCCGTGATGTCGACCCCGGCCCGCCTGTAGGGGGAGCTGATGCCGTAGATGCTCTGCCCCGTGTCCCCGGCCATGACAAGGCCGCGTCGCGTCATGAGCTTCAGGGCCTTCAGGTCCGCGGGGCTCAGGTCCTGGGATTCGTCCACGAACGCGACGTCCAGGTCTCGAAGCCGGGGGTCCTGGGGATGAGACTCCAGGTGGTCGATCAGCTTTATCCGGGAGTAGTTCTTGCTCAGGACCCCGTCATGCTCCATCTCTGAAACGATGGCGTCCCGGATCTTCCACACCGCCTCCCGCTGCCCCGCGGTGAGCGGCTGGCGCATGCCCCGGCGGGGGATCATTTCATCCACGTATTCCCGGCGGGTCACGAGGTTGCCGAAGATCAGCTCCTCGATCTCCAGGGCAAGCTCCGGGGGGGAGAAGAAGCCCGTTGTGTTGTGCTTCTCCGCAAGACGGGGGAGGACTGCATAATCCACCCTCTGCCTCTGGCCCAGGAGGCGAAGCCGTGAAAGGAAGAAGCTGTCCGCGGTGATGATCAGGTCATCCGCGTCCTTCTCCCGGAGGATCTCCGCGACGTAACGGTCATATTTCACCAGGGTGTTGGTGTAGGTGAGAAAGAGGATGCGCATCCCCGGCCCGAGATCGAGCTCCGTTTCCCTGGCGCGCCGCACTTTTTCCAGCGCGTGCAGGAGGACGATTGTCTTTCCCGTCCCGGCCCCCCCGCGGATGAGGAAGTCGAATCCCGGCCTGATGCCGTCCACCGCCTCGGACTGCTCAGGGGTGAGCTTCATCACGCTGCGCTCGTAGTCCATGCGTGTGCGCGTGTACAGGGAGAACCTGCTGACATGGTCCACGTACAGGTCGAGGTCCCGGTAGCTCGCCAGCTGCTCGCCGAGCTTCCGCTTCTCCATGGCGATATCGTTCAGGTCCTTGCGAAGCTGGTCGAGCCTTTCCGCCTTGGCGTCCGCGCGGGCTTTTTCCCGGGCAAGCTGCGATGACAGGCGAAGCGCCTCCCCCTCCAGCTCGGCGAGACGCAGCTTGTCCTTCGCCCACGCCTCCGTCTGGGCAAGGAGCTTCGTCGTGTCCTGCTGGGCCGCGCGAAGCTCGACCTGGATCCGCTGGAGCTCCTGGCTCTGTGAAAGCGGGGAGCGTTTCTCCTCCCAGAGAGAAAGGGATTGCGAGAGCTTCGAGAGCGCGGCGGAGCCGATTCCGCAGAGGGAGCAGAAGCGCAGGAAGTTGTGCGTCGCCGCGAGCGCCTCCTCCCTGTCGAGCCGGGTGAACGAATGGCGCACGCGGTTGGTGATGGCGTGCTCCTGGATGATGCGGGAAATGGTCCGCGGGCCCTCCGCCGGCGCCCCGTGCGCCGCAAGATGGTCAGCGAATGCGCGCAGGCGCTCCGAGAAGCCCTCTCTCCCCCGGATGGTCGGCACCTCGTCGCAGATATAGGCCTCGATGAAGGAGTGCAGCGCCAGGACGTAGAATCCTTCGTCGGTCCCGGCAACCTGGAGCAGCCTCTCCAGGCGGTCTTCGAGGGTCGCTGCCTCGCTCATTCCTGATTCCCCCGTTCAGCGTCCGCGCGGCTCAAGGAGGTCCCACTTGTTTCCGTAGAGGTCCTGGAACACGGCCACGACGCCGTATTCCTCTTCGCGCGGCTCCTCCAGGAACTCCACCCCGCGCGAGCGCATGTCCCGGTAATCACGCCAGAAATCGTCGGTCTCCAGGAAGAGGAGCACGCGGCCGCCGCTCTGGTCCCCCACCCTGCTCGACTGCGAGTCGGATGACGCCTTCGCGAGGAGGAGCGTGGCGGTGGACCCGCGGGGTGCCACCACGACCCAGCGCTTCCGGCTGTCAAGCGCGGTGTCTTCAACGAGGTCGAAGCCCAGCCGCTCGGTGTAGAACCGTATGGCCTCATCATAATCACGAACGACCAGGGCAAACTGGGCGATCTGCCTCTTCACGTGAGGGCTCCTCCCGAGAATTTCCTCCCCTGATTTGCCGCTCCTGCCCGGCCGAAGTAGCTTCCATGCATGACGTGCTTCATCTGCGCCGCGTGCGGGATGCAGTTCCCTGAGAGTGAGGCCCCCCCGGCGCATTGCCCAGTCTGCCGGGACCCACGGCAGTACGTCGGGCCCGGCGGGCAGGAATGGACCAGCCTGCAGGAGCTGGCAAGGACCAGCCGCAACGTCATCCGCCCCGTCGAGCCCGGCATCTCCGGTATCTCCACGGAGCCGGTCTTCGCAATCGGCCAGCGTGCCATGCTCATCGAAACGACCGACGGGAACATCGTGTGGGACTGTATCTCTTTCATCGACGATGAAACAGTACAGTGGGTGAAATCCAGGGGAGGGCTTGCGGCCATCGCCATCTCACATCCCCATTACTACTCCTCCGTGGTCGAATGGAGCCGCCGGCTCGGCGGCGCCCCCGTGTATCTGCACGCTGACGACGCGCGGTGGTCGATGCGGCCGGATCCCGCCATTGTGCACTGGGAGGGCGGACAGCTGGAAATCCTCCCGGGCGCGACCCTCATCCGGGTGGGCGGGCACTTCCCCGGGCTCGACCGTCCTGCACTGGCAGGGAGGCGCCAGCGGCAGGGGCACCCTGCACACGGGAGATTCCGTCTACGTCGTTGCTGACAAGAGGTATGTCAGCTTCATGTACAGCTATCCGAACCTCATCCCGCTGCCGGCCTCGGCCGTGCGTCGAATAGCGAACGCGATTGCCCAGTTCCGATTCGATCGGATCTATGGGGCCTGGTGGGATGCGGTCATTCCCGGCGGGGCAAAGAAGTCGCTCGTGTCGTCCGCCACGCGATACATCGATGCCATGAGCGAAACCATCGCGCCGGCGGCACGCGTGAGGGAAGGGAGTCCTATCTGGGGGTCCGGGGCGGCTCCCTGAGTCAACCCTTCAGCCGTTCTTCCAGCCGGTAGTACTTGTTCGCCTGCTCCCGGGAGATGTAGCCGTTTTTCAGGTCCTCCTTCACCAGCTCCAGGTCCCGCTTCATGGGGTCTCCCCAGCCCGCCCCCGTGCCCGGTGATGATCCTGATGACCTCTCCGCGGTTGACGGTGAGGCCGCTCACCACCGAGTGGTCCTCCGTGCTGCCGTCCGCGCGCACAATCACGACGTGGTTGGGCGATCCCTGGCACCCGCCGGAAAGCGGCCAGGGAAGGACCTTCGACCTGGTGTAGGCAACCGTGAGCCACGCATTATCGGATCTCATGCGATAGTCGATGCGAACACCCTTGCCGCCTCGATGGAGGCCCGCGCCGCCGTCCTCGTCGTGGAAGCTGAGGTAGTCCACCGTCACGCCGTAGCGGGCTTCAGCCACCTCAGCGGGACAGTTATAGGTCTCCCCGTGGAGGGCGGAGAACTGGCCGGGGTTGCCGTCGGAGTGGGGAGATCCACCCCAGCCGCCCAGCTCGGGCTCGATGACCGCGTAGGTGCGGCCGGTGTCCGCATGGATGCCGCCGAAGAGGGTCCCGCAGACGGAGGCGAAGCTGCCGGCGGGCAGGCGGTCAGGCAGCCGCTGGGCCAGGCAGCGGGTGACCAGGTCCTCGAGCCTGATCGTCATCTCGTAGTAGATCCCCATGGCCGCGGGAAACGCCGGGTCGAAGATGCTGCCGTTTCGCGTCAGCACCGTGAGAGGACGGAACGTGCCGCCGTTGGCGACGCGCTCGGGGGAGGTGGCGCACTTGAAGGCCATCTGGCAGGACACGATGGCCTCGTCGCGGCTCATGTTGAAGGGCCCCCTGTCCTGGTCCGGGTTTTCGCGCAGGTCGACGATGAACTGCGTGTCGCTGACCTCAACGACCACTTTCCAGGGGAGCCCCTGGTCCTGCTCCTCCACGAGTGAGTACCTGCCCTTGGGGAGCTTCTTCAACGCCGCGAGGCTCACCCGCTCCCCGTAGTCCAGGTATTCTTCGACGGCGTGCAGGAATACATCCTTCCCGTACTTCGTGACGATCTCCAGCACCCGGCGCTCTCCCACCCTGACGGAAGCGACTCCCGCCCACAGGTCGCCGATGAGGAAGTCCGGCATGCGGCAGTTGGCGGTGAGAATGTCCAGCACGGAACGTAAGGGCTGGCCCCGTGAGAAGAGCTTGATGCCGGCAAGGATCATGCCTTCCTGGAAGATCTCTTTTGCGTTGGTGGACATGCTCCCGGGCACCATGCCGCCCACGTCGTTCCAGTGAGCGATATTTGCCGTCCAGGCCACGATGTCCGGACCGGCAAAGACGGGCATCACGAGGATGACGTCGTTCAAGTGAGTCACGCCCCCGTTGTACGGGTCATTTGTCATGAAGATGTCCCCCTGCTCGATGTCGCCGGGCTTGTCGAACTTCGAGAGCACCTTCTTCACCGTCTTGTCCAGGACGCCGACGAAAGCCGGGATCCCGGCCCCCGAGCCGGCCAGATCCCCGTTCCTGTCCGTGATCCCGGTGCCGCAGTCCAGGACCTCATAGATGATCGCGCTCATTGCGGTGTGCCGGAGGGCCGCGAACATCTCATCCGCGGCCGCCTGCAGCGAGCTCTGGATGATCTCAAGGGTGATCCGGTCGTAGGTGCCGCTCATACACGTCCTCCTTCGCGCGGGGTCTCGATGACGTAGTTGCCGTAGTCGTCGATCCTGCAGGGCATCCCGGGAGGAATGACGACGGTTGTGCCCGCCTCCTCCATGATGGCCGGACCCGCGAAGCTCATCCCCGGCTCCAGGAGATCTCCGTTGTAAATCGTGGCGCTGTGGCCGCCGGCTTCCGCGTAGTCCACGTCCCGCCGACCTTTCACCGCGTCCTTCACCGCCCGCCCCGTGGCTTCGCGCTTTCGCGGGGACAGCTTGTCCACCTCCGCAAAGGCCACGAGGTGGAAACACACGAGCTCCACGGGCGCGGGAAGGCGATACGTGTACTCACGCTCGTAGGTGGCGTGGAAATGCTCCCGGATGGCGTCAAGGCGCGCGGTGGTGATGCCGCCGTCAGGCAGGTCGATCTCCACCGAGTGCTCCTGGTTCTGGTAGCGGCACCGCGCGAACCTCTGAAAGCGCACGCGCCCCCTGTCAATGGTCTCTGCCGTGAACTGGCGGATCGATTCCTGCTCCAGGGCGTTGAACGCCTCGTTCAGCCGCTCCGCGGCGGAGGGGTCCGCAAGGTCGACGATCCGCGTGAGAAGGTAGTCCCGCCGAAGGTCGCTCAGCAGCATGCCCCACGCGGAGAAAACTCCGGAGAGACTGGGGATCACGATGTCCCTGATCCCCAGGTCCGCGGCAAGCGCGCAGGCGTGCATGCCTCCGCCTCCTCCGAATGCGATCAAGGTGAAATCCCGGGGGTCCAGGCCCCGGTTGATCGATATCAGCTTGATGGCGTTCACCATGTTGTTGTTCGCGATGCGGAGGATCCCGCGCGCGGCCTCCCGGCGGTCCGTTTTCAGAGTTGCCGCCAGCTTCCCGAGCGCCGTGTCCACGGCGCTCATGTCAGCCTCCACCTTGCCGCCGCAGAAGTAGTGCGGATTGATGCAGCCCAGCGCGAGGTTCGCGTCCGTGGTGGTGGCTTCGGTTCCTCCGGCGCCATAGGCGGCGGGCCCCGGCACCGCCCCGGCGCTTTGCGGCCCGACGTGGAGCCTCTGGAACTCGTCCACCCAGGCGATCGACCCGCCTCCGTTGCCGATCTCAACGAGGTCCACCACGGGCACCATGACCGGATATCCCGCCGAGAGCTCCGTTCGCTCCACCATGTAGTTGGTGTTGAGCTTGACCTGGCCTCCGATGATGAGCCCGCATTTCGCGGTGGTGCCTCCGATGTCAATGGCGATGGCGTTCTGCCGGCCGATCATCCGGCCAAGGGCGGCCGCTCCCCAGACGCCGCTGGCGGGTCCGGATTCGATCATCGTGATGGGGACCTCGCGCGCGTTCCTGACGGTATCCACGCCGCAGTTGGACTGCATGATGTAGGGTGTGCAGCTCATGCCCGCCTGCGACAGGCGCCGGGTGAGCTGGTCCAGGTAGCGGTGGGCTATGGGCTGCACGTACGCGGACAGCACCGCCGTGGTCGTACGCTCGTACTCCCTCCATTCGCGGGTGATCTGGTGGGAGGCGACCGTGGAGACCTCGGGCCACAGCTCCCGGATCCGCGCAACAACTGCCTCCTCATGGGCGGGGTTGGCGTAGGAGTTGATCAGGCAGACGGCAATGGCCTCCACTCCCTCGCGTCGGAAGTCCTCCAGGATGGCAGGCAAGGCAGACATGTCCAGCGGCATGGTCTCCTGGCCCTTGTAGGAGATGCGCCCCGGGAGCGTGCGGCGCAGATAGCGCGAGACAAACGGCCGGGGCTTGCGGTATTCCAGGTTGAAGAAGTCCGGCCGGTTCCCGCGGCCTATCTCCAGGACGTCGCGGAACCCCTCCGTTGTGATCAGCGCGGCGCGCGCGCCCTTGCGCTCTGTAATCGCGTTGATGACGATTGTCGTCCCGTGCACGAATGAAACGAACTCCGCGGGGGAAATGCTGCTGGCCTGGATCACGTCCATGACGCCCTTTTCGTACTGGTCGGGAGTGGTGTCGCTCTTGCCCGTGCCCACGGTCCCGTCCGGGCGGACAAAGACGAGGTCCGTGAAGGTCCCTCCTATGTCGGTTGCCACTCTCAGCATCTGGCTCCTCCTTGTAACGCTCAGGCGCCGCCCGGTTGCGTGAACAGGTGGCACCTCACCTGGTGCCCCGGAGCCCCGTCCACCATCACGGGGTCCACGCGCCGGCAGACATCCATGACGAAAGGGCACCGTGTGCGAAAGCTGCACCCGCTGGGCACGTCGACGGGGCTGGGTATCTCTCCGCGGGAAACCACCTTGCGCGGCAGCAGCTTCTCCTCCGCCTCCGAGATCACGGGAATGGAGGAGAGAAGCATCTGGGTGTAGGGATGGAGAGGATTGTTGAAGAACTCCGCCGTCTCCGCCACCTCGCAGATCCTGCCCAGGTACATGATTGCCACGCGGGAGGCGACATTGCGCATCAGGCTCAGGTCATGCGTGATGAAGAGGTAGGACAGGTGCAGCTCCCGCTGCAGGCGGAGGAGCAAGGTGATGGTCTTCGCCTGGACGGACACGTCCAGCGCTGATGTCGGCTCGTCCAGGATGACGAGCGTGGGGTCGCTGGCAAGCGCGCGGGCAATCCCGACGATCTGCTTCTCCCCCCCGCTCAGCGTATGCGGGTACCGGTACATGTACTCCGGCGGGAGGTCCACCATTTCGAGCAGGCGCACGATCTGTTCCACCCTGTTCCTTCCCGGCTGATGCACGCGCAGCGGCATGGAGAGGATCTCCCGCACGGTGTGCCGAGGGTTCAGGGAAGAGCCCGGGTCCTGGAAGACGATCTGGATCTCCTTGCGCAGATGCCGCGGCCGGGCTCCCCTCTCCCCGAACAGCTCCTGCCCGCGGAAAGTGAGGCGTCCGGACGTGGGCCGATACATCCCGACTGTCGTATAGGCCACCGTGCTCTTCCCGGAGCCTGACTCTCCGACGAGGCCGAGGGTCTCCCCTTCCCGCATCCCGAAGGAAATGCCGTCAACTGCCCTGACCGTGATTGGCGTGCGCCGCGGCAGCCTGGCGTGACCGACGACGAAATGCTTTTTCAGATCAGTGACAGTCAGGATTTCCCCGGTCACGGTTCCTTCCTCTCGCCTGCATGCCCGGGCGCATACAGGAAGCAGGCCGCCTCGTGGTCGTCATCGATCCTGAAAAAGGGCGGCTTCGTGACGCGGCAGATGTCCATGGCATGCGGACAGCGGGTATGGAACCTGCAGCCGGCGGGGGGATGGAGGTAGTCGGGGATCCGGCCTGGAATCCCGCTTGCAATGCCGCCGCCGCTCAGCTTCGGCACCGTCTGCAGAAGCCCCCGCGTGTACGGGTGAGACGGCTTTGCGAAGAGCCTGGCCGTGGTGGCCGTCTCCACAATGGTTCCCGCGTACATGACGTACACACGGTCGGTCAGCTCGCGCACCACCCCGAGGGTATGGGTGATGAGGATGACAGAGGTGTCCCTTTCGGTCACCAGGGCCTGCAGGAGACGGAGGATCTGGTCCTGGATGGTCACGTCCAGCGACGTGCCCGGCTCGTCCGCAATCAGGAGGCCGGGCCCGGTTGCCAGCGCCATCCCGATGCACACACGCTGGCGCATGCCCCCGCTGAGCTGGACGGGATAGCTTCCGAGCAGCCGTTTCGGGTCCGCGAGCGCGACCTCCTGGAGGGAAGTCACGGCCCTGTCACGCACTGCCGCTCTGGACAGGGGCTCGCCCCTGACGGCGGCCGAGTGTGCAATGACGGTCTCCAGCTGCTCGCCCACGGTGAAGACCGGGTTGAGGGCCGCCGTCGGGTCCTGGAAGATCATGGAGATGCCCCGGCCGCGCACGTGGGAGAGCTCCCGAGCGTTCATTGCGAGGGTATCCCTTCCCTTGAAAAGGACCTGCCCGGACGGGACCCTGGCCGTCGCGGGAAGCACGCGAAGGATGGCTTTCATGGTGGTCGTCTTCCCGCACCCCGTCTCCCCCACCAACCCGACCTTCTCCCCCGGCCCACCGACAGGTTGACCCCGTCAAGCACCATGAGCCGTCCCCCGTAGACGGCGAAGTGCACGTGGAGATCCCTGACATCCAGGAGCGGGGCGGAGGGTTCCCGGGACGCGGGCATGTCAGGCCTGCTCAGAGGCGAACATGTCGCGAATGCCGTCTCCCAGCAGGTTGAAACCCATGACGACCACCACGATGGCAAGCGCGGGAAAAACGGCGATCCACCATTGGTCGGGGAGGTAGCGCGCGCCGTCGGCAACCATTCGAGCCGAGGCTCGGCTCGGGAGGCTGAACTCCCAGGCCGACGAAGCTCAACATGGACCCGATGATGATCACCCACGCGACGTCCAGGCTCATCTTGGTCAACACGGAGGAGACCGTGTTGGGAAGGATCTCCCGGAACAGGATGTGCCAGAGGCTGGCGCCGTTGATCTCCGCGGCGGCCACGAAGTACTCGTTCCTCAGCTGGCTGGTCAGGCCGTAGACCAGGCGCGTGTACCATGGCCACCACATCAGGGAGACGGCCATCATTCCGTGCCAGAGGCTGGGCTGCAGGACCGAGGCCACCGCCAGCGCGAGGATGAGCGGCGGCACGGCCAGGAACACGTCCGTCACTCTCATGATGAGCACGTCGACCCATGTGCCCCGAAAGTACCCGGCAAGGAGCCCCAGGAGGACGCCGGGCGGCACCACCAGGGCAAGGACCAGCACGCCCATGAGGAGCGACGAGCGCAGGCCGAAGATGATCCGGGTCAGGATGTCGCGGCCGATCTGGTCAGTGCCGAAGATGTACTTCACGCCGGGAGGGACCTTGGCATGCGCGAAATCCGTGAACGCCCCCGCGTGCCTCGGAAAAGGGGTGACGTAGGGGGCGAACACCGCAAGCAGGATGACCGCCGCCACAAGGACAAGACCGACCACTGACAGGGGGTTTCGCGAGAACTTGTACCACGCGCGTCCCAGGTTTTCACGCCGGGAGGCGCGCTCGAGCTCCCGGATCCGCCGGGCGGAGGCCTCGATGCTGAGCTCTCGTGCTATGTCAGCTGATTCGCCCATGACTTTTACTGGCTCCTCGTTGCGGCAAGGCGGATGCGGGGGTCCAGCCCCGCGACAATGAGGTCCACCACGATGTTGACGAGCGCGAACACCGCTCCCAGCACGAGGATCACCGCGGAGATTGCGTTCAGGTCCTTGTGGAGCATCGCGCTCAGGCCATAGCGCGCAAGCCCCGGCCAGTTGAAGATCAGCTCCACCAGGAAGGCGATGCTGAACAGGGACGCGATATCCAGGCCAAGGATCGAGACCGTGGGGATCAGGGAAGGCTTGAGGAGGAAGCGGCCCATCACGACGCGCTCGGAGACCCCCAGCGCCCGGGCAGCCGTGATGTAATCCCGGCCCAGGTTGTCCGCCATTGAGGCCCTCGTGATCCGGGATTCCTGCGCAATGGAGCCCATCGCCAGCGCGAGGGCAGGGAGCACCAGGTGATGAAGCGCGTCGACGAACGCGTCCAGGCGGCCGGCCAGAAGCGAATCCACGGTCATCAGCCCGGTGACGACCGGAGGCGCAGCGACCTGTTCGCTCAGCCTGCCGATGACGGGAAAGGCGCGAAGGACCCAGCCGAACAGAAGCACGAAGAGAATGGCAAACACGAAGGAGGGAGTGACCACTCCCGTGTAGGAGAAGACACGCACAACGCTGTCGATCCAGGTATCCTTGTGGCGCGCGGAGAGCACCCCCAGGCCGATCCCCCCGACTGCGGCCAGGAGGCCCGCGGCAAGCACCAGCTCCAGCGACGCGGGAAAGAACTCCACGATGTCGCTCATCACCGGACGCTGCGTGACCAGGGACAGCCCGAAGTCCCCGTGCAGCGCATCCCGCAGCCAGAACACGTATTGCACCGGCAGGGACTGGTTGAGATGCATCTGCTCACGCAGCCTGTCGACCACCCACTGGGGGGCCATCATGCCCACCGCCATCCGCGCGGGGTCTCCCGGCATGATGCGGGCGATGACGAAGATCACGATCGACAACCCCAGGAGCACGAGGATGGAGTAGCCCAGGCGTCGCGCTATGAAGCTCAGCAGGGGCATCCGAAGAGCTTTCCCCCGCCCCCTACGGCCCAGTCACCCCGATGGCGGCGGCGAAGAACGCGTACCCCTGGATAAGGCTGGTCTCCCCCCGGGTGGCGGGCCAGTCAACGTTCGTGCGATACGCATGCTTCTCGATCTGGTCGTAGATCCAGACCGATGGGGCAAGGCCAACGAGCTCCTCCTGGATCTTTGCGTACTTGGCAAACCGCGCGGGCTCGCTGAGGGTCCCCAGCGCATCGTTGATCTGGTCATCCAGGCTCTTGTCCTGCAGCCACTCGTTCTGCTGCCACGTGCCGGCCGTGCTGGAGCTGTAGCGCTGCTTCAGCATGAGTCCGGCCTCGGGGAGGTCGGAGGAGACGTAGATCGTGGCGATGTTCGGGCTGCTGGAGAGCTTGCTCGTGTTCTCCACCAGGCTGAGCCAGGGCACTTTGACCACGTTCACCTTGATGCCGACGTCCGCCATGTTGGACTGGAACAGCAGGGCGTACTTCTCCTCGTCCGGCACTTCCGACACCCACTGAACGACCACGGGGTTCTGATCCAGTGATCCCGCGTACGTGCTCTGCGCAAGCTCCGCCTTGGCCTTGTCCAGGTCACGCTTGTAGACAAGGACATTCGGGTCATGCCCCGCCAGGGAGGCCGGTACAGGGCCGACCATCTGCTTCGTGCCCGGCCATTTCAAGCCCGACGGCGGCGTCGTAGTCGAAGGCGTACTCCATGGCCAGGCGGAAATGCAGGTCGTCCGTGGGGGCCTTCTTCGTGTTCACCATGTAATAGAACGACGTCATGGATGGCAATGCCGCCACCTTCACGCCGTCCATCTTCTCCAGGGCCTGGTAGGCCTCGAAGCTCTGCCACTGGTCCGTGATCTCCAGCTGTTTGTTCTGCATCAGGGTCCGCACGGTGACGCCCTCCGTGGTGCCGATGAATCGGACCGTGTCAGCCGCATTCGGGTTGAACTTTCCCCACCACCGGGTGTTCTTCGCCATCAGGAGGTACTGCTCCAGCGGGAACTCCTTCACCATGTAGGGGCCCGAGCCGGCGTCATGGGTCTGGAGCCACGTGGTCCCGTAGTCTCCGTTTGCCCCGTACGGGCCTTCGGCCTTCGTGTTCTTCTTGATGAGCGCCTCATCCGCAACGTACAGGCGGACAAGGCTGGGCAGGAACAGCGCGCTGGGCTCCTTCAGCGTGATCACCACCGTGCGTGCGTTCGGCGCTCTGACCTCCGCGATGTTCGGAGTCAGCAGGTACGCGAAGCCCCGGCCGATTGTCGAAAGCCGGTTGTAGCTGGCTACGACGTCGCTTGCCTTGAGGAGAGTGCCATCATGAAAGCGCACGCCGCTGCGCAGATGGAAGGTGTAGGTCCGGCCGTCCGCGGAGACGTTCCAGGATGTGGCCAGCCAGGGGTCCACCCCTCCCTTCGCGTTCGGGAATACCAGCGTGTCATAGAGATTCACGATGGAAGAGGAGCTGGCGTAGTCGTTCCCGATTGCCGGGTCGATGACGTTCGGCCACGCAAAAGTGACGCGCAGCGTGGTCGGGCCGGCGGCGAATGCGGGGACCGACAGCAGAAGGAGACCAGCGCCCAGGAGGGCAAGGACAATGGATGATTTGTGTCGCATCAGTCACCTCCGTATAAGGAAAGCCGAATATGCACAGGCTAATATAACAAAATACCGCGGTTCAGTCGTTCTCCAGGAGCTCGATCGTCACCTTGAGGTCTTTCGATCCATCCAGGTAGGCATAACGGCCGCCTGCGTACTCTCCCGTCTGCAGGAGGGGAAGACCCTCTGCTCCCAGCGCCTCGATCTTTTCCTTCATCCCTTTGATCTGGAATGCGATATGATGAACACCCTCCCCCGCGCGGCTGAGGTCTTCCCTCCACGTGCTGCGCTGGTCGTCGGGCTGGATCAGCTCCAGCTGCAGGGACGGGCCAATATCGAAGAACGCAAGCTTCGCGCGGGCCGCGGTGGGCTTTCCCTTGAACCGGGCCTGGGACTTTTCCGGGCCATCCGTGGTCCGTATCTCGGGCTTGTCCACCCCGAGGAGGTCGGCATAGACCTGCGCGGCCTTTTCGATGTCACGCACGAGAATCCCTATCTGCGTGACGGCGCTCGTTCCGAGGATGTTCTTCTTCACCTTCGATCCTCCCCCTGCACTGCACGGTACAGCACTCGCGAAGCCCGGTCAACAAAATGGCGGCCCGTGCCTCGGGCCGGCAAGTCGCTCTCTGCAGGCCTGTATCCGCAACCTTGACCCGTTCGGGAAAATGACATTACCGTGCTGCTATGGAAAACTTTGCAGCCCAGCTCTGGACGGTCCGCTCCCTCTGCGGGGACGCGCGCGGTCTTGCCTCCACCCTCATGGCCCTGCGCTCGATCGGCTACAACGCCGTGGAGCTTGCCGGCCTCGCGGCCATCCCCCCGGCCGACGTGAGGCGCATCCTGGATGACACTGGGATTGCGGCATGCGCCGCGCACGCGGACGCGGAGCTGATCCTGCGGGACCCGGGCGCGGTGGCAGCAACCCTCCATACCCTCGGCTGCGCCTCTGCCGTCTATCCCTACCCGCGGAACCAGGATCTCTCGAGCCCCGAGGGAGTCGCGCGCCTGTGCAGCCTCCTGTCGAGCGCCGGCGCGGTCTTCGCGGCGGAGGGGATCATCTTCTCCTACCACAATCACAACCTCGAGCTGCAGAAACTGGGCGGCAAGACCATCCTGCAGACGATCCTCGAGCGGACGGATCCGAAGCTCCTGCAGGTGGAGCTGGACACGTACTGGCTCCAGGCGGGCGGCGTCGACCCGGCGCGATGGATCGAGAGCTGCGCGCAAAGAGAAGAGCTGCTCCACATCAAGGACTATGGCGTGGACCCGGAGGGCAAGCCGAAGTTCAAGGAGATCGGGGCGGGGAACCTCGACTGGGACGGGATCCTCTCGGCTGCCTGGAAAGTCGGCTGCCGGTGGCTGATCGTGGAGCAGGACGACCACTGGACAACCGGGGATCCCCTGGAATCACTTCGCGCAAGCTGGGACTACCTGGCGCGGTCGCAGGAATCATAGGGAGCGGGCAGGGTGCCGGAGATTCAAATTCTCTCGCTCCTGGGGGACTTCTATCACACGCCGGATGCCCAGCGTCGGGCCCTCGAAACGGTGATTCGAGACTTGGACGCCACCATGGATGTCTTCACGGACCCGCGTGGAGTGCCCTGGAAGGAGATCTCGCGGTGGAACGCGATCGTCATGGCGCGAGAGGGCAGGATTCGCCCCCGGACCCGAAGGTCTGGTTCACGGATGATCACCAGAAGGCTCTCGCGTCCTTCGTTCATTCCGGCGGGGCGCTGGTGGCGCTTCACGCCGGGCTTGCCTCGTATGGTCACGACGGGGACTACGGCCGCACAATCCATGGAAGCTTCATCAACCATCCCGTGGAGCATCCCGAGTTCAGGCTGCGCCTCGCCCCTGCGCGTCACGAGATCATCGCGGGACGTCGAAGAGTTTTCCATCCGTGATGAAATGTATTTCGTGCGAATCGACTCCGCGGAGACCACCGTGCTCCTGGAATCCTTTTCGCCGGACTATGGCAGCTCGGCGGCCGCCTGGGCCCACACGGCAGGCAGAGGCAGGGTCTTCTGCTTCACCCCCGGGCACAGGGAAGAAGTGCTTTCCCATTCGGGCTACCGCGATGTTCTTGCGCGGGGACTGCGCTGGGCGGCCGCGCGGGGACATGGCCATTGAGAAGAATCGACCTGGCGGGAGAATGGCAGCTCCTGAGAGCTGGAACGAAGGAAGGAGTGCCGGCGCTCGTCCCGGGGGACACGCACTCCGCGCTCCTGGCTGCCGGCAGGATTCCGGACCCCTACGTCGGGATGAACGAGCTTTCCGTGCAGTGGGTCGGCCGGGAGGACTGGTCCTACGAGAGGTCATTCCAGGTGGACGTCGCGTTCCTGTTGGAAGACCAGGTCTTCCTGTCCTGTGATTCCCTGGACACGGTGGCCGAGGTTTTCCTGAACGGGAAGAAAATCGGCAGCTCTGACAACATGTTCACCCGGCTCTGTTTCGATGCGAAGCCGTTTCTCCGCAGCGGCGCGAACACCATCAGGGTCCCCTTCGCCTCGTCGGAGAGAACGGCAACCGAGCGGGCCGCGCGCCTCCCCTACCCCGTCCCCCACGTCAGAAACCCCGTGCAGTCACCGAACCGGAACCTTGTCCGAAAGGTCCAGTGCCACAGCGGGTGGGATTGGGGGCCCTGCCTCATGGTTGCCGGCATCGCGGGTGAGATTTCCCTGGGGGCATTCTCCGACGTGAGGATAGACTACGTCGCGACCGAACAGAAGCACGGCAAAGGGAAATGCACGGTCCGGGTCTTCGCTGAATGCACCGCGGCACGGGAAGGTCCATACACGCTGGAGGTGGCCCTCGGGGAGAAAAGAGCCTCCCGAAAGGTGATGCTGAGCCGGGGTTCCAACAGCCCGAGCCTGGACATCACCCTCGAAAATCCGGCCTTGTGGTGGCCCAACGGCTACGGGCCGCAATCCCTCTACGAGCTGTCGGTCCGCCTGGGCGGCGATTCCGTCTGGAAGCGCATCGGCCTTCGGAGCCTCCGACTCGTCAACCGGGAGGACGCCCAGGGGCTCTCCATGACCTTCCGCGTGAACGGCGTGGACATCTTCTGCAAGGGCGCAAACTGGATCCCCCAGGATGCCCTGCCCCAGCGCGAGTCTCGCGACCGGCTGGAGCACCTGCTCTCCAGCGCCGCGGCCGCCCACATGAACATGCTCCGCGTCTGGGGAGGCGGGAAGTACGAGAGCGACGACTTCTATTCCCTGTGCGACGAGAAAGGGATCCTCATCTGGCAGGACATGATGTTCTCCTGCGCGCTGTATCCGGCAACCCGGGAGTTCCTTGCGAGCGTGGAAGGGGAGATCCGCCACCAGGTGAAGCGCCTCCGCGACCATCCCTGCATCGCCCTGTGGTGCGGGAACAACGAGGACGTCGGCGCCCTCACGTGGTTTCCCGAGTCGCGCCAGGACCGTGACCGCTACCTCGTGGACTACGACAGGCTCAACGAGGGGGCCATCGGCCGGACAGTGGACGAGTGCGATCCCGCCCGGACCTTCTGGCCCAGCTCCCCGTCCGCGGGCCGGGGAGACTACTCGGACAACTGGCACGATGACAGGCGCGGCGACATGCACTTCTGGAGCGTCTGGCACGAGGGAAAGCCTTTCAGCGCCTTCCTCGAGGTCACTCCGCGATTCTGCTCCGAGTTCGGCTACCAGTCCTTTCCCTCCATTGACACCATCCGCTCGTACGCGGCACCCGGGGACCTGAACGTCACCTCCCCCGTGATGGAGCATCACCAGCGTCATCCCCGGGGCAATTCGATCATCACGGAGATGTTCACGCGCTATTTCCGGATGCCCGAAGGATTCGAAAGTTTCGTGTACCTCAGCCAGGTGCAGCAGGCGGTGGCCATCAGGACCGCGGTGGAGTACTGGCGGAGCATGCGGCCCACCTGCATGGGCACGCTGTACTGGCAGCTCAACGACACCTGGCCCGTCTGCTCGTGGTCTTCCATCGAATACGACGGCTCCTGGAAGCTCCTGCACTACGCGGCAAAGCGGTTCTTCGCTCCCGTGCTTGTCTCCGCGCATCTGCTGCATGAAACGGTGGAGACCTGGATTACGAACGACCTTCCGACGGAAGCGGTCGGCATGGCCGTCATTTCCCTCCTCGACTTCCAAGGGAATGTCATTCGTCGGGAAGAGAAGACCGTCCGGGCGCCCGCGGGAAGCGCAAAGCTCGTGAAGAGCCACAGGCTGGCGGACCTGGGCGCCGCTCCAGAGAAGGCGTTCATGCACGTCTCCCTCGTGCAGGGATCAACCGAGGTCGAAAGCGAGCTGTTCCTGACCGAGCCGAAGCGCTGCGATCTGGCGCGGGCAAAGGTGACGATGGACTGCTTCGGGACCACGGAGGACGGATTCTCCGTCCGACTTGCTGCTGACAGGCCGGCATTCCATGTTGCGCTCACGGCTCGCGGCATCCCCGGAGAGTTCTCCGACAACTGTTTTGTTCTCCTGCCCTCCGCGCCGCGGGTCATTGAGTTCACGCCGCGCAAGGCCGTCACGCTGGAGAAGCTCAGGCGCGCGCTGTCCGTCATGCACCTGCGCGACACGTACTGACGGCGGGTCGCGCCCGGTCCTGTGAAGACAGTTCCTTCCCTATTGCAAAGCCCCGTGAATGTTCCTATAGTGCGTCACTGATAAGCCGTGAGACACGAGCAGCGCAGGAGAGGGGGCAGCCGCGTATCATGACTCATTTCCCAAACAGAATTCTTTTCCTCGGGTATGGCGCCGTTGCCGAATGCACGCTCCCCATCCTCTTCCGTCACCTGGACACCGCTCCCGGGAAGCTCACGGTCATCGACTTCGAGGATCGGGCCCCCCGCCTGCGGGAATGGACCGCAAAGGGGGCAACCGTGGTGCAGAGCCGGGTGACGCCGGACAACCTCGGCGCGCTCCTGGGGAAGCATGTCTCGCAGGGTGACCTGGTTGTCGACCTTGCATGGAACATCGATGCGGGTGAGATCCTGCAATGGTGCCACGACCACGGCGTCCTGTACGTCAACACCTCCACGGAAGTGTGGGATCCCTATGCCGTCAGCGGCGCCACGCCCCCGACGGAGAGGACGTTGTACTGGCGTCACATGAAGCTCCGCGAGAGGCTTGCGCGCTGGGCGGAGCCGGGCCCGACTGCCGTGCTGGAGCATGGAGCCAACCCGGGGCTGATCAGCCATTTCACCAAGCAGGGTCTCATCGACATCGCGGAGGCCGCGCTGTCCGACGGCAAGGTGAACGGGAAGGCCGGTGATGCCCTCCGGCAGCACCTGGAGTCCCGAAGCTTCAACCACCTCGCCCGGTCGCTTGGCGTCAAGGTCATTCACGTCAGCGAGCGGGACACGCAGCTTTCGAGCGTTCCGAAGGCGGTGGATGAGTTCGTCAACACGTGGAGCGTCGAGGGGTTCCACGAGGAAGGCACCACCACCGCCGAAATGGGATGGGGCACCCACGAAAAGCGGCTCCCGCCGCTTGCCTTCCAGCATGCGGAGGGCCCGCGCAACCAGATTTGCCTGGCCCGCATGGGCATCAATACCTGGGTGCGGTCCTGGGTCCCCTCGGGGCCAATCCACGGCATGGTCATTCGCCATGGAGAGGCATTCACCCTCTCGGAGCGGCTGACTGTTACGGAAAATGGCAGGCCAGCCTATCGTCCCACCGTCCACTACGCCTACTGCCCCTGCGACAGCGCAATTGCCTCGTTGACGGAGCTGCGCGGCAACAACTACACGCTGCAGTCCCGGCAGCGGATCGTCTCCGACGAGGTAACGACGGGGAGCGACGCCCTGGGCGCGCTGCTCATGGGCCATCCGTTCACCTCCTGGTGGATCGGAAGCGACTTGAGCGTCGAAGAGTCGCGCCGGCTGCTGCCCCACCACAACGCAACCACGATGCAGGTGGCTATTTCCGTGGTCGCGGCGGCGAGCTGGATGATCCAGAATCCCCGCAAGGGCGTGATGGTGCCGGAGGACCTGCCCCATGACTTCGTCCTGGATATTGCCCGTCCGTATCTGGGGCGGTTCATCTCCACCCCGTCGGACTGGACCCCTCTGCAGGAGATTCCCAGGACTTTCGAGGGATACAACAACCCGGACTTCGACCTCGCGGACCCGTGGCAATTCAGGAACTTTCTCATCAGGGAGGGTGAGTGATCAAAACAGGAGCCTTTTCTTGATCTCTCTGGACCGCCTGCAGGGACTCGCCCGCGAGTACGGGACACCCTTGTTCGTCGTTGATCATGACGAGATCCGCGCGAGCTATCGCACTTTCCGGCAGCATCTGCCGCGCGTCCAGGCCTATTTCGCCGTCAAGGCGAACCCTGACCCGGAGATCGTGCGCACCCTTTTCCAGGAGGGGGAAGCTTCGACGTGGCATCCATGCCGGAGTTCATGATCGTCTATGACAACATCGCAAAGATGCCTGCCAGGGAGCGGCAGGACTGGATCTGGGACAAGATCATCTACGCCAACCCGACCAAGACGCCGCAGACCCTGGCGGAGCTGGACCAATACAAGCCGCTGGTCACCTTCGACAACGCGGACGAGATCCAGAAGATCAAGGAGTTTGCGCCCCATGCGGGGCTCGCCCTCCGGCTGCGTGTCCCGAACACGGGGGCAATGGTGGAGCTGTCATCAAAGTTCGGCGCTTCCCCGGGGGAAGCGGTGGATCTCATCCTGGAGGCCGAGCGCGCCGGGCTGACCGTTGAGGGCATCAGCTTCCACGTGGGCAGCCAGACCACCAACTTCGGCAACTACGTGCAGGCGCTGACTCTCAGCGCGAACGTTTTCCAGGAGGCTCGGGACCGCGGATATACGGCCATGAACCTCATCGACATCGGCGGCGGCTTCCCCGTCGCGTACAACGAAACGGTCAAGCCCTTCCACGAGCTTGCCGCCATCATCAACTCCGAGCTGGACCGGCTCTTTCCGAAGGATATCGAGGTCCTCGCGGAGCCCGGCCGTTTTCTCGTTGCCTCCTCGGGGTATGCCATCTCGGAGGTGATCGGGACCGCCGTTCGGGACGGCAAGAAGTGCTACTACATCAACGACGGGGTCTACCACACCTACTCGGGCATCATCTTCGACCACTGCCAGTACCCCGTGAAAGCATTCACGAGCGGCCCGACGCAGATAAGCGCGGTGTTCGGTCCAACCTGCGACGCGCTGGACGTGATCTCCATGGCGGAGAATCTCCCGTCGCTGCGCCGCGGGGATCTCGTGTACAGCGACATGATCGGCGCATACAGCCACGCCTCCGCGACGTACTTCAACGGCTTTCCGCCGGCAAAGGTGGTTCACGTCAACCAGGAGACCGCCGCGCGCCGGGGCGCCGAGGTCCGGTGAGAAAGGCGCTCAGCTCCCGGCTGCCCTGAGCGCCGCTTCGTTCGCCCGGATCATGCGGTCACAGACGGCGTTGAAGGCCTCGTCGATGGTGCAGCGTTCAGGATGCTTTTCGAGCCACTGCACCGTCTCCCGAATACCTTCGGAAAACGGGACCGTGGCAACGTAACCGGGCACAAAGGCGCGGATCTTCGCGTTGTCGAACACCCCGCAATTGGCCTTGTCCCCGATGAGGCCCGCCGCCTGTTCGGCGTCGAACGCCCCGATGAAATCCGAGCTGAGGTGAACGATGTCCGGCTGCGCCCCTGCTGCCGCGCCAATGAGGCGGTAGACCTGGTTCCAGGTCAGGACTTCGTCGGAGGTGATATGGAAGGCGTGGCCAATGGCCCTGATGTTCCCCATCAGCCCGACGAATCCCTTCGCGAAGTCTGAATTGTGCGTCAACGTCCATAGGGAGGTCCCGTCTCCCGGCACGACGACCTTCCGCCCGCGCCTCATGCGGTCAACGAGGGTCCAGGGGTGGCCCCAGCTGCTCACGGCGGCGGGGATCTGGGTGACGCCGTAGGTGTGGCTCGGACGGACGATGGTCAGCGGGAACCCGCTCGCGCGGTGCTCCTGCATCAGCAGGTCCTCGCACGCGATCTTGTCCCGGCTGTACTGCCAGTACGGGTTTGCAAGGGGCGTGGATTCCGTGATCAGGTAGTTGGACGGCGGCTTCTGGTAGACGCTCGCGGAGCTGATGAAGATGAACTGTCCCGCGCGGCCGGAGAAAAGCTCGACATCCCGGGCGGCCTGCTCCGGCGTGAAAGCTATCCAGTCCGCCACGATGTCGAAGGTCTGTCCCTGGAGCGCTTTCCGCACGGCCTCGGGGTCCCGGTGATCAGCGACGATCTGCCGGGCGCCGCGAGGGAAGAACTCTCCCTTCTGGCCGCGGTTGAGGAGCGTGAGCTCCACCCCGCGCTCCACGGCCAGCCGGGAAACCGCTGAGCTGATGAGGCCGGTGCCGCCGATAAAGAGGGCTTTCATTGGTCGATAGCTGGTGCGGTATCGCTCAGAGCGACCCGTTCCCAGCACCTCCTTTCAAACTGTGCGTGCCGTTTTCCGGCACACAGCTTACCGATGAGTTCTCCTGACCGTGCTTGCGCGGAGTGGCTGCCTGGGGATATCGCGTAGTCCCCCTCAGTCGCTGCAGGCCCATCTCGTACAGGCGTTTCTGGGGCCATCGGTCGAAACGGAAGCGCGTTCGCTGTCCGCCCCGTCGCCACTGCCATTGGAGCACACGGCCGTACACGTAGTCATCCACTCGGTTGAACTCTCGGTCCGCGTTGCCCGTTCGGAAGTAGTTGCCCCATCCACGAAGCACCGGGTTTAGCTTGTCGATCAGCTCCCCTATGCCCTTCGCTTGCCTTCCTCGCGCCTCAGTGATCTCATGCACGCGGGATCGGATTCGCTTCATAGCCTTCGGCGACGGCCAGCGCTGCACGAAATGCCAGCGTGGGTTGCGTTGAATGCTCCTGCACTTGCGCACCGTCCACCCAAGAAACGTAAAGCCCTCCTTACCCAGTGCCAGATTCACTACGCGCGTTTTCTCGGGATGCATTTCCAGCCCCAGGCGTTCCATCACAATCTTTACGCGCCTGAGGGCTTCCTTGCACTGCGACTTGTTCTTGCACAGCACCACGAAGTCGTCAGCGTAACGCACCAGGATTCCAAGGTGTTTGCACTTGCTCTCCCAGATGCGATCCAGAAAGCCAAGGTAGATGTTGGACAACAGCGGCGAGATCACTCCGCCTTGCGGGGTTCCCGCAAGCGTTTCCCTCACCGTCCCATCTTCCATCACGCCCGCCGCCAGCCACTGACCGATCAGTTTCAGGACTCGCCTGTCCGAGATCCGCTCCTTCACCAACACCATGAGCTTCCCATGGTCGATGCTTCCGAAGTAATCCCGAATATCGGCGTCCAGCACCCAGTTATGCCCTCGGTTGCCCGCCTCGCGAATGACTTCCATTGCCTGCGTCGCTCCCCTTCTCGGTCGAAACCCCCAACTGCACGGTTGAAAGTCGGCTTCAAATATGGGTTCGATCACCAGCTTGGTTGCCATCTGCACCACGCGATCCCTCACCGTCGGTATCCCCAGCGGCCTCTGCCTCCCGTCCCCCTTGGGGATGTATCGCCGTCTCACCGGTGACGGTCGATACCTGCCTGCCTTCAGGACGTTCTGTATCTCCTTCAGATACTCTCCCGCCCCTCGCTCTTCGATGTCGCGGATGGACACCTCATCCACCCCCGCGGCACCTCCGTTCGCCTTCACCCGTCTCCACGCCTCCAGCAGGACGTCACCCCGCCAGATCCGGTCATACAGCGCGTGAAAACGTCGGCTCCTGCTCCGCTTGGCACATGTCCATAGCCGTCGCTGGAGTTCTCGCACTTTTTCTTCGGGGTTGTTGGGTCTTTCGACCATGCCCTCGCGCTTACCTCCACGCCCCAGCACACTCAAAGCAGGGTCCCTTCCCTCCAGCGGCTTCTCACCGCCTTCTCAGGTACTACGAACCCCTCGGACTCCCTCCTGACTCCGCGCGCTTTCGGTCTCCCCCTTATACGCGTGGTCTTTGCCCGACGTGGGCCGCCAGGGAGGGCCTCTCGTGTTCCCTACCATTCCGTCACAACGTGCCGCCGCCAATACCCCGAGGGCGTCCAACGTCCACTTCGGATTCGGTCCGTTGTCTGTTGCCTTCGCCGTGGCATGATCGGCTCGGCCACCCTGAACACCTTTCGGCTGATACTCTGACGAGGCTTGCTCGGCGTTCACTCGCGTTGCGGCCCGCTGTGTTGCTTCCTCCTTGGAGGCTTTTGTCGGTCCGCTCGGTCAGAGACATTTCGGCCTCTGACTGGACCCTGCTACCGGGCGCTCCGACGCTTACCCGGGCGGAACTTTCATCCGCTGGAACGGTACGGCTTTCACGACGCACCATTTCGCCAGTGTAGCACTCCGCGGCGAACAGCTCCACGCCCGTTTTTCACACGTACTTGTTGTAGTTCTTCAGCATGATGAAGCTTTCCGAGGCAAGGATGCCTTCTATGGAAGAAAGCTCCTCTGTCAGAAAGCGCACGAGCCCCCGGTTGGAGTCCAGGAGCACCTCCGCGATCAGGTCGTAGCGCCCGGAGGCAATGGACACGGACAGGACGTTCTCCAGCCGCGCAAGCTCCTCGGCTTTCCGCTCCAGGAGCTTGGACTCCGCCACGCGGACGGCAACGATGACAAGCTGCTTGTTCGAGAGAACGTCCGGGTTGATGAGCGCCCGGATCTGGAGGATGCCCGCCTCCTTGAGACGCTTGAGGCGGGCCCTCACGGTTCCTTCCGAAACTCCGAGCTTGCGGGCGATCGTGTTGTTGGGAACGGCGCCCGTCTTGAGAATGGAGATGATCTTCCAGTCCGTGTCGTCTGGCTGCATCGGTCCCTTACAGGAGCGTGCCAGGAGACGTGAAGGCAAGGTCGAAGGCTTTCGCCACGCCCTGGTACGTGCAGTTGCCTTCGTAGATGTTGAGGCCCTGCATCAGGTCAGGGTTCCTGCGGCACGCCTCCTCCAGCCCAAGATCCGCGATGGTCAACCCGTAGAACAGGGTGCTGCTGGTCAACGCGAGGGTGCTCGTCAAGGCGACAGCCCCCGGCATGTTGGCGACGCAGTAGTGAACGACTCCATCCACTTCGTAGACCGGATCGTCATGCGTCGTGGGATGGGTGGTCTCGACGCAGCCGCCCTGGTCCACGGCCACATCGACGATGACGGACCTCTTTTTCATCAGCCGCAGGTGCTCGCGCCGGATGAGCCGGGGAGCCTGGGTGCCGGGAATGAGCACCGCCCCGATGACCAGGTCGCTCTCAGCCACCACGTCCCGGATGTTCTTCTCCGTGGAATACAGTGTGGCCAGCTCGCCGCGGAAAATATCGTCCAGGTAGGCAAGTCGATTCGGGTTCACATCCAGAACGGTCACGTCGGCTCCGAAACCGACAGCCACCTTTGCCGCGTTCATGCCCACCACTCCGCCGCCCAGGATGCCCACGCGGCCGCGCGCCACGCCGGGCACGCCTCCCAGGAGCACACCGCGCCCCCCGAACGGCTTCTCCAGGTATTTTGCCCCCTCCTGCACGCTCAAGCGGCCCGCAATTTCGCTCATTGGCTTGAGGCAGGGCAGCGTCCCATCCGGCAAACGGATGGTCTCATATGCAACGCCCTTGATCTTGCGTCCCAGCAGAGCCCGGGTTTGCTGCTCGTCCGCCGCAAGGTGAAGATAGGTGAAGAGGACCTGTCCCTCGCGCAGCATCGGGTATTCCTCGGGTTGGGGCTCCTTGACCTTGATGATCATGTCGCTGCCGGCGAAGATCTTCTTTCGGTCAGCCTCGATCCGCGCGCCAGCCGTCTCGTATTCGGCATCCTCGAACCCGGCATCCGTTCCCGCCCCTGCCTGGATGACTACCTGGTGACCGTGGGCGACGTACGACTGTACGCAGTGCGGAGTCATGCCCACCCGATACTCGTGCTTCTTGATTTCCTTGACGCAGCCGACCTTCATTCGACCACCTCCTACGAAAAGTGTAGACAACAGCCACACTTTCTACGATAATCGTAGGCTATCACGGATCGGCTGACAATTCAAGCATTTTCGACTGGGAAAGGAGAGGGCAGTGATATACGAGCTTCGACAGTACCGGGTGAAGAAAGGCAAGATGAAGCAGTGGATGAAGCTGATGGAGGAGCAGATCGTACCGTTCCAGGCTTCCCAGGGAATGGTAATTCCCGCGGGGTTCACCGCTCCGAAGGAGAAGGATCTCTACGTGTGGCTCAGACGATTCAAGAACGAGGCGGAAAGGAAACGCCAGTATCGCAAGGTCTACGAGAGCGACCAGTGGAAGAACGTGATCGCTCCCCGGATAGACTCGGTCCTCGATTCTTCATCGATTGTCGTGACGGACCTCAGCCCGGCCGCGTGGTCAATCCTGCAGTAGGGTGCAGCGGGCTGTTACGGTCCTGTCCTTGACAACCTGAACAGCACCAGGCCGACACCTGCAAACCAGACCAGGAGGAGAAGCCCATAGAGGGCGTACGCCGCGCCTATCAGGTTGCGAAGCGCTTCGGAAAAGGCTCCAAGGGCGCCCGTCACAACGCCGACCCATGCGAACCATTTCGGAAAAGGCCCCCTCACCATGGCGATCGACAGGAGCAGAATCGCGAGTGCCGTCATGATGCCTGCCGGAGTGACCGTGTTTGCGATGGCCATAAGGCCGTCTGCCGCGGCGGCAAGTGCGGCCCGCCCCGCCTCCGTCGCGGCGGCGGCAAACTGGTCGCTCAGGACCACGAGGCCGGCGTGGAGCGACGGCGGGCTGCTGTTGACGGCCAGCGCGATGATTTCCGAACCGACGCCGATGACCCCTCCCACCACGGCAAGGGTCCTGTCCCTGTCTTTCAGCGCCACGGCAAGTGAAAGGAACACAACCAGCGCCGGGAGGCCCAGGCCGGCAAAAGTTGCAAGCTCGAGGATGTAGACGGCCTTGTTGGAGCCGATGTACCTCAGAAGCTCTGCGCCGCCGCTGAGCGGAGGCTGCGGCACGCTGAATACGAGGGCAAGAGGAACGATCGTCATGACAAGGGTCACGAGCGCCGCAATTGCGCCCGCCAGAAAGAGCGGTTCGGAGCGCACCTCTGCCGCTGGTTCACGCATGCGTCTCTCCTTGATCATTCGTTCTGAGGTTCCGTCGAGCCTGGCTGATTGTCGCTGTCCGCAATCGAGGGGAACAGGGACTGGAGAGTCTCCCACGCCTTGAGGAACTCGTCATCGATAACGGCCTCTTCTCCGCTGCGGGCGCTCTTGCGGCTGACGGCTTGGAGGTGCTGGAAGGTCTGCGAAAGGACTGCCACCAGCACATCATCGTGAGAGCGGGAAAAGGTGCCGTCGAGGCTGTTGATGCGGGACGCAGCGTCCCGGGGGCCGCCCCGCTTGAGCGGATCCAGGTCCGCAGGCATGCCAAGGGCGGCCTCCGTGGGCTCCCAGGCCCGGATCGGGTCCCGGATGCCTTTGATCTTGAGCGTACCCAGATCGTTCGCATGAATCCAGTCCGCCACCTTGCTGTACACCTCGTGCGACATGCAGGTGGAACCGCCCAATGCCACGGACTGCAAACGGGAGGCTATGTTCACCGTGTTGCCAAGCACGTCGCCGGGTCTTTCGACCACCTCCCCCCAGTGGATGCCGATCCTGACCTGCACCCGCTGTTTCTCCGGGCGGAAACGGTTGTAGCGCCGCAGGGCTTTCTGCAGCCGGATTGCGGCCAGCACCGCGGAAAGCCGCTTGCGGAAGACGAACAGGTGTCCGTCTCCCATCCTTTTCACCAGGGTCCCTTCGTGGGCATCCAGGATGGGAAGGAGGATCCCCTCGTACTCCTGGAGCAGGGCGCCCAACTCCAGCGCGGAGATCTCCTGCGCCTTGACGGAGTAGTCCTGGATGTCGGTGAACAGCACCGCGCACTCGATGGTGTGCTCCCGTTCGAAGCGGTACGTCTCTTTCTCCGAAGAAAGACGGGCGGCCTCCTGCACGGCTGCCTCTGTTTTCTCCGGCTCGACCTCGCTGATGTTCGTGCGCAGGGTGCGCACCATGCTGACGAGCAGTTGCTGAGCGCGGGGATCCGAGGTGCGGGGCAGAATCTCACGGAGGGTCTGTTGCAGGCCCGGATCCTTTTCCCGCAGGAGTGACCAGATCACGGCTATCACCGCGGGCCGCAGGGTGTCCCGCAGGTCCCTCACCAGGGTGGCTTGCTCCGCCGCGCCGAGGCGCGGAAGCAGGTCGCGCAGCACGTTGGGAGCGTAGTCGTCCCCCAGGGCGATCAGCGCTGACGGCACCCGCGCGAGGACCGGCGGTGAGTCGGCGCGGAGGACACGGTAGAGGAACTCGGTGAGGATGGGTCTGCTGTCCGCACCCGTTCTCTGCGCGATGCGGCTGAGAAGGGAAATCGCGAGCGTCTTCTTCCACGGGTCGAGCCGGTCATAGACCTCGGTGAGCGCCCGTGCGACCACCTCGTCTCCCCTCGCTCCCAGAAGATCGACGAGCTTGGAGGTGATCTCCGTGTCCGCTTCCGTGCAGAAGAGCTGAAGGAGGGCGCGGGAAAGATTCACGCCCGGGCAAGGTCTCCACGGAGGCGAGGGATTCCAGGAGCAGGAGGCGGATGTATCGGTCGTTCTCGTGCAGCAGTCCGATTATCGCCGGCTCCATTGCCGCGAGGTCCATTTCCTTCAGGAGATCGAAGGCCGCGGTGGCGAGGAACTTGTTGGCCACGGGCGGGGTCATGAACTCGCGGCAGACGGTGAGGGCCGCGGAGGGATCCACGCGGTGCAGGGCGAACAGTGCAAGCTCTGCCAGGCGGAAGAGCTTCATGGTCCGCGCCCACTCCAGAAGAGAGAGGAACAGCTCTTTGGACTCGGCGGGAGGCGCCAGTCGCGCCAGGGCGAGTGACCGCTTGAGCCGACAGAGAATGTTTCGCTTGCCGGTGTCTGCGTGCACGAGGTTCCTCATGAAAAGCGCGACACCGGCGCGGCCCGGATCTCCGAGCAGGGAAACCATGATCTTGTATCCCTCGACATGGCGCGGTTCGAGCCGCACCGCGGAATCCTTCAACGCGAGGGCGCACTCACGCCTCAAGTGCTGGCCTGCTCCGCTCCTGATGGACTGGAGAAATACCTTCTTTATCTCCTCACTGAGATTGAACTCCAGGTATTCCTTGGCGCTCGCGATCTGCTGGCCCATCTCGTGGGAAGTGTCAAGATCCGCGCGCACGGCAGAGCGCAGCTCATCGAACGATCCGCCGATGACCGCGGACAAGCCGGCGAGGGACGGCAGGGAAGGGGTCGATCCGGCCGTCTGCAGGGAGGATTCCATCGAATCGATGGCCGCCAGGGCCTCTTCCTCCATCGATGGATCGCTTTCCACCGTCCCGACCAGCACGGCGCAAACAGCATCGAAGCCGGGTATCTGGCCCGGGTGGGCTCCGAGATGGCGGTAGCACTCCCGCCGCACGGTGGGATTCTCCCCCTGCAGAGATTCGAGGAAGATGGAAAGCGCCGGCTTCGAGGAAAAGGATGCGGCAAGGGAGACAAGCGCCGCCCGGAGAGCCACCGGGTTCTGCGCATGGGTGCTTTCATATGCGGCAAGGAGCGCCTGGCAGAGGCTGTCGTCTTTCTTGGCTTTCTTGAGAAGGAAGGGCAGAATATCGGGGTGCTGCGCGGCCAGCTCCACGGGGCTTCCCGTTCCCGGAATCTGGGCAAGCATCTCGAGGCACGCGGTGCGGATCTCAGGTTGAACGGCCACTGAAAGGGACAGCGTCAGAGCAAGCTGGCGGGTCTCTGGTGAGCTCGGAAAGCCGCGGACGAGCGCGCGGAGGACTTCCAGCTTCACAGTCTCATCCCGGGTATTGGTAGAAAGCGAAAGGAGAAGGGGAAGCCCTTCCGGCAGGGCTATGGTTCCCGCCGCCTGCACGGCAGCGCAAACGATGGACGGGTCCGGGTGGTTGAACAGGCGCGCCACGTACACGAAGCTGCGGCGGTCCGCAATTGCGCTCACCGCCTCGAGGGCGGAGAGGGCGACGGCGGACCGGGAGTCGAACAGGTCAGCGTGGAGGACGTCCAAGGTACGGCTGTCGCGGCCGAACGCCGCAAGGATGCGGTGGGTGGTGAGGATGGCCTCTTCAGCCAGGCCAGGCGGTGCGGGCTCCGCCTGCAGCGTCTCGATGGTATCCGCCAAGGCTCCTCTCTCCTGATCTCCCCACCGAGTCTACCACGAAGCGGCGGTCCTCATCAGCCCAGGGCCTCTTCCCCTCAGGCGGGCGGCTCGGACACCGCGGCGGACGGTTCTTCCGCCATCTCCTCTTTCAGGACTTCCTCGATGGCCATCCGTGCAGCCCCGATGGTCCCGGCATCGTCACCGAGATGGGAGCGGACGAGCTGCAGGTTTCGGGTTGCGGCGGGCAGGGAACGCTGGTAGATGGTTTCCCGCAAGCCGGCGAACAACGGCTCTTCAGCCTCCGCGAGGTAACCCCAGAAGCCGATCACGCTCGGGTTCAGCAGGTTTATTGAGCTCGATAGCACCTCCCCGATGTCGCGTCCCGCCGTGCGGACCGCCTGGACGGCTTCCGGCACGCCGGCGGCAGCCAGGGTGGCCAGGTCTTTCGCGGATGAACAGGGCAACCCGCGAGCGCCCAATGCGGAAGCGAGGACTCCCCCGCCGGCCACGGCGTCGAGGCATCCTGCATTTCCGCACCAGCAGGGGGCGTCCTTTCCGCTCACCTGCACGTGACCGATCTCCCCTGCCATCCCCTGCGCGCCCCGCACAACGTGGCCTCCGACAACAACACCGCACCCGATGACGGTCCCTACCTTGACGCACAGGAAGACTTCAGCGTCAGGCCAGACGAGACGCTGCTCGGCGAGCGCCATGAGTGAGACATCATGATCAACCAGGGTGCGCGCCCCGAAGGAAGCGCTCAAGCGGTCGGCAATGGAAAAGTTGTCCCAGGCGTGAACCAGAGGCTGTCGAGCCGTGAACAACTCTACCAGGCTCGGAATGCCGATGCCGATCCCCATGAGTCGCGCGCCATTCTTCGTGACCACGGCCAGGAGCTCCCGGAAACTCTCTTCGAGCTTCGCCACCACAGCCTCGGGACCCGAGCCAATGGAGAAGCCCAGAGATCTTCGCTCCAGGATGGTGCCGGCGAGGTCTGTTGCCGCCACCCGGGCGCCCGTCATTCCCATGTGGGCCGAAAGGATGATCCCGCCTCCGTGATTGAACCTCAGGACGACGGCCCGCCTTCCGCGGCGGGAGGCTGACTCTCCGCGGGCGGATACGACCAGCCCCTTGCGGACGAGCCGGTCCACCCGGAGGGCAACCGTGGAGCGCGCCATCCCCATGGCGGTTGCGATATCTCCGATCTTCTCGGCCCGGCCCTTGCGGATCAGCTCCAGCACTTCTCCTGCGCCGTCGCGTCGAGACATTCCAGGAGAATCCTTCAAGCTCCATGTCACAAGGGGACGAACGTGCTTCTTGCTCATTCGATAGGGAAGCTACCCCAATTATGGTGTCATTGTCAATAAATGCGACGATGAAGCACTAAATATAGCGTTATTTAAGACGACTCCCCGAGCCTTAAGCGATAAATCTGTTGGAATATGTCATTTATTACTTGACTGTCGACACAAATGCTAGTTTCTTCACCAATATGGCCCTGGCTTTCCTGACATCGTTGCCGCTCCTGCAGTCTTCCAGAGGCAGTTGGTGAGGGGGCTTTCCGTTGGCGCGATCAAATAGGCGAGCTTTGCCTGGATCCCGGGGCGTCCGGGGGGCGCCCCCCCGTCAACCTTCCGTCTGCCTGTTTGGCGCGCTGGATACCAAGGGGGAGGAGTACGGCTACGTGGCCCAGCTCCTCCGGGAGGCAGGCTGCAAGGTTATCGTGGCGGACACGGGTGTCCTGGGCGGCCCGCGCGGCGCCGCCGACGTGACGCGTGAGGAAGTTGCCCGGGCGGGCGGCGCCGACCTCTCCCGGCTGAAGGAGGACGCTGATCGCGGTGCGGCCATGTCGGCCATGGCTGCCGGCGCCGCGAATATCGCCAGACGCCTGCACCAGGAGGGGAATCTGGATGCCGTCATGGGGTTGGGAGGCTCCAACGCGGCGTTCGTGATGTCCGCGGTGGCGGCGGCGCTCCCCGTGGGCCTTCCCAAGGTGCTCGTGTCCACCATCGTCTCAGGAGACACCAGAGCGTACGTCGGGGCCACGGATATGACCCTGGTGTACCCCATCGTCGACATCAGCGGACTGAACAGGATCTCCCGCAAAGTCCTTGCCAACGCGGCGGCCGCGTGCGCGGGCATGGCGCGTGCGCCGGGCGTGGACAGCGAAGCGGACAAGCCGGTCGTGGGGATTTCGATGTTCGGCGTGACCACACAATGCTGTACGGCAATCCGGGATCGCCTGGCCCTGAAGGAGATCGAGCCGCTCACGTTCCACGCGACCGGGGTGGGCGGCCGCAGCATGGAGGCGTTGATCCGCTCGGGACACATCCAGGCGGTGGCGGACATCACGACCACGGAGCTGGCAGATGACCTGGTGGGCGGAGTATGCTCGGCCGGCCCCGAGCGGTTGACCGCCGCTGCCAGTGTGGGGATTCCGCAGGTCGTGAGCCTCGGGGCGCTGGACATGGTGAACTTCGGTCCCCCGGAGACGGTGCCCGAGCGGTTCGCTCACCGACTGTTCCATCAGCACAACCCCAACGTCACCCTCATGCGAACCTCCCCGGAAGAATGCGCGGAGCTCGGTCGGCGCATCTCGCGGAAGCTCAACGCCTCCCGCGGTGCCGTGGCTGTCCTGGTGCCGCGCCGGGGCCTTTCCCAGATCTCCGTGGCCGGCCAGCCCTTTTACGACCCCGCGGCGGATGAAGCGCTTTTCGAGTCACTCCTGTCCAGCCTCGGAGGGTCCATAGAAGTCAGGGAGTTCGATGCCGACATCAACGATCCGCGGATTTCCGGCGCGGCGGCAGATCTCATCGCCGGATGGCTCGAGCGAAGAAGGGAGATGATGGTCACATGAATCGTGGCGAGGTCCTCGGGGCCCTCAGAGACAAGATCCGTCGTGGGAATCCCGTGATCGGGGGAGGGGCCGGCACCGGCCTTTCCGCCAAGTGCGCGGAGGCGGCGGGGCTGGATTTCATTGTGGTGTACAACTCGGGACGCTACCGCATGGCCGGGCGCAGCTCCATGGCGGGTCTCATGCCGTACGGGGACGCCAACGCCATCGTCATGGAGATGAGCGGGGAAATCCTTCCCGTGGTCACCCGGATCCCCGTCGTCGCGGGGGTGTGCGGCACGGATCCTTTCCGTGTCATGCCGCATTTCCTCCGCCAGGTGAAGGACGTCGGGTTCACGGGTGTCCAGAACTTCCCGACTGTCTGCCTGTTCGATGGAATCATACGGGCGAACCTGGAGGAAACCGGGCTTGGGTTCGACCGTGAGGTAGACATGATCCGCCAGGCGCACGCCCTCGATCTGCTGACCGTGGCATACGTGGCCAACGACGCCGAGGTGACCGCAATGATGAAGGCGGGTGCGGACGTCATCGTGCTGCATATGGGGTTGACGACGCAGGGAATGATCGGAGCGAAGACGGCCATGTCGCTCGAGAGCGCAATCAAAACGCTCACCCGCATGCACGCGGTTGCCGTCAGCGCGGATCCAGACATGATCGTCCTTTGCCACGGTGGTCCGATCGCGGGGCCGCACGAGGTTGCGACGGTCTTCTCCGCGGTGCCCGGGATTCACGGCTTCCTGGGCGCCTCCAGCATGGAGCGGCTTCCGACGGAAGTTGCCATGGTCGACCACATGCAAAGCTTCACCAGGCTGACGATGGGCGCGCAACGCCGCGAGAAAGGATGAGGGGCATGTATCGCCTCAGCGTTCTTTACGGGGTCCCGCAGGACCCTGCTGCCTTCGATGCGTACTACCGACGCTTTCACATCCCGCTTGCCAGAAGGATGCCGGGCCTCACCCGGTGGACCATCACCCCGATCATAAATCCGGATGACGGCTCGGTCCGCCCGTATCACATGATCGCGGACCTTTACGCGACGAGCAAGGAGGCCATGCAGCGCATCCTTGATTCTCCCGAAGGCCGCGCGGCGCGGGATGACCTCGCCAACTTCGCCCCGCGGGATGTCACGTTCGTCTCAGGCTTCGAGGAAGAAATCCAGCTGTGAGCGGCACAGACGGGATCGGAATGGCGGTTGTCGGGTTGAACTTCGGGGAGCAGTTCCTTCCCATCTACCTCCGCCACCCGCGCGTGGCGCATGTTGCAATTGTCGAGCCTGACGAGGAGCGCCGCAGGTCAGTCGGGGACAGGTACGGCATCGAGGATCGCTTCGAGAGCCTCGAGCAGGCGCTGAATGACAAACGGATCGATGCGGTGCACATCCTCAGTCCCGTGGCCAACCATGCCCGGCAGTCCATCGCGGTCCTCAGCTCGGGCAGGCACTGCGCATGCGCCGTCCCCATGGCAACGGGGATTCCCGATCTGCAGGCAGTCATCGCGGCAGAGCGGTCCTCCGCAAAGAATTACATGATGATGGAGACGTCGGTCTACGGGAGGGAGTTCCTTGCTGTGCGGGACCTGTACAGAAAAGGCTCTCTGGGTCGGATCACGTTCTACCGGGGATTCCACATCCAGAACCTCGACGGCTTCCCACGCTACTGGCTCGGCTATCCGCCAATGGCCTATGTCACGCATGCACTTTCCCCCCTTCTGGCGCTGCTGGACACCGGGGTGGAGAGCGTGACGTGCACAGGCTCCGGGCGCCTGACCCCGGACAGGGTGGGTGATTACGACAACCTCTTTCCCCTGGAAGTCGGGCTTTTCCGGCTCCAGGGCTCGGAGGTGATTGCGGACGTGACAATGTCGTTCTTCCAGACCGCCCGGAGCTTCCTGGAAGGGTTCTCCGTCTACGGCGATGCAATGGGGGTGGAGTGGCCTGAGCACGAGGGAGGTCCGCTTTCCACCTTCGAGCTCCTTCCCCTCGAAGAGGGCTCACGGGGACGCAAATGCCGGGAACGGACCTTCGAGCCTCCTGACTGGACGGAGCTCCTGCCTCCCGAGGTGTCGGCTTTCGCCAGGGACAGCGAGCTCCGACTGCGACCCGGCTCGGAGCCTGTCCTCGTGAAGGCCTGGCACAGCGGTTCCCATCCCTACCTGGCGCACGAGTTCGTCTCCAGCATCGTCGAAGGACGAAAGCCGGCCGTGGATGCCGTCACCGCCGCGCGATGGACCGCGCCGGGAATCCACGCCCATGAATCTGCCATGGCCGACGGAAAACAGACCGCGGTCACGAGGTTCGGCTGATTCGGCTGATTCGGCTGAAAGGAGGATGAAGGAAAGGAAGGCTGACGACGTGCTCCACGGGAAGTGAGCATGGGAATGAAGGGGGGAGATCTGCGCACCAGCGGGTCGTTGCCCGCACGAGCGGTCCAGCAGATCTCGGGGGAACACGCTTTGACACAATGGAGGTCGCCATGAGGGGTATCCTGAGTTTCAGGAAGACAGGAGTCTTTCTCCTGGTGTTTCTGACAATTTCCCTGGCCTGCGCATTCGCAGGGGGGAGCAAAGAGGCAGCGCCGGCGCAGACGCAGACAACCATCGTCGTGACCAGCTGGCGTACCGAAGACATCGCTGCCGTGAACGCGATCAACGCGGTTTTCATGAAGAAGTATCCGAATATCACCGTGAAGTTTGACCCGATCAAGAACACCGAGTATTCCGCCCAGCTTCAGACGGCGCTGGAGACGAAGTCCGACCGCTACGACGTGATCGGCGTGTTCCCCTTCGGCTGGGTGGAGAACTACAACAAGAACGGCTACATTCAGCCTCTGAACGGCCTGGTAAAGAATCTCTCCAACCTTCCTCAGGCCGTCCTGGACAAGTACTCCGCGGGAGGCTCGGTGGTGGCGGTCCCCGTGGCAGCCGTGGCGCACGGCATCTACTACAACAAGGACATCTTCGCGAAGTACAACCTGAAGGTGCCCCAGACCTGGGTGGAGCTCATCTCGATCTGCGACACCCTCAAGCAGGCCGGCGTGAACGTGATCGCACAGGGCGCGGTGGACAAGTGGACCCTGGGAGAGGGCGGATTCCCGAACTGGGGCGCCAACTTTTACGGAGGGGAGGCGACCCGGCAGGCCCTGATGGCCGGTGACATCAAGTTCACGGACCCTCGGTTCGTGAAGACGTTCGAGGTCATGAAATCCCTTGTGCAGTACTTCGTTCCCGGCTACCAGTCCATCGACTACGTGGCAATGCAGCAGCTGTTCAAGACAGGCCAGGCGGCCATGATGATCTGCGGCGGCTCCTGGGAGCTCGCCGGGTTCAAGGCCGCGGGGGTGAACTTCGGCTGGTTCCCGCCGCCCGTCCAGAATGCGGGGGACAAGGAGCAGCTGTGCTTCCTGAGCGACCTGGGGTACAGCCTTTCCAGGTACTCGAAGAACACCGAGGCGGCCGCGACGTATCTCAACTGGGTTTCCACGCCGGAGTTCGCCCAGCTTTTCATGACGAACATCCCGGGCTTCTTCAGCTACATGCCCGGCAACTACACGCTCGACCCTGCGGCCACCTCCATCCTCAAGGCCGTTCAGGGCTCGGTGCTGACGGAGCGATTGATGGCGCAGAAGCTCTCCGACAAGGCCCCCACGGGAACTGACCTGCTGGATGACGCCTCCGTGAAAGTGGTTCTCGGGGAGTTCACCCCTGAGCAGGCCGCGGATTATGTCCAGAAAGGGCTCGCGACCTGGTTTCCGTTCAAGTAGACTGTGACAGATGACCTGGCCGGGGCGGTTTCGACGGCCCGGCCAGGTCGATTCTTGTGACCCACCGATTTCCAAGGGCGTCGTGAAGGAGGGTGAAAGTTGCGGAGAGGACAGCGTGCGCTGAGAGGAAACCTTCACGTCATTCTCCTTTTCCTTGCGCCGACCCTTCTTTTCTATACGGCCTTCCTCATCCTCCCTGTGTTCGACTCCCTTCGGTTGAGCCTGTACTCGGGGAAGCTCCTGCGGATCGATCGTTTCGTCGGCCTCGCAAACTTCCACAGGTTGTTCTTCGTACCACCCTTCAATACGGCGTTTTTCAATGCTTTCAGGAACACCATAGAGCTTTTCGTGATCCTTGCGGCCATCCAGAACACGATCCCGCTCGTTTTCGCCGTCATTATTTCCCGGGTCCGCTTTGCTTCCTTCTTCCGCGTCGTGTTCTTCATTCCTTCCCTGGTGCCCCTGATCGTGGTGGGCTTCCTTTTCAAGATGATTCTCAACCCGGTGTGGGGAGTCCTGGACAAGGCCCTTCGGTTCATCCATCTCGGGCTCCTGGTCCGGCCCTGGCTCGGAGATGCCCACCTTGCCATCCCGGTCATTGCGCTGATTGGGGGTTGGGTCTACTTCGGCCTGCCGTTTGTCCTGTTCCTCGCGGGAATCAACAGCGTCGACCACGAAATGATCGAAGCGGCGCGGATTGACGGAGCCGGAGAGATTGCCGTCACCCGGCGGATCATCATTCCGCTTCTCCTGCCGGTCTTCGGAATTGTCACGACACTCGCCCTGATCGGGAACATCACCCAGTTCGACCTGATCTATTCCGCGGCAAATGCCTGGGGGGACCCGGCGTATCACACGGACGTGTTCGGGACCCTGTTTTATCGCTCGTTGTTCGGGGCAAACAACACCGGTATCACGTCCGACCTTGGTCTGGCCGCGGCGCTTGCCAGCGTGATGTTCGTCATTGTGCTTGTCGGTGAGATCCTCGTGCTCAGATTCACGCGGCGAAGAGGAGCCGCGTAGTGCGCGGCTCCGGGCGCATCCCGCTGAGAATAGCTCTCTACACGGTTCTCGCGGTCCAGGCCTTTATCGCGCTGTATCCCATAGTTCTCATGGTCCTGACGTCCGTGAAGACCAACAACGAGATCTTCACCCACCCGTACAGCCTTCCGAAAACCTGGGTAACGGGAAACTATACCGCCATCATCACGCAAAGCAGCTATCTGCGCTACTACGCCAACAGCTTGATCGTTACCGCGGCGTCCATCACGGTCATCCTGGGCTTGTCCCTGCTGCCCTCGTACGTCATCGCCAAGCTGAAGTTCCGAGGAAGCAGTCTCGTCTACCTGTACCTTCTGGCAGGCATGATGATTCCCCTGAGGCTGGGGACCCTGAACATTGTGCGGACCATGAACTGGTTGTCTCTTACGGACTCGCTGCTCGCCCTGATCGTTGTCTATGCGGCCATCGGCATTCCGTACGGCGTTCTGATTTTCACCGGCTTCATCAGGGAGATCCCCGAAGAGCTGAGCAACGCGGCAAGAATGGATGGGGCCAGCGAATACAGCATCTTCGGACGCATCATCGTGCCCAATCTGAGACCCGCAATCGCCGCCGCGGCAATCATCAACGCGCTCCCGATCTGGAATGACTTCTGGTTTCCCCTGATCCTGATCAGCTCAGACACGAAGAAGACATTCCCGCTGGCAACGGCCAACCTCTTCGGCCAGTACCAGACGGACTTCGGGCTCGTATTCGCCGCGCTTTCCCTGGCTTCGCTGCCCATGATCATCGTGTACCTGCTGATTTCAAAGCAATACCTGAGGGGGATCGAGACGGGTGCGCTCAAGGGTTGATCCGGAAGGGAAGGGACCGTGCCATGAAGCTTGCCTATGAAGGAATCTCGATTCACGTCGGCACCGGGGACGACGGCCCGCGGGAGCAAGCGCTCCGGCTGGTAGTGCACCGGCTGAGCGCGCTCAGCGCGGCCCCCGCTGTGCCGGGGACTCCGCGCATCCGCCGCGACCTGGCGGAAGACTCTGCCATGATCCTTTGCGGCGCGGACAGTCCGGATGCGGCGCGGATGCTCAGGGAACGGCCACGGACACTGCCGGACGGTTTTTGCATCCGTGCGCTGCCGAAGGACAAGTCATTCGCGCTGACCGCGGAGAATGGGAGAGGACTGCTGTATGCAGCCAGAAGGTTCACGACCACGGTACGGGAGACCTCCGATGGACTGGAGTGGGACGAGGAGGTGCGCGAGTCTCCAGCTTACGAGATTCGGTCATGGCTGTATTACGGCGTAGCGAGCTCGGTTGACACCGTGTGCCGCGACGTCCTGCCGAGTCTCGCCCAGGATTTCAGGCTCAACACGGTCATGTACGGCACTTTCGCAAAGGGCACCGTGGGGCCGCAGGTGTTTCTGGATGACGCGTTCCCCGGCCGCGCGCGCCCGTTTCGGGAGCACGCCGCGAAGATTCTGGCGGAGAGGGAGGACCTGCATCGCTTCATCACCGCCTCCCGCGCGCAGGGCCTGGCCGTGTACGCGGGCTGGGACCTGATGGACTTTCCGGAGTACGTCTTCGAGCACATCGTGGAGCATCACTCCGAGCTTCTGGCGCGTGGTTTCAAGGGCTCTTCTGACTGGCCTCCCTACGAGTGGCAGGAAAGGCCGAAATATTGTCCTTCGCAGCCGGGACTCTGGAAGATCTGGCAAAGCGCCCTGGAGGAGTTCTTTTCCGTGCATCCTGAGCTGAGCGGGCTCGCGTTGTCTTTCTATGACGGCAACCCGCTGGGCTGCGGCTGCGCACGGTGCGCGAGCTATTCCTACGGCCAGCGGTATCGGGATGCGATCATTCGGACCAACGAAACGGTCCAGGCGCTCGGGAAACGCCTTGTCATTTTCGACTGGTTGCCCGGGGGGTTGTCCGCGCGGCCGGGCTACAATTCGTTCTGGGACGACTCGTTCGAGTATATCGACGCGCATGAGAACATCATCATGGCGACCTGGGAAACCGCGGGTGACTTCTGCATGGGACATCCACCGCACCCCCAGATCGGGCGCTATCGGAACCAGATCGCGGGGTTCCAGCTCTGGCCCGAATATCGGGGCTGGGGCAAGGTGCCGGACTGGATCGTGCGCCACATGTCAGACAGGGTCCGCCTGTTCCAGCAGAAGAAGCTGAAGGGCTTTTTTGCCGTGGAAGGAAATCTTGAAGACCGCATCAACGCTGTCAACTTCCGCGCCTACGGTGAGCTGTGCTGGAACCCGGACGCTGATCCGGTGGTGATCGAGAAGACCTTCTGCGAACGGGAGTTCGGAAGAGGCGGCGCTGCCCTCGCGCCCATCCTGGCACGGTCCTGGGACTGCAAGAAGGACTACCTGTACGTTCGTGACGTGAAGTTCAACGGGCATAGCCATCTCGAGTACGACCTGCGCACATGGGAGTCGGTCTACGTGCGCTATGACAGCGGAGCCTTCTTCCCCGACCTCGAGCAGCGGGTGGACCTCCAGTCGATCCAGGGCATCGTCGCGGAAAAGGATCGCGGGGTCTCCACGGCGGAAGAGATGCTCCTGGATTTCAGGGCCATCGAGGACAGGTTCTCGAAGCCTGACAGGGATCTGATCACGGGGCATTTGGAGCGCAACCTCCACTACGGCCGGCTCTGGCGAGGATTCACAAAAGCCTTCTTCGCCTTGAAGGCTCTCTCCGCTTTGCAGCCAGACAGCGCCCAGAGAGAGCGGATGCTGGACTCCCTGCGGACCGGCGGGGAAGAGATGAGGGATGCCAACGCGCGCCTGCCCGCGTCGTCAGGGGACAGCAGGCACGTGTACTACGATCAAGGCTTCCCGTGGAGCTCGCCCGATCTCGGGGCGCTGATCGACGACATTGAAGCAGCATACGGCATCTGCCGTTGGTGTGAATCGGAGACCGACCTGGCGGTTCTCGGAGCGGGTGCTTCCTCCGAGTACCTGCGTCAGCTCTTTCTCCGCCATGACGTCCCCGCTGAAGCAGAAGCGGACCAGGCCCTCAACAAAAGCAGGGCGGTCGTAATAGATCGCTACGCAACCGCCTTTTTCAATGCAAACTCCGCGAGGCTCATGAGCTTCGTGGAAGCCGGGGGGCAGTCCTTCTGAACGATCCTGACTGCGCTTTGCTCGACGCATCCCGGCTGCCCGGGCAGATTTCCTTCAATGTCTGCCAGCACGCGAGCGCGAAGGTAGTGGATCGAGGCCATCCCATCATGAGAGGCTACCGGGATGTCGGTCGCTCACCGATCTCCTACTTCGGCTCCACCTCTGCCTACATGGAGGGCGGCCCTGGCGGAGGTCCCCCCCTGCGATGGTACGGCGTCTGCAACAACGCCTGGTCCGCGCTGACGTACCCGGGCATGTTCTTCGAGACGGCGGTGGGAAAAGGCGCGCTGATCGTCAGCCTCCTGGGAGACAACCGCTCAGTCTATCTGCGGACTCTTGCTTGCCTCCTCAGCAGGCAGCGACCATAGAACAGGAGAAGGGATGGAAAAGATCAGGGTCGGCATGATCGGTGTGGGGCAGATCGCGAAGATGCACCTCGATTTCTACAGGGACATCCCCGAGGCCGAGGTCGTCGCGGCCGCGGACATCGACGAGGGCGAGCTGAACGCGGTATCCGAGAAGTACGGAATACCCCATCGGTACAGCGATTTCAGGAAAATGCTGGAGCGAGATGACCTGGACGCCGTGGACGTCTGCCTGCACAACAACTTTCATGCGCCTGCCACCATCGCGGCCCTTCGAGCGGGGAAAAACGTCTACTGCGAAAAGCCGATTGCCGGAACATATGCGGACGGGAAGATGATGCTGGATGCCGCTCGGGAAACCGGCAAGAAGCTTCACATCCAGTTGAGCATGCTCTACGATCGGGAGACAAAGCTCGCAAAACGCCTCATAGACGGTGGCAGGCTCGGGAACATCTACCTGGGCCGCGCCTCGGGTTACCGCCGGCGGGGCAGGCCTTTCGTGGACGGTTACGGTTCACCCTCCTTCGTGAAGAAGGAGCTTACCGGCGGGGGGGCCATCTTCGACATGGGCGTCTATCGGCTCACCCAGGTGCTCTTCCTGATGGGGCTTCCCGAAGTGGCCCGTGTGAGCGGAAAGACATTCCAGACCATGGAGATGTACGAGGATCGAAAGCTCGCGAGCGGCTACAACGTCGAGGAGCTGGGTCTTGGCCTGGTCAGGTTCACAAACGCCGCTATTCTGGAGGTGATCGAAGCCTGGGCCATCCACCTGGACCAGTTCGAGGGAAGCTCAGTGGTGGGCACCCTCGGGGGAATACGGCTGTATCCGTTCAGCTACATGTCGAGCATGGACGACATCGAAATGACGTCTCGACCCGATATGGACGGGGTGGACGAGAGGTGGCACCGGGTCAACCCCCTGGAATCCGCCTACGACTCGTCCCAGAAGCACTGGATTGCCGCGCTCCAGGGGAAGGTGAAGCTCATCAACACCGCGGAGATAGCGCTTCGCTCCATGATGATCCAGGAAGGAATCTACATATCCGACGGCCGCGGGTGCGAGGTCAGCGCGGATGAGATCATCAGCATCTCAAAGTCGAAGGCCGCGGCGATCTAGTCGGTTGTTCAGTCCAGCCACGACACCGCATCCTTCGGAAGATGTTCGGCGCTTGGCTCGGACGGTCTTGCAGGCAACCCGACGAGGCAGCCGTCAAGCTCCCATTCCCCCCGTGCGAGTCCAAGCGCAGACGCAATTGCTGCATCCCCGGAGAGCATCCCGGTAAGGCTGAGCAGCATGAAGCCAACTCCCAACTCGGTGGCTTTGAGCCACATATTCTGCATCACGTGCGCGATCGACTTGGCCTCCGCCGGCGGGAAGCCCTTTCTTTCCGCCACAATGATCCAGACCGGCGCTTCCTGGAGCGTCCTGATGCCGTCTCGGTCGAAAGCGTCCAGCCTTTTCATGAAGCTGGCGGTCTTTTTTGCCAGGCCGGGCACGAAACGCCCCGCGATCATGAGACGATGTCGATTTGCCCTGACTCTCGCAAGAGCGAGGGCGTAGATGCGATCGTGGGCGGCGCTGGCGCGCCTGATGACGAAAAACCTCCGCTTGTTGGCGAGCGCAACGCCGGTTGCACCAGCGTGTGGTGCCAGCCAGCCCGCCTCGAGGATGGACGCTACGGCAGCTTCATCCAGGAGACCATCCTGGAAGCTCCTGCAGGATCGCCGCGCCCTCACGAGGATGTCGAAAGATAAATGTTCCATGTCCCGTCCTTTTACGTGAAAGACAATCTCACATTTTTCGCGTTTCGGGGAGCGCCTGGGCAGCTGCCGCGGCAATTTTCATCGTCAAGAGCCGCCTTTCCGGCTCGGATTTCGTCATGTCCCGGGCCGCGGCAAAATGGTGCGCCGCCTGAGCGCCCCGGTTCATTCTCAGATCGATCTCCCCGAGAAGACTGTGGTAGAGATGGTAGCTCTCCAGCTTGCGCTTGTCCTCGATGCCCTGCAGGGCTTCGGCCGCGGCAGCCGGCCCGCGGGCGCAGAGAATGGCCACTGCCATGTTCAATTCGACGAACGGTGACGGGGAAATCTCCCGCAGCAATCCGTACAACTGGAGGATCCTCTCCCAGTCGGTCGTCGAAAAACTCCCCGCTGCGCAGTGCTCGTAAGCGATGGCAGCCTCGAGGTGGTACCGTGTGAGCGAATCGCCGAACGCCGCCCTGTTCATGTACGCGTTGCCTTCTGCGATGAGCCCCCTGCTCCACCTGCTTCGGTCCTGGTCGGGGAGCAGGATGATCTCTCCCTCGGTCGTCGAGCCGGCTTTCCATCCGCGAGGAATGAAAGCACATGAGCGCCATCAGGGCAAACACCTCTGGCCTTTGCGTGTTGGGATTTTCTGCAAGCAGACCACAGAGCCTCATGGCCTCCTCGATCAGGTCGCCCCTGATCAGCTCCTCGGAGCTGGTCGAATTGCAGCCTTCGTTGAACAGGAGGTAGATCGCATTCAAGACCGCATCGATGCGTCTCCTGGCCTCCTCTCCCACCGGGATCTCCAGGCGCACCGGCTCCTCCCGGAAGAACTCCCTGGCGCGGAACAGTCTCTTGGAAACCGTCTCCTCGGGTATGACGAACGCCCTGGCAATTTCGGCAGTCCCGAACCCGCAGAGAGTCTTCAGGATGATGGCGATCTGGCTTGCTTCGGAGATCCCGGGGGAACAGCAGGCGAACATCATTCTCAGCATGTCTCCCTCGGCGTCCATGCCGCCGCTCCCACGCGAGTCGGGAACACTTTCATTGTCAAAGTCCACATGGATCACGCGACGGGTTCGGCGGAGAACGTCGATGGCCTTGTTCCTCGCCACGCTGAAGAGCCAGGCGGACGGCTTGTCAGGCACGCCCTGATAGGGCCAGACCTCCATGGCCCGCAAGAGAGTCTCCTGAACGACGTCTTCCGCGGTTTCCAGATTTTCCGTTCCGAGAATCCTCGTCAGGGCCGAGACCATCTTTCCCGCCTCACGGCGAAAAAGATGGTCCACCAGGCCGCCGACGTTTCCTTCGACGCCGTTCGGCAGCACTCCCGGGCTCCTCTCAAGGGCCCGTGGCGGCAATTTCCCTGACCTCGGTGGAGCCGCCGAAGTCGAAGATGGGGCATTCCTTGCCGATCTCGACTGCCTCGCTCAGGTCTTTCGCCTTCACTCCGATATACCCGCCCACGATTTCCCTCCCCTCGACGTAGGGCCCCTCAAAGACCTGCTTCTTTTCGCCCTTGATCACGGAGCCGGTGCCCGTAGAGCCGGTTGCCCGAAGATGAGAGCCTCCCCTCCTTGGCGAGCTTGTCCAGCCAGACCTGCCATTTCTGCGTGGCCTTCTGAAGCTGCTCGGGGGACGCCGTGCGGAAGTCCAGCCCGCCGCGGAAAAAGAATAGATATTCCTTCATGGTTCCTGCCTCCATGCCATCAATGACGAACCGGCCGCGCGCAATCAGGACACATGTCCAAAAGTAGCGTTCGGGTCGGCGCGCAGGCACAGGGTGGTGAATGACCGCCGCTGTGGAGCCAGTATGGGGGGAGCGCCAATCCACGCTCCCCCCGGCTTCAGCAGTCCTCCGCCGCTGCTGTCTCCTCTATGCCCGCTGGCCGACTTGACCATGGGCCGTCTGGGCGGCGGTCTTCAGCTCTTGCAGCTGCTTTGTTCCCTTCAGGTCGGGATTCATAGCCGCGTAGTCATAAGCGGTCTTCCCGTCCTTCGAGGTGAGCTGTCCCGTCGCGCCTGCTGCCAGGAGGACGGAGACGGCCCGCGGATGCTGGCCATCCATGGCGGCCCACATGAGGGGAGTCCTGCCGTTGTTGTCCTGGTCAGCGACCCTGGCCCCCGCGCGGATCAGCTCGGGAATGATGGCGGGATTGGGATTCAGCGCGGCGAACATCAGCGGAGTCATTCCATGAGAGTCGCGCTGGCCGACTCCCGCTCCCGCCTTCAGAAGGGTTGAAACGACGTCCGGGTTCTGGTTGTAAGCGGACGCGATCATGAGGGGAGTCTCCCCGTCCCATTCGCGCGCGTTGACGTTCGCTCCTGCTTTCAGAAGCGCCGAGGCGATCCGGGGATCGCGGTTGAGCGCGGCATACATGAGCGGAGTCACATTCCCCCTGGCCTGGTCGTCCACTTTGGCCCCTGCATTCAGCAGCGCGGAAATGACTTTCGGATCCTGGTTGAACCCGGCGGCAATCATCAGGGGGGTTGCGCCGTCCTTGTCACGGGTTTCGACGCTTGCTTTCCCTTTGATCGCAGCCTCCACTGCAGAAGGAGACCCGTACTCCATGAGCTGGGTCTGGCTCAAACCGAATGAGCTGGTTGCCGCCACGAGCATTCCGCTTGCAACGATGGCAGGCGCCAGCATCCACCGATAGTTGAACATAGAAACCTCCATTCATCGGCGGCAGTGAGAGACCGCCGAGAAAATCCTAATCCAGACAGGGCGACCACCGGACGTCGGCCTGGCTATCCGCCGTTGGCTCTGCCGCCGGCGTGCCTTCCCTGGCCAACCTGCAGCCGGACGAGGTCCTCCACCGTGACGTCATTCCGGCTCACGTTGGCCGCGACGGTGCCGCGGACCATGACGATAAATCGGTCAGCCACTGCATACACATCGTGAAGGTTGTGGGTGACAAAGATGCACGAGATGTGGTCCTCCTTGAGCTTGCGGATGAACCCCAGCACCGTCTGCGCGCCCGTCACGGCGAGAGCCGTCGTCGGCTCATCCAGGATCACAAGGGAGGCCCTGAAGTACATGGCCCGGGAGATCGCGATTCCCTGCATTTCTCCCCCTGAGCAGAACCGTGCCTCCTGGTCCACTGAGGAGATGTGCAGCCGCAGGCCCGTGAGAAGCCTTTGCGCATCCTCGGTCATCACCTTGCGGTCGATCACACGGAAGGGCCCGATCCCGCGCGTCGGCTCCCTGCCGAGGAAGATGTTGCGTGCGACGCTCATGTTCCCGACCACTGCGCGGTCCTGGTGGACGGTCTCGATTCCCAGGGCTTGCGCTTCCCGCACGGAGCCGAGGGTGACCTTCCTCCCCTTCCAGGTGATCTCCCCGCCATCACGCGAGGTGACCCCGGAAATGACCTTGATCAGCGTGGATTTCCCCGCCCCGTTGTCGCCTATGAGACCAACGATCTCATCGAGGTCGACCTCCAGAGTCACGGCGCGAAGGGCGTGGACCTCACCGTACCACTTCTCCACCGATTTCAGCGCGAGCAGAGGCGCCGGCCGTGCACTGTCGGGATTGCTCACGCCGTTGCCTCCGGCGAGCCCGTGGGGATGAGGATCCTGTCGCGCAGCTTGACTCGGTACTTGTTGATCAGGATCGCTCCCAGGAGGATGAGCCCGTTCAGAAATCCGCGCAGAGCGGGATCGATGAGTGTCATCGCCGTTCCGGTGTCGATGACGCCAAGGAGGAGCACGCCGCCAAGCGCGCCCGCCATGGATCCCTCTCCGCCTTTCAGGCTGACCCCGCCGATGATGGCGCCGGCAAAGGCAAGGAAGATGTCGTCCCCTCCCGCGATCGTGCTGGGGATGGATTTCAAATAGCCGACGTACAGCAGGCCGGAAAGCCCGGCGAGCGCCCCTGCGATGGTGAACACCCGGAAGTTCATCCGCGGCAGGCTGATGCCCAACATCCGGGCGGCGTCCGGGTTTCCACCCATTGCGTGCACGTACCCGCCGAACCTCGTGCGGGTGAGAACGAACCCGAGGAAGAGGCAGGCTGCCAGCATCACTGGAATCGCGAAGAACACGCCGAACACCCGCCCGCCGCCCGGAAACACGAGCGCCGGGGAGACGTTCGAGATGGCCCCGCGATTGATGGAGAACGTGAGCCAGTTGTACATGAGGAACGTGGAGAGGGTGACAAGGAAGGGGTTTATTCCCACTCTGCCGACGAAAAACCCGTTGACCGAGCCCAGCATCGCGCCTGCCACCACGATGAAGACAATGCCCATCCAGCCGGGAAGGAACGGCAGCCACTGGATGGTGACGGCCCCCGTGAGCATGGAGGACAGCCCGGCGATGTGGGCGATGGACAGGTCCATGCTGCCGCTGATGAGAACAAGGGATTCGGCAAATACGAGCAAGCCGATCGCTGAAGCGACGTACAGGATGAAGTGAATGTTCTGCAGCGTGAAGAAGTTCGGAAGCGTGAGGGAGAAGACAAGAAAGACGAACAGAAGGATAGCCCAGATCAGGTTCCTGACGATGAAGAGACGGACCTTTTGCCCCGCGCTTCGGCGAACGCCTGCGGCAGGCGTCGATCCTTCGCTCAGCGCCTCGACGGCCGCTCCCGGGAGCAACGCTCCCGGGAGCAACCGCGAGAAACGCATCTTTTTCAAGTCTCAGGCCTTTCCCGGCAACTTGACGTTTGCCCAGAGATAGGGCGCGTCAGCGTTGTCCTTGGTCACCAGGACCGCGCCGGTCTGGAACCACAGGTGCCCGGCCAAACCCTTCACGACCTTTGCAGGCGCCCATGCTGAGTTGTCGGCCCAGACATCCGTGCCGGCATGCTTGACGCCCGTGGAAAGCTTCAGATCCTGGGCGTTGATCGTGTCCCCGACTTTCGGCAGAGCGGCATCGCCGTTCTTGAGATATGCGACCAGGTAGTGCGCGGCAATGGCCGTGTAGAATGCGGGGGCCTGGTCCAGCGCCATCCGAATGTCGCCGTTCTTGATGAGGGTCAGGACGCCCGGAGTAGCGTCAATCGTGACCGTGTACACTTTGGTGGGGTCGATGTTCAGATCCTTCATCGCCTCGACTGCGCCGGTGGCCATGGGGCCGTTGGCGGAGTAGCAGGCATCGACGCGCGGATGTGCCCGCAGCACGTTTTCCGCCGCAGTCTTTGCCGGCGCCTCCTGGAAGTCCCCGACGGCCTGGATGACCCTGACATCCTTGTACTGGTCGATCACATCATGGAACCCCTTGCTTCTGTCGATGGATGATGCGCCCCCCAGGGGACCAAGCATCTCCAGCACAGTCCCGCGGACGTGGCCGTTGTGCGTTGACTTCAGAAAGTCGACCAGGTGCTGCGCGAGCTCCGCGCCGGCGCGCTCACCGGAGAACCCGACGTACATTTTGACGTTCGGCGAATCGATATCCGCATCCGCGGTGAAGACCGGGACCTTGGCGGCGGTTGCGAAATCCACGATGGGCTTCGCCGCTTCCTTGTCCTGAGCAGATACGATCAATCCCTTGACGCCGGAATTGAGCATCTGCCGGCACTGCGTGATCTGAGCGGCCGGATCTCCTCCGGCTTCGTTGGTGATCCACTTCCAGTGGTTGTCCTGGGAGTACCACTCGAAGCTGTCCTGGAAATACGACTCCCACGAATTGGTTACAGTTTTTGTATCAAGACCAATGAAATATGGGGACGGCTTCGGCCGCTCCATTGCGCCGCTGGCAAAGGCATAAGAGCCTGCTGCCAACAGCAGGGAGAAAACCATAAAGAATCGCTTCATAGAACCTCCTCGCGTCGAGTGAAATTGGTTCGAATGCTTTGTTTGTATGGAATTGCGCGACATGAAACGAAAGGCTTGAAGACCAGAAATCTGCAGGCGCCATAATGTCCAACCGTCAGGCTTCAGGTCTGAACGTACGAAAATCGTGTTCAGGATCGATTGCGGCCGGGTTAAATTCCCTTAAACGGCCCTTCCCTTAAACAGCCCTCCTTTTTCAAAACTTCCAACGGTTGTCCATGTCGCGCAGGGTTTCGCAGGCCCCAGCGTGCGAAGGTTCCTCTGCCCTGACTTTCGAAAGAAGAGCGCGGGCTCGCGGCGCGTCCCCCATGCCGAGGGTGCCGAGCGCCTGCAGGTACGCGCAGAAGACCCGGGCGCGACGCGAAAGATCGTCATCGAAAATCAGCATGTCCGGCAGAGAGACCGCAAAATAATCGATCTCCACGGGCCGGTCCCTGTTTCGCTCTCCATAGTCGAAGAGGCAGGTGAACCTTCCCTGCGCTTCCTCCTTTCGGCCGAGCAGCGCCAGGGCAAGCCCCTGGAAGAATATCAAGTCCGCGGGCTGATCGTTGTAGTACAGGGAAATTGCGGGTGACTTTTCCCCGGCGGATGCGCGGCCCAGCGAGTCCCTGGACCCCGCCATGTCCCCCGCGGCTTCCTGGGCGCACCCGAGATAGTACCAGACGTCATTGGGGACCGCGCCGGGGAGCCGCCCTTCCCCGAGATTCGGTGGAAACTGAAGGGCTCGTCGTGCCAGGTCCGCGGCCTCCACTGCGTCTCCCGCCAGCAGACGCGTCTTGCACAGACCCAGGAGCGCGGCCGTGTACTGCCCGGTTGCCCTCCCCTCTCCGCCTTCCCAAGGATGGAACTTCCTTCCTTCCAAGATCTCGAGCGCCTCGCGATAGTCTCCCCGCAGTGTCAGAAGCGAAACCCACTCCACCGACAGGTCATCCCGGGAGAAGACCAGCTCCCTGTGACGGCTGAGCAGGTGGAAGCGCTCAGCCGGATCCACGGCCAGGCGCTTCAAGAGCTGGTGAAGCTCCATCAACACACGGGCGTCCGTTGGATCGAGCAGGAAGGCCTGTTCGAGCTCGGCGCGAGCGCGCCGGGCGTCGCCGAGCTTGTTGAATGCAGCGAGGGCGAGGTTGCGCCGAACCGTTGGGAAGGCCAAATCCCGCTGCTTTGCCCGCTCCCATGCCTCGATGGCTCGGGAGAAAAGCCGGTTCGCATACAGGAGATTCCCGAGATGGTACCAGGCCCGGGCGCCTTCGGGAAAAAGGCTGCCTGCAAGCTCCAGAACCGGGACGTCCAGGAGGCTTCCGGCAAAAGAGGCCCCCTGGGGAAGAGAGTCTGCCTGCTTGATCCAGGAGATGCCGGCCTCCCGATCTCCGTGCCGCGCGAAGCAATACCCCAGGCAGAAGCAGAGAAGCGGATTGTCCGGCGCTTCGGCCGCCAGGAGCACCGAGATCGCCTCTGGGAAGAGCCCGCACAATACGTACCGGGAAGCGACCTCTTTTGCTGTATGGGCAGGATCTCCCATGCTGCGACGATCCCGCCGGAAGCCCGTGCTTGGCCGGGCCGCGGGCGCGAGGCAAGAAGAGCGGGCAAGCTCCCTTTCATTGGCTGCCAGGAAGCACAAAGGATCCTCGGCGAGGGCCGACTCGGCGGCGGCCTCTGCCTCCCCGAATCTGCCGAGCCGGCGCAGGGCAATCGCCTTCATGCACCGAGTCTCGACATCCCGCGGATAAGCGGCCAGGGACTCCTCCGCGCGCGCAAGCGCCGCTGCAAAATTGCCCTGCTTCATGGCGCATCGGGCAAGGCCGGCATGCGCGGCCGCCCGGCTTCCCGCGCTCCAGGCGGCTTTGGAGTATGCGTCTTCCGCCCCGCTCAGCTTGTCCTGCATCTCCAACGAGGTCCCGAGGTACAGGAATGACGCCCCATCCTGCGGGTTGGGGTTCCTTGTCGTGACTCGCCTGATGGCGGTTCGAAAGTACTGCTCGCTTCCCGCAAAGTCGCCGCGGCGCAGAAGGAGCAGCCCCATGGCGAGTGCGCATCGCGAGTCGCCGGGGTCCCGGTGCAGCGCCTCTGCGTAGTAGTCCTCCGGACGGAACGTGGCGTGCCGGTATTGCTCCAGGTGGATGCCAATCAGGTACAGCTCCTCCTGCGTTCCCACATCGGATGGCGGAGGTGCGGGACTCGCAGGGTCGGGCACCGCAGATTCACCGAGCTTCTGCGGGCTGTAGGAAATGCTTACCTCGCCGTCAAGAGATTGCAGGGACAAGGTCAGACCTTGGGCGGATCCGGGCGGCAGAGGCACGCTGAATACGTAGGGAGCCTCGGGACTGATCTCCGCGGTGGCATCCAGAAGCGCGCCCCCCGCGGGCGCTCCTCCTGTTGGCCCCCCGGAGGGCGTTCCTCCGGCCGGCCCCCCGGCGGGCGTTCCCGCTGCAGGTGCCCCGTTCCCCAGGACCACGTGGTACTTGCGCCGCGCCGTGGAGCACGCCCCTACACGCGCCATCCCATCGGCAAGGTCCAGGGAAATCGCCGCGTCGCGGGAAGCGTTCTTCACCATTCCGATCCCCGCGTACGGGAGAAAGCTCTGGATGAAATGCTTCTGCTCTCCCGGCTCCAGCCATGAGAAGTCCGGCTGGTTGTCCGTGAACACCCCTGTCATCAGCTCGATGTAGGGACCATCCGCGTCCGTCAGGTTCCTTTCCCACGCCTTGCCGAACTCCCCGTTTCCCCATGTCCACAACTTTTTCCCCGGGGAAACGTGGTGGTCGGCCACATGCAGGATCCCCGCGTTCCTCCCGTGATCGTAGCCGCCCACGAAGTCGAAGTCCGAGTGATAGGCCATGTACGAGGTAGGCACCGGGATGTTCCGGTACCAGGAAATGTCCACGCCGGCTGAATAGTCCACCTTGTAGTATGTCCCGGTTGCTATGGGAAACCGGGAGACATCCCGTTTTCCATGATCGAAGACGGCATTGACGTCCGGCGGAAAGACGGACTGGTACTGGTCGTTGACTGGCACGGCGGGATTCGCCCACCAGAGAAAGGTCTGGGGAAAGAGCGTGGGATTCGACAGTCGCACGGAAACTTCCAGGTACGCTTTTCCCGGGTACAGGGAAAGCCCGGCAACGCTGCGGCTTCCGCGCATGCGGTCTGTCTCTGCAAGCCATACGGTCGCCCGACCCTCCTCCGCCTTTTCAATGACATGATCCACCGGCATGAACGTGCTGGGCCGGTGATGCTGCGGCCAGTTGAACTCGATTCCCCCGGAGATCCACGGCCCGGCCAGGCCCACAAGAGCCGGCTTGATCACCCGGTTGTAGTAGACAAAGTGATAGTCCAGGGTCTTGGCGTAGGCCATCTGGACCCTGCCGCCCAACTCGGGAAGGATCATGACCTTCAGGTATTCGTTTTCCAGAAAAACCGCGTGGTAAGTCCGGTCCTCCTTTTCGTCATTCAGCCTCTCGATGACCGGCAGGGGATACACCGCGCCGGAGGATCCCTGGTAGACCCGGTTTTCCAGAAAGATCGGATTGCGCTCAGGCTCCCCGACCGGGTACGTGGGGATGATGACCTCTTCTTCCCAGACCGATGCTGCGCCCTCCATTGCCCTCACCTTCGAGGGCAAAGATAGTCACATGGGCAGGAGGTCGGACAGTCGCGCGGATTCCACTGCAGGATGCTTTTCCAGGAGATAGCAGGAGGCGGCGTGGTGCTCCGCCAAACGGAAAAGCGGCGGGGACACGCGGCACTTGTCCATGGCAAACGGGCAGCGGGAATAGAACTTGCATCCGGGCGAATGATCTCCCGCCTCTGCTTCCTTTGCCTTGATCTCGGTCTCACCCCAGCGCCGGTCGACATCCGGCCACGGTATGGAATCTATCAGGAGGCGGGTGTAGGGATGCTGCGGGCTGGTGATGACGCTGTCCGTGTCCCCTGCTTCCATCACGGACCCGCGGTACAGCACGATGATGGACTTCGAAATGTGGTAGGCAGTGGTCAGGTCGTGGGTGATATAGAGGATGGAAACGCCATGATCCCGCTGGAGGCCGCGCAGCGTCTCCAGGATGCTCGCTCGAAGCGAGGCGTCCACCATGGAGACAGGCTCGTCAGCAACCAGAAGGCGCGGCTTCAGGACCAGCGCGCGTGCCACGTTGATCCGCTGCCGCTGCCCGCCGGACAGCTGGTGAGGAAACCTGCCCAGGATATCATCCGGGTGGAGACCCACCGCGGTGAGCGCCTCCACCATCCTGTCCCTGGCCTGGCTTCGCGTGCGAGCCAGGTGGAACCGTCGGATGGGCACCGACAGGAGGTGGTCCACCGTGTAGAACGGGTTGAAGACCGCGAACGGATCCTGGAAGACGGCCTGGACCTCGCGGCGGAAGGTGACCTTCTCTTCTCCCGCGAGCCGGCTGATATCCTTCCCCTTGTAATGGATGGAGCCGGACGTCGGCTGGATGAAGCCCAGAAGCAGCATGGCGAGGGTGGTTTTCCCGCTCCCGCTTTCTCCCGCAACCGTCATGATGGTGGGCTCTTCTTCCTTCAGCGTTATGGACACATCTCTCAGGGCTACCGTGCTTGCCCGCGCGACCAGCCCGCGCGTGTAGACCTTGGTCACCCCCCGAAGCTCCATCAGGGCCGGCATCAGGTGGCCTCCCCGGTGTAGAGGTGGCACGCGACGCTGCGGCCTCCGTCCTGCCGCAGCAGGTCCGGGCGGACCGTTCGGCAGACCTCCATGACATGCTGGCAGCGGGGATGGAACGCGCAGCCGCCGGGCAGCCGCAGGAGGGAGGGGGCAAGCCCGGGAATGCCCTGGAACACGCCCTTGTTTTCCAGCCGGGGGAGGCTGGAAATCAGCGCCTGTGCGTAGGGATGCAGGGGCCTGGTGAAAATGTCCCGCACGCTGCTCAGCTCCACAAGGCGTCCCGTGTACATCACGGCAACCTTGTCCACGAACTGGGCCATCAGGCCCATGTCGTGGCCGATCAGGATGACTGCTGCCCCGATGCTCTTCTGCACTCGGTTGATCGTCTCCATGACCTGCCTCTGGGTCACGACGTCCAGCGCGCTGGTGGGCTCATCCGCGATGATGAGCTGCGGCCTCAATAATATGTCGATGGCGATGCACACCCGCTGCTTCATGCCGCCGCTCAGCTCGTGGGCGTACATGTCGAACACGTCCGGCTTCAGGTCCACGGACTCCAGCGTCCGCCGACTGCGGTCCTGCATGTCTGCCTTGGAAGCGCGCGGCTCGTGCGCCTTGATGGCGTCCACCATCTGCGCGCCGATGCGCGTGACAGGGTTCAGCGAGTTCATGGCGCCCTGGGGAATGTAAGCGATCTTGCTGAGGCGCGCCTTGAGCATCTGCTCATCGCTCAGGGCCGTCAGGTCCGTTCCGGCCACCACCACTCTGCCGTTTTCGATGCGCCCGGGCGGCTTGATCATGCGCATCATGGCGAGGGCCATCGTGCTTTTTCCGCTTCCTGACTCACCGACGAGCCCCAGCTTTTCCCCGGCGGAAAGCGTCAGGTTGACACCGTCCAGGGCGATTGCCCGTCCGGCATCCGTGTAGTAGGAGACCCGAAGATCCGTCACCTCGAGAACGGGGGCCGCCATGGACTCACTCCGTCCTTCGCACGCGCGGGTTTGCCAGCTCGTCCAACCCCATGTTGATGAGCGCCAGGGACCCCAGGATCAGGACCATGCCGATGGCAGGCCAGATGGGCCACCACCACCAGCCGTTGAAGAACGCGCCCTGCCCCTGGGCGGACCAGATGATGTTGCCAAGGAGGGGCTCCCGCAGGGGTCCCAGTCCGACGACGGCGAGATAGAAAGAGGCGAACACTGCTGAGAAGACCTGGGAGACGAACGAAGCCGCAATGAACGGAAGCAGGTTCGGCATGATCTCCGCAAAGATGATCCCGAGGTCATTGCGCCCGGAAAGCTTCGCCACGGAGACGAACTGCCTTTCCTTCATGGTCAGGACCTGGGACCGTATCACGAGCGTCGGCCACATCCAACCCAGTGCCAGCACGATGAACGCCATGGTGTAGATGGTGACGTCCCGCTTGTCGAGGGACCCGGCGATGACTACCTGGATCAGGAAGACCGGTATGGGAGTGAGGATCTGGCAGGTCCCCTTGATGATCGTGTCCACCGCCCCCCCGAAGTAAGCAGAGACGAACCCCAGGAAAACGCCGATCAGCGTGCCGAGGCCCCCGGCCAGCACGCCGATCAGGGCCGTCTGCCACATGCCGACAACCATTTCCGATAGGAGGTCTCTCCCGAAGAAGTCGGTTCCGAGGAGATACCTGGCGCCCGGCGGCTGCTTTGGCTTGACCGCCAGGGGATACGCGTGGCTCACGTCGATGGTCAGCATCCCGATCACCGTGAACGCCATGAGCAACAGGACGATGAGGAGGCCGACGGCGAGGCTCCTGTTGCGACGCAGGTAGCGCAGGGTGAGCGCGAAGCCTCCGGGGGCTTGCACCAGGTCTTCAGAGGTCAGGACAGTCGACATTTCTCCCTCACTTCTGGGTGCGCACCCGCGGGTCCAGGAGCGGGTAGAGCATTTCCACCACGATCATGAGAACGGCTATGGCAATGACGATAAACAGCACGATGCCATAGATCACGAGGAAGTCGTTCACCTTGATCGCATCGTACAGCATCGACCCGATGCCAGGCAGCCCGAAGAATTGCTCGATGACGATGCCGGATGTCACCATTGTTCCAACGGCGAGGGCCAGGCCGGTGACCTGGGGAAGGAGGGCGTTGCGCAGGTAGTAGTCGCGGAAGATCGCGGTCCCGCCGAGACCCTTGTGCTCGGCAAAGAGCACGTAGTCCTCACCCTGGATCGTGACCCCCATGCCGCGCATCGACAGGACCCAGCTCCCCACCGTCCCCAGGATGAGAGACAGCGCGGGGAGGATCTGGTGCTTCAACACGTCGAGGATGAAACGGATGGACGACCAGTTGGGGATGACGCCGATCGAGTATGCATTTCCCATTGGCAGGAGCTTGAGGCGGAACGCGACAAAGAACATGAGAAAGACCGCCATGAGCACCGGCGGCACACCCATGAGCAGGACAAAAGGGGTCGCGAGTCCCTTGACCCATCGAGGGGAGCGCGGCCACGCGGCAAGCGCGCCCAGAAGATTTCCTAGGATGAATGAAAAAACGGTGGCGACGAACAGCAGCCCGATGGTCCAGGGAAGCGACTCCAGGAGCAATTGCCAGACAGTCTTGGGGAACTTGTTCATGGAGACGCCCAGGTCCAGCCGGGCCACTGACCCGATATAGTCGAGGTACTGCTGCCACAGGGGCTTGTTCAATCCGAACTTTGCGCTGTACGAGGCGACGATCTTCTCGAGGTCCGTCGGGGTGAATCCCCCCATCCTGGCAAGCTCCCCGAACCTCTCCCGGACGGGATTGCGCGGAGAAATGCGCGGAATGAGAAACGTTATTGTCGACGCGGCCCAGATCACCAGAATGAGAAATCCCAGCTTCCGCAAAATTGTCGTGATCCTCACGGTGCGTGTGCCTCCTGCGCTCAAAATGACAGTTGCCGGCAGAACGCCGGCAACCGTGTTACGACGTCACTCTTGTGCAGTTACTGAGCGGCCTTGAGACCCGTGACGACAAGCATGCCCGTCTGTGCCCAGAAAGCCCCGTTGGTGCCGGCAGCAAGGTTGTCCTTCGTGGGCCAGTTGGTCCAGTAGGTCTGGTTGTAGGGAATCCTGTGCAGCCACTGGATGACGGGGATGTCGATGGTGTCCCTCCAGTAGATCCCGATGGCCTGCGTCGCGTACTCTTGGAACTTCGGATCGTCGGAAGGGAGCGGAGCCATCGCGTCGATCAACTTGTCATATTCCGGGTTCTTGTAACGCGACCACCTGTTGGATCCCGCGGTAGTTCCGATCGTCGCGCTGTACTTGCCGTGGAACAGCTCGAGAGCCGCGTACGGATCTCTGAGGCTTGCGCCGTGGCCCCACATGTACAGGCCCGCCTTCCCGTCCATCATGTTCTGGAATGCATCGTTGCCGAAGTTCACGGAAGCGTCGAATCCGCCCTTGCGCAGCATCTCGACGAGAACGGGCGCGATGTCGCTGTGGATTCCCTCAAAGGCGTTGATGACCGCGGAAATCGTCTTCCCATCCTTCTCCCACAGCTTGTCGTTGTTCAGGGTGTAGCCGGCATCCTGCATGAGCTTTGCGCTCTCATCCAGGTCGAACTTGCCCGGCTGGTACTTGTCTTCCAGGGCCTTGACCGCCGGGCTGTTCGCGAACTTCACGAGCCCGGGGTACAGCGGGAAAGGATAGATCGTCGCGATCTGGGCGCCCTCATAGATCACGCTGTTGATGGTGTCCCGGTCGATCGTCAGCGCCATGGCCCTGCGGATGTTCGGGTCGCTGTAGGGGGGAAGCTGGTCGTTCATCCATAGCGAGTTGGGCCACCAGTCCAGGTAGCCGTATGGAGACTGGTCCCCGGTGTACGTGGTCACCTTGGGGTTGCGCTGCACGATGCTCTTGATGAGCGAGCTTCTCATGTCGAGGGCACAGTCAAACTCATTGTTCACGATCCGCTGGGCGACGAGGTCCATGTTCTGGCCGATCTGGCCGCCGAGGCCGACCATGACGATCCTCTTGACCTCGGGAGTCTTGATCAGGCCGGCCTTCACTGCCCACCAGTTGGCCCGCAGGTCGAAGATCTTCTGGTTCTTGTCCCAGCTCACGAGGTTGTACGGTCCGGAATGCGGCATGTCGAGGCCGCCCGGGAAAGCGTTCCAGTCCGCCTGCTTCGAAAGGACGTGGGCAGGAACGATGGGGATGCCGGTATCGAACTTCAGCTCCAGCACCTCGAACATGAACCGGGGTTGCGGCACCTTGAATGTGACTATGACGGTGGATCTGTCGGGCGCCCGGACGCTCTTGACGAACTCCACAAACTGCCGTGGTACGGGAGCTTGTCATTCTTCATCTGCCCTTCGAAGGTGAAGGCCACGTCCTTGGAGGTCACGGGGACGCCGTCGCTCCACATGGCCTTGGGGTTCATCTTGATGGTGAGCTCGGTGAAGTCCTTGTGTGTACTTCATGCTCTGAGCAAGCCAGGGGATCTCCTTGTCCGCAAAGATGGCAAAGTAATACAGGGCTTCCCACATGAAGACGTTGCCTTCCTGGTGGGTGTAGCCCGGTACGGCCCACGGGTTGGTCACGCCGATGGGAGAGGCGATGCTCCAGCCGAGCACCAGGGTCTGATTGCGGGGGACCTCCTTCAGGGTCTGAGCCGATACACCCGCGACAAGAACGAGCGCCGCCGCGAGAAAGACGGCCACTGTCAGTCTTTTCATGTTCCTTCCTCCTTGGTCCAGAGTTGATTCACCGAAAGCCACGAGACGAGGCTTGTTTTTCCTGTCACCTCCCTCCCGTCCCGGCTGGAAAGAAAAAAACCCCTGAAACGGGGTTGGGGCGATGCCGCACAAGCATGTGCAAAGTGATGCGCCAGGACTGTTGCGTACCATCTCAAGCTCGCCGCGACATAGTACAGCATTCCCAGCAAAAAGCAAATGAAAAAGTTGCCATCGCCGCGATCCCCATGAACGGGGCGGCCCCGCCGGTCACCCGGGCCTTTCCGGCAACGTGATGTCCCTTCCCTTGCGGATGACGCGGCGCGGCGCCTCGTGGTTCCAGATGGCCTCCCACTCGCTCTTCGCGTTCAGGACGACGAGGTCGGCGTTGTTGCCGACAGCGAGGCCGTGCTTCCGGAGCCCCAGCGCCTTCGCGGCGCTCGTGGTGACCAGGTCGTAGAGCAGCTTCATGTCGTCGAAGGTGGTCATCCCCATGAGGTGCGCCGCCAGGAAGGCGACTTCCAGCATGTTGTTCCGCCCGAAGGGGTAATAAGCGTCGGCTATATCGTCCTGGCCGAGGGCCACGGCCACGCCGGCCTCATAGAGGCTGCGCACCCGTGCGTACAGGGGCCCCGTCTGCGGATCGCTTACCAGGCCGATCCGAGCCTCCTTGAGGAGGTGCTCGATCTTGCGGTAGTAGGGCTCAGGGTACAGAGCCATGGCGCGGGCGTGCTGGCATGTGACCCGTCCCTGCCAGCCCTCCTTGATGGTCTTCACGGCGAGCATCTCGAGGGTCCTGAGGCCGGGGTCGCCGGCGTCGTCGACCAGCATGGACACGTCCTTGCCGTACCCCCTGGCGAGAGCGAACATCCGGTCGATGTGCTGGCGCGCGTCCTCGTCAGTGTACTCGATCCAGGGTATGCCGCCGACAACGTCCGCCCCGAGCTCGAGGGCCTGGCGCACGTAATCTTCGGCCCCCGGATCCCGCACCACCCCGTCCTGAGGGAAAGCCACGACCTGGAGCTCCACCCGGTCCTTGTACTCTTCGCGGGCCTTCAGGAGAGCCTTGACTCCCTCCAGCCGGGCCTTGGTGTCCGTGTCTGCGAATGCGCGGATGTGCGTGTTGCCGAACCGGACGGCGAGGTCCAGGGCCTTGCGCACGTTCTGGATGATCCACCGCTCGTCGTATTTGGCCTTGATCCTGGCCGCCTGCTCGATTGCCGTCATGGCTCCGCCCATGGAGCCGCGCGTGTAGGAGGAGAGCGCGTCCATGCCCGCCATTTCGAGGGTGTAGACCTTGCACAGGTGCAGGTGCCCGTTGACGAACGACTCTGTGACGAGGTTCCCGCCGGCATCGATGGTCTCAGCCGCGTCCCCCTTGATGGAGGGCTCGATGGCCAGGATCTCACCGCCCGCAATGGCGATGTCGAAGTGCCCGCCTCTCTCGCCTCTCAGGAGGGCGTTCCTGATGACGATGTCAGCCTTCATTCCGAGCCTCCTTTCCCCCGCTCAACGCCGCCGCGAAAACGCGGCGCAAGAGGTTACCCGTGGTCCACCTGCCGAGCCTGGGAAGGGTGTATCCCCTTCGTCCGTCCCTGGCAAGGCTGTGGAAGTCTCGGCTTAGTCGCTACTCCATCAATTGCGTCATGAAGAACGCCGACAGCGAAAAGAATCCGGGCGGGGGATAAGCACGAGGGCGCTGGCACCTGCCAGGCGCCCCCATCACGGAGCGTGCTCCTACCAGTTCACGTGGTACGTGCAGGACTCGGCGCCCGTCTTGCGGCAGGGCTTGGAGTCGTCGTGGGCGACCCGCACGCTTGCGCTCTTCGGAGCAAAGCGCCGTGCCATGGAAACGATGATGCCCCGGTCGAAATCACAGGGATAGGGATTCGCGCACTCCATTGTCCCCTGATTGCTGCCCTTCAGGGAGAAGTTGTAATGGCCGATTTCCCCGCCCCTGTGGTTCATGTGGTACGCCACCTCGATTGCCCCGAGAGCCTTTTCGATGCTGTCGATGGCCGGCGGGAACTGCGCGTTTTCGGGAATCTTCTGCCCGATCTGCGAGAGCGTGTTGGGACCGACTGTGGCGCTGATCTTCCGAAAAGCGTCCAGCCAGGCCTGTTGTTTGAACCACTGTCCCGGCTTCGGGTCCTTGATCCCTGCTTCTTCGAGGATCTTCGAAGCCATGGTCTTCATGGCTCCCATGCCGTCAACGATAGAGAGAACGGTTTCACCGTTCACCTCGACGTTCGCTGAGAAAGCTTTGAACTGTGCCATGCGGCACCTCCTTGCGGTTTCGTGACAGGAAAAGGCACCTTCCGAAACCGATTGATTTGGGCCGCATCAGATTGGTGGCTACGGCTCGTGCCTGCATCCAAGCAAGAAAGAGACCAACCTCTCGAATACCCAAGCGGCTCCCGGAAACCCCGGAAAAACAGCCGAAAAGCGCGGAATTCTGAGGTCAGGCGACGCCCTCGAGTTTCCCGTTTCATGGAAAGTGGTGTGACAATTTGCTTCACGGGATCCCCGCGCTGTTCCAAAATTGTACAGGCAGAGTCCGAGCCGCGTTTCAGCAGCTTGTCGAGCTCAGGTGAAGGGGTTTGTAATAGTGACCGTATCCAACGTCTGCCCGGCGCTCATGTCTTCGGATAAAAGAATCGAGCAGCCACGGCGAGCAATCCTATCTCCACCACATCGAGCTTCCCGACACCTTGCGCGACGGTGATCGCCTCCGGGATGGAAAGGGGTTGGGAAATCTTTCGCGTCAGGACGAGAAAGACGTTGGTGTCGAGAAAAACTCTATCGCTCGTGGAGGTCATCCCGGGTCCACTTTCCCCGACCGATGGCACGGCTGTACCTATCGCAGCGGCGCTATCCTTCGGCTATCATTCGCCAATACGCGCGAAGAGGAGCGCAACCTTCTCCGAAACCTTGTTGTAAGCGCCGGCACCCCGCTCGGAATGTCGCGGCCCAAAAAACTCGTACGGGGCGCCATCCGGTAGGCCATTCGGATATCGGGTGGGAATGTAGAAAACGTCCAGTTCCCTGCACGCCTCGAGCAGACCCTCGAATCCAGGTTCATACTCCGCGCAGCGCGCCGCCAGATGCGTTGCGGCATGACCAACCACGGGACGCTCGCCCTTGAGATACAGCACTGCCTTCAGAAGTTTTTCTGCGCCCTGCTGGTAGAGAAAACAGGCCACCTCGTGATCGCCCGAGGCAGCATTCCTGGCCGCAGTCTCTCCGTCCCGCCTCCCCTGGCGGTACCAGCGGAGTGCTTCCCGTTCATTGTTGTTCGTACAGGACCTTCCCTTCGGCCTCTATCTGCAGAACAAGCGGGTTGTCAGCTGCCTTCATGCGAGCGTACTCCTGGGCGGTGTAGATGTGCGCCTCAACGGGAAGCCGCTCCTCGGGGATCAGCCGCTTGAACTCCAGCGCACGCTCGAACCAGTCCGCCGCGTCTGGTACAAGAAGGAAAAGATCGAGATCACTCGCCGCGTTGTAGTCTCCGCGGGCATACGATCCGAACAGGACAATGCGAATCGGTTTGTAGCGCCGAACGATCGTTTGTACCACACCCCGGAGCCAGCGCTGGTCGAGTGCAGATGCTTTTGCCATCTCACCAAGTCTATCCCTGGACAATCTGCAAGTCCATCCACGAAGCGGGAGAGGCTCACCCATCCGGCGCTCGAGCTTCACAAGACTCTACTTCTGGGCGGCGAGGAACCTTTCGACATCAGCAGCCTTGATGAAGCCCAGCGAGACCGCGATCTCACCGAAGTGGCGCGGGTCGCCGCCCGTTTTTGCGCGCGCGACCTCGTCCACCTGGGACTGAGTCATCACACCCGTCCTGATCATGTAGTCGCCTATTCGCTCTGGCATGGCATCTCCCTCTCCCGTGGCGCACGTCCGCTGAAGCCAGGAACCACGCCGCCTGTTCGAGTCTCCGCTGGCTTGCCGACCCAAAAGCCAAAGTGCTTGAAGGCGGCGTTCTCCGCTCGCGTCGAGCTCAGAGCCTATCCAGAAATCCAAGTAAGGGAAAGCGTCTCTGCCGCGAATGGCTGGCGACGTTCGTCTCCTTGCAATCAGCCTGTGGCCCCGAGGGTCAAACGTGGTCCACTGCGCAACCAGCTCGGCAGCTAGCCCTGCGTAGCATGCGCCGTATCCTGTGAGTCCCCGGAAAGGAACTGGCACGCATGGGCAGTTGGCGGTAATCCTTTTGCTCAGGGCCTCTTTCTGATAGCGTATCTGTATGAAGAAGCAATTCATCATTGTTGTGTTTTCATTTGTTTCTCTTGCTCTTATCGGGCAAGAGCTCAGTGTCGCCTCATATAATATGGAGCGCCTCGGCCAGAATCATAAGGACTACGCGACGCTTGCCAAAGTAATAGCTGGCTTCGATGTCGTGGCTGCGGAGGAGGTTATGAACGCACAGGGCATGGCGGACGTGCTCGCACAACTCGGAACAACGTGGGCTGATTTTACGAGCGCACAGGGGGAAGGCTCAAATCGTTACCAAGAGCACTTCGGGTTCTATTACGACAACAAGGTAGAGCTCAGTCGCGACCTTGGCGAGTATCCCCAGGCACACGAGTTCTTCCGTCCTCCTTATGGCGTGCAATTCAGAGTGAGGTCGACAGGCTTCACCTTCAACCTCGTTGCTTGTCACATCGTTTATGGCAAGAGCGAGAAGCAACGGGTGGCCGAAATCGCGCATCTCGATGAAGTCTACCGCTATTTTGATGGCCTGTCACAAAACAAAGGGGACACGATCGTCGTGGGTGATTTTAATGAAGACAAGGCAGGAGATTTCTTTTCTTTGACGAATCAGGGAGTCAACGACGTCATTCCACCTGAAGGAACCACCATCGGTGCCCATGGACCGGATCACTTCTATGACCACATGTTCATTCCGGCGGCTATTCGATCGAGGCTGGAAAAGGCTGACGTGGACTATTGGACGACTGATTACATTGGATCACGCAAAAACGAGAGTGATCACTTCCCTGTCTATGTGGTGCTGGACGTCAAGGAATAGCCAACTTCGAATTACATCGGCGTCAATCCGTTGGATCTACTTTGACACAGAAAGCGAAGTATCTCTCACAGTGTTGCCGTTTTTTTGCAGCTCATCGCACCAATCGAGGTGAAACTGGCTCGGAGGATCACCCCCGGGGCGAATTGCATTAGCTTCCTCAAAATGCGGCCGAGCTTGCGCCGGTCCCTCGTTTTCAAAAATCTGCCGCCCTCGTTCGTACAGGGCTATGAATGAGTAGTCATGTGGCTGTGAGGCATCCAAAGCTTCCCATACAACCTGCGGGTCAGCCTTTCCCTTGACACGAATCGTTCCCCAGCGTCGCCATTCAATTCCAGGCATCTCACCACACAACCGTCGCGTCGCGTCGCAAAACAAAGCATGCGCCTTGCATTGCGCGCTTGCCGGCTCCAAGCGGGCCGCGAGATTCACTCCATCACCCAAAGCCGTATATGACAGCCTCCTGCTCGTGCCGAACGCGCCAATGAGACATTCATCGGAGGCGCCTCCGATCTTTACTCGCGAAAAATAGGGATCATTCATTTCGGTAAGTGCGGCTGCTGCTTCCAGAGCTGCACGGACTACCGCCTTCGCATGATCAGATTCATCTCCCTTTACAAGGGGACCACCACGGAATGCCATCACTGCATCGCCAATGAACTTGTCAATAATGAGATCATGAGCGACAAGCCTTTCGACCACCACATCCATCACGCGTTCGAGATGGTATGCGAGTGCCTGCACATCGGCGCGCAGTTTTTCGGCAGTCGATGAAAAACCTACAAAGTCAATGAAGAGCGTAGTTGCAGGCGCCCGATGCCGTTCGTGGTACGCTCCAGGATTATGCAGAAAGTGCTCTGCTACTTGTTTTGGAAGAGCGATGTTCAAGAGGCCTTTGAGCTGGTTATAGGAGGATTCATGCACTTCGATGTGAATCAGGAAAAGGAAAAGTGCTGTCGATAAGAGAGCTCCCACCACAAGAAAGAACTCCGCCCTTTCCAGGACCATTGGCACTGAAGAGAGTTCGCCATGCAGCCAGACCAACACTGCCAAGAACGCGGCGGCATAGAAGGCGACGCCAAGATTCATCCCAATTCTAAACCGTTCTCCCTCCTCATCTTGCTCGGTAGCAATCCTCGCGAGCGAGGGCATGAACTGAAGCGAGCGGAGCACACGAAGTCCACGGAGCACCCTCAGTACGCGGAACATCCGCGTGAACTGCACCGCCATCAGCCATGGTACGTTTGCCAAAAGTGAAATGCCCGGCAAACAGCTCAACACATCAGTAACAATCCAGGCAGAGCGGAAGTAGCGCCCGCGCATGACTGCAATTTTGACCAGGACATCAGTAACGAAAAGTGCATCAAGAACGGCCGAGACAACCGTCGCCGGTCCTGTTGGAGCGATGACTCCCCTCAATTCCAAAAGATACAAGGCGACCGCTCCAAGTGCGAGCACCAATAGTGGCCGGTCGGCTGCTTCAACAATACGCTCGAGGGAAGGACGCTGCGGATGTTCAGTAGCAACAGAAGTGCTTGCGCGTGGGTTTGTGGTCATTCTGAAATCCTTTGAATTGATCTTGACGTGAGTCTATGCTGTTTCAGTGATCTGTCAATGAATTTGTCCGTATCGACGACTTGAACACTCGTGTCGCCTTGACGTTCAGCGAGGTCGGCGATCTCCGGCATGCCCGCCGATAGCACGGTAGACGGGCTCACCACGCGCTGCAGACCCGCTTCCGAACCGCCCTTTCACAGCCCGCTGGCGGCGACTCCATTCCGGAATGCCGGTGAGGAGCGCTGCCCGGGGATTCGCGCCCAGCACATAGAGGCAGCGGCCCAGGGGGCGATACTCCTCTACGATCCACAGAGCCGTCCCGAGTACGACCACGTAGACCGCAGGAAGCGGGATTCCCAGCGGGGCCGAGGATATTGCCACAAAGGCATCCGGCAGCGCACCGGTCACCTGAGCACCCCCTGCGTACAGGTTTGACACGCCGTAGATCAACGTGCCCGTCCCGAGGGTCGCGCTGAAGGAGTTGATCTTTGCGCGCGTGACGAGTAGCCCGTTGATGATGCCGACTCCTGCTGACACCATAACGTCCCCTTATTGACATGATTGACTTTCTGGCTTACATTTTCGTCATGTAAACGTATTCGTATACGTTTACATGGAGGTTCCGTTGCCTTCATCGCCACTGCCGTCAATCAAGGAAGTTGCCCGTAAGGCGGGCGTTTCAATCGCAACCGTCTCTCGCGTTGTCACCAATTCTGCAACTGTTGAAAAGGACACCAAAGAGCGAGTCCTGAAAGTCATCCGAGAGCTGAATTATGTTCCCAATCTCCTTGCCAGGGGACTGAAGGAGAAGAGCGGCGGATTCATCGGTTTGGTGCTGACGGAGATATCCCATGAGTTCTTCTCCAGCGTCATCAATTACGTGGAAGATTACACCTCAAGACACGGGTTCACTCTCATCCTGGCCAACACGAAAGGGTTGAGCCCGGAAACAGAGACGCGCGTTGTTCACAAGCTGCTTGGGAGAAAAATCGACGGATTGATCCTCTTGTCGCCGTTCGTCAACGAGCAGATGTTCCACACGATACGAGATTCAACCCTCCCTCTGGTGCTTTTCGACTGCTACCAGGACTCCCAGGACTCCTGCCGGGTCTTGCTGGACGACTGTGAGGCCGGCAGGCTGGCAGGCGAACACCTGGCTGCCCTTGGGCACCGGCAGTGTTTCTGCGTCACTGGCCCCTGGAACCAATTTGTCAGTCAGGAGCGCCTCCGGGGTTTCCGGGACGCGCTCTCCCATGCCTCCATCAGTCTGGAGGAGCGCCAGATATTCAAAGGGGACTTCGAGTTCGCTTCGGGGCGAGCGGCCGCCCGGGCCATCGTCGAAAACGGCATTCGCGTGACTGCCATCTGGGCCCAGAACGATCTCATGGCAATCGGGGCAATGAGCGAGCTGCAGCGAAAAGGAGTCAGGGTCCCGGAGCAGATCTCCGTGGTTGGAATGGACAATCTGGTTCAGTCAGAGTTCTGCAATCCGCGGCTGACCACGGTCAACCAGCCCATCAAGGAAATGGCGAGAAGGGCCGTGGAACTGCTCTTCGAAATCCGGGATGAGAAAACGGATGGAAGACAGGCGCTCACGTTCAAGCCGGAACTGGTCATCCGGGACTCCACCCGGTCATTGAAGAAGCCGGAGGCTGCGGAACCCCCGCGCGCGCCGCCGGATTCATCCCTGGAAAGGAGGTGATGGGCTGCCGGCTCCGCGTTCAAGTACTTTTGTATCAGGCGGTGGGCACTTCCACCGGATAGCGTCAAATCCGAGGAGGAGAACGATGAGAACTCGATTCGGGATCGGAGTAATCTTTCTTCTGGTTGCAGCGGCGGGATTCGCCACGGGAACGAAGGAAAAGGGGGCGCCCTCTCCGGGTGCAAAGCAGACCATGATCGTCTGGAACATTGATACCAGCTTCGCGCAATGGTTTGCCGACCAGTACAAGCCTTTTGAGCAGCAGAACAATGTGGACATCCAGATTGCAACAGTGCCGTCTGAAAACTTCCATGAAAAGTTCATTGCGGCGGTTCAGGCAAAATCCCAGATCGATGCGCTGACCCAGAACGGGCAGGACGTGCGCTGGATGGCGCTCGATGGCCTACTGAAAAATCTGACTGACGTCGTCACGTACAAGGACAGGTTCGTTCCGACCTCTCTTACGCCCTACGCCGTCGAGGGCCACCTCTATGCAATTCCCTACGGAGCAATGAATACCAGCGCCTTGTACTACAACAAGCAGATCTTTGCAAAATACAACCTCGCGCCTCCCAAGACATATGATGACCTCGTCGCGGTGGTGAAGGCACTGAAGGAGCAGGGGGTCTACGGCATCGCCATGGGCGGCAGCACCATTTACATGTGGCCCATGTGGTTCTTCCAGACGTTCGCTCAGACCGCCAACAACCAGTCCGAGGAATTGACGCGGCAGACACTGCAGGGGAAGACGACCTTCACCGATCCCGCGTACCTGGACGCAATGCAGGCGCTCGCCAATCTCGGCAAGGATGGCGTATTCGAGCCGGACGTGAACGGCGTGGACGATCGCGGCGGCGCACAGGCAATTTTCACATCAGGCAAGGCTGCGATGTTCTACGGAGGCACGTGGGAAATTGCAGGCTTCCGGCAGGCTGGAATGACGGCTGATCAACTTGGCGTTCTTCCGTTCCCGAAGCTCACGGGCAGCAGCCTGCCGGTCCAGATGACGGGTGGAAGCGGCAATGCGGCCACCATCTATGCAGCCATCGACCCGTCCCGCCTTTCCCTGGCGGAAAAGTTCATCGATTTTGTCACAAATGATTCGTTCGACCAGGCATACTGCATCCAGGCGCACAACCCGCTCGCGGTCAACGTCAACGTCCAGATACCCAACGCGGATCCCCTTGCGCAGCAGTTGAGAAGCGAATTCCTTCCGCACACGGTGACTTTCCTTGACTGGACCTGGCCGCAGAAAATCGTGAATGCCTTCCAGGAGCAGATCCAGGCTGTTGTCGGGCAACAGAAGACGCCCCAGGCGGCTATGGATGCTGTCCAGAAGACGTACCAGGACCTCGTCGCAGGAGGCTACATGTTCAAATAGGAGACGCCCGGCGCCCGGATGGTGCGGCCTGACAAGGTTGGGCCAACGCTCCCCCGGGGCGTCCCGTCCCTTGGATGCAAAGATGACGCGAACGAAGAGCGATGTGTATGTTGCCTACGGTTTCCTTCTCCCTGCCCTTCTGGTCTATGTGGCTTTCATGCTGTACCCGTTCCTCTCCGGGATCGTCATCTCACTCTACCGATGGAACGGTGTTTCCCAGCGCCAGTTCCTCGGGCTCGGGAACTACGTCCATCTGGCATCGGATCCCCGCTTCCTCGCCTCCCTCTGGCACAACGTGTTGTATGCGCTGGGCAGCGTTGTCGGAAAGATAGCGCTGGGGTTCATTTTTGCGTTGCTCCTGAATGCCAGGATCCGCGGCATGACTGTCTACAGAACCCTGTATTTCACTCCTGTCGTCATGTCGTTCGTCGCAGTGGGGTTGCTCTGGAGGTGGATCTACAATCCCGTTTTCGGTCTCTTCGACTTCCTCCTGCAGGCAAGCGGCCTCACGCACAGCCCGGTGGGCTGGCTGTCGAATCCGCAGATCGCCCTGTGGTCGGTCGTGATCGTGGACGTCTGGAAATGGACCGGCTACCACACCGTCATTTTCCTGGCCGGCCTCCAGACCATCCCCAACGAGCTGTACGAGGCGGCCGTGGTGGACGGCGCGTCCTTTCTGCGGCGGATCATGAGCATCACCCTGCCCGGTATCCGCCAGATATCAGTCATCAACCTCACCATCGCCCTGATGGGCGCGTTCAGCGTCTTTGATCCTGTGTACGTGATCACCGGCGGCGGACCCTACAACTCCTCCGAGGTGCTTCTCACATACATGTATCTTCGCACCTTCCAACAGCAGGAGCTGGGGTACGGGACGGCGATGGTGGTGGTGCTTTTCGTCATCGTCATCCTGATCTCTCTGTGGCAGCAGCGCTTCACGAGGGAGAAGCTGTGACACGGCAGTTTTCACTACGGACGAAAAAGGAGGCCGGCGGTGCGCTCTAGTGCAGCTTCGCGCGCCCTGGTCCATGCGGCGCTTCTCGTCCTCGCGCTTATCGTCGTCTACCCGCTTGTGTGGATGATCTTTCTGTCCCTGAAGAACCAGCGGGAGATGTACACGCTGGTGTGGGGTCCGCCCCACGTCTTCGAATGGTCGAACTATCCCCTGGCATGGACTGTCGGGAATGTGGCCCTCACGATGTATAACACCTTCGTCCTGACGGCGGCCTCCGTGATCCTGATCCTCGTCCTCTGCTATTTTGCCGCTTACGCGCAGGCCAGGATCAAGTTTCCCGGGAGCAATCTGATCATGATCGTCCTGGTGGGGACCATGCTGTTTCCCTCCCAGGTTATCATCATCCCGCTCTATACCCTGGAATCTTCGCTGGGCATCCTCAATTCCCGGCTCGGGCTCATTCTCCCGTACGTGGCTGGCGGCATCCCGTTCTCCATCTTTCTCCTGACGGCCTTTCTCAAGACCGTCCCGTTCGAGCTGGAGGAGTCCGCGTTCGTTGACGGCTGCCGGCGAATCACGATCATCAGGTCCATCATCCTTCCTCTGTCACGGCCGGGGCTGGCAACCGTCATCGTCTTCCAGTCTTTCAGCGTCTGGAACCAGTACTTCCTCCCCTTGGTGCTTCTTCAGAGCCCGTCCCTGCAGACGGTGACCCTCGGGCTCATGGCATTCAGCCAGCAGTGGGGCATGACGGATTTTCCCCGACTGTTTGCCGCGCTGGTCATCATCAACGTGCCTGTCATCGCGCTGTACGCTGTCTTCCAGAGGCAGTTCATCAGCGGACTGACGGCAGGGGCTTTGAAGATGTGAGCCTGAAACGGCGGGACCGCTGAAGCCGTGAACGTGAACCGCACTTGAAACTGTGACTTGATTGGAGGGGTTGCATGAAATCTTCCACCGTGATCACCATCGGAAACGCCAACCTGCAGGCCGGATTCGACGCCTCCACCGGCGCTCTTGTCCGCCTGGAATCCCTCCTGACGGGCTGGCGCGTCTTGGATCGACGCTCGGTTGGCCTTTCCTTCCGGCTTCTTGTCCCCACGCGGACGGCTGAGGACTGGCACGCTGCGGGCAGGCGCAATGTCTACGCAGACGGGCTGCACCAGTCTCCCCCTCGCGTCAGTGAGGAGAGAGGCAGGACCGCCACTTTCGAATGGGACCGGCTGCAGCTCTCCACGAGCGAGCTGGTGCCGATTCGCCTTACCTGCCGGGTGGATGCGAACGAACAAGATCTTGTTTTTTCCATGACGATTGAAAACAACTCCCGGTACTTCGTGGAAAACGCCTTCTATCCCTGGATCGGCGACGTCGCGCCGCAGGAGGATCCAAGAGCGGCCATCAGGACTTTCCTCTACCATTATGGCACGGCCCAGCAGTGGGGCCTGCGGCCCACCTACGACAACCTCCGGGGCTACTACGGAATGGACTACCCTGTCCAGGTGAGCGAAGGCGTAGCGTACTGCGGCGCTCCCATGTCTCCGTTCATCCTCCTGGGCTCGCCGCTGGAAGGCCTGTACGTAGGGGTGGGCCGCCCTAGCGCTGAGCTGGTGGCCTGGCAGACTGAGCTTCACCCGGGATACGCAAGCTCCATGGACAGTCGGGTTCCTGCAACGGGGACGATCGCAGGAAAGGACGTGGCCGTCAGGTTTGCCGCCGTCCACGTGCCGTTTGTCGCGCCGGGTGAGTCCCGCGAGCTGACGCCAATCATGTGCCGAGCTTTCACCGGCTCCTGGCACAGCGGCGCGGACATCTACCGCGCGTGGCGCGACACGTGGACGGGAAAACCGGCAACTCCTGCATGGGCCCGAGAGCCACATTCCTGGCAACAAATCCACATCAACTCCCCGGAGGACGAGCTGCGGCGGAGCTTCAACAACCTCGTGGAGATCGGGGAAGAGTGCGCGAAACACGGGGTGCGGGCAATCCAGCTCGTGGGGTGGAACGACGGCGGGCAGGACCAGGGCAATCCTTCCCATGACCCTGATCCGCGTCTAGGCACGACGGACGAGCTGAGAAAGGCCATTGCCCGGATCCAGTCCCTCGGCGTGAAGGTTGTCCTGTTCGCCAAGTTCACCTGGGCGGACAGGGCAACAAGGGACTTCCACATGCACCTGCAGAGCATGGCGATCAAGGACCCCTACGGGGACTACTACGTGTATCCCGGGTACCAGTACCAGACCAGCACGCAGCTGCTGGATATCAACACCAAGCGTCTCGTTCCGATGTGCTTCCTTTCGGAAGAGTACCTTTCATTGTGCGAGAAGGAGTTCCAGAAGGTGCTCGACCTCGGGGCGGACGGTATCCTCTATGATGAGTGTCAGCATCACGGGCAGGCCCTCCTGTGCTTTGACGTGACGCACAAGCACCGCTATGGAGCGCCGGTCTACGCGAACGACCGTCACCTGATCCAACGGCTTCGAGCCATGGCAGGCAGGCGGACGGCAGATTTCCTGTTTGCCGGAGAGGCATGCTACGATTGGGAGCTGGAAACCTACAGTCTTTCCTATCACAGGAGTTGGAACGTTCGGCACATCCCCCTCACGCGCTACCTGCGGCCGGAGGCGCTGATCATGACTGCAGTCACGGGCTTCAATGACCGCAACATGATCAACCAGTGCCTCCTGTACCGCTACGTGGTGAGCTACGAGCCCTTCAACTTCAAAGGCCGGCTTTCCGATTTTCCGGACACGATCAGCTACGGCCGGAAAATGGATGCCCTGCGCACAGATCTTCGGGCGTACCTGTGGGACGGCGAGTTCCGCGATATACGGGGCGCAACGGTTCTTGATGAAAACGGTTTGCCTTACCACCCTTATTCAGTCTTCCTGAGAATATCCGACAGGAAGCGCGCGGTGGTTGTCGCCAACTACGAGGAGGACAAGAGCAGGACCGTCTCCGTGAAGCTCGAGGGCGGTGGGGCACCATTGCGGTATCGGACTGTTGAAGACGAGGGCTGGCGGCAAACTGATGGACGGGTGACCCTGGAGTCACAGTCAGCAGCCGTGATGCTGGAAGAGTAGGTGGCGCCGCCTCAAGTCGGCGTTTGGCCCATCCAAATCCGCGGAGTACTGCGAGCCGAGGTGCCTTTTGGGCAAATAAAAAAGCCTGGCAACGACCTATTCTCCCGCCGTCAAGCGGCAGTACCATCTGCGCGGCAGGGCTTAACTTCCGTGCTCGGGATGGGAACGGGTGGTTCCCCTGCGCCATAGTCACCAGGCAATATTCACACAAGGAAAGAAACGAGGAGAAAAGAGCACGCCCAATAAGGGCCAGCAGTGGGTGTCGTGCTCCCGGCGCAACGCCCTAGCGGGTCGCCACTCCGTAGCCGTGGCGCCCCTTATCCCACAATCTCCTGCCGAGATTGTGAGAGGGGAAATATGGTCAAGCCTCACGGTAAATTAGTACTGGTCGGCTGAGTGCGTTGCCGCACGCAGACCTCCAGCCTATCGACCTGGTTCTCTCCCAGGTCACTGTTGGGGAGTTTAACTCCCAGGGTTGCTTGATCTTGAGGCGGGTTTCCCACTTAGATGCTTTCAGCGGTTATCCCTTCCGAACAACGCCACGGAGTACCGTGGCAGGGCTACCCTGCGCCTACCCTTGGCAGAGAATGCCACGGAATACCGTGGCCGCGATAACAGGTACACCAGAGGTTCGTCCATTCCGGTCCTCTCGTACTAGGAACAGCTCCTCTCAAGCAACCAACGCCCATGGCAGATAGGGACCGAACTGTCTCGCGACGTTCTGAACCCAGCTCACGTACCGCTTTAATTGGCGAACAGCCAAACCCTTGGGACCTGCTCCAGCCCCGGATGCGATGAGCCGACATCGAGGTGCCCAAACCTTGCCGTCGATGTGAACTCTTGGGCAAGATCAGCCTGATCCGGATGGCGGTGAGCACCACCGCCGGATGCGACAAACCTGCTCTTGCGCGCCGCGGTCGGCTGGAAGGACGGACTGGTGGGGGGCTCCCCGCCGGCAGCGGGTCACATTGTGCGTACGCGCTGATGTCGGGCGAGCCTTCGGTGGTAGTTGACTTGGCAGCCGAGACCCGCTTCTCCGTCGCTCCTCTGCTCCCATGATCTCCTCAACGACGTTCTGCTTGTTGTAGTCGATGACCTGATCGAGTTGCAGCTGCCGGAGGAGCTCGAGGGTTTTGGGCTTGCGCGCTGTACCAATGACCTTCAATCCGTGAAGCTTGGCGATCTGCGCGGCAAAGTGCCCCAACCCTCCAAGCATCCGGCTTGGCACTGCGGCTCAAATGACACAATTTGCTGTGGAAGACATGACAAACGGTTGTGGAGGGGCGTGGGGCGAAGATGGTCATCGGGGACCTCGGCAGGCATGGCACCGACCCACTCTCCAAGAGTCAGACGCCGAAGGTTGCCGAGGGACTCAGGCAGGCAGTGCTATGGTACGAGGAAGGGAAGCTGAAACCTGTCATCACACAGGTTGTGCCTTTTGATTCTACTGCGTTACAGAGGGCCTTCGAACACTTTCTCAGAGGGACAATCAATGTTGGCAAGGTCGTTGTCCAGTGTGGCCAGCCTTCTTATTATTGTGGACAGCCCGAGGCTCAGATCTCTGCCAGGACATGCCCATGATATAGCTGGTCCCGCAGCTCAGTGATCAGCTTGTCCGCGAGGTAGTCGTCGAAGGGCATCCGGCGATCGATGACGCCGCCGGGGCAGATCTCGATGATGCGATTGGCAATTGAAGTGACGAACTCGTGATCATGGCTGCTGAAAAGCAGGACACCGCTGAAATCGACCAGCCCTTCGTCCAGGGCCTCGATGGCCTCGAGGTCGAGGTGATTGGTCGGCTCGTCCAGGATCAGGCAGTTGGCGCCCGACAGCATGAGGCGGGCAAGGATGCAGCGCACCCGCTCGCCGCCGGACAGCACGCGGACCGGCTTCAGCCCTTCGTCACCGGAAAACAGCATTCGCCCGAGGAACGAGCGGACGAACGTCTCATCATCTGTAGGGCTGTATTGGGCGAGCCAGCTCATCAGGGGCATGTCACTGTCGAAGAGGTCCGCGTTTTCCTTCGGGAAGTACGACCACGAGATCGTCTGGCCCCAGAGGAACCTACCCTCATCGGGCGCATCTTCGTTTGCGATGATGCGGAACAAGGCCGTCCTGGCCAGATGCTCCCTGCCAACAAAAGCAACCTTGTCCTCAGGCAGAATGACGAGATCAAGCGCCGTGAACAGCGGCCGTTCGCCAAGGGACCTCGAAAGCCTTTCAATTTCCAAGACCACGTTGCCGACCGCCCGGGAAGGCTTGAAGCTGACGTAGGGAACCCGCCGGCTCGATGCGACGTAGTCATCCACGTCCAGCTTTTCCAGGATCTTCTTTCGGGACGTTGCCTGGCGGCTCTTGGATACGTTGGCCGCAAAGCGCTGGATGAACTCCTTGAGGTCTTTCACCTTTTCTTCGCGGCGCTTCCTCTCGTCCTTCTGCTGCTGCGCCAGGATCCTGTTGATACGAAACCAGAAATCGTAGTTGCCGGCGTACATCCGTACCTGGCCGAAATCTATGTCACATGTATGGGTGCATACGGCGTTCAGGAAATGGCGATCATGCGAGACCACGATCACGATGTTGGGAAACTCGATCAGGAACTCCTCAAGCCAGGCGATTGATGCCAGGTCCAGCCCGTTCGTCGGCTCGTCCAGGAGGAGGAAGTCAGGGTTGCCGAACAGGGCCTGCGCCAGGAGCGCGCGGACCTTCACCCCTTCGTCAACGTCACGCATGAGCTTTTCGTGCGCAGTCCCAGGGATCCCCAGGCCCGCAAGCAGCGCCGCGGCCTGCGCCTCAGCTTCCCAGCCCCCCAGTTCGGCGAATTTGGCTTCCAACTCGCTTATGCGCATGCCGTCCGCTTCCGTGAAATCGCTCTTCGCGTACAGGGCTTCCCTCTCCTTGCTGACCGCGTGCAGGCCGGAGGAACCCATGATCACCGTATCAATGACCCTCTGTTCCTCGAATGCGAAGTGGTCCTGGCTGAGAACCGAAAGGCGTTTTCCCGCGCCGAGAATCACGCTTCCCTTGTCCGGCTCCAGCTCGGCGGAAAGTATTTTCAGGAAGGACGTCTTGCCGGAACCGTTTGCCCCGATGAGGCCGTAGCAGTTGCCGGGAGTAAACTTCAGAGAGACATCCTTGAAGAGAATCCTGTTGCCGAAGGAGAGCGTGAGGTTACTGACGGTGATCAAAGCGTGCCAGCCAACACGACAGAAAGGAGCCTTTTCAACACGCGGACATGGCAGCATTTGTCAGGCATGCTGGTCAAGCGGGTCCGCGGAGCGCGCAGCATCCCGGGCAAACAAAAAAGCCTGGCAACGACCTACTCTCCCACCGTCAAGCGGCAGTACCATCGGCGCGGCAGGGCTTAACTTCCGTGTTCGGGATGGGAACGGGTGGTTCCCCTGCGCCATAGTCACCAGGCAATATTTTGCCAACGTCATCCGCAGCAACCCGTGGGGAGGCCGCGGCAAGGGGAAAGAACGAAGAGGAAAGAGCATGCCCAATAAGGGCCAGCAGTGGGTGTCGCGCTCTCGCTGTTTCGCGCCCTCCCACGGTATCCCGTGGGGTTCGGCGCTCCAGCGATTGCCGCCCAAAGCCTTCCCCACAATTGCAGGAGCAATTGTGAGGGGGAAAATATGGTCAAGCCTCACGGTAAATTAGTACTGGTCGGCTGAGTGCGTTGCCGCACGTAGACCTCCAGCCTATCGACCTGGTTCTCTCCCAGGTACCTTCAGGGGAGTTTAACTCCCAGGGTTGCTTCATCTTGAGGCGGGTTTCCCACTTAGATGCTTTCAGCGGTTATCCCTTCCAAACTTGGCTACCCTGCGCCTACCCTTGGCAGGATAACAGGTACACCAGAGGTTCGTCCATTCCGGTCCTCTCGTACTAGGAACAGCTCCTCTCAAGCAACCAACGCCCATGGCAGATAGGGACCGAACTGTCTCGCGACGTTCTGAACCCAGCTCACGTACCGCTTTAATTGGCGAACAGCCAAACCCTTGGGACCTGCTCCAGCCCCAGGATGCGATGAGCCGACATCGAGGTGCCAAACCTTGCCGTCGATGTGAACTCTTGGGCAAGATCAGCCTGTTATCCCCGGAGTACCTTTTATCCGTTAAGTGACGGCGCTTCCACTCACCACCGCCAGATCACTAAGACCCGCTTTCGCGCCTGCTCGACTTGTCTGTCTCACAGTCAGGCTCCCTTATGCCTTTACACTCGTACGCTGATTTCCAACCAGCGCGAGGAAACCTTCGCGCACCTCCGTTACCTTTTGGGAGGCGACCGCCCCAGTCAAACCGCCCGCCTGACACTGTCCACCACCGGGCTTCACCAGTGGAGTTAGAAACCTAACCTATCAAGGGTGGTATTTCACCGACGACTCCGGCGAAGCTGACGCCCCGCCATCACAGTCTCCCACCTATCCTACACATGAGAAGTCAAGTCCCCATGCCAGGTTACAGTAAAGGTTCACAGGGTCTTTCCGTCTAACCATGGGTAATCGGCACCTTCCCCGATACTACAATTTCACCGAGCTCCACGTCGAGACAGCGCCCAACTCGTTACACCTTTCGTGCAGGTCGGAACTTACCCGACAAGGAATTTCGCTACCTTAGGACCGTTATAGTTACGGCCGCCGTTTACTGGGGCTTCAATTCAGAGCTTCGTCTTGCGACTAACCCCTCCTCTTAACCTTCCAGCACCGGGCAGGTGTCAGTCCCTATACATCTCTTTGGAGATTCGCAGAGACCTGTGTTTTTGTTAAACAGTCGTTTGGGCCCTTTCACTGCAACCCCCTTGGAACCCTTGCGGATCCTTCAGGGGTGACACTTCTCCCGAAGTTACGTGTCTAGATTGCCGAGTTCCTTGACGCGGAATCACTCGAGCGCCTGAGAATATTCTTCTCGCCCACCTGTGTCGGTTTCCAGTACGGTCCCCAACGATTACACCTTAGAGATTGTTTTTCAGCGCCTTGACTCCACCCGCTTCGCCTCGCTCCCGCTACGCTCGCCTTAAAAGCTTGCCTCAGGTGGGGGATTTTCCTCCCACCCTCAAAAGCTCGCTCCTTGGACCAGAACTACCATTCTCTGGCCGAGTATCGCCTCACGCGTCATCCCTTCGAAATCGTCAGAGGTACGGGAATATGAACCCGTTTCCCATCGACTACGCCTTTCGGCCTCGCCTTAGGGGCCGACTAACCCTG
>CAVUXE010000021.1:0-26107 GCA_963745235.1 uncultured Spirochaetota bacterium | reverse complement strand
CGGGACGCACCTCGATGCCCCAGCCCAGGTGCTCTCCCACGTGCGCCGCCGGGTGACGGGAGGCCACGAGGATGGCCTCGTTCAGGTCCCGCGCCTCGATGATGAAGACTCCGCCCACCTGCTCTTTCGTTTCCACGAACGGGCCGTCCGTGACGGCCACCTTCCCGGCCCGGGGACGGATGCTGGTCGTCTCCCAGGTGAGCCCCTCGTCGATTATCAGGTGGCCGCTTCCGTGGAGGTCATCCACGTAGGGCTTGCATTCCTGCATGATTGCGTCCATCTGGCCCTTTGACAGGGCCTCCATCCTGCTCCTGTCTCCGTACGCCATGCACAGGTACTTCATGTGCCCTCCTCTACAAATGTGTGTCCACACCTCGTCGTTCGGAGGAGGCTCATTTCGACATCCACGGCCGACACGCGGGAGACCCCTGACTCCAGGTTCTTCTTCAGGAAGCCGATGGCGCGCGGCCAGGCACGCTGCGCCGCCTTCAGGTTCGCCCCTGCCTGCCCGTTCTGCGCCCTCATGAAGGCGTGCCCTGCTCCCGGAAACATCTCGTAGTCGAAGGACTTCCCCAGCCGGGAAAGCTCCCGAGCCGCAGGCGGCACGGTCGCGTCCACCCGGGCATCGCTGCCGCCGTAGAGGCCGAGCACCGGCGCCTTGATGCGGTCCAGGGCCTCTGTGGCGGGAGGCACGCCGTAGAAGACCACCGCTGCGCTCAGGCCGGGCTGGGCCGCGGCATAGGAGAAGCTCACCCCGCCGCCCCAGCAGAAACCGACCACGGCAAATCGAGGCAGCGCGGCAGGGAGGGAGACCGCGTATTTCGCTACCGCGTCGAGCCGTCGCGCGACCTCTCCCGGGTCAAGCGCATAGATCAGCGTGCGTGCATCATCCGGGCCCACCGCGGCGCTTCCCTTGCCGCCAGGCGCCTTGCCGCTGATGAGGTCCGGGGCAATCGCTATGAAGCCTTCCGCTGCAAGCTGATCCGCCACGGCGCGCACCCAGTCTGTGAGGCCGATGTTCTCGTGGACCACCAGGACCACGGGGGCCTTGTCCGCCCGCTCGGGATAGACGACAAATGCATCCACCGTGTCCCCGCCGCCCGCGTCCACGGGGACCCACTCACCGTGCCGCGGCGAGCTGTCCAGGCGTGCCTTTGCGTCAGCTTCCGCGGGCGGAAGGCCTGCGGACTGGCCAAAGGTCGCCGCCGCCCCCAGGAAAAGAGACGCTTCCAGAAGGAGTGTTCGCAGCATACAGGAGGAAGATACTGATCAGCAGATGCCGGGTGAAATCCCTCGAAAGTGTGGTGCAAAAAGGCCAGTCTCCATCGTTACAGGGTCTGAAGAAGACCGAGGAGGATCGAGATGAACGGCACCACGACGAAAGTTCTGATGGTAGGATACAACGGAGCCAACAACACGGGCGCCGAGGCGCTGCTCCTGTCCGACATAGAGGACGTTCGCGCGGTGCTGGGCCCCGGCGTCCAGATCACCGTTCCGAGCCTGGCACCGGAGAACCTCCGCCGCTACGTCAAGGAAGGGCCCGCCCTCAGGATCGTCCGGATCCCGATCCTGTACTTCCGGGCCATCCGGAAGCTCGTCAAGGAGCACGACGTGATCATGCTGGTGGAAGGCTCCACGTACATGGACACCTGGGGGTCGGTCCTGCTCTGGGCCTTCCTCTGGGCAACGCGGTGCGCCGCCCGCCTGGGAAAGCGCTGTCTGGCATACGCGGTGGACGCGGGCTCCCTCTCACCGCTCAACCGGCGGCTCGTCCGCAGGATCGCCAGCCTCACGGATCTCATCATCACGCGAAACCGGGCGGCGGCGGACCGCCTGGCCTCGTGCGGCGTAACGGCCCCCATCGAAGTGACCGCTGACAATGCATTCACCTACAGGACGCGGCCGGAGGATGAAGGCTGGCCCGAGAGGGAATGGCCGCGCGCTTCCGAGGGCATGGTGGGAATGGCCATCGTGGACTACAACCTCTTTCCTGTCGTGATGAGACCCTGGGGGAAGAAGGAGGACTGCTACAAGTGGCCGTACTATTTCTCCCGCAACGCCAGCCGGCGCGCGGCAAGCGAAGAGCTGGCGCGCGGGTACGCGCAAACGGCGGACAGGATTGCCGCGAAGCACGGGGCGCCCGTGGCCCTCATCTGCATGGAGGAGGTGGATGAGCGGCTGGCCCGGGCCGTGCACAGCCGCATGGCGCATCCCGAGATGGCCCGCGTGTTCTCCGCCCGGGAACGCAACGCTTCACAGATGACCGTTCTCCTGCGAAATCTGCGGGTGCTGGTGACCTCGCGCTACCACGCCGCGGTGCTGTCCCTTGCGGCGCGGGTTCCCCAGACGGCCGTGGGGCACGACCTTCGCCTTCGCACCCTGTACGAGGACCTCGGGCTCAAGGAGCGCTTCTTTGTGGATGCGCGCCTGCCGGGGATGTTCACGGCTCTGAATGAGCGCATCGATCAGCTCCTGGAGGACCCGAGTCAGGTGGCCGCAGCCCTGGAGGCGGGGCACGCGGCACACTTCGACCTGGCTTCGAGAAACCGATCCCTGCTGGGACGCGAGCTGGGTGTCGAGCATGCGGCGTCCGCGGCCCGGCGCGCGCTTCGGATGGTTGCCGCGGAGAGACTTTCATGAGCGCCACCGTTTTTCTCACGGGGGCAACCGGCTTTGTAGGTACGCAGACCGCCCGGCGTCTCCTGGCGCGGGAAGGCGTCCGCTTGATCGTGCTTGTCCGGGGAAAAACGGAACAGGATGCGGCAGCGCGTCTTGCCCGGACATGGTGGCCGTGGCCCGAGCTGGCTGGCGCTATTGGCACGCACGTGGAAGTGCTTTGCGGCGACGTCAGCATGGCGCTCCTTGGCCTTGACCAGGAGACATACGATGGTCTTGCGGCCTGCGCCACTCATATCGTCCACACCGCGGCAGACCTTCGCCTGGATGGACCCATCGAGGAGCTTCGAAGGATAAACGTCGAGGGCACGGCCCGGGTGATCGAGCTGGCGCGCAAGGCTCACGCACGCCACGGGATTGCGCGGCTGTCCCATGTCTCGACCGCGTACGTGGCGGGGCGCCGCACCGGCGTGGTGGCCGAAGACTCACTGAGCGATGAAGGCGGGTTCTCCAACACGTATGAGCAGACAAAGCTCGAGGGGGAGCGCCTGGTCAGGGCGGCCGGTCTGGAGCTGCCTGTCTCCGTCTTTCGGCCGGGCATGATCGTCGGGGATTCGCTCACAGGACGGATTCCCACGTTCAACACCGTGTATGTGCCGCTGAGGTTGTACCTGACCGGGAAGCTGACAGTCATGCCCTGCAAGGGAAACCTGCCGGTGAATGTCGTTCCCGTCGACTACGTGGCAGATGCAATCTCACGTCTCACCTTCGATGCGCGGGCAGAAGGGCTGACCTTTCACCTCACAGTCCCGCCGCGCCTCCTCCCCACTGCCCGTGAGCTCCTGGAAAGCGTTCGCGAATGGGCGGCCTCGGCGCTGCAGGTGCGGCTCGCTCTGCCCGTCATGATGCCCATCCCCGCGGGCGCGTTCAACGCAAAGCTCCTGCGGGCAATTCCGAAATCCCTCATTTCCTATTTCAGCGAGGACAGGCAGTTTCAGACCTCCAACACGGAAAGGCTCCTTGGCCCCTGCACCATTGACTGGAAGGCCATTCTGCCCCGTCTCCTCTCCTACGCAGCCTCCCGGGGGTTCCTTCACGCCTCGATCCGCACTGCGCACGAGCAGGTGCTTTTCCGGTTGCAGAGCAGGACGCGGCCCGTTCGCTTCCATGAGATTGCTGACGGCAAGACCACCACGCGGCGCGCCGCGGAGGTGCGTGAAGAGATCTTGCAGGCGGTGCAAAGCCTCAGGGTGATGGGCGCGGGAAAGGGAGACCGGATTGCAATTGCCGGCCTGAACGGCGTGCGATACCTCGTCCTGGACGTTGCGATCGGGCTTATCGGAGCGGTGAGCGTGCCCGTGTACTACACCACGCCCGCGGCTGAGATGGAGGAGATCCTGCGGGCAAGCAGGGCACGGCTTCTCTTCATCGGCTCCCCCGGTCTCCTCTCTGAGCTCCCGAAGATCACGAAGGGACTGCCCGTGGTCTCGTTCTGCCGCCGGGTTGTCTCGCGGACAATCATGCCGTGGGAGCACTTCCTCGGTCTGGGCGCGGGACTCGACCTGCAGGCCTCCGATGCTCCCGTGAGCCTTTCTGACGAGGCAACGCTGCGATTCACCTCTGGCACCACCGGCGAGCCAAAGGGAGCTATTTTCCGCCACGACCAGGTTCGCTGGATGGGTGAAACCGTTGCCTCTCTTCTCCCCTGGAAGGCCAGGGTGCGGCGCGCTTCGTACCTTTCCTTCCTGCCGATGAGCCACGTGGTGGAAGGCATCCTGTGCACGTATGCGCCCTACAACCTTCCGACGCCCGTGGACATCTGGTTCCTGGAAGACTTCCGCGCCCTGGCCCGGTCTCTCCCCAGGGTCAGGCCGACGATCTTTTTTTCGGTTCCTCGATTCTACGAAAAGCTCTGGCAGTCGTTTTCTTCGGGAAGAGTCGGGAAGGTCTACCTTCGGCTTCCTGCCGGCGGAGCCAAGAGCCTTCTGCGCCCGGTGATCCGCCGCGCTCTCTTGTCGAAGGCGGGCCTGGACAGGTGCGCCCAGCTCATCTCTGGATCAGCGCCGGCGAGCCCCGCGCTGCTCTCAGCGTTCCAGGAGTTGGGGATCACAATCCATAACGCCTACGGCCTCACTGAGGCTCCGCTTGCAACCCTGAACGTTGCCGGCGCCAACAGGCCGGGAACCGTCGGGACGCCCCTCCCGGAGACGCAGATCAGGATTGCAGAGGACGGAGAGGTGCTCGTGAAGGGACCGCAGGTCACCGCGGGGTATGACGGGTGCGTGGAACAGCCCTTTCGAGATGGCTGGCTTCTGACAGGAGACCTCGGCCACAGGGAGAATGACAGCCTCGTGCTGGACGGCAGGAAGAAAGACCTGATCGTGACCTCGTATGGCAAGAACATTCACCCTGGCAGGATCGAAGCGCTCCTGAAGAGCATCCCCGGGATCGCGGAGGCGATGGTGGTCGGCGAAGGAATGCCCTTCTGCTCCGCGCTCATCTGGGCGAATGACCACCTCGAGGTTGAGCGGGGGATAGACGAGGTGAACAGCCGGCTCTCGCACCCGGAGCAGGTCAAGAAGTGGACGGTGCTCCCGAATGATCTTTCGATCCAGGGAGGAGAGCTCACTGGCAACCTGAAGCTGAAGCGGGAAGCCATCACGCGCAGGTTTGGCGGCCTGATCGCGGCGATGTACGATGGAAAGACAGCGGCAACGGGAGGGACGGCGGCAGCGGGAAGGACGGCGTGAGCGCCCGAGCACGTTTTTTTGCCCTCCTTGCGCCGGGGATTTTTCGCGCGGCAGGCATCAGGCTCCTGGCCCGGATGGCGGCGGATGCATTCGGCTCGCCTCCCCCGCGGCGCAGCAGCCTGGAGAGTTTCGCCTCTTTCACGGCGGAGCACGCGGCAACGGCGCTAGGGGAAAGCGCGGAGAAGCTTTTCTCCAGCGCACGCGCCCTGGGGTCCCGGCTTCGGACCTGGCTGGGAGTACGGACGATGGCGGAGGCAGCGCACGTTGCGCGCGCCCTGTATCGCGTGATAGGCGTGGACTTCAGGGTCGGAGCCGCGGGCGGCTTCGTGGTGCAGAGCTGCCTCTTCAGCTCCCGTTACACGCCGGCGGCGTGCCGGCTCATCTCTTCCCTGGATGCCGGGCTTCTCGCGGGGCTCACCGGCGGGGCCAGGATGGTGTTCACGCAGCGCATCACGGAGGGGGCCGCCGTGTGCAGGGGAGAGTTGCGGTGAAATCAGCAATCGTGGTGGGAAGCGGCGCGGGAGGCGCCACGGTGGCGCGCGAGCTCACGGGCTCCTTTGACGTCACCATCCTCGAAGAGGGACGGCCCTTCCATCCCCTTTCTTTCAGCGAGCCGTTCATGGAGGGGCTCAAAGCCTGCGGCCTGCTCCGTGACGAGCGCATGACGAGCTTCCTGTTCCCGCCGATGCGAATCAGGAGGAGCGCCAGCGGCGCCCGGAAAATGGCCCTGGTCAACGGCAGGTGCGTCGGCGGCGCCACCACCATCAGCGCGGGAAATGCGCTTCGCATGGACCGGGACCTGAGGGAGATCGGGGTTGACTTGGACAGGGAGTTCGAAGAGCTTTCCCGGGAGGTCCCGATCAGCACGGATCACGTGAAGGGCTGGAGGGCAGATACGCGGGAGCTGTTTGCCCTCTGCACGGATATGGGCCTTGCCCCGGTCCCTACGCCAAAGCTGATCGACTCCCGCAAGTGCAGGCGGTGCGGGCGGTGCATCCTTGGCTGCCCCACCGGCGCAAAGTGGGATGTACGGGCCTTCGTCGATCAGGCAGTGGACCGCGGGGCCCGGCTTCTCCCGGGGTGCCGTGTAGACAGCGTCAGGATGGAAGGAAAACGGGCAACGGGGGTGTGGGCACGCTTCCGCGGGAGAAGGAAGTTCTTTGCGGCGGACCTCGTGGTCCTTGCAGCGGGAGGCCTTGATACACCCGTCATCCTGCAGAGATCCGGCATTCCCTGCCAGGAGACGTTGTTCGTGGACCCTGTCCTCTGCCTTGCCGGGCGCCGGGAGGGAACGGGGCCGCGGGGAGAAATCTCGATGCCTTTCGTGGTCCAGCAGGACTCGTACATCCTTTCACCGTACTTCGACTACCTCAGCTTCCTCTACAACCGCGGCTGGCGCAATCCCGGAGGGTCAATCCTGTCCCTCATGGTCAAGCTTGCAGATTCCAGCGAGGGCGCTTCCGAGCCCGGAAGAATACGAAAGGAGCTATCGCCGCGGGATCAGTCGGTCCTGGCCGGCGCGGTTGCCCTGTGCAGGAAGATTCTCCTGAAGCTCGGTGTGGATGAGAGCTCACTTCGGCTGGGCACGCTGAACGCGGGCCATCCGGGCGGCATGGTGCCGCTGAGGCGGCGAGACTCCGCGAGCCTGCATCCCGAGGGGCTACCGGACAACCTCTACGTTTCGGACGCAAGCCTTCTCCCCCGCTCGCTTGGGAACCCGCCCATCCTGACGATCATGGCCCTGGCCCTCGCGATAGGGAAAAGAATCAGGGCAAAATAACAGAACGTTATTTCCTGTTCATCCGGCGTCTCTTGAGGCCAGGCGGGCTGCCATCGTAGGCTTTGACCACTCGTGAATCGTCAACAGTCCCTGGCGGGTCCCTACTTTCGCAAATACCTCTGGCCTTTCCTGGCAGCGCTCGCCTGCCTTTCCGTGGAGTCCGTCTGCGACCTGCTGCAGCCCACCATCATGGCGCGCATCGTGGACAGTGGAGTCGCGGCGCGGGACATCGGGATCGTCCTCCGGCTCGGACTCCTGATGCTCGCGCGTGGCGGCGCTCGGGGCGGGCGGCGCGGCGGGCCGGAACATCCTCGCAAGCATTGTTTCCTACCGTTTCGGCGCGCAGCTTCGCGCCGACCTCTTCCAGCGCATCACCTCCTATTCCTTCCAGGAGCTGGACACTTTCGACACCGCCTCCCTCATCACCCGGCAGACCAACGACGTGACGCAGGTCCAGACCTTCGTCAACGGGGTCATGCGGATCTTTGCCAAGGCGCCCATCCTGGCCGTGGGCGGCCTCGTCATGGCGATCATGCTGGAGCCAGGGCTTTCCGTCGTGCTTGCCATCGCCGTGCCGCTCTCCGCGGCCCTCATCATCGTGAACCTGGCGACCGGCTTTCCCCGTTTCCGCAGGGTGCAGGAAGGCCTGGACGGCGTGAACTCCGTGACCCGCGAATACCTGGGCGGCATCCGCGTGGTGAAGGCGTTCGGCCAGGAGAAGCGCGAGGTGCGCAGATTTGCCGGCGCCAACGCGGAGCTCACCAGCGCATCGACCTTCGCGCTTCGCGCCATGGCGCTCTTCGGCCCGGCAATCACCCTTTTCATGAACCTGGGGATCGTCGCGGTGCTGTGGATCGGCGGGTTTCGCGTTGCGGCGAGCTAGCTCCAGGTCGGCAAGATCATCGCGTTCATCAACTACATGACCCAGATCCTCTTCTCCCTGAACATGATCTCGACAATCTTCACCGTCGTTCGTCCGGGCACAGGCGTCGTGGGAGCGGGTCGGCGCGATCTTGGAAGGTGCAGGGAAGCGAGAAGTTCGAGGATGTGCCGGCGGCGGTGCGGCGGGACGACCGCTCGGGCAGGGCGGCGTCTCCGTGCGCTTCAACGGCATCTCTTTCGCCTACCCGGCGCCCAGGGCCGGCTCGTGCTGGAGGGCGTGGATCTCGAGTGCAAGCCGGGCCAGCTCACCGCCATCATCGGCCCGACCGGCTCGGGCAAGAGCAGCCTCGCTTCCCTGGTGCCCCGCTTCTACGAGCCGACACGGGGAGAGGTCTTCCTTGGCGGACAGGACGTGCGCGAGATCGATCTTCGCGAGCTGCGCAGGCGCATCGCGCTGGTGCCGCAGAAGACGGTCCTCTTCACGGGCACGATCGCGGAGAACCTCCGGTGGGGGCGGGAGGATGCCACCGACGCGGAGCTCGCGGAGGCGGCTCGCCTCGCCCGCGCGCACGACTTTGTGGCGGGTTTCCCGGAGGGCTATCGGACCGTCCTCGGCCAGGGCGGGGTCAACCTCTCCGGAGGCCAGAAGCAGCGCCTTGCCATTGCGCGCGCCCTGGTGCGAAAGCCCGAGGTGCTCATCCTGGACGACTGCACGAGCTCCGTGGACGCCATCACCGAGGCGGAGATCCTGGGCGGGATCCGAGGGTCCGCCGCCAGCTACACCTGCATCCTCATCACGCAGCGCATCTCGGCGGCCGCCGCCGCCGACTGGGTCCTCGTGCTCGACGACGGGAAGCCCGTCGGACTCGGCAGACACGAGACGCTGATGCGGGAGTGCGAGGTATACCGCGACATCTGCGTCGCGCAGCTGGGCAGGGAGGCAGTCGATGTCTGATCCCCGCAGCCCCGCGCTCACCTCCGTGCCCGGGCATGCTCGGACGCGGCCCGGGGCTGGGCCCCGGCATGCGCGGCGGCATCAAGGTGCGGCCGCGCAACCTGCGCCGGTCCATGGCCCGGATCTGGGCCTATTTCCGCGGCGAGCGCGGCGGCTTGCCCTGGTGTTCGGCTTCATCCTCGTGGACTCGTCCCTGGGGATGGCCGGACCGTACCTGATCGGCAGGGGCGTGGATGCGATTGCGGCCCTGGCCGGCTCACCGGGTCCCCCGTTGCCTCGGCGTTCGGAGCCTCGCGCTGCCCGTCCGCGCGCTTTCGCTGGCCGCGTTCGCGCTCCTGGCCGCATACCTCGGCGGCGCGCTCCTCCAGACCACGGAGGGATGGTTCATGGCGGGGATCTCCCAGCGGATGGTGCGCAACATCCGCGAGGGCCTGTTCGACAAAATGCAGCGCCTTCCCCTGGCCTACTTCGACACGCATCCCCACGGGGACATCATGAGCAGGCTCACCAACGACGTGGACGCGGTGAGCGTCACGGTGTCCCAGTCCGCCGTGCAGCTCATGTCCGGCGTCGTGGTCGTTGCCGGCACCCTGGCAATCATGATCCTCCTGAGCCCGGTCATGGCTCTCGCCAGCCTGGTCCCGGTCCCGCTGGTCTTCCTTCTCACCTCCACCATCGCGCGGCGAACGCGCGTGCTGTTCAAGGAGCAGCAGGACGCCCTGGGCGCGCTGAACGGGCACGTCGAGGAGACCGTCTCCGGCATCCAGGCGGTGAAGGCGTTCGGGAGGGAACCCGAGGCGGGGAGGAGGTTCGCCGTCATCAACGAAGAGCTGCGCCGCGTCGGAACGCGGGCCCAGATCTGGACGGGGTTCCTCATGCCCATGATGAACGTCATCGGCAACATCGGCTTCGCTTCCGTGGCGGTGACGGGCGGCTACCTTGCGCTGCGGGGCTCCATCAGCGTCGGGCTCATCGCCACCTTCATCTCCTACTCGCGCCAGTTCGTGAGGCCGCTGAACGACATCGCCAATTCCTACAACACCCTGATGTCCGCCGTGGCGGGCGCCGAGCGCGTGTTCGAGGTGATGGACGAGCAGGAGGAGCCGGCGGACACGGCGGGCGCGAGCGAGCTTGCGCAGCCCCGCGGGGAGGTGGAGTTCCGCGACGTGAGCTTCGGCTACCGCCCGGACGTGCCGGTGCTGAAAGACGTCACCTTCACGGCGCACGGCGGGCAGCGTCACGGCCATCGTCGGCAGGACGGGCGCGGGCAAGACCACCATCGTCAACCTCCTTTCGCGTTTCTACGAGGTCACCTCGGGCGCCATCCTGATCGACGGCATCGACATCCGCGGACTACTCACGCGCCAGCCTTCGGCGCGCCTTCGGCGTCGTGCTGCAGGACGGCTGGCTTTTCGCCGGAACCGTGCGGGAGAACATCCTCTACGGGAAGCCCGATGCATCCGAGGAGGAGATGCGGCGCGCGGCGAGCTTGCCGGCGCGGAGCACGCAATCGAGCGCCTTCCGCAGGGATACGACACGTCCGCTCGTGGAGTCCGGCGCCAACCTCAGCCAGGGCCAGAGGCAGCTCATTGCCATTGCGCGGGCGGTGCTTGCCGCCCCGCGGCTGCTCGTGCTGGACGAGGCCACCAGCTCGGTGGACGCCCGCACGGAGCTGCACATCCAGCAGGGCATGATCGAGCTGATGAAGGGCAGGACGAGCTTCATCATCGCCCACCGCCTCTCCACCATCCGCGACGCCGATACCGTGCTCGTGGTGGATGCCGGGAGGATCGTGGAGCGGGGAAGCCCCGAGGAGCTGGTCAGCGCAGGACGGCTACTTCCGCAAGCTCTACGAGACCCAGCGCGGGGGGATCGAGATCTGAGCGCGGTCGTGTTGACCGCGCGCGGGCCGCGGCCGTACCCTTGGAAGGTATGCAGCTGGGAAAGAACCTCGAGGCGCTGGAGGTTACCATGCGCCTGGGCTCACGGGAGAGCACCTTGTATCCTGTACTCCTGTGGGACAAGACGGACGGTGCCACCCTCATTGACGCCGGAGTGCCCGGATCGGATGCCGCCATCGGGGAGCACCTCGCGAGGCTCGGCCTGGGATGGAAGGACATCCGCCGCATCATCATCACGCACCAGGACATAGACCACATTGGCGGGGCAAGCGCGGTGGTGAAGGCGAGCAACGCGGAAGTCCTGGCTCACGCGGATGACATTCCGTACATCCAGGGGGACCGCAGGCTGCTCAAGGCGGACCCTGCCCGGATCGAAGAAAGGCTGCAGGGGGTCCCGGAGGAGCAGAGGGAACGCGTGCGCCGTTTCTTTGCAAACCCGCCCAGCGTCCACGTGGACCGGGCGCTGGCGGACCGGGAGAAGCTGCCCTATGGCGGAGGCATGGTGGTCATCCACACACCCGGCCATACCCCCGGACACATCAGCATCTTTCTGACTGCTGACAGGCTCCTGATCTCAGGGGACGCCCTGCGGGCGGAAGACGGCGTGCTGCAGGGGCCAAGCCCGTCAGCCACCGAAGACCTTTCCCTTGCCACTGCGTCGCTTCGCAAGCTCCTGGAGTACCCCGTAGACCGGGTCCTGTGCTATCACGGCGGCGTCACGAAACCGGGAGCCCTCGAGCGCCTGCGCGAGCTTGCCGGGACTGCCTGATGAAGATCGACCCAGGTGACTTCATCGTCCGGCAAGGGGCGAAAGCGAGCCTGAAGGAAGCGCCGACCCGGGTCAAGCCCGCGTACGGATCGAAGAAGGAATACCAGGACCTCATTGAGGATCATGTCCGGGCCCTGAGCTCGCTCCAGAACGTCCTCTACGCGTCGGGCAGCTATGCGGTCCTCTTCATTTTCCAGGCAATGGATGCCGCCGGGAAGGACGGCACCATACGGCACGTGATGTCCGGGGTCAATCCGCAGGGCTGCCAGGTCTTCAGCTTCAAACAGCCAAGCGCGGAGGAGCTGCAGCACGATTTTCTCTGGCGCACCACGAAATGCCTTCCCGAGAGAGGTCGGATCGGTATATTCAACCGCTCCTATTACGAGGAAGTCCTGGTGGTGCGAGTCCATCCCGAGCTCCTTCGGGCGGAGGGCCTTTCCGAGAAGGCCGCGGCTGACGGCGCTCTCTGGAAGGGCCGCTACCAGTCCATAAAGGAGTTTGAAAGCCACCTCCACAGGAACGGGACCCGGCTCGTGAAGATATTCCTCCACCTGTCCAAGGAGGAGCAAAGGAAGCGGTTCCTGCAGCGCATTGATGACCCGGACAAGAACTGGAAGTTCAGCGAGGCGGACATCAAGGAAAGAAAGTACTGGAAAGACTATCGGGAGGCCTACGAGGAGTGCATCAGCGCCACGAGCACGGTTGACGCCCCGTGGTACGTCGTTCCGGCGGATGACAAGGAGAACGCGCGGATCATCGTGTCGCAGATCGCGGTGGACACCCTGGCGTCCCTCAAGGTTTCCTACCCGGCAACGCCGCCGGAAAAGAAAGAAGAGCTCGAGTCTTTTCGCAGGTTGCTTGACCAGGAAGATTGACGCTGACGTTGACTCCGCGCCGGCCATTTCGTATCTTCACTCCCCGCGGACCGGCCTTCGGCTTCCGATGAAGCCGGCCTAGGCGCTCGCGACGGTCAACGGGCTCATCGGGGAGGACATCATGGATATCAAGGGGATCCACCACGTCACCGCGTTGGCAAGCGACCCGCAGGCGAACGTGGACTTCTACGTCGGCTTCCTGGGCCTTCGCCTCGTGAAGCAGACAGTCAACTTCGATGCTCCTGACGTCTACCATCTCTACTACGGAGACGAGCAGGGCAGGCCGGGCACCATCCTGACATTCTTCCCGTTCCCCGATGCGGCGCGCGGGAAAAGGGGCGCCGGAGAGACGTCTGCCGTTGCATTCTCCATTCCCGTCGGCACCCTCGAGGCGTGGGCGGAGCGGCTTTCCCGAAAAGGAGCTCAATTCAGCGGGCCGGACAAGCGCTTCGGTGAGGAGGTCATCTCCTTCGATGATCCGGATGGCATGAAAGTCGAGCTTTTCGCCGATCCGTCGGTCGGCGGAGTGGCCGGCTCGGACCGGGAGCGCGGCTGGTTCCGTGCACGCCATCCGCAGGTTCCACGGCGTGACATTCATGCACAGGGAGCTGGGGAGGGCGGCAGCTTTCCTGACCGACGTCATTGGTTTTGTCCGCGGGGAGTCGGATGGCAGCAGGCATCGCTTCCTGGCAGGCCCGGAGGAAGCGCGCGCGCGCATCGACATCGTCGTGGACCCGGCGGCGCCCCCGGCCCGGCAGTCCGCGGGATCCGTGCATCACATTGCCTGGCGGGCAAAGGATGACGCGGAACAGCTTGCATGGAGGGACCACCTTCTGCGCGCGGGAGCGTCTCCGACCCCCGTGATAGATCGAAGCTACTTTCACTCCGTCTATTTCCGCGAGCCGGGCGGGATCCTCTTCGAGATAGCCACAGATCCGCCCGGCTTCGGGACGGATGAGACGGTGGACGCCCTGGGGACGCACCTGAAGCTGCCGCCCTGGCTCGAATCCAACCGGCAGGTCATAGAGCGGCACCTCCCGCCCCTCTCCGTGCCGGCACCCGTCAAGGCGGACACAGGATGACAAAGCAAGCGCCCATGGGTCCCCACGCCGGCCAGCCCATCCTCTCCGGGGGAGCACAGCTCTCTTTCGCAAAGGCAGCCATGATCATGGTGCACGGACGAGGGGCTTCAGCGGATGACATACTTGGCCTGGCGCCCGAGCTGCAGGCAGAGGACTTCGCATACCTTGCGCCGCAGGCGGCCGGGCACACCTGGTATCCGAACAGATTTCTCGCCCCGATTGAAAGCAACGAGCCCGGCCTTTCCTCAGCGCTTTCGGTCCTGGCGGCAATCGAAGCGCAGGTCATTGAGGGAGGCATTCGGCCCGAGGCCGTGTTCTTACTCGGTTTCTCGCAGGGGGCATGCCTCGTGCTGGAGTACGCGGCGCGAAACGCCCGGCGCTTCGGCGGCATCATCGGCCTGAGCGGGGGCCTGGTCGGACCGGAGGGGACCCCGCGGGATTACCCCGGGTCACTCGAGGGTGTGCCGATCTTCATGGGGTGCAGCGACGTGGACCCGCACATTCCCCTGGAGCGCTTCCTGCAGTCGGCGGAGGTCTTGAAGGGACTGGGGGCAAACGTCACGGCGCGCCTCTATCCGAACATGGGGCACATGGTCAACGAGGACGAGGTCGACGCGGTCCGATCTATGATCCGGAGTAGCTGACCCCAATCTCCGCACGCCACGCGTCCAGGAGTCGCATGTTGCCCATGCTGTCCTCCCAGCTCATGGCAGGCGCCTGCCGGTCCTTGATGCAGCTGTCAACCATGTCGGCCTCATAGCTGTACAGGTCCCGGTCGGCCGGGACAATGATTTCCGCGGGTTTCTCCTCCGGCCGTTCCGTGGTCCACAGGAGGAGCTTCTCCGAGGGCCAGCGGGTGTCCTTCGGCAGGGGCTTCTTCGCCGTTCGCGCGGGGGTGGATGGAAGCCAGGGATTCTGGACAGAGAGCCGGCCCTTTGAGCCAAAGGCAACCGCTTCGATAGGCAGGGGACAGGAAACGCCGCAGACCAGCTCCGCGATTATCCCCTTGGGGAACTCCAGGGTCGCAGCGGTGAAGGAGTCCACGCCGCTCGGCCCCATTACCCCGCATGCCTTCACGTGGATGGGGTCCGCAAATGGCCTGCCTGTTGCGGCGCCGGCGATGAATCGCGACATCGAGGCGGGATAGCACCCGACATCCAGGATGCCCCCGCCGCCCAGCGCCTTGTTGAAGAGCCGGGAATCCGGGTCAAAGGGAACGGAGAAGCTGAACGTGGACCTGATGGAGCGCACTTCCCCGATGACCCCGCTCCCGATGAGCTCCGCAAGCCGCGCCAACTGCGGGTGGCAGCGGTACATGAAGGCTTCCATGAGAAAGACATCATTCTGCCGCGCGGCTTCGATCATGGAGCCGGCCTCCGCCGCGTTCATCGCCATGGGCTTTTCCACCAGGACATGCTTGCCTGCCCGCGCTGAGGCAATTGCCCACCTGGCATGATGGGGATGGATGACGGAAATGTACACGGCATCCACTTCCCTGTCCGCCAGCAGGTCTTCGTAGCGCGTGTAGCGCCGCGGAATGGAGAAGTCCGCCGCAAGCGACTCACCCCTGCCCGCGGTCTGGCTCGCCACAGCGACAACGCTCCCTGACCGGGAGAAAAGCGCGCCGTTTGCGAACACCCGCGCAATCTCCCCGGCGCCAATGATCCCCCATCTCGTCATGGGTGACTCAGCTGTTCCGCACGGGCATGGTGCGCGTTGTTCCCGGCAGGCGATCCGACAACTGCATGGCGAACATCCAGCCGGGGTATTCGGGGGCAAGCGCGCTCACCTCGTTCAGCTTCCTGAGCTCCTCCGTCGAAAGGGTCAGGTCCACGGACTTCAGGTTGTCGTCCAGCTGGTCTCGTCTCTTCGCGCCAATGATGACGGTGGTCACCGCTGGCTGCGCAAGGAGCCAGGCCAGCGCAACCCGGGCAGCGCTGCAGTCGTGCTCGCCGCCGATCTGCTTGAGCACATCGATGATGCGATATGCCTTTTCCTTGTCCAGGGGCGGGAAGTCGAACTTCGCGCGCCTGCCTCCTTCATCCTGACCGTCCCGCGTGAACTTGCCGGAGAGGAAGCCGCCGGCAAGAGGGCTCCACACCATGAGCCCCACCTTCTGGTCCAGCAGGAGCGGGATGATCTCCCTCTCCAGCTCGCGTCCCGCAAGCGAATAGTAGGACTGGATGGTCCTGAAAGGTTCCCAGCCCCTGGACCGGGAAATTCCGAGGCTCTTCATCAGGTGCCACGCGGCAAGGTTGGAAGCCCCGACGTAACGGACCTTCCCGCCTCTCACCAGGTCATCAAGGGTCTGCATGATATCTTCGAAATCCGCGAGCGGATCGAAGCCGTGGATCTGGTAGAGGTCGATGTGGTCCGTGCCCAGGCGCTTGAGGCTGTCGTTCACCGACTGCATGATGTGCACCCGCGAGAGGCCGATCTCGTTCGGCCCCGTTCCCATGCGGCCGCGAACCTTGGTGGCAAGGACCACGTCCTTGCGGCGCTCTCCCAGGGCCTTGCCGAGCATGACCTCTGACAGGCCGCGGCTGTACACGTTCGCGGTGTCGAAGAAGTTGATCCCCGCGTCCAGGGAAGCATGGACAAGCTCGTCCACGCTTTTCTGGTCAAGCTTGCCGATCAGGCCCCAGGTGCCTTCGTCCCCGCCAAACGTCATGGCGCCGAGGCACAGCTCGGAAACGTAAAGCCCCGTGTTCGGAATCTGTCTGTATTTCACGCTGCTAACGTAGCGATATTCGCCGTCACAAGCAAACACGCAGGCAAACGGGGCGGCCCGTCAGGACACGAGCCTTTCCGGATCGAAGGTGGCTTTCCTGCCCCAAAGGCATAAAGCGGGCTCCAGCGAGGCAATGCCGGAGCCCCCGGGAAAGACGGGTTACGACTTGTTGGCCACGAGCTGCGGGAACGTCTTCTTCAGCGCGGCAATCTTGGGCATATCGACGAACACGATGTAGGGATAATCCGGGTTGCGGTCCAGGAAGTGCTGGTGATAGTCCTCTGCCGCGTAGAACGCCTTCAGGGGCGCCACCTGCGTCACGATGGCCTTTGAAAACACCCTCGCCTGGTCCAGCGCGCGGATATAGTCTTCCGCCACCTGCTTCTGCCCGTCGTTCGCGTACCATATCGCGGAGCGGTACTGGGTCCCGGAGTCAGGCCCCTGGTAGTTGAGCTCCGTTGGATCGTGCGCCACCGTGAAAAAGACCTTGAGCAGGGTCCCGTAGCTGATCTGCCGGGGATCAAAGTGGACCTGGATGGATTCCGCGTGCCCCGTGGTCCCTGTGCTGACCATCTCGTAGTGCGCGGTGTCCTTCTCCCCTCCGGAGTATCCCGAGGTCACATCCACCACGCCCTTCAGGCGCTCGAACACGCCTTCCATTCCCCAGAAGCAGCCCCCGGAAAGGACTGCCGTCTGGATGCCTTTCATCATGGCGGGCGTGTCCATGGGGGGATTGGGAACATCCGCCGTGGCCCCCGCTGCTGCTATCAGGAGCATCGCCGCCAGGGAGACGAGCGATACAAGAGTCTTTTGATACGCGTGCTTCATCGTTACACCTCTGCCTTGAATATACGAGGGGATGGTCACGAAAGGATCACGGTCATCTAAAAGAAGAGTCGCAGCTCAACGTCAAGCTGCCACAGGAACGGGGATGCGCCGGCTTCCGTCGCGCTTGCTCCCCAGGTATTCGTGACGGAGCCGGCAAGCGCCCACCTGTCGTTCGTCACGGTAAGGCCGATTCCGTCCATGGCTGACGGGTCCTGGAGGTTGACCTCCACCCAGCCTTGCGCCGTCAGCTGGTCCGTGATGTCTTCCGCCAGCCGCGCGAATGCGTAATGCTGGGCCGCCTGGAAAGAGCCGAATTGGCCAAGCACATCCGGCGCTGACAAGCTGTACTGGCGGTTTTGAGCATACTGGATGACGTTCGAGTAATCAGCGCCGCTGAAGCCCAGGCTGTCAAACGAGTATTCGAGGATCAGGGAGGTCTTTGTGGTGATGGACCACGTGAGGCCGGCAAGCGCCCTGACCACGCAGGGCACACTCTGCGTGGTCGTCGTCATGAGCCGGGGATCAACGACGGCAAGCCGCTGCAGCGAATCAGAAAGGGTTGCCTCCCCGCGCACGGTCAGGCTGTCTCCGATATTCGCGTCAACGCCCGCCCCCGCCTGCATGTGCGCGCCCGGGTTCGCGCTCCCCGGGCCTCCCGTTGAAAGGAGCCCCAGCGCCTGCAGATCGACGCCGCCTATGTGGGCCTGGATTCGAAGCTGGTCCAGAACGTCGCTTTGCTGTGCGCTCAGGTAGTGCAGCGCGGAGTCGGCCTCCGCAGACCATACCAGGCGGGGAGAAAAAAAATCCTCGAAGCTGAAATCGCCAACCATCCAAAGGAGCCTGGTCCCTATCCAGCCTTCTTCCCACTGGGGAGCCGCGGCCGGGATCTGCTGCGGGACGTTGCCCGGCGGCCCCGCGCGATATCAGGTTCAGCGGCGTCCTGAAAAACCCCGATGAGGGATGGATGATCTGTTTTCCGGTGTCCGAGATGAGCACGCCGGGAATGATCTGCCAGGCGAGGTCCGCCTGGAGGAGGCGGCTGGAGAGCGCCAGCCTGGCGCCGGGCACGTCCTGGGGGTCGTAACTGGGAAGGGAGTCCAGGAGCGCCCAGGCAGTGGCAGAGATTGCCAGCCCCTCGGTGGGTGCAGCCTTGCCGCTCAGCGCGAGCTGTGAGGTGATGCGCGTGGCCTCAGCCTGGATCAAGGGTGAGCCCGGAGCTCCCGTGGGCGCAAGTGACGCGGAGGGCGCCGCATCCACGTCCACTTCGCCTTCCAGCGCGAATGCGGAAAGCCCGGTCGAAAGGAAAAGCGCGGCGGCAACCCAGGCGCATCGTACACGCTTCATTGGGGCTGCTCCGCGTTCCAGGACGGCAGGAAGCTGCGCCTGAACTCGGTCTCCGGAACGGCTTTGCGGCCGACCTTCTGGAAGCTCATCACGGTCCGCTTGTTCGCATCATCACCTGCAAAGACCTCCACGGTGAAGGGAAAGTCCTTGCCCAGCACTTCGCGGTAGTCACGGTAATAGGCCTTTTTCAGAAGGACTCCCGATTCGGCGTAGAGCTCGGCGTACCGCAGTCGCAGACTGGAGCGCTCCACCCACAACTTCACACGCTTGTAGCTCGTGTCCCCGACAGACCCCTTTGCGGCACAGGAGAACAGGTACGCCGGCGTGCCGTCCAGCGCCGTCTCCGTCATGGACTCAACGTCGTAGTCCTTTGCAAAGGTGCGAATGACGTCGCCGTCGGAAGCCTGCCCGGTGAGCACCTCCAGGGGCGAGAGGCGGATGGGGTTGGTGGTGCGAACGAACAGGAGGTAGACGGCATCACCATCCACAAGGAGCTTTCGGCCCCGGTCAGAGGCGGGTTCGGCAAAATACATCAGAACGCGATTATGGTCGCTGCCGATCCTCAGGAATCCCCAGAGCGTCTTCTCGTCAGTTATCCGGTCCCCGTCATAGGCGCTGAGGTGCACCGCGAAGCTCATGTCTTCGATGGTCCGCTTTGCATCGGACTGCGCAAGGATTTCGGAGGGCGACTCGGCGTACAGGCTCGCGGCCGCAAAGAGCGCTCCTGCGACGATCACCGTGGCTGGTCTGATCATGAATGTTCTCCTATCGCGATCTCAGAAGCTCGGCCGTTGTCCGCCTCACGGACAGCAGGCCGGGGAACAAGGCTGCCGCAAGAGAGGCGGCAAGAAGCCAGGCGCCGTTTCCGAAAAAGCTGGAAAGCTTCGGCGTGAAAGAGATGGTCACCGAGGAGGTGGACATGCCGGGCTCCGGGGGCATGGACAAGCCGCCAAGGGCGTTGATGAGGCCCGACACTCCCCCGCCGGCCAGGCATCCGGCCGCCGCCCCGGCCAGGCCGAGGATCAGCCCCTCCATCACGAGCATGAGAAGGAGCTGGCGGCGCTTTGTCCCGAAGGCGCGAAGCGTCCCTATCTCCCGATAGCGCTCGATGACGGCAACGGAGAGCGTCCCCGAGATCGAGAACAGGGCCACGATCAGGACGATGAAACGCGCAACGGCAAGGATCAGCTGGTACAGGGAGCTCGCCGCCTGGAAGGAGGGAGAAAGCTGCTGCCAGGTCCGCACGGTCAAGCCGTGCAAGGCTGAGCCTGCGGGAGCTGCTGCCACCTTCTCCGCGACCCGGGTCGTGTCGTCTGTGTTCTTCAGGAACACGACGAGGCTCGGCACCGTATCCACGCCGATCAGCGACTGCGCGTCGGCAAGGCTCATGGAGACCGAGATGTCGTCAACCTCCGCTATTCCGGATGAGCTGATGCCCGTGATCGTGAAGCTCTCCGTGTTGACTCCCCCTCCTTTGCTCAGGGCAAAGAGGGACACCGTGCGGCCGGGCACGAGCTTGAGCCTCTTCGAAAGCCCCGACCCGACGAGGATCGTGCCCGGTTCCCCTGTTTGCAGCGTGAGATCGGCACGCGCCTGTGTCGTCGGATACGCGGAGACGCGCACAAAGCTTGTCGTTCCCGCGTCGGCAAGAGCGGCGGAAAAAGTCACGGTGGGCATGACGTCTTTCACCTCGGGAAGCGAGCGCAGCTCCCTCTCAATCCCTTTCGCGTCGTCGAGCAGGAAGGGGATGGGGTTCGTGTCCCCCGCATCGAAATACCGCGCGTCGCGCGCAACCTGGATGTGGCCGGTCCCGCTGCGGATGATCGCGTCCCGAAAGCCGTTCATGGAGTACGTGATGAATCCATCAAGGAGAGTCAGACCCAGGAGGCCCACGATGATTGCTGTCAGGGTGGACAGCGTCCGCCCCGGGTTGCGCAGCAGGTTGCGCGCAGCCATCAAGAGAGTGATCCGTACGCGCTCCATGTCCTACGCCTCCCTCAAGCACTCAGACGGTGAAAAACGGATTGCCCGAAGCCCCGGTAGAAGCGCTGCGAGCCCTGCGGTAGCAACGGACGGCACGAGGTTGAGCCAAATGGAGTCCAGGCCCGGCCGGACCATGATGGCGTACGCCTGCGCGCCGTTGTGGTACGGAAGCCCCCCGGCAACGTCTATGACCGCGGAAACCAGGAAGCCGAAGGCAATTCCCAGGACCGCGCCAAGCAGTCCCTGCAGGCACCCTTCCGAAAGAATGACGAAGAGGATGTCCCGTTTCCTCGTGCCGAGGGCGCGCAGCGTTCCCCACTCTTTCATCCGCTCCAGCACCATGCGACTCATTGAGTTGGCAAGAATGAAAAGGGTGACCAGGAGGATGATCGCCCGAATCACGCCGAGGAAGCTCGCCATGATGGTGCTGACCTGCACAAAAAGCTGCGCAAGGTCTCTCCAGGTACGGAAGGACACGCCTCGCGGAAGGCTGTCCGCAATGCCTTTCACGGCTCCGATATCGCTGGCGATGGCGATAAGGACGGGCGGGGACGGCATCCTGATGAAGTCCGAGGCGGTTGCGTAGTCGGTGTACGCAAACGATTTATCGCGCCCGGGCGAGCTGAAGATCCCGCTGATCGTGAAATCCCGCCCTTCGAGGTTGCCGCCAGGCAGGATCGCCATCAACGTGACCACGTCCCCTACCCTGGCGCCCAGGACCCGTGCGGCCGTCTCCCCAAGGACAAGGCGGTTCCTGTCCCCCGGGCTCACGGAAGAACCTTCCGTCAGAGTGCCCAGGTTGAACCGATCCACCGGGGCTTTGACCGTCCCGGCGGGGGGCGCGAAGTACATTCGCTCTGGCGGGTACGCCTTCACGAGCAGTGTGGCGGATTGATCTCCCAGACCGGCAACCGCGACGAACCCCGTTGAAGGAAAGACTGCCTTCACAGCGGGCTGTCTTTCCAGCGCCGTGGAAAGCGCCTCGGAGTCTTTCAAGCCGTAAGAGAAAGGGTTGAACTCCCCGTCCACGAAGTACTGGTCACGCGCGGCAACCTGGAGGTGCCCTATGCCGGAGAGGATGGTGCCGTCCCGAAAGTCCCGCATCATCTGGCCCAGGAAGCCCTGGAAGACGACCATGCCGGTGAGCCCGACCACGAGCGCGGACACGGTAGCGGCTGTCCGCCGCGCATGGCGAAGGATGCTGCGCCATGCCATCACGAGGACCTTCATGCGACCTCCCTGTCCTCGACAATGCGGCCGTCGCTCATCGTGATGAGCCGGCCGCGTAGCGCGAAACTGCCGGATCATGCGTGGCAAAGATGAGAGTCGAGCCCGCGGACCGGTTCAACTCCACCATGAGCTGCATGATGGATCTGCCGGTCTCGTGGTCCAGCGCGGCGGTGGGCTCATCCGCAATCACCAGGCGAGGGCGGGTGACGAGCGCCCGCGCAATGGCCACGCGCTGCCGCTGTCCTCCGGAAAGCCGCTCAGGGCTTCGCCGCCGGAGGTCCTTCAGCCCTACCCTTTCCAGCAGCTCATCCACCCGCTCCCGGCGCTCTGCGGATGTCGTTCGCTGGAGAAGAAGGGGGTACTCGACGTTTTCGAAGACGGACAGCACGGGGATCAGGTTGAAAGTCTGGAACACGAATCCCATGGTCCTGTTCCTGAACTCCGAGAGCTGCGCGTCGGAAAGCGTATGCGCTTGCCGGCCGTCGATCTCGATGCTGCCCGCGGTCAGGCTGTCGATGCACCCGATGATGTTCAGGAGCGTCGACTTGCCGCTGCCGGAGGGACCCATGAGGCAGACCCGCTCTCCCTGGCCGATGGCGAGGTTGACGTCCACGAGGGCGGGGACCTCGGCCTTCTCCAGCTGATAATGCTTTGCCGCATTCCGTATGCGAATCAGCTCCAATTCGTTCGTCATGGTGAGAATATGCGCGGCGACAGCGCCGCGCAGTAGTGGAGGGTGTCACAATTCTGGAGTTACGAGTGTCTGTTGGCCATGATGACAACGGTCATGCAGGCGCCATGACAGGGGACTACAGCCAGCCCTTCTCCCGGGCGATCCGGGAGGCCTCGATCCGGTTGCGAGCTCCCATTTTTTGTATTGCCGTCGAAAGGTAATTCCGAACAGTGCCGCTGGAGAGAAAAAGAGTGGACGCTATCTCAGCGATGCTGGCGCCGCCTTCCGCAGCGCCCAGGACGTCGCGTTCCCTCTCTGTGAGAGGGTTGTCACCGTCGCTGAGCGCGTCAATTGCGAGCTGCGGATCAATGACGCGCCCGCCGGCAACAACGCGTCGGATTGCGGCCGCAAGCTCGGCCGTGGGCGCGTCCTTGGTCAGGAAGCCGACGGCGCCGTTCTCCATTGCCTGCTTGAGGTACCCGGGCCGGCCGAAGGTGGTGAGCATGAGGATGCGGCAGTCAGGAAGGCTGGCATGGAGCCGGGCGGCAGCCTGGATTCCGTCCCCGCCCGGCATTTCGATGTCAAGCAGGGCGACATCTGGTCGGCTGGACTGAGCCGCCGGGAGCACCTCATCCCCGCGGCTCACCTCGGCAACGATCTCGATGTCTTTCTCGAGCCTGAGAAGCGCCGCAAGGGCGCCCCTGACCAGGGCCTGGTCATCTGCCAGGAGCACGCGGATCACTGGGGGCCCCTCTGCGGCACCGGCATCCTGACAGAAACCGCGAAGCCCCCTTCCGCGGTGGGGCCCGTGTGCAGATGTCCCCCGAGGCTGCTCACCCGCTCCTGCATGCCGCGAAACCCGCTGCCGGGGCTGGGCACGTGAGAACCGGCCCTGGCCGCCTCCGTGCCTTCATCGACAATATCCAGGGATATTTCATCAGCGCCGCGCGCAAGCTCGAGGCTGCAAGCCGTGGCATTTGAGTGGCGGATCACGTTAGTCACGCTCTCGCGCACAATCCAGGCGAGAGCCTCTTCATGGGAAGAGGGCAGCTTCCCGAGGACGCTGCTGTCCCACTGGCCCTTGCCCGCAATGCCGGCCGCGCCCAGGATCTCGCGAGCCGCGTGCAGCTCCGCGGCCAGGCTTGGCTTTCGATACCGAGAGACTGCCTCGCGCACTTCCTGGAGCGTGGCCCGGACCAGGCGCTCCACCTCCGCCATTTCGGCGGCGGCCTTCCCCGGATCAGAATCCACCAGGCGCCGGGCGAGCTCGCTTTTGAGCGCGATGAGGGAGAGTTGATGGCCCAGCAGGTCGTGGAGGTCCCGGGATATCCGCAGCCGTTCTGCGGAAGCCGCCATGCGCGCCATCTCTCCCTGCGCCGCGCGCAGCTCATGCCCTGCGACGATTGCGCTCACCCAGCTGATGACGACAAACGAGACCACGGGGATCAGGAACACCGGCACCAGGATGGCGGAGAGGGACAGCCCTGTGAGCCATCCTGTCAGGACGCACAACGCCAGGAGCGCCGCGTCCGCCTGGATGGTGCGCGTGGGACGCAGGGAACTGCTGATGTAGGCGCTCGTGAAGATGAAAGAGCTCGTGTTTGACGCTCCGCACAGACGCCAGAGAACGCCAATGATCACGCTCAGGCCAGCCAATGCAATTATGGAAGGCCACCGGGAACGGCTGTTTTCCATGTATCGGCTTGCAGACACGGTGCTCAACTCCCGCGCGTTGCGCCATGCCGACCACGCATAGAAGGCCACGAAGAAAGCAAGGGCGAGGAACGAAAGGCTGAGCAGGCTGGCTGGCGGTCCCGCATGAAGAAGATCAAGGACCGGAGGGACAAAAAACGGAAGCCAGATGATCCAGCCGAGCCAGAGCACGCCGGGCGGAGGAACCCTGATTCTGAACGCTTGCATCGCCTGACCCGCGGGCATCATATCACGTTCCATGGTGGAAAACGTACCCGACGGTGGAAGGGGCAAGTAGAGAAGAGAGTCACAACTGGCCCGTGACATTTGTCACGAGCTTGCGTCAGCGCGCCTGGTCCCAGAGATGGCTCATGAGCGGAAGAGTTGCATTCTCAAACGGCCGGAGCTATTTTCACCCCGGTGAGAATGAATGAGATTGAGGTTCTTCCAGCCTGACAGGCTTCTTCGCGCACACGTCGCGCACATCTGGATCGTCGAGAGTCCCGACGGATGGAGGCCTGAGGACATCAAGACCATCGTGCCCAACGGCAGGATGAAGCTCGTCTTCCCCTACCGGGGGGCGCTCCTGAATGCCCCGGTGGAAAGCGGCCCAAAGAAGAAGCCGGTTCAGAAGAACCCCGAAAACACGCTGTGGGTCCTGGGGATGTCTGATCGACCGTGGATTGTCGATTCAGACGGTCCTTTCGGCGTGCTTTCCGTGGAGTTTTTCCCCGGCGCCGCCTATCCATTTTTCCCGCACGACCTGCGGACCATGACGGACCAGGTCATTCCCGCGGCTGACGTCCTTGGAAAAGCGGGAAGGGAGCTGCAAAACGGGCTCTCTGAAGAGCCCAGCGCGGAGGGGAAGGTTGCCCTGGTGCAGAACTTTCTCCTCGGGTTCTTCAAGGACCTGCACTATCCTGACAGCGTGGTCAGCCACGCCGTTTCCATCATCCAGGCCCGGCGGGGGCTGGTCACAATCAGCGAGCTGACGGAGAAGCTGGGGTATTCACAGCGATACGTGGCGCTGAAGTTCGACAGGTTTGTCGGGCTCGGCCCCAAGACACTGGCAGAGATTGTGAGGTTCCAGAACAGGTTCGTTTCCCTGACCCGCTTCGGGTCCGCGCGCGACCCCGCGGATTTTGATGATGACTACTACGACCAGTCACACTTCACGAAAGAGTTCAAGCGATTCTCCGGCCTTCCCCCCGCGGCATACCTGAAAGCCAGCAACGAGTTCCTCTCCCTCTTCTACAGAGAGAGTTCCGATTCTTACAAGACCGACTGACGGTCCTTTTGTAAGGTGTACCCAGGTGAGGAGGACATCATTATGAAACACCTGTCCAACTGGATCGAGATTCCCGTAAAGGATATGTCGAGGGCAAAAGCCTTCTACGAGAAGGTCCTGCAGGAGAAGCTGCAGCCGATGGAGATGGGGCCCGTTCAGTACGCGCTTTTTCCGGTCGAAGACCGATTCAATTGCGGGGCCCTTGCCCATGGCGATGGTTACGAGCCGGCCACGCAGGGGGTCACCGTATACCTGGACGGCGGGGAGGACCTGGACACGCGTCTTGCCCGCGTGGCAAAGGCGGGAGGCACTGTCATCATGCCCAAGACCTTTCTCGGCAAGGAAGCAGGGCACATTGGCCTGTTTCTCGATTCGGAAGGCAACCGCATCGGGTTGCAGAGCCCATGAAGTACTTCTTTCTTCGCCTCATTCCGCCGCGCGCGACATTTTCCCAGGACATGAGCCCCGAGGAACGAAGCGTCATGCAGCGGCATGTCGCCTATTGGACCGACCTGATGGCAAAAGGGATCGCACTGGTCTTCGGACCAGTGCTGCATCCCGAAGGAACGTATGGAGTCGGAGTCATAGCGGTCGAGTCGGACGAGCAGCGGGACTCCCTGATCGCCAATGACCCGGCCAACGGGCTGAACAAATACGAGTCCTATCCGATGCTGGCCGTTGTGCCCCGGAAGGACTAGTGTAATGTTACAGAAATAGCTTGACAACCG
>CAVUXE010000020.1:0-31127 GCA_963745235.1 uncultured Spirochaetota bacterium | reverse complement strand
TCTCTCTCGGACCTGCTCCATATGTCGTCCCGCCGAGCCCGTCAGCCGCGGTGCGCTATGTACTCAGGATGTTTTGCCCGAGATCGTTTACTACCATAGAACCCAACATGCCCCTGCATGAAGACGAGGTCTCCTACCTGAGGGGTGTCGCTCCATGTCTTTCGATCATCTCCATAGGCAAGCAACACGCCCCCCACGTACTGGTTCGCCTGCTTCTTGTCGGCAACCATCTGAGGCCACCCGCCATATAGGAAAGTGCGACTTAGCCCATTTGCCACAATTCCCGACTCCGTGTCCAACTGAGCAGCATGCGCTGATGTGTATTCCCTCGACCATATGCCAACCTCAGTTTTATTGCCCTTGACACTTGCATTTAGAGCTAGCCCGGCTTTGGGCCCCGGACGCATACAGCACTGTGTTGACATATCCAATGCAATCCAGCGATGGGGTACTGGTCGGTGAACTAACCCATGGCCAATTGAAATACCCGGTGATCGCCTGGCCATCCCCGGGCCTTTGAGATTGAAGTTCATGTAGTACTGCGCTCCAGTCAGATCGCCGGCGATGGCCCCAGTCCTGTCGTAGTTAATATTGAGATATTCCCCCTCGTACGTCCGCGCCACATCGTTGATCAAATACCCGTTCGCATTTCCCGCTCGTACCACGTCCTCCGATGCGAGGTTCGCCAGGAATAACGCCCCTGAAAGCCCATTCATCCCGTTGCTGCCGCGGAACACGTTTGTCGTGTACTGAAGCATGTCGTGGCTGAGGATACTTCCGGCGGCAAAGTCCGTGGAGTCCTTTAACGCATCACGCAGGCCGCCCAGCAGCGCAAACGCACTGCCATCGGCTTCTTCAGACAAAACGCCGGCAGTGAAATTGGAGAATGTACCACTGTCCCACAGAATGTCAGCTATCTTTCCTTTGTCACCTGATTGAACCAGATAATCCCAAAGCTTGTTCGATTCCGTATTCGTGCTTGTTATAGCCCGTCGCAATTGAGTCTGCGCAAGGACCCCGAGTCCTGTGCCGGCGCCTGGTCGTACACCCTTCCACTTGAGCTGACAGGAAGGCTAGCGATCTGCGCGTCAAGCACAAACCCATAGCCGCCGGCCCCTATCTTGCGCAGCATGCTTGCGCCCCAGGCGAGCCCTGTATCCTCGTCTCCGGCTCCGGTCACGCCCCACGCCTTCATCAAATCGGAATACGCACTGGTCTCCGTCATCCGTGATTCGAACTCATCTTTCCCTGCCAGGTGCTTGGCTTCATGAGACATGATTGATGCAACTTGCGCGGCCCCTTCTTTTTCCGCCAAGCAGCTTGGAGTTGACATAAATCGACTTCCCGTCATCTCCTGCATAGGCAAGCGCGGCAAGGTCCTGCGTTGTGACCGCTGGAGTGGATGCGTTATAGTAAACGACATTCTTGTTCCCGTTCAAAATATCCTTCGCCAACTGATAGTTATCTTTGTTGTCGGTGTAGCCAAGCCCATTGGCCGAGTTCAATGTCGTAAGTGCAGGCTTATCCCCCTGCAGGTTTTCATACTTCGCCTCGGTGATCTTATACGATTCGCCAACCCCGCCCATGCTCGAAGCGATTGTTCCCAAGCTGACATTCGTTCCATTACTGCCCAGGTTCATGCTGAACCCTTGCTTTGTCCAGGTGCATCTCCAGCAGTCCGTAACCCCTTTCGCTGCCAAAGTCAGCTATGTTCATCAGGTTCAACGTAGCGTCCCCAGTCATCCCATATTGTATACCCGTTGAGACCAGGCCTCCCGTCAGGTTGTTGAAGCTACTAATCCCTCTCGTATTGAACACATTACTGCTGAGGATGGTGCCATTCCCATCCACCATGTTCGCCATGCTCATCAGCCCGCTGGTGAACGCGCTTCCTGAGGCCCCTGCAACGCTCGCCCACGTTCCTGTCCCAAACGACCCCGTGAGGAACGCGTCCTTGTCCCACCCAAGCTTGCCGTTGCTCCAAGAGAACGCGCTGAGCGCACTGGTGGCAGTGTTCGTCGTAAAACCTTGCGCCCCGGCCAGCAGCGCCTTCCCGATGGGCGCCTTGCCGAAATCTCCCAAGGCTCCTGCGATCCCCCCGACCTCCTTCGGATTGAACCCGTTGAACACGCCCCCTACCGTACTCGTCGCCGCGCTCGTCAGGAAGCTCTTCCCTATATCCAGCCCTGCCTCTTCCCATGTCTTGTAGCCGCTCACCACATCCAGCGTGTCAAACAGAAGCGTGCTTGATGTGCTTATCGCGGCAGTGGCCACGATTCCGGCAATCCCCCCGATCCCTCCCGTTGCCAGGGTCGCTACCACCCCTGCGGCTATCGATCCCACGGTTCTCAAGCTTGGGGCTTTGAACCAGCTGCCGGTGTCGTCCCAGAGCGCCTTGTCCCACGTGGGCTTCTGCACCTCCGACCAACCCCGCGCCTCCTTCGTCTGATTCCAGATGAAAGCGCCCATCAGGCGCCCCAGTTCCCCCTTGCCCTGCACAACTATGTTGTCGTTCTGAGACTTGTCGAAGTCAGGTTCCTTGGCGAACTCTGGCGAATACCCCACCCACTGCCCAAACTCCCCCTCCCCCAGCTCCTTGGTCTTCGCCTCTCCGTTTGCTGTGATTTCGAACACAAGCCCCTTGGCCCTCTTCTCTGCGTCCGTGAGCTTCTTCCCTTCCCCGAAGATCCTATTCTGCTGCTCCCCGACTTCCTCCTGCGCTATGCCGACAAGATCCATCACCGCCCCGGCCTCGAGACCGTTCAGCCTCCCCTGGCTCAAATCCACTTTCAGCTCCAGCCTCGGCATCGCATACCACCGGTACGCCTCCACCCGCTGCGTCTCCATTATGAGACCGCTGATGAGCGTGCTCCGTTTCACTGCCTCCCGCTTGTACTCTCCTCCGCCCGTCCCGTACCCAACGGTGACAAACACCTCATCCATGCTCTTCTCAAAGCCTTTGTTCGCTTCCTTCACACTCTCAGAAAGCGCCTTCTTCGCTTCCTCCACGCTCGTTCGGGCATCATCTGCCAACCCCCGAGCCGCCAACGCCGAGAGCTCCTTCCTGCTTGTTGCGATAAAGCGCTTCACCTCGCTGGCAATCCGCGCGCCACTGGTGTCCGCTCCCAGTTTCCCGCTGGCCACCGTCACCGACTCTGGCGCAATCCCCGAGCTCATCCGCTTCAGCGCCGTAAGTGACTGTCCGCTCCCTACTTCCGCAAGGAGCGTCTGAACCTTCGTTGTGGCCTCCTTCGGGTCATAACTTATGTCCCCGATCAAAAGCGTGCTCGCGCTTCGCGAACTGTCATCCGCGCTTGCACCCACCTCGCCGAGAATGGCCTCATTGCCTGCCTTGGCTGCCTTCTCCCGCGTGGCTTGCACCCAATCATCCTTCTTCTCCACGAGGCCAAGGTAGGCAACGTTCCACGCATCACTCTTGTCGCCATATTCCTGCTGGAAGCCCTCCCGCCACTGTCCAAACGCTTCGAGCAGCTTTTGCTGGCTTTCATCCCAGGCGCTGGCCGCCTTGGCCCGAACAAGACCAACTTGTGCGTACCAGGTCTGTTGGCGGCTGCCGAGGTCCTGCACGGATTGACCCCACTTTTGCTCCAACTCCGTCTCGCGCGATTTGAGCGCTCCTGAATAAACAGAAAGTACGGCCTGGGCATAGCTTTGAAGCGCGTTCATCCTGGTGTTGGACTCGGAGTCGTTGAGCAGTACGCCAGCAGAGAATGCAGCGTCACCAAGGACGCCGGACAGGAGCTCTTGGTCAGCCTTTGCGACCCACAGTGAATCCCTATAGGCACTCTTTGCAGCTGCCAACATGTCAGCTTTCGTCCCGGTCCCCGCGACATAAGCCTCGTAGGCGGATCGATAGGCTTGCTGCGCATCCGCTGCCTTCGCTTCCGCTGCCTGAGCTGCGAGTACGGTCTTCCCACGAGCGTCTTCAGCATTCACACTTGCCACAACAGTCATCTCTTGCAGCGCTTTGCTGAAGGACACCTTGTCTTCCGCCGCGAGCACACTCCATGCCGAGCGGAATTGGGCCTCCAGCTCGGAGGAGACCCTCGCCAGGTCGGTTGCAATGCCCTGGCTCTGGGCGGCTAATTTTCGATACTGCGACAGGAAGTCCTCCACGGAAGTCAAATGAGCCCCGTCAGTCCCTCTCAGCTCGGCAAGCCGTGCGCAACCGGACTCGTAGTCACGCCTTGCCTGGGTGAACGTTGATATTGAGCTTCCAAGGATGTTTGGAGAAAAGCCATTCAGGAGGGTTTCAATGTCCCCCTTCTTGTTGTCAAGGGCACTTGCTTGCCCGGTCCAATCCGCGACAGCGTCCGAAATCCAGCCGAATGGAGCACGGCGGTTGGCGCGAAGCCTCTCTATGGTATCCTGCAACCTCTGCGTAAGCATTCGCAAGGCTGAAGCGCTTGTTCGGGAATTGAACTGGTCAAACTGATTTTCGTTTCCGCCAGCGCTCGCTATGCGGACTGCAAAATAGAACTCGAATGCGTCCCTTTCATCGGCGTTCTCCATTACTGCCGAGTATTGAGACTGGGCGAATGTCACTGCGGCTCTCAGACAGTCGCGGGCGGCGCCTCTGAGATCCTCACCGCTGGTGTGGATGTCCAGGTAGTTGTTGTCTCGCATGAATTTGTCGTCACTTTGATAATTTTCGAGATAGCCCAGCGACCCGCTCCCGTTGCTGTCATACAGCCGCCGCTTGAGGTAATCTGCAGCAAAGCCCCAGCGGTCAATCAGTGCGCTCATGCCGCCGAACTTCGCGGCATAGGTGTTCACAGTTGTCTGCCATGCTTCCATCTGGCGCTCGAAGTCACTCTTTGCGGCGGCCTCCGCGGGATCCCCGCCGTCAGCTTCTCGGACGTCGAAATAGTCCTTGACGGTCTGCCACTCATCCTTGGTCTGCTGCGCGTGCAACTTGAAATCGACGGAAATGTCCAACGATAGCCGACCATTCTGGAAAGTCAAATAGCTGGTCCAGTTGCCTGCTCTTTCTGTTTCGTCATCCGACCATGTGAGGTTTGCATCCACCCGGGACCCGTCAAGAATTGCATCCCTCGCTTTCTGGAGCGACTCGAACTGTTCTTCGACCTTTTTCCCCTGTTCCGTGGTTGCCTCATCCAATTCGCCGGTGACTCGCTTCAACCGCAACAGCTCGGCATAGCTCGTTTTCCATGCGTCATATGCGGCCAGAGTGGCTGCGTCACCAATCGGTCTGTCCGTGACAGGTGACTCGCCGTACAGTTCTTTCAGCGCATCCACCGCCGCTGCGGCACGAGTGAGCTTCTCGGAAACATCTGTCTGCATCTGCACGGGGCTCTGGTAGCTTTGGGCCGCTTCTCCCCGCGAGGTCAGGTAGCCGTTTGAAGCCCAGTCTTGTATCTCCTCACTGACCCGAAGCATGAAGCGCGCTTTCTCCAGGCTTTCCGAAGATATCTGCAATTCAGCGTAGGCAGTGTTATAGAGGGCTCCTTGTCCCTCGAAGTCCCCCAGCGCCGTATCAACCAAGACCTGCTTGTTTGCCACCTTTATTGCAAGATTATCCGCGCTGTTCCTCAGCTCATCCAACTCTGCCTGGCGCTCTTCACTACCCAGGTCCAGGAACTTCAAGGCTTCTCCGAAGCGGCGTATGTCATCCTTCAGCGACTGCACCTTGGCAAGCTCAGAGCGATATGCGCCCTCCGCCGCGTTCACTTCCTGCTCGCTCGACACCGGCAGGTCGCTCGCCTTGGCATTCCCGGCCGCGAAGGCCTCCAGGAATGAACGAAATCGGGCCACGGAACCGCCATCATCCCTGGTTGCCGCAAGCTGACTCACGAAAGCATTTTCCTGTTGCGCGAGGGAGTTGAACGCATCAAGGGTGACATTCTCTGCGGAATCCGAAACGCATTGGACATAACCGTTCCCGTCCCGTGTCTGAGCGCTGGTTGCGCTTTCCACAGTCACCGAAGTTCCGACGTTTCCGGTCAGGTACACGCGCCAAGAGGTGGCCTGGCTGGGTTGCCGTTCCACCTGACGCCAATAGGACGCTTCGGCTGAATGGACAGCCGACTTGCTGCTAAAATCCACGGACGCCAGCGCAAGCTCTTCCAGGATCATCTGCCCTGCAGCGTCAAGCTTCGAAGCATTCATCTGATCGTACCAGCTCAGGTAGTCGGCGTTCGAGCCTGCAGCAAAAAGATCATCATTCCATTGTCCGGCGGAAATTGAGGCCGCGAGTGCGTCTCGAGACATGAAGTCCCCGCCCAGAGACTGCGCGTAGGCTTGGGCGTTTCCGTCCAAGGCAGCGACATATCCCCGGACCTTCCCCAGCATTTCCTTGAACTGATTCACTTTCTCAGTAGCGGCTGAGCTCTTGGCAAGTTGTTTTTCGAGGTCTTCAGGAATCGAAACGCCTCGCAGAACAAGGTTCTTGCACAAGTACTCGACTGCGAGGTCTCCGCTTCCTGAGAAAGCGGTTTGCTCCAGTTGAGACGCTGTGCCCGCGAAATCAGCTGCGTCTGCTACGCCGGTTATCCCCGTCCGATCCAGCAGGAAACTCGCGAGCTGCCGGCCTGATACAGCGCCACTGGATTGCGAGGCGACTGTCAGAGCGATTGCTCGTTGGTAGACCGTTCCCGCAGCTCCCATGGCTGCGAGCGATGACAGACGCGCATCGAAGTCACTTCCAAACAAGAATCTGCGGAAAAGGGCATCCCGATCATCAAGACCATACTCCAACTGCGAGCAGAGCTGCTTGATCTGATCCGATGCGGGACTGCTTTCGCTACAACTGGCAAGGTAGCCGGCGAGGGCTTCGCTCAATAGCTGTTGGCTGGACCAGGTCTTCGAAGCAACTTCGTCCCAAAGTCTCTTCGCGTCGGCGGCAAAGGAGCTCACAACGAGTCCCGCGATTGCCTGAGACACACTGAGGGTGCTCCAGGTTCGAAAAGCGGCGACCCGCTCGCCTGTTGGTCCTTGACCCTTTTGGGCATCAAGCAGTTTCTGAGCTTCAGCAGCGATCTCACTCGCAAGCATGGTTGTCATTCCGGGCGCGAGATCGGCGGCGATGCTCTGAAGGGAAATCGAAGGATCAGCAAGCGATCTCTTTGCAGCCTCAATTGCCCCTGAGTCGACGATGAGATCATGGGCGGACGCAGCCGAAGCGGACGGCTTGTCGTTTCGAGTGTACAACTCCATGAGCGCCGAAAGGCGGGATCCCCCTTGGAGCTCCTCCGCCAGCGTTCGAAGGTTTGACCTGGCTGATGAATCTGCTGCAGCGGCTGCCTCGGCGGACGCGGCTTCTACTGAAGCCGTTTGCGCTGATACGTGGCTTCCAGCCTCCGCCGCGGCATACCCGGGCAATGGCGGAACAGTAATCCCTGATCCGGTCTGCCAACCAGCGCGGCCCGGTGGAGGCCGCTTCCTGCAGCGCCTGAGTAAGCTCAGAAACGAATGTCGCGGCCTCATCCGGGTCTGAAAGCCTGATCATGGTAGCCACGTCTTCCGAGGACGGAAGTGCGTCGTCATCTTTGAGGCTCAATTGATGATCCGAGAAGACTTTCTTGATCGAATCAAGCGCTGATGCTTCCCTTTCTGCTACGAGCGCGATGCTGTTTACAGAAGCATTCATCCATGCTGAGACCAGCGCCTGGGCTCGGTTGGCTTCCTGGTACTGGTCTGTGCACATCGTCAGAGTCAGATCCCCAGCCTGAGAGTCAACGAAGCTTCCCGCGCCGCCGACAAATGATTGAATCCAACCGCCGCTTCTCGCCAGAGCTCTCAGCCTCGAGGTTGCACCGAACACATCCGCGGAAGCGCCGTTGAGGTCTGAAATCAAAGCAGCGAGCATCTCAATACGGCTCTGTGCCTCTTCCTGGCTTAGTCCTTCCTGCGCGGACTGGGCGAGCATCAACGCGTCCTTGTCAGATGGAGTCTGTCCGTTCTGTAAATCGAGCCACGCCTCCAACCCCAGAATCTCAACATGCGCCCTTGCCTCTATCAGTGACAGGGCCGCGGCTGCAGAGTCGGCTGACAAACGCTCCTCCAGCTTCCCGTCAGTCCTTTTTCCGCCAGATTCGGCATACCACGTAACAGCATCTGCCGCCCCGTACGCCCGTATCAGCGCGAGCCTCTGGACGCATGCCTGGTTGGCGTCAGCCGCGATGACTCCCAGGTACTGGAGGAGCTTCCATGCCGCCTGCGTTCGGGCGTCTCCTGCAGCACCTTTCCATGCACCAAACAGAGCGGAAACCTTTGCGTAGTTTGCGGAGTCAAGGGAAACGCCAAGACCTTCAATATCCGCGGGAATTTCATCTGTCGAAGCCGGCACCCGCAGCTTTTCCGCCGCGGCTTTGAGGTCCGCAAGTGAAAGGAGTCTGGACTCAGGGTTTCCTCTTACCAGCTCCGATGCCTTGGCCCACGCGCTGTTGACTGCAAGGTCATAGCCGTAACGTCGCGCGGCTGCGTAATACTCCGTTGCGGCATCTGCAAGCCCGGTGTCCGATGCGGTCATGCCGCCTGCGCTCAGAAGCTCACTGTACTTTTGCTCCATTTGCTTCTTGTAGAAATCCACGTTCCCGCTCTGGGAGGAGGCAAGCGCGGTCATGTATTTCTGGCGCGTCTCCTCGTATGTTGTCGAGGCTGCGCCCACTGCGTCTTGCGCCGCTTCAAGCTTCTGGCGGGCGGAATCAAGATTGCCCCCCTTCGACCTCAGTTCGTTCAAGACCCTGTTGTAATCAGCAAGCTGAGCCTCATATGCTGAGCGGGCCGAGGCGAGATTCTTTTCTCCCTCATCCTCGGTGGCCCTGCCGCTTGAGATGTCCTGAGCGTAGGCCACAACCGCGTCTGCAACCGCCTTCCTCTGCGTCCAGTAGTCCTGAACCGCTTTGGCCCGAAGAAGCTCGAGCTGATACTCATCGAGATACGTGATTCCCGCATCGGAGTCTGTTTTGAGCACGTCCCGCAAGTCTGAGGCATCACTGCCGAAAGCGCTCCCCAGTGCCTCCTGCATCTGCTGCTTTGCGGTGGCGGCCTGCGCGCTGTACGTGTCAATCATTGTGAGCCAATCTCCAAGACGGCCCAGACGCTCCCAGTCCGCCTGGACCGATGCTGCCCTGTTGGGATCTCCCGCGGTGTTGGTCACATATTCCAGGTAGGCGTTCAACACTTCATTCAGCGTAGGATTCGCCTCCCGGACTGACGCGCCAGGGTCGACGGAGCTCATCAAGCTGACGAGCGCTGTTCTCGTCCCTATCGCGCTATTCAGTCGTTGGAGGGTGTCCGCGTAGCCCTGCAACATCGGGAGCCACGTTGCCATCTCCAGGTGTTGTTCAACCCAAGCCGGGATAGAGGCCTTTTGCTGATTCAGGCTCGCGATCTCATTGTTCAATCCCGCAATGTATCCGCTCCACTGCTGCTTTCGGAAAGCAATTATTGCTGGATCCGCGTCCGGGGAGCATTTCACGTACTCTCCGTTCCCATCCCGTATATTCAGCTTCCTGATCAGCTCCTGGCCCGAAGAGACGGCTGTTGAAACGACCTGAGCGGATTGCGCATACATGTCAACGAGTGCACCTACGTGATCCTGCATTGCGCTCAAACGCTCGGTGCACTCGTTCTGAAACTCCGTTCGAGCTCCACTGATTGCACTCGATAGCTCAGAACGCGCTTGACCCCACTTCGCGGCGCCTGTCTGCAGGAGCTGGTCTACCTCCTGCTCCCAACCCTTGCGCGCGGTTGTGAGCTTTTCGAACGCCGTTGACCACGCCTTCTCCCCTTCGGAATAGGATTTGCCGGCATCCCGTTCCCATTCCATTCGGCTGACAAGGAACTTTTCCTCCGCTGTATCCCACTGGGAGAGTCCTTTCTCGAAAGCCGCTTTGAAGCTCTCAAGCCACCTCTGAGCTTCGATGTTGGGAGCGGCCATGTCCACGGCGTCAGGCGCCAAGTTCAATCCGGCCTTGATCTGGGCAATTCCCTGGGCCGTGTGAGTTTGAGTCTCTTTGACGATCTGGTCCGCAATTGAATCAGCGGTCGCCGTTTCGCTCTTCTTGCGAAGGGAATACTGGTCGTACAGTCTTCTTGCCGCGAGTGAAAGCTCACCCTGCAACGCAACATGCTCCATCTCACGACGCAAGCCTGCCTTTTCGTTCGCCTTGTATTCCCCGAATTTCGAGAGCGCCTCAGGACCCAGGAGGTCTCCAAGCTCAGGGGCAAAGGCCGTGTCAACTTTCTGTTCCCACGCGGCAAGGACAGCGTCAGAGGCAGAAGCTACTTTCGCCTTCCAGCCCTCCCGATCCGCCTGCAGCCCGTCTGCTTCGCGCAGAACGGGGTCTCCGGCTTCGTCAAGGAGAACGTTTCCAGACTCATCTGTTCTATACAGGTACTGCAGGTCCGCCGCTGAGATTGCGCGCAGGACCGCTTCGGCCCCCAAGGCCCCCTCGCGTTCGAAGAACCGCCGTGTCAGCCACTTCTCATAGCGGTCTTCCATCTGACGGCCTGCCCAACCGATGAGCTGATCTCGGGCCTGAGCGGCTTGTGGCGCGTCGCAATAGAGCTCGGTTGCTTCCCGCTCCCACTGGGAAATCGCTGCCTCTGCGCCGAGCTTCGCAACTCTCTCCCAGGCAGAACTTTCCCGCTCGAGGTCGGCCCGGTTGAAGTAGACTTCCAGCGTTTCTTTCTTGAATCCCTTGACGCTGCCAGGCAACTCCTGCGCGGCCGCGGAAGCGGTCAGGGCGAGCGCAAGGACAACGGATAGAAGAGTTCCCAAGACCGCATGCACTTTCATATTTCCCCCGTGGCCGAGGAGACATTTTCAAGAATACGTCGAGAACATAGCTCCTACTTGTGTAGATCGCAATCAGCCCAATGTCTCATTTTGCAATTTCCCCTTAAGCGCCTGTACCTTGTTCGGCGGCCGTTTCGCCGCCAGGCTCAGCAGAGCCGGGGTGAGGAAAACAGTGGCCGCATATGACCCGGCGATGCCCCAAATTATGACAAACGCGAGGGACCGCATGAAAGCTGCCCCCTGCCCGGCTGCAAAAAGAAGGGGGAAATGACTGAGGACCGTTACCCCGGATGTGGCAGTCAGGGCTGAGAGACGCGAAAGGACAGCATCCGTCACTGCACTGAGACCAGCCGCAGAACGCCGAGAGCCACGCCCTCCGCGCGCTGGCCTCCCTTGCCCGGCTTCCCGCGCGATAGGCATCCACAATGAGGATGGAATTATTCACCGCCATCCCGCTCAACACGATCAGACCAATGAGGACTGGCTCCACCAGGCGCTGGCCGGTCAGCTTCATAATGATGAGCGGGAGGGTTATAGAGGCGGGAAGGACGGCAAGGATGACAAGCGGCCAGAGGAATGACTCGGTGAGAATGCCCAGGACCAGATAGACAAGCATTGTGCATAAAGCAAATGTCACCCACAGGGTCTGAAACCGCTCCGCCTGCTCCACCAGATCTCTTCCAACCTCGAGCGCGTACCCGGGCGCCATGCTCAGGGAACTGAGGGTCTTTTCGACCCCACGCACTATCTGCCCGATGTCCCCCGCTTCCATGTGCGCGGTCAGGTAGACCACCCGCTGCCGGTTCAACCGATAGAGCTTGCCTCCCTCCCCCGACAGGAAAAACCCCCCCGTTGCCTGAGCAGGCACCGTGCTTTCGTTTCCGGTTGGCACAGGGACCTTGGCGAGGTCAAGGAGAGTTGGCTCCGTGCTCCGCGTGCCCATGACTCGGAGGTCCATCTCCCTTTCTTCGCATATCCATTTGAGGGCGACAGGGCCGTACAGATGCCAGCGCAATGCGCCAGCCACCGCTTCGGCGGTAGCTCCGGCTGCGGCGGCACGCTCTGGATCAACCTTGAACACATAGGAAGGTGCCGGCTCCTTGAAGTTGAGAACGACCTCCTTCACTTTGCTTTCCCCCCCGAGAAGCTGCGCAGCTTGTGACGCATACTCCTTGAGTGTGGCATCATCATCACCAGTGATTGCGATTTCCAAAGCCCTCTCTGTCGCTCCGACACCCTCGGGGAGATAAGCAAACCCCCCGGGGATGCCGCGCCCGTCCGTCCTGATTGCTTTCGATAGGACCTCGCGATTTACGAGAGATGCGTTGAAGCCCACTTCCACTTCTGCGCTCCCGCGCCTGGCTGTGCTCTGGACTACTGATACTCCCCGAGTCTTTTGCAGCCGGGAGCTGAATGAAGACGTCCAGGCATCCACGGACTCGATGGAGGCTCCGCTTTCGCATTCAACATGGACGGGAATGGAATCTGTCTGCGGCGGAGGATCCAGGTCGATGCCGATGGATGCAACCGCCCATATTCCGAGCGCGGCCAGGCCTGCCCCGGCTACCAGCGGCCATGTGAAACGAGCAGCACAGGCGGTAATGATTCGCCTGGCGATCCATTGCGCGCTGCGGCGAATGGCATGTATGGGGCCTCTTGCAGATTTTTGCTTGTGCACACCGTTGCGCCTGCCCTTTCGCGTCCCAATTGCATAGGACGGAAGGAACAGACATGAGAGAACGAATGAAATCCCCATCAAGGCCGCCAGGGACAGCGATACTTCTCGGATCCCTCCGCCGCCGAAATCAAGGGCCAGGAGGGGTATCAGCACGATAAGAGCCGTCAGTGTGGAAGAGAGGAGAGCGGGGATGATGCGCTCCACGTCCGCGAAGTATGCATCCCGGCTCATGCCCGGCATCGCCCGGCCGGCGATGATGATACCGGTATCGATCATGGTTCCAATCCCGATGGCAAGCCCCGAGAGGATGTAGGTATCAAGACTGAACCCGACCGCTGAGATCGCAGCCGCGCTCGCAAAACCGATCACAAGTATCGACGCGGACAAGACAAGAATCCGACGCGCGCCGGAGATGAAAATGGGCAATGTGGCAGCGGAGACGAGAACCGCAAAGAGTATGGCTTCCAGAATGCTTCGAAGGGATTTCTCCAGCGCTGCCCCCGCATCCAGGATGATGTCGAACGCAAGCCCCTTCTTTTCCCACCTCTTTGACTCACTGCGAATTGCATGGGAAAGCTCGATAAGGTTGGCTCCCCCTGTGCTCTTCACTGCAAGCACGGCATTTTCGGTCCCGTTCACCCGGTTGATCTCATCCCGCTCCCGGGCTGCGTATTCAACCTTTGCCAGGGAGCTGAGTGCCATACTGCTTTCCGCGGCAGGGACATGCAAGCCGCTGAGCGCCGCCAGGTCCCCCAATCTGCCGGAAAGGACGACGGATAGCTCGTTCCCTTCTTCCCGGACCGTGCCGAGCGGAGCCAGAAGCTCGCTGGACTGGATTGCCCGGGCAACCGAGGCGGCATCCAGACCCGCCCGTGAGGCTCGCCTCTCATCAAGCTCAACGTGGATCTCCCGCGGTGATCCGCCTCCCACCTCTACTTCGCTCGCGCCCTCGATTCTTTCCAGCGAGGGTTTGAGCTCTTTTTCCAGCATGGTGGCCAGATCAGCGAATTCCATTGAAGAAGAACGCACGGAGGCGATAAAGACAGGGCGCGCTTCTTCCCCGGATGCGAGTATCCTTGGACGTTGAACTGACTCTGGGAGCTCGCTGTACACGCGGTCCACTGCATCTCGAAGCTGGAGATACGTTTCCCGGCTGTTGGCCCCTGGTCTCATGAAGGCGGTGACGCGCGAGGAGCCATACTCCGACATGGAACGGAGGCTTTTCAAGCCCTGCAAAGTGCCTGCGGCATCCTCCAAAGGGCGTGTAATGGTCCTCTCGATCTCTCTGGCACTCACTCCGAAATGCTCGACAATGACGGAGAAGGCGGCACCTTCCTCTCCTCCGGAGGGGCCGAGACGCGTCCCCGCAATGACTGCCCCCGAAACGATGAGGACGATGAGAAGGCCAGTGGCGGAGGCAACCGGCCTGCGGTACAGGCTAGCGATTCCCACGTCGCCTGCTCCGGCGGAAGTAGAGGGCAAAAAGCTGCGGCAGCACGAACAGCGTGAGAATGGTCGATACGAACAGACCTCCAATAATGGCAACGGCCATTCCGCTCTCCGCGGATGTGTGAGAGAAGTCGATTGCGATTGGCAGAAGAGAAAGAACGGTAATGAGCATGGTGATCAGGATGGGACGCATTCGGTCCGATGTGCCCTGATAGATTGCGGCCAGGAGAGGGACTCCCGATTTTCTGCGGGCGGAGTACGTCTCATAGAGAATAATGGAGTTGTTGACCGCGATACCGAACAGCACGATGATTCCCAGGGCGGAGTCAAAACTGATTGGCTTTCCTGAAAGCGCCAGCGCAAGGCTTATTCCAGAGAACGAAAGGGGAAGAGCTGTCAGCAGGAGGGCTGGCAGGAGGAACGACTCAAATTGGGCGCCAAGGACAAGGTAGAGGAGCGCGAGTGCCAGGGCAAAAGCCACTATCAGGGAGGAGATGTTCTCTGTCAGGACTGAACCTTCAACGGACCTCAGCCAATCGTAGCGCCTCTCCAGAGAGCCGATCTCAGCGGCCACCCCGGGGTTCCCGCCGGCAGCCGGCTCGACATTCACAATCACGGCGTCCGCTCTGTCGCGGCGGTAGAGAGCCGGCACTGCCGACTCGGAATGCTGCTGCACCAACGCTGAAAGCCGGGCCGCTGAGCCCTCAGGGGTCCCCACGACGATCGCCGGCAAATCCTCGGGGCGAGATGTCTGGCGCCGGTCCACGCGAACGCGCACATCGAGCTCCCGCCCTTCCATGCTCATACGGGAGGGGTACGTTCCCGTTATCGCATTTCGCACTGTTTCAGCAAGGTCGGAGAGGGACAATCCAGCCTGAGTGATCGCGTCCCTGTCGGGGATCAGCCGAACCTCGGTGGTCTCCCCTTTCGGCTGAACGGTCACGCGGGAAGCAAGCTGCTTTCCCTGCGCCCCGCGTGCGAACCGCGCGGAGATGGTTTGCGCTCTGCGCCGAGCCTCCTCCTGCGTGGTCGCCCTGACCACGATTGCGCGCCCCTGTGCGCCAAGACCGAGAAGGGGAGCGATGACAGAGCCGGGAAGCGCAACACTCACTTCCGCCGAATCAATCACGAGGGATGACCTGATTGCTTCTGCAATCGAAGCAGTCGGATGAACACGTGGATTGTTCAGGGCCACAGAGAGGTGAATGATCTCCCGACGCTCTTCGGGATCAGCATAGTACTGGGCATCCTCAGGCTCGCCCCCGGCCCGTGCGTGGACTCTGCGCACATCGGGAATGCGGCGGATTAGCCGCGTGGCATCGGCGCTGACGGCGGCCGAGCGCTCAAGTGCAGTCCCGTAGGGCATCACTATTGCCACGTCGATTTCGCCTGTGTCCTGGGCAGGCATGAAATCGAATCCGAGGCGGGTGGCGCAGAGCACGCCCAGGACAGTGAGCGCAACTACCAGGCCTGGAACGGTCCACGGCTTCCTGAACGACATCAGGAGCAGGCGACGGAAGATGCTGTCAGGCAGTGCCCGGCGGCCCTGCCTTCGTCTTCGGGGAAAGCCGCGCTCCAGCAGCAGAAAAAGCACCGGCATCAGCGATATCGACGTCAGGAAGGAGGCGATCTGCGCGAAAATGACGGACAGTGAGAGGTCCGTGAAAAGTGCTCCGAGCAGACCGGGGAGGAAGATGACCGGCAGAAAGACGACGATCAGCGTCAGCATAGACCCCAGGCGGGAGGACGCCAGCTCCAGGGTGTGTCTCAGGACGCTGTCAGCGGTAGCCCGAGCTCCAAGGTGTCGTTTCTGGAGGTTTTCCAGGATCACGACGTTGTTGTCGACGATCATCCCGATGGCGAGGGCAAGGCCCCCGAGGGACATGATGTTGACCGTCCTCCCGAAAACCTGGAGCGCCAGCAGCGTCACGGTGATTGCAATGGGTAAAGAGAGCATGAGGAGAGCCGAGGTCCTCATATCACGAAGGAAGACGATGAGGACAAGGAACGCGATGGCGGACCCTGCCTAGTGTCGAAAGAGCCAGGCTCCGAAGGGAAGCGGAGATGAATAGGGAGCCATCAGAGACGACGCTTATATCCAGGTCCTTTCCATATGCCGCGGCAAGCCTGGCCACCTCCTGCTTCAACCCTTCAGAGACTTTGATCGGGCTCGCGCCTTTTCTTTTCATGACGCTCAGGCCGACGGCTTCGGACCCATCAACCTGGAAGAAGGAAAGCCGTTCCCTCGGGGCCAGGGAGATGGTGGAGATATCAGAAAGTCTGAGCGCGGAACGGTTGCCGACAAAACGAAACCGGCCGAGGCTCGCGAGATCAGTGACCGTCCCTGACGCCTTGACCAGGTATTCGAGATTTCCCTTCGTTATCGTGCCTGTGGGATAATCATAGTTGTTCTTTGCGACAAGCGTTGCCACGTCATTCAGGCTCAAGCCTTTCGAAGCCATGAGAGACTGGTCCACGGAGACGACCACTTCCTCCACGGTACCGCCTGAGAGGACCACGGATCCCACCCCATCCACTTGCTGAAGCCTCGTCTTGATTTCCCGTTCACCCAGCCGGCGCGCAAAGCTGAGGTCTCCGGCCCGCGGTCTTACTGCTATGATCGCTATGGGACGTTCCCCCGCTTCGGCGGGGAGCACCTGCGGTTTGCCAGCTTCCGAAGGAAGGGCAGCGTAGGCAACGTCTATTCCCTCCCGAGTCCGCACCGCGGCGGACACCATGTCCTCCCCCCAGGAAAACTCCAGGCTGATGATGGAGAGGCTGTCTCGGGAAACGGAGAACACGCGCTTCACGCTCTTCACGGATGCAAGCTGATCCTCCAAAGGAATGGTGATGAGAGATCTAACCTCGGAGGCCGGAAGGCCCGGGGAAGCTCGTGGACACGGTAAGCCTCGGTATGGCGAGCTCCGGAAGCAGCTCCAACCGGAGGTTTACCGCGGCCGCGAGCCCTAGAATCATAGCGCCCATGAATATCATGATGGTTCCAACGGGATGACGAAGGGCCGCGGCTATCAGCGCGCTCATGAGCCCGGCCTATTTCAGGAGTGGCAGGCTGAATGCTGCCACCGCTTTGTTGCCCTTGCTGTCGGTCAGGCCGTTCGATACCGCAAGAGTAACGACACCTGAGTTTGCCGTATTGGTGATATTCACGGATATCCTGGCGGGAGCAAGGCCGGACACGGGCACCGGTCGAGGGTCCGTAAAAGCCTGGGTAGCAACCGCGATCGGCGTAATGAGCGCAGCGCCGTTGGTCGCCGCCACCGAAAATGTGTGCATGAGCGAGAAGGGGTCCACCGCTGCCCCATCGGCCAGGCGCAGATAGATATCGAAACAGGAAACCGCATCCACACCGGGAGTAAAGTTGGAAAGGTTCAGGTTCGAAAATGAGCTGCTGGCAGTGTATGCATCGTATGTCGGGTTTGGGTCGCCGGGATTGGTGCGGAACCTGACCAGCTCCACGCTGGGCGGCCTGGTGGAGAGTCCGTCCGCCTTGATCATGAATCGCGTGTCAACGGAGCTTGCATTTCCGCTGATATCCATTACCCCTTTCCTGACTGTCAAACAGTAGAAAGATCCCCACACGAAGAGCTCCTTGGGTGAAAGGAGGTAGTTTGCGCGGGGCGTTCCGGAAGGATCGATCTGAGACCCCCACGCTGGTTCGAAATCGATGAAAGATTCGATATTGTCCCGGAGGACTGGCTCTGAAAACTGGAGCTCAATTCCCCAGTTCGCCTCGAATCCGGAGTTTATCTGGAGGGTCTGGCCGTTCGGATCTTGAGCAGTCAGCGCGATTGCCTGCGGAATGCCGCTGAGAGTTGGTCGGACCGAAAGAAGATAAGGCCGACCTGTCTCTGCGCCGGCCGTAAAGCCGAACGTGACCGCCGCAGGAAGCCGGTTTCCGGAAAGGTCCTTCAGCAAGTCGGAGATCACAACCCTGTACCCCGTGCCGGGCATCCAAACGGCGAGCGGCGCAAAAGTGGCAACCGAGCCGCTCGCGTTGAAAGTGATTGTCCCGCCGGGATCAGGTGAGACTGAGAAGGCAGCCATAAAGGACGCGTGATCAACGGGCTCGGAAAAGTTTATGACAACAGGGGCACGCGGAATGGACACCATGCTGCCGTCCGATGGTTGAAAGGAGACAATGGTGGGTTGCCCGGTTTCTTCCTTGGTCGAAAAAGCGAACCGAAAGTCCTTGGCCAGCGAGTTGCCGTCTCTGGTCTCCGCGGATGAGAGGACTGCTATCTCATAGTCATTCCCCGCGCCAACAGGACGCGCAGGAGCGAATAGAAGTCTCTTTCCGCTCCACGTAAAGCTTCCAGGTATGGATGAACCGTTCTCTGAAAGGGAAAAGGCCTGCTCCGCTCTTGCCTCATCTACCTCTGCGGAAAACTCCACCCAAATCTCGTCCACCGATGCTGCATCAAGCCGAGCTTCGTGAGGTCTCCAGTCAGTGACCCTCAGGGCGTCGAGACCGAGAAACAGGGAGCAGCCAAGAAGCCCTGTGCACAGGCCGGCCGCCAGGACCTTGCAGAGAGATCGCAACCTCATTGGTTTGTGATGAAATACAGCCATACATCTTCCTTCAGGAATGAGCCTGACCCATTGTCCGATGAAGCCGAGCCGCCGGGCAGCGTCAGCTTGTAGAACTTTCCGCACTCCGCAGTGCTTTTCTCGAGTCCGGCATAGGTAAGAGAAAGCGTGGTTCCACCTGTCCAGAGGGCAGTGACAAGCGACGGGTCTCCCAAGGAGGATGGGAAATATGCGTCGAGCAGCAGGGCGGAAGCGAGCTTTGCCCCATTCTCCGGTGGATACGGCTGTGAGAACCGGATGACGAGCCGGAGGTTTCCATCCACGTCCACCGCAACGGATTTCGCATCAAGACGGTTGAAAACAGTCCATTCGTCTTCGCTCGAGGAATAGACTGCCTTGATGGCCTGCACCGTTTGGACAGGGATGTTCGGCGTGAAGGACGCCTCATAGGGGAAGGCAAGCTTGTTGCCCGCCAGGTCCTCCACGGTTGCCGCAATGCGGAGCGTGTAGGGCTGGGACATTACCCAGCGAGACTGCGGCATGAAGGCGAATACTGCGGGGCGTACTCTCAGCCACGAGCCCAAAGTGGCCGGACTCAAAGAAAAAGCGGAAACAACAGTTTCCTGGCGCACGTCCTCTGAAAAGGTGAGGAGAAGAACATCATCCGCGCCGGCTTGGCCAAGATCACTGCCTGTGGAGACGAAAGTCTCGCGCAACGCCGGCGCTATTGAGCTTACGCTGGGTGCAGTCGAGTCCTCCTGCACCCGGAACTCTCCCGAATACTCGATCCCTGTCGGAGTTCCGTCGGGAGCTGCAAGGTCTTTCCCGACAGTCCATGCATACGTTGCAAGGTTTGTCCAGGCATCCTTCGGGGAAACAGCTGCTAGCTGCTTGAGAGAATCCCAGGCTACTGTGACTTCCACCGAAGGCTGCAGATCGAACTCCCTGGAAAAGCTGTTCGAGTCGATGGCCGAGGAGAAACGCAGGACAAGAGCCTGCGATATACCTATGATCGCACCGTCTGCCGGGTCGGCGGAGACCAGAGCAGGTCCAGGACCCCGGTGACCGACATAGAATGGCACTTCCTCGTTCGCATCGAATGCCTGCCCATTCTCCAGCGTGACACGACCGCGGAAAGACAGCACGTGTCGCACGCCGGGCCGAAAGGCCGGAGCAGGATCGAAGTACATCCGCCGCCCTTCCCATCGGAAATTGCCCGACACCTGGCCGTCAGGCGCTGAAAGGGAAAAGAGCCGCTGAACAGATGGGCGATCCGGTGAGTCCGGAAACTCGACCCACGGAGATGCCCCGGCTTCCAGGATTGCGTCTCGGTTGTGCGGCCAGACAGTCACGCTGAGATTGTCGAAAGAGATGAGCGAGCAGCCCCAAAGAATCACAAGAAAAGCGGTGATGAAGCTATTTCGATATCTCGACATTCATTCCCTCCCGTAGTGTCGGAGGGGGCGCCTCGATGAGGACATCGCCCTTTGCAAGCCCTTTTTCCGTTATGAAGGAGCCTCCCAAATCCCTCCCTATCGTTATCTGCTTGAGAAATGCCTTGCCGTTGACGACGCTGAAGACCTGAGCTGAGCCACCCTTTTTCTGAAGAATGCATTTTTCAGGCACGACAAGAGACACCTGCGGCTTTTCGTAAGTAATTGTTGCGCGAACGAACATTCCCGGACGCAGACGGCCGGCCGGATTGGCGAGTGAGGCCTTCACAAGGAACGCCCCCGTCTGCGGATCCGCAGTCGGGGAGATGGTGTCCACGCGGCCGGCCAGAGGCTTGGGCGACAGGGCGTCCACGCAAAGATCCGCCCGCATGCCCTCCCGCAGGAGAGGCATTTCGGACTCCTGGACCAAAAGAGCAGCGTACACGTTGCTGGTGTCCATGAGCGTGAGCATCTTCCCGTTCTGCGCGACGTACTCTCCCTGCTCAACGTACTTTGCGCCGACAATGCCCGCAGCAGGAGCGTCTATGACGAGCGCGTTCAAGAGCTCTTCAGATGCCTCCCAATCCCGCTTGGCGGATTCGCATCGGGCCTTCGCCGCTTCCACGTCTGCTTTCAGGGTCTTGGTGTTCAGCTGCACAACCTGGCGGGTCCGTGTGACAGGGTCCGCCGCAGGTATAAGACCATCCCGCTTCAGGTCTTCGTCCCGCAACCCGATCCGGCGCGACACCAGGTCCTTGTCAATCATTGCGTAGTCGTTTTTTGCGGCCAGGAGACGAAGACGAACCGCGGAAAGCGCTTCCGCGGTGACTCCGCCGACCTTGGAGAGTTCCTCCTTGTTGGAAAGAGTCTGAGCCGCATCCTCCACCTCCAGCCGCTTCTGCTCCCGTTCAAGCTCCGTCCTTTCGACGGCCACCATTCGGGCTTCCACGGCAAGCTCCCCCTCCCAGAGTTTTGCCTCTGCCAGCTCCCGGGAAGAACGGGCGGAATCAATGCCGCTCAACGCCTGTTGCCGCCTGAGCTCAAGCTGAACGTTCCTGAGGGTAAGGAGGTGTTGGCCTTCACGAACGCGCTGACCTTCCCTCACAAGGAGCGTCGCCACGGTGCCGTCTACCGTTGCGGAAATGTCGATCTTTCGCGTGAAGGTTATGGTGCCGAAGCTGGAGACTTCCCGCGGCACCGATTCATCCTTGATGACGATCGTGCTGACGGGGATTCTCTCATCGAGGACCGTTGTCGGTTTCCCCTTGGCACACGAGCAGGCCATCACAGTGGCAGCAAGCACCACAACAACCCTCGCTGGGAGGCTCATTTCGTTGAACCCCTTTCTTTTGGCATGATTGCCTGCAACCCGCCCGGTCGCACGCCGAGAAGTGTCTCCCAGTCATGCTCCCTTTCCAGGAGTTGGAGATACGACTCGACAAGATCAATCTCTGCAGTTGCGGTCTCTATTGCCCCTTGCAGGTAGTCGATCCGTTTGACCTCGCCGAGATCCATCTGCCGTTGGAGAATTGCTTCCTTGCGGCGCTCCACGTCCAGCTTCCTGGCAGCCAGCTCAATGGCGCGCCTTGCCTGGGAGTACGAGGCTGTCAGACGTTTGACCTGGAAACGCAGGTCCTGGAGAACCTCCTCTTTCTTTCTCGCCTCGGCATCCAGGGAGAGAACAGCCGTCTTTCTGTCGACCCACGCGGAGATGCTCTCCAGTGGGGAAGTCTTCACGGAGAGACTTCCTCCTTTGTCCCTGCCAGGCGTCGACGAGACGCCCCCCGTGTACGTTGTTGGCGACTCGGGGACTGCAAAAAAGAACGTGAGCTTGCCGCCGTACTGGGGGTTTCTCAGGGGGAATTGCTCACCCGTGAAGCTTGCTGAAACCTCGAGGTCGACGTTGGGAATGAAAGGAAAAGTCGCGGCCTGGACCTGAATGGCTGCCTTCTGCACCGCAATTCCCTGGCGCTTGAGGGCAGGGCTGAAGCTTGCCGCCATCGAAAAAAGAGCGTCTTCCATTCCTGCCAGGTCCAGGCCCGTGTAACCCCTGTCCAGGGCTCCCTGCAGCTCAAGGGACGTTGCGGGATCCAGTGAAAGGAGCTTCTTCATCTGGTAGCGCGAGTCCTCCAGTGACGCTTCAGTCTCGGATAGCGTGATCTCCAGCGATAGACGCTCCAGTTGCGCCTGGGCATGGTCCAGGTCCAGCGCGCCCCCCAGGCGCACGTGAGTGGCAAGAATATCTATGTTCTGCTGGGCCAGGGCGATTGTCCGAATAAGGATGCTTCGTTTCATTTCTGCAACGAGGATGGAGGCGAACATCCGCCTCAGGTCGCATTCCAGGATGCGATATTTCTGCTCCAACTCCTCCCGCGAGAGAGCCAGATCCATGCGCGCGAGACCCCGCTCGTACGGCTTGACCCCTCCTCGAAGCAGCGGCTGGGTGGCGGTGAAAGAGATGGACTTTCCGCGCGTGTCAGGCGATCTCAGAGCGATCGTGGTATTTTCATCATAGCCAACCGAAAATCGCGGAAAGTATTCCCGGATGCCCAGCGCAAAGCTGAGCTCTGTTGCAGAAAGGATGGCGCTCTGGTAGGCAAGATCACGGGATGTGGCCATTCCACGCTCCACCGCCTGCTCCTCCGTGAAAGATTCCGCGGGGATTGCCGGCCCGGCAGACAACAGGAGCCAGGCCGCTGCTGCTATGGGCAGCGCCAGTCGACAATCCACGGGACGGCTACTTCTTCGGTGCCGCGACGAAAACGCGGGCCGCCTCGCGAAGGCAATCGTTGAGGATCCGCTTCAATACCCACGGCGAGGAGATGCTGTCAGCCGATTCACTTGTATGGACTACGGTCAGCGCCGGGCCTGCCGCCTCTGGAGCAGAGAACATTTCCAGTGACACCATGATTGCAAATTGGGGAGAAAAGTCCCGAATTGTCTCACGCTCCACTATGTGTACCCGCAGCGGCCAGGCCTCTGTTTCTGGGGTTGGCGTGATTGCAAAGCCATTCTCCGGCGCCAGAACTTCGAGCAGTGCCGTCACATCCCGGGCGACTTCACGAGAGAGGACTCTGCGGTCAACATCGACCTGATCCACAAACACGGATTGGGGCGCACGACCCGGTCCTCCCTCCGCGGAATAGGCGACAGTGTCCCGTCTGGGAATCAGAGCACATGAGGAGAGAACGGCGAGGCCGAGAGTAATTACGGGGAGTACACTTTTCATTTGTTGCCCTCACGAATGCGTTTCTCGAGGTCAGACACGGGTTTGCGCATGTTGCTGTCCGGAGGCAGGAGCGACCTTGCAGTGGCCAGGTCCACGAGCGCAGAGTCAAGGAGGCCGAAGCGGTAGAGAATTCGGGCAGTCTCAATGTATGACTGAGAGAACTCTGCGGCGTATTCCTGGGACCGGCGAAAAAAAGCAAGAGCGCCACTGATATCGTCAGAGGCCAATCTGAGCAGACCCGCCTGATGCAGGAATCTCGGATCTCCGGGATTCTTCTCAAGCACCTCGGACAGAAGAAGCTCTGCCTTTTCTGTCTTGCCTTGGGCCTGAAGCGCACGGAGAAGCCATAGCCGCGCTTCCGTGTAATCTTTGAATCGCTTGCTCAGATCCTGGAACACGCGCTCGGACGCCTGCATGTCCCCCTGAAAGAAGAAGATCTTTCCTTCCAGGAGTCGCGCTTGATGGAACCCCTTGATGCGGCTTTCGATGCGAGACACCAGTGCGGCGGCCTCATCCAGGGAGCCGCGCAGGTAGAGGTCCCGAGACTTCACGTAGGTGTCCAGATCCGCGCTGGATGGTCTTGCCGGCAAACAGCCTGACATGGCCATGACGGCCAACAAGACTGTCATGAACATTCCGCGCTCAAACTTTTTCATTCCCATGGGCGCCTCCCGGCGCGTTAGTTTGCCAGGATGTAATCCAGCCTCTCCCTGGCACGCCCAGCCGACTTCTTCGATCTATCTATGATAAATGGTCTATATCTGGCGTCCTTTGCAAATGCCCGAAGTATTCCGACGGCCATCAGCGTTGACCTGTTGTCTTTAAGATCCAGGGTTCCAATCAATGGATCCAACAACGATGGTTCTCCCGTGGCGGCAGCCTTTTCTGCCACAGCCGAGAGCTCCACCTTGGTCAGAACTCGAGAACCCTCCGACGCCGACAATCCAAGGACTTCCGCCAGGTCTTTCCGATAGGTCCGAGCACTGTCCGAAATGGGGGCGAGATCGATGGCTGTTTCCAGAAAGTCGGCCAGCCTGTCCGTGCTGACCCCGGACAGGCTCTTGAGCCCCAGGTACAGCCGGTAGAAGTATGGAGGGAGGCTCCTCAGGGAAGGCAGCAGGGCCGCATAAGCATCCACGTCCGACGGGGCAGCGTGTTTCATTTCGATGCGCGCGGAAAGGAGAAGGTATTTCTCAAAGATCTGCGTGCCCTGGCGTTCCTCCAGGACCTTGGCGGCTGCGGTCCAGTCCTCCCTGGCGAAAGCCGTCACCGCTTGAAGGACAGCCTTACCCTTTCCAACCGGATTGAACGCCTTGTCATCCAGCTTGCGCCCCAGAGCTGCAAGATTCTTCTGGATGTCAGAAGATCGCGCTGCGCCGTACGCCGCCCCGTACTCAGCTTCTTTGAAAGCCGAGAGGACGGCCCCGTCGAAATCTCCCAGGTGTTCATAGGCTTCCGACTGCATGAGACCGAGGCCGGGCTCATACGGAAACGATTCTTCATAGGAATCCAGAACTGCAATCAGATCCGCGTAACGGCCGGCAGACTCCAGTACCCGCGCATAGGCCCGATAGTCCTCTCGGACCATTGACGCCTTCGCTTTCCCCCAGGCAGTATCGAAACACTCGAGCGCTTCCTTATTCTTGCCCTCTGCGAGCAGGGCACGCCCCGTAATGAAACCGAAAACGGCAGATTCATCTGCCTGGACGGACAGCGCCTGTCGCCCGAGCTGTACCGCCTGCGCATATTCCCCGCGGGCATAGGAGACGATTGCAAGCCCGCCAAGGAGAGTCGCCTTTTCCGAGGGTGTGATTGCTGCCCCGGCAAGTGCGCGCGCCCGTCTGAGAAAAGGCTCGGCGGAAACAGGATCACCCTTCTGGAGGTAGAGCACTCCGATTTCACGCTTGAGCCGAAAACGATCGGGGTATTCCTGATCCATTCGAACCAGGTCCGAGATTAGCTTCTCAATCCCTGCCGAGCGGTTGACAGCGGAGTAAGACTTGTTGAAAGCAACGTCACTCGAGCATGATGTCGACATGAAGACGATTATGGAGACGAGGAAAGAAAATATCGATGCATGACGGATACTGATGGACGTACAACTTTCAGGCTTCTCTTGCATACCAACAACTTTCTATTTCTCGACTATCTGAGGAGACTGCGAATTGTAGTCATAAAAGTAGTTCGAAGTCAACCGAAAAGCTGAAGAATATATAGACTCCCGGATGGCCCAATGTCATCGAAATGAACTACACTACGGCGACGTCGTCAAACGCCATGTTTGAGTCAGAGACAAGCCCGCCTTCGTGAACCTGTCATGCGCCATCATCGCTTTGATTGTTCGCCGCGTCATGGGTGCCCAGGGGCAGCCCGCTCCCGTCGTAAAGGCGATAATCTTCCCCGTCACTGATGTATCGCAAGCGGCTGCGCAGGCGGTCTCCTCTGACGCCAGTCCGACTGAAGGATCAGACCATTCGCAGAGTCTGTTCCTGACCATCAGCGCGGAGTTTCGTGAGGCTGGGTTCGAGATCATCCCTGAGGACCAGTGGCGCGCCAGGAAAGAAGGAGCGAATCTCTCGGGCCATGACTTTCTTGATCCTTCCAAAGCAGCCGCAGCAGACAGGGCAGTCGGCGCAGACCTCGCCGTGGGCGGGTCTTTCTCGGTTTTCTCCACTCCAGCCAATCGAGCCCCTCCGTGTGATGGTTTGGCACGCAGCGTCGGCATCGCGATCAGGGATATCCGCTTGACCTTGACTGAGGTTTTGCCGCATCCAGGCCGGGTGGGATGGAAAGAAAGTTCATGGGATCCAGGTAGTTGCCTCCCAGGTGAACCTCGTAGTGCAAATGGGGTCCCGTGGCGAGCCCGGTGGACCCGAGGTAGCCGATAACGTCCCCGCGATTCACGTGGACCCCGGCGTGGGTCTCGACACGCAGCATGTGGAGGTATCGAGTCACGAATCCGTACTTGTGCTGGATGGTGACGTAGTTGCCAAGCACCTCGTTGTAACCGGTCTGCACCACCACGCCGTTTGCGGCAGCCACTATAGGGGTGCCGACGCCCCAGGCGATATCCACCCCTTGATGGAGGTATCCCAGGTTGGTGAAAGGGTTGATTGTCCAGCCGAACCGCGTGGTAATGACGCCGTGCACGCCCTTGAGTGGCCACAGAGTCGGGGTATCCGCCTCGAACTCCCCGTATGTCCGCAGTATTTTTCCGATATCGCGCATCGTCTCAGCGGAGCTCTCCAGGAGCCTTGTGTCTTTCTTGACGTAGACAAGGTCGGAGGCGCCCGTCCTGTCCTGGATCTCAGTCATCGGGAAAAGTGAAGCAATCTCGGCACCGACGGACGGCTGGGGGCTTTCACCGGACATGGCGACCCGGAGGTCCCGAACCTCGGTGCGAAAGCCGGTTCCAGTCTTGTGGAGAGCTGAAATGGAGTCTTGGAACTTCTGGAGAGTCACCTCGCTTTCGTGAAGCTCCTGGGACAGTCGGGCCAGTCTGGCATTTGCGGACCTGAGGTGAGTCACCATCAGCGCGAACGCGGCCACCACAACGGTGATGGTGCAGATAAAGAAGACGAAGGAAAAAAAGGAGGTCTGGAGGTTGTAGATCCTGTTCTTGGAGTGGGGGACCATCATGACGGTGAAGCGCTGGTTCCCCTTCTTCAATACGCGCAAAAGGGCATTGAAGATACCCACCCGTGCCCTGCGCAGCCAAAGACCGACAGCCCGAGCGAACTGGGTCTCGAGCCTCTTGTATTGGGCAGCCGTCAAGACCACCCTCTCTTCCCGGTTACACTGTCCATGTCAGTCATGGCTTGACAAATATACCTAGATGGCGCCGCCCAAGGAAAAGGCTGATTGCGGGAACAGATTCACAGAGAAATCGCGCAATGTTTGTTTTCCACTAACACTCCTGCGCGACCCTTGCTCCTGGAGACGGGACGGGGAGGTAGCGAAGTGGAAGTTCTTCACACCTGCCATGATGGCAAGCACGTCATTCACCCAACAGGCGAAATAGTCTTTGAAACGGCGCACAGGCTCAGGAACCTGATCGCGTCCCTCCTCCAGGGGGATGGCTTTTGCTACACCCTGGACCTTGGAGAGGTGACCCACGTCGACTCCACGGGGTTCGGCGTCATTCTTTCCCTCAACGCTCTTCTCCAGCAGCAGGGCAGGTCATTTCAGATCAGGAATGTCTCCGCCCAGGTGATGCAGAAAATGAAGCTGACAGGGCTCACGGATATCTTGCTTCCATCGTTCTGAGTACCTTCTGGGGATATGAAGTCTCCTATCGCTCGTGCCCTGATCTTTCTTGCCGTCCTGTCATTCGGATCCGCGCCGCCTGCCCGGGCCCTGGACAGTGTCCCGCCGGAGCGACTGGCGCTTTTGGCCCGTGGAATCAACCTCAATTCCTGGTTTTCACCCTGAGCCAGTCCGGCAAGCTACGCGACGGCTTTCCGCCCCGCGGAGGCGGCGTTCCTCAGGAAGTCAGGCTTCACTGTATGCCGCCTTCCCCTGGCCCCGGATCTCCTTTTCGATCCCGCGGATCCGGCACGGCCGAAGGAAGTGATCCGTGACGTGGACCGCGGAGTGCGCCTCCTGCTGGATGCTGGCCTTGCAGTGATCTTTGATCCCGTCCACGGTTCCTCCTCCAGCGTGGAGTGGGAGGCGGGGCTGGCCCATGACCCAGTTTTTCTGGCCAAGGCGCAGGCTTACTGGGAAGCTCTAGCCAGGCATTTCGCGGGCTTCTCTACGGACCGCATCTTCTTCGAGGTAATGAACGAGCCACACCTCAGCGCAAGAGAAAGAGTGGATTCGTCCTGGTGGCAGCCGGTGCAGGAATCACTGGTTGCGGCCATCCGGCGCGGAGCGCCTCTGAATACCATCATCGTGACGGGGGAAAAATGGGGAGGGATCGACGGCCTTCTCGAACTGAAGCCCCTGGCGGACCGCAACGTCGTCTATAGCTTTCATTGGTACGATCCCTTCACTTTCACTCACCAGGGGGCAAGCTGGGCCGGCCCCACCCAGGCGTTGCTCTCGGATATCCCCTACCCTTCCAGCCCCTCGGCGGTCCAGAGCGCGGTTGCCGCGATTGCTGATCCGAAAGCGCGGGACCAGGTGGTTCGCTACGGAAGTGAAAGCTGGAATGAGACGCGCGTGCGCGCCGGGCTGGCGCGAGCCGCGGAATGGGCTGCCGCGAATCACGTGCCGGTCTTCTGCGGAGAGTTTGGCGTTTACCGCAAGGTGGCTCCCCCAAAGGACCGCCTTCACTGGATAAGCGACGTGAGCCGCAGCCTTGTATCCCTTGGCATCGGTTGGTGCATGTGGGACTACGATACAGATTTCGGGCTGATCACCTTCAGTGAACCGGGCTGGCGAAGAGGACCGCGGGTGGACACCGGGTGCCTCACCGCCCTTGGTCTTGATGCCACCCAGACCCTGGAGGTTGGGCCGGATGAAGGAACGGCGGCGGATTTCGCCTCCGACCGTCTCCAATCCCTGGACTTCCCCGTGTATTCATGGGCAAAACTGTGGACGCGTGACCCGGGAGCAGGCAGCACGAGTGTCGAGGATGACGCGGATGGCATTCCCCAGGCGTTGATAGTTACGCACCGGGGCGCGCGGGACTGGGCCCTCAACTCAGGGATCCAGATACCGGTAAAGCCGGGGGCTGAGCTCACGCTCTCCTCCAGCGCGTCCCTGGAAGGCACCGGCTCGCTCAGGTTGGAGCTTGTTGCCCGGGACGCGGCAGGCAATGTCCTGAATTGGAGCTTTGCGGCTGCAAACGTCTCAGCGGGCCCCGTGAGACCCGTGGCAACACGCTTCGCTGTTCCCGGCGGGACGGCCACGCTGGAGCCGCGGTGGTCCGGCTCCGGCCCTTCCCGTGTCCTCCTGAAAGAACTCCACCTTGAAAGAGTGCGGAGTTAGCCCGACAGGAACAGGGCCGTCTGGTTGGAGCGTCTCTCAGGCCGCGGCGGCCGCCTGGTGTTCCTGCGCCCGGGTCTTCACCTCGATTGCCAGAATCACGAGCAGGAAGACCACCACGGTGCCGATCATGGCAGGCAGCGCGATGTCACCGGAGGCTGTCCGCGAGCCACGGCCAGCTGATGTTGGCGTTGACCAGCACAATGATGGTGAGGTTGTAGAGGCAGTGAGCGGTCATGGAGGCAAAGAGCGTGCCCGTCCGCTCGAACAGGTACCCAAGGTAAAAGCCCACAAAGGCAAGGGCCACTATCGACAGGGGGCTCATGTGGAACAGGGCAAAGATGACCCCGGTGATGACGATGGAGACAAGGGCGGAAGCCTTTCGACGTATGGTGCGCTGGAGCCAGCCGCGGAAGATGGCCTCTTCGCAGATTGCAGGTGTGATTGAGACCGCGAACACCACCAGCGCCGCCTGCGCGGGAGTGTGGATGGCAAGGAGAGAGGCCTCCCCGCCTCGCAGCTCTTTCAGCACGGGAAACAGGATGTAGGACCAGCTGTCCAGCAGCTCCGCAAGCGGCACAACGGCTATCCCCCCGACACCGGCAAGGATGAGGTCAAGCGCGGCGGGCGGATTGTACGAGAGGTAGCGCGCGGGCTGGCTGGAATGCCACTTTCTGACAAGGAAGAAAGTGATTCCAAGGAACACCGCGAACTCCATGATCGCGGTGACCACAAGGATGGGGACCTGGAACTTCTGATAGTAGCGCAGGAGAAAATCCACAAAGTTGTCAGACCTGATCCATGACCAGTCGTGGGACGAGAAAGCAAGGGCAACAATGGAAAGGATCAGTCCGCCGATGGTGGAATACAGCGCCCCCGTGATCAAAAGACCGGGCAATCCCCGCCCGCAGCGGGTTGCTTCCGGGCTTCTCCCAGGATCCGTCCAGAATCGGTGCGGGCCTTGGCCTCACGTGATGGCCCCCGGGGGAAGGGGTTGCGCACCGGGAAGCTCGCCCGCAGTCGGTGCGATTTGGGACTCAGGCAGGCCCGCGGCCGCGGGCTGCGGCGCGGGTGGCTTCTTCAGCTCCAGGAACAGGAGCGTCATGAACACCGGCGTGACAAATGCCGAAATGAGGCCCTGGACGTATTGAAGGATCCCAAGCCGCCGACCCAGCCCGGCCATGAGCCTCAGGAAGACCTGGTTGAAGCTGCGGGGTCCCGAAGACTCCCTGACCAGCGCCTCCAGGGCGTGGATGAACTGGCGGATGGTTGCGAAGAACATGATGGGCGTGCCAATGAGGGAAGAGGCAAAGCTGACCATGAGGCCGAAGAGCAGGGTGTACCCGAAGACCCGCCACCACCGGGGCCTGACCAGGGCCAAGCTGTGGTCAAGGCTTTGCTCGATCCTGGTGCCGTCTATCACCAGGGATTCCAGGGTCACGCGGTAACTGACGGAAAGCCAGATCACCACCGCAAGCCCCGCAAGGGAAAAGAGAATGCCCGCCAGGATGGCAAGCCCGGTCAGCTTGATGGCCAGGAGAGCTCCAATTGCCAGGCTCACGATGAGGACCACTGCGGAGAGTGTGATGGATACGATGATCATCTGGAGGACTCTCTGGCCAAGGAGCGGCGCGTACTTGTTCCTGATCACGTACGCCGCCACGCTGAACGTGTTGGTGGCCTCCCCGCGGACCGCCCGAGCCGTGTGCTCGGTGACGCATGCGCGGACAAAAAGGAAGACAAGTCCCTGCGCCAGTGCTGCCAGCAGGATCCACAGGTAGCCCAGACCAAATGCCAGGAGCCCCGATGTTGGATTCTCCCGGGCCATTCCTCCGGCCATCTCTTTGATGGAATCAAAGAAGGCGCTGTACGCCCAGCCGAACAGGAATGCCGTGGGGATGAAGAGCACGCCGCCCAGGATCAGCGATGTCATCCAGGTGCGGGATATCATGGTGAACGTGCCGTCAAGGAGATCAGCGAAGTCACCCTTCTTTGCCTCAGCCACGTTTTTCCTCCCGCGCCACTATAGCGGACTTGCGCGGGGGTGTCAAAAGTCGCGCGGGTTGACTAGAA
>CAVUXE010000019.1:0-5907 GCA_963745235.1 uncultured Spirochaetota bacterium | reverse complement strand
ACCATTTGTGTAAGATTCTATCCCTGGTAGACCCCATGATTACGCTCCACTCGGCCTTTGGCCTGGGGAGAGTATGCCGTAATGATCTCAATACCCAACTTTTGGCAAGCCATCCCAAAGGCGGTCAAAAGTTTCTGACCCGCCAGTTGTTCCTGCGGCGTGGGTTCGCGCTCCGTGACATACACGTTCTTGCGGTCGCAATAAACGCTGGCCGGAATGCCGTAACGCTTGATCCATGCCCACAGAAGCCTCATCGCCGCTTCGGTCGTCTCCTCCTTGGCCATCAGACTCAGGGTGATGCTCGTGGCATCGTCGACCATGTTCATCAAGCAGCAGTCCTCCCCCCGTTGCTCGAACCAATCGTGATGGCTGCCATCCAGCTGCACCAGCTCGCCGAAATGCATCCGCCGCTCCCGCCACTCCCGGTAGGGATAACGGGCTCGTTGCCGAGTCCACAACCCCGCCTCTCGTAGCCAGCGCCACAGCGTGTTGTGGTCGATCTCCATCCCCTCCTCGGCCAACTTCTCCGCCGCCAAAATGTGGGACGAAACCCCGCGTAGCCTTCCTCGTAGCGGCGTAGAATCTTCTGCTTCAGTTCATCGCCGATGGCGTTGTTGGGGGTTCTGCCCCTTCCTTGATGCACCAGCCCCGAGTCCCCTTCCCCCTTGTAGCGCACCCGAATCCTATGTGCCTGACGGTAAGAGAGCTCCAGCACCTTGGCAGCCTCGGCCATGAGGCGTTGTTTCTTCACCTCCTCCAGGACCTTCATTCTTCGACGCTCCTTCTGACTCAAGTACAGTCCTCCCGCCACTGGCCACCCCCGTGCTCAGCAGGGTAGCCGAGAGGACATTTCTGTTGAGTTCGCTATATGACATTATCGCGGAGTGTCGACACGCCCTCACCTGAAATCTTGCAAGGGGTTCGGCGACCGTCCACAATTGCGGGAAAGTCTACACTCGCGTTATCAAAGACCAGCTGTTGTTCTCGTGGAAATAGGATCTCCATATCAGACCTCCCAACCACTTTGCGTGGCGGCGAACGCAAGAAGAGCCTGCCGAGCAACGCGCCCTGTCTCGGACCCTTCGCGATTACTTGGCCACTTCCTGGAGCCGCCAGTAGGTGCCGGTGCCTTTCAGTTGCTCGTTGTCCTGCGCGTAATCAAAGGCTGTTTTCCCTTCGTTGTCTTTCTTCTTCGTGTCTGCGCCTGCTTTCAATAGCGTCATGATCACCTCGGGATTCTTATTGCACCGGGCGGCAAACATCAGCGAGGTTAGACCGTATCTATCTCGCACGTTGAGATCGGCTCCCGCCTGCACAAGAGCAGAAATCACTCCCGGATTCTCGTTTCCCCAGGCCGCCAACGTCAGCGAGGTTAGACCGTATCTGTCTCGTGCGCTGAGGTCGGCTCCTGCCTGCACAAGAGCGGAAATCACCCCAGAGCTCTGATTACCCGAAGCCGCCAGCATCAGCGCTGTCCAGCCGTAGTTGTCCCGTGCGTTTACGTTGGCTCCCGCCTTTACGAGCACGGTTATCACCTCGGGGTTTCGGCTGAACGTGGCCGCATGCATCAGCGGCGTCCGGCCGTAGTTGTCCTGTGCGTTTACCTCTGCACCCTGCTTGATGGCGGCCTGCACACTCTGGGAAGTACCGGTCTTCACGAGCTCAAAAAAGCTCGACGTCTGGCCATATGTCGAAGCCGTCAAGAGGAAAGCAAGAACTACGGCGACAACTATTCGCTTTCTCACATTGTTCTTTTCGAGGCAGTATACCATGGGACCAGGACCCCACGTGCCCAGGGGAAATCATAGACTCCTGAGTGGTGGGCCTCTCTCCTCGGGCGCCTTCAAGTTCCAGGTCTATCCAGTATCGCCCTTACCCTCTGAAGCAGCGTTGTCCTATCAAAAGGCTTTTGGTAACTGTTCAGCTCCCCGGGAGGTGAACAGTTACGAACTGCGTTGCCTTTCAGCCGCGGCAGAATTCCTATCTGGTCTGTGGCGGCCGTCCCGCGCCTCTGATGAGGATAGTAGTAGGTAAACTCCTGAGTGCCCGCCCCGTGCAGCCAGTGCAGTTTCCCGTTGATGCTCAAGCCGGTCTCATCAAAATGCACCACTTTTGCATGGATCAGTTTCTGCCTGATGTGCTCCACAATACCTTCGACTCGTTGCCCACAGCGCCGATCTATACTGGCCAGCGTGCCAACGCTGAGGGGAATTCCGAACAAATCCGCGAAGGCTTGTGCGGCTCGATCGTAGGAAAGAAACCCATAGTTTTTCAGGTACACCGCAAACGCCTTCAGCCGTTGACCGTACTGTCCCCACTGCCACGAGCTTTCGATAGCGGCGTTTCCACTTGGGGTAAGTCACAAAACAACAACGTTTGATCTGGGCACGGTGTCCGGTCACTTCCACGGCGATGGGGGGAAGGTCGAAGACCTGGCGTTTCTCATACCCTCGCGCCTTCTCCTGGCGTAGCGACTTGCCGCATCCCTGGAATACTTTGACCTCATGAATCCGCACCTGCTGCGGGTGTTCGACCATGGACAACGTTGTTCCTTCATGCCCTTGCTGGCCGCCGGTTTTTTTTCCGCTGGATTCTCGTCTCTTATGAATCCGTCTGTGCAGGCCATCAGTAGAGGAAGGCTTATCGCTGTTGTGACTGTCCTTGTCGTTCTTCTCCTCCAGCGCTTTGATTCTTTGCGTTAACTTCTTGATCTGGTCCACCACCTGGTCGATCGTATTATCGTGCTGATCCTGCAGGTACTCGATGAGAGAAGTGATAGCCTCAGGGCCTGCCTTGTATGCATTCAGGATTTGTTCGCGAGGGATTCGCGGCAGATGATAGTGAGTGACAGACTTTTTGAGTTTCCGGAATCCTTAACATTTGTCCGGTACTTTGCCTCCCGGGGAGCTGAACAGTTACCACTACCTTTGTAAAAGTTGGCTTGGTGGTGGCATTTGCTTTTGGTAGAGGGCGCGTTTTCGGGTTGCGCAATGTCAGATGAACCAGGATAACAAACCGAGCTACTCAATTCGGGCAGCCCGTGATTTTTCCCGAGTTGCCTTTGCGGGGACGCTTAGGTTTCGGACCAGACAAGAGTACGAGAAAATTCTGGTCGCGCTCCGCTATGCAACGCGGCACTCGGGCGACAGTCTGGAGATTGATTTCCGCGACCTTCAGTTCCTCAACAGCATTGGCATTGCCACCGTCAGTCTTTTTCTCATTGAGACACGCGAGGTAGGAAAGAAGGTCACAATCACCGGAAGCAAGACCATTGCCTGGCAAAACAGGGTCCTCTACAATTTGAGCCGACTCAACAAGAATCTGACCGTCAATCTGTCATGAGGTCTACAAAGAGTTTGCGGGGGCGGTCCACGCTACACGACAGACTCGATTTTGCTTCAAAGCCGCGCGGGGACTTCTAACTGGCTTTCCTGGAAGCTGATTGTCGACAGCTCATCTGTAATCTTGACCTATCGCCTTCAGGCCAAGGCTACAGAGGTCTCCACCATTTCTTGCCCTTCGTTGACAGTAGACCGAAGGCGGAATTATGGGCAGTTCCTGCCCCCCTCTTGAAGTTCTTTGCGCGGCTCCCTGGAAAGGACCCCCAAGAAACAATCACATCACGGCTTCCGGCGATACACATTCAACCCGACTTTCTCGTCACGGTCCGTCACGGATACGTTCCCCTCAGTGCTAGCAATGATGATTGTCTTGCCCGAGGATGAAGGGCCGAACTCCTTACTCAGGTCCACTCTGATTGTGAGGATGTTGCCTTCGACTGTCATGTCCACGTTCTTCAAGCAGCCCTCCTTCGGTCCGTGCTTTGCTTTCTCAGACGAGAGGCCGGCGAACGGCGTCCCAAGCAGGTTGGCGCTCCTGATAACAGGATTACTGTTCTTAGTGAACAAGCTCTGACGCCCCGAGACAAATTGACCTTCCCCGGAACTCGAGCACGGGAATCACCGTCCAACCGGTTGACGCGAGTATACCACCAGAACAGTCGGGACAGCAGTTGCGCGCCCCCCTCCCCTCTCCGCACCGAAGTAGGCAGAACGCTCTTTACCGGAATAAGTTGATCACCATTCCGACTCTGAGGTCGCCGGCCAGAATTCTCTAACCAACATCAACAGAAGGTTAGGACACAGGCCTACCCTTACTGCTGTTTCGACCAGTCCTCCCCTCACCTTAGGATCAGGTTTCTTTCAGAGATTGCATAAGTTGTTCAAGCTCCGATAGCGTCAATCCGCAGAAAGTCTTGCCCGTCGTGGCGTTGATCCAAAAACTGTCGGCAATCGCATATGCCTCGTCGACATAGGCAGAAAAAAAGTTCCGCGTCATCGTGTAGTACTCGCCCCAAGAAATGACGCGTGCTCCCTGATCGTCGTAACCGGCAAGCACGACGGCGTGCCCTCCGATCGTCTGTGCACCCGGAACAACATCCCACACGGATGGTGGAGGAGCGTTCGGCGGCATTATGTTGGCGGGAACGTTGAATCCGATGTAGGCGACTGCGCATTCGAAGATGGCCTGCTTCACGTCGGACTGGTTTCGCGGATCGGCTTCGACAAAGGCCGAAATCCGGTGCCTGTTCTGTCCATTCGGCCCGAGCGGAGCTCCAGTGTTGAGCAAGAACGTGAGAACGTGCTGCATTGCCTCCCGGGCCCTCACCGCCTCTTTTGGGGTTGTAGCCGCAGGCCTGAATGTATAGATCCTCCACGTCAATGTCGGGCTCGGTGTCTATGTTTTGAGCAGCGTTGAAGGTCCAGACTTGGATCGCGTGGTAGTACGCGGCGTAGGTGCAGTCACCGAGGGTGTCATTCATCATGATTCCCAGCTGCGCGGGCATTCGACTGGTGTAGTCGATCTGTGGTGGCAAGGCCGCGGCAGCCCTGCCTGCAAGCAGCGAGCTCATGTGAGGTACGCGAGGGTTTCGTGCCCTGGGCAACCTACCAAGCTTTCTTTGGCTTTGTGCCATAACAGTCTCCTTGTGCGGGCCGGGCGCTTACCAGCCAGGCGGATTCAAATTATCGATTTGTGACGCAGCCAAGTCGAACCAAAGGAAGAACAACCGTAGTTGCACAACATTCCGACAGTCGCCGGCCAGGATTCGCTGACCAGTATCATCTGCGCTTGAATATAAGTCGCTGTAATTCCGTGAGCAAAGCCTTTTGTACCAGCTAAATGGCACAGGGTGCCCTGGGAAAACTTCACCTTGGAGGTACTATGTGCACGACGCCTTCAGCGATGAGGAGCTCTTTAACGGGCTATAAATGAGACCGCAGGGGGCCTTCGGAAAACTTCGCTATCGGCCGCCCACGAGCGTAAAATTGTTCGGGAGATAGTCAGTCGAACTTTCAGCCCTCCCCTGATGCATACACAGTGAAAGTGTAGGTCTGCGTGGTTGTCCCATCCTGCGCCGTTACCACGATCGTGATCGTTTCAGGTTCAAAACCATTAAAAGAGAGTGTGTAAGTCGACCCAGTGTGCGAAAGGAGGACTGATTCTTGAGTCACAGAGGTGATTGTCGCGTTGGGATCCTGGGTAGTCAGCGTTATGGTAAAAGTTGTGCTACCTGGAGATGGGAGAATCGCCTCCCCATTGTCATAGGTGTATGTCGTCGGGCTGAAGGCAGGTTCGTACGGATATGTTGTACCTGTTGAGTCGCTGATTACCATGTTGGAGAGGTTTGCGTCATTGCTAATCATCGTCAGAACCACAGGGTTAGTTTGCGTTGGCACTGTAAACGAGGTCGACGCTTGAGCGAGAAGGTTCCCAGATCCATCGAACAGGCTGGCGGAGACTTGATACGTTCCAGGCGGTGGCAAGACAAAGGTATAATCAACACTGGTTTTTCCGCCGGTGGATATGGGCTCGGAGCTTTGCCAAGGGGCGCCCGTCTGGGTAAGA